>CAVSPA010000007.1:0-505050 GCA_963729715.1 uncultured delta proteobacterium
AAGCCTCTTCTGCCCCAAGGGTAGAATAGTGATCGATTTTCAGGAGAATACTGCTGAGCTTGCTTTCCGTAAAATGTTCGATCGGAACGTCCAGTGCCTCGATAGATCCCTTCACTTCTATGGCCTCGTGAACTGTGGCTGCTGTCATGTGACCGAGATTCTTTTGAAAAAGTCTGATGATTTGGTCCGGCCACCACCCAGCATGCCGGATCCATCGCCCCTGGAAAAAATTTTTTCGCGGGAAACTGTAGCCGGCCGTTTTGAAGTCTGTGTTTGAGATAATTTGCTTGATTTTTGAGGCCGTCTCCGGAGGAATAAGCTCATCAGCATCGAGAACAAGAATCCAGGGTTGCAGGCATTGATCAATGGCTAACTGCTTTTGCGCCCCAAAACCTCCCCGCCAGGATTCAACAAACACATTACAGCCGAAGTCAGATGCAATTTTAACAGTATCATCTGTACTGCCGGAATCGACGACGACAATTTGCGCTGCAAAGTAAAGGCTTTTGAGGCAATTAGGTAGATTGGCTGCCTCATCTTTCGTGATGATAGCTACCGAAAGGGGGATTTTATTCATGATAGCGATCCAATATCATCAATCCGTTGCAATGGGTGTAATGCCTGATCAGCCATCCCTTTTTATAGTCGATAAAATCTGTTTCTTCAGCGAAGGACTGGTCAAAATAGTTTTCAATCGCCCTTATCACACCCCGCTCATTGTTCCATCCTTTGCCACGGCTGCCATCCTTCCTTATAAAGACTTTCCTTAGATTGGTATCGTGAAAGATGGCCTTTGATCGTGCTGATAAGAAGGGAAACCAAGCCTTAATCTCACGTAAGGTATGTTCATATAAGTGGCTGGTATCTATGAAAAGGATATCGATGTGGGGCTCGATACCGTTTTCTTTACACCAATCCTTGAAATATCTCGCAAATTCAATATCATCCATTTTAAGAAAATGGCGATTTTTATACGAAGCTACTTCTTTGCGATCTTCGATATCTACACTTACCAATTTAGCGTTCCAGAGCTTTGCCACTCGTTCTAACACAAAAGTCGATTCACCATCCCCGGCTCCCAGTTCAACAATTAACCGGGGTTCGAGTCCGAGACACTCGAAGAAAAGTGTCGCCAGATGGTCACAGATGTCTGTTTTAAATTCTGCGCGTTTCCTGATGACCTTGAGCGTCTTCTGAAGAACTCCCATCGGTGTTTCCAGCAAAAGAATACGATTTCGTAATTTACTCATATATGCTTGTTGACCCGTTAGAAGTAGTCGATGGCCTGTTCATATGGCAAATAGGTATTGTGTTTGAACGTCTCATAAAACTTCGGATAGTTTGCAATTGATTTGTTTTTTAATGGTTTATATATACTGATATATGAATCTATTTGAGGCCATTTGCGGTCCCATATCTTTTTTGTTTCCATTGGCCAGTTATCCAGATACCCCTCATGACTCCTATCTTTTGATTGATTCTTCTCCGTCACCTTGTGGTAATGCCACAGAAAGGAATCCATACTAATACCGGTGCAGCCGCCAGCCATAAAACACCTGAGGGAAAAGTCATTATTTTCGTAGGAGGCTTTCCACTGTTCGTCGAAATAGCCGACCTTTTCAAAAATAGATTTTCTCCAGAACATGACATTCAATTCAACCCCGATGCAGCGTAGATAATTTTTCGATTTGCCGTTAAAAAGCGGTTCTAACAAGGAGGTCTTTTCTGCCCTGAGTTGGCCCAGATCGACACGATCAGATCCATAAGGTTCGGATGGCAGCCATGTCTGATAATCAATATCACTTTTATCTGTAAAGGATGTCGCCTGATAAACTTCCGGAATTTGCACCTTTTCGTATAAATCTTCATCCATTCCGGTGGTGATCACAACATCGGAGGTGATTAATCCTATGACAGGCGACTTGCATGTCCTGACGAACAGATTTATGGCCCGGCTGATGCCGATGTTACGATTGAGGAAAATCGTGGAAAACCCGAACTGGTTCTGTTTTTCAATCAACCAACTCCTGTGATTGAATGTTGAACCCTGGTCTAACAGAAAAACGTCGCATCTCAAATGTTTACTCTTCCGCTGGTAGAAAGTGTCTATGGCGTCATTCAAGACGTCCGTTGCCTTCTGTTCGCCGGCCGGGTTGTAGTTCAAGATCAAATAAGCAATGTCGGGAATCATATAACTCCGCCTTAATCAGGAAATGATTTAAAATCAAATGCATTGAGGTTTATAATTACATTTTACAATGTTTTTTATAGCACAGTTGCCTGATGATTAATATGATGAAATTAATAAGAAGTTGTGTTAATAGCGCTTATGCGTTTCATGATATCTGTTAAAGGGATGCCTTTTTTTGTTTTCTTAAAGAAGTTCCCCACCTTTCTGCGTGAATACGCGGAGATCAGGGCCCAAGCGGAAAAGATGGGGAAAGATTTCCCCTTCGCCAAGCTTTATCCCTGTCTCGAAGAAAGGGATGAAGAAAGCGGCGCCATCGCTGAGCATTATTTCCTCCAGGATCTCCTTGTCGCCCAGAAGATTTTTAAGATGAAACGCCCATCAAGGCATGTGGACATCGGTTCCCGTATCGACGGGTTCGTGGGACATTTAGCTTCTTTCCGGGAAGTAGAGGTTTTTGATGTCCGCGGCCAAAATCTCGATATTGCCAACATCCACTTTACCCGGGCAGACCTCACGGCTACAGATTTTTCTTTCGTCGATTACTGCGACTCCCTTTCGTGCCTGCACGCCATGGAACACTTCGGCCTCGGACGCTACGGGGATCGTTTGAACTATCGAGGCCATCTCGTCGGCTGGGACAATATGTTCAGAATGCTAAAACAGGGCGGTAAATTCTATTTTTCCGTTCCCATCGGCGAACAGCGGATCGAGTTCAATGCCCACCGGGTCTTTTCTGTTGCCTACTTGCTTCGTCTCATGGAGGGACGCTACGACATAGATTCTTTCTCTTATATAAACGACGAAAATCGACTTATCACCCATGCGGTTCTTGACGAGAAATCCGTGGTAAACAACTTTGGCTGTCATTATGGTTGCGGTATCTTCGAACTTACGAAGCGCTGATGGGCCGAAACGCATTCATGAGATGCCGCTTTTCAGTTGGATTTTAGATTTCAGAAAAATAATAGAAAATATTCATGAAGAGTTTTTGTGCGATTGAACGTTTGTTCACCATTTTAAATAAAACGTTACCTGTGCTATTGGGAACCATCGTTTTTTCAACCCATTTTCTAACCTGACAACCATGGCAGAAATCTAACTCTAAATGTGGCACAAGTTTTAAGGACAGGTCTGGGGCAAAATGGATTTTCGTTCACAACAGCAGAAACGGAGAAAATTACAACAGTATGAACCAACTCTCCATTTTTAACTTCCAGAATAGATATCAGCGGGTATTTGCATTTCTTAATCAGTGCATTCCCGTATTGATTTGTATATTCATTTTTTGCAATCCTTTCCCGCATACAACTGCAATCACGAATATAAGTTTTTATCTTACAATTTTAATTGTACTGGTTTTAATTGTTTTCAAACGAAATCGATTTATATTCAAAACACCCCTAACATACCCCTTGATGCTTTTTTTGTTATGGTCATTTCTAAGTATTTTCTGGGCGCTGAATATAGAAAATAGCCTCCATGATGTATGGGGGCATTTGGTAAATCATATCATCCTCTTTTTTTTATTGATCAATTTTTTCAACTCGAGGAAGAGGCTTGCCATACTGTCATGGACGGTTGTAATTTCAGCCGCTGCTTTTTCGTTAGTGGGAATGTTTTATTACTATGTGATCATTGGTGATTCGATCCATGCAACGAGGTTTGGATTTTTATTGAGCAACTCGGTTAACTGGTCAACGGAACTTCCTGTAAATTTTATCGGAACAATTACGGTCTTTGCCATCATCTTATGTTTGCACTTATCTTATCAGGAGTTTCGTTTGTATCGCCATGTGGCTATCATCACCTGCATGATTCCAACATTAATCGCTACGATCTTGACTCAGTGCAGGGGGACTTTTGTTGCTCTGATTATTGCAATAATCATCCAATTATTTATCAAGGCAAAAAAGATCCTGCTGCTTTTCGTGCTGGCCATAGCAGTAATTCTCATGTGGTTCCCCTCGCAAGATAGAATGATTGCCAACTCTTTCAAGGAACGTCTGAAAATCAATTATTTCACCTATGAAGTGATCAAGGATTATCCATTAACGGGAATCGGCTTCGGCATGCAAACATTTGTCAATGATATTGATAAAAATTTGTATATGAAAAGACTACCAGAAGAATATAGACCTGCAACAGTTTACACACCCCATAATCTGTTGTTGGACATTGCGGTAAGGCTCGGCGTGATTGGTCTGATATTATTTTTATCCATAATTTTCGCCTTCGGAAAAATATGTTGGAAAACCATGAAATATGCAAGAGATGAAGAAATCAAAGGCTATGCGGAGTGCATGGCCATTTCATTCAGCGCTTACTTCACAATCGGAGTAGCGGAACCTGTTTTTCTGTTTAGTGCCTCGGCAATCGTGTTTTACATCATACTTGCAATCATGACTATTTTATGGCGCCTCAATAGAAATGAGGATACATCACCATTTTGTTCCGGCCGAAACCTAGCTTGAGGTGCTTGTATTTGTGTCAACTGCAAACAAATAAGGATTAAAATGGATATTCAAAAAGCCATCAAAACAGCTATTGAGCAGTTCGGTTCTGAAACAGAATCCCTGGAATTCTTGCCTGAAAATCGCTACAATAAAAATATGTTTCCGACGACCGGACAGTATGACTGGTTTTCCGGTCAGATCCTGTACTGCCTGATCCGTTACTTAAAACCCCGGCGCATTCTGGAGGTTTCAACAGCTTCCGGCTATGCGACCATGTTTATGGCGATGGCTTTGAAACAAAATAAATGGGGTAAGGTTGATACCTTTGAATTGGATGCCAAAGCTGCAAAAGCAGCAGTCAAACTTTTCAAACAATATGATGTGGATGCCTTTGTCGAATCCTATGTAGGAGATGCGAGGAGAATATCGGCTGCAACACCATCCGATTACAACATCTATTTTTTAGACAGTCTCCATACGGAAGATTTCGCCCGCTGGTTTATTGACAAGCATATCATGCGTTCGGACCGGATAGACGCCCTCTTCCATATGCACGATATCCTGCCGCTGCACGCGCATGTCCGCCGCTGGAATGCTCCACCGTTCGAAAGCGATGAATTTGATGAGAAACCCAAGCAATCAATGTTCGAAAAGATTAAAGACAAGATACATCACTTGGTCCAAATACCGCGCCTTCAGGAAGAGCAGCGAGTTCCCATCCGGATCCATCCTCCGGACAAGCCGGGTGTGTTGCAAACCTTTGATGGGAATTGTACCACCGAAGCCATTTGGGGGAATAAACTGGCAGCCTTAATGAAGCCGGAAGACAATGTTTTTCTTTACGATATTACCGATGATTACCCGCAGATGACACCAAGAAAATATGATCATGCCGCTATCGGCCGTTCTGACAGCAATAATATCCCGATGGAATGGAACGAGTCCTGGTGGTGTAGTGTAGCTGCCATCAAGGTGGCATACCGTCAATTTAATGAGACGCAACAAGAAGAGAGCAGCGACAATGTCTGATGTGCGTAAAATCGCTGTCGTGATTCCCAAGTATGGTCTCATAGGCGGGGCGGAGGGATATGCTGCAGAATTGACAGAACGGCTTGCTCTCAACCCCGGATATGATATTCATGTCTTTGCCAACCAGTGGGATGCCCGGTCTGATCGGATCACCTTTCATAAAGTTCCTATTATAAGCTTTCCAAAATTTCTGACAACAATCAGTTTTGCCTGCTTCGTAAGAAACAAAATAGCGAGGATGCATTTTGATCTCATACATACCCATGAGAGAATATTTGAGGCCGATATGTATACGATGCATGGCACTCCTCACAGATTCTGGATTCATGAGGTCCGCAAGAAACACATGAGTCTTCATGACCATGCCACAGAGTGGGTGGAAAAGATTTTAATAAAGAATATGAGATGCAGAAGATTCCTCTCCGTATCACATTTGACGAAGGAAAAGTTTCTGCAGGTCTACAATGTTGATCCGGAAAAAATACAGGTAATTCACCCCGGCGTTGATCTGGAAAGATTTCGAAGTTTCGATCGAGAACAATGCCGTCAGGAAATAAGAAACCTGTGGGGAATAGACCAATCTGACGTTGTTATTCTTTTCGTTTCCATGAACTTTGATATCAAGGGCCTTGATCCACTAATAGCGGCAGTGGCAAAAACGAAGGCGAACTGCCCGGAAGAAAAAATAAAATTGCTCGTCGTGGGAAAAGGTGACGAAAAGAAATACAGACGGATGGCAAAGAGCATGGGAATTGGCGACGATGTCATTTTCGCCGGCGTGCACAGAGAAAAACTCGGACCTATATATATGGCCAGTGATGTATTTTCCATTCTTTCAAAATTCGACACATTCGCCATCACCGTCCGGGAGGCAATGGCTGCTTCCCTGCCCGTCGTAGTGAGCGGCAATGTTGGTGCGAAGGACATCGTAAAACAGGGCATCAATGGATTTGTCATAGAAGAAAGAATGGATATAGATGCAATCAGCGAAAAAATAGGCCTTCTCTTGAACAGAGAATTGAGGATAAGGATGGGAGAAGCTGCCTATGAGACGGCCATGAATAACTCTTGGGAGACTGTCGCAAGAAAATACGAACTCATCTATGATGAGTTACTGGAACGACCTTCATAAATATCATGGATTTGTCTATTGTCATCGTATCATATAACACATCAGACCTGATTGGAACTTGCCTCTCCTCGGTCACTGCGGCTGATGATGTCAGCAAAGAGGTATTTGTCATTGACAATGCATCTACAGATGGCAGTACGGCCTTGATCCGGAAAAATTTCCCTTCCGTCAGCCTCATTGTAAACACCGAAAACAGGGGATTCGCTACCGCCAACAACCAAGTCCTGCCATGGTGCAGGGGACGATACATCTTTTTCCTCAACCCGGATACCGAGGTGGTGTCAGGGGCATTCAGAGGAGCCACATCGCATATGGATGCAATGCCGCACATCGGTCTCGCGGGCACGAAATTAATCAATCCTGACGGCACGCGCCACGAATCGGTCTCTTACGGGTATCCCGGACAGAAGTATACTGGCCGTGAGCTATCGTCCCTTAAAGGTTCCATAGCCTGCGTTCAGGGCTCAAGCATGATTGTTCGTTCCGACGTGATGAAAGCTGTCGGCGGGTTCGATGAAGACTTCTTCCTTTACGGCGAGGATCAGGATCTGTGCCTGAGAATCAGGAACTCAGGGTTCGAGATCGGTTATATAGAATCAGCGGTTGTCATCCATCTGGGGGGGCAGAGTGAGCGTCAAACTCCGCTTCCGGAATTATGGCGGAAGAAAACAAGCGCAGAGCTCCTCTTTTATGACAAACATTATCTGCCCGACAGCATCGCACGCATCAGGAGGGCAAGCCTCCTGCAGGCACGCTGGCGGATAGCGATGCTTAATTTAACGATACCCTTTCTTAAGGACAGGGCAAAGGCCGAGGCAAAATTGATCAAATACAGGGTTACCCGCCAGGCAATGCGGGAGAACTATCAAGAACAAAAAAAGGGATGAATCGATGGAACGCGCCGACACAAGATGTGTTCTTTGCAACAGCGAGAAACGCACATTGTTGTACCAGCAGGGTCATTGGAGTGTTTACAGATGCTCGGATTGTGGTCTGGGTATTCTTGATCCTCGCCCTGATCAAAATGAGCGGGACGCCCTTTACCAAAGCAGTTACTTTCAGGAGCAGTATGACAAGGGTTTAGAACCGGGATCATCGGAGATGAAACGGCGACTGTCCCACGAGGATCACCGCGTGCGCTTTTTCCGTAGTATAAAGAAGAGTGGACGGCTGCTTGATATTGGATGCGGAATGGGCTATTTCCTCCTCGCCTGCCGCAATTACGGTTACCACGTGGAAGGATTTGACATGTCTGAGGATGCAGCCGCCTACGTGAAGGGAATACTTGAGATACCGGTGAAGACCGGCGACATAGCATGTCTGCCTTATGAAAGCGAATCCTGGGATATTATTACCATGTGGCATTTTCTGGAACACACACCTGACCCGCAGTTGTATCTCAAGAAAACATGGGAGTGGCTGAAGCCGGGCGGGCTTCTGGTGGTCGACGTGCCCAACTATGCAGGAACGGATGCCCGGAAGACATGGGAACAATGGAAGGGATGGCAGATACCCTATCACCTGTATCATTTTACTGAGCAAACCCTATGTGATATGTTATCACAATATGGATTCCGACCAATCCGTAAAAAGGATTATCTTTCGGAATATGTAAAGGAGGCCCTTGAGAAGAACCTTTTGATGAGGCCATTTGCCCGCCTCATAGCACGATGTTATTCGGGCCACAGTATTGCCGTAGTCTCCCGAAAAGAATTATCGTAATAAGGTTGCGGTGCGTAAAGGGATCTGTTTGATAATATCATGATGAAGTGCACTTGTGCCAACCTGCAAAAAAACCGTGTCCGTTCGCAGGAATGAAGTGACTGAGAGATTTTCAATATCAGTAGAAAAGATTTCTTCCAGAGTTTACCATGAGTAAAAACGAAGGGGTCGAAATGACACAATGCGAACTTCCGCAGACTAGCACTATTCTTAATGATCGCAGTTAGGTATCTCATTTATGGAAGACATGTCACCTCTAAATCGCTTGCTTGATAATGGCAAATTTCGATTTGAAAAGCTCCTTCTCAAGGATATTGATAATCTCCCCGTCATAAAGATCAACGCCCCGGATATTGTAGAACAGGAAACCTGTCTGTTCCACCGGGACGTTCCTACAGGCGATGACTATTTCAGGATATTGCATCAAAAGATTTCCCGAGGATTATCAGAGCGAAGGGCAACGCCGGTTGTTCGTTTTGCCGATGGGGAATACGCATTTTATGAATACGATCTCAGCTGTAACGGCCTCTATCAGCAGGCCGAATCTGTTCGCGCCATCAGAGAGGCAATGCCGTTACATATTGGTGCCTTGAGGATACTTGCCTTATCGGGAATGCTTGCCCCTCTGATTTTCCCGGGAAATATCACCGGTAAGGCAAAAAAATCCTTCAAGCTTTTCGGCACGTCAAAAGAGGCACCATCGGCCTCCACGTTTCTTAAGTTTCTCTTTCAAAACGGGATCGTCCTGACTTCTGAGAATTACATCCCCTTCTATGTAGTTTATGCATATCTGACGTCAGAAGATTTCATACGCCTCATCAATGGCAAAAGAGTCTGTATCCTCAATGCCGAATTCAACAGAGATTCCTGCACAGACTGGTTTGCCAGGTTTTCGAGCCACCTTGATCTGTCGTTCGTAGAAACACCCGCCGAGTACGTTGCAACTCGATGGGATTCGATGAAGGAAGGGATTTTAAAGCAAATATCACCTGAGACCGACCTATGCATTGTTGGAGCTGGTATAGGATCGCTTCCTGTCTGCGTCGATGTGGCAATGCGGTTTTCCATCCCCGCCATCGATGCCGGGCATGTGCTCAATATGATGAACGACCGGGTGGACAAGTCCAATGGAGCGAGGCTGTATACCATCAGGAAGACTAAGAACACAGGCTGATGTCTTTTAAAAATAACTCTTATGTCACGATGAATGACCCGCTGAAAAAATACCGCATCCAATTCCGGATCTGGAAAAACGATCGCAGACTGAAGCGGGAAGGCCGCTATTACGAGAGAGCGTTTGCTTTGCGCCATCTCACGATACCCGACGAAGAGACCATCCGGCAGGAGATGAGAAAAAGGTTTTCCCATATCCACCCCAAAACCAAGGGAACCCTTAGCATCCTCGCCATATATAGTCACTACAACTGGGAAAACGAATCTTTAAAACCGTCGTTAGAAAAATTCGGTCATGTCCGGCACTATGATTGGGTCGACCAGTTTAATCACGCGAAAAAAAACTGGCATAAAACTCTAAGGCCGGAAATGAACAGATACCTCATGAAACATGTAGAGCAGTGGGTCACACAGGATACAACCGATGTCATCTTTACCTATCTTTCGGGAGAGCTCGTGTCGCCAGAGACTGTCCGGGCATTGAGGAACTTCGGCGTGCCCATAGTCAATCTTGCTTTGAACGACAAAGAACATTTTGTGGGTAAAATTAGAAATGGACAGGCGATGGGCTCCAGAGACATCTGCCGTTTTTTTGATATCTGCTGGACCAGTACCGAAGACGCTGTGAAAAAATATTGCGTGGAGGGAGCCATCCCTATCTATCTTCCCGAAGGGGCAAACCCTGAAATCCATAGACCATATGATACAGAAAAAACTGTCGATGTGTCCTTCGTCGGTCAATGCTATGGAAACCGATCTGAGATCATCAGAAGACTGGAATCTCACGGCATCCATGTTGAAGCCCGTGGTCTTGGCTGGCCAAACGGCCACCTGGCAACAGAAGACATGGTATGCATGTACTCGAAAAGCAGGATAAACCTAGGCTTCGGAGGCGTTATTGGCTTCAGTAAGGCATATTGCCTCAAAGGCAGGGATTTTGAAATACCCATGAGCGGAGGACTCTACCTTACCGAATACCATCCTGAGTTGGAGAAATTTTATGACCATGGCTCGGAGATTGTCACCTATAGAGATTTTGATGACCTGGTTGAAAAGATCCGCTTTCTCCTGTCAAATCCCGAGAAGGCGGATGAGATCAGAAGAAAAGGCTACGAGCGGGCACGCCGCGAACATTCCTGGGAAATGCGTTTTGAGAATATATTCCGTCTCCTTGGGCTGATCTAATCACTGAGATGGTGATAGAGAAATCATGGAATTAGATAGCAGTCGAATCAAAAAAGGCTTGCAATCGGGCCTTCGCAAAGGACTGAATGGTTTCCTCTGGATCATGAAGATCCTCATTCCCGTCTCTCTTTTTACTGCCCTCCTTGCATGGACCGGATGGCTGGGGCACCTGGATTTTCTCCTTCAGCCCATGATGAGCATCCTCAGCCTACCTGCCATGGCCGCCCTTCCACTCCTGGTCGGCATGCTTACAGGTATCTACGGCGGTATCGCCGCTATGTCCGTGCTGCCGTTTTCTCAAGACCAAATGACTTTGATGGCTATCTTTCTTCTCATTGCCCATAATCTGATTCAAGAGGGTATTGTCCAGGCAAAATCAAAAATTCATCCCGTTAAAGCCACGCTATTTCGCCTTGTCGCTGCCACACTCACGGTCATCGCAGTGGCGCCTTTTTTAAATGTCACGACGACTTCATCAGGAAAAACGGGCTTGCCTCTGGAAATGAGTCGGCCCTTAATTGAGGCATTGCAGGAGTGGGGTTTGACCACACTCAGCCTCAGCATCAAGATATTTGTTATTATCATGTGCATCATCACCTTATTGGAAATCTTAAAGACATTTGATCTGATCAGTCCCATGGTCAAGGTGCTTAACCCTCTTTTAAAGATTATGGGGCTCAAGCAAAAGGTTGGTTTTCTCTGGCTCACCGCCGTCATTTTCGGGATTCTTTACGGCGGTGCCGTGATCGTTGAAGAGGTTAAAGCCGGGCATTTGACTGAAGAAGAACTGGAAGAACTTCACCTTTCCATAGGTATCAATCATGCTCTAGTGGAAGACCCAAGCCTGTTTCTGTCGCTCGGCCTCAATCCTTTCTGGCTCTGGGTGCCGCGGATGATCGTTGCCATTCTGGCAGAGAGAGTGCTCGCTCTCTCGCGTGTTCTCAAGAGAAGAAAATACGCTGCTATTTAAGAGACTTATTGATGACATTAATGGGGAAACTCTATGGGGGAAATAATTTTTCAGATTGACGCATTTACAGATCAACCATTCAGAGGAAATCCGGCCGCTGTCTGCATCCTGACGCGGCATCATGATGACGCGTGGATGCAGGATGTGGCACGGGAGATGAACCTGTCTGAAACGGCATTTCTGGCAGAAAAGGAGATTGGCTATAATCTACGGTGGTTCACGCCGGCCGTGGAGGTGGAGCTCTGTGGACATGCCACCCTCGCCAGTGCTCATGCCTTATGGGAAGGAGGGTATAACCATACCAATCAACAGATCCGCTTTTATACGAGAAGCGGATTGCTGACGGCTGAACAAAATGGCGGTTGGATTGAAATGAATTTTCCTGCTGAGCCGGAGACAAGAGCGCCCGCCCCGACGGATCTCTCCAAGGCGCTGGGAGCCGGCTTAAAATACGTGGGGAAAAACCGCTTCGACTACATCGTGGAAATCGATTCGGAAGAAACACTCCGCAGGATCGATCCCGACTTTGCACTCCTCAACACAATACCCATGCGCGGTATCATCGTTACGAGTCCGTCGAGTTCTGGGAAATACGATTTTGTCTCCCGGTTCTTCGCACCACAGGTGGGAGTAAACGAGGACCCCGTCACCGGTTCGGCGCATTGCTGTCTTGCCCCATACTGGGCGGCACGTCTCGGCAGGAATGAGCTAGTCGGCTATCAGGCCTCACCAAGGGGCGGCTTCGTAAGAGTGCGCGTGGTTCACGACCGTGTTTACCTGGGCGGTCAAGCCGTTACCATATTGCAGGGGAAATTATCTGATTGCTGTTGAAGGAATTTGATTACCGAGGCTTTTCGCGCCTCGCGAATATCTGCGACGGTTCTTAGAATTCTATTCTATCTTCCAGGATGTTCCGGTAGGGGTATCCTTGAGAATAATCTTCTTTTCCGCCAGGAGATGTCTGATCTCATCGGCCCTCTTCCAGTCCCTGGCCAGCCGGGATGCCCGCCGCTCTTCAATCAAACGGTCTATTTCATGCACATCCAAGCCACGCTTTCCGGCCTCCCTGTCACGATCCTTCATAAAATAATCATCAGGATCGTCGAGGAATAACCCCAAGACACTGCCGACTTCCGCAATGACCATTCTCGCCTTATCCAGAACAAGGCGTGCCTCGGCGGATGCGGCAACTTTTTCATCCGTCATATAGCCGTTGACAAGTCTCACCGTATCGAAGATGTATCCCACCGCCCTCGGCGTGTTGAAATCATCATCCATAGCCTCTTTGAATCTATCCGGAAGCGAAGCAATTTTGTCGAGTATACCTCTATCCTTTCCGGAAAGTCTGTCCATGGTAACAGCGGAAAAATCTTCACCGGTCTCAAGCGCGTCCTTGACTGCTTTCAGCGTGGCATAAAACCGTTCCATGCCCATCCTCGCCTCGGCAAGTGACTCGCCCGAAAAGTCAACAGGCCCCTTGTAATGGCTCTGAAGCATAAAAAGTCTCACGACCTCCGGATGGTAATTCTTCAATATATCTTTAATGGTGAAAAAATTGCCGAGTGACTTCGACATCTTCTCGCTGCTGACCTTTACAAAGCCGTTATGGATCCAAAATCTGGCGAGCGGTTTGCCGGTCGCCCCTTCCGACTGGGCAATCTCATTTTCGTGATGGGGAAATATCAAATCCTCTCCGCCGCCATGGATATCGAATGTATCTCCGAGAAACTCCTGGCTCATAATTGAACACTCGATATGCCACCCCGGTCTCCCCCTGCCCCAGGGACTCTCCCACCATGGCTCCCCTTCTTTGCTCGCTTTCCACAGGGCAAAGTCGAGGGGATACCTTTTTTTCTCATTTACATCCACGCGGGCACCGGCCACCATTTCCTCCAGATTTCTGCCCGAAAGTTTCCCGTATCCTTTAAATTTCTCAACCGCATAATAGATATCACCGTTGGCTTCATAGGCGAGGTCTTTGGCAAGGAGGATATTGATCAGCTTTATCATACCGGCGATGTGCTCCGTGGCCCTCGGTGCCACTGTGGGTCTCGCTATCCCGAGCGCATCCATGTCTTCGTCATGCTCTCTGATATACCTCTCCGATATTTCAGATATTGTCTTGCCCTCCGCATTGGCCTTCGTGATGATTTTATCATCCACGTCCGTAAAGTTCTTCACGTACGTGACATGATATCCCCTATACCGAAGATACCTTGTGATGACATCGAAAACTACTGCCGAACGGGCATGGCCTACATGGCAGACATCATAAGCGGTGATGCCGCACACATACATGCTTACCTGTCCTTCAATAAGGGGGTCGAACGTCTCTTTCTTCTTTGAGAGGGTGTTGTATATTTTTATGGACATCTATCTCTCTTGCACACTTGGCCTTTGAAAAATTGAGCGTACCATTTCCAGGATAAGCCGCAGCCATGATTAGCCACGGGAAGTCGCAACTACAGAGGAGATATTCTTTATGGAAACAAGGATATCATCGTGAGTCCCGTATCTTCGCTGAGACCGCACATGAGATTCATATTTTGTACAGCCTGGCCGGCCGCGCCTTTGACAAGATTGTCGATGGCGCATATGATGATAACCCTTCTTGTTCTGGCATCAACACAGAGCCCTATGTCACAGTAATTGGAACCCCGGACCGAAGAAATGTTGGGAAGCGCACCTGCCTTGTATACTCTGACAAACTTTTTTCCCTTATAAAATGCCCGGTAGAGATCAATCAGCTCAGCCGTTGCGGATTCCTTCTGAAGCGTCGCATATATCGTGCTGAGGATTCCCCGGGTTATGGGAAGGAGGTGGGGCGTAAACGAAATCATCACATCGCAACCGGCGAGAATACTGATCTCCTGTTCCATCTCCGGTGTATGCCTATGCTGGCCAACTTTGTAAGCCTTAAATCCTTCGTCAACCTCGCAGAAGAGCGTCCCGACCTGGGGCTCTCTTCCCGCACCGCTCACGCCGGATTTTGAATCAGCTATAATAGAGCAATCATCGATCACTTTTGCCTTCACCAGCGGGGCAAGGCCAAGAATCACACTGGTTGGATAACAGCCGGGATTGGCAACCAACCTTGCCTTGGCAATTTCGTTTCCGTATAGTTCCGGTATTCCGTAAACTGATTCTTTTATAATATTCCGGGCCGTGTGCTTGCTATACCATTTTTCGTAGGTGGCAACATCGTGCAGACGAAAATCCGCGCTGAGATCGATCACCTTCTTCCCGGCCTTCAAGAAAAGCGGGGCCACAGTCATGGAAACCCCATGGGGCAGGGCCAAAAAAACGATATCCGCCGCGCCCGCTATATCCTCCGGAGACGCGTCAACAAATGCCAAATCGGTCAAGCCGACAAATACAGGGTAGATATCAGAAACCGGGATCCCTGCATATCTCCGCGATGTCACCGCCACAACTTCGGCCTGCGGATGCCTGAGCAGAAGCCTGAGAAGTTCCTGGCCGGTGTATCCACTCGCTCCGTATATACCTACTTTAAGCATACATATTACCTATTGTTTATTTGCGAAAAAAGACCCTTTACAAGTTTGCGCAAGAGTTATTGTGGATGTGACAGACTGTGCAATCTCAGGATATCCAAATAACTCATGAGCTTTCTTCCATCGGTCGACATGAGGGTCTTATGTTTCATCCAAAAAAAAGGAGGCCGAGAAGCCTCCTTCCGTAATACTATCTCTTTGAAAATTGGAAGTGCTTCCTCGCACCCGGCTGGCCGTACTTTTTCCTTTCCTTTATGCGTGAATCCCTTGTTATGAAACCAGCTTTCTTGAGTACTGAGCGCCATTCCGCATCATATTCAACGAGCGCCTTGGTTATACCATGCTTTATAGCCCCTGCCTGCCCAGCTACGCCGCCGCCTGATACGTTAACAAAAAAATCAAACTTATTTCGCGCCCCGACGATTTCGAGCGGCTGCATGATGATCATTTTGAGGCTATCCCGCGTAAAATAATCATCAAAATTCCTTTTGTTCACAACAAGGTTTCCGCTGCCTTCCTTCATATAGACCCTGGCGATGGCGTACTTCCTTTTCCCTGTGGCATAAAAACGTTTTTCCATTATTTAATATCTCCCGATAATAATCGTGCTTTGCGAAATCCGGCAAGTATCAGACGATACCAACCAATCAAACCAAAATGCTTACAACTTGATTACCTGAGGGCACTGGGCCTCGTGAGGGTGATCATTATTTACATAGACTTTAAGTTTTTTCAACATCTTCCTGCCTAAAGAATTCTTCGGCAGCATGCCTCTGACCGCATAGATCAGGACTTTTTCCGGACTATCCTTCAACAATTTGCCTGCATACGTTTTTTTGATACCACCCGGGTAACCGGAATAGTGATAGTATACCTTGTCGGAGAGTTTCTTGCCGGAGAGAGAAACCTTGCCTGCATTGACAACGATCACAAAATCACCTGCATCCATATATGGTGTATAAACGGGTTTATGTTTGCCCCTGAGACGTCTTGCAACCTCACTGGCGAGTCTGCCGAGAATATGTCCTTCTGCATCAATGACATACCAGTTTCTGACGATGTCCTCTTTTTTCGCGTTATAAGTCTTCATAGATCCACCTACTTGCCGAAAATGTAAATAAGGAAGTTACGAAATTTTCGGATATTTGTCAAGAAAAAACCTTAGGCAGATTGACTATTCTATTTTCCGCCAAATTTACCGAGACCAAGAAGAGAAAAACCCACCATAAACGTCTTATCATTCTCAGTCTCAGAGATGTATACCTCCGCACTCCAGCACTGCTTGCGATACTTGAGGCCAAATGTCCTTTCCAGTAATATGCCATCCAGTTCATCCGTTCTCTGTATATAGATAAGATCGATAGAACTCGTTAGCACGGCCTTAAGGGAAATGTCGATTTCCTCCTGCGCAGACAGGCTGTACTGGAAGGCCGCAAATGGCGTTGTTGCCATACCAGGGTCGACCGCGCTGCTAACAGTCTTGGCACTTCGATATCCCACCGTGGCCGAATCTCCGCGCCAATCGCTTATGTTCACATCATAATTAGTCTGAAGCCATTCGCCTGAAGTCACACTGTACCTATTGCGAGCCACAAGTGAAAAATACTTAAGGGGTTTGATGTCAAGTTCCATATCAATTTCACTAAATGGCCTGCTTGGCTCTGTGAAATCATAGGTCTGGGCCAACTTGAAGCGCAGAAACTCAACGTAGCTTTTGCCGCCGTCCTTTTCGTTCAATTTTGCCAAAAGTGAGTTAGTTAAGGAGTATGTTAATGTGTTCTGTTCAGGTATGGCAGCGACGAAGTCGGGAAGATCAGTCTGAGTTGCACCGGGAATATAGGTATACGTGAATTCGGGCCTGATGCCATGCCGTATTTTGTCGATACCTTCGCCGTCTACATCGAATATCCTGTGGATTTCCGTAGTGGCCGTTGCTCCTACGGTGTACAATCCGCGGGAGCCCTGTTTGCTTTGGCCTGTGTCAACATTGTCATCCCGGCTCCATGCTGTGCTCTTAACACCTATCTGCGGCGTAAACTGGAGAAAGTCACGCCAGCGCACGGGCAGGGTTAGGGCCGGTTGCAGGTCGAAAAGATGTCCCTTTTGCCCTTCGTTTCTGTAATCATAATCGTAAGCTGCATCGAACTGAAAATTAACAGGAGAGCCAAAAATAGGACGCTTTACTCCCGAAAGGGTGATTGCGGGATAATTCTGCAAAGTTGCGTCATTCGAGGCGCTCGTGAAATCATCGGTATAGCTGACAAGTGCTGTCAAATTGTACAATTGCCAGTTTTTGTTCAGACGGACTGTCGAATTTAGCGAGCCAAGGGATTCGTCGCCGTAAAACTGAACTTTCTTGAATTTGTCGGCTTCGGTTGACGAATAATTATCAAGGTAATAGTTATGCGAGGAAAAATCTTTGAAGTAAAAGCTGTCTGAAACCTTGTGTATATCTGTTCTGAGGGTAAATGTAGGATCTAAAGTAGTCTGGTGATTCAGAAAGTATGACCATCTCTTGTGGTCGGACTGCCAGTCTCTGGGTATCCCTCCGTCTGTTGCACCTGTTTCAGTAATGCGTGAAGTGTCATTCATGAAGTCGCCGTAAAAGGTGCCAAATGTATCTTTGCTGATGTAGTATCTGAATTCGACACCTTCTTTAAACCCCTTCTGATCCATATACCTCTGATAGAATGTCGCATCTGTATCTTCTGATATCGCCCAGTAATAGGGGATTTCGACATCCCAGCCTAACCTATCCGCCGAATAGCCCATATAAGGAGAAAGGAAACCTGACTGCCGTTCCGTTTTTGCAGGAAACAGTAGGTATGGAGTGTAGAGAACTGGGACGTTACTCGCCAGAAACTTGCTATCCTTCATGATTCCGTACCCACCAATGGTCACATCAAGCTCTCTTCCCGTCAAGCGCCAGTCCGGAGAATCTCCATCGCATGTAGTCGCCGTGGCATTTTCAAAATGGTATGAGGCTTCCCCTGTTTTCTCAATTATTGGACCTTTTATGTAGAAATGATTAGCGGCAAAAAACATTTTACCTTGGTGGGCAACACCAGTCTTTGATTCAATGTTAAAGTCTACGGTGTCTCCCTCGAGAACATCTTCGCCGCTTATAAGCATCACATAGCCTTCCGCATTCGCCTCGTTCGTTGCCCTGTTGAGGACTACCGACTCGGCCAAGAGTATGCCCCCGGAAAAAACAATTAGAACATTGCCCTTTGCATGATAGGTATCTTTCTCCTTATCATATGCAACACTATCCGCCTCCAGTGTTATGGGTCCCTTGGAGATATCAGTCTCAGCAGCGGTTGATTTATAGGCAGGATTGAAACAAATAAAAATGATCAGACAAATAAAGGAGCATCGCCATCTCGCCCTCCGCAAAACAATCACTTGACCATCCCGCCTTAAGACTATTTTTGTAAACAATTACATTACGAAAGTGCTGTAGAGAATGCCTTTTTAATTTCACCGACAAGATAAAGAGAACCGGTTACACAGATAAGATCATCCTTATTGGCTACTGATAATGCCCTTTTCAGGGCATCATGGGAGTTATGCACGATCTCGATTCGTCTTACGTATTTGCATGCCACCGGCAACAATGCCTCGGGAGGCATTGCCCTTTCAACATCCGGACTCGTTAGGATCAGGCGATCCCCCAGTGGCAGCAGCTTTTTGAGCATAGTATCGTAGTCCTTGTCCTTAAGAACACCAAAGACGAATATCAACTTCTTGAAGCAAAATTCCTCCTTCAGTGCTTGGCAAAGGGCGGACGCGCCACCCGCATTGTGGGCGCCATCCAGAAGAACAGTTGGAGAATACCGGATGACTTCCAGTCTTCCTTCCCATTTAACGTCATGAATTCCTTTTAAAACGGCATCGTCATCGACACGGAACCCCTTCATGGCCAAACATTCAATGGCACCGAGGGCCGCAGCAGCATTTACCTTCTGATGTCTCCCTCTCAGAGGACAAACAACTTTATCGTATCTATCTCCAATGCCCCGATAAGAAAATGAGCCATCTGGGTGCGTGTAGGTCCTTATTTCCCTTCCCACACGGTACAGCATTGCACCTTTTGTGCGGCAGATTTCTTCCAGAAGCTCCTGCAAGCGCCGCTGCTTCACCGCAGTTACAAGAACCCCTCCGTCTTTAATTATGCCACCCTTCTCCCAGGCAATCTCTTCGAGGCGCCTGCCGAGGTATTCAGAATGATCGATGGAAATATTCGACACCACAGATACGAGAGGTGAAGCCACGTTTGTTGCATCGAGTCTACCCCCCATTCCCACTTCCAGAACGGCCAAATCTACCTTTCGCGAACGAAAGTAAAGAAAGGCAACGGCGGTGAGAAATTCGAAGTAGGTCAGGTCTTCTTTTGAGTGCGCCTTTACCACTTCTATCCACGCATCCATCTCTTTTCGTGATATTATGTCGCCGTCGACTCTTATCCTCTCCCGGACATCTACCAAATGCGGCGATGTATAAAGGCCAACGCAAAAACCGCGGGACATGACCGATGCCACCATAGCCGCAATAGAGCCTTTCCCGTTGGTTCCGCCGACCAAAACGGTCCTGTAAGCGTCCTGAGGGTTATTCAGGCGTTCAAGGAATCGCGATATAGGATCAAGGCTGAAACGGATATCTAACCTTTTTAGTCCATCGAGATGTTCAACAGGTGACTTCATTTGATTCAATGAACCCCGGTCTCTTTCAAGGCTCAGCCGAGGAAAAAGATGTAGCTGAATTGACCCTGAGCGGGTAGTGCGCATCGAAGGGTATTCTGTTCTGTTTCCTGCGGCCTGATGAGAAAGGCGTGTTCAAAACTAGCCCCGGGATGTTTTTTAAGTAACCTAATCAAGAAAGTCAGATCTGAATGACCTCGCCGTCTTCGAGGACATGAATAGCTCTATCTCTTATCATAGCTATTTCTCTCTGAATCGCTTCGCGGTATTGGAGCTTCATGTGATAAAGATAAATATTGTGATTGGAAACTTTCAATTTCTGTAATTCTTCCTCTAAACCCGAAGGTGTCAGATGACCCGTCATGTCCGCGACATTTTTCATGCTGTCGGGGAGGGATGTCTCAATAAAGATGGCCTTCAAATTACTCATCTTGTTTGCAGTTTTCCACACCTCTTCAGTGGGACCAGTATCTCCGATAATTATAAATGATCCCTTCTTGGATTCTATTGCATAACTGACCGTCTCTATGACGTGATTTACTAAGATGGCGGTAATATCCACATCACCGAGCTTAATCCTTTCCCCAGGATTTATGGCCCTGAACTTTACAACCGGATTTTCGGGGCTGGGAATCATGGAAAAATCAGGCCAAACTATGTTATTGAAGAGATGTGTCTTGAGGGTGTCGATGATCTTACGGGTTCCGATAACAGTCAGGGGACGACCTTTCTGCAGATAACAAATATTATCCGCCAGAAACATTATGTCTCTGACATGATCGAGGTGAGCATGGGTGACAAGGACATAATCTATATTAACTTGTTCTTCAATAGTTAATAAAGATGTAATAGCTCCGGCATCGACAAGGATCTTGCCGTCCAACAGAAAGCTCGTCGTATTGCATCCTGGTGTCTGTGATCCGTGGCAACCCAGTACTCTGATCTGCATCTCTTTCTATCCTATACGTGGAATTCCCAATGCTAAGGGCTCATGTCCTCCCTGGTCAGGAAGGTATTCATTTTGCTATGCGGCCTCAGAACAGGCTTTAACGGCATGTACCGGCTATCTACCCTCAATGTCAGAAGCCGGCGGAACGCTAACATACCTTTCCTGTTCAGGCAACAACTTTATAGAACGGTTGTACATCTTGCAGAGAGGACACCGTGGTGGATAAAAGACCGGGCATCTTTGCCATAATCCTGCAAGGCGAGACAAGGAGTGCAATGTAAGACAAATTTTCTTCTTGCCGGGCAGCTGCCTTAATCGTCACCGATGATGCAAGCAAATTCCAGCCCGAATCCTTCTTAACAAAAGGGAAAGCAGAAGTTACGATTCGCAAAAAACCGTCTTGCTAAACCAATAGACTATTATGGTACAACTTTAAAAACTTCATCACCGGGGCGGACACGATCGGAGACTTTGACACCAATATAGTCTCCCGCCACAGCCTTCTCGACTTTTTGATTCTCGATCTCCATCGATTCAAGTGTGTTTGTTATGTCCGTCGTGTGACCTGTTATCTTGATCGTATCGCCTACTTTCACCTCACCATTTGTCACTTTTATCGCCGCAACACACGGCTTCGCAAAAAATTTTACAACTTCGCCTATCTTTTCTTCCGCCATAATGAATCCTCCTTTTCCGCTGCCCAAATAAAAATCACAATGCGACTCCGTAAAGAACCTTTGATGAGTTGAGACTGTCGGGAAAGTGATAACTTGATATGAAGTATATTTTTTCTGACAAAAAAACAAGAGAAAAAAGAAAAGCAGGGTCGGCAAAAACCCTGCTTTGATCTAAACGTAAGAAATCGTGCGTATAGCGTGCTACTTTGGCGAAATCACCTTCTTCTTTGCCTGATCCGGCCCGATATCACGGATTAACTCAATTATAGACACGGGGGCATTGTCACCTGCGCGATTACCCATCTTCACTATCCTCGTATAACCGCCTGCACAGTCGCGATACCGCGGCGAAAGTTCATCAAAAAGTTTTCCTACAACTTCCCTGTCCCTCACGTAGGAGAGGACCTGTCTCCTCGCATGAAGATCACCTTTCTTTCCGAGGGTGATCATTTTTTCAGCAACTTTTCTCAATTCTTTAGCTTTGGCATCGGTCGTCGTAATCTTCTCATATTTCAAAAAAGACGTTACCATGTTTCTCAACATAGCTTCCCTGTGACTTTTCGTTCTGCCCAGCCTTCTTCCTGAAATCCCGTGACGCATCTAACTATCTCCCTTCTCCGCTAAGCATAAAACTCTTCATTCTTTAGAACCGAAGTCACCGGTATCTTTCCTCTCTTCCTTACTCCAGGGAGGCAAATCGAGTTTCATACCAAAGCTGAGTCCCATCTCTGCAAGAATTTCCTTTATTTCATTCAGAGATTTCCTGCCGAAATTCTTGGTCTTTAGCATCTCTGCTTCCGTTTTCTGAACAAGCTCTCCTATCAGATTAATGCCCGCATTCTTCAAGCAGTTGGCCGATCTTACGGAAAGTTCGAGATCGTCAACATGCCTCAGAAGATTTTCATTGGCGGTCTCCTTTTCCTCGACCACTTCCTGCTGCTCTTCCTCATCCGCATCGTCGAAGTTTATGAATATATCCAGTTGCCCTTTCAATATCTTTGCCGCAAAAGCAAGGGCGTCCTCCGGAAGGACGCTGCCATCGGTCCATACTTCCATGACAAGGCGATCGTAATCAGCAACCTGCCCTACTCTTGCATGGGCAATCGTATAATTTACTTTCTTAATAGGCGAAAAAGCTGCATCAACATTTATAGTACCTTCAGGTTGATCAGCGGCCCTTTCCCTGCGGGCCGGCACATACCCCTTGCCCGACTTCACAACAAGTTCAGCCTTAAATTTCTTGCTTGCCGAGAGGGTGGCAATATGATGCTCGGGATTGAGAACTTCTACAGTCCCGTCGGTAATAATGTTTGCCGCAGTCAATATTCCCTCTTTTGAGGTATCGATGTGAACGACTCTCGGACCGTCCTGATTGAGTTTTAACCGAACGCCTTTGAGGTTCAGTATAATATCTGTTACATCTTCTTTGACCCCCGGAATCGTTGCATATTCATGAAGGACTCCGTCAACCTTCATTGAGACAATAGCCGCTCCCTGAATAGACGACAGCAATACCCTTCTGAGGGCATTTCCGAGAGTAATGCCAAAACCCCGCTCTAAAGGCTGACAGGTAAATTCGCCATAAAAGCGTGTGTGTGTGCTCTCATCAATTTCAATTCGCTTCGGTCGTATTAAAGTGCGCCAGCTCTTTTGCATTTTTTAGTTCCTTACCTTTTGGGTATGTTTTAAGTATATGACAATCTTACTTTGAATAAAGCTCAACGACTAATTGTTCCTGAACGGGCATAACCAGTTCTTCACGGGAAGGCAGGGTTTTTACCAGGCCTCTGAAATTATCCTTATCCAGCTCCAACCACTGCGGTATGCCTCGTCTGGCAACTATCTCCATTGCCTCTACTATTCTTTCCACCTTCTTGCTTTTCTCTCTTACCCGGATCTCGCTGCCTGCCTTAACCAAGTAAGATGGGATATTTATAGGTTTCCCGTCTATTAAGAAGTGATTATGCCTCACAAGCTGCCTTGCCTCATTTCTCGAATTGGCAAAGCCGATTCGGAAGACCATATTATCGAGACGTCTTTCCAAGAAGAGTAAAAGATTGGTTCCTGTTATCCCTTTCTGTTTGTCGGCCTTTTCAAAATAACTCCTGAATTGTCTTTCTAACAGGCCATACATCCTCTTTAGTTTCTGCTTCTCTCTCAACTGCACGCCGTAATCGGAGTGTTTCCTGCGAAGCTGACCATGATCTCCCGGAGCATACCCCCTCCTCTCAAACGCACATTTATCACCGTAACACCTGTCCCCCTTGAGAAAAAGTTTCAGGCCCTCTCTTCTGCATAACCGACACACGGATTCTTTATATCTTGCCAAAAAAACCTCCCCATAAAAAAATCAGAATTCTTTATGTAAACCCTAAAAAAACCTACCTTATACTCTTCTCCTCTTCGGAGGACGGCACCCATTATGGGGAATCGGCGTAACATCTCTGATAAGACTGATGTTCAAGCCCGCCACCTGCAATGACCTTAATGCTGATTCCCGGCCTGAACCGGGTCCCTTCACATACACTTGAACTCGCCTCATCCCATGTTCCTTCGCCTTTTTGACCGCATCCTCAGCTGCCACCTGCGCCGCAAAAGGCGTGCTCTTTCTCGAACCTTTAAATCCCTGAGTTCCGGCAGAAGACCAGGCGACAACGTTGCCACTGAGATCTGTGATTGTAATAATGGTATTGTTAAAGGTAGATTGAATATGCACAACTCCTTCAGTTATGTTTTTCTTTTCCTTCTTTTTCCCTGTTTTTCTTACCTGTTTTGCCATCTTTCCTCCGGATTAATTCCTTCTCTATTTCTTCTTGCCGGCAATCGACCGTCTCGGTCCTTTCCTCGTTCGCGCATTTGTACTCGTTCTCTGTCCCCTGACGGGAAGCCCTTTCCTGTGCCTCAGTCCACGGTAAGCCCCGAGATCCATCAGTCGTTTCACCGCCATAGAGATGTCTCGTCTTAAATCGCCTTCGACCTTGTGTTCTTTATCTATGATATTTCTGATGGCTGTTATTTCTGAGTCGGCAATGTTATCCGTTTTCTTATCAAGGCTGACACCGGCCTTTTCCAGGATATCTCGCGCGTTGTTTCTGCCAATTCCATATATATACGTTAACGCAATTTCCATTCTCTTATTCTTCGGTAAGTCAACTCCCGCAATTCTCGCCACTTGCTAACCTCCTGATGAAAGGGCACTATAGTCTAAATTATCCTTGACGCTGTTTGTGTTTTGGATTCTCGCAAATAACCCTCAACACACCCCGCCTCTTGATAATTTTACATTTGTCACAAATCTTTTTAACTGAAGACCGCACCTTCACAACATTCACTCCTTAACAGAGCGGCTCGGGGCTCGAAGCGCGCCAGACGATCTGCCGATGACACACTGCAATGCCGCACATGCACTCTATTCATTTAAGTTTATTTTGTCCGGTATATAATCCTTCCCCGAGTAAGATCGTAGGGAGAAAGCTCGACAGTGACCTTATCACCCGGCAGTATTTTGATAAAATGCATACGCATCTTTCCTGAAATATGAGCCAGGACGCGGTGCCCATTTTCGAGCTCAACCCGGAACATTGCGTTTGGCAAAGTTTCAACTACTTTACCTTCAACCTCAATTGGTTCCTCTTTTGCCATAACAACCTATATCAATTAATTACCAACAACCTTGAAAAAATCCTTGTTGTTTCTTTCTTAATTCATCCTGCTCAGTATATCCGGACCATCCTTGGTTATGGCTACTGAGTGCTCGAAGTGAGCCGATAATTTTCCGTCTTCCGTCACCACAGTCCAGCCGTTATCAGTTACTTTGACCTTGTACGCACCTTCATTGACCATTGGTTCAATAGCCAATACCATGCCGGTTTTCAATTCTATGCCTCTACCTCTTATGCCATAGTTTGGTATCTGTGGTTCCTCGTGAAGCTTTTTTCCGATTCCATGGCCCACAAAATCTCTCACGATAGAAAACCCGGCCGTCTCAACCCGCATTTGAACGGCGGCCGATATGTCACCGAGGCGATTCCCGGCTCTTGCCTCCCTGATGCCATCGTAGAGCCCCTGTTCAGTAATGTGAATTAACCTAGCCGCTTCCTCGGAAACATCACCGACAGGCACCGTTATGGCAGCATCCCCGTAGTATCCCTTATAATATGCCCCGAAATCGAGGCTTACGATATCCCCAGCATATAAAACTCTATTCGACGGTATTCCATGAACAACTTCCGAATTAACCGATATGCAAAGTGAATTCGGATAGCCCATATAACCCTTAAATGCTGGTACCGCCCCCTTCTTACGAACAAGTTCTTCCGAACATATATCCAACTCACCGGTGGTCACACCGGGGCTGACCTTGTCCTTCAGCCTGTTCAATATCTCAGCAACGATATGGTTGCTCGCCCTCATCCTCTCTATCTCTGCTGGCAGCTTCAGGATAATCATGCTACTGAATATGGCATCATCAGCGCCGTTTCGCGATGCGGCCCTTCTTCATGAAACCTTCGTACTGTCTCGTCAGCAAATGTGTTTCGATCTGGCCCGCTGTGTCAAGTGCCACACCGACCACAATCAAAAGGGCGGTGCCCCCAAAATAAAACGGTACACTGAAATAACTAATCAGGATGCTGGGAAGGACACAGACAGCTGATACATAAATAGCACCGCCAAATGTCAGTTTAGACAAGACGTCATCAATATATTCCGCAGTTTTCTTACCTGGTCTTATGCCCGGGACGTACCCGCCATATTTTTTCATGTTGTCCGAAACATCCACAGGATTGAATACAACAGCCGTATAAAAGTAACAAAAAAATACGATGAAGAAAACATACATCAATTCATAAACCATTTTCCCTGGAATCAAAGCATTTGAAATCAGCTTCATCCACGGGTGAGCTATGAAGTTAGCGATCGTGGCCGGGAACATAATGATCGAAGACGCAAAGATCGGAGGAATGACGCCCGCGGTATTCACTTTGAGAGGCAAATGGGTTGTCTGTCCCCCATACATCTTCCGTCCGACAACACGTTTTGCATATTGTACCGGTATTCTCCTCTGTCCACTTTCCACAAAAACGATGATACCTATCACGGCAATCATCATAACAACGAGTATTATGATGAAGAAAATGCCCATCTCGCCCGCGGCCAGCAATGAAAATGTCTGGTAGATCGCTGCCGGACCCCTGCAGACAATACCGGCAAAGATGATGAGCGATATGCCGTTGCCTATGCCTTTTTCGGTAATCTGTTCCCCCAGCCACATGATGAATGCCGTGCCTGCAGTCAGTGTAATCACCGTCATAAGACGGAAGCTCCAGCCAGGCTCCATAACAATGGAAACCCCAGTTGGGCCAGCCATATTTTCCAGTCCAACAGAGATGCCGAAGCCCTGTATAAGGCTCAAGAGCACCGTGCCGTAACGAGTATACTGCGTGATCTTCCTCCGTCCCGCCTCACCTTCCTTGGAGAGCCTCTCCAGATGCGGAATAGCGATGGTCAGGAGCTGAAGAATAATCGAGGCACTGATGTACGGCATGATGCCAAGTGCAAAAACTGAAAGATTGGAAAGCGCACCGCCCGCAAACATGTCAAAAAATCCAAGCAATGAACCTTTCGCTTGTTCAAAGTAAGCGGCTAAAGCTGCCGTATCGATGCCAGGCGTCGGCACATGCGCACCAATTCTGTAAACAGCCAAGAGCAGAAACGAGTATAGAATCCTCCTCTGGAGTTCAGGAATCTTCCCGATATTTTTTAAGCCGTCTAACAAATCAGATAACCTCTACTACCGAGCCGCCCGCAGCCTCAATCTTGTCTTTGGCTCCGCGACTTATCATATCAACCTTCACCGATATCGGATACTCTATATTGCCTTTGCCCAAGACTTTGATACCATCCCCTATTCTATTCACGAGACCGGCTTCTAAGAGAACATCCTTATCTATAACTGAACCCTCAGGAAATCTTTTCAATTGATCTATATTTATGATCACAATGTCTCTACGGAAGGGGTTACGAAACCCCCTCTTCGGTAATCTTCGTGAAAGGGGCATCTGTCCGCCTTCGAATCCTGGTCTGACTCTTCCTCCTGAACGGGCATTCTGACCTTTATGCCCCTTCGTAGATGTGCCCCCATGCCCTGATCCATCGCCGCGGCCGATTCTTTTTCTTTTCTTTCTTGAACCCGCAGGCGGCTTCAATGAACTCAAATTCATGCTTTGTTCCCCTTTAGTTCTTCCATAAACACCAGATGACTCACTTTACTAATCATGCCGCGAATCTCAGGTGTATCATCTAGCAAGACAGTCTTGTTCAATTTCCCCAGCCCCATCCCGCGAAGTATCTGCCGCTGTTTCTGTGGCCTGCCTATATAGCTTTTCACCATTGTTATCTTGAGCTTCTTATCCACAATTTGTCCCTCTATAACGCGCATACTTATTCTTCCAAGTTCATAAGAGGTCATTCATTATCAGCGATCGACGACCTTTTATGAAATCTCATCAATTATCAGCGCCGGTTTTCCCTCTCAGGGTCGAGATTTCCGCCGGGTCCTTCAATTGACAAAGACCATCAATTGTAGCCTTGACTAGATTGTGCGGGTTATGTGAGCCTAAACATTTTGTCAGTATGTTATGGACTCCCGTAACTTCGAGAACCGCCCTCACAGCCCCTCCTGCAATGAGACCAGTTCCTTCGGAAGCAGGCTTCAGTAGAACCCTGCCTGCACCAAACTTTCCAATAACCTCATAGGGAACAGTCCTATTGGAAATGGCAACTTTAACCATGCTTTTCTTGGCCCTTTCCATACCCTTTCTGATCGCTTCAGGAACCTCGTGGGCCTTTCCCAGACCGGCACCGACAGACCCGTGTCCGTCTCCAACGACGACTATGGCACTGAACCGAAATCTCCGTCCGCCTTTGACAACTTTGGCCGTTCTGTTAATTGCTATGACTCTGTCAAGAAGTTCTAATTCTTCCATATCCTCAGTAATAACCATTCCCTTCGAGTAATGTAGACCCAAAACCTAGAATTTTAACCCTGACTCTCTTGCCCCCTCGGCAAGCGCCTCAACGCGCCCGTGATACAGGTAACATCCTCTGTCAAAAACGGCACGTTCTATACCCAGAGCCTTCAATTTTTTTGAAACAAGATTACCGACCTTCTTCGCTGCATCAATTTTCTTAGAACCATCAACGGTACCCTTGATTTCCTTGCTCAGTGTTGAAGCCTCAACCAGCGTTCGTCCGACATCATCTGCTATAGCCTGAACATATATATGCCTGGAACTCCTAAAAATAGAAAGACGCGGCCGAGCTTCCGTGCCGAATATTTTTCCTCTCACCCTCTTCTTGCGTTTAATTCGTATCTTTTCTACTTTTTTCGATGCCAATTCTCTACCCCTTATGCGTTCAGCATCACACCGTTAAAGATGTTTTCAAGCCATGGACGAATCAATTCATCAGGCTCCGACGGACTTACCCACTTTCCTTCTAACCTTTTCTCCTACATACCTTATCCCTTTTCCTTTGTAGGGTTCAGGTTTCTTTAGGTCTCTAATTTCAGCGGCAACTCTTCCTACGAGTTGCTTATCAATTCCACTGACCATAATATTTATCTGTTTATCGATCTTTACATCAATCCCCTTAGGAATCCTGTATTCTAAAGGACTGGAAAATCCTAAAACTAATCTAAGAATGTCATCACTCTTCTCGGCACGGTATCCGATACCGGAGAGTTCCAGGCCCTTCTGAAAACCAACTGTAACACCCATAACCATATTCGCAATCAGCGTCCTCACAAGGCCGTGATAGGCGTTGCCTTTTCTCGTCTCGGACGATGTTGTTACTTCTATCGTCCCGTCACTTATTGTCACCTCAACACCATGGGGCATTTCCATAGACAGAATCCCCTTGGGGCCCTGAACTTTGACTGTCGATTTATCCCGACTGATTTTCACCCCCTGAGGAATTATAACGGGTTTCTTACCGATTCTTGACATTGAATAAATCTCCAGATACTAAATGACTTTGCCCAAGAATATTTCTACCACACATTGCAGAGCACTTCTCCACCCAGTTTCGACTCGCTTGCTTCTTTATCTGTTAATATCCCCTTTGATGTGGAGAGAATCGCAATACCATAACCGTTCAATACCTTTGGTATCCTCTCACTTCTCACATAGACCCTTCTTCCGGGCTTACTGACTCTTTGAATGCTCGTAAGAACCGACCTCTTCGCGTCGGCATATCTCAGGTATATTCTCAACACCTGATGTCCGCGCGCATCTTTCTTAATATCGTAGCCGCTTATATACCCGGATTTCTTCAATACTTTTGCGATATTGAGATTTATCCTGGATAAGAGAACATCCACGTTCTTGAATCGTACGTTATTGGCGTTCCGAATTCTTGTTAACATATCAGCGATAGGATCTGTCATCCCCATAACATTACTCCTTAATATAACTTACCAGCTGGACTTAATGAGCCCGGGAATTTCACCTTTCAGAGCACGATTCCTCAGGCAGATTCTGCACATGTCGAATTTTCTGAAATAAGCTCTCGGCCTACCGCATATGGGGCAACGGTTGTACGCCCTCACTGAAAATTTTGGATTCCTTCTCGCTTTTGCAATCAAGGACTTCTTTGCCACACTTATTCCTCCAGATATTTTTCCTATTTCCTTTATCAGTTTCTAAATGGTAAACCCATGAGTCTAAGAAGTTGCCTCGCCTCTTCATCCGTTCTGGCAGTCGTCGCAATTACAATATTCATCCCTCTGATTTTATCAATTTTGTCATAATCTATTTCGGGAAAGATTATCTGCTCCTTCAATCCAACGGCAAAATTCCCTCTGCCGTCGAAAGATTTCTGCGATATTCCCCTGAAATCACGGACTCTCGGAAGCGCAACATTCACAAGCCTGTCAAAAAATTCATACATCCTGTCTCCCCTTAGTGTAACGCGGCATCCTATTGACATGCCCTGGCGGAGCTTAAATGTGGCTATCGACTTCTTTGCTTTCGTTATCACGGGCTTCTGCCCTACAATCATGGAGAGATCCGCGACTGCGCTTTCCAGGGCCTTTATGTTCTGAATTGCTTCACCGACGCCCATATTCACGACTATCTTGTCGAGTTTCGGCACCTGCATGCGGTTCTTATAATTGAACTCCTTCACCAGCAAAGGTACAACCTCTTTTATATAATAATCTCTCAGTCTCGCCATTTTATCTTGACCTACGTATCCAATATATCGTTACATTTTTTGCAAATTCGTGTCTTCGCCCCATCTTCCATGACCTTGTATCCTACCCTGACACCTTCATCACATTTGTTGCACAGGAACATGACGTTGGAGATATTGATCGGCCCTTCTTTTTCCACGATTCCACCCTTCCCTTTCTGATCGGGCCTCTTATGTTTCTTAAAGATGTTCAGCTTCTCGACGACAATCTGGTCTTTATCATTTATGACCTTCAGAACCTTACCGGTTTTCCCCTTTTCTTTGCCGGCAATCACTTTCACCATATCGCCTTTTTTCAGTCGTTTGACCTGCATTTCCTATACCTCACTCCAACCCTTCATAAGACCTCTGGCGCCAGCGAAATGATCTTCATAAACTGCTTAGCCCGTAACTCCCTTGCAACGGGGCCAAAAATCCTCGTTCCGACAGGCTCCATTTGATTAGTAATCAGGACAGCAGAATTGTCATCAAATTTCAGATAAGATCCGTCGGGCCTCCGCACTTCTTTTGCGGTACGCACGACAACCGCTTTCATGACATCCCCTTTCTTGACCTTCGAGTTGGGAATGGCTTCCTTTATAGAAACGACAATAACATCGCCAACGCTGGCATACCTTCTTTTGGACCCGCCAAGAACCTTAATACATGCGACCTTCTTGGCACCTGAATTATCTGCCACATTTAAAATCGTCTGCATCTGAATCATGATATCACCATACCTGTTCAGGAATCATTTATCACCGAACAGAATTTCTTCCGTAGATTTTCAGTTATTTGGCCCTTTCAATTATTGTGCGCATGCGCCACCGCTTGTCCTTGCTCAATGGCCTTGACTCAACTATGAGTACTTTATCACCAATATTGCATGCATTTCCCTCATCATGGGCTTTATACTTGACATATCGTCTCATATACTTGTGAAACACGGAATGCTTGACCAGCCTCTCCGCACGGACTATAACTGTCTTATCCATCTTATTGCTGACCACTATACCTTGAATGATTCTCTTATTACCGCGTTCCCTCATATCTTCTGGACCTCCCTTTCCCTGAGCACTGTCCTAATACGTGCAATACTTTTCCGCACAGAACTCATTATGGCAGGAGATTCCAACTGACCCGTCGTATGTCGCAGGCGGAGTTTGAAAAGTTCTTCAACAAGCTCTTTGTTTTTCTGCATGAGCTCATCAGTATCAAGATCTCTTATCTCTTTAATCTTCACCCAATCATCTCCCTCGATAGAAACTTAGTTGCAATCGAAAGCTTATGAGCAGCCAGTCTGAAGGCTTCACGGGCAACTTCCTCCGTAACCCCCTCCATTTCATAGAGGACAACACCAGGTTTAACGACTGCAACCCACCCTTCAGGTGCTCCTTTTCCTTTACCCATACGGGTTTCCGCAGGTTTTTTCGTTATTGACTTATGAGGAAAAATTCTTATCCAGATTTTACCTCCTCGCTTGACGTGGCGTGTCATGGCAACACGTGCAGCTTCAATTTGCCGGGACGTTATCCAGCCGCATTCGGCGGCCTGAAGTCCATACTCTCCAAAAGTCACTACGCTTCCCCTGGTTGCCTTGCCACTCATGCGGCCCCTCTGTACTTTTCTGTACTTAACCCTCTTTGGCATCAACATAATTCAACGACCTCAGTTGTCACAGCAAAAAAACAATATCCTTTAAACAAAAATCCCGAGTCCTAAAAAATATTCAAAGCATGTAAAATTCAAAAAGGCGTTTTGAGTCTTGTATAGAATTGCGATATCAGGATTCAGGATTTAGTCTATCTATTTATCCGCCACCTTTTTACTCGGAAGCACCTCTCCGTGAAATATCCATACCTTTATGCCAATAAGTCCGTAGGCGGTATTCGCTTCTGCAAATCCCCAGTCGATATCAGCTCTCAGCGTGTGCAGGGGCACCCTTCCTTCTCTATACCATTCAGATCTCGCCATTTCGGCTCCGCCAAGCCTGCCAGCACAATTTACTCTGATCCCCTTGGCGCCGAATTTAAGGGAAGAGGTAACACATTTTTTCATGGCCCTCCTGAAGGCAACACGTCGCTCCAGCTGAAGGGCTACATTTTCAGCAACGAGCTGTGCGTCCACTTCAGGCTTGCGCACCTCGAGTATGTTTATAATAATTTCGCTCTTCGAAACACCTTCAAGCTCTTTTTTTAGTTTCTCAATCTCCGAACCCTTCTTGCCTATGATGATTCCCGGACGTGCCGCATAAATGTTGACCTTGGCCTTGCTGGCAGCCCTCTCTATCTCTATCCTTGAAATACCCGCATGATAGAGTTTCTTCTTAAGGTATTTTCTAATATTGATATCCTCATGAACCAGCTCCGCGTAATTCTTCTCTGAAAACCACTGCGATCGCCACGTCTTTATCCCGCCCAGCCTGAAACCGATCGGGTTAACCTTCTGCCCCAAACTTCACCTCCTCAATTCTCACTCTTCATCCAGAATTATCGTTATATGACTCATCCTCTTCTTTATGGATGCCGCCCTCCCTTGTGCCCTTGCTCTCCATCTTTTCAGTGAAGGACCCTGATCCACAAAAATATCCTTTACATAAAGTATGCTTTCATCGATGTTAGGGTTCTGTTTTGCATTAGCAACTGCGGATTTCAAAACTTTACTGATGATACCTGCAGAATATTTCCTCGTAAATTGCAGTATCGTCTTCGCCTCGTCAATTTTCTTCCCCCTCACTAAATCGACCACCAATCGAGCCTTCTGAGGAGAAACTCGAATATACTTGGCAACTGCCCTCGCTTCCATATCTCTAAACTCCAACTACCGATTTCAGCTTAAGTTATTATTTCCGCACCTTCGTTTTTCGATCACCCGCATGGCTGAAAAACGTTCTCGTCGGCGCAAATTCACCGAGTTTATGTCCCACCATATTTTCTGTAACAAAGATTGGAATAAACTTCTTCCCGTTATGAACTGCAAAGGTATGCCCTATCAATTCAGGAGTAACTGTTGACCGGCGGGACCAAGTCTTTATGACACTCTTGCTTCCCGACTCTTCGGCCTTTCTGACCTTGTCGAGAAGCTTCTCATTTATATATGCCCCCTTCTTAATTGAACGCGCCACCTTCTAACCTCTTCTCTTGACAATGTATTTATCAGTCTTTTTATTTTTCCGCGTCTTATGCCCTTTTGTCGGAACGCCCCACGGTGTGCACGGATGTCTTCCTCCGGACGATTTGCCTTCACCTCCGCCCATAGGATGGTCGACTGGATTCATGGCCACGCCCCTCACCTTGGGGCGTCTTCCCAGCCACCTTGACCGACCGGCTTTGCCGATGCTAATATTTTCATGATCGATATTGCCCACCTGCCCTATGGTCGCCTTGCAATCGAGCAGGATTTTTCTTACCTCTCCTGAAGGGAGTCTTACTTGCGCATACCCTTCTTCCTTGGCCATAAGCTGCCCGTATGTTCCCGCCGATCGGATCAGCTGGCCTCCACGCCCAATCTGCAGTTCCACATTGTGAACAAGGGAGCCGAGTGGTATATTTTTTATGGGCATGGTGTTTCCGGGTTTGATATCGGCCTTTTCGGAGCTTACGATAGTATCGCCTATGTCCATTCTTGACGGAGCGATGATGTACCTCTTCTCGCCATCGAGATAATGCAATAAGGCAATGCGTGAACTCCGATTGGGATCGTATTCCAGTTCCGCTACCTTGGCAGGTATTTCCATCTTGTCTCGCCTAAAATCAATTGCCCGATATCGCCTCTTATGACCGCCTCCAACGTGCCTCATCGTTATTCTTCCGTAGCAATTTCGTCCGCCCGTACGTTGCAGAGGTATGAGCAAACTCTTTTCAGGCTCCGTGCGTGTGATCTCATTAAAATCCGAGCACGTTTGGAATCTTCTACCCGGCGATGTTGGTTTATATTTCCTTATAGCCATCCGACTGTATCTCTCTCCCGTTTACACGCCTTCATGAATTTCAATACGATTGCCGGGAGCAAGGGTGACGATTGCCTTTTTCCATGAACGCTTTTCACCCATAATCTTCCCAACCCGCTTTTTCTTTCCGACAATATTCATAACATGAACATCCAATACTTTTACTTTGAAGATCTTTTCCACCGCCGTGGCAACCTCAATCTTGTTTGCTCTTCGATCTACTTCAAAGATATACTTGTTTTCTTCCTTCGCACTAGTGCTCTTCTCGGTAATCAGCGCCCTTCTAATAGTATGATATATATCCATTATGACAATAACGCCCCTTCAATCATCTTCACCGATGGTTCAAAGAGAACCACATGATCGTAGTTCAGAAGGTCATAAACATTGATCCCCTCCGACCGAATCAATTTGATTCCCTCCACATTTCTTGAGGATTTCTCCAAGACAGGATTAGACTTGTCTAAAACAAGCAAGGCCTTTTTCAAACCGAATCGATCAATAACCTCCTTGAACTTCTTTGTCTTAATTTCTTCCATGGGAAAATCTTTCAGTATCAACATCTTCCCTTCCCTTACCTTCATGCTCAGGGCAGACATCAAGGCCAGTTTCCTGACTTTCTTCGGTACTTTATACGCGTAACTCCGCGGATGAGGCCCGAACACAATCCCGCCACCCCGCCATAGGGGAGACCTTATAGTGCCGGCTCTCGCTCTGCCTGTGCCTTTCTGGCGCCAAGGTTTCCTGCCTCCTCCTCTGATTTCCTGCCTCCTCTTGGTTGACGCAGTGCCGGACCTTCTCCCTGCCATCTGCATTCTGACCACATCATGCAGTACGGTTTCATTGACCTCCACAGCAAAGACAGCATCACTTAAATCGATCTCCGATACTCTGTTATTCTCAATATCGTATACACCGGCAACTGGCATTTTATCTACTCCAGATCCTGCTTAACCACCCATTTTAGTTGATTGCCTGATAATGACAATGCTATTTTTACAACCCGGAATAGATCCCTTAACCAAAATCAGATTCCGCTCCGGCCTTATACCCATCACCAATAAATTTTGTATTGTCTTCCTCACATCGCCCATCTGTCCAGGAAGCTTTTTCCCCTTCAGAACTCGCGATGGCTCCGCACTCGCCCCGATAGATCCTGGCGCCCTATGAAACATCGATCCGTGCGTCGCCCTGCCGCCGCTGAAGCCGTGTCTTTTAATAACGCCGGCAAACCCTTTGCCTTTTGAGGTGCCGACGACATCTATATAATCTCCAATCTTAAACGTATCGACCTTCAGTTCCTGCCCGAGCTCATAGCTATCTGTAGCAGTTCTGAATTCCTTGAGATTACGGAAAAACCCTTTGTTTGCTTTATTAAGATGGCCCTGCAAGGCCTTCGTCACATTCTTCTGCTTAATCCGTCCGTATCCCAATTGTAGTGCATCGTAGCCATCATCTTTTTGAGTTTTTTTCTGAACGACAACAGATGGTTCCGCCTCGATGACAGTTACCGGAATAGATTCGCCGTCTTCCGCAAAAATTTGTGTCATGCCTAATTTCCTGCCGAGGAGCAACTTTTTCATGTTCTTCCTACAATATTTAGCACTCGATGGGCAGTCAAAAGCTTACGTGCGCGTCAGCCTTTACAACCGCCTGATAGTTCTGCGTATGCCTGATTACTTCAGTATACGACTCTTTAAAAGGGCGCATCATTTCTAACAAATGACATCCAATCCCTTCACACATGACAAAGAAGATGCTGATAGTATCTCGTGTATGATCTATAATTTTATTTCAACGTCGACGCCCGCAGACAGGTCCAATTTCATCAGCGCATCTACAGTAGATTGCGTCGGCTCAATAATATCAATGAGTCTCTTGTGTGTCCTGATCTCAAATTGCTCCCTTGATTTCTTGTCTACGTGAGGAGATCGATTGACGCAAAATTTGTTGATTTCCGTGGGGAGGGGTATGGGACCAGCCACACGGGCTCCCGTCCTTTTTGCCGTCTCAACAATATCTTCGACAGACCTGTCAAGGAGTTTATAATCATATGCCTTGAGGCGGATTCTTATTCTCTGATCTTTCATAGATATATCAACCTATCGCATTCCTTCTATTCAATTATCTTACTGACAACACCGGCGCCGACAGTTCGACCGCCTTCCCTGATGGCGAACCTGAGCTGTTCTTCCATGGCGATGGGGGTGATCAAATCTACTTCAACTTCGATGTTGTCACCAGGCATCACCATCTCGACACCTTCAGGCAGCGTACAGATCCCTGTGACATCCGTGGTTCTGAAATAGAACTGTGGACGGTAGCCGGGAAAGAAGGGCGTATGCCTTCCGCCTTCCTCTTTGGTCAGAACGTAGACTGCAGCTTTAAATTTCGTATGGGGCGTAATTGATCCCGGTTTTGCCACAACTTGGCCTCTTTCAACTTCTTCTCGTTTGGTGCCTCTTAAGAGAACACCGATATCATCGCCCGCCCTGCCCTCATCAAGGGTCTTGCGAAACATCTCCACACCCGTACATACTGTCTTGAACGTAGGTCTGAAACCGACTATTTCCACTTCATCTCCCGTTCTGATGATACCTCTTTCCGCCCTGCCGGTAACCACGGTCCCACGGCCCGATATGGAGAACACATCACCAATAGGCATGAGGAAAGGCTTATCCAAATCGCGCGTAGGCTCCGGAATATAGGTATCGACGGCATCCATCAACTCCCAGATAGACTTTGCATCAGGCGAATCAGGATCATCAGTCTCCAGAGCCTTCAGGGCTGACCCTCTGATTATGGGAACTTCATCTCCGGGAAATTCATACTGTGTCAAGAGCTCCCGCAATTCAAGCTCTACGAGATCCAAGAGTTCCGGGTCATCTACAAGGTCGATCTTGTTCAAATAGACAACGATATAGGGAACCCGAACCTGTCTTGCAAGGAGGATGTGCTCTCTTGTCTGAGGCATGGGACCATCTGAAGCAGCCACCACCAGGATCGTTCCGTCCATGTGAGCTGCACCTGATATCATGTTCTTTATATAGTCCGCGTGGCCAGGGCAATCTACGTGGGCATAATGTCTCTTCGCTGTCTCATATTCCACGTGCGCAACGTTAATGGTAACTCCCCTTTCTTTTTCCTCTGGTGCATTGTCTATGGAATCAAAGGGTCTGAATTCGGCCAATCCTTTTTTCTGCAAGTGTTTTGTAATTGCCGCCGTCAGGGTAGTCTTACCATGATCTACGTGCCCAATGGTGCCAATATTCACATGCGGTTTCGTCCTCTCAAATTTCTTCTTAGCCATATCCATTACCTCCTTCAACTTTAAATGGTTCGTTTATTCACTATACTTCTTTATGCTTCATCGATTGTCTTTAGTCTGTCAATGACCAGCTTCGCCTGACTTTCTGACACTGCATGGTAATTAAGAAAACGCATTGTAAAAGTTGCTCTTCCCTGAGTTTTTGATCTAAGATCAGTAGCATATCCGAACATTTCTGCCAGAGGAACCTCGGCATTAATTGCCTCCAAAGAAGGCCTTGACTCAATACTCACTATTTTCCCCCGTCTCGAAGTGAGATTTCCAATAACATCACCCATATATTCTTTGGGGACTATGACTTCCACAGACATTATTGGCTCCATCAAGACGGGGTGAGCTCTTCTTGCCCCGCTCTTGAATGCCATGGAGGCCGCTATCTTAAATGCCATTTCGGAAGAATCCACGTCGTGAAAAGAGCCATCCACGGCACTGACAATGACATCTACCACGGGAAAGCCTGCCAGAACACCCTCCTGTGTAGCCTCGGAGACGCCCCTTGCCACTGCCGGAATATACTCGCCGGGAATAACCCCGCCGACAATCTTATTCCTGAATTCAAATCCTCGACCTGGCTCATTAGGTTCAATCTCCAGCCACACGTGACCATACTGTCCTCTGCCGCCGGACTGTTTAACAAACTTGCCTTCAGATCTGATTCTTTTTCTGATAGTCTCCTTGTAAGCCACCTGCGGATCACCGATGTTGGCGCCTAATCCAAATTCTCTCGATAGTCGGTCGACGATAATTTCTAAATGCAACTCTCCCATCCCCGAGATTAAGGTTTGACCCGTATCTTTGTCGACCTTAACCCTGAAGGAAGGGTCTTCACGGGAGATCTTTCTGAGAGCCGTATCCAGTTTTTCCTCATCCGCCTTCGTTTTTGGCTCTATGGCTATGGCAATAACGGGATCGGGAAACTCCAGAGTCTCCAATGCAAGAGGATGTTCCGTATCACAAAGAGTATCGCCTGTAGTCGTCAGGTTAAGACCCACGGCGGCAGCTATGTCACCAGTGCGTACTTCTTTGATCTCCTCCCTCTTATTGGCATGCATTTTTAGCAAGCGGCCGATGCGCTCCTTCTTTCCTTTGGACACATTATATACATAGGAACCGGCAGAGAGTACACCTGAGTATACCCTGAAATAGGTCAACTGACCGACATAGGGATCAGTCACAATCTTAAATGCCAACGCTGAAAAAGCTTCATCATCGTCCGGCATTCTTTCTATCTTCTCCCCCTTCCTGCCAATGCCGATAACCGGAGGCATGTCCAGCGGAGAAGGAAGGTAATCGATGACTGCATCCAAGAGAGGTTGAACACCTTTATTCTTGAAGGCAGAGCCGCACAATACCGGCGTCGCTTTCAAGGATAGTGTCGCCTTCCTCAAGGCGCTTATAATCTCTTCTTGTGAAAGAGCTTCTTCATTGAGATATTTCTTCATCAGGTTCTCATCGTGATCGGAAAGAAACTCTATGAGCTTCTCTCGCTCCCGACGAGAGGCATCAAGAAGATCAGGCGGAATCTCACTCACGCTGAACTTAGCCCCCAGGGAATATTCATCGTAAATGATCGCCTTCATACGTATAAGATCGATTACTCCCCGGAAGAATTCTTCCTTGCCGATGGGCATCTGAACGGGTATCGGATGCGCCCCGAGCCTGTCGCGGATCGCGGCAACAACCTTCTCAAAATCGGCCCCTACCCTATCCATCTTATTGACAAAGATAACTCGCGGGACGCGGTACTTATCCGCTTGACCCCAAACTACCTCGGACTGGGGTTCCACGCCTCCCACTGCGCAGAAAAGGGCAACGGCACCGTCTAAAATTCTCAAAGATCTTTCCACTTCTATGGTGAAGTCAACATGGCCGGGCGTATCGATGAGGTTGATGCGGTGGTCGCTCCACGTGCATGTAGTAGCCGCAGCCGTGATGGTTATACCCCGCTCCTGCTCCTGCTCCATCCAATCCATGGTGGCCGTTCCTTCATCGACCTCACCCATCTTGTAGGAGCCGTGAGTATAATAAAGGATCCGTTCGGTTGTTGTCGTCTTGCCGGCATCAATGTGCGCCATAATGCCGATATTGCGAAGACTCTGTAAAGGAACAATGCGTGCCAATTAATATTCACCCAAACCTTCAAGCAAAGCTAAAACCGGTAGTGGGCAAATGCCTTATTCGCCTCTGCCATCTTGTGAACGCTTTCTCTTTTCTTGACGGAAGCGCCTCTGTTATTAGCGGCATCGATCAATTCGGCAGCAAGCTTTTCTTGCATGGTTTTTTCGGCACGTTCTTTTGCATGAATAATTAACCAACGAATTGCCAGGGCAACTCTTCTCTCCGGCACAACTTCAGTTGGCACCTGATACGTAGATCCTCCGACACGTCGTGATTTTACTTCTATCAGAGGCTTGACGTTACTTACGGCCTTTTCAAAGACTTCTACAGGCTGCTCTTTCGTTCTCTTTTCAATAATATCAAAAGCCCCGTAGAACATCGATTCTGCAATGCTTTTTTTGCCCTTCCGCAACAGACAATTAATAAATCTTGCCACAAGCTTATTATTGTACTTTGGATCCGGTATTACTTCTCTTTTTGCAATCTCTCTTCTTCTCGGCATGACCTATTCTCACTTAGCTCGGCTTCTTGGCCCCGTATTTTGATCTGCCCTGCTTTCTGTCCTGAACTCCGACGGCATCGAGCGTGCCTCTGATAATATGATACCGTACACCCGGAAGATCTTTCACTCTGCCGCCCCTAACTAAAACAACGGAGTGCTCTTGAAGATTATGGCCCACTCCCGGTATATAAGATGTCACTTCATATCCACTGGCGAGACGAACCCTTGCGACCTTTCTCAAAGCAGAATTTGGTTTCTTGGGTGTGGAGGTATACACGCGAACGCAAACACCCCGTCTCTGCGGTGAACCGGCCAGAGCAGGTGTTGACGTCTTCTTCTGTATTTTCGTCCTTCCCTTGCGGACCAATTGATTCAGCGTCGGCATGATTCCTCCTAAAATTTTCTTAACTTATGCCATTCGTACATAAAAGATGATTTTCTATCAACTTGTGGCCTTTATGTCAACATCTTTTTCAATTAATTTTTCATCAGTCTCCTGACTTTCCATTTCGTCTCCGATCTCTGCATCCGCCACCTTAATGCCCAGCTTCCTGTACATAGGAAGACCGGTCCCTGCAGGAATCAGCCGCCCCATTATTACATTCTCTTTGAGCCCTCTTAAATAATCTATCTTCCCGGCGAGGCTCGCCTCCGTAAGGACACGTGTTGTCTCCTGGAACGAGGCCGCAGATATGAAACTCTGTGTGCTGAGAGATGCCTTGGTAATGCCGAGAAGCATCGGTTCTCCGATAGCGGGCTTTTCTCCCTTACCAACGACTCGTTCGTTTTCTTCCTGGAAACGATATCTTTCCACCTGTTCATCAGCGATGAACGATGTGTCGCCCGGGTCTTTCACTTTCACCCTTCGCAACATCTGGCGAACAATTATCTCCATATGTTTGTCGTTGATCTTAACTCCCTGAAGTCTGTACACCTCCTGCACCTCATCGACCAGGTACCTGGCCAACGCTTTCTCACCTTTGATCGCAAGAAGATCGTGAGGATTGTGTACACCGTCCATCAGCGCTTCACCGGCTTGAATCCTGTCGCCTTCCTGAACGCTGACATGTTTTCCCTTAGGAATGAGATATTCCTTGTCTTCTCCCACGTCCGGGCTAATAATTACTTTCCTTTTCCCCTTTGCATCTTTACCGTATGACACCGTCCCATCAATCTCACTTATAACGGCAAATTCCCTCGGCTTTCGAGCCTCAAAAAGCTCTGCCACTCTCGGAAGACCTCCGGTGATATCCTTGGTTTTCGTCGTCTCTCTGGGAATCTTGGCAACAATGTCGCCTGCCTTGATCTTATCGCCTTCGGAAACCACAATATTTGCACCTACGGGTAGGAGATATCTTGCTACGGCATTGGTACCCGGGATCTTTGCTGTCTTGCCTTTCTCGTCTTTGATGGAAACCCGCGTACGGAAGTTGGCACCCTTATATTCGACTATAACTTTTCTTGAAAGACCGGTCACTTCATCGACCTGTTCCTGCATTGTCTTTCCTTCCAATATGTCGCCATACTTTACGGTCCCGTCAACCTCGGCAAGTATCGGTATGGAAAAAGGATCCCACTCCGCAAGAAGATCCCCCGTTTTCACGACGTTGCCATTCTTGACTTTGAGATGGGCCCCATATGGGACCGGATATTTCCCGCGACTTCTGGCCTGTTCGTCAAGAACATGAACTTCTCCGTTTCTGTTCATCACGACGATATCCTTCCCATGACCCTTAACAGTGTTGAGGTGCACGTACTTCACGGTGCCGTCATGCCTCGCTTCAAGCGTGGAATGTTCCTCAAACTTAGCAGTACCGCCGATGTGAAATGTTCGCATAGTGAGCTGGGTTCCAGGTTCACCGATGGACTGAGCTGCAATGATACCCACGGCCTCACCTATATTGACGAGATGACCATGGGCCAAGTCTCTTCCATAGCACATGGCGCAAACGCCTTGCTTTGATTTGCATGTAAGGACAGATCTTATATTTATCCTTTCTACACCGGACTTATCAATTTTCTCGGCTAAGGCTTCATCGATTGCTTCATTCGCATGTACAATAATTTCACCGGTAAAAGGATCCTTTATTTCTTCCAACGCAACTCTTCCGAGAACTCTTTCTCCGGCCGCTTCTATAATCTCCCCACCTTCCATTAGGGCTGAGACATAAATTCCATCAATGGTGTTGCAATCATTTTCACTTATAATGCAATCTTGGGCTACATCGACAAGCCGTCTGGTTAGATATCCGGAATTGGCTGTTTTCAGGGCCGTGTCGGCCAAGCCTTTCCTTGCACCATGCGTAGAAATAAAATATTGAAGAACAGTAAGACCTTCTCGGAAATTTGCAGTGATCGGGGTTTCAATAATTTCCCCTGATGGCTTGGCCATCAGACCCCTCATACCCGCAAGTTGCCTGATCTGAACAGCGCTGCCCCTCGCACCAGAATCGGCCATCATATAGATAGGATTCAGGCTTTCTCCCGGCCTCTTCGAGCCAGTAGCTGCATCATTTTCTTCTTCCCCGATGCCGCTTAACATCTCGGCGGCAATCTTTTCTGTCGCCTGTGCCCAGATGTCGATGACCTTATTGTAGCGCTCACCATCCGTAATAAGACCATCCATATACTGATTCTGTACTTTCAGTACCTCTTTATCAGCCAAAGCTACTATATCTTTCTTGTTCTCGGGAACGACCATATTATGGATCGCAATAGATGTCCCCGAAGCAGTAGCATACTTAAATCCCAAATCCTTAAGTTGATCGGCAAGCAAGACTGCCGTTTTTGCGCCACACGACCGGTAACAATTATCAATAAGATTCGCCAACTCCTTCTTATTCATCACTTTATTAATGGCATCGAAGGGAATCTCCTGAGGAATAATATCATAAAGAATAACCCTGCCAACGGTTGTATCCTTCAATTCACCGTCGATGCGTACTCGCACCTTTGCGTGAAGACGAACGGCATCAGCATCGAGGGCTCTACGGACTTCTCCAGAATCTGAAAAAGTCATCCCCTCACCTTTGATGTCAGACCTGGCACGTGTCAGGTAATAAATCCCGAGCACGATATCCTGACTCGGATTAATGATCGGCTTTCCATTGGCTGGAGAAAGTATATTGTTCGTTGACATCATCAGGACTCTGGCCTCTGTCTGAGCCTCAATGGATAGGGGGACATGGACGGCCATCTGGTCCCCGTCAAAATCGGCGTTAAATGCCGTGCAGACCAGGGGATGGAGCTGTATCGCCTTCCCCTCAATCAGAACCGGCTCAAAGGCCTGAATGCCAAGCCTGTGCAGGGTTGGAGCCCTGTTGAGCATTACTGGATATTCGCGCACCACTTCATCGAGTGCATCCCATACCTCGGCAGTCTCTTTTTCCACCATTTTCTTGGCACTTTTCACGGTGGTTACATAACCCTTCTCCTCGAGGCGGTTATAGACAAATGGTTTAAAAAGCTCGAGCGCCATCTTCTTGGGAAGACCGCACTGATGAAGCCGGAGATCAGGCCCCACTGTAATGACCGACCGTCCTGAGTAATCGACCCTTTTGCCAAGCAGGTTCTGCCTGAACCTGCCCTGTTTCCCTTTCAGCATGTCAGACAGGGACCTGAGAGGCCTCTTATTTGAACCTGTGATGGCCCTGCCCCTTCTGCCGTTATCGAAGAGGACGTCAACTGCCTCCTGGAGCATTCTCTTTTCGTTCCTGACTATAATCTCCGGGGCGTTTAATTCCTGCAAACGCTTCAGACGGTTATTTCTATTGATCACCCGCCTGTAAAGATCGTTGAGGTCGGATGTCGCAAAACGGCCTCCGTCCAACGGTACCAGAGGTCGTAAATCCGGCGGGATGACGGGCAATACTGTAAGAACCATCCATTCAGGTCTGTTTGTCTTGGATTTTTTCAAGGACTCGATCACTTTCAATCTCTTGACAAGCTTCTTCTTCTTTGTATCAGAAACGGTGGATCTCAGCTCTTCACGCAGTTCTTCATCGATCTTTATCAGATCAATTTCGACAAGAAGTTTTCTGACGGCTTCGGCTCCAATCCCAACTTCAAAAGCATCTTCGCCGTACTGTTCGTGTAACTCACTTACCTCTTCCTCAGACAGAAGTTCCTTTTTTTTCAGAGGGGTGTTCTTGGGGTCGAGCACGATCCAGGACTCGAAATAAAGAACCTTTTCCAGTTCCTTAAGACTCAAATCGAGGACATTTCCTATCCGGCTCGGAAGACTCTTGAGAAACCATATGTGAGCGACCGGCGTCGCCAGGGTAATGTGGCCCATCCTTTCTCTGCGCACCTTTGATTGGATAACCTCGACACCGCATTTCTCACATATGACGCCACGATATTTCATCCTCTTATAGCGGCCACACAGACACTCGTAATCTTTTACGGGGCCGAATATTTTTGCGCAAAACAGTCCATCTCTTTCCGGCTTGAATGTCCTGTAATTAATCGTCTCAGGTTTCTTAACCTCACCGTGGGACCACGAAAGTATCTTCTCCGGCGAAGCAAGCGACATCTTGATTGCGCTGAACCTGATAGGGTCCTTCGGTTTTTCAAAATAACTAAAAATATCTTCCACTATATTATATCTCCCGATTCTTAGAGGGTTATCAAGTGCAAACCCTAAATTCTAAATGCTCTCCAAAACAAAGTTATGTTTGATGTTCTCATTCTTCTTCCATTAAGTCCACATCAAGGCAAAGACTCTGCAGTTCCTTGACAAGAACATTGAATGATTCTGGGAGCCCCGGTTCAAACGTATGTTCACCCTTCACGATAGCTTCGTATATCCTCGTTCTGCCTGCCACATCATCGGACTTAACCGTAAGAAATTCCTGCAGTGAGTAAGCAGCACCATAGGCTTCCATGGCCCACACCTCCATTTCACCGAGCCGCTGACCGCCAAACTGTGCTTTTCCTCCCAGGGGTTGTTGAGTCACTAAGGAATACGGTCCAATGGACCTTGCATGAATTTTGTCATCAACAAGATGATGTAACTTCAGCATATAAATCATGCCGACCGTGACCTCCTGATCAAAAGGGTCACCCGTCTTTCCGTCAAAAAGAATAGTTTGTCCGTTCTCAGGAAGACCCACTTTCTTCAGCATATCCCTGATTTCGCTTTCTTCTGCACCATCAAACACCGGGGTAGAAACCAAAATACCCCTCTTTAATTTACTTATGAATTCTCTGAGTTTGTCCTCGGAGATACCATCTATAAAACGATCAAAATCAGGCGAGGAATAAATGCTTCGCAATTCCTTTTTCAACCGATCGGTACTGTGATGCTTTTCCAGCATGGCATTAATCTTCTCACCCAAGCCCTTTGCGGCCCACCCTAAATGCGTCTCGAGAATCTGCCCGACATTCATGCGTGAAGGAACCCCTAAAGGATTCAAAATGATATCAACAGGTGTTCCATCCTTAAAATACGGCATATCTTCTTCCGGAAGTATCCTCGACAATACCCCTTTATTACCGTGCCTGCCAGCCATCTTGTCGCCTACGGACAGTCCTCTTTTGATGGCGATATAGACTTTGACCATTTTGATCACTCCTGGGGGAAGTTCATCGCCTGCCTTCAGCTTGCTGATTTTTTCCTCAAAAAATGCTTCAATGATCTCCTTTTTTCTCTCATAATTTGCAATCAAAGTGCCTATTTTTTCTTCTGTCACCTCATCGCGGACGAGAGAAATATCCTTCCATAGGCCAAACGGTATTTTTTCCAGAGCTTCTTTTTCAATTAGCTCTCCTTTTTTCAGTAACATCTTCTTTTTCTTTGGATCAATCAGCTTTGAGGCAGAAGTTTTCCCGACGAGCATGCCTGCGATATTGTTCTTGACGCTTTCCGTTATGATTCTGATTTCGTCATCCCGGTCTTTATACAAATCACTCATAGCTTCATCTTCGATGGCTTGCGTTCTGTGGTCCCTTTCAGAACCCTTTCTGGTAAATACCTTGGCATCTATCACTGTACCATCAACACCAGGGGGAACCCGGAGAGATGTGTCTCGAACGTCGCTTGCCTTTTCACCAAATATCGCTCTGAGCAGTTTTTCTTCCGCGGATAACTGAGTCTCTCCCTTCGGAGTGATCTTCCCGACAAGAATATCACCTGATTTTACAAATTCGCCCATTCTGACAATGCCGCTTTCGTCAAGGTTCCTGAGGGCTTCCTCTCCCACGTTAGGAATATCCCTTGTGATCTCCTCCTTACCCAACTTCGTATCTCTCGCCATCGTCTCGAATTCTTCAATGTGAATCGATGTGTAAATATCATCTTTTATGAGTCTCTCGCTTACCAGTATGGAATCTTCGTAGTTGTATCCCCCCCACGACATGAAAGCGACCATCACGTTTCGCCCCAATGCAAGTTCCCCGGAATCAGTGGCGGGACCGTCAGCAATGATATCACCCTTGCTGACCCAACTTCCCTTATTCACAATCGGCTTCTGGTTAAAGCAGGTATCCTGATTTGAGCGCTGATACTTTGAGAGGTTATAGATATCAACTCCTGTATCAAGTTCATCCTCTCCATCCCCATCACACTTGAGCACAATCCTTGAAGCGTCCACCTGCTCAACTACTCCGGAGCGCCTCGCCACAACAACTGCGCCTGAGTCTCTCGCAACAATAGATTCCATCCCCGTACCCACTATGGGAACTTCGGGTCTTAAAAGAGGAACTGCCTGTCGTTGCATATTGGAACCCATGAGGGCCCGGTTGGCATCATCGTGCTCAAGAAACGGTATTGATGCTGCCGCAATACTTACAAGCTGATCCGGAGATACATCCATCAAATTTATCTCGGTTGGCGGAATAGAAAGGAAATCGCTCCCTTTTCTGGCAGAAACCAGTTCTCCTATAAACCTCCCCCTGCTGTCAAGGGCCATATCCGCCGGTGCGATAATGTACTTTTCCTCTTCAATAGCTGTCAGGTAGCGAACTTCGTCAAGAACCCTTCCGTTATTGACTACTCTGTAAGGTGTTTCTATAAAACCGAATGGATTGACCCGTGCATACGTACTGAGGGAAACAATGAGACCTATATTGGGACCTTCCGGCGTTTCAACAGGACAGATGCGGCCATAATGGGTAGGATGAACATCCCTGACTTCAAATCCTGCCCTTTCACGCGTGAGACCACCAGGACCAAGGGCGGAAAGCCTTCTCTTGTGGGTAATCTCCGAGAGGGGATTGGTCTGATCCATGAACTGGGAAAGTTGGCTGCTTCCAAGAAATTCATTCACAACGGCAGAAACAGGTTTGGCGTTGATAAGCTCGTGCGGCATCATTGTTTCAATGTCCTGCAGGCTCATTCTCTCTTTGATGGCTCTCTCTATCCGAACCAGACCTATGCGGTACTGATTTTCGATCAGTTCACCTACCGACCGGATTCTACGGTTTCCCAGGTGATCAATATCGTCGACACTGCAGTCACCAGAACCATTTTTCAGATCAATCAGGTATTTGACGGCGGCAAGGATATCCTCATTACGAAGAACTGTTACGTCTATCGGGACATCCAGGCGAAGCTTGTAATTCATCTTGGCCCTTCCCACGTCCGAGAGATCGTAACTTGCAGGATCAAAAAAGAGACTGTTGAAAAACTTATGTGCCGTCTCTGGTGTCGGCGGATTACTCGGCCTCAACCTTCTGTATATCTCGATTATTGCCTCTTCTTCATTCTCAATCTTATCGATGAGCAGAGTATCCTTAATCGAAGCATTGGACCTTTCCTCGTCTAGGTAAATAAACCTAAGCTCCTGAACCCCTTTCTCGCTGACCCGCTCCAGACCATCAAGTGTTAACTCTTCATTACATCTCAACAATACTTCGCCGGTGTTGGGATCCTTTACATCTGAAGCAAGAATTTTTCCAACTACGTCCGAGTCCTTAATCTGTATCCTCTTGATCTTCAGATCAGTCATTCTCTTGATGTGGGCTTTTGTAAACTTCCGCATCTTCTTAACAATCACTTCGCCGGATCCTGACTCCTTTATGTCTTCGGGCGCCTTCTCACCTATGAGTGACTCATCCACAACCATATAAAACTTGTTATGGTCTACAAATACCTTTTCGACATTGTAAAAATAACCGAGGAGGAATTCCGTAGAGTTTGCCATAGCCTTAAAAAGAATCGTCACGGGCATCTTCCTTCGCCTATCGATCCTCACGTAGAGGAGGTCTTTTGAATCAAATTCAAAATCCAACCAAGATCCTCTAATGGGTATAATCCTTGCTGAATAAATCAACTTCCCACTGGCGAGGGTTTTCCCCTTATCGTGATCAAAAAATATACCCGGTGATCTGTGAAGCTGACTGACGATGACTCTTTCCGTACCATTCATGATGAAGGTGCCGTTATCCGTCATCAAGGGAATTTCTCCGAAGTATATCTCCTGCTCCTTTATATCCCGGATCGTCTTATGCCCGGAAGTACGATCAGCATCGAAGACAACCAACCTCACCACAATCTTCAAAGGAGCGGCATACGTCATGCCTTTTTGAATGCATTCCTTCACGTCATATCTGACATCTCCGATCTTGTAACTTACAAATTCCAGCGAGCACTTCCCGCTAAAGTCGGAAATTGGGAAGACGCTCTTGAATGCACCCTGAAGTCCAAAGCTCCCCCGGTCCAGCGGGGCCACTTCCTTCTGAAGAAACTTCTCGTAGGACTTCTTTTGAATATCAATTAGATTTGGTATTTCTAATATCTTTCTTATACGGCCAAAATTCTTTCTAAACTCGTTCATATTATCCTTTTGTATTATTCAAATATATTTGCAAACACAGAATCAGTTATTCCCGTTGCCTTGGACTGCAAAATCTCCGAAAAATAATTTTTCTATTTTGTCTGCCCCTACTTAACTTCAACGGTGCCTCCAACTTCCTCTATCTTCTTTTTTATATCTGCTGCTTCTTCTTTCGGAACACCTTCCTTAATCGGCTTAGGCACACCATCTACCAAGTCTTTGGCTTCTTTAAGCCCGAGACCGGTAAGAGCCCTTACAACTTTGATAACCTGAATCTTCTGTTCGCCAAATCCCGTCAGAATAACATTAAATTCTGTTTTTTCCTCTGCCTGCGCTGCCTGTTCAGTCCCTGCAGAAGCTTGGGTCACTGCCACGGGCGCGGCTGCAGATACTCCGAATTTTTCTTCCAGTTCCTTAACTAACTCAGAAAGTTCAAGAACCGTCATTCCTTCAATAAATTTTATGACATCATCTTTTGTAATTTTGCTGGCCATCTCTTTCATCCTCTCCTGTATATTTTAGTTTCCTAATTGTTTTTTTGCACGATAAGCGTCAAGCGCGCAAATAAAGCTTCTCGGCACCCCGCTCAATACGTTAACCAACGAAGTTTGGACTCCTACCATAACGGAAAGGAGTTTTCCGAGAAGGACTTCTCTGCTCGGCAATTCCGACAGCGCGCTGATCTGATCCTTGCTCAATAATTTGCCATTCAGCATGCCAACCCTTATTTCCAGTTCGGCGTTCTTTTTGGCAAATTCGACTAACACCTTTGTCGGCCGGACTACATCTCCGCGATTCAAGAGGATAGCCAATGGTCCTTTGAAATACTCTTTCAGCCCGCTAAAATCGGTATTCTCCGAGGCAATTCCGAGCAGCGTGTTCTTAACGACCCGCAGTTCAGTGCCTGACTTGCGTAAAGTATTCCTCAAGACAGTCAACTTCTCAACATTCATGCCGGTATACCCGGCAAGAACCGCCAACGTGGTGTCTTTAAGTTTTTCATGAAGCTCAGCTACAACCTTCTCCTTAGTTCTCCGATCCAATCTTTAACCTCCTTTCACTACATTAAATTTGTAAAACTTCTAACTCTCGCAAACAAGAATGTCATCGGAAGTCAGAGAACTATTCATGATACAGGGGAGTTCTTAAACATGATGTACATTACCGAATCAAGTTGCTGCAACATCATCTACTGGTCTCGGCAGGCCGTTTCAAATCGTTTAAACCCCTGTACCTGCTGTCTCAGACTTCTATTATCGCATCATCAAATCCGACGGCATCGCAAGAAGGCCATATTCCGTGTATCCCTTTTGCGAAGCCGCCATTTTCAAAAACCTCTCTTACAGTAAATACAAGTTCGCCAAGTCCGCAGACACATATTACTGTGACGGTCCTGACCTCAAATATTTCTTACATCCAAGGGATCAACTTTTATCCCTGGCCCCATAGTGGTGGACAGCGATATGCCTTTGAGGTAAGTTCCCTTACTCGATGCCGGTTTCAGCTTGATTATAGCCTCCAAAAGGGCGCTGACGTTTTCCGTTAACTTATCCGCTCCAAAAGATACCTTTCCAACTGGACTATGCACTATACCTGTTTTTTCTACGCGAAATTCAACCTTGCCGGATTTTAGTTCATTGACAGCCTTCGCCACGTCAAAGGTTACTGTCCCGACTTTTGGATTAGGCATCAATCCGCGGGGACCTAATATCTTCCCCAGCTTACCGACATTGCCCATCATATCGGGTGTGGCAATCACTCTGTCAAATTCGAGCCATCCTCCCTTAATTTTTTCAATAACATCGTCTGAACCGACAATATCGGCACCCGCATCAAGGGCTTCTTTCTCCTTTTCTCCTTTCGCAAAGACGAGCACTCTGACTGATTTGCCTAATCCATTAGGCAAGACAACGCTCCCCCTTACCATCTGATCAGCGTGTTGTGGGCTTACGCCCAGCCGGATAGCCGCATCTACGGTTTCATCAAACTTTGTTCTCGCCGTACCAACAAGCAATTGTACGGACTCTTTTAAGGTGTACCGTTTCCCCGCCTCAATCTTTCTCTTCGCTTCTACGTAAGTCTTGCCTCTCTTAACCATGTCAAAACCTCTGTTATTGATATTGCCAATTACACGGCTGGGCTACCCGCAATGGCAAGTGTTTAACTTTACGCACCCACCCTGATCGTGGGTTTCTTACAATGTCCCCATTTATTTTATCCTGCTATTTCGATTCCCATTGACCGTGCAGTTCCCTCAATGATTCTGATTGCCCCTTCTATATCAACAGCGTTTAGGTCGTTATATTTTGAGGAGGCGATCTCCTTGATCTGTTCACGCGTCACAGTGCCGACCTTCTCCCGCCTCGGGTCCCCGGAGCCCTTCGCAATCTTGGCCGCCTGTTTGAGAAGCACAGATGCCGGCGGAGTTTTGGTCACAAAGGTGAATGATCGGTCGGCATATACTGTGATAACGACGGGAATAACCGTACCTTCCTGGTTTTGTGTCATGGCATTGTATGCCTTGCAGAACTCCATAATATTGACCCCGTGCTGTCCTAAGGCAGGCCCGATGGGGGGAGATGGAGTTGCTTTGCCTGCCTTAATCTGAAGCTTTATATTCGCTATAACCTTTTTTGCCATTATGACCACCCTAATTGTGTTGTTATTGGTAACCTATCCCTATTGTCAATGCTGAACAACCTGGATAAAATCCAGTTCAACCGGCGTTGACCTGCCAAATATGCTGACGATGACCCTTAACTTTCCCTTCTCCGGCTTGACCTCATCGACAACACCATCAAAGTTTGTAAATGGACCATCAATTATCCTGACGTGATCTCCGACCTCAAACCTGAATTTCGGTTTTGGTTTTAAGGTTCCTTCATTTATCCTGGTCTTGAGGTTATCCACATCCTTATCAGGGATTGGCGATGGCTTCTCCTTACCCCCGATAAAGCCCGTCACCTTCGGTGTCCCTTTGACAAGGTGCCACGTTTCGTCATTCATCTCCATCCTGACGAGGATATACCCAGGGAAGAACTTCCTTTTCGACGTCTTCTTCTCTCCTGATACTAGTTCTACAATATCTTCTTCCGGAATAAGGATATCCGAAAAGTGCTCCTGCATTCCGGCTGCTTCAATTCTTTCCTGAAGAGAGGTTTTCACCCTATTTTCAAAGCCGGAATACGTATGAACGACATACCATTTGAACGCCATAGACTCTAACCCAAAACCATCCTTATTGCCTTAGACAAACCAAAGTCCACGATACCTAGAAAGATGGACACAATTATCACCACAATTATCACCACAGAAGTGGAAGCAAGGGTCTGCCTCGGAGTCGGCCACGTAACCTTTTTCAATTCAATCTTTGCTTCTTTTAAAAACCGTATTATTTTGTCAGCAATTATTTTAACCTTATTCATTAGTGCAATTCCTATAAGATCAAAGCTCAGGCCTTTCGCCCCGTTTCAATCTACACGCTCAGCTTGACCATATCTTCTTTTCGCATTACTCCAATATAAAAGACTAAACGTCATTTAAACAAAATGGCAGGCCAGGAGGGACTTGAACCCCCAGCATCCGGATTTGGAGTCCGGCGCTCTATCCATTAGAGCTACTGGCCTGTTCCTTCTGCTGCATATTCCCTGATAAAGGAAATCTACTTAGTTTCCCTGTGAAGCTTATGAGATCGACAGAATTTACAATACTTCATTAACTCAAGCCGATTCTGCATGGTTCGCTTATTCTTCGTCGTTGTATAATTTCTCTGCTTACAATCTGTACAGGCCAAGGTAATAATATTTCTCATAATTAACCTACTTTTACCGTAATGGAGCCCACGACCAGGATTGAACTGGTGACCTCATCCTTACCAAGGATGTGCTCTACCGACTGAGCTACGTGGGCTTATGAATTCATCAAAAGTACTTCTTCTTCCATGCACCCCATATAATCAGCAAATCGAAACACATCTCTAAAAAAGTTTAGCAATATTAAAGATATAATATGGAGCGGGAAACGGGATTCGAACCCGCGACCCTCAGCTTGGAAGGCTGACGCTCTAGCCCCTGAGCTATTCCCGCTCTTAAAAGACAGTGCACCCTGAGGTCCATCCCGCAAAAGTTACTGTCCAATTCATTTCCCTGATGGAGGGGGGAGGATTCGAACCTCCGTAGGCTTCGCCGGCAGATTTACAGTCTGCTCCCTTTGGCCACTCGGGTACCCCTCCAGTTACATCACCAAAAGCTGGAGCTGGCGATGGGACTCGAACCCGCAACCTGCTGATTACAAATCAGCTGCTCTACCTGTTGAGCTACGCCAGCCGACTTACTCACCAGAACGGGAAACTTCATTTACTTGCTGCAAAAGAGCGGTTAAAATCTCCCAAAAACAAAAGCCTCTAATGGTAATTCCATAATCAAAATTTGTCAACTATTATTTTTTCTAGTGTTGTGCTGAAAGATTTACGTATCGGCTCAGCATGTATAAGAAAGTACTGTAGGGAAATGATTTCGAGTATTGATGAACACATTGCATAAACTTCACTCTATTGAACATTAGAATCCATCCATAATATCAAAATCAGCAAGGAAATGGCTCCCCGCATATCATCATTTTGCATGTCGGAGCATCCTCGATCGCTTCTATGCCTATAAAACGTAAACCTCAGTCCCCGGCACGGAAGCAACTCTATGATCCTTCCACCCAGGAGGCAAGGGACGTAATATAGCCTCTTATTTTTTCGCGGAGATATGGAGTTGCAAACAACATTACATTTGAACACTTCTTGCCGTCAGCATTCAGACTAGTTAGCGGCTCCCTTGGCGACCGTTGATTAATGTTCTCCAAAGACCTCAGCTGAAAATTTATAAACTTTGGCATCCTTATCTTTCCATGCATCCCGCTGAAGTCCGGCTTTGTAACAGGTTTCCTGAAGAAATGTCAAGCTATCCCAATTATATTCCGCGGCCACTTGCGGGAGCAGAAGGCCGGAATGAAACCCCTTAGTAATGTAAAGGCCGTGCATGCCCACTTCTATTTCATCTATGTTCTTAACCTGTTTCAGCGGGCTCATTACGGATATCTCGACGGTGATGTTCTTCAGTTCGTCCGGCTTTAATGGAGGAAAGCGTCGATCATCGAAGGCAGCGGCCAGAGCCATTTCTCCCACGGTCTTGTAAAGTGGCTTTCTCGCCTCGATATAGCCTATACAACCCCTGAGCTGACTGTGCTTTTTAAGCGTTACAAATGCTCCCTTCTTTTCATTCAGTACCTCCGAAGATAAATGAAATTCCGGGAGAGACCCGCCTGTTAGTCTGGCCTCTATTGTTTTTCTTACAACATCAAGAAGCGCCTTTTTGTCCAAGTCTGTCAACTCCATAACGATACCTCCCCATCATCCAAATAACATGCATGGGAAAACTTATTACAACTTTCAAGTAAGAGGGTGTAAGTGACTAATTCATTATTTTCTTAATTTGTGATCCGTCCATGGGTGCCTGCTTGGGGTCCATGTATTCAGGCGGCAGAACATGAGAAATCTACGGCACGATCAACTGCATGTGCAGACACCAAAGCTTTCTAAAATCTAAGAATGCCGGCCCTTATAAAAGATAGCGGAAGCATAACCAACAACGCTGCTTTTATCTCCCGTTACATCTCCCGAATTGGCGTATTTCAACAATTTCGCCCTATTTGCACCCAATTTTTCTGAAACCATCATGGTCACGGCTGCCGGCCCTCCGCCGCAGGCCTCGCATAGATCTTTTTCCAAATCTTCGAGGAGACCCCTGCCATCCATCTTTTCTATACGCTTGATCACCACCGAATCAAGCTTCACAGCCTGCTCATAAGAGTGGAAATGTGAGAGATCGGTACTTCCCACGATCAAGACATTCCTGCCATTTATCGCATTCACTATGCTCTCAGCCAGGTTTTCGCATGTTTCGCGGTCTTGCTCCCCCATAATAAGTGGCACAAAGCGAAATTCTCCGAGTGCCACTTGAAGAAAAGGGAGTTGAATCTCGAGTGAATGTTCCTGGGCATGAGCAGCCGGTATGTGGGATATCATTTCGCTTTGAGACATTATATCGTTTGCCAAGGTCACATCCACGGAGACAACGCCTAACGGGGTTTCATATCCGCCCCTGTTATATACGGAAACCCCGTGGAAAAATGCCCTATGGCTCGGGCCCAGAACCAAGACAGCATCAAAGGTTTTTCTGCGTACTATTTTGTAAGCTATTGCGGCAATCTGGCCTGAATAGACATATCCGGCGTGGGGAACAATAAGGCCTCTGATGCCGCCATCAATCACTACATCAGGCGCGTTGAGAAAAAAGTCCTCTATATCCGCCCGCAAAACCCTGGGGCTGCCAGGATACCAAGTCCCTGCGATAACTGACTTTCTGACTTCCTTATCCATCACGTTTCCTCATTGATGCGTGTCAGCCATCAATTGCGAACAGATATTCACCAATAGCATATTCACCGTATTTGCTTCACGCAACCCTTATAAACTATTTTAATCTCCATGTTACTCCGTCTGCTGTGTCGGAGATCTCAATTCCCATCGCAAGAAGCTTCTTCCTGATATCATCAGAAGCCTTCCAATCACCGATTCTTCTCGCGCGTGCTCTCTCTTCGAGAAGACGAAGCGCATCATCGCTCAATGTCTCTTCCTCAAAATTCATGACCCCGAGAACGGCATCAATCCTCTTTAGGACATCGAGTACATTGTCCCTTTCCCTTTTACTCAACTGCCCGAGAGAGAGTGGAATACTGACCTTCCCTATAAATTCAAAAAGAGAGGCCATTGTATCGGATATGTTGAAATCATCATCCATGGTATCGGAGAATCTCTGTTTGATATCATAGACAAGTTGATCAGCGTCCGGGTATCCTTCACCTGGAGTATAACGAATCAGGCGCTGAATAAATCTATCCAACTTCTTGACCGTATTTCTCGCCGTCTCTAAGGCACCGGCGGAAAAATTTAGAGGCTTACGGTAGTGGGTGCCGAGCAGAAAAAACCTGATTTGTCTGCCTCCATATCCCATTGTCTCGAGATCTTCTATGGTCTTGACGTTGTTTAAAGAGCGGGACATTTTCTTGCCGTCCACCATGACCAGTTCCGTATTGATCCAGTAGTTGGCCATCCGTTTGCCGGTTGCAGCTCTCCCTATGGCCATGACATTTTCACAGTGCGGAAAGATGACATCGGCTCCGCTCGCATGAATATCAATATTGTCCGCCAGATATTTAAGTGAAATTGCTGCACACTCAAGGTGCCAGCTGGGCCTCACGTTCCCCCAGCGGGTCTTGAAGTAAATCCCCCTTTTCAATTCATTTAGGGAAGACCTTTTCAGAAGAGTAAAATCCACGGGGCTGTCTTTTTCATAGTCATCAGATTCAATCGTCTTGCCGGGTTTCACCTTTTTCAGGTCAATGTTGGACAGACGACCATAATCGTCTATTTTTGATATGTCAAAGTAGACGGACCTCAATTTTTCGTAGGCGTGGCCCCTCGCCACGAGTTTTTCAACCAGGTTCACCATGGCATCGACATTTTCGCTAGCCCGGGGATAGACCTTCTCTTGTTTGATATTCAAATTTTTTATGTCGCTGAGGAACCTGCTTGTGCATCTTTCCGTATACGTAGCCAAGTCCATGCTTGCGCGCTCGGCTTCCTTAATGGATCTGTCGTTCAAATCAATTATGTTCATAATGTGTCTAACTTTAAAGCCTTTAAAGTCGAGGTAGCGTAGGATCAGATCGGAAACGACAAAACGCCGATAGTTGCCTACGTGGGGAACTTCATGGACAGTAGGCCCGCAAGAGTGCATCAGAACTTCTTCGGTATTGATTGGTTTGAAGAACTCCTTCTCTCTCGTCGACGTGTTGTAGAGACGTAGGGTAGATTGCTTCTTATCGGCAAAGAGTTCCGTACTCAGATACCTCTCTCCGCCGTCAGGAAAAATCACAACAATGAGCCCATCTTCCATTTCTCTTGCCTTCTGCATAGCTACATACATGGCAGCTCCTGAACTCATTCCTACAAAAAGACCTTCCTCCCCGGCCAACCTCCGTGCGGTTTCAAATGCATCTTCGTCGAGGATATTTATTTTCTCATCCAGCCGGTTCTTGTCATAAATGCCCGGTCGGTAAGATTCCTTCATATTTTTCAGACCCTGGATTTTGTGCTGCAGGTATGGTTCAACACCCACTATCTTGATATCAGGATTATATTCCTTGAGTCGCCTCGAAATACCCATAGCAGTGCCCGTCGTCCCCAAGGTTGCCACCACCATTGTCACAGCCCCATCCGTCTGCTGCCATATTTCTTCACCAGTACCGTGATAATGAGCCAGCGTATTATCAGCATTATTAAACTGGTCGGTGCCAAAATATTTTCCTGGATCCTTGAGCATCATGTTATATGCCACTTCGATGGCGCCATCCGTGCCGAGAATTGCCGGGGTCAAGTATAACTCAGCTCCCATGGCCTTAAGAATTCTCTTTCTTTCCTCACTGGCGGATTCAGACATAGCCAGGCATAATCTGTATCCCTTGGCGGCAGCAATAAGTGCCAGACCGATGCCGGTATTGCCGCTCGTTGCCTCGAGGATAATCTTATCGCCCGACAATTCCCCCCTCTTTTCCGCTTCGTTAACCATATAGAGGGCTATCCTGTCCTTTACGGAGCCTCCTGGGTTAAAATATTCGAGCTTTGCATATATTCTAACCTTCTTGCTCGGATTAAGCTTACGGATTTCCACGAGGGGCGTATTTCCAATACTTTCTATAATGCTCTTATACATTCTTTTCATGATGGAATTATTGATAAAAATGAATAGATATGGCAGAATTCAAAACGTAAGAGATGACTGCTCCATGACGGTCCAAAGGAATTAATTCCCGCTTCATCCTTCTATTACTGTTGCTTTTAATTTATGTGCCAGATTCCTCCTGGAATTTGCAACCTTCGCCCCAGAACATGAGCCAAAACCGCCCGCAGTCAACCCGCTTCCCAATTTCCTGGCGGTAATCACAAAAAGTTCCTGATCCTTCAACTGTCAAACTTGGGCACAGGAATTTTGAGGAATTGGACTCCTTCCTCCCTTAGCGCTTCTTCTTCGTTCTCCGTAGTGATGCCTTTGATATTCCGTCCTTCTTCCTCGCCGTGATGAATCTTCAAGGCCACTTCAGCAAACTTCTTGCCGACATCTTCGAAATTCTTGTCGAGGTATTCGCGAAACAACCTTAGAGCCTTCGGCATGGATGATTCTTCAGCATCCTTCCTGTTAGATGTCTTGATATCCTTTCCCATAATGGAAATTGTGGAGGGCACCATTCCTACGGCAGAACTTCCACACGCAGGACAGATTATCAGCTTTTGCGTCTGCTGTTCTTCAAATGAAGTTCTGTCGTTGAACCAGCCTTCGAATTTATGACCCTTTTCACATCTTAGATCGTATATGATCATGACCTATCTTCTCAAATTAGACATATTGAAAAAATAATGTGGACATTTAGAGTTTAATTATATATCTTCCGAGTATATTGTTACATCATGTCGGGATGTGGCCCAGTCCGGTAGGGCACTGCGTTCGGGACGCAGGAGTCGCGCGTTCAAATCGCGCCATCCCGACCATTATTTTCCCTCGTGATAATGGAAATATCAGTTTGAATCGCAGTAGCATGCCGATGCATTGGTATTCCTAACCACCACCGACGACAGAGGCCATCTTGAAGATCGGTAGGTACATGCAAATGATCATTCCTCCGACAACTCCCCCAAGAAAAACCATCATGACAGGTTCCAGGAGTGCTGTCATGGCATCCACAGCCGCATCCACTTCATCGTCGTAAAAATCCGCAATTTTGGCAAGCATCAAATCGAGGGCGCCCGTAGCTTCTCCAACAGCGATCATCTGAACCACCATGGGAGGAAATATACCGGTTTCCGAAAGGGGTTCTGCGATGGTTCTCCCCTCACTTATACTATGTCTGGTTTTTATTATAGCATTCTCAACGATCTTGTTTCCAGCAGTTTTGCTGACGATAGTTAGCCCCTCGAGAATCGGAACACCGCTGCCTAACATGGTTGCAAGGGTTCTGGTAAATTTCGCCACTGCAACCTTGTTCAATAACGGCCCGAATACGGGCGCCTTCAAGGTCAAGGCATCAACCATAAGTCTCCCCTTTTCCGTACGATAATATCTTCTAAAGACATATATAGCGAGGGCAATACCAACGATCATGAAGAGAAAATAACTTTGCATGAACTGGCTGGCGTTGATAAGAAATTGCGTGGGCGCCGGCAGCTGACCACCCATGCCCTCGAACATCTTCTGAAATACGGGAATAACCTTGAGCAACAGAAGGGAAACGACACCTATAGAGATGACAAGAACGCTGGCAGGGTAAGTCATAGCACCCTTGACCCTGCTCTTCAATTTCATCGCCTTTTCCATGTAAGCCGAAAGGCGGTTAAGAATGACATCGAGTGTACCACCACTCTCTCCAGCAGCCACGAGATTGACAAAAAGATCATCAAAGACCTTGGGGTACTTTCTCAAAGCTTCATGCAAAGTCGCTCCACCTTCGATCTCTTCCTTTACGGACGTGATGACTTTAGAAAAAGTCTTGTTTTGTTCTTGTTGGGCCAGCAGATCGAGACACTGGATGAGGGGCAGTCCGGCGTTGATCATGGTCGAAAAAATTCGAGCAAAGACTACTATCTCCTTTTCTTTGACCTTCTGCTTACCAAATCGCAGATAATCGGCCAGGTCCTTCGGCTTTTTCTTTACGGTGATTGATTTGAAGCCCTGACGACGAAGGAGCCCCCTGACCACACCCTCATCAGTGGCGGTCATCTCTCCTTTTTTCAACTCACCTTTTTTTGTCGCCGCTTCCCATAAAAATTCTGCCATAATTGAAAACCCCTTTCGAAGACTCAGACCTTTCCAAATGTTCCCAATATCTTATAGAGGATGATCCCTGCCGCTACCGAAACATTGAGTGAGTCGATCTTGCCCATTGTGGGAACCGCGAGAAGAAAATCACATTTCTTTCTGATGAGCGGTCTCATGCCCGTTCCCTCGCTGCCCAGTACAAGGCCGATATGCCCGTCATAATCAAAAGAACCAAAATCTCTGCCTGACGCAGGGTCAGTACCATATATCCAAAATCCCTTCTCCTTCAAGTAGTCAATCGTATTGGACAGGTTAACCACCCTAGCTATGGATGTATGGTTGGCGGCTCCGGCTGATGCCTTTATCACAGTTCCTGTCACGGATGCGGAACGATTTTCAGGTATAATGAGCCCATTAGCGCCGCAACAATGAGCTGTCCTTATCAGTGTGCCCAGATTTTGTGGATCTGTAATGCCATCAAGAATGAGAATCAAATTATATTTAAAATCAGGATGACGATTTGCGATAATATCATCCACACTTGCATACACGAACGGCTCACAGAAGCCTACAACACCCTGATGAGATCCCTGACCTGCTTTTCTGTCTAAGTAGCTTCTCTCTCTGAATTCTATATGAATTCCCTTTTGCTTCGCCAGATTCAGGACTTTCTGGCAGGCTTCGCCTCCCCTCCCCTGGGCAACAATGATTTTGCTTACCCTGCCACTCTGACTCTTGAGATCCTCCAAGAGGGGATTAATGCCAAAGATTACCTGCACGCCCTCACTCCATCAATATACATAATTATAATGGAAACCAAATATGACAATGAGCCAATAGACCATAAATGTATTGAATCTATACCACTCCTTCACGCATTGCAAGACCATCGGCAATTTCGGACACAATCTCTTCGACCTTTTGAACCGGATCTGCGGCTTGTCTGATGGGCCTCCCAACAACGACGTAGTCTGCTCCGGCCTTCGTGGCATCTCTGACTGTTGATATTCTCTTCTGATCATCATCTGCCGACATTGCCTCTCTGATACCAGGCGTTACAATGATGAAATCATTTCCACAAGCTCTGCGGATGTCGGCAATATCATGTGCAGAAGCTACTACGCCGGAAACGCCGGAATCCTTTGCGAGTCTTGCCAGACGCAGCGTAAGCTCTCTTGCAGAACAGTCAAATCCTATTTGCCTAAGATCAATATCATTAAGACTCGTCAATACCGTAACAGCAAGGATAATGGGAGGAGGCAGAGCAGTTTCTCGCGCAGCCCGACTGACAGCGGCGACGGTTTTTTCCATCATCTCCCGTCCGCCCAGGGCGTGGACATTGAACATATAAACGCCTTGTTCAACAGCCCCAAGAGCGGCTCCGGCAACTGTATTAGGAATGTCATGAAACTTCAGGTCCAGGAATACCTTCTTGCCGCCTTCTCTGATTTTTTTAACGATGCAAGGGCCATAGCGTGTATAGGATTCTTTTCCGACCTTGAATATTTCCAAGTGATCCCTGAGACGTTTGACCCATGTCATTGCTTCTTCGATACCCTTCCCGACATCAAGGGCAAAGATAAGCATCTCCCTTGGATTCTTATTCAAGGTATTCTTCGTCATCGACAAATTCCGTATCGTCCAGTATGGGTTTGTAATCGATTTTGATGCCCTGTAAATAGTCGGGATTGGCGTATGTCACTTTCCCTGCGGCTATTTCCCTCAGCGAGGCTACGATTTCCCTATTGTTCTTAATATCCGTAAGCGGCTTAGCGCCTTTCAGCAATTGCCTTGACCTTTTCGCAGTCAATACAACCAAAGCAAATCTGTTTTTCGCTGCCTTCAACGAGTCTTCCACCGTTATCCTTGCCATATTTCAAATGACCTCCTCACAATGCAAGAAATTCCTTAATCTTAGAAGCTGACCTTTCCCTCTTACTCTTTTCTGCCACATATATCGATCTCAGAGTATCAATGGCAGTCTCAAGATGATCATTAAAGATTAGATAATCATACCACACAATTTCCTTGATTTCATCTAAAGCCTTCGCCAGGCGTTTATCTATGTTTTCTTTGCTATCAGCCCCTCTCCCGCGCAGCCTTCTTTCTAATTCGCGTCTTGATGGCGGAAGGATAAAGACAAATATCCCGCCCGGGTAATTCTTTTTCAACTTTTTTGCGCCTCGCCAGTCAATGTCCAATATCAGATCGAATCCTTTCTGCAAGGAATCCAATAACTCCTTCATCGTTTTCGACGATGTCCCGTAGAGGTAGCCATAATTCTCTTCCCACTCAGCAAATTCTCCCTGGTCCAGTTTATCCTTGAACGCCTCCTCGGTAATAAAATGATAGTCTTTTCCATCTTTCTCGCCGGGACGACGCGGCCTTGTGGTATACGAAACAGAGAACAGCAAATTAGGGCACATCCTCAAGACCTTGCGCAGGATAGAAGTTTTGCCGGTACCTGAAGGGGCCGAAACTACGATATACAATCCTTCAGACTTCTGCGAATCGCTCTTACTCAATGTTCTGCACCTGCTCTCTTATTCTGGAAAGTTCACTCTTGATGTCGATTACCTTACGCGATATCTCTGCATCGCTGCTCTTGGAGCCTATAGTATTTACTTCTCTTATCATCTCCTGAATCAGGAAATCCATGCTCCGCCCGACGGCATCGCTACTCTTTAAGAGATCACGGAACTGTACGATGTGGCTATTCAAGCGGACAATCTCCTCGCTAATATCGCTCTTTTCGGCCATTACGGCTACCTCTTGTTGCAAGCGAAGCTCATCAAGTGCAATCCCTCCAACCAGTTCCTTCACCCTCTCAGCAAGTCTTACTTGATACTCAGAAACAACCTTAGGCGCCCGTGATGCGATTGAATCAATGGACTTTACAATCAGGCCAAGTCTCAGGAGTAAGTCATCGCAGACGTTTTTCCCCTCCACTTCTCTCATCTCTATTAAAGCAGCCATTGCCATATCGAGGGCCGTTCCTAACTCCCCCCATACGGCACACAGATCGAGGCCGGGTTCCTTCTGCACAAAAGCATCCCTGAATCCGGTCATCATACTCAATGTAATCTCTTCTTCAAGTTTAAGCTCCTCTCGCAATTGTACAAGTAACTCATAATAATTACGGATGAGCGGGAGATTCAACTCATACCTGTTTTCGATGACGGAACTGCACTCGGAATCGATCCTGATGATTGTCTCTATTCTGCCGCGGGTAAATTTACTGCCAATTCTCTTCTTGATGTCGAGTTCCAGGGGAGAAAGGATAGCAGGCACCCGCAGGGAAATCTCCAGATAACGGTGGTTGAGAGATTTCATTTCCACCGTATATTTTCTGCCATTTTGGACAGACTCGATTCTGCCATAGCCGGTCATGCTCTGAATCATTACGAACTCCTAATCAATACCAAAAAATAAATGTGGCTTTAATTTGGCTGCAAAATAGGGCTTACTCAAATCCTTAATTAATAAATAGGCCATAACCTTCTTCGGACATGATCTTAATGTTTCAACTGCATTAGATATTTTGATCTAATCCTGTTGAACATTTCAATGACAGGTTTTTCTCCATAATCCGGGTAGGTCCACGGTAGAGATTGAAAGGACTTCCCCATATAGATCAGGGTCAGATCGGCATAAATGCCATCTCTCAGGTAAGGGCGGTGACTATAACCCTTGCCGGTCGCCAAAATTAAGTGAGCCTGAGACATATAGCCCGGGTCAATATTAACCCTTCTTTTACCACCATCCAAGGTTTCTTCCTCAATATCATTTGTACATAACTTCACATCGGGCAATGATTCAGGCCTGATCAATGTATCGAAAAAAATGAACCGTCTTTCCAGGGGTGATCCCATCTCCTGCGCATAGTAGTCGGTGTAATGAAAGGGCATCCGGGCACTGACAAAATCAATATCTCCATAGCGGAGAGATAATGTCTCAAGAACGCTTTTCAGCGAATTGTCGTCTGCATATATGTGGCTCATGAGCAATTTTACCGACTCTGCTGGCCGCGGTTTGCTCATAAGACCTCTTTGAGTTCATCGAGAGAAATAGTGGCTGTTCCGACCTTTCCCACAACAATACCGGCGGCGATATTGGCCAGAGCCGCTGCCTCCCTGAAAGTCGCCCCGGCGGCCACGCAGAGTGCTAATACGCCGATGACCGTATCCCCGGCGCCGGTGACATCGAAGACTTCCCTCGCCTCAGCCGGAAAGGCCGTATGCATTGTCTTGTCATTGCTTTCAAAGAGATTCATACCTTCTTCACCGCGCGTAACAAGAAGGGCCTTGAAATCAAATTTCTTGAGGAGCGTCTTTCCTATTTTTGCGATGTCATTGCCGCCAACAATATCCATGCCGGCTGCTCGGCCTGCTTCAAGGTGATTGGGCGTAATGATGTCGAAACCTTTATACAGGAAAAAATCATTCTGCTTAGGATCTACACAAACGGGGATGCCTTTCCCGGATGTGATTCGGCGAATACTATCCAGGAGCTGCCTCGTCACGACTCCCTTATTGTAGTCCGAGATGACCACGGCTCCCAGATCATTGCGAATTTTTTTTATGTACTTGGTTATCTTCTCTACACTGCTGGGCCGAATAGGCTTCCTGCTTTCCTGATCAAATCTGACAACCTGCTGACCGTGGGCCACGATTCTGGTTTTCAATGTAGTGGGACGGTCCGCTTCCACAACAATTCCAGCCGTATCTATCTGCCTGTTACGAAACTCCAGGAGCAGCCTCGTTCCCATATCATCGGCACCGATAACTCCCGCCCCGTAAACTTCCCCCCCCAGGGAAAAGATATTATTTAATACGTTCGCACATCCCCCCAGCAAAAGCGAGTCCGATTGGATCTCCACGACAGGAACAGGGGCCTCCGGTGAAATCCGCGCCACTTTGCCCCATATGAAATGATCGACCATGATATCGCCGACCACCAGAACCCTTGATCTGGGAAAGTTCTTAATAATTTCGAATGCCCTTTTTTTGCTCAGAATCTTTTTCATAAAAACCATACCAATTCTTGAGATGCTCTATTTAAGAATGGAGCAGCAACAATTATGCGGCTTTTTCTTGGGGCAGTCATGCTATTATCATGACTATCTTTTGTCAATCCTTTTCTCGGTTCAGTGTTTCCTCCGGAAGGCACGGTATAATCCTTATTGACTTAGCCTATATTATCAAGTAAAAAAATACCTGCCAATGGTAAAACTTATCGAGGATATTGAGGATTAATCCATGATCCGGGCTTTATTTTTAGTGACGGTAGGCATAGCGGTCACTGCATTTATGTCCGGTTGTGCAGTTGCCTTTGGGTTTATTACCTCTGATGAAAATATGGTTCACAGGGTGGCAAATATCTGGGCCAAGATGCTCCTTGCCGTCGCAAACACCAAGGTTGAGATTATCGGCGCTGAAAACATTTTGATGGGAAAACCACAAATCTTCATGGCGAATCACCAAAGTGATTTCGACATACTGATCGTCCTGGCTCACCTGCAAGGCCAGTTCCGCTGGATAGTCAAAAAGGAACTATTCCAGATCCCCGTTTTTGGAAGAGCGATGCAAAGTGCGGGATATATAGAAATCGACAGAGAAGACCGTGAAAAGGCGATGATGAGCATTGACAAGGCGGCTATGAAGATCAGGGAAGGGAAATCAGTGATGTCTTTCCCCGAGGGAACAAGAAGCAAGGATGGTAAGATCAAGCCGTTCAAGCATGGCATGTTCTACCTTGCCATAAAGTCGGGCGTTCCTATAGTGCCTATATCCATCATAGGTGCAGGAGAAATCATGCCGAAGAGGTCCTTACGCATAAAACCCGGAAAAATCACCATGGTCATAGATAAGCCCATAGACGTCACAGGATATTCCATTGAGAACCGGCAGGAACTGATAGATAAGGTGCAGAATATCATCGTCAAAAATTATGAAGCTCCATCAATTGCACAAGCGGCATGATCTATTAATATCCGGCGGCAATGCTGTTAATCGGGCACGCGGAGTGATATTCTCTCCCTCTACTTGATCTAATAGTAAATGACGCGTGACTGTGCTTTGGCACTCGTGGGATGCTGCAGTTAATTTATGAGATGAAGAAGTGAAATTGGACGACAGAAAATTAAAAGAAATATGGGGTGCGATTTGCCTGGCGAGCGCCATTTTCTTGCTTCTGTGTTTAGCCTCCTACCATCCTCTTGATCCGTCGTTCACGCATTTTGTAACCGATAATACGAAGACGCACAACCTCATAGGTTCAGTGGGATCACATATAGCGGATTCCCTCATCAGGTTACTCGGCATAGGCGCATTTATCATTCCTTTTTTTCTTCTTATAGTCTCATTCAGGTATTTCCTCGACGAACCTTTTAAGATCAACCTCGTAGGCATCGCGGGCCTTGGCGGTCTTATCCTTTCCACATCTGCCCTCCTTGCAACAAGCCTGGCAGATGTCCAGGTGTACGGCGTTAAACTCAGTACAGGAGGTCTGCTGGGAACTGTATCAGCAGAACTGCTGACTAATTACTTCGATCAGGCAGGCACGTATATCATCCTCTTGCTTGTCCTCATCATATCCCTGATTATCATAGTCAACTTATCCCTGGTTTCTGTGAGCAAGAGGTTTAACGGTATCTTTGTTTTTTTATGGGAAGGATTGAAAAGATTCACATCCCAAAAAACGGAGATGCTGAAAGAGCGAAGAGCAAGAGCAACCGAAAGAGAAAAAATCCCCAAGACAGTGCCCGTTATCGACGCCGCATCGCCGTCTGTAGAAAGGATGAAACGGAAAAGGGCGGAGCAGACCAAGTTTGATTTCATTCAAAAGGAAGGCGCCTTCAAACTGCCGCCGCTGACACTCTTGGACCAAGTTGAGCGAAAAGATACAAGGATAAAGCGGGAAAGCCTCATCATGAATTCCCGGATCCTCGAAAAGAAGCTTGCCGATTTCGGCGTCGAAGGGAAAGTGGTGGAAGTCAAACCGGGTCCGCTTATCACCATGTATGAACTGGAGCCCGCACCCGGCGTAAAGATCACCAAGGTCACCAATCTATCCGACGATCTCGCTTTAGCGCTGAGGGCGCCCAGCATCAGAATTGTCGCCCCCATTCCCGGAAAAGCGGTGATCGGCATTGAGATTCCCAACCACGAACGGGAGCCGGTACACCTGAAGGATGTTTTGGATAACGACGCCTTTCTCGAATCCCAATTCAAGCTCCCCATCGCCCTCGGAGAAGATATCATAGGGACCCCGGTAATCACCGACCTTACCAGAATGCCTCACCTCCTGATAGCCGGCACGACAGGATCGGGGAAGAGCGTCTCCCTCAATGCCATGATCTGCAGCATCCTGTTCAAGACCCCTCCTGATGATACCAAGTTCCTCATGATCGACCCGAAGAGACTCGAACTATCTGCATATGAAGGGATACCGCACCTCCTGCACCCGGTCGTCGTCGACCCCAAGAGAGCCTCACAGGTTCTCAAGTGGGCCGTGGAAGAAATGGAAAAGCGGTACCAGACAATTGTCGAGCTCGGGGTCAAGAACATCGAGGCATATAACAAGCTCATAGACAAAAAGCTGAAAGAGAAGACCATCCAGCCGCTCGGCGCCGCTGAAAAAGGGGAACCAGATAGCGAACTGCCGTCCAAATTGCCCTATATCGTGATCATCATCGACGAGCTCGCAGACCTGATGATGGTCGCGCAGAGAAACGTGGAAGAATCACTCGCCAGGCTGGCCCAGATGGCGAGGGCCGCGGGGATTCATTTGATATTGGCCACTCAGAGACCTTCCGTGGACGTAATTACGGGTGTCATAAAAGCAAACTTCCCCACGAGGATCTCATTTCAGGTGTCGTCTAAGGTTGACTCGCGGACGATCCTCGATCAGCTCGGCGCCGAAAATCTTTTGGGCTCCGGCGACATGCTCTTTATGCCACCCGGTACTTCGAAATTGACCCGCATTCACGGGCCATATGTGTCAGACAAAGAGATAGAAAGAATTGTGGAGTTCATAAAAAAACAGGCCAGGCCTTCCTACGACGAAACGATAACGGAATACCGGGCAGATTCATCGGACACAGAAAAATCGGACAGTGAATTTGACGAAAAATATGACGAAGCTGTCGAACTTATCACTGAGTTGGGACAGGCTTCAATCTCTCTGGTACAGAGATACCTGAAAGTCGGATACAACCGCGCCGCCCGCATGATCGAACGCATGGAGGCGGAAGGGGTCGTTGGACCCTCCGACGGCGTCAAACCGAGAAAAGTGCTGGCCAGAAAGATCCCCCGTTGAAACACAGAAATGTTCACATCATAAGCCTGGGGTGTCCGAAGAATCTGGTCGACTCCGAGGTCATGGCTGCGCTCCTTGCAAGAGGCGGCTATAGCATGACCCCCCAGGCGGACGCGGCGCATATCATCCTGATCAATACCTGCTCCTTTATTCTTTCCGCAAAAGAAGAATCCATAGATGAAATCCTCAAGATGGCCGAGTGGAAAAAAAGGCAAAAGAGTGCCTGCACCCATTTGGTCGTTGCAGGATGTCTGCCCCAGCGATACGGAAAAGGTTTGGAAAAAGAGCTGCCGGAGGTAGACCTTTTCCTGGGGGTCGGGGAAATAGCAAACATCGTCCATCACCTAAACGGTTTGTCTCCGGCGGAAGTCCCGAGCAGCCGCTCTATCATCGGTAAACCCGACTTCCTGATGAATGCGCAAACTCCACGCTTGATAACTACGCCCTTTTACACCGGCTACCTCAAGATCGCCGAAGGCTGCTCCAATCGCTGCTCCTATTGTGTAATTCCGACTATCCGGGGAAAGGCCAGAAGCCGGGAGATGGAAGACATCCTGATAGAAGCGGAATCCCTTGCTGCGCGCGGGGTAAAAGAGGTTATCATCACTGCCCAGGATACCACCGCCTATGGGCGCGACCTGAAAGGAAAACCGAATCTCGGCCATCTGCTTAGGGGACTCGCATCCATAAAGGGTATAAGCTGGATAAGGCTTCTGTACGCGCATCCCGCCGGTCTCACCGATGAGATATTTAAAGCCATGGCTGACTGTGAGAGTATATGCAATTATATAGATACCCCTATCCAGCATATCGACAACGACATCCTGACGGCCATGAAGAGACGCGGCGGCAGCGACCTGATCAAGAACACCATCCGGAGGGCGAGGGAGATAGTCCCCGGCGTAGCGCTCCGGACATCCATCATCGTGGGATTTCCGGGAGAGACGCGCACAAAATTCAATAAGCTCCTTTCCTTCATCAAGGAGACGCAGTTCGATCACCTGGGTGTTTTCACCTATTCGAAAGAGGAAGGCACAAAAGCCGCGTCCTATCCTTCACGGATATCGGAAAGGGAAAAAGATCTGCGGAAACAGAATCTGATGGAAGAGCAGTCGGTTATTTCTTATCAAATCAATCAGACCCTGATCGGTTTGATCCAGGAGGTCCTCATCGAAGGAAGAAGTGAAATCCCCGATCATCCCTATGTCGGACGGTGCCAAAGGCAGGCTCCGGAAATTGACGGCGTAACTTACGTGAAGGGAGAAGGTCTTGCTACGGGAAACCTGCTCTTCTGCAAGATCACCGCGACCACTGAATATGATCTTTTCGCAGAAGCGTTAACTTAACATATTTCTTCATCGTTTCCTTCGCAATGCGCCGATCTATAAAAATCAGCGGTCTTAAGCAATTTTCTGATTTTTTGGTTGACAATATGTGCAAAATGACATATGTCGCTTTTGACTGTTATGTGGCTCTTTATTTGTGCTTCGCGAGTCCCCACGTTTTTTTGTAAACACCATTTTTTCATTATGTCTTCTAAATCTCAAAAGCAGGCATAAGTCTTTTGAGAAAAATACGCACGATGTTGAAAGGAGGTAACATGAAAGGCTCCGATGATTACAGTAAAGCTGTAAGCAATCATTATAAACAACTGATGGAGTACTGTAAAATCAATCAGGAACGTTTGGACAGGGAGCTGCCACCGCCACGGGAAGACTTAAGGGAACTCTTGGCGGAGCGCGGCGTGAGCAGGAGGGATTTCATCAAATGGACTTCTATCATGACTTCCGCATTGATGCTGCCTCCTATGTTCCGTCCCGCAGTGGCCACGGCGGCGGAAAATTTCAGTCGCCTCCCCATTGCGTGGCTCCACTTCGCCGAATGCACGGGCTGCAGCGAGGCCTTCCTCCGCACCTCATACCCGAATGTCGCCGACATAGTGTTGGAAACCATATCTCTCGAATACCATGAGACGGTGATGGCAGCCGCGGGCAACCAGGCCGAACAGAACCTGGAAAAATGCATGAAAGATTTCAAGAAGAAGTTTGTCTGTGTCATCGAAGGGGCGCTACCGAGGGGGCTCAATGGACAATATCTGAGACTGGGTCCGAAGGGCAAAACGGGCATCCAAATAGCCAAAGAGGTAACCCGCAGCGCAGCGGCGACGGTTTGTATCGGCGCCTGTGCCTGCTACGGAAATATTCAGGCTGCAAGGCCCAATCCCACGGATTCCGCGGGCATCAGCAAGGTCCTTGGCATCTCTACCGTAAATATCGCCGGCTGCCCGCCGAATGCCGTTAATTTTGTTGGGACACTTCTTCACTATCTCATGTTTGGCGGCATGCCTCCCCTTGATTCCATAGGAAGACCAATCTGGGCTTACGGACAGAGAATCCATGATGTCTGCGAACGCAGGTCTCACTACGACGCCGGAGAGTTCGTGGAAGAGTGGGGTGATGATGGAGCGAAAAAAGGCTGGTGCTTGTACAACCAAGGATGCAAAGGCCCTTACACCTTTGCAAATTGCGGCAAAGTGCGTTTCAACGATGGCGTCTCCTGGCCTGTCATGGCCGGTCATGGTTGCATAGGCTGCACGGAACCCGGATTCTGGGATACCATGGCCCCGCTCGAAAAACCTATCCAAGAAGCTTCCATCGGAGGCGGGGAACGTACCGCCGACAATATCGGTCTGGTGTTAACCGGCCTGGCCGCGGCGGGTGTCGCAGCACATGCGGTTGCCAGTGCAATCCGTCACAAGGGAAAAGATGAGGAGGAGAAACATGACTAAGAGAATCATTGTAGATCCCATCACCAGGATTGAAGGACATTTGAGAATAGAGTGCGAAGTAGATGACGGTAACGTAATCAGGGACGCCTGGAGCACCATTACCCTGTGGCGCGGCATCGAGACAATACTTAAAGGACGGGACCCCCGGGATGCGGGACTTATTGTTCAGAGATTCTGTGGAGTCTGCACCTATGTCCATTATGAGGCAAGCACCATGGCCTGCGAAGATGCATTCGGCATCAAGCCGCCCCCCAATGCCCGGATTATCAGAAATTTAATTCAAGGATGCTGGTTTCTCGGCGATCACATCATGCATTTCTATCATCTGCATGGACTCGACTGGGTAGACATTGTGAGCGCCCTTTCCGCAGACCCGAAGAAAGCGGTCGAGCTCGCCAAGAGCTACTGTCCCGATCCCTACAACTGCTCGGAAACGCATTACAAGGCCGTTCAGCAGAGACTTACAAAGTTTGTGAAATCGGGCCGCCTCGGACCTTTTGCGAACGCATACTGGGGAAATCCTTCCTACAAGCTTCCACCGGAGGCTAACCTGGTCATTGTCTCTCACTATCTGGATGCCCTTCAGGTATCCAAAGTAGCGGCACAGATGCAGACCATCTTCGGCGGAAAGAACCCCCATCCCCAATCCCTGGTGGTTGGTGGCGTGACATGCGTTATGGATGCTCTGGATGCGAACCGCCTCGGCCAGTATCTTTTCCGTCTGAAGGAATTGCAGAACTTCATTGAGACTGCCTACCTCCCCGACGTACTGCTCGCAGCGGCCTATTACAAAGGCGAAGGCGCGGCCGGAATCGGAGGAGGCGTGAAGAATTATTTGAGCTACGGCGGTTTCCCTCTTGACGACGATATGAATACCTTCCTCTTCCCCAGGGGAGTCGTAAAGAACAGAGACATTGCAAAGCCCCTGAAGCTCGACGAGGAGAAGATAACGGAAGAAGTAACCCATGCCTGGTATAAGGGCACGGAGCCCCAACATCCCTTTAAGGGAACGACAGATCCGGACTATACAGGCTACGATGCCAACGGCAATGTTAAGGGAGGTGAAAAATATTCTTGGTGCAAGGCGCCAAGATATGACGGGCAGCCCCATGAAGTAGGCCCCCTTGCGCGCATGCTTGTCGGTTATGCCGTGGGGAACGAGAAAATCAAAGCCCTCGTTGATTCAACGCTCAAGGCAACGGGCATCCCCGTGTCGGCCCTCTTCTCCACCCTCGGAAGGACAGCGGCACGCTGCATAGAAACCAAATATGTAGCCGACCACATCGAGGGATGGGTCGGTGAACTCATCGCCAATATCAAGAAGGGGGATACACGGACCTGGACGCGTTGCGATGTCCCGAGCAAGCCTGCACAGGGTCGCGGCATGACGGAACCGCCGAGAGGAGCGCTAGGCCACTGGATAAGAATTGAGAACAAGGTGATTGCAAATTATCAGGCCGTAGTCCCCTCCACATGGAATTGTTCCCCGAGGGACAAGGCGGGGAAACGAGGCCCCTATGAGGAATCACTCATTGGGACGAAACTCGCCAAAGTGGACCAGCCTCTCGAGATCCTGAGAACCATTCATTCCTTTGATCCCTGTATGGCCTGCGCGGTTCACATTGTCGATCCCAAGACCAATGAAATCAGGAAATTCAGGGTCGCCTAAAGGAAAGGGAGGACAACCATGGAAATAAAACCTGTAAAAGAATGGTCTGCGGCAATCATGATCAACCATTGGGCCATGGCGTTATCCGTATTTGTCTTAATTGCAACAGGGTTTTATATCGCCGATCCCTGTACAATTTATCAAGGAGAGACAGTAGATAAGTTCTTCGTAGGAAATGTGAGATACGTGCACATCCTCTTCGGGATATTCCTCATGTTCATTTTCATATGGAGGTTGTATCTCGCTTTCTTCTCGAGGTTTAATGCGGACTGGAAGGATTTCTTCGCATGGCTGGATTTCGAATGCACATGGAAACAGATCAAATTCTATCTGCTCATCGAGAAGGAACCGCCGTCACATGAAGACTGCACCTATGGACCCATGCAATCCCTTGCGTATAGCGGTCTTTTTTTCATGATCTTCGTCATTCTCGTGACCGGTCTGATCCTCATGGGGGCGGGTTACCATGCTGGGTTGACCGCCTTCCTGTACAAGATCTTCAAGCCGGTGGAGAATATGCTGGGAGGCTTGGCGATGGTCCGCTACGTTCACCACATCTTCACGTGGCTTTTCATTCTCTTTATCATCGTGCATGTGTATATGGCATTCTGGTATGACGCCATATTGAAGGAAGGGACCGTATCTTCCATGATCAGCGGGGTGCTCTTCGAAAAAGAAGGGAAATAAGATATTCTCTTTTGCTTGACAGAAATTGATTCTTGAATGGGGGAGAAATGGGTATCATCTCCCCCATTGTCATTTCTACCGCTCATATGGGAAATAAAGATCGCATTACTATTCTCGGGTTGGGCAATATTCTTCTTCAGGATGAAGGATTTGGCGTCCATTTTGTGCGCTGGTTCGAGAATAATTATCGAGTCCCGGAAAACGTCAAGATCGTTGAAGGCGGCACCCTCGGCTACGGACTGCTCGATACAGTATGCAGTTGCGATAGACTTCTTGTTATCGACGTGATAAAAGCAAACGAAGAACCCGGGTCCGTCTACCGTTTCACAAAGGAAGAAGTTGATGCGCAAATGCTTGAACCAACTTCGGCCCATGAAGTATCGTTTCACGACGTGCTCTGCAAGGCGGAACTAATCGACGAATTACCGGAATGCATTTTCCTCTGCATTGTTCCCTACAAATACAAAAATATGGGTCTTGAACTGACCCTCTCTATTAGAAATAAATTTTCTGACGTCGAAAGGCTTCTCTTAAAAGAACTTTCTTTACGCGGCGTGAGACCGCTGAAGTTGAACCATGCATGAGCTCTCCATCATCCGGTCAATTCTGGATATAATTGAAGAATACGCAGAGGAATATCGATTCAGCAAAGTGAAGTCCATGAAGATTTCGTTCGGACGGCTGTCCTGCATTGAACCACAGGTGCTCGAATTCACCTTCGACATCCAGTCGAGCGGCACGAAGGCGGAAGGGGCAGCGCTCGAATTTGATATTAAACCGATCATCATTCACTGCTTTTCCTGTGAAAAAGATGTTGAACTCGAACAATATGCTGCGGAGTGCCCGCATTGTAAAGGCTCTGAAGTGCTACTTGCAGGCGGAACGGAAGAGATTCAACTTCTCGAGATAGACGTAGATTAGGAACTGGTAAATATGTGCCTTGGATTTCCGGGAAGAATCATATCCATTGACGAAGACAATATCGCCATTATAGATATCAGCGGCACCAGGCGGGAAGTCTGTCTCGATATAGTCGATGAGGATGTTGCAATCGGAGACTATGTGATAGCTCATGCGGGCTATGCCATTCACAAGATCAATGAAGCACTCGCTTTGGAAAAGTTGGATCTGCTAAAAGAGATCATAGAAAAAGAGATATATTGAAAATAGTAAGGAGAAATGCATTTGTCCAAGATAACAGTGGTAAAAAACATCCTCGATGCAAATGACAGGATTGCCGAAGAAAACAGGAAGATATTTGATAAAGATAAAATATACGTCCTTAATCTGATGAGTTCCCCCGGCGCAGGGAAAACCTCACTTGTGGAGAGAACGATCGCTGCCGTTCAGGGTAAATATAAAATCGGCGTCATTGAAGGGGATATCCAGGGTTCCTCTGATGCGGAAAGAATCGCCAGACTGGGAGTCCCGGTAGTTCAGATTAACACCGGAGGGGCATGCCACATAGACGGCAATATGATCCGCGAAGCCCTGCCGGGCCTTGATCTCACGAAGATTGATCTTCTTATTGCCGAGAATGTGGGCAACCTCGTATGCCCGGCTGAGTTCAAGATCGGTGAGAATGTAAAGGTGATGGTTCTGAGCACCCCGGAAGGTTCTGACAAGCCGGCGAAGTACCCCCTCATGTTCCAGCAGTCGGAGGCCATGATCATCAACAAGATAGATCTGCTTCCCTATGTGGACTTCGATATGGTCAAGGCAAAGAAAGACGCCCTTATCCTCAACCGTAATCTTAAAATATTTGAGGTATCGTGCAAAACGTCGGCAGGTCTTAAAGACTGGTTCGACTGGCTCTCGAACCGCATTGAATCTTTTCGATCGAAATGAAGTGTCCTGGAAATCTTCTTCTCAGAAAGATCCCAGCAAAAAGAAAAACTCGGGGCATATACCTACTCGCCCATTTCGTCTAATTAATTTCCCATCTGAAAACCTAAACTGATCAAATTCATGAATTGATACACCAATATTTAATAAAAATAATTTGTATTACGTTGGCGCAGGCAGGAATAATCCGGTATCCGTAGCTTAGTGACATATATGCTAAGATAGTGAAGAGGAATCTATTGAAGAAAAGATGCAAGCTTGACCTCAAGGGGCATTTATGAGAAAAAGCAATGTCCTTTGCTCCCATAAATATGCGCATTTCTCGGAAAATATTTGCAGTGTTCATCATGAAAAAAGATTATTCAATAGAGATGTGTAAGACTCTCGAAACTGAATACAACGGCCTTGGTTTGCAGCGGCCTTTAGCTGTAAAACGCTACGACGTCGGGGACATCGTGGAATATGACGCGAGCGCGGTGGCGCCTGATACACCCGATAAGACATCCCGCGTTCGAGTACAGATACAACAATTTATCGGCGGCGGATTTGCTGGTCAGGTTTACAAAGTGAAGGTTCTCGGCATCGAACCGGATACGCTGCCGGGATTGCAGGTTGATAGTTCTTATGCGTTGAAGATCCTGATTCCGCCATCGGGAGCGGCGCGCTTTTTCAGAAACCTGCTCTACTGGATCGGTTTTCAGGGGCCTTTTCAATTGCAGTCAAATCCGGCTGCGGCAAGGGCCGGCGCTTTATGGCAGAAATTCATCCGCCGCGGCGCCAAGATCATGTTCGGTGATGAATCATGCGTTAAAGACATGTACGCCATCTTTGTCGATACCCAACTGGGAAGTTGCGGCGAGATTACCTCCTGGGTCGAAGGCCGCACCTGGCAGCTTGAAGTCGACGATCACATGGAGCTTTTGAGCAGATGGAAGAAAGGGGAAACTATTCCCCCTGGATGCCTCGGCTCTCCGGAATATAGAACAAAGAAACAATTCATGGCGGATATTGTCAGACTGCTCCACGATATGGGCGCTTATGAATTTGCCCGCCAGTATGAATGGTCCACCTGCAAGAGTCAACCGAACTGTTTTAAGTTGGATTCAACCGACGACGACCCTTATACCGGTCTTGTCGCCATGGATTTCCGCGCTGGCCTCGCTCTGCTTCCCTTCGGGCCGATGAGCCCCGGCGATTTTTCACTGATATGGAGAGGGGTTCGCAGAGGGTCTCTCGTACAGTTCGACAGGGGAGACCTCAAAAAACTCGAAGCATTTGTGCTCGCTCATAAGAATGAATTTGCAGACATGCTCGGCATGCTTGAGGAGCTGAAAGCCGCGGAAGAAATCTATCGCAATTCGGTTCCCGATGTTACCCACAATCATCTCAAACTTCTTTACAGCGGAAAGCTCTGGTCTACCATTTTTTCCAGCGCGATTGTCGGGTGGAGAATTAAAAATATAATCGACGCTCCGACACAGGAACGATTCCAGAAACGCAAAATCTCTGCCCTCCCTTTCTCCCTTCTGGGCTTAATACCATTCTTAGGCGGTATGCTGCGAAAGGCCTGGGGGCACGCCGAATGGCGGGCGCATTATAAGAAATGCTTGAACAGCATGGAATACCTTCTTAAAACGCTTCGCGGCAAAAGGCTGGAGCGTGTGATGTCATGGTGTCGGAGCGGCAGGATAGCGGAAGAGTCTGCGCCGATGCTTGCTCATTCCTTGGGGCTGTTTCTCCTTCATCTGCCGCTGTCGATTCTTCCCGCAGGACTATATAAGTTCCTGACAAGCTGGAAATATGCAAAGGAGAAATTGGCCTTTATATTCGTGCGGCCCGTCCAGCTCTATTTTAATGCCGAGATGCGGGAGGAATGGCTGGCCGACATGGTGGAGCTCGGGAAGAAGAAGCGCATCATAAGCGCGAGCGACGCGGATGAGATAATCAAGACCATTAAAGAACCTTTTATTCAGAAATACCTCAAGAGTCTCGCTGTTCACATCTGTTTGATGCCGACCACGCATGTGGTTGCCACGGCGCTTGCGATCTACTTCATATGGACGCATCCCGAAATGCCCCGCGCACAGGCCTGGGCGATAGGATTGGGGATTATCGCCTTTTTCCAGCTCATACCCATATCACCCGGATCGCTCGCGCGGGGGCTCTATGTGCTTTTCCTGGTTATAAAAGAAAGAAATTTCAAGGACTACAGCATCGCTTTGTTTTTAGCGTTCTTCAAATATGTCGGGTACCTCGCCTTCCCTATACAGATGACCTATCGGTACCCCACGCTGGCGCGGTTTATGGCGGGACACTGGGCCACGGAATCCGTGCATGTCGTGCCGGTATTTGGAGAGAGCGGCGCTCTTCTTGAGCACGGCGTCTTCTGCCTTTTCTACAATTGGCCTCTGACTATTCGCAGGCACATGGATTTACGCGCGCAGAAGAGAGCACTGATGAGACCGCGCTACTGGCACGCGGCAGCCCTGGGGGTTGGCGCTGCCGGAGTCTTGTTTGGAACCGATACGATGTATTTTAAGTATGCCGGGGTTATCCCGGATCTGAGACACATCTGGTGGCTCATGGCCGCACTCCCGTTAATCGGAGGCATTATGGTCAGCAACGGATGCGGGGGCGCTCCGATGATGAGGCGGATTGTAGCGGCTGCGGTCTTCGGTATCTTTACGAGTCTTATCTATATGATCATTGCGACCGCTTTCGGTTTTCATCATTATGCAAATATTTTCCAACTCGGCATGGCATGCTTATGGAGACTATTCGTGTTCGGCCTCTTGGCAAGCATAGGCGCCATGGCAATGGAGTTTAAGCTGGAAAAATCTGACGGATATTAATGCGTCGCTTGATTCTCAGGTTCGCATAAGCATTGTTACGGGTGGTCAAAGACATACCCGATGGAGCGGATACTCTTGAAATAGACAGGATTTTCCGGGTCGTTTTCAAAGTACTTTCTCAGGCGCACAATGAAGTTGTCAACCGTGCGTGTCGTCGTCTCACCGGAGTAGCCCCAGCCCACTTCCAGGAGCACCTTTCGTGACAAGGGTTTCCCCCGGTTGGCGATGAAGATCTTGAGTAACCTCACTTCCTGGTCCGTCAGGTGAATCATCCCGTGAGCGCCCTCGGCGGTCATAGTTCCGAAGTTAATCGTGTTGTTCCCAAATACATATTTATTCTTTAATTCTTCTGCTTCCAGCCCTTCATTGACAGTGCCGCCGTGGCTCCACGAGGACCTCTTCATGAGGCGTTCGATTCGCATGAGAAACTCCTCGAGGTTAAAAGGTTTGGCGAGGTAGTCATCAACGCCGTAAGAGAATCCCTTGACCTTGTCATCATGGCCGCCTTTAGCCGACAGGATAAGAACGGGGAGCTTTTCATCCTCCATGCGTATATGCCGCAGAACTGACAGACCGTCCAAACCGGGCAGCATGATATCAAGAACAATGAGGTGGGGATTCCACTCTTTCCACAGACGCAGTCCCGATGTTCCCTCGCCGGCGATTGATATCTCATAGCCCTGCAGGGAGAGATTCAATTTCAACCCCTCGGCAATATGCTCGTCATCCTCAATGATGAGGATGCGCTTTTGTGGAAGATCTTTCATGGTTTTTCCCTTTTCAGTTTTAAGGGCAGTGCCAACGTGAAAACGGATCCCTTTCCCACCCCCTCACTATCCGCAGTGATCTTTCCGCGATGGAGTCTTGCGATCTGTTGAGCAAGGTAGAGTCCGATGCCGCTTCCTCCTACCACGGCATGCTCGCTGCGGTTCCGGCTCTGATAGAATTTCTTGAATATTTTCTTCCTCTCTCCTTTTTCGATACCGATCCCGTTATCCCGGAAACGGATCAGTTGGATATTCTCAGCCTCCTCGAAGGTGATGCGGACGCTGGGTCTGCCTGAATTGTTGTACTTCTTGGCATTGGTGAGGATGTTCATCAGGAGCATCTCAATAAGCGACGTAACGATAGGCTGATAGAATCCCTTCTCTTGAGGGTTTTCAACATGGATGTCACATTCCCGGAAGATATGGCGGTTGCTCGCAAGAAATCCTCGCACCATCTCTACAAGGTCGACGTTTGTAAATATCCCTTCATATACTTTGCTTTCAATCCGGGCAAGATTCAAGATACTGTTGATATTGTTTGAAAGGCGTTCTGCATCCTGGAGCATGAAGTTGATATATTTGAGTTGCTCATCACGCGGGATTTCATACTTGGTAAAAGTCTCCAGATAAAGCTTCAGGGAGGTAACCGGGGTCTTGAGCTCATGGGTGAAGTTGCCGATGAAGGTTTGCTGGAGGCGGTAGAGCTGGAGGGTTTTCAGGTGATAGATAAAGATGATGAGAATCCCCGCCAGGATGACGCCGACCAGCAAGGACAGGACAAGGATGACAACCCAAGGGCTGGCTTCGATAAATTGGCTCGGATCAAGCTCGTAACGATAGGCGAGTGATTTGACTCCCGCGCTTATCCCGACGTACCAGTAAATATACAGGGAGAGGGAACAAACGAGGGCGACCGTCGACAGAACAAAAACAAAAATAGGATGGAAAAACCACTTCGCCTGCTTCATAATTCTTTATAATCTATACGATACGTTTATTCCCGTCAATTTTCCTTCTCTGTTTTTCCTTCTCTGTTCCAACTTATCCTGCATTGTAAAAGTATTGTAAAACGCTAACTTATAACTTCCTTTCTGTAAATAAATTTCTTATGCTGCCTCCGCACTAACATATTTATACCCTCATGGAGGAGTAACATGCACAATCGTTCGCACCAGCCCCACCCTGTCCACCCGCTCGGAACCCGCGCCCGCGTCCTGCTTACCAGTGTTTTCGGACCGTATGCGCAGGATGATGAGTATGGAAGCCGCAGGATCAATCCGATGGAGCTATATCAGAATCAAGTAACTCGTGTCCAGGGAGGGTTTTCTCTGCGCATGTTTCATCGCACCTTCGGGCTGATGATGATTCACGCCAATATCGAAGCCCCCTGTACGATACTGGATTTTCCCACCTTCGAGCGTTTCCTCGAAGAAATTCGTGATTGCCAGTATGATATCATCGGTATCGGCGCCATCATTCCGAACATCGGCAAGGTGAAGAAGATGTGTGAACTGATCCGGCAGCATCAACCCGCAGCCACGATTGTCATTGGCGGGCATATAACCAACAAAGAAGAGATTGATAAAATAATTGATGCAGACCTTATTATCCGCGGCGAGGGCATCCGGTGGTTTCAGCGATATCTCGGGCAGGATGACAAGGCGCCAATCAAACATCCGATGGCCATTTCGGGGTTTGGAACCAGGATCATGGGTATCACTCTGGGAAGCAGGCCCGGCGGCACCGCGGCGATACTGATCCCTTCTGTCGGCTGCCCTATCGGCTGCAACTTCTGTTCAACGTCGGCACTATTCGGCGGCAAAGGGCATTTCATTAATTTCTTTGAGACAGGCGATGAACTTTTTGCCGTCATGTGCGAAATTGAAAAGAAGCTCAAGGTTCGATCCTTTTTTACCCTTGATGAAAATTTTCTCCTCCATAAGAAACGGGCATTGAGGCTCCTCGAACTTATGGAGGCCAACAATAAGAGCTGGGCAATATACGTATTCAGTTCCGCACGGGTCCTGCAATCCTATACGATTGACCAACTGGTGAGACTCGGCATCGGCTGGGTCTGGATGGGCTTGGAAGGTGAAAGCAGCAGTTACAACAAGCTTGATGGCGTTGATACACGAGCCCTGGTGCAGCTCCTGCAATCTCACGGCATCCGTGTGCTGGGATCCTCGATCATCGGCCTGGAAAATCATAAACCGAAAGATATGGATGCGATCATCGATTATGCCGTAGGCCACGAGACGGTGTTTCACCAGTTCATGCTTTATACCCCCATTTCGGGGACTCCCCTGTATGAAAAGCACAAACAGGAAGGCGCGCTCTTGGCAGAATCGGAATTACCCATTGCCGATTCCCACGGACAATATCGCTTCAATTATCGCCATCCGTATATCAAAGGCGGACAGGAAGAGAAGTATATTCTGGAGGCATTCTGGCGTGACTTTAAGTTCAATGGTCCCAGTATTCTTCGTCTCATACGGGTGCTGTTGAACGGATGGCACATGCATAAGAACCATCCCCGACGCGTGCGGGAGCGTTTTGCACGGGAGGTATTTCCTTTACGCTCAACATATGCCGGCGCTGTGTGGGCCATGAAGAAGTGGTATCGCAACGATGCGCGTATCGCCGAAAAGGCGGATAAGCTCCTGAAAGATATCTATACCGCATTTGGCTGGAAAACAAGGATTATTGCACCGTTTATAGGGAGGTACACCCTTCGTTCCTTGAAGAAGGAGGAAGAAAGGCTTGCTCGTGGGTGGACCTACGAACCGTCATGCTTCTATGAAAAGAACTCGGCAGCCAAGGCGCTCAACGCGGCGGCGGCTGTAAAACACAGGTTAAAGGTGCAAGATAAACGTCCTGCAGTCAATCAGCCGATTCCAAATTATGGCAAATAGATTCGAGCCGTACTTCTAATGAGAGGTTCCATCGATCAGACCGCGCACGGGACAGAGCGACCGGGTAATAATTCCATTCTGTATTTTCGCATTGCCAGATCATCCGCAGGCAACAGCTTTCGTATTTCAGAAAGGGTCGTGAAGCGGTAACCCGACATCTTTACCTGCCCGAGCAGGTCGATAAACGGGTTGCCCCAGATGCCTCCCTCCACCTCGGCATGCACCGGCAGCACATGGATTTCTCCGTCATTGAGGATAGAGGTGATGATGGAGATGCCTTCAGGGACGCCCACCTCCTCAAAGCAGGGAAGATCGGACGGAATTTCCACAACACCTGTCTTCTCGTGGATGAACGGCTTTTTGGCCCGGGTGCAGCTCAGATAATCAAACCGGTAATCCTCGAGAATCTCCATCACCCTGTCGTCGATGACCCAGGCAGGCGCCCCGAATGCCGAGGGCTTTTCCCCGGTCAGCTCCGTAAAACCGCGGATGCCCTTTTCAAACCAATCCCGTATCCACTCCCTTGATCTTCTGGGGACCTCGTCCTGCCAGCGTCTGTGATCCCATGCATGAAATTGCACCTCATGCCCGCAAGATAAAATCTCTTGGACGATTTCCGGAAACGAAAGGGCGATCATCGGCGCAGGAAGCAGGGTCCCGTAAAGGGCAGTCCTCAAACCATAAAGGCCGACAGCATTAGTCCTGACCATCTTTTTCAGAAAGCGGGGATTCTTTATGAGCTGAAGAATGGCCCTGCCAGAGGTATCAGGCCCTATGCTCAAGAAGAAGGTGGCCTTGATGTCATACTTTCCCAGGATGTTGAGAAGACGGGGCACACCATTTTTCATACCATGATAGGTATCAACATCTATCTTTATGCCCAGTACTTTTCTATTTTTGTCATCAGACGGCACCCTTGTTCTCCTCCAGGAAAGAATCGAGTGTCATCCTCAGTGCGTCCTTCAAGCCTATCTTAGGTTCCCAATCCAAGAGCTTTTTTGCCTTCTCAATGCTCGGTTTCCTCGAATAGATATCCTGGTAGCCTTTGCCGTAGTAAGATATGGCGGATGCTTCGATAATTTCCGAGTATGCCTTGTCATTTCTGTGGTCCCGATGGGCCATAAAGAGATTCTTCAAAATATCTGCCAATTCCTTCACGGAACATTCATTGTCGGGATTTCCGATGTTGATGATCTCGCTTTTGCACGCATCATTTCTGTTTTCCAGGATTTTCATCAATGCGGAGATGCCGTCATCCACATAGGTAAAACATCGCTTCTGATGGCCGCCGTCAACGAGCGATATCGGGCGCTTCATAAGCAGTTCGGCGATGAATTGTGTGACAACTCTGGAACTCCCCTCTTTGGCCACGTCGAGGGAATCCAGCCGCGGTCCGATCCAGTTGAAGGGTCGAAACAGCGTGAATTCAAGATGCCCGCGGGTGCCGTAGGCATAGATCACGCGGTCCAGGAGCTGCTTGCAGCATGAGTAAATCCAGCGCTCTTTTTGAATCGGCCCGACAACCAGAAAACTCTCGTCCTCTTTGAATTCGGGGTCATTGCAGGCGCCATAGACCTCGGACGTAGAGGGGAATACAACACGCTTATGATACTTAACACATTGTTTGACAACGCCCAGATTCATCTCAAAGTCGAGGTTGTATACGCCGATGGGGTCTTCAACATAGAGTTTGGGGGTCGCAATGGCGACAAGTGGCAATACGACGTCACATTTCTTTATGTGATACTCAATCCATTCCTTGTTGATCGCCATATCACCCTCAAGGAAATGGAAATGAGGATTGTTCACGGCTTCACCGAGGCGATCGTTGGCAAGGTCCATGCCGTAGACGATCCAGTCTGTTTGAGCGAGAATCCGGTTGGTCAAGTGATGACCGATAAATCCATTTACCCCAAGAATTAATATCTTCATTTTAAGGCTAACCCTTCTTTATTTTTAAAATAGTTAAAAATTTGGCCGCGTTTCATTCTCGACCCCGCGATCTCAATATCTACAAGCTTCAACCTGCCGTCTCCCGTTCCGACAAAGACATTCTCATTTTCAATCTCTATTCGTCCGGGAGTAAGGTCATTCCTACCCCCCCCTTCAGGACGGGCCCACCAGATAAATATTTTTCCGGCTCCGGGTAGGAAGCCAAAGGCGCCCGGATACGGCTCGGTTACGGCCCGGATGAGATTGTAGATCCTCAGGGCAGACCAGCTCCAGTCAATGCGCCCATCATCCGGCCTCCGTCCGCCGTAATAGCTTCCCTTCGTCAGATCCTGCGGAATCCGTGGGGATCTGCCTTCCCGGATAAGAGGCAGGACTTCTGAGAGCATTTCCCTCGCCGCCCCGCAAAGCTTGTCATACAAGGTCCTGGCGGTGTCTTCAAATTCTATTTCAACCGCCTTCTGACCGACGATGTCGCCTGCGTCCGGTTTTCCGATCATATGATGGAGTGTAACCCCGGTCTCCCTCTCTCCGTTTATGATGGCCCAGTTTACGGGAGATCTCCCCCGGTAAGCCGGCAGAAGCGACCCATGGAGGTTGTATGCGCCTGACGGCGGTATCTGCAACATGTCCTGACTCAGCATATGCCGAAAGTAGAAGGAAAAGATTACCTCGGGAGCAAGACGTGAAACTTTCTCTATCCAAGCGGGCGTATTCACATCAAGGGGACAGAATACCTCGACATGATTCTTATTTGCCCATTCAACGACGGAATCAAACCAGCAATTTTCCCCGGTGTCGTCTTCATGCGAAAAAATCGCCGCGATGTCAAAACCAGCTTTCTTCAGGGCTTCAAGCCCACAAATACCCATGTTGTGGTATGCAAATACAACCACCCTCATTGCGTCTGCCTTGCGCTTTCCGACGAGTGGACCTTTTCAATAACATACTCCGGCCTTTTTCTCACTTCACTGTATATCCGTCCAATGTATTCACCTACGATGCCGAAGGCAAAGAACTGCAGTCCCACAAAAACAAACAGAATGGCAAATAATGTAAAAACACCTTCAGCAGCCCACAGGGCGCCATACATAATTCTCGCAACTGCAAGGAAGATGCCGAAGCAGACACCACCGAGAGCCATAAATATGCCCCCGTACATGAGGAGCTTCATGGGCAGATCAGAAAATGAGGAGACGAGGTCAAACTGAAGGTTGATGAGCTTTCGGAGAGGATAGTGAGATGTGCCGCCGGCCCTCTCATCGTGGGCAACCTCAATTTCTGTCACACGCTTGCCAAAAAATGTCGCCAATGCCGGAATGAACGTTGCGTGTTCGTGGCAGGCGATCATGCGATCGACCACAGGGCGCCGGTAGGCCCGGAGCATGCAGCCCCAGTCGGTCATCCTTACCTTAGTGATCCTTCTCGCAATGATGTTGATAATCTTTGACGGTATGATCCTGAACATGGAATCCTTGCGTCCTTTTCTTATTGTGCCCACCACATCATAGCTGCCCCCTTCCATCTCATTCACAAGCTTCGGTATCTCTTCGGGAGGATTCTGGAGATCCGCATCCAGCGTGATTACGATATCGCCTCTTACCACGGAAAATCCGGCAAGGATCGCCGCGTGCTGTCCATAATTTCTGACAAGCTCTACAACCTTCACCTCTGGATCACCGGCAAGGCCCTTCAATATGGAGAGGGAACTGTCACGGCTGCCGTCGTCAACAAGAATTATCTCATACGGCCTCCCCATGCCTTGCATTACCGGCCGGATGCGCTCCATGAGGCTACGCAGGTTCTCCTCTTCATTATAGACGGGAATGACCAGGGAAATCATCTGTTGTGAACTCATGGGATCGTCCTCATTGTTACAGATCATTCGATCGCTTATGCATGAGCAAAATGCTTTTGCACGGCTCCTAACTTTTCAATATCTCTCTTATGGCTTCACAAACATAGGATACATCATCATTAGACATGCCGGGAAAGAGAGGCAGGGAAATGATTCTGTCCGCTGCCCTCTCTGTGTCAGGAAGCATTCCTTTTCCTGTTGCAAATTGCTTCCTGATATAACTCAAGCGGTGACATGCTGGGAAATGCAGACCGTAGCCGACATTATACTCGGACAGTTTTTCCATGAAGAGTTCCCGATCCATGGAGAGAACCTTCACGATGAACAGGTGCCAGGCATGAACGTGTGGATATTCAGGCATTCCGGGCAAGTCGAGGCCGCTTACATCTCTTAGCCCTTTCATATAGAGCCCTGCCAGTTCGGCCCTTCTGTGATTGATCTCATTTAGCCTCGCGAGTTGCGCAAGCCCGAGGGCTGCCTGCATATCGGGGAGATTGTATTTGAACCCCGGGAGATTAATATCGTACTCGGGGTTTCCTCCTTTCCCGTAACGTTTCCAAGCGTCTCTCTCAATACCGTGAAATCTCAAAAGCCTTAACTTGGCTTCCAACGCATCGTCTGTGTGCGTAATCATCCCGCCCTCACCACTGGTTATGTTCTTTATAGGATGAAAGGAAAAGATGGCTACGTGACGGAACCCTCCTGCATGGACACCCTTATAATAGGTACCGACCGCATGGGCTGCATCTTCAATAACCGCGATATTATGGTGCTTTGCTATATCAAGAATCCTGTCCATATCGGCGGGAGCGCCCGCAAAATGAACGGGAATAATGGCCTTTGTCTTACGGGTGATTTTCTTCTCTATTATATCCGCGTTGATGTTCAGTGTATCATAATTGACGTCTGTGAAAACTGGCCTCGCCTTGAGCATGACAATCATATTTACGGTAGAGGCAAAGGTCATGGACGGTGTGATGATCTCATCTCCTTCCCCAATGCCTAAGGCCAGAAGCATAAGATGCATGCCGGCTGTCGCAGAAGTCAGGGAGACTGCATGTGATGCCCCGGTCAGTTCGCAGAACTTGTCCTCAAACGCCTTACACACGGGTCCGGTAGTGATCCATCCGGATTTGAGGCAATCAATAACGCTCTCAATCTCTCTCTCGCCAATGGAGGGTCTCGACAGGGGCAGGAAATCTTTTCTGACTTTCATATTCAATCAGTCACTCATCTTTCAGATGCACGAGGCTATAATAACCATTATCCCACAGAACATGCAAAAAGGGTGTCTTTTTTTTCAGCTTTTCCACAATTTCGTGTTCCGTCACACAATAGATATCCTTCTTTTCATGACAAAGGACAAAAAACATTTCAGAAGTGAGAAAATAATGATTCTTTTCCTCGAGAGTCAGTTTTTCCACGCCTGGCCTTAACTCACCAATATCATCTACTACTGGCGTTCTCCTCTTACTGTAAAAATCTATACCGTAAAGCGACATCCCGTACTGATATAGTTCGTGATCGGCGGGAACGTAGTCTTTTATGATCCTCACAATGGGATATGCCGACTTATACGGCGTCAGGAATTGGGACGCAGGGAATATCAGGGAACTCATAAAAATAAACGAGAGCACATAAATAGTTATGAACCAGCCGCTTTGCCATTTTCTTCCGATGATCTCAGGCAGAAATATAATCGCAATCTGCACCAGGATAGGGAAGATCACCCACGGCAGCCACGTGTGGAAAGGTGTCTCGTGGTTCTTAAGAAAGGGCGGCGCGAGGAGCACGGCGATAAAAAGGACTGATTGCAGGATTACGGGCAGACGGTTGAGAATCCCTGCATGTTTGCCATAATCGATATTTCTGCTTCGGTCGTCATATGTTCTGAAAATGTGTCCCATAAAAACAGCGATGGGCAGGAAAACTGGGGCGATATAGGGGATAAGCTTGGAGGAGGAGATAGAAAAGAATAGAAATATGAAGCCTGCCCATGTAAGCAGGAACCGCTTTTCCGCCGTGGCAAAAAGAGTAAAGAGTTTAGCGCCGCCTTCTTTAACGGCCTTGAAGAGAAAAGCCCACCAGGGCATTGCACCTGCGATGATGATAGGAACGTAAAAATAGAAAGGCTCGTTTCTCGAGTGCATGGTCGTGGTATATCGAAGGAAATGTTCCTGAACGAAAAAAAACCACAGGAAGTCCTTATTTGCCCTTTGCACAAGGAATAACCAGGGCCCGGCAACAGCCAAGAAGATTACGATACCCGCCAGTGAGAACAATCGCAGTATTTCGCGCCACCTTCCGGATAACACAAGCCATATTATGACGATCGCAGAAGGAAAGACTATCCCGATCAAACCTTTTGTAAGAAAGGCCAGAGCGCAGAAGAGATAGAAGAGATAGATATTTTTTTTCCCGTACGCGCGATCTGAAAAATATCTGAAGCCAAACCATACGGCAACGGAGACAAAGAATGCGAGAGGCATGTCGAGGATATTAAGGCGTCCGATGGCAAAAGGAAATAAGGAAGTCGCCAAGACGGCAGCCGCATAAAAACCCGTTTTTTCGCCGTGAAAGAAAGCGCCCATTCTATAAACGAGGAGGATACACCCCCATGCGCAAAGCGCGGAAAAGAGCCTTGATGAGAATTCATTCTCGCCGAATATCTTGAATGACGTGGCCGTAGCCCAGTAGCACAGCGGCGGCTTTTCGAGGTAGACGGTTCCTTTTAGATGCGGCGTCACATAATCTCCCGAATGGTTCATTTCACTGGGGACAGCGCTGTAACGCCCTTCATCCGGCTCCATCAAAGGCACAACCGCAAGGAGTGCCAAATAAATAATGAAGGGCAGGAAGAAAAAAATGATTTTTTTATTTTTGGCCCAATCCATAAGCTGTCAGATACTTTCCTCTTTCGGATTGAATTCGGTGGCGAGCGCAAACACCCTCGCTTGCTGCGGAGAGCTTCAATTTAGTAGTTTAAGGTTCTCCCTATTGTCAAGACAAAAAATTACAAATATCCGAAATACGTGGCCTGGTGTGCCGGCGCGGGTTCTAGTGTGACGTCTCACTTATAATTTGTATTTATTGTAATAGTAGCCAGCAGATATCATTCGGCAATTGCCGTATAACTAATTAAACTTATTTCTGGGACAAAACACTAGTTAGGCTCAGCTTGGCTGCTCTCAGGATAATTTGATGGCGAAGATCAAGTCTAATGTTTGCTGTTTGTTCTTATTGTCTGATATCGCTCTCATCATGGATGATCTGCCGTCCTGCAAAGCCCGTCATTGCCTCTTTACGATTGACACGCAAACATATTTACCCTATGTTGTTCCCATAGAAGATATTGCGCTGTCTTGATATTTCCCCTAGTCATGGCAGTGACTGGCCGCTCGCTCCCACGGCTGCGTATCATGAGTTTGTAACGAGAATTGTCCCCGAGAAGCATCTGGAGGAGGTTTGGGGGGGAAATGCCTCTAATATTTTTACGAGACTTCCGCAAAACAATAAAGATAATGTTTCAGCAAATCGATTTGATGAGGTTTGACATGGCCCGGCGCTTAAATTTCTCTATGCTCGCCTCCATTTTTTCTCTTTCGCTCTTCATCCTGCCCTCGTCGTCGTTTGCGGACTGGACGCCGCTCATTGAACGCCTCGCAGCCGATAATTTCGACGAACAAGTCATAAGAAGAATATTTGACCGCCCAGGCGTAAACTTTGATCCCAGCGCTATGTCATGCAAGCTGAAGGAGCTCATAAACAAACGGTACAAGAAACAGGATGCTGTTTCCGCCCGCAAAGTCAGGGCTGCATACGCTCGCTTTTTGAGACCGGAAGTCATTGCCGAAGCGCAAACCTATTTACAGAGGAACAGAGACACTTTGCAGGGAATAACGGAGAACTACTGTGTCCCCAAAGAGATTGTCGTATCAATACTGCTCGTAGAAACCGGGCTCGGCCGGCATCTCGGTGATCGGAGCGCCTTCAATACGCTGGCAAGTATGGCGCTGTCTTCCGATCTCGAAACTATCCGTCCCTATCTTGCGCCTGACCTAGTTACCCGGAGGAGTGAGGAATTTGCAAGGAAACGCTGCCGCCAGAAGGCTGATTGGGCTTACGGAGAACTCAAGGCCCTGATCAGATATGCCTCGGAAAACGGCATCGACCCCCTCAGTATCCCGGGTTCACTCTATGGCGCAATCGGGATCTGCCAGTTCATGCCGACACAGATCTCCGTCTATGGAGTCGATGCCGATAGGGACGGTCGCGTAAACCTCTTTGCGGAACCGGATGCGCTTTACAGCATGGCAAATTACCTTCGCTCCCACGGTTGGCGCTGTGACATGAGCGCGAAAAGGCAGCATCGGGTAATCCTCGCTTACAACCACAGTAAGATCTATGCCGATACCGTCCTTACTGTGGCGAAGAAACTGAGGAAGTAAGGTTGAAACGGCTCGGCCGCAGCCGGAATTGATAGGTGTCATTTAGATGGATATTTTAGAGTAACTCTCAGGGTTTCCCGAGAAGGAGAAAAGAAATGAAATTGGTTTTAATAAGAAGCCGCGCGCGTTATCTTATACCTTGAAGGCATCAGGAATTTTTACGGGGACATCTATAGGTCTTATATACTTGGCGACAATATTAGAAGTATTCTTGACGTTCAGCTTTTCAAACAAAAAAGCGAATTGGTTTTCCAACTCCTGACCTATGGCATGGAGCGCCCCTTTCGGGAGATTCCAAAGCTCCTTCTTAAAAGGACCTAACCCCTTTTTTCTTGTTTTGTAGATAAACTGCTCTTCCGTATCCGTGTCCTTCTTTTCGCCTATCATTTTGGATTTTATGTATTCATATATCTCGTCCCTGAGGGCTGCCGGGAAGTGTTTGCTTTCGTAAATCATATTTTGAAACCCTGTCGCCAGATGGATTTCGGCTGTGCCCGTTTTGGGAAATTTATCGAAGGCCTCGTTGGGGAGCGTCGATGCGCCGTGCTGAACCGCTCCGGCAAGGCCAAACTCCGTCCTCGCAACCTCGGATAATTTTTCGAGGGTATTGAAGTCCAGCTTGACCTTGGCGATAGTCCCGTCAGGCAGAGGAACGCCTCCATGCGTGGTGCCGGACTGCACGCTGATCTTGCTGATGCCTTTCATATCGCCCCCGTCACTCTTTAGCTCTTCGAGATAGCCTGCCATATAGGCCCGCAGCTCTTCAACAGTGCTGTTCTTTCCGCCAACTTCACCGATCTCACCACCCACCGAGATCGTCACGCCCGCAGGCTCCAGATCCCGGATCATGGTAGTCAGCTCTGCCGCGAGAGAGAAATTCGCCTCCTGCTGTTCTTCCACCGTCCGTTTTGACAGGTCTACAAGCGTTGAGGTATCGATATCGATATTGTAGAACCCCGCCTCGATGGCTTCCCAGATCAGGTCTTTGACCGCCTGCACTTCTTTCCCGGGATCGGATGCAAACTTTTTCGCGTTTACCTGAAAATGATCTCCCTGCAGAAAGAGAGGGCCCTTGTATCCCGTTTCGATTGCTGCGGCTGTTATCGCTGATGTATATTCGTAAGGACGCTGGGCGGTGTAATCAATTTCAGAACGGGCGATTTCAAAAATTACGGGGCCTACCCTGTTCTTCATGGCAGCGCGGAAGACAGCCCGGGCGACGTCGTACGTGAGGGCCCGGATGTTGATGGCAGGCACCGTGAAACCCGTCACCTCCTTGCGCCCCATTGCCTCATAGAGAGGCATTATGGATGTCGATAAAATACCCATGGCCGCTCCGATCCTTCGTATCAACCACCTTGCCGCTTTTCTAGTATCATCCCGAGAGCTGAAGACCGCCGTAAATACAAGATGGTCAATGAGAGAATCACGGAGACTTCTCCCATCCAGCACCCTGACATCACCGTCCGAAATTGTGAGCACACCTTCCAAACCTTTTTTCAATTGATCTATAGTTTCGTAGGTCGTTGCCATAGCTCTCGCCCTCCATCAGCCGCTAGCAAGATATTCCTTTGCCTTTTCCACCTCGAAACGGCTCCCGATGTAGATCGGGCAACGCTGATCCAGGTCTCCCGCCTTGATGGACAGTATATCCCTTTTGCCGTCTGTGGCCATGCCGCCCGCCTGTTCAATGATGAATGCCATGGGCTGCAGCTCAAACAGAAGTCGCAATTTCCCGTTCGGGCTCTTCTTGAGTGCAGGATATGTGAAGATGCCTCCTCTTTTTATCAGCACCTGATTTATGTCCGGCACAAACCCTCCGCTGTAACGGAGTTTATACCCTTCCCTCTCGAGGAACTCTATGTACTTGAGGTGGGCCGGGGTCCATTCTTTTCTCAGCCCTCCGAGGCTGTATATGTCTCCCCGCTCCTTCAAGATTATGTTTTCTTCAGAGAGGACGTATTCGCCTTCCCTGTTCAATACGAATTCATGGGTTCCCTTTCCCGCGGAATAGACCATCGTAATCAGAGGGCCATATGTAATATACACGGCCGCTGCCATTGTTTTTTTCCCTTCGGCCAGTATGGACTCCTTGTGGATGCCGATTATGGTCCCTATGGCCAGATTGGTATCTACCAGAGATGAGCCGTCAAGCGGGTCGGCCGTAATAAAATATTTCTCATCACCTTTTCCGATCTGTATGACTGAATCCTGCTCCTCCGAGGCATACTCCCGGACGAACCCCGAATACTCGAGCTGGTTCTTGAGAATCTCGTCGGCGCTTCTGTCGAGAGTGAGCTGCTCTTCGTCATAGATATTTTTGAATCCGGCGAGCTTCCGGTTTGACTCATGAATTTTGGCGGAAATGTATTTCCCCATAACTGCGATCTGCCATATGAGCCTGCGCAACTCCATTTCCACGCTCGCCTTCCACATATGTCTGCGGAGATCCACAGTAAATTTCGTATAATCCGAAATGCCCTCACCCATGATCGTCCATCCTTCTCATATTTTTGTTTTTTGTAACAATAAATCATTCACTTGACAAGTACATTTTCAAGGCTCCTGCCCTGCATTTCAGACGAAACAAATTGTAACTACGGGCCGGATATGTTATTCTGTTCGGAGACGTAATGTGAGGAGATGATCCATGATTACGAAAGAAGATGCGGTTGCATTGCTCTGTCAATACATTAAGAATGAGAGGAGCTTATATCATTGCTATGCCGCAGAGGCGGTCATGAGGGCATTGGCGCGCCGGTTGGGACAAGATGAGGAGAAATGGGGCATCGCAGGATTGCTCCATGATCTGGATTTGGAGATGATTGACGGCAAACTAACAGTCCATACGCATGAAACCGCAAAGATCCTCGCTGAGATAGGCGTCGATCCGGAGATTATCGACGCCATTAAGATGCACAATGAAGATGCCTGGGGCGTGAAGAGGAATACCGTATTCCATCACGCTCTCGCGGCAGGCGAGACCCTCACCGGCATGATCGCCGCTACGGCCCTCGTTTATCCAGATAAGAAACTGGCGAGTGTGAAGGCGAAATCAGTTACCAAGAGAATGAAGGAAAAGGCCTTTGCGGCATCCGTCAATCGGGATACGATCATGGAATGTGAGAAGCTCGGTATTCCGTTGGCCGAATTTGCGGAGATTTGTCTTGGAGCAATGAAAGAGATCAGCGACCGTTTGGGATTATAATCAAACTATCCGTGGGAGGAAAATGTAATGGGTAAGTCATACAGAGTCGCCGTAGTTCCGGGTGATGGAACAGGACCCGAGGTAATCGCAGAAGGATTGAAGGTACTCAAGGCTGCGTCCGCAAAGTATGGTTTCAAACTGGACCTGTCCCATTATGATTTGGGAGGCGAGCGATATAAGCGCACCGGTGAGATATTGAGCGATGAAACCATAGAAGAGCTGAGAAAATTCGATGCAATCTATCTCGGCGCCATCGGCCATCCCGATGTAAAAGCGGGCATCCTCGAGAAGGGTATCCTCCTTAAACTTCGCTTCGCCCTTGATCAATACATAAATCTAAGGCCCGTTAAGCTCTATGCCGGCGTCGATACGCCTCTCAAAGACAAGAAACCTGAGGATATAGATTTCGTTGTCGTCAGGGAAAATACCGAAGGCCTTTATGCGGGCGCGGGCGGGTTCTTGAAGAGAGGCACTGCAGACGAGATTGCGACTCAGGAATCCATCAACACGCGCAAGGGAGTGGAGCGCTGCATAAGGTTTGCCTTCGAGTGCTGCCGCAAACGCAATAAGGCAAAGAAGCTGACGCTATGCGGAAAGACCAACGTGCTGACATATGCCTTCGACCTGTGGGAGAGGACATTCTACGAAGTGGCCGGAGAATATCCCGATATTAAAACCGAATACGCCCATGTGGATGCGACCTGTATGTGGATGGTGAAGAATCCCGAATGGTTCGACGTGATTGTGACGGACAACCTGTTCGGCGACATCATCACCGATCTGGGAGCGATGATCCAAGGAGGCATGGGCATAGCCGCGGGCGGCAATATAAATCCGGAGGGCGTTTCGATGTTTGAACCCATAGGCGGCTCTGCGCCAAAGTACACGGGGCTGAACGTGGTCAATCCGCTTGCCGCCATTATGGCCGGGCAGATGATGCTGGAGATATTGGGAGAAGAGACTGCGGCCCTTGCCATCGAAAAAGCCGTAATGAAGATTGTAGCAGAGAAAGTTAAAAGCATGTCCGCCGGAAAGCTGGGTTATTCGACAAGCGAGGTGGGCAGCCTCGTGGCCGGCTTGATTTAGGCACCGGCAAAAATTTTAGTTCACATAACACCGTACTTCTTCAGTTTCAGGTGCAGTGTCCGCCGGGTGATGCCGAGCCGTCTGGCTGCTTCGCTTTTGTTTCCCCCGGCCGTTTCCAGGGCCTTCAGGATCGTTTCCTTTTCTACAGATTCGAGAGACGGCTCTCCCGCTTCGGTCTGCTGAACCGACATTTCGCCCTCTTGCAGCTCTTTCCGTAAGACAAGGGCGAATTCCTCTTCACCGAGGTATTCCGACCGCGATAGCACAACTGCCCGTTCAACGGCATTCATGAGTTCCCGTACGTTACCCGGCCAATTGTGCTTCAGGAGTCGATCCATGGCCTGAGGGGTGAACCCTTTGATGACTTTGCGATTCTTCTTGGCAAACAAGGTGAGAAAGTGCCGGGCAATGAGCGGTATATCTTCCCTCCGTTCCCTGAGCGGCGGAACATTGAGCGTCACTACATTCAGACGGTAATAAAGGTCATCTCGGAAACGCCTCTCCCCAATTTCGCGCATGAGGTCTTTGTTGGTGGCGGCGATAACCCGCACGTCCACCTTGATGACATCATCTCCGCCCACACGGGTGATTTCCCTCTCCTGCAAAACGCGCAATAGCTTGACCTGCATGGCAGGAGACATCTCGCTTACTTCATCGAGGAAAAGAGTCCCTCCCTCGGCCTGACGAAATTTTCCTTCCTTCCTTCTTTCGGCGCCGGTAAAGGCGCCTTTTTCATGGCCGAAAAGCTCGGATTCAAGAAGCGTTTCCGTGATCGCGGCGCAATTGATTTTCACGAAAGGGCCGTTTTTCCGGAGGCTGTTGAAATGGATGGCTCCCGCAATCATTTCTTTTCCTGTTCCGGACTCGCCGGTAATCAGAACGGTTGCCTCGGAAGGCGCAACCTGAACCATGGTTTCGATGAGCTTCGTCATGGCCGGACTGTGCCCGATCAGGTTTTGACTGTTAAATTGACCGGCAAGACTCTCCCGCAGGTGGCGGTTCTCTTCCCTCAGCTGGCTGTGTTCCATAGACCGTTCGATGGTCAGTTTCAGTTCGTCAAAATCAAGAGGCTTGGTGAGATAATCGTAGGCGCCCTCTTTGAGTGCCTTAACCGCCGTCTCCACCGAGGCATAGGCAGTCATGATAATGACGGGGATAGCAGGGTTGAGTCTCTTTATCTCCGCAAGGGCCTCTAATCCGGATACCTTGAGCATACGAATGTCCATCAGGATCAGATCAAAAGTTTTCTGCGAAACGGCTTCGACGGCCTTTCCACCGTCGTCGGCTTCGGCAACATCATATCCCCAGCCGCCTAGCAGCGTTTTTAACATAGTCCGATGGGCAAGGTCATCATCCACGACCAAAATAGTATTTTTCGATTTCATATATTTCTCACCAATGTCTTCTCTTGAGTTCAAGCAGAGCCCTGAACCAGCAAAGTAGTTATGCGCACGTCTCCGATGCCGGGCCGACGGGTAGAAAGATTGACACCGTGGTTCCCTTCTCAGGTTCACTTGTCACCCGGAGTTCACCGTCGTGGGATTCCATTATTTTATGAACAATGGCAAGCCCGAGACCCGTCCCGGAAGACCTGGTCGTAAAGTATGGATCAAAGATGCGGGCAAGGTCCTTTTCATTAATACCCTTTCCCGTGTCGGTAACATCGATCCTTACCGCGCGGCCCTCATGCAGCAGAACCGCTACCGTAAGCGTGCCGCCTTTGTCCATGGCTTCGAGGGCATTCAAATACAGATTGAGCAACACCTGTGTGATCTTATCTGAATCAATGAAAATATCCCCTAAATGATCAGGCAAATCTATGCGAACGGCAACATTTTTTGCCTTCGCCTGGCCTTCGATCATTCTTAGCGTATGTCTGATCACCTCCTGAATAGAAGCCCACTGCTTTTTCATCTCCATCGGTTTTGCAAATTCAAGAAGCTGGCCGATAACCCGGTTTAGCCTTTCGACCTCCTGAACCATGATCTCCGCGGTTTTCTGATCCTCAGGATTATCACTGTAGCGCTCTTTGAAAAAAGTGGCAAAGCCTTTGATGGAACTTAAGGGATTCCTTATTTCATGGGCGATCCCGGCTGCCAGACTTCCCACTGACGCTAGGCGTCGGCTACGCTCCATTTCCTTCTTCAAGTGCTGTACCTCAGTGATGTCCCTGAAAAGTATTACAAAGCCAAGAAATTTGCCATCCTCTTCTTCGAGGGCTGTGGCAATCACTTCAAGGGAAATTGTCCTGCCGTCTGCAAGAGGGCAATCTATCTCCTCCTCGATTACTTTTTCTTCAGCTTTCAGGCCTTGCAGTAAGGCCATGCACGGCGGAGGTATGATGCCTTGGGCATTCTTTCCCAGGATATCCGCATGTGAATAGCCGAGGATGGATTCGGCGGTCTGGTTAAATGAGATAATTTCCTCCCGGTTATTTATGGCAACGAGGCCGATGGGCATATTTTCCACGAGGCTGTCGGAAAATATTTTTATTCTGGAAAAGGAGGTCTTTGCCGAGCGATACCCTTGCGCAAGAAAGAGAGAAATGACTCCCGAACATCCAATCAGAATAAGAATGGCGGCAATCAAGACGGTGTGACGTGTATCCTGCTCTCTTGCCGCCATGACCGGCCCCATATCCATCCCGACAAAAATGATGAACCCCGACGATGTTCCCGCTGACTTGTCCGTTTCACGCGGCGATGGCTGCTTATCTGATTTTGGTCCTTTCATAAATCCCTGAAAAGGTTTCTCTGTCGGAGAAAATTGCCGGTATACTTCAAACGTATCGGCGCCTTCAGGATTGGGAACTTGCCGCCATTCCACTTGTTTTAAAGCAGCAAGACGTGCGAGATCAAGATCCGTCCCGTACGTTTCCCCGATCATCGAGGGATCGCTGTCGGCCACGATCGTGCCTTCTGCATCAGTTACGATCAGATGATCGATGTCCGGCTGCTGTGCTGTTTCAATCAACAGCTTCTGGAGCTGAAAACTGCTCCATCGCATTCCTATGCCCGTTCTCGCACCCGCTTCAAAAGATCTTATCAGCGCCGCGCCCTTCTCAACCAAGAGCTGTGTGGTATATTCCTTCTGTTTGTTGATACTCTGGATGGTCAATACGACAAAGACGGGTAAAATAATGACCACGGCTCCGATGATAAACCAGGGCGAAACACCTGCCCAAAATTTCCTGCCTCTTTCATTAATCTTGTTCTTCATCTTCATCTGGATATTTTTTATTCAACTGGATACCATAATCGGATACTTTTTATCCATATTTTTTCTTTAGAGTACCAGTTACAACACCGGACAAACATAGATGAATGGCTGATACCATTGCTATATAAGCATGTTACATTTGGAGAAATTAATCTGGCACAACCCTTGCTCTGCATACAAGCAAAAGAGAAAAATATTTTTTAAGGAGAATACGACCATGAAAAAATTAATAATGACATTAGTAACAGTGCTTGTTGTGATGGCTTTATCGGCTTATGCCTTTGCCTACGGTCCCGGCTCGGGAAGAGGGCGTGGCGGAGATTGCTACGGGTCCGATACATCATTTCTATCCCGGCTTAATCTGACGCCCGAACAGACGACAAAGATCAATGCCCTCCGTGAAGCCAATCTGCGGGATACAAAGCCCCTCAGGGACAAGATGTACATCAAGCGCGGTGATCTAAAGCTGCTCTGGCTGCAAACGAATCCCGACCAGAACAAGATTGCGGCAGCACAGAAAGAGATCAGGACCCTTCGCGATCAAATGCAGGATAAAATGACCGCCTATCGGCTGGAAGTTCTCAAGGTATTGACGCCCGAACAGCAGGAGCAGGTAAAATCTTTCAAAGTGGGACGCGGTTTTGGCCCCGGCATGAAGGGTGGCCCAGGTATGGGCGGAGGTCCAGGCATGGGCAATAGAGGTAACTGGTAAAAAATTCTTTTCTCGCGATCATTCGGGAGGCCGCCTCCACCTCCCGGATGATCATCGTATCGCCTTCCGGAGTTTCGATACAATCAGTCATTTACAGTCCGCACAGTCTCGATCTTCGCAAAATGTTGCGGCGTCTTCCAAATCTTCTTCCTCAGGCAAAAAGCCCGGCCATCTTCTTTCCATATTCGACGCATGCCCCAATGCTCTCGGAATCCGGATTCCAAAGGATCTTTATTCCTCCGTCAACGACCTCGAAGCCCGCGGATTGAAGGTTCTCGGAAATAACCTTTACGGATTCGCCGCTCCAGCCGTAGCAGCCAAAGGCCGCTGCTTTCTTGCCTTGGAATTTCAAACCTTTTATCTCTTCGAGGAGCGCAGCGACAGCCGTCAGTATGCCCCGGTTTATAGTCGGGGAGCCGACAAGAACGGCCTTTGATTTAAAAATCTCCGTGATCACGTCATTCTTGTCCGATTTGGAGAGATTGTACAACTTCACATTTACCTTCTGATCAGATTGCTTAATGCCGGAGGCGATATTTTCCGCCATCACACGGGTGCCGTTCCACATGGAATCGTAGATGATGGTGATCTGGTTTTCTTTATAGCTGTCGGCCCATTTCAGATACTGCTCGACAATCCGAACGGGGTTATCCCGCCAGATGACACCGTGGCTTGTACAGATAATATCCACGGGTAATTTGAAGGATAAGACCTCCTTGATTTTTTTGCCGACGAAAGCGCTGAACGGCGTTAGGATATTCGCATAATACTTTATGCATTCCTCCATCAGTTCGGCCTGGTCGACGAGATCATTAAACATGAACTCCGTTGCATAGTGCTGGCCAAATGCATCATTGCTGAACAAAATATTATCGCCCGTCAGGTAGCAAAACATGGTGTCCGGCCAGTGAAGCATCGGCGCTTCCACAAAAATCAATTCCTTTTTCCCCAGACTCAGACGGTCGCCTGTTTTTACTGCATGGAAATCCCAATCCTGATGATAGTGACCCTTAAGGGATTTGATACCGTTTGCGGTGCAGTATATGGGCGTACCCGGAATACGGCTCATGAGTTCGGGCAGGGCGCCGCTGTGATCGATCTCCGCATGGTTTGCAATAACATAGTCGATTTTTTTTAGATCAATTATCTGTCGTAGGTTCTCAACATACTCTTTTGCGAACGGAAGCCATGCCGTGTCGATCAAAGCTACTTTTTCTTCTTCGATGAGATACGAATTATAGGTCGACCCACGATGTGTGGAATATTCATCCCCATGAAACTTCCTGAGCTCCCAATCGATCTTGCCGACCCATGAAACGTTGCTTTTGACCTGTATTCTCATATTATTCCTCCTTCCTTCCCTCCTGAATTTTATTCATATAGTTGCCTTAACATTTCCTGGGCCACATGAGCGGACGACCTATCCGTATCGAACGAAAAACAATGACGTTAATCAGCGAATGCAATAATTACTACTATAATACCCACATCTATCCCAGAGGTCAAAAATATTTTTGTTGATTTTGCGGTTGCCTATCGAACATATTTCGTCCCATTAATATGGATTGATGTCTTCGATAACCCATCCTCTGTCCAAAGTAAGTTTCTTAATACATTGACTGACGTAGAAATAAGATTATTCAAGAACATAATTGACCGTTCTCCTTGTAATATGTTAATTTTTGAACATAATATTTTTCTTTTTAAACGACATGTCGTTCTCGTGAAAGTCGAAGATATGATGTCTCAATAAATAGTGATGGGGGGGGTTCCATATGGCAAAATGGATTATCGACACGGATCATACGGTCGCACATTTCACGGTGCGCCACATGATGATAAACGACGTTCACGGTCAGTTTAATAAAATCTCCGGTTTTGTCAACTTTGACCCATCGCATATTCCCGGTACGTCCATAGAGATCGAGATAGATGCAGCGAGCATTTTCACCGGCATTGAACCGAGAGACAACCATCTCCGAAGTTCCGATTTTTTCGATGTGGAAAAGTATCCCCATATTCTTTTCAAGAGCACTGAAATCGAAAATGTCGGAAGCAACATGCTCAAGGTCCATGGACGTCTCACTATTTGCGGCGTGGAGAAGCCCGTTCTTCTTCACGCTCAATTCTTCGGTCCGACCTACTTCACAGACGAAACCGGTTCGTATACCACTATGGGATTTGCCGCTACGGCTTACCTCCAGCGGGAAGATTTCGGAATGACGTGGAACTACAAATATCCGGGGGGATTTACCGTGGGGAAACATATCGACATTACCCTGAATGCGGAAGCCGACATGGAAAAAGAAGATTAAGAATAACGGCAATCTTTTTAGGATGAAATTTAGAGTAGTTCCTATAGTGAATCTTCTTTAGAGAACAGGTAACGCCAATGAAGAGCAACGATGCCAAGAAGTCTTCTGTCAAAATGCGCCGCACCAGTTCCGGCATGTCGATCATCCTGAATAGAAAAGAGGCGCTGAACAGTCTCAACCTCGAGATGGTCCGGCTTATAACGGGCCATTTTAACGAAGCGCTTGCAGATGACGAATGCAAGCTTATCCTGTTCTACGGTCTTGGTGAAAGAGGATTCTGCGCCGGCGGCGATATCAGGCGCATCGCTCTCGATATGCAGAACAACAACCTGGACGACGTAAACAAATTTTTCCGAGAGGAATTCCGTCTTGATCTGATGATCCATCGATCTCCCAAACCAGTAATTGTGATCGCCGACGGCATCACCATGGGCGGCGGCCTTGGCATTGCAGCGGGCGCAGACTGGGTGATCGCGACGGAAAAGACGCGGATGGCCATGCCGGAAACAAGGATCGGTTTTTTCCCCGATGTGGGCGCAACCGGATGGATGTACAGCAAGTGTCCGCCCGGCTATCCGGAATACATGGCTCTCACAAGTCATGAATTGAAGGGCAGTGAGTGTGTCCGCGTCGGTTTCGCAACACATTTGACATCCGCAGATAAGGTCAATGATTTGATCAGATCCATCGAAAGCTTCAAGGCAAAGGGCATATCAACCGCGAAGGAACTGCTGGCCCTGCTACTGAGGAAGATCAAGATCTACTTCTATAGGAATATAGCGCCGAGACCGGACATAGACACATGGGTGGCAGAATATTTTGCAGGACAACCATCCCTGCAAGAGATTATCGATTCACTTCAGGCGTGCCCTATCCTTCTTTCTCCCTGTGAAGGCCTGACGTCGGAACTTTCAGAAAGATCCCCCACAGCTCTAACCTTGACGCTCACGCTGTTGCGCCACAATGAACATCTCCCCATGGGAAAGGTTTATGAGGCGGACTTTCGGGCCATGCAATTTATCGTAAGACACGCTGACTTCCTCGAAGGTGTTCGGGCCCGGATTATAGATAAGGATGATAAGCCCCGCTGGCACCCCGAAAGTTTTAACGACGTGGACATCTCCAAGTTGCGGCTGTGATATAAGAAAGAGGGTGCTGTGACTTTTCCCTGCGCCGCTTCCGGCTTGTGACTCTTTTTATGCTTTTAAAAAAACGCCTTGACATAGTTCCCACTCTGATTTATTCTAAATTCAGTATTAAAAGGATTTTCTGAAAGTGACGTTTGGCATGGAGAAGGCATTGGTTAACTCAAAGAGCAACGCGATCCTGATTCTCGCTCTTCTTCGCCTTTTGCCCAATGGCAGGCGCCCGTCGTTTTTAGGTAGTCCTTAAGTCAACCGCAAATAGAACGTACCTAAAGGCCATGGGCTCCAGAAGCTCATGGCCTTTTTTATTTGTCGATTAGATTGAAGGGAGGGAGATATGGATACACAGAAAAAGCGGGTATTAATATTCGATACGACGCTCAGGGATGGGGAGCAGTCACCAGGGGCAAGCATGAACCTGGATGAAAAACTGCGCATCGCGAGACAACTCGAAAAGCTCGGGGTAGATATCATTGAGGCAGGCTTCCCGATCGCCTCAGACGGCGACTTCCTGGCCGTTCAGCAGATCGCCCGTGAGGTTAGAGAGCCGCAGATTGCCGCCTTAGCGAGGGCCAATTCTGCCGATATCGACCGCGCATGGGAGGCCATCAAGGAGGCGGCTCATCCACGGATCCATACCTTTATTTCGTCGTCCGATATCCATCTCAAGTACCAGCTCAAAAAGACACGAGCCCAGGTTCTGAAAGAAGCCCGCGCCGCCGTGGCCCGTGCCTGCTCCTACACACCTAATGTGGAGTTCTCTCCCATGGATGCGACGAGAACGGATTGGGATTATCTCTGTGATATGGTGGAAGCGGTAATCGCAAACGGGGCCACCACCGTGAACATCCCTGACACCGTGGGTTATATAGTGCCCGATGAATTCGGCAGCCTGATCGATTATCTCTTTGCGAAAGTCAAAAATATCGGCGAGGCAGTTATCTCTGTTCATTGTCATAACGATCTGGGCCTCGCCGTCGCAAATTCTCTGGCCGCTGTTAAACACGGCGCACGGCAGGTGGAATGCACAATCAACGGGATCGGAGAAAGGGCCGGGAACGCAGCCATGGAGGAAATCGTCATGGCCCTCGAGACCCGGAAGGACTTCTTCGGATTTCGCACGGGAATCAAAACGGAAAACATCTACCAGTCATCAAGGCTCTTGACACACATAACAGGCATACCGGTTCAACCGAACAAGGCGATTGTCGGGGCCAACGCGTTCGCGCACGAATCGGGCATCCACCAGGACGGTTTGATCAAAGAGAAGATCACGTATGAAATTATGACTCCCAAATCCGTCGGCATCTCCGGAACCCACCTGGTTCTCGGGAAGCATTCAGGCCGTCACGCCGTCTCCGAACACCTCAAGAAAATGGGTTACAAGCTGACCGCAGGTGAAGTTAAGAAGGTCTTTGTCAGGTTCAAGGAACTGGCCGACGTCAAGAAAGATATCTTTGATGAAGATCTGGAGGCAATTGTATACGAAGAAGTGTATAAGATTGCCGAGAGGTACAAACTGGTTTATCTGACTGTGATAAGCGGCAACGTGGCCGTACCTACGGCGACCCTGCAGATGGAGGTAGACGGGAAAACCATTCAGGACGCAGGTTTCGGCGTAGGGCCTGTGGATGCAACTTTCGCTGCCATCAGGAAAATTACCAAAACCAACTACCACCTGCTCAAGTATGTGGTTTCCGCCATTACCGGAGGCACCGATGCGTTAGGAGAGGTCATGGTGCAGCTCAAGTACAACGGGCGCTCTGTGGCGGGACGCGGCGCCGAGCCGGATGTGATTGTGGCTTCTGCAAAGGCATATATCAATGCGCTAAACCGTCTCGAGTTTCTCAAAGGGGATGTGAAAAAGGTTAAAGTTGTATAAAGAAGGATAATGGTGTAAGGAAATACTCGCAGAAAAAAATGGAGAACTAACACCGTGGGAATGACCATCACAGAAAAGATACTGTGCCGCCACACAGATCTCAAAGAGATACATCCGGGGATGCTGATAAACGCGAGAGTGGATATTACCCTCGGGAATGACATAACGGCACCTATTGCCATCGCGGAATTCCGAAAGGCCGGGGGCATCAAGGTCTTTGATCGTGATAAGGTGGTGCTCATACCTGACCACTTCACGCCCAATAAAGACATCGATTCGGCCCAGCAGTGTAAGCTCATCAGGGAATTTGCACGGGAGCAAGGACTAACCCACTACTATGACGTAGGTGAAGTGGGCATTGAGCATGCCCTCCTTCCGGAACAGGGTATCGTTCTCCCCGGAGACTTGGTTATTGGCGCTGACAGCCATACCTGCACATACGGCGCCCTGGGGGCCTTCGCCACGGGTGTCGGCAGCACCGATCTCGCGGCCGCCATGATGACCGGCGAGGTCTGGTTCAAGGTCCCTGAGACGATGAAGATCGTCTTTTCCGGCAAGATGAACAAATGGGTTTCCGGCAAGGACCTGATCCTCTATATCATTGGCTCGATTGGCGTCGATGGCGCTCTTTACAGAGCGATGGAGTTCACCGGTGATACCATAGGGCAGCTCAGCATGGCGGACAGATTAACCATGGCTAACATGGTCATTGAAGCGGGCGCAAAGAACGGCATCTTCATACCGGACGATATAACGAAGGCTTATGTAACGGAGAGGGCAAAGCGGCCATATAGTTTTTATAACTCTGACCCAGATGCGCGGTATACCGATGTCATTAATATCGATGTAAGCAGAATCGAGCCCCAGGTGGCATTTCCCCATATACCTTCAAACGTCAGGGGGATCAGCCAGGTAGGCGATGTGAAAATTGATCAGGTCGTTATCGGGTCTTGCACCAACGGCAGGATAGAAGACCTCCGGATTGCCGCGGGCATTCTCAAAAATAAGAAAGCCGCACCCCGTGTCCGTTTGATCATCGTGCCCGCGACACAGGCAATATACAAACAGGCCATTCAGGAAGGTCTCATAGAGATATTTATCGACGCGCATGCGGCGGTCAGCACGCCCACCTGTGGCGCCTGTCTAGGCGGTCATATGGGCGTGTTAGCGGACGGCGAGAAGGCCGTTTCCACAACGAACAGAAATTTCATCGGGCGCATGGGGCATACCGGCAGTGAAGTGTATCTTGCCAGCCCTGCTGTTGCCGCGACATCCGCGGTCTTGGGAAGGATTGCCGGTCCGGAAGAGTTGTAGAGGGGTTAAATATTATGAAGTTCAGAGGGAAAGTCTGGAAATTTGGAGATAACGTAGATACCGATGCGATCATCGCTGCCCGCTATTTGGTATCATCCGATCCGGCGTTTCTCGCCGCGCACTGCATGGAAGACGCCGACCCTGGATTTATGAAAAAAATCAGCGCCGGCGACATCGTTGTGGCAGGGGAGAATTTCGGCTGCGGCTCATCGCGAGAACACGCGCCTATCGCCATCAAGACCGCCGGGATTTCCTGCGTCGTCGCCAAGAGTTTTGCCCGCATATTTTACCGGAATGCCTTCAACATCGGACTGCCAATTTTTGAATCGAGGGATTTGTGGGAGACAGTCTCTGATGGCCAGGAAATCGAGGTGGACGGCGATAATGGAAGCATCAGGATTTTAGGGAGCGATAGGAGTCCGCTTCGTATAGAGCCCATTCCACCGTTCATGCAACGACTTGTCAGCGACGGCGGCTTGATGAAGCACATCGCAAAGAAAAAAGCATAACCGAAGACGCATTCTACAGGCCCGCAGTAAGGAAAGGAATCTCTCATCATCTGTCATGGCACCTGTCCTTTTTTTTGAATCCATATTAATTCCCCTGCCCCGCAAAAACATATACAGACGTCTAGGATTTGTAAAAGGCGTTACAGATATACCAGCATCGCAACAGGAGGAGATCGAAAGGTACATAGGGCACGCCTCATCGCTCATTCACCTGAAGGGCGCAAGCTTGCGCATGCCTATCACGGAGATTAAAGACGCCAAGATTCTCCTTCCCGACGGTGCGGAATTTGAAAGTCGTCAACTTGCCAAGCTCCTTGCCAATTGCAGCGAGATAGTCCTGATGGGAGCCACGGCCGGCCGGGAAATCATGGACGCCATCGAGAAAGATGCCACCGGTGCGAATTTAACCCGCGGTATCGTTTTGGACGCAGCCGCGAGTGAGATAGTAGACGCTTCTCTCGACTGGATCATGGACTATTTCAATCAGTCGCTGAGAAGGGAAAATAGGAGATTGCTGCGGAAACGTTATTCCGCAGGCTATGGTGATTTATTTCTCGAAACGCAAAAAGCGATGTACCGCCTCCTCCAGCTCGACAGAATCGGCATAGCGATAACAGAGAGCTCAATACTTATCCCGGAAAAGTCCGTTACCGCCATCACCGGCATAAAGGCGCAAAGTTCATGAGGCGGTCGGTTATTGTTATGACAGGGATTATGACACGATAATATCTTGATATTATGGAATGCTGATATTATAAGATAAAGATTGCCGCAAAAATAAGGAAGACACGATCTACGATATGTATAGGTCATTGGATAAAAAACAGAAGATCCACAATCTGTTGAAAAAAAGAATTTTAATTCTTGACGGTGCTACGGGAACGGAACTGCAGAAGCGGGAAATGCCATCCGGTGTATGTCCCGAGGTGTGGTGTCTGGAAAACCCCGCGGCGATTCAGGATATTCACAGGGCTTATCAAAAGGCAGGTGCAGATATCATCTATACCTGTGCCTTCGGCGCGAACCGATTAAAGCTCGGGCAATACGGCTTTACGAATGTCAAAGAAATCAACAAACAACTTGTGGTTCTGGCGAGGCAGGCCGTAGGAAGCGGGACACTGATTGCCGGTGACATCAGCTCGACGGGACATTTTGTGGAGCCTTTCGGCGACCTGATGTTTGAAGAGGCGGTTGATATTTTCAAAGAGCAGGTCCAGGGCCTGCTTGCGGGCGGCGTTGATCTTTTTGTCATCGAAACCATGATGGACATACAGGAGGCGCGGGCTGCGCTTATCGCCGTCAAGGAAATCACCGACCATTTTACCATGGTTACCATGACCTACGAAACGAACGGCTATACGCTCAGCGGCACGGATCCAGTAACCGCCCTCATTACCTTACAGAGCCTCGGGGCGGACGCCGTGGGCTGCAACTGTTCAACGGGGCCCGAGGCAATGGTGAAGTTTATTGCCGCCATGAAACCGTTTGCCACAGTACCGCTGGTGGCTAAGCCCAACGCCGGGATGCCGAGGCTTGTCGGCAAGGCCACCGTCTATGATATGAACCCGAGGGACTTCGCCTCATGGGGAAAGAAGCTGGCGGCTGCTGGCGTCAACTTGGTCGGTGGGTGCTGTGGGACAACGCCCGTACATATCGCGGCGTTGAAGAAGGCATTAGGCAAAGCCACGGTGCATGCTCCTGTGCGAAAGTCCATAAGCGCTATCAGCTCTGCCAGGGCCTTCAAGATATTTGATGAGGGCAGCCCGCTTCTCATAATCGGCGAGAGAATTAATCCCACGGGCAAGAAAGCCCTGCAGCAAGAACTCCTTGACGGCAAAATGAATATCGTGAGGCAGATGGCACGAGATCAGGAAGCGCAGGGGGCCGACCTTCTTGATGTGAATGTCGGGGTTCACAAAATTGATGAAGTCGATACCATGAAGAGAGTCATCCGTCTGCTATCGACAGGCACTGCCCTGCCCCTGGTCATCGATTCCCCCAATATGGAGACGATAACGGCGGCCCTTCGCATCTATCCCGGCCGCTCCCTGATAAACTCCATTTCCGGAGAAAAGCAAAAATTGAAAAAGCTTCTCCCCATTGCAGCGAAATATGGCGCCATGTTTATTCTTTTGCCGGTGACAGATAATGAGGTACCGGAAACAGTATCAAGAAGAAAGGACATCATAAAAAATATATTCCAGACTTCCCGAAATTTTGGATTCTCAAAAGATGACATCGTCGTAGACGGACTCGTCATGAGCGTGGCCTCGAACACCAAGGCTGCGAAAGAAACGCTGAAAACCGTCGTCTGGTCCGCGGATAGCTTCAAATGCAGAACTGTTCTCGGTCTTTCCAATGTGTCCTTCGGCATGCCTGAGCGAAAGTGGATGAATACCGCATTTCTCGCCATGGCACAGGCCGCGGGCTTGACCATGGCGATTGCCAATCCTGCCGACAGGGAACTCATGAAGGTGAAGATGGCGGGCGACGTGTTCATGCAGAAAGACAGGGACGCTCTGTCTTATATCCGGCATTTTTTTCTCTCCGCAAAGACGGACACGGCCACCGCCCCGGCAGTGAAAACGTCGCCGGATCAGGATCTCTATGGAGCGATATTGGAAGGGAACAGGGATAACATTATTAACCTCGTCGATATTGCCCTTGCATCAGGTATGAATCCTTCCTGGCTTGTGGATGACATTATGATCCCGGCAATTAACCGGGCGGGTGAACTCTTTGATCAGAGAAAATATTTTTTGCCGCAGCTGATAGCGAGCGCCGAGGCAATGAAGGCGGCCCTCGCGCGCGTTGAACCAAGGCTTAAACAAGAAAAGGGAGTCATGCTGGGAAAAGGGGTTATCATCCTTGCCACGGTAAAGGGAGACATCCACGACATCGGCAAGAACATAATTTCTTTGATGTTAAAAAATCACGGCTACAGGATTGTTGACCTCGGCAAAGACGTACCGGCGAAGGCCATCATTGAATCCATGAGGCGTTCAAAGCCCGATGTAGTCGGCCTTTCTGCGCTCATGACCACGACCATGGTAAACATGGAGGAAGTCATTGGCATTGCGCGGGCCAACGGATATTCATGCCCGTTTATCGTAGGGGGCGCCGTCATCACGAAGGCCTATGCAGCCTCTATCGGCGCCTCCTATGCCAAAGACGGCGTGGAAGCCGTGCGAACAGTTGAACAACTGGTAAAATCATTTTCAAAGAGGCATATATCAAAATGACCCCCCATGAAATGAAACATAGACTCGCTGAAATAATCCTCGAGCGGTCTTTCCAGTACAGGAACGATCCTCCCTTCACGCTGGCCTCGGGAAAGACGAGCAACTATTATTTCAACTGCAAACCGACAACCATGGACCCTGAAGGGATGTACCTCATAGGGAATATCCTTTTTGACATGCTTGTTGATGCGGATGTGTCGGCGGCCGGCGGCCTCACATTAGGAGCGGATCCCATGGCCAATGCCCTTTCCCTCATTTCTTATCAAAAGAAGAAACCGATCAAATCGTTTGTCGTAAGGAAGGATGCCAAGAACCACGGTACAAGAAGCGGCATCGAAGGGAACATCGCACCGGGCGAAAGAGTCGTTGTCATAGACGATGTGATAACGACAGGAGGATCGACGCTCACTGCCGTAGAAATTGCACGGGAAGCCGGTCTCGAGGTTGATAGGGTAATTGCCCTTGTGGACAGAGAAGAAGGCGGCAGGGAGAATATAAAAAAATATGTAGACAGGGTAGATGCCATATTGACAAGATCAGAGATCATGAATCTCTATAAAGGTCGTTTGAAAGGCGCAAAGTGATTTAGCATGAAAAGAATGTTGACTCTAATTATCTCTGTATCGCTCTTTCTTGCAATGATTCCTCTATCAGGATGTCAGAAGGCCGAGGAGCCCAAGAAGCCGGAGGTATCGGCTACTTCACCTGTATCGCCACCCTCACCTCAGACCACAATGGCTCCGTCAGTTCCTGAAACACCGAAAACTCCTGCGGCCCCATCGGCAGCGGCGACGCCCGTTCCACCGCCGGCTCCCGCCACATATGAACCGACGGCTGCTCCGGAATCACCGGCTGCACCTGCGAAACTGCAGGGTACGGATATCATCCGGGTCGCAGGATTTGACTCCGCACAGATGCAGAAGGGCTGTCCTACAGGCTGGTTACTGGATATCAAGAAGGGTGAACCTGCCATCACTCTTGAAAGAGGATCGCAGATCTACAACCTTCACATGAAGAGCAATGACTCATCCTACGGTGTAAAAAGCGGCATAAAGGTTGATATCAAAGAATACCCCTATCTGAATTGGAGATGGAAGGTCACTAAGCTTCCTGATGGAGGTGATGTCAGAAAGAGTGACACTGATGACCAGGCAATACAGCTCTATATTGCTTTCACTCCGACAGGATTTCCGGAGGCGCTGAACACGCCCGTTCTGGCTTATATCTGGGATAATGAGGCACCCAGAGGCTGGACGGGCAGAAGCTCGGCAATCGGTGGAGGGAAGCTTAGGTATGTCGTCGTCCGGAATAAGACGGATCGCCTGGGGCAGTGGTATACGGAAAAGAGAAATATATACGAGGACTATAAGAAGCTTTTGAAAGACGTGGAACGTGCCGATCCTGCCGGAGTAACTCATGGTGTCGAGTTTTATATCAATTCGCAAAAGACCAAGAGTGCGGCGGAAAGCTACATCGGCGACGTGTATTTCAGCAAGAGCTAGTCGCCTCTATGCGAATTCGATTAACCGCAAGATGCGCCCTCCTTACCGGCTCGGTAAGTCTGTAGCCTCTGCAACATGCAAGTGCGACGTCAACTGCTTTTCGCAAGCCTATCTTGTGTCCCGGTGATACGAACAACGGTTTTACCTTTTTCTTGGTCCGGACGACGGCTCCGATGATGCGACCGTCCAGCACAAGATCAGCGTAGTCCCCTACCTCATCACCCACTTCGTCATATGCACCGACCAGCCTTTTCTTGGCACAACCTATAGTTGGTATATCCAGGAACAATCCCATATGTGAAGCGAGGCCAATGCCTCTCGGATGAGCAATCCCCTGGCCATCGAAAATAACGCAATCAGGAACGCTCTTAAGCTTCTCAAATGCTTTTGAGAGTGCGGGGCCTTCTCTAAAACTCAGCAGTCCGGGAATATACGGGAAGGGCGCCTTCTCAACAAGACAAATCTCTTCGATGACGTCCATGGTCGGGTATGCGAGCAGAATAACGGCCGCGAAAAACATATCGTCTTGTTTGGAATAGGATATATCTGCGCCGGCGATTGTGCTGATTCGTGCTGGAAACTCCTTGTCATCGAGGATCAGTTTCCCCTTGAGTTCCTGCTGGATGTTGACGGCTTCTTTATATGTGATGTTCCAATGGTGGAGATATTTGATCTTCATCTCGGAGGTGATATATATAGCTTGTACAGATAATCCATTGTGTCATTTCGAAGGAGCGGAGCGACTGAGAAATCTATTGATAATATGAAAAAAGATTTCTCCTTACAGTCGAAATGGCACAGTGCAAACTATCGTGAGTCAGAACTCGATCTACTGATACTAAAAATACGGTTTCAGTACGGCCCGCGCTTCATCGATGTCTTTTCTTATCTGTTTTACCAACTGCTCAGCATTTTCAAATTTTACCTCAGCCCGTATCCTTTCTATAAAAAGGACATTCAGCTTCTTTCCGTAAATATCTCCGTTGAAATCAAGCAAATAAACTTCGACAGAAAGGTCAGTATCAGAAAAGGTGGGATTGAAGCCGATATTCAAGACACCTTTGTAACATTCTTTCTCGAGACAGGAAATAACGGCATAGACACCTTCGGCAGGGATTAATTCTTTTTCCGGCTTTATATTGGCCGTGGGAATTCCGAGGATGCTGCCCCGCCTTTTCCCTTCGATAACAATGCCGCTGACATTATAAGGCCTTCCTAAGAGCCTCGCAGCCGTTTTTACGTCACCTGCCAGAATCAAGTTTCTCAGGCGGGTGCTGCTGATGGTCTCATCATCGAGTTTGACGGCATTAATGATGTTAACCTCAAATCCCAGCTTCTTCCCGAATTCTGCGAGAAACTCTTTGTTCCCCGTCTTGCTTTTCCCGAAGCTATAGTCATGGCCGACAAATATTTTCCTGATGTGAAGTTTATCCCAGAGAATATCACGGACGAACGACTCAGCTGTCATCTTGGAAAAATCGAGATCAAAAGGGATGAGTATTAAACCATCAACACCAATATCTTCAAGAAGCTTGATCTTCTCCTCGATTGAAGTGATTAGATAAAAGGGTCTGATATCCGGTCGCAGGATCTTCTTAGGGTGCGGATCGAAGGTGATCACTAAGGCTTTGCTCTTTTCCCTATGGGCTTCCTCTATAAGTTTCTTGAGTATCGGCACATGGCCCAGATGGACCCCGTCGAAATTCCCTATTGTTACGAAAGCATCCCTGAATTCACCGGGTGTTTGTTCCAAACTTCTGATGACTTTCATTCTCTGACCTTTCTTGATTCCGCGCTAACATAGCATTAATATAGTTATTTTCAAGCCCATTTTTTCTTGACAATGGTCGGAATCTCAGTGTAGACAACCATAGTAACGCCTTCCATTATTACAAACAGCGTGCCGAAGTGGCGGAACTGGTAGACGCGCTAGGTTCAGGGTCTAGTGGGGGGTTCTCCGTCCCGGTTCAAATCCGGGCTTCGGCACCAAAGACATATGGATAACATTAATTGGCGTCTATTAATTGTTATTTACATCTTGCTCGCCGGCGTCTGGGGCACGTTAGTTAAGGTTGCCTCAGACCGCCTGAATCCCCTCACAATGTTTTTTATCGTAGCTACAAGCGCATGGTTGGCAGTAGCGGCAGTTGCCCTGCCAAGATTGGACTTTCAAAATAAAGCTGGTGTGTGGCTGGCTGCAGTCTGCGGTTTGATGGGCGGTTTACTGGTCATTATCTTCTACAGCGTTCTCAAGCAGGCGCCGGCAAGCGTAGTTATTCCGGTGAGCACACTGTATGTCCTCGTAACCGTCGTTTTGTCATATTTATTTCTCGGTGAAGCTGTAACCCTCAAACAAGTCGCTGGTATAGTTCCTGGCCTCGTCTCCATATATTTACTGACTTCATGAAAAGAATGAAAAAAATCATCTTCATCGGAATAACGGGACTAATGCTGTTTTCCGGCAGTTTCATCCGACAGGCTGTCAGCGCCGAGAACATTCAAATTGCAAATCCGGCATCAGTATACTGTGTGCAATCCGGCTATACACTGGAGATCAGAACCAACGCCGACGGAAGTGAATACGGGGTTTGTATCTTCCCCGACAGCAACGAATGTGAAGAATGGACTTTCTTCAGGAATGAGTGCGGCGCGGGATACAGGAACGTCCCCGATATCAAGAGAGAAGGGAAGAACATTCCCGCGGAAAAACAGTAAAGAACCCCGTGCTTCCGCACGGGGCATTAAAACTCAAAATCTAACTGCTTGGGAGCTTTTCTTCATGCTTATGATACTCAATTCCTAAAGAACGGAAACCCTTTCCTCCCCGTGCTTCCGCACGGGGTATCCAGGGTTTGATTTTCATGAAGGAATGATAAAAGGTTAGGCAGTTTATCCTTCACGATGAGGCCATGACGACGAAAGACCATTTCCCGGCAACGCCAGCTATTCGCGTCCTCAAGGATGAAGGGGTGAGCTTTACTCTTCGTCCTTACAAATATGAGGAACGGGGCGGTACTGAAGTGGCCGCAAGAGAGCTCGGTGTGGATGAGCACATGGCGATCAAGACCCTTGTCATGGAGGATGATCGGAAGAGGCCCTTCATCATCCTCATGCACGGAGACAGGGAAGTATCGACGAAAGAGCTGGCCAGGCTTCTGGGGGTTAAGTCCGTCCAGCCGTGTGCTCCGAGAACGGCTCAAAAACACACCGGCTATATGATCGGAGGCACTTCCCCCTTCGGCATAAGAAAGAAGCTCCCCATATATATCGAAGAGACGCTCCTCGATTTTCAGAAAATGCTCATCAATGCCGGGAGGAAGGGGCTGCTCGCGGAGATGGCGACCGAAGACCTTCTCCGTATACTGTCCCCGCAGCCGGTCAAGGTGGCAAGATAAGGCATGCCGCCGACCGCAGAATAACGAGGAAGCCTGTCAGCAGAGGCTCTCCTGGAGAAAGGGTCACACGTGATGGATGTAGAAAATACCGTCCTTGTCTGCAAAAAATGCGGCGCGAAATACAGTGCTCCTCAGGATCGTCTTCAATGCGGACGCTGTCATGCCCCCCTTCTTGTCGGTGAAAGGAAAATCGTAGCCCTCAATGTCTCTGACGTCGACTTCGCCCGCGAGGTTCTCGCCTCTCCATGTCCTGTCCTTCTCGTGACGTGGGCACCGTGGTGCGCATACTGCCGCATGCTTCATCCTATCATCGAGCGCATCGCCGCAGAGTACAAAGACCGGCTGAAGGTGGCCAGGCTGAATGTCGAAGATAATCCGGCAGTGTCTTCACAATACGCAGTCCAGGGCGTCCCGACAATACTTATGTTTAAGGACGGAAAGCTCGTAAACAAGATGGTAGGTGTGCTTTCAAGGGAAGAGATCGAAAGACAGATGAAGGTGGTCTTGAGGGTCGACTCCGGGGATGCTGCACCTGACTCTTGATATTTCTATTTTCACTGGCTTAGCCATATCAGGACATGTGAATTTGAAGTGAAATGCTGCTCCATTTCTTCGCTTTTCCAAGAAAATTAAATGATCTAACAAAATAAAGTCGCCAACTATTTACATACCCGCTTTTCTCTGATATAAGGCTTACCAACATAAAATCATTATCAGGCCATCGAAGCTCTCCGCAGCTTGCTGCGGAGAGCTTCAATACGTAAGGAAGGAGAAATGTATGAGTAAACGAAAGGCGGCCGACGCCAAGAGCTGGGTGGAGAAGGCCGTAGCTTTCTATAAAGATTCCGGCAAGAGAATAGCGCTAGCCGAATATTCGAACCCCGAGGGACAATTTGTGCAGGACGAAAGGTATATCTATGTATTGAGTCTCAAGGGGACCATGCTCGCGCATGGCATCAATGAAAAATTTGTGGGTGAGGATTTCAGCGACGTCAAAGACTACGACGGCAGGACCTTCATTAAGACAATCATCAGGAAGGCCAAGGCTGAAGGCAGCGGCTGGGTGAACTATAAATGGTACCACCCTGTAACCGCGCAGATGGTGCCCAAGACTGTGTATTTTGAGAAGATCGATGATCTGATTATTTGCAGCGGCGACTATACGGAATTCTCCAAGGGCGTAGCCCTGCTACACGATCCGATGCTGAATAAAGGAACCGCTTTTACAGAGGCGGAGCGCGATGCATTGAAACTGCGCGGTCTTCTACCGCCGCATGTTCAAACACAGGAAGAACAGGCAGGGCGGGTTATGGACAATTTCCGAAAAAAACCCAACGACCTGGAACGCTATATCCAGTTGATCGGCCTGCAGGACCGCAATGAGACGCTTTTCTACCACGTCGTGATGAACAACATCGAGCAAATGATGCCCATCATCTATACGCCCACCGTGGGCCAGGCCTGCCAGGAATACGGCCATCTATTCCGCCGTCCGCGGGGCCTTTACCTATCAATAAAAGACAAAGGCAGAATTGCAGAAATCCTGGAGAACTGGCCTTACAAGGACATACGCATCATCGTTGTGACCGACGGCGAGCGCATCCTGGGTCTCGGCGACCTCGGTGCATTCGGCATAGGCATACCGGTCGGCAAGCTTTCTCTCTACACGGCCGCTGCCGGCGTCCATCCGTCGTATGCCCTGCCTGTGCTGCTGGATGTCGGCACGGAAAACAAGACTCTGCTGAATGATCCTCTTTATACGGGCATATTCCAAAGGCGGGTTCGCGGCAAGGCATACGATAGCTTCTTTGCGGAATTCGTGAAAGCCGTACATAAAGTGTTCCCGAAAGCACTGATCCAGCTTGAGGATTTCGCCAACATCAATGCCTTCCGTCTGCTTCACGAATACAAGAACCGCACCTGCATTTTCGATGATGACATACAGGGAACAGCTTCCGTAGTGCTGGCCGGAGCTTATTCCGCCTTACGTATCACCAAGGGTCAGATGAAGGATCAGAAGTTCCTCTTCCTCGGCGCCGGCGAGGCCGGCATAGGCATCGGCGATCTCATCGTTTCCGCGCTGGTCGAAGAAGGCATGACAATTGAGGAAGCCCGCAAGCGATGCTGGTTCATGGATTCAAAGGGTCTGGTGGTAAAGAGCCGCCTGGGACTCGCCGAGCATAAACTCCCATACGCGCACGACTACCGATCCTGCCCGGATCTGCTCGCGGCCATCCAAACGCTCAAGCCTACCGCACTCATCGGCGTATCGGGCTCTTTTAAGGGCTTCACGCAACCAATAGTGGAAACCATGGCAAAGCTCAATGAGCGCCCCATCATCTTCGCACTCTCGAACCCGACGTCGAAAGCCGAATGCACGGCGGAAGAGGCTTACACCTGGTCTGCCGGCCGCGCCGTCTTCGCGAGCGGGAGTCCGTTCCCACCAGTCACGCTCGGCGGTCAGACCTTCAGGCCGGGCCAGGGAAACAACGTCTATATCTTCCCCGGAATGGGTCTGGGCATCATCGCGTGTGAAGCAAAGCATGTAACCGACCAGATGTTCTTGACGACGGCGAAGTCCCTGGCCGGCCAGGTCCTGGAGAGCGACATCGCGGAAGGCCGCGTCTATCCGGCGTTGAATAGGATCCAAGAGGTCTCCATCGCCATAGCGGTAGCAGTGGCTGAAGTCGCCTACAAAGAGGGCCTTGCACATAAGAAGAGACCGGCAGATCTCCTGGCCTACATCAAATCGCAGATGTACAAGCCGATTTACCAAAGCTACATCTAAGATGTGAGACGAGAAGCGGGAACTGGGGTAGATTCTTAGACTATCGCGTTAGCGGAACAAAGCGGTATGACGTACGGCCCTTCCGGGACAACGGCTACGTGAGGATCGGCATGGGTTCTGACGCTGTCGGCAATGGCCTTTGAGGGTGATGCGATGCTATGTACTGCGGTCAGTGAGTGTTGATCTTCCGTGAGGCCTTCACTGTAAAGATAGATGTTCGCCTGCTTCATAGCTTTGACGAGCATCTCTGACTGCCACTCGTCGATCGAGGCAGAGCGTTTCTGCAGAAGTTCTTTGAGAAAACGGTCAGGCCCCAGGCAAATCAATCTCCTTTGCGCCTCTACAAATTCAGGAGACCCCAGACCCCCGCGACACTCGGAAACGATGATCAGATTTCCTCCGGGTTCCAGGATATCAATCACTCCGACCATTCCTTTCACCGTCTGGTAATAGGTGCCATCAAGGGGATGGCCTGCGGAGCTCGTGACAACGGTCTTAAACCTCCGCGGCACTGCGATTTCCGAATAGGGACGCACGAAGGCCACCGCATCGAGATGGCTCGCTTCGATATCCCCGAAATTGACAAAGGATATCCGCCGGTCTTCATCGATGACGGTGTTCACTGCGAAAGCCCTTCCCACCAACTTCAAAATATCCAACTGCGCGCCGTGAATGGGATTGCCTTCCAAAATACAGTTAGCAGCCCGGCAATGCTCTAACATTCGCGCGGAATGGAATACCCTTATCGTGTCTTCATGAGCAACACCCGGCGCGATTATTTTCCTGCCCCCCGAATAGCCGGCCATGAAATGAGGCTCCACCAGTCCCACGACGATGCGTAAATCGGCGCGCACAAACCGGTGGTCGAGTTTTACCGGTATGTCACCTGGCAGGGCTCCCAGGGACAGATGGTCTTCGGGATTGCGGGCAAAATGATTGACAACCGGGACTGTCGTAAGCACCCAGTCGCTGCCTACTACTTCGCGGAGCTCTTCCCCTTCGTTCGGCCTGTGCAGGCCTGTGGCGACAAGCACGGTAATAGCCTGCGGCTTGATACCGGCTCGTATCAGTTCTTTTACGAGAGTGGGCAAGACGGTCCCGTTGGGCACAGGACGGGTGATGTCACAGATCAGGATGCAGGCGCTCCGGCACTCCCTTGCCTCTTCGAAGAGCGATTTACATCCCACGGGATTGAGAAGGGCAGACGCCATGGCGCTCTCCGGATCATTCAGCACGGGCATGGAATTTTTGCGGATTACTTCTGCATCAAGCCCATCGGGAAGATTTAGAGTAAGCCCATTTCTGCCATACCTCATGACGACGCGCATGATCGTTTCACCCTAACAGGTTATTTCTACATGCCCAGGTAGGCCTGCCTGACGAGATCGGATTTCAAGAGGTCTTCGCCTTTTCCTTCGAGGACGACGCGGCCGCTCTGCAGGACATAGGCGCGGTGCGATATCTGGAGGGCTTCATGAACATTCTGCTCCACCAAGAGAACTGTGACGCCGTTGCGATTGATGTCCTGCACTATCTCGAAGATTTCCGAAACTAGTTTCGGCCCCAGTCCGAGCGACGGCTCATCGAGCATCAGCAGCGACGGATGGGACATGAGACCCCGCGCGATGGCCAGCTGCTGCTGTTCTCCGCCGCTAAAGGTATCCGAGCGCTGCCCTTTTCTCTCCCTCAAGATGGGAAAGATATTGAAGACGCGCTCCATCATGCTCTCTGTCTCTTCCTGCGAGTCCAGGGCATAGGCCCCGAGAATGAGGTTATCGAGAACGGAGAGGCGACCGAAGAGCCGCCGTCCTTCGGGAATCATCGAAATCCTTTTCTTCACAATATCGTAAGGGGGCATTTTATGGATCGGTACGTTGTCGAAAATAATCTCCCCTTTTTCAGGATGCATCAGGCCGGCAATGGTCTTCACGATGGTAGATTTCCCCGCGCCGTTGGAACCTACAAGGCTGACGATTTCCCCCTTGTCAATCTGAAGAGAGACATCCTGCACGGCCGTAAGGCCCTTATACCCGACGGAAATATTGTTAACAGACAACACGATACTTATCCCCTAAATAGGCCTGGATGACTTCCGGGCTGGAGCACACCTCTTTCGGCGCTCCCTCCATGATTTTTTTCCCCGTGTTCAAGACGATAACGCGGTCCGATATCTCCATAACGGCTTCCATCACGTGTTCCACGATGACGAGGGTCATACCCTGACTGCGGATCTTCTTAATGAGGTCGATAATCTGCCGCAGTTCAACCGGGGTGAGCCCGGCCATTGATTCATCGAGCATTAGCAGCTTGGGTTGCGTCGCGAGCGCCATGGAAACCTCAAGGCGCTTCTTATCGGCGATGGTCAATTCCGTACCCAGGAATGATTTCTTATCAATAAGACCGGTGAATGCTAACATCTCCAGCGCCTTGTCAGTTGCCGGTCCTATTGTGCCGAAGCGGAGGAGCGCCCCGGTAACTACGTTTTCCAGAACGGTCATGTCGCTGATGACCTGAACGACCTGAAAGGTCCGGGCAATGCCCAGTTTGCAGATCTTATCGGCGCGCATACGGTAGATGTCTCTGCCGAAGAATGAAACCTTGCCGCTGCTCGGCTTATAAAAGCCTGTGATGCAGTTGAAGAGGGTGGATTTCCCTGCCCCATTCGGGCCTATGATGCTGACTATTTCACCTTCTTCAATGAAGAAGTCGATGTCCTGATTCGCCGCCAGACCGCCGAACCATTTCGTCATCCCTTTTACATCCAAACAGATTGCCTTATTCATTTTATTCTATTCCCTATTCTGGAAAGGAGTCCCCATACGCCCTGCGGCTGGTAGACGGAAATGATGGTTATCAGAAAACCGTAGATCAGCATGTCCACACCCGTACCCCTATGACCCAGCCATACACGTGTAACCTCGGCGATCGGAATAAGCACGGCGGCCCCGATGACGGGCCCCATTACGGAACCGGCGCCCCCGAGCATGGATAAAAGCACAATCTGAATGGATATTGCCAGCAGCATGACACTCTCCGGATCGATGTAAAGCACATACTGCGCATAAAAGGTGCCGGCCATGGCGCTCAGAAAGGCGCTGATCATGATCGCTATGAGACGGTAGCGGACAACGTTCACGCCAAGGACTTCCGCCACATCATGACTCTCCTTGATGGCGCGAAAATAGTAGCCCATTTTCGATGTCGCAACAAAATAGCAGACGATTAGGGCAAGAATCAGAAAGGCCAGCATGATATAGTAGTAGGGCACCTTCGAGCTGTGGAACATGAAATTGACGAAGGATTCGTCGAGCATTGGGAGAGATATCCCCTCGGCGGCATTTACCAGTGTCCAGTTATTGAAATGGACTCTTACAATTTCGGCAAACGCAATGCTCGCAATGGCGAAATAATGGCCGCGCAGATTGGAGCAGGGATAGCCGATTGTGGCGGCAACGAGCGCTGCTACCACACCTCCCGCAATCAGCCCGATCCAGGGATTCACATGGAACGTCATCAGCAGAAAGGAAGAGGTATAGGCGCCGATCCCGAAAAAGGCCGCCTGGCCGAAGGAGAACATGCCGGCATAACCGCCCATGATGTTCCAGGCCACGCCCAGCATGGCATACATGAACACGAGGATCATGACCTGCAACGGAAATATCTGTGTCACCACCATCGGGAAGATGAGGAGCAGAAACAGGACTGTCAGCCCGACCGTCATTGTCTTAGGGGATAGGTTCTTCATACATTACCACCCTAAGAGCCCCTGCGGCCTGATCCAGATTGTGATTAAGTAGATCATAAAAACGATGGCATATTTATATGCCGGATCAAAGAAAAAACCGCCCAGTGTCTGCGCCAGCCCGACCAGAACACCAGCGATGAAGGCCCCTTCTATGCTTCCGAAACCTCCCAGGGCAACAATGGAAAAAGCTATGAGTCCGAAAAGACCACCCACCTGGGGATAGATATAATAATAAGTGGATAAGAATGCGCCAGCCACTCCCACGAGAGCGGCGCCTATGCCGAAGGACAGGGAGTTGATGCGCTCAGTATTTATGCCCATCAGCAACGCTGCTTCCCTGTCCATTTCCGTGGCCAGAATCGCTTTGCCGGTCTTCGACTTTCTCAGGAACAGGAAAAGACATAACGAAGTGATTATGCTCCCGATCGATGCGACTGTTTTGGGAATGCTCAGTTTGACCTCCCCGAAGTCCCATGTTCCCTGAAGGATAGTCGGGGGAATGAGGCGGAAATCCGGTGTCCAGAGGTAAACGGCGAGGTTGGAAAGGAAGATGCTGACGCCGAAGGTGACGACCAGTTGTGCGAGCATCGGTCCTTTCATCACTTTGCTCACGATGAAACGGTAGATAAACATCCCCATCAAAAAAAGGAGAAGAAAACATATCGGTATGGAAAAGAGGGGGTCCAGACCATACATGGTGAATAGCCAGAAGGAGGTAAACATCCCGATCATCAGGAATTCACCGTGAGCAAAATTGACGATATTCATGACGCCCCAGATAAGGCTGAGGCCGATGGCAATCAGGGAATACATGAAACCTATCAACAAACCGTTGACGATCTGTTGGAGTAATTGCTCAGGCATATATCGATCCTTGCAAGCACACTGACAGGCGGGCTTGGAAAGAAAACCCGCCTGTCAGTGTCCCATACTGTGTTGATTATTTTTTGCCTTTCCATCCAGGGAAGGGCCAGACGACATCCTTAGCGGCCGATGCAAACGGCCAGATGGTTACATACTGCTGGTTCTGAACCTGCACCAACCCACCCTGGGCGTAGATGTTCTGGTGCGACTGGGGATCGAACTTGATCCCCTTCCATGGATAGATTACCTGGCTGCCCGGGATGTTCGTCTCCAGGAGCGCTTTCACGACAGCTTCGCTGTTGGTGGATCTCGCCCTGTTGAAGGCATCCGCCAGAACAAAGGGGGCCATGAAACTGCGGGCCGCGTTTTCGCTCATATCTATGCCGTATTTCTTTTTGAAAAGCTGACTCACTTTTGTCACGAGTGGTTTCTTCTTGCCAAGGTCCAATGCAAAGGTCGAACGGACAATGATATTATTGCCGTCCGCTTTCACAGCCGGCAGATAACCAGGCTCGATGTAACCGGCCATGGTCAGGATGCCTTTCGGTGCGAAGCCCATTTCCTTAAAGGTCTTGGTGAAGAGGATGGCGTCAGTGATATAGGAGGCATGCATCAATACATCGGGTTTGCTCTTAATCAGATTACCCACTTCACTTGTCACGTCAGTGGCGTTCGCTGCATAGGAGATATCCGCCACGACTTTATAGCCAAATTCCTCTGCGTATTTCCTCGCATATTTACCCACATTGGAACCGAACTCCGTATTTTCATAGAGGATGGCGACGGTCGCAATCTTCTTGCCCTTTTTTTTCTCCACGTCTTTCAGGAACTGGAACCAGTCCCTAGCAAAGATTGCATCATGGGGACTGACCCGGAAGAAGTATTTGAAATTTCGTTCCGTCAGCGTTGGTGATGAAGAATCGGAACAGACGTAAGGCACTTTGAGTCTTTCCGTAGCCTGACTGGCGGTCTTGGTAACCGAGCTCTGATAGGCGCCGATAATGGCGACGACCTTCTCCTGAGTAATCAATCTTTCGGTCTCGGACATGCCATTTTTCGGCTCACCCTTGGTGTCGGCGTAGACGACCTCCAGCTTGGCCCCTCCCAGATTGGGAAGGCCGCCGGTTTTCGCCATAGGCAGATCGAGTTCTTTGCCGTATTTGCCGTTGATGATATCCACAGCAAGATCAACGCCTCTCTTGCAATCGAGCCCTGTCGAGGCGATATTCCCGCTCAGAGGATAGACGCCCCCGATCTTGATGACGCCCTGCGCCAGCACCGGTGCTGAAAAGACCAGAAGCAGAGACATGGACAAGCAGATTGTAATCCAACTCTTCGCCTTCATCGTGATACCTCCTTTTTGAATATGATTGTTCATGATTTCATCGATGCCTAAACATTTTCCGCATCGTTACACCTTGAAGACAAGGCGCATAAATATTAAGAGGTTAGGCGTACAGACATATGCCCTATGCAACACAAGTCTCGCTTCTCTAACATAAAAGATTCAGTCGAGCAAGATGATTTGCAGGTCCATCACATTTGTGCCTGTGGGACCCGTGATAAAGAGGCCACCTGCTGCCTTGAAGAAATGATAGGAGTCATTATTCTTCAAATAATCATCCGGGTTGATTCCGGCACCCTCCGCTCTCTCAATGGTACCGCCGTCAACAATGGCGCCTGCAGCGTCTGTGGGACCGTCCGTACCATCGGTGCCTGCGGAAAGAAGGGTTATGCCCTGCATGCCTCTAATCTCTTGCCCAAAGGCGAGGGCCAGTTCCGTATTTCTTCCCCCCAAGCCCTTTCCCCGCACAGTCACAGTTGTCTCCCCGCCGGAGATGAGACAGATCTTTATCTGAGGCCTTCCGGCCAATCCCCGGCGCGCTTCGATTGCTTTGCGGGCAAGCCAGGCGGCTACGTCTCTTGCCTCACCCTGCAGATCCGCGGAGATGACTTCTGTCTGATACCCGCGGCCTTCGGCTTCTCTTTTCGCCGTTTCAATCGCTTTCTTGTTGCTTCCTACTATGACGTTTTGCACCCGCGTAAAAACAGGATTCCCTTCTTTCGGGGTCTCGGGGATTTTCCCTGCAGCGCCGCGGAAAAAGATGAGGCGGGCTTTTTCAGGGATCTTATTTCCCAGGTCATAGCGTTTGATGACCTTCAGGGCGTCCTCAAAGGTCGTCTGATCAGGTGATGTCGGACCGGAGGCGATCACATCCAGCGGGTCGCCTATGACATCCGAAAGAATCAAGGAAAGAACTCCCGCCGGATAGGCGATTTCGGCGAGTCTCCCGCCCTTGATCCGTGAGAGATGTTTCCTTACTGTATTCAGTTCCTGGATATTGGCACCGGCCTTGAGCAGTAACTGTGTGATCTCTTGCTTTTCGGCCAAGGAAATATCCTTGTGCGGAGCAACCAGTAAGGCAGAGCCGCCGCCGGAGATGAGACAAACGACGAGTGTCGCACTGTCCGCTTCTTCGAGAAGTCCGATGACCCTTTCCGTTGCCAGGACACCCGGAAGGTCCGGAACGGGATGGGCCGCCTCGTATACCTCGATCTTACGGGAGACTCCTCCCTCCTGCACATGGCCGTACTTGGTAATCATGATCCCTTTCGTCAGAAGATCATCCGCTAAATCGGATACGGCCTTTGTCATCGGATATGCCGCCTTGCCGAAACTGACGAGGTAAAGTTTCCCGTAGTTCCCTTCACGATAGATCGAGCGGATCTCTTCGATACGCTCTTTGATGAGACCATAAGGATCAATCGCTTTCAATACTGCATGAAAGATGTCCGCGGTTATCCTTTGACTGCGATTATTTTTCATAGACATGGAACCCTTCGCGGGACTTTGACAGAAAATGACTAATGCGAAAATATCGTTTATGTTTACGATAACCGATAAACTTCGTCAATTTGTTTTTTATCTGATGAATTTTTTTCCAATTTGATTATAATAGCTTCGTCCTGTATGTATCCTGTGAAGCAGCCACAGGCAGAAAAATGTCGCAAGAAAAGAAGGACAGACGATGAAATTCATGGGCTACCGCCGCACCGGCGGAACCGTAGGCATCAGGAATCATGTGATCATCATTCCATCCGTAGTTTGTGCAAACCGCGTGGCCAGGGGAATATCCCAGCTTGTAACGGGCACCACATGGGTCGAACACCAGCACGGATGTACGCAGCTGGGGGCCGATGCCGCGTTAACTAGGCGGGTTCTCGTTGCCCACGGGACACATCCCAACGTTTACGGCGTCGTGGTAGTCGGTCTCGGTTGTGAAACTTTGCGCGCGCAGGATATGGCTGCGGAAATAAGAGATATATGCCCCGATAAGCCGGTCCATCTCGTGATCATCCAAGATGAGGGTGGGTCTATTGGGGCGGTAGCGGCAGGGGCGAGCGCCGCACGCGAAATGGTCGGTGGCGCCTCTTCCATGGAACGCACGCCAAGCGACGTCTCCGAGATCATCCTGGGAACCGAATGCGGGGGATCAGATGCCTGCTCCGGTATTTCAGCCAATCCGGCGCTGGGTGTCGCCTGCGATCTATTGATCGACGCCGGCGGAAGCGTCATCCTCGCTGAGACGACAGAACTTATCGGCGCCGAGCATCTCATCGCTTCACGGGCCGTGAGCGAGCATGTTGCAGCCCGCTGTTATGAAGTAATAAGAAGATGTGAAGATTTGGCAAAGGCCATGGGAGTGGACATGCGGGGCGGACAGCCCACGCCGGGAAATATGGAAGGCGGCCTGTCATCGATCGAAGAAAAATCCCTCGGCTGTATCTACAAGGCGGGTACGAAACCCCTCCAAGATGTCATAGACTATGCCATGCCCGTCACGAAAAAAGGGCTTATCTGGATGGATACGCCGGGACAGGATATCGAACAGCTCACGGGGATGGTCGCCGGCGGCTGCCACATCGTTGTCTTTACGACAGGGCGCGGCACCTGCTGCGGCTCGCCGATTGCGCCGGCCATCAAAGTGGCGACGAACACGGCGATTTTTGAGAAGATGAAAGACAACATGGACATGAACGCAGGCACCATTATCACTGGCCACGAATCGATTCGGGAGGCAGGTAGACGTATTTTTGCGGAAGTTGTGCAGGTCGCCTCGGGTAAGCTGGTCAGGGCGGAGAGCCTGGGCTTCAATGATTTTGCCATCAAGCGTATCGGACCGTCGATGTAAAGAGGAAAACAGCAAAAAAGTTCAGGGAAGCTAGCAAATCACAATTGAAGAAAACTGCTCAAGGTGTTAGATCATGGCGATGAAAAAAGCGATTGTGATGGAAGAAAGTGACAATGTGGCAACCGTCGTGGAACCCATCGATGCCCCAGGAGAGGTAGTTGTGGAAGCGGCAGGTGGCAGAATCACTGTGCGTATTTCCGACAACATCCCCTTCGGTCACAAATTCGCCATTCGAGATATTCCGGAGGGCAGCTTCATTCTTAAGTACGGCGAGCCTATCGGCGTCGCCCGCATAGACATTAAAGCCGGGCAGCATGTACATGTTCACAACCTGGAGAGCAAGCGGGGACGTGGTGATCAGTAAGTATAAGTATATAACAGAACAAAGGAGCGAGCGATGAAGAAAATCGGTTGGATCGGCACAGGTGTCATGGGGAAATCCATGTGCATACATATTCTGAAAAAGGGCTATGCTCTTTCCGTGTATAATCGGACGAGAGAAAAAGCGGGAGAGCTGTGCAGCCAGGGCGCCAGTTGGCTCGCCACTCCCGGAGATGTGGCGGCAGCAAGCGACGTAACATTCACGATGGTCGGCGAACCGGCAGATGTAGAGCAGGTGATCCTGGGAAAGGGAGGGGTGCTGGAGCGGAGCCGTCCGGGATCGGTTATTGTGGATATGACTACGTCCGAGCCGTCCCTGGCCCGCCGGATTTATGAAGAAGCAAAAGGCAAGTCCGTTTCGTCGCTCGATGCCCCTGTCTCCGGAGGTGATGTCGGAGCACGGGAGGGCACGCTAGCGATCATGGCAGGCGGGGATGAAGAGGCCTTCAAGCAGGTGCTGCCTGTCTTTGAACTGATGGGCAAAAATATAGCTTACATGGGCGGACCGGGCATGGGACAGCACACCAAGATGAGCAACCAGATCGTTATCGCTGCCGCTATGGTCGGTGTTGTGGAATCACTTCTCTATGCCCGCAGGGCCGGATTGGACCTCGACGCTGTCATCGATATCATCGGCAAGGGGGCGGCCTCCTCCTGGTCTCTCAACCAGCTCGGGCGGAGGATCGTAAAGGGCGACTTCGCCCCCGGCTTTTACATCCGCCATTTTGTCAAGGATATGGGTATCGCCCTTCTGGAAGCGCGGAGGATGAAGCTGTCTCTTCCCGGCCTGGCGCTGGCAAACCAATTCTACACCGCCGCTATGGCGGAGGGACTGGAGACGGAAGGCACACAGGCCCTTTACAAGGTGCTGGACAGACTGAACCGTCCCTGACCGTGCTTATTACAATTGCAGACTTTGATTTGTTTTCCATCCACAAGAAAGAAGAAAGGCCTTGGGCAGAAACAATTTTGTTCATGGCTTTCTTTAGAATGCCAGACTAAAAGGACAAGGAGGACCTGATGCTCTTATCCGTCACCCTAACACTGCTTCCAATTCTTGTCATAGTATTCCTAATGGTAAGAAAACATTTTGCCGCCGATTCAAGCGGCACCGTAGGCTGGCTTCTGACGGCGGCCATCGCATATTTCTTCTTTAACACCTCGCTGGAAGTGGGTCTTCGCTCATCCGTCGCCGGCATGATCGCCTCGTTCCCAGTATCTTTGATGGTTGCAACATCGATCCTGCAGATAAGCTACATGGAAGCAACTGGCGCCCTTCAACGCGTAGCCGTCTTTGTAAAGACATTCGGGTCGGGAGACAGGGTCGTACAGATCATGCTGATCAATGTGGGGGCCGGTACACTGCTTGTGGCCGTCGGCGCTACCCCCGTATCAATACTCCCCCCCATCCTTGTTGCCCTCGGATACTCCACCTTTGTCGCCGTAGCGCTACCTGCAATCGGTTTTGACGGCCTCTGTACGTTTGCGCTGCTTGGCGCGCCTCTTGTTGTTTATTCAGACATGACTGGGACTCCCCTCGTCCAGTCGGCGCGCGTCTTTGCCAAATTCCTTCCAGTTATTTCCACGCTGATCGGTTTCGGGATGCTCTGGATCGTCGGGCGCTGGACACTCGTTCGGAAAGGCTTCATACCCTGTCTCATCGCAGGTCTAACAAACGGCGGTGTCGCCGTTGCAGTAAGCTACATCCCATTTCTCGAAGGTGGTGTGGTGCTTACCGGCGTCATGGCCGGTTTCTCAACGATGGTCGTCATGCTTCTTTATCTGAAGCTCTTAGGCAAACCGATAATCGACAGAACGCATCTAACCGAGGAAGATTTGAAAGTCGAAAAAGGCATGTCCCTCATAAGGGCGCTTTCACCTTGGATAATCCTGATTGCCGCTTCGTTCGCCATCAACTTCTACACACCCTGGTTCGATCTCCTGTACAAGAAGATAGGCATGGCCGTCTCCCTTGTCCCCGGCCAATCAATCAGGACGCGGATGCTCTGGAATGCATACACGTGGGTCCTTGTCAGCACGATCCTATCGGCCATCTTCATCAGGCCCAGCGGGAAGGCAGTAAAAGAGACTCTCTCAAAATGGGTGAAACGCGCACCGAGACCAACCTATTCGGCAGCAATCTTTTTCGCCATCGCGTTTGTGATGAATAATTCGGGCACGCAGAATCTGGGGGCCGTCTGGAAGATTGTCGAACCTGCATCCAATATGATCTGGGTGCTGTCACAGGGTTCTGCCATGGCCTTCGGGACAATGTACCCCTTCATCAGCGGCTATCTCGGTCTTTTCGGAGGTTTTTTGAGTGGGAGCGAGGCATCGACGATTGCCATGTTCACAAAATACCATCTCCTGACTTCGAAGCTTCTTAATGTTGACGCGCTGATCGTTACGGCAGTAACGGCCATAGGAGGGGGACTAGCCAGCGTCATTTCCCCGGCAAAACTGCAGAATGCGGCAGCGACCATAGATGCCCTGGGAATTGAGAGCCAGATCATCAAGACGGCTTTTGTCATATCCATTGTCATCACGCTGGCAGCATCTATCATAGCAATGCTGTTCGCCTGAGAAGCTATTTTTATTATTTATGAAGTGGTCTGGAAAATGCGTAGCGAGAACTTGAAAAATGGAAGCCTTAAATTATCGTGGGTGATTTTGTTCATGGTGATTGTTTCTTGTGCCTCAGCAATTTCAAGTGAGGCCATCGCCCACCCCGGTGTCCCTGATGTCGGGCTAAGCACAAACCAAAGCACATGGGTATTCACTCAACCGCTCCAGTCCACTAATGTTAAATTTTGGATGCGCGTCCAGAGACAGGGAAATTTGAGCCGGTTTGGCACCTTCGACTACTATTTCAAAGTCCAGGTACTACGTCCGGATGGAACGGATGTGTGGAATACCAGGTACGGCTTTGATGAGTGGGGATATTCGGAGCAGGAATTCAGCCTGCCCGCCCTTTTTTACGAGCGGAGCGCGAGCATATCAAACCCTTCCTTTGGCACATGGAAGATTAGAATTGCACTTGAAGAAAAAGATTCACGCAACGAAGTGTCGGCGAAAGAATATTCCTTCAATTTCGTTGATGGCAAGAACGCCTCAAATCAGCCACCGCTTGTACAGGCAGGCAAATCAGGCGACCCCTTCCCTGTTCGCCCGTTCAAGTATCAGCACTGGGATTTGAAGGGATGGGGCGTAGGAATATACGATGAGGTAGTGACCGGCCAAGACTCCTACGACAAGCAAATCAAGGTGCGTGAATCGAGAAGAAGCTTTTCCGTGAAAGAAGTATCGAGTGCCTGGAACCAGGGACACGTATTCGGTCCATGGCTCACAGGGCCCAGCGTCTCAACGTACCGCAATAGTAATAATAATCCGCTTTACCTCTTCGGCTATATACTTTATCGTCCAAATGGCGATGCTGACGGGAAGAACCCTCAGGCCCGGCAGAATTCATACTGCAATAACCCGGGGACTGTTGCTTTTCCTTTCGATCTGAGGCAGCCTGGCAACTGCCGCATCGAATATTTTATCCGTGATCGTGACAAGAATTATTGGGAGGAGGCATCGTGGGTTTCCATCGGCGGTATCTCGTTTGCGCTCACAGAATAATGCAGGGCCGCCGTTCATGATAGCTATGATATTCGCCTGAGATTCTTTTTGCACAATCGTAAAATCTGACAAGAGACAGATAATTGAATCCGAGGAATTGCCTATAACAGCCTTGGCAACCACAATCAGGCGATAGAATATTTTAGAATAGCTTCAAGATTAGGTAGTAAAGCGTCTCAAGACTTTTTTAAGAAGGTCCGGAATTGATTGGTAGCCTTCTTCCAAATGGCATTGATACCATTGTCTGAGCTGCGGCGCCCCCCTCAAATGCTCTGCCCACCCCAAAAATGTCGGTTACAACCAGTACTGCTCACTTCAATTCAAAACTGACCGTTGAGGACTTGTGAGTGACATGGAGTTTCTATAAAGAAGTTATTTGAAGAGCATCAGTAAACCGAGAAGCCCCATGAGGATAATCAATATGCTTCTGTAAGTCTCTTCCCTGATTCGTCCATAGAGAAATGATCCAACCCATGTTCCAACGAGCAGGAGGGGAAGGGCTGCAAAGAAATACCAAAGAACCATGCCCGTAACGAGCCCACTTATGGCCTGGAAGATGACTACCACAATGCCAGATATGAGAAAGAACCCTTGCAGCGTAACCTTGATCTGATCCTTGTTCCATGGCTGTAGTGACGTGTAAATGATCACGGGTGGACCGGAGGCGCTGATGGCGCCGCCCAGGCATCCCGCCATGAAGCCGAAGAGATATGCCCATACGGGCGCCGTGAAGCGGACAGCGGGTTTCAGAAGCAGGCTATATAAGGAGTAGGCGATAAGGACAGCGCCGACTGTCCACTGAATCAATTGTGTCTCGGTATGATTCAGAAACCACACCCCCGCCGGAGCGCCCGGTAGAGAGCCCAGACAGAGCGGGTATATCTTTTTCCAATCCCAGTGTTCGCGCAGTTGCACCAGGAGAAATATCGTCAGGGCCACTGCAAGAAGAGCGACTACCGGGATGGCAGTCTTAATATCAAGAAAGAGCGCGAGAAGAGGCAGGGACAATAGGACCGAACCGAACCCTGAGAGTCCCTGAACGAATCCGGCGCAGAAGGCGACGATGCCGAGATAGAGATAAATTTCCATGATTGCAGATCAAAAAATATTCTTAAAACATTCTCCTAAGATGTTCCCACCGAGAAGCGCGGCAAATATATCCACTGATTCCTCTGAATGCAAGCTTTCTCCTGCCCGTCACATCTTTCATCATCAGCAATAATCAAAACCGTAGAACTCTGATTTGGAATGTGGTAAAAACCCTGTAACAAGTGATTTTGTTCTTTAATCTCTGCAGGAGTTTTATTTCAGCGGAGAAGAACTCTTCTTCATTCAGATAGAATCATGGAGACGACGAAATGCAAGTTCCCGCACATCACGGCCGGAAGGTCGTCCTTGTTGACGGATGCCGCATCCCATTCCTTCGCGCCGGGACAGGCTACAGAGACCTCATGTCCTACGACCTGGGAAGACTCGCCATCGCGGCCCTTGTTAAACGAACTCACGTCGAACCCGAAAAAATCGATCGCGTCATCATGGGAGCGGTCATCGCCAATCTCGCAACGACCAATGTCGCACGCGAGGCGGCACTCGGCGCCGGCCTGCCTGTGAGCATTCCCGCATTTACCGTCACCATGGCTTGCATATCCGCCAATCTGGCGATAACAACCGGTGTAGACCTGATTCAGACGGGCCAGGCAGATATAGTCATCACCGGAGGAACGGAAAGCCTGTCCGATATTCCCATCTGTTACCGGAGGCCTATGAGAAAGAAACTCCTTGAGACCCAGAAATACAAGGGTCTCAAGGATTATCTGGAATTTCCAAAAGGCATAAGTATCAAAGACCTGCTGCCGGAGATCCCGGCCATTGCCGAATTCTCCACGGGGCGAACGATGGGAGAAGATTGTGACCGTCTGGCCGCGCGCCTCTCTGTGACGAGGGAAGAGCAGGACAGTTACGCTGTCCGCTCCCATCTAGCTGCTGCACGCGCCACCGCGGAGGGCATCTTGGAGGGCGAAGTAGAAACCGTGCTTGTGCCCCCTGATTTTCGGCCCGTAGATAAAGACAACGGCTTCCGGGCTGACACGTCATTAGAAAAGATGGGCAGCCTGAAGCCGGCCTTCGTAAAAAAGTACGGGACGGTGACGGCGGGAAATGCTTCTTTTCTTACCGACGGGGCTGCTGTCTGCCTACTCATGGCTGAGGAAGTCGCCGCGGCGCTCGGCTATATGCCCAAGGCGAAAGTACGCGCCTATGCCTACACGGCGCAGGATCCTTTTGAGGAACTTCTCTTGGGGCCCGCTTATGCGACGCCAAAATGCCTCGCAATGGCAGGTCTCCGGCTTCAGGACATAGACGTCTTCGAATTTCATGAGGCATTCGCGGGACAGATCCTAGCGAATTTGAAATGTCTTGTATCAGATGAATTTGCCCGAGAGAAACTCGGCCGATCCGAAAGAGTAGGAGAAGTCCCTCTCGAAAAATTCAACACGCTCGGTGGTTCACTTTCCCTGGGGCATCCCTTCGGAGCTACGGGGGCAAGGCTAATCACAACGGCGGCCAATCGCCTCATTCGAGAAGATGGTACCTTCGCACTTGTCGCCTCCTGCGCCGCAGGAGCCACGGGTAACGCAATTATCCTGGAACGAAAGAATTAAAAATATGCGGAGATGGCAATGTCCTACGCAGAGATTGAGAAAGTAAACGGCGTGGCAATCGTCTGGATGGATCAGCCGGGCGAGAAGGTCAATAAGATCTCCGTCGACCTCGTGGATGAATTCAAGACAATGCTTGACAGCCTCGAAGGCGACAAAGCTGTCAGAGCGATCGTGCTTATCAGCCGAAAACCGGATAACTTTATCGCCGGCGCGGATATCGAGAAATTCAAGGACATGACAAGTGCGCGAGACGCGGAGATGCTCAGCCGCCAGGCACACGCGCTCCTAAACCGGCTGGCGGCTTTTCCTAAACCCATTGTGGCCGCTATCCACGGGGCGACTCTGGGGGGTGGTCTGGAGGTGGCGCTGGCCTGTCATTACCGCATCGCCGATGACGATCCCAAAACCATACTTGCCCTCCCGGAAGTCAAGTTGGGTCTCCTCCCCGGAGGCGGCGGCACACAGCGGCTTCCCCGTATCGTTGGACTGCAGGCCGCTCTCGACATGATGCTCACGGGAAAAAATATCTATCCCCGCCAGGCAAAGAACATGGGGCTCGTGGATGATCTTATCCATCCTTATGGACTTCTTGAAGCGGCGAAAAAGGCCGCCCTTAAACTGGCCGATCAACCTCTTTCGCGCAAAAAGAAGCAGCCCCTTTTCGCGGAACTGTTGGAGAGCACCTCCCTCACCCGCAACATAGTCTACAAGAAGGCAGTGGAACTCGTGCAGAAACAGACATGGGGAAATTATCCGGCGCCCGTGAAGATCATTGAGTGTGTAAAAGCCGGAATGGAAAAAGGTCTGTCGGCAGGCATGGAGGCGGAAACAGAAAAATTCGGCGAACTCGTTGTGAGTCCGCAGTCCCGTGAACTGATACAGATATTTCTCAGCATGACGGCCATGAAAAAAAATCCTCTCAAAGAAATGGTGCGTCCTGTCAGGAAGATCGGCATTCTGGGTGCGGGACTCATGGGAGCAGGGATCGCCAATGTCAGCGCCACAAGCGGCATGGTGGTTCTTCTCAAGGACGTAAGCTTCGATGCCCTTGGGCAGGGAGAGAAAGCGATCTGGCAGGACCTCGAAGGAAAGGTGAAAAAGAAGGCCCTGTCGCCATTTCAGCGGGATGTGACATTCAGCCGGATTGCAGGGACGACTGACTACCGGGGTTTCGAGAAGGCCGACTTGATCATTGAGGCCGTATTCGAAGATATGGAACTCAAGAAAAAAATACTCGCAGAGGCCGAGGCATATTTGAAGGAAGATGCCGTCTTTGCCAGCAACACATCATCGCTTCCCATCTCGGGCATCGCTGCGGCGGCAAGACGCCCGGAACGGGTCATCGGGATGCATTACTTCTCGCCTGTTCCGAGGATGCCGCTTCTCGAAATCATCGTGACGGGAAAAACGGCGGACTGGGTAAAGGCAACGGCGCACAATGTCGGCATCAGACAAGGCAAGACGGTCATCATGGTCAACGATGGTCCCGGCTTTTATACGACACGTATCCTCGCGCCTTTATTGAACGAGGCATTGGAAGTTCTTAACGAAGGGGGAGACGTCAAAGAAATCGATAAGGCCATGCGCCAATTCGGCTATCCGGTGGGACCCATCGCGCTTCTCGACGAGGTCGGGATCGATGTGGGAGCCCATGTCTCAAAGGTCCTGGGCTCGCTTTTCGCTCTCCGGGGCGCTCAGCCGAATACAGTCATGGAAAGGCTATTCCAGGCCGGTTATAAGGGCCGGAAAAATAACCGCGGCTTCTATCTCTACGGCGATCGATCAGGAAAAGTGAAGAAGAGCGTTAACGAAGAGATCTATAAGTTCTTCGACGGAACCAAGCGAAAGAAGTTTGATAATCAGGAAATCCAGAACCGGCTCTCCCTTGCCATGATAAATGAAGCAGCCCTCTGCCTCCAGGAAGGCATTCTGCAATCACCGCGGGACGGCGATATCGGCGCCGTTTTCGGCCTGGGCTTTCCTCCTTTTCTCGGGGGACCTTTCCGCTACATAGACAGCCTGGGTCTCACTAAAATTCTTTCCCTTATGGAAGAACTGGAAAAGCAGCACGGGCCGCGCTTTACACCGGCCCCGATTCTCCGTGACCGCAACGCGAAGAATCAGAGGTTCTATGCATAGCGCCTTCAGGTGCGCTATTTAAGCAGGACTGAAGTCCTGCACTACATAAAAATATGAAAGGTCTTATGACATTGAAGCTTTCCGCAGTGAACTGCGGAGAATCTCCGATCCTAAAGGAATAATAATGTTTCCCATTCGCTCCCTTACCCCGCAGCAAGCTGCGGGGAATGCGCTCGCTGCCGGATTCAAAAATTTTAATCAGGTTCTGCTCAACAGTTTTTCGCGGTATGAGAAGGACCCGGCGTCGATGTTCAAATCCGCCGGTAGCTACAAGACAATAGACTACGGTGAACTGCAGGATATCTGTTTCCGCGTCGCTTCCGCCTTGATGAAGAGAGGTCTTCGGCACGGCGACAGGATAGCCATCTTTTCACGGAACCGCATGGAATGGGCCGAGGCCGATGCGGGCGCGCTCTTGGCAGGCGCCATCAACTCTGCCATTTACTCCTCCTCCCTTCCCGAGGAGGCTGCCTTTATCATTCAAGACCTGGAGGCCTCCTTTCTTTTTGTAGAGGATGATGCGCAGCTCCAAAAAATCCTTGCCGTGAGAAAAGACATCCCGAGCGTCAAAGGCGTCTTCGTCTTCTCCGAACCGTTTGCCGCGAGCGATTCCTCGTGGGTCTTTCCCTTTTCGGTTCTCCTGCAGGAGGACGCTTCACCTAAGGCAGTTCGCAGAATTCATGAACTCACCGAAAAAATCAACGGTGAGGACGGCATGTGCATCATCTACACGAGCGGGACGACGGGCAACCCGAAAGGCGTCGTCCTCACACATAATAATTATGTCAGAACACTGGAAATGCTGATTGAACACGTAGGAGATATAAGCAAGCTTAAACGGAACATCAGTTTCCTCCCCCTGGCCCACGCGATGGAGCGTTTCGGCGGATATTACCTGATCCTCTATACGGGAGGCTGTATCTGCTACGCGGAGGGCCTCGACACCGTCGTAGAAAATTTCCGGGAGGTAAAACCAAATTACTTCATCGCTGTCCCCCGCGTCTTTGAGAAGATTCATGCCAGAATCATGCAAGGCGTGCGCTCGGCTTCTCCCATAAGAAGAGCGATCTTCTCTTGGGCTCTCAGTGTGGGAAAGAAAGCGGGGCATCTCAGGATGCTCGGAGAGCCACTTCCGTGGCACGTAAATATTATTCATCGCCTTGCCGATGCACTCCTCTTTAAAAAAGTGAAGGGCATCTTCGGAGGCGAACTGATTTTCTCCGTATCCGGCGGAGCACCGCTCAGCAAAGAGGTGGCAGAGTTCTTCGCTGCGATGGATATCCTGATCCTCGAAGGATGGGGTGCCACGGAAGCGACGACCCCTTCCACTCTTAACAGTCCCCATGACTACCGCTTCGGCACGGTGGGAAAGCCCCTACCACGAGTCGAGGTGCGTGTTGCCGAAGACGGCGAGCTGGAAGTGAAGGGTCCCAATATCTTCAAGGAATACTGGCGGAACACGGAGGAAACAAATGCCACCTTCACACCCGATGGATTTTACCGGACAGGCGACATCGGAGAAATAAATAAAGAGGGGCGCGTAATCATTACAGATCGAAAGAAGGAACTCATCATCACGTCAGGTGGAAAGAATATCGCATCGGCTCCCATCGTGAATCTGCTCTCAAGCGGCAGGTATATCGAGATGGCCTATGTCCACGGCGACCGCCGGAATTACCTGACGGCGCTTCTTGTACTGGATCAAAATGCTGTGCAAGCGATGGCCGAATATAAAGGATTCAAAGACGACCTGGCTTGGCCGGAATTGGTTAAGCATCCCCAGGTCGTCGAAAGAATTCAAAAAGAGGTGGACGCGGCGAACGAACAGCTCCCCCGATACATGCAGATCAAGTATTACCGCATACTCCCCGCGCCTTTCTCCATCGAAGGCAGTGAAATGACCCCAACCATGAAATTGAAAAAAAGGGTCATCGAAGAAAAATATAGAGACATTCTTGATAGCATGTATCGGGAATAATGAAAGTCTGAGACGGCAGGGAAATAAAAAAGGAGTGTTTATGAAATCGCTATATTTCACGGCGGATCATGAAATATTCAGGCGTATGGTGCGGCAATTCGTTGAAAAAGAAGTCACCCCACACGCGGAGGAATGGGAGAAGAATCGAGCCATTCCCCGCGCCATCTGGAACAGGATGGGGGAACTGGGTTTTTTCGGCATCAATTACCCAGAAAAATATGGCGGAACGGCGACAGACTTTTTTTATTCCGTTGTCCTCCTCGAAGAACTGCCCCGCTCCACCATGGGTGGCTTCGCTGCCGCCGTAAGCGTTCATGCCTATATGGCGGCGGAATATGTACACCGCTTCGGAAGCGAAGAGTTGAAAGAGAATTATCTCGTCCCCGCGATTTCAGGAAAAAAGATCGGCGCCCTGGCCATCACGGAACCGAACACGGGCTCGGACGTGGCGGCCATCAGGACCAAAGCCGTGAGACAAGGTGACGATTACATCATTAACGGATCAAAGACCTTCATCACTAATGGCGTATTCGGAAATTTCGTCTTGGTAGCAGCAAAAACAGACGCTGAAGCCGGCGTGGGCGGAATCAGTCTGATTCTCGTGGATCGTGATACACCGGGATTTTCCGCACGGCAACTACACAAGATCGGCTGGCACTGTTCCGATACGGGGGAGCTCACCTTCGAAGATGTCCGCGTACCAGTCACAAACCTGATAGGCGAAGAAAACAGGGCGTTCTATTACATCATGGAATGCTTTCAACTGGAGCGCTTGGTCGGAGCCATCGGCTCTATCAGCGGCGCCTTTCTCGGCCTGGAATCGACCCTCGCATATATCAAAGAGAGACAGGCCTTCAATAGACCCCTGGCGAAGTTTCAGGCGATACGGCACACGCTGGCGGACTTGCAGACGGAGCTGGAAGCGGCCCGGCAGCTCACTTATTACACGGCATGGCTTCACAGTCAGGGCGAGACTGCTGCCCATTTCTCGTCCATGGCCAAATTGCTCACGAGCGAGCTTGCCAAGAAAACCGCTGACGTGTGTCTCCAGTTCTTCGGTGGCTATGGCTATATGGACGAATACCCCATCTCCAGGATGTACCGCGATGCAAGGGTAGGAACGATCGTTGGCGGCACCTCCGAGATCATGAGGGAGATCATCGCCCGTATCATGATCGATCAGGTGGGTTACCAGCCTGTTTCCGAAAGACTGGAAAAGGAGCAGAAAACAAATACTAAGCAAGCTACGCCCACATCGGTGAAAGAAGAAAGGGTCGTCCCCTTGCCAAAGACGGCGGCGGAAATCCTTCAAACCTTGCCTGAACGATTTATGCCCGAAACTGCCGGTGACTGGGAAACGGTATTTCATTTTGACATCTCCGGAACCGAAGGCGGGCAGTTTACGGTAAACATCGCGAAAGGCAAATGCAGCGTCGAGGCCGGATTCAAGGGTGAGGCAAAATGTACCGTAAATGTTGCGGACAAGACCTACTGCGATATTGAATTGGGTAAGATGAAACCGGAATGGGCCTTCATGACGGGAGAGATCCGGATGTCCGATATGGCGGAGATTATGCGATTCACTAAAATGTTTCGGAGACTTCCGAAGGGGTGAGGCAATAGCGGGCTTAAATGACAAATGGTCTTGCTGCGAGTAGAGACCGAACTTGATGTGGGGTGAAATGTCAAGGTGAAGGCAGGGAGCGCATTCCAGGAGAAGAGGATCGGGGGAGAGATGACCGCCTTCCTCGCCCTTTTTCTCGACAACCTCGGTGTCCTCATCTTCATGAGCTCTATTCTCATATTCACGTTCAACTATCCAGCAGATATCATCCTGACACGCATGATTCCCGGTACAGCCATAGGGGTCTTCTTCGGCGATATTGTCTATTCTTATTTAGCAATCCGCCTGCAAAAGAGAACGGGCCGCAGAGATGTTACGGCCATGCCGCTCGGTCTCGATACGCCCTCTTCCATCGGCCTCACTTATGCCGTTCTCGGCCCCGCCTACATCGTCACACGCGATGCAGAACTCACCTGGCAGATCGGCATGGCCACCCTCTTCATGATTGGAGTCGTCAAGGTCATAACCTCTTTTTGCGGCGCCTGGGCGCAGCGCGTCATACCGACGGCCGGACTACTGGGGTCCATCGCCGGCGTGGGTCTTTTGCTCCTCGGCTTTCTGCCTCTCATCGAAATCTTCAACGAGGTAGTTGTCGGTGTCGTGGCTATGGGAATTATTTTTGCCGTCCTCCTCGGGAAGATGAATTTCCCTGGCAGAGTATCCGGCGTGTTGATCGCCGTCCTTCTCGGCACTGCCATCCATTTTATTCTCGGATACAGCGGACATCTTCCGGAATTCAAGGAGCCATCTTTTGAGATGTCCCTGTGTCTCCCGGTTATTTCCGTCGATTTCCTCAAGACTCTGCCGCAGAGCATTCAGTATCTTCCCGTCGCCATTCCCTTCGGCATCATGACAATTATCGGCGGCATCAATAATACAGAGAGCGCCCGTCTCGCGGGTGATGACTACCGCATGAGAGATATCCTGTTGACCGAGGCGTTCACCTCTCTGATCGCGTCTTTCTTCGGCGGTGTGGCTCAGACCACACCGTATATCGGACATCCGGCATACAAGAAGATGGGCGCTACCCACTGGTATACGCTCCTTACCGCCGGCGCCATCGGCATCGGTTCAGTAATCGGTCTCTTATCAATGATAGTGGGCATCATCCCCCGTGCCGTACTGGCCCCGATCTTCATCTTCATCGGTTTTGAGATCGTCCATCAAGCCTACAAAGAGGCGCCGGAAGCGCATTCCCCGGCTATCAGCCTGAGCTTCATGCCGGTCGTTGCCAACCTTGTGATAATAATTCTCGGCCAGTTTCTGGGCGCCATGGCCATCACACCCGACAAGCTCCCCATGCGTTTACAAATCATGTATCAAAGCCTCACCGTGCTCAGCAATGGTTTTATCCTCACAGCGCTCCTATGGGGAAGCATGCTGGCCTTTCTGATCGACCGCAAGCCGCGGCTTGCCGCCCTTTGTACATTTACCTGTGCGTTCTTTACTCTCTTTGGTGTCATCCATTCTGTGTCGCCCACAGGCGAGGTGTACCTGCCCTGGACGGTTGCATCACACGCGCATTACACAATCGCCTTTGCCTATATCCTCCTATCCGGAATCCTTTTGACCTTCACAAGAAAGACGAATCGGTAAAGAATTTTTTCTTCGCCCCTTTTCCAACAAAAATCTTTTGGGGCATCTATTAAATAAAATTCTTGAGGTGCCGGTAAGAACCAGAGAAAGGTCAAGGCCGGATTTTGTATAATAATTGCCGTCATATGTAGACCTCACAACCCCTTAGCGGCACCCACCAAAAACATTTTCTCAGCAAAAAGGATTTTGTGCCCGGCATCACATTTTTTTATTTGATCATGCGGTAGATTGCATCCAAATAGTGATTCACAAAAATCTCGTGTGAGAAAAATTGCACTTTTTCATGTCGTCTTTGAAGAAAGGATATTCATGCCTGACTACAGAAGATTGAAAATATACTGCCAAAGAGCCATCACGCCAGTCACTATAATGTTTATCCCCCACGACAATCCCCGAAGGGCACTGAATTTAAATATTCCGGCTATTGGTCTTTTTGTATCGGTTATTTGCAGTCTTGTCGGCGCCGTTTACCTTGCCTCCATGATTCCCGATGCTATCAAATACCAAGGTATGGAAAAACAACTCCTTGATTATTCAAGAAAAGTTTGTGATTTCAACGCCACGCTATTGTCTTTGAAAAAAGCGGAAAATGAACTACATCAGTTGCTATCCCACGGTTCCAGAGAAAAGATCTTGGAAAAAGTTGATACATCGGACATAGGGTCGTTCGACATCAATCAGATTCAGGAGCAGATCGAAACTTCCATTGAGACCGTCAGCGCTATCAAGGATTATCTGCGGTCCGAGAAGGATCTCTATCTCGCCACCCCCAAGGGTTTTCCCGTTGAGGGATCAATCTCTTCTCCTTATGGCAGTAGAATCAATCCGATTTCGCAACGTCCTGAATTTCACCGCGGCCTTGATATTTCCGCTGACGCGGGTACTCCCGTCAGGGCGACAGCGGATGGGGTTGTCGTCTTTTCCGGTTATAACACAGGCGGAGGCAACGTTGTTGTGATTGCCCATGGCCATCATTTTTCGACTTATTATGCGCACAACCGGAAGAACGCGGCACAAGTGGGCCAGAAGGTCAAGCGGGGAAACGTCATCGGATATGTCGGTTCGACCGGTTCTGCTACAGGAAACCACGTTCATTATGAAGTCTGGCACAAGGGAAAAAGTGAAAATCCAAACTACTATACAAAGGGGAGGTCGTGATGTTTACCACCAGAAAGTCGGATAGACTCGAGCTCATGATTAGGGAAAGTTCCAAAATTACGGGGTATATCGAATCTGCAGGAACGATCCTTATCGAAGGAACTATCATAGGCAACATGCATGGCAATAAAGTCATCCTTGGCGAAAAATCCTACGTCAAGGGCGATATCTCGGCCAACAATATCTCCATAGCCGGTAAGATCGAAGGTCAGTTGAAGGGAAAAGAAAGCATCGAAGTCAAGGCAACGGGGCATATCTCCGGGGATATGGTGACAAAACACCTCTCCATGATGAAGGGCGCAATATTTAACGGTATGTCCAGCATGGATGATGCAGGGCAGGATCAAATGGAAGAGACCGATAAAAAGGTTATCGAGTTTGCGGCAAAGTAACGATGACCGTTCTGTACAAAGAAGAGATGTGGCCATTCCCCGTCTTTTCGCCCGGCAAATTGACAATGACAAATCTCATTTAGTCCTTCCTGCCGGGTTCTGACTTTTTCCAGTAAAACATTACAACTCCATCTCAAAGTGTGGTAGAATTTTTAAGGATGCTGTTCGATACGGACGGGAGCACTGTGTCCATTTTGAGGCCTGTCTGAAAAGCCATCCGGCACAATGTAATGGAGTAACGCTGTGATTATCGGGGAATTGGCGGGCTTTATTTTTGCAGGAGCCGCTGTTGCGGGATTTATCGGATCCATCACCGGACTGGGCGGCGGCGTGGTTCTTGTGCCCTTCCTTGCCCTGGGACTGGGTGTTGATATGCACTATGCAATCGGCGCGTCACTGGTCTCCGTGATTGCCACTTCGTCGGGAGCGGCCGTTGCCTATATCCGTGAAGGCTATGCGAACATCCGTGCAGGGATGTTTCTGGAAGTGGCAACCGTGTTGGGGGCAACGTTCGGAGCTTTTCTAACTACCCGGGTGACAACGGGAGCGATCGCCGTTGTCTTCGGGATCGCATTGCTGTTTTCTCTCATACCATTCCGAGCCCGCGACAAAAAAAAGGGGGATTCGATAGATCCTTTAGCAGCATGGTTGAGGTTTGACGCAAGTTATCCCACGTCTACCGGTATGCGGGAATATCACGTACATCGCGTGCCCCTTGGCTTCTTCATCATGGCCGTTGCCGGGTCGCTCTCCGGATTACTGGGAATCGGCTCAGGCGCGACGAAGGTGCTCGCTATGGACCGCGCCATGGGGTTCCCGTTTAAGGTGTCGACTACGACCAGCAACTTTATGATCGGTGTCACTGCCGCAGCCAGCGCCGGTATTTACTTGAGTCAGGGCTATATTGATCCGGGCCTAACCATGCCGACGATGTTAGGGACTCTCGCCGGAGCGCTGCTCGGGACGCGGGTATTGATTGGTACGGAAACGCGGATATTGCGATGGGTCTTCGGCGTCGTGATCCTGGCCCTCGGGGTGGAGATGATCTTTAACGGATTAACAGGAAGACTGTGATATGCAGCCGGAGCGAAATTACTGGACCGATGAGCGCATTGAGAAGGTAGTCAGCCTGCTGCTTCGCATCGGGGTTGTCGGCGCCGCGGCGATTGTCCTGCTGGGTGGCGTTCTGTATCTCTTCCAGTACGCCTTGACCGCTCCCCATTATGAGGTCTTTCAGGGTGAGCCTCCCCGTTTATGCACAGTGAGCGGCATTATTGCGACTGCGCTCACCCTTGAAAGTTCGGGCATCATTCAACTCGGGCTGCTGCTCCTCATCGTGACGCCGATTGCCCGGGTCGTTTTTTCCGTGGTAGCCTTCGGTATGCAACGTGACCGTCTCTACGTGAGCGTAACCATCATCGTGCTTATCGTACTCCTTTATAACCTGCTTCCGGGATGAACAGTCCGCGGCTCAATAAATCCTCGTATAAATTAGTATGCAGGGTCTGCTTAAGAAGACGGGCCTAAGAAACGACTCTATTAATGGACCGATGCGGCCTGACAATCAAGAAGACAAGGCTCGCAACTGAAGGGATTGTTCAATGCTGACATTCTTGAACCATGGAGCAAAAATGAAAAAGGGGGCACGTACGGCCCCCTTTTAAAAGAAAAGATTAAATTGTCTGATTCAGCCTTTTTCTTTTCAGTAGTGATAGTTTTTTTACTTGTCGAATTTATCGACCGGAATCCGCATCGCGTAGAAGGATCTCCAGACAAAGACCACAGCAATGAGAAAGAATACGACGCCTACGATTCCGGCGCTTTCTCTCATCCCCGGGGCTATGGCCATTTCCATTGCCAGAAGCCCGAACAGTGTCGTGAATTTTATGATCGGGTTCAAAGCGACCGAAGAGGTATCCTTGAAGGGATCGCCGACGGTGTCGCCGATAACCGCTGCCGCATGCAAAGGTGTTCCCCTTTCTTTCAGATCAACTTCAACGACCTTCTTGGCGTTGTCCCAACATCCGCCTGCATTGGCCATGAAAAGCGCCTGGAAGAGACCGAATACCGCAATCGAGATCAGGTAGCTGATAAAGAAGGATGCAGGCTCGGGTCCGGAAACCGGAGCGGAGAAAAACGCGAAGGCCAGGGCAAAAGAAAAGATCGCAATAAATATGTTGAACATACCCTTCTGTGCATACTGTGTGCAAATCTTCACGACCTCCTTTGAGTTGTCGATGGAGGCGCTCAGACTGGCTTCGTCGTCAAGATTGATGTTCTTCTTGATATACTGGACTGCTCTGTAAGCGCCAGTGGTGACAGCCTGGGTGGATGCACCTGTGAACCAGTAAATAACGGATCCGCCACAGAGGAAGCCGAGCAGCGTGTAAGGATTAAGCAGGTTCAAGATCATCTCCGGCTGAATTCCGAGGGCCTTACGGAGCAGAAGGATCAGGGAGAAAATCATGGTCGTGGCCCCCACGACGGCCGTACCGATCAGAACCGGCTTGGCGGTTGCCTTGAAGGTGTTTCCGCAACTGTCATTCTCTTCCAGGTAGTGCTTGGCTACGTCCATCCGGGGCTTGAATCCGAACTCTTTTTCAATTTCTTGTTCAATATTCGGGATAGTCTCAATCAAAGACAGCTCATAGATGGACTGTGCATTATCCGTAACCGGGCCATAACTGTCGACCGCTATTGTAACAGGCCCCATGCCGAGGAAACCGAAAGCCACAAGACCGAACGCGAAGACCGACGAATATTCCATAAAGTGGTTAAGGCCGAATGTGCTCGTATAGTAAGCGGCAAACATCAGGGCTGCTATGGAAATGCCGATCCAGAAGGCGCTGAAGTTACCGGCGACAAATCCGGAAAGGATATCGAGAGAGGGTCCGCCTTCTCGCGCTGCCGTGACCACTTCGGCACAGTGAGAGGATTTCGAGCTCGTGAATACTTTAACAAGCTCCGGAATCAGCGCCGCCGCGAGCGTACCGCAGCTGATAATAATCGAAAGCTTGAACCACAGGTTATCCGCGAGATGACCAAGCTGCCATTTACTGATGGCGAAGGTCACAAAGATCGAAATAATCGATGTAATCCAGACGAGCGATGTCAGAGAGGCCTCGAAGTTGACCTTCTCCTTATCCCCCATGATCGCTGTCGAGACGACCCCGTTGATAAAGTAAGAGACGATGGAGGTGATGATCATCAAGATGCGCATAACGAAGATCCAGACAAGCAGTTCTGCCTGATACTGGGGGAAAGCAGCGAGGACGATGAAGCTGATCAGGGCAACGCCGGTAACACCGTAGGTTTCGAAACCGTCGGCCGTAGGTCCGACACTGTCACCCGCATTGTCTCCGGTACAGTCGGCGATGACGCCCGGGTTTCTCGGGTCGTCCTCTTTGATGGTAAAGACGATCTTCATGAGGTCCGAACCGATGTCGGCTATCTTCGTGAAGATACCGCCGCAGATACGCAGCGCGCTTGCGCCCAGAGACTCCCCAATCGCGAATCCGATGAAGGATGCGCCGGCCACGTCGCGGGGCATGAAGACCAGAATGATGAGCATCATGATGAGTTCGACGCAAACCAAAAGTACGCCGATGCTCATGCCAGCGGTGAGTGGAATATTAAGCAGTTTGATCGGCTTGCCTTCAAGGGACGCGAAAGCCATTCGGCTATTGGCAAGGGTATTCATCCGGATGCCGAACCAGGCGACCCCGTATGAGCCTAAGATACCCACAACGGACCAGGCGAGGATAATAAGCACGCCGTTCATACCCATATGTTGAAGAGCGCCGAAGTAGTAAATGATGCAGGCACCGATAAACACTTCCAGAACGATCAGCAGCTTGCCCTGCTGAAGAAGATACGTCTTGCATGTCTGGAAAATGATCTCAGAGATATCCAGCATGGATTTGTGGGCCGGAAGCGCTTTGACCTTGGTATATTGATAAAGGCCGAAACCCATCCCGGCAAAGCAGATCAGAAATCCGATCATCAGGAGGTTGTTTTGGGACGAAGTTAATTCAGGAATGTTTAACTCCGCTTCGCTTGCAAGTATAGGCGTTGCAAAAAGAATCAAAAGGACGGCTAAGATACTTGCTTGGAAAAACTTTTTTTTCGTAAACATCACTTGTTGTCTCCTTCTTTAGATATATTATTTCTTGCGCAATGATTTACCAGAAAATAACCCCAGGACAAAACCTTGCGCGAGTTAGCACAGCCCCCATCTCTTGTCAATACTTTTGTGAACTTCCTCTTCTAAGAACATGATAACATGGGAAGAAATGCAAACTTCGCGCACCCTCATTTGTCATGTCAATTATTTACCCTTGGAACTCTTGCCCGCGTCCGCAATTGTTTCATAAACTCATTAAAATCGATGACATTTGCGCTTACCTGCGGCTTTTTTTCATGATTAACCTTCAATTGATTAAGATTAGCAGAAGGGCAGATTCAAGAGGTGAAAACCAAATGACCCTGGCAATTGAAGCTCTCCGCAGCAAGCGAAGGTGTTTGCGCCCGCTACCGAATTCATACGAAACCTTTTCTCAGCAAGGGAACTTCTTATGAGATCATCATGAAATAATTTGTTGCTATGGCAGGGGAAATTTCGTTTCTTGCGAAAGCACGAAGCCGGATGCAGGTGTGTATCTATTAAGCCGGCGACAGTTCTTTAAGTTTCTATTTCAGTCTTGATGACGGGAGCCACTCGTCGACGACTTTTTCGACAACATTGTACGGATTCAGCTTGTGGTTCATGATCTCTTCCACCATCTGTTCTATCCTGCTGTTTTTCGCGAGGCGCTCACGGATGATACGGAAAAGTTCATGGTGAATCATCTGCAGGGTCTCCTCGCGTATGCGATTGCGACGCTTCTCCATAAGCTTGCCGCTCTGTTCGAGATATACGCGGTGCGCTGTAATAGCTTCCAGAAGTTCCTCCTCGCCTTTCCCTTCCACAGCCACAGTCTGGATCACCGGCGGCACCCATGCACGGTCCTTTATGCTTGCATCTTGGTCGACACGAAACCGTACTTCGGAGAAGAGTTGGTCAGCTCCGGGCTGGTCGTACTTGTTGATCACATAGATGTCTGCAATTTCCATGATCCCGGCCTTCATGCTCTGAATTACATCGCCCAGGCCGGGCACCAGGACGACGCACGTAGTATCTGCCACGCGCATGACATCGACCTCGTCCTGCCCTACACCAACTGTCTCGATTATGACAAAATCCTTCCCCCCTGCATCCAGTACTTTGACGGCGCCGCGGGTAAACTGGGCCAGCCCTCCCAGATAGCCACGGGTTGCCATGCTGCGCATGAAAACCCCTCCGTCCTCACTGTGACGTGTCATCCGGATCCGGTCTCCAAGCAGGGCTCCTCCCGTGAAAGGACTCGAAGGATCGACTGCCACAATTCCTACAGTAAGATTTTTGCTGCGCAGATGCCAGGTCACACCGTCAGTAAGGGTGCTCTTCCCAGTCCCGGGAGAACCGGTGATTCCCAGAACATAGGCATTTCCCGTGTGAGGATAAATTTTCTCCATGCAGGGACGCGCCCGCTCATCTTCGTTTTCAAGCCAGGTGATCACGCGGGCCATGGCGAGCGGCGAGCCTTCGAGGATTTCTGCTACATAATCAATATCCATATTCTATCTATTCGCTCCTGCAGACTGATGCATCTGTGAACCACAGGAGCATTAAACCGGCAGTCTGATTGTATTTCAATAGCACAGGGGAGACAACATGAAGTCTCCCCTGTACCTTCCTCGGCTGTTCGGAAGCAAAAAATCTTGCCCAACACTTGTTATTATTTGGCCTTGACGTTTGCTTTAATGAAACCGACGATCGCATCCGTTGATGTTCCCGGTCCAAAGATTTCAGCTATGCCTGCCTTCTTCAGAGTTGGGATATCTTCCAAGGGGATGATGCCGCCCCCGACAACCAAAACGTTGCCAAGCTTCTTGGCCTTCAGCAGCTCGACCACCCTTGGAAAGAAATAGTTATGGACTCCCGAAAGACTGCTCAGACCGACAACGTCAGCATCCTCCTGCAGCGCCGCCTCGACAATCATTTCCGGTGTCTGCCTTAATCCGGTGTAGACGACTTCCATACCGGCCTCAGCAAAGATACGGGACAGGAGTTTGGCCCCCCGATCATGGCCATCCAGCCCGGGTTTTGCAACGATAATTTTTATCTTTTTTTCTGCCATTGTAAGTCACCTCCACGCATCATGAAATAAATTCCTTGGGTCGATACTGCCCGAAAATCTCGCGCCACACGTCACAAACTTCGCCGACGGTAGCCCCGGCCTTTACTGCCTCAATAACGGTCGGCATCACGTTCGTATCCGTCTTGGAAACCTCTCGAAGCTTGTCCAGGGCTTTCTGCCAGGCGTCCTTGTTGCGCTTGGCTCGCCATTGCTTCAGTTCCGCAGCCTTTTCCTCGCCAACCTTCATGTCCACCCTGAGGAGGTCAGTTACAGGGGGCTCCTCCATGGTATACTTGTTGACCCCTACGTATGCCCGTTCTTTGGAGTCAATCTCCTTCTGGAAACGGTATGCGCTGTTCTGAATTTCCTTCTGGATGAATCCCTGCTCGATGGCAGTCAGGGTTCCACCCATGGCGTCTATCTTCTTGATGTAGTCGTTAATCTCCGCTTCGATCTTATCGGTCAGGTACTCGACGTAATAAGAACCGGCAAGCGGATCAACAGTAACGCAGGCGCCGCTTTCCTCGGCGACAATCTGCTGTGTACGGAGAGCCACGGTCACTGCGCCCTGGGTGGGGAGACACAGTGCTTCGTCGTACGAATTGGTGTGAAGAGACTGGCATCCGCCGAGCACTGCGGCGAACGTCTGTAAGCCGACCCTGACGATGTTGTTGAGAGGCTGCTGCGCCGTGAGGGTAACGCCGCCGGTCTGCACATGATATCTCAACATCATGGAGCGGGGGTCCTTTGCCTTAAATCTATCTTTCATGATCTTGGCCCAGACGCGTCTTCCTGCCCTGAATTTGGCGACCTCTTCGAGGACATCGGTAAAGGAATTGAAGAAGAAGGAAAGACGTGGCGCAAAATCGTCCACCGCTATACCTCTTGCTGCACAGGCATCAGCGTATGCGATTCCATCGGCGATGGTAAAGGCCATTTCCTGGGCGGCAGTGGAGCCTGATTCACGGATATGGTACCCGCTGATGCTTATGCTGTTCCAGCGGGGAACTTGTTTCTGGCAGAACTCGATCAGATCAACGGTGAGACGCATGGTCGGCTTTGGGGGATAGATATACTGACCGCGGCAGATGATTTCCTTCAACACGTCGTTCTGTATGGTTCCACCCAGTTTGTCATACGTGACGCCTTGTTCTTCCGCAACGGACACGTACATGGCAAGCAGCACGGTGGCCGCGGCATTGACCGTCATGGACGTCGTGACCTTATCGAGAGGAATCTTGTCAAAAAGTATACGCATATCGCCAATATGGTCGATGGCTGCACCAACCTTTCCCACCTCGCCCATGGACAGGGGATGATCGCTGTCATAACCCGCCTGCGTGGGAAGATGGAAGGCGACGCTCAGTCCGGTCTGCCCCTGACCCAAGAGGTAGCGGTAGCGGGCATTCGTTTCCTTGGCGCTGCCGAACCCAGCGTACTGGCGCATGGTCCAGAACCTGCCCCGATACATATTGGGCTGAACTCCCCGTGTATATGGATATTCACCGGGATAGCCGAGGTCTCCATCGTAATTCAGTCCCGCAACTTCCGCCGGGGTGTAGACGCATTCGACAGGGATGCCGGACCAGGTGCTTAAAGCCTTCTTTTCAGGGGCTTTGCTCAAGGTCTTCGCCAGGGTCCCTTCCGACCATTTCTTCTTCCCGGCTTTGATCTTTTCCAAATCCTTCTCGTTAAACATAGTCTACCTCCTAAAGATGATATCAATAGGAAATCCTTGAATAAAAACCCATCCGCTAGATGTTAATACATAAAGTGTTTATAAATTGCTGTCATTTCGGCACTTACTGCCGTTATTCAAGGGTTTCAATATTGGTGGGCAAATTGGTTTTTCGCGTGCCTTCCTATCATTGAAAACGGTTTCTGTCAACCATTTTCTGATAGAAAGTTGCAGATTTATCCTTGTGGATTAGGTTAGAAAGGCAACATCGTAAAAAGTCCCGTTGGCAAAGATGGCAACTTTTTACGATGTTATAAATTGCGGGGCAGATGAAGACTGATCAGTCCTCATAATCCTCGGTAAAAACACGCACCTTCCTCTCGGCGGTGATGAGGGGCTCAATCATATCCTCCACTGACAAACGCTGTCTTGCATTTTGCCATAGTTTCCAAGCGTCCATGGTGGTCCATGTGCTGATGACGAGAAAGAGTGAAGGATCATCCGCTGCCCGGAGCGTCTCGCCGGTGATGTAGCCCAGCTGCCGCAGTGCCGCCATCCTCAATTCACGCAACACGTCCCGAAGCTGTTTTTCCTTACCGGGCTGGCATTTTCTTTCAATCATTACTCTTATCATGTTGCACCTCCCATTTGATGTAATCTCTTTTTCTTGCAGTCAATTCAAAGCTAAATACGAACAGATACTTTCCGCACCATTATATAAAATGATGAGATAATTTAATGGATTAGTCAAGACAAATATGGACAGGATATCTTAAGAAAAATACATGAAAAATTATGATGGACTGTGAATATCTGGGGTGGGGTTTGCCGAATGTGCTCCTGGTCAGGAAGTGTGACCTAGAGGGTACTTGTAATCGTCATCTTTCGAGCTAACTTGTGTCTAACCCAAAGTCTTCCGGCAGCTACAACCCCTATGGTAAAGAATGCCTCCACACAGTACGTAAAAACGTTCGAGGGTTTCAACAATTCAATGACAAAGGGATCGGTCACCATCATCTCGCCTCCCACCTGCCCCAGAACCGCAGCGCCGATATATATGATTAGCGAATATTTATCCATGAGCAGGACAAGCAGGGTACTAGCAAACATTACGATCGGGATACTAAGGCCCAGACCGAATATAAGAAGAAAAAAATTGCCTTTGGAAGCCGCGGCAACAGCCAGAACATTATCAAGGGACATAGTGACATCGGCAACGATGATGATCCAGATAGCATGCCATAGAGTCTTTGCTTCTTTCTGAAATTTGTCTTCCGGAACCCCTTCGATGAGAAGTTTTATGGCAATCCAGATTATGACGCCACCGCCTATAAGCTTGACATATTGAATCTGCAGAAGCATGGCCGCAAAGAAAGTCAGAACCACTCGGAGAACGATCGCCGCTCCGACCCCGAAGGCAATTCCTTTCATCCGTTGCTTCCCCGGCAGTGACTTCACTGCCATGGCTATGACAAAGGCATTGTCGCCCGAAAGAACGAGATTTACTAATATGATACTGAGAAATCCGATGAGAAAATCCCAGGTAAAATGAATCTGCCCAAGTACCCCTAAATCCATACCATTCCCTTCACGATGTCATGTATTTGAAGCTCTCCCCAACAAGCTATGGGGAATGTGCTCGCTACCGAATTCAGATTGCCACAGTTTCCTTGGGAAGCCTGTTCCCCCGTAAGCTGGGAGCGCCGATACTCGGCGCCCGCGGTGGAAATTTTCCCACCCCCCTGCGAACGTAAAAAGGCGCCCCGGTTTACCCGGGGCGCCTTAACCATTACATTACAGTTCCCAAAATCACAACTCGGAAACTAACAAACCTTCTTCTCGGGCACCTTCGTCATGACGATAATCGCGCATGCAATGGCACAGACAACGGCGCCGCAGATAAACGGAATGTAGTACGTACCAGTCGAATCCTTCAACCAGCCGCCCACCCTAAGCCATTTGTATTGTTCCACCAATCCGACTTATGCCTTCTTCTTGACCAAGGGGCCGCCCACGGGCCACACATTTTTTCCGTACAACTGCAGAAAGATCACATGGCCCATCATGTACAATGCGAGCAGGGCGCAAATAACCAGATCGACAGCGGTGATGAACAATACCTCCTTCATGCCGGCCAGAAATACCAGATCAAGGCCGATAAATCCAAGCAACAGTGTCAGGAATGTCAAAAACATTGCCATGTGGATCGCGAACGAACCGATAAAAAAGATCACTGTTATAACCGTAAAAACAAACAGAAAACATCCGACATCCGTCCCTGTAATCTTAAGAGGAGCTCCGATCGACGTGCCGGGTACGCCCTGCAAATCCATGATCAGAAGGATACATGAGAAAGCGATCCAGAATGCGCCATATGTTGCAAATGCACTATACCCGAAGTTATTTCCTGTCTTGAACTCCTGGAGCCCCGCGATCAACTGGGTAGTGCCACCAAAAAATAAAGCGCAGCAAAAGATAACCCCGCTTCCACACAAGCCAAGGTTATGTAGCTGGAGCAATAACGTGGTTACACCGAAACCTGCCAAACCAACAACGGCGGGATTTGCCATAATGAACCTCCTTTTTTAGTTTTAGTAATAAATAATGAATATGACTCTTTCTCTTCCCGTTCACCACAAAACACCTCAGTTATCCCTGTCTTTACTTCCCCCCTTTCAACAATTAAATAAAGTAAACAATAATGACTCCCGATCAATAGCCATTGCCAACGACGTGATATTTTTCCCGGTTATTACACCATTGCGCAATGACTTCTTTCGCCGTTTATAAAAAATGCCTTACTTTAAATGTCCCTTCCTACCCTCCTTTCTTTACGGATTTTAAAAATAAATTATTTCTTGATAGCCCTCTTTAAGAAGTAGCCTTCCGCGTCAATTACATCCCGGAGCAGATGCATATCCTCTTCTGTCGGTTCTGCCATTTCCGGCACTTTGGGAGGAATGATCAATTCAAATTCTATCATATCCTGAATCTGCTGCAGTCTAAAACCGGGTCTGACTTCCAAGAGCTTCATTCTCTTGGTCTTCTCGTCGAAGCCGAACAGAGCCTGCTGCGTGGTTACCCTGTAAGGGCCGGAAACCATAACACCCGCTTTCTCCCTATAGTCTAAAGAACCATCTCCGTATCCGACACTCGTAATAAAATCTAGCTGTTTGGCAAACCTTCTCTTCTCTAGGACCATGATGGCTATGGTTTTCCCGCAGTTAGCAGCCATAGCTCCGGCGCCGCCGCTCCCTGGGAAGCGGATGTCGGGCTTGTTGTAGTAACTTCCTTCGATGGTGGAACTGATATTGCCATACATGTCAATCTGCGCGCCTCCGATGAAGGCATAGTCTGCATATCCTCTTGAGTTTGCCTCCGGTTTCAATTCTTTTTCCGCAACTCGTGCTTTCTGTTGCTTTCCCTGGTCGAGATGTCTTGAATTTTGTGTTCCGTGCCGGAAACACCGACCATAATTTATTTAGCTTTAACCTCCCATAGGGACCAAATATTTTTTACAAGCAAGCGATAGACATGTACGGTGATTTTTTTCTTTTTGAGTTGTGATTGCAACATCGTCATAAAAAAGTTCGTAACTTGATTTAGATTGTGCAATAGAGATATTGGCAACTGATATTGTCAATAGTGGTGGATTACGTTAAAGTGACGCGGTTTTACCATTTCAAGAGACCGATGTCAATTATTTTCTGGCATTGGTCTTGAACTTCTCCGATATGCCGGAAGGTCATGCAAGGCATATGCTGCATAGCATGCGGTGCAGTAACTCTGTATCTTTTCCATGTGCCTGCGGGCTTTACTTTTCCAAAGCCAACAAATTTATCATTGTAATAAGCGCAAAAACCGATTAAGTAAAAAAGAGGTCACTTTAGAGAGGTTTTATTCGGCGGATGGATGATGAAAATAAAATTCTGGAAGATATGCAAGCCATCCTGCGCGAAAAGGCCAGGGAGATTTATCCAGAAAAAGTATTTGATTACGGAACGAATCCTGAAAATTATGGTGCCATAGACAGTCCTGACGGCTATGCGGAAAAGTCCGACGAATGCGGCAGGGACATAAAAATGTTTCTTCGCGTGCGACACGGGAAAGTCGAGGAGTCAAGGTTCACTGCCGAAGGGTGCATATTTACCGTTGCCGCCTGCAATGCGGCGGCAGAGATGTCGAGAGGAAGAACAATCCGTGAATGTCTCAAGATCAACAGGAGCTCGATCTCCGAGCATCTGGGAGGTCTGCCTCACGACCATAGCCACTGTGCCCTGCTGGCGGCCCTTCTTTTCCAAAAGGCACTGAGAAGCTATATGGAAAAGAACAATAAACTATAGATGTTCCAATCAATAAACAATTTGATGCAGATTAAGACAATATGGCAGTGCCGAGTTCCTTTATGTCCGGGCGCCGCGCATGATATATAATCAAAAAATGAATGGAGTGATAATCTTTGGATAAAGCAACTATTCCCGATCATGTATATGATATAGTGATCATTGGCGGAGGGCCGGCCGGTTTGACGGCAGGCATTTATGCAACGAGGGCCAGCCTCAGGACTCTGCTGATAGAAGGCGCCTCTTCCGTAAGCCAGATTATCGTTACGGATATAATAGAGAACTATCCGGGTATGCCCGAAGGTATCGGCGGCTTTGAACTTGTTGAACGATTTAAGAAACAGGCTCTCCAATTCGGCATGGAGATGACATCAGAGGACGTCATCGGCATCGCAAAGACCCGCTGGGGCGATACGGAAGGGTGGAAGGTAACATCAGCGGGGAAAGACTATGAGGCGCTTGCCGTTATTGTAGCAACGGGGGCGTACTGGCGCAAACTGGGAGTCAGGGGGGAAGACGTTTTTATAGGCAAGGGAGTCTCGTACTGTGCAACCTGCGACGGTCCCATTTACAGGAACAGGGATGTTGTGGTCGTAGGAGGCGGAGATGCTGCCGTTAAGGAAGCTATCTTTCTCACCAAATTCGCCAGGAAGGTCACGATCGTTCATCGCCGCAACCGACTGCGGGCGGTAAAGGTCCTTGAGAAGAGGGCCCTTGCCAACAGCAAAATTGAATTCGCCTGGAATTCAGTGGTTGAGGAAATATCGGGAGGAAACGTAGTTGAGAAAGTGAAAATCAGAGACGTTAAGTCACCAGATATCGGAAGAGAGATATCCGCCCAGGGGGTGTTTATATTTATCGGCCTGACTCCAAAAACGGATATGGTTCGCGGCATCGTGGATCTCGACGATGGCGGATATATTATTGTGGATGCAGATATGCAGACTTCGACAACGGGTATATTTGCCGCAGGTGACTGTATAAGAAAAGGTCTTCGCCAGATAATTACAGCATGTGGAGATGGGGCAACTGCGGCAGCTTCCGCTCAGCACTATGTAGAGGAGTTGAAAGGTGAATCTTATTAGCTGGCAGCATCTTCCCGAGCACATGAGTCCGATTATCTTTGAGATCGGTTCCTTTCAGATTCGCTATTACAGTCTCATGTATCTTATCGCATTTTTCTTGACCTATATCCTCGTCTCTTACCGGATAAAACATGAGGATTATAAGTATTCGGCAGAGACAATTCAGGACTTCTTCATCTGGGCCATCACGGGACTCATAGTCGGCGCAAGGTTCGGTTATGTCCTCTTTTACAATCTTGCCCATTACGTAAAACATCCCCTTGAGATTATCCTCCCTTTCGATTTCTCCCACGGCATGCAGTACGTTGGTATCAGCGGCATGTCCTACCACGGGGGCGCGATCGGCGTCCTCATAGCGTCGGTTATTTTTTGCCGTAAACATAAGATAGACTTCTGGCGGTTTGCCGAGTTATTCTGCCCTGCCATCCCTCTCGGATATACCTTTGGCAGAATCGGTAATTTCATCAATGGCGAGCTTTACGGCAGGATTACCACGATGCCGTGGGGCATGTATTTTCCGCTGGATTTGACCCACCAGCTGCGTCACCCTTCCCAGCTCTACGAGGCTCTTTTTGAGGGGGTCTTTCTCTTCATCGTCCTCTGGAGCGTCAGAAAGAAAAGTCCCTTTGACGGCTTCATCTTTGCCCTGTATATTTTCGGGTACGGGTTGGTTCGCTTTATCATCGAGTTTTTCCGCGAGCCGGATTCGCAACTGGGTCTCTTCGGAGGAATCCTGAGCATGGGACAGATGCTCTGTATCCTGATGATGCTTGCCGGCGTTTGTATCTATTTTCTCGCCCGGAAACGAAAGACAGGGGCACGTTTAAGACCGGCGTAAACAGGATAACTGTCTACGGAGCTCCAGCTTATGGCACATGAAATTACTCTGCGCAGTCCCCTTAGTTCACAATTAAAATTATGGAACAAGCTATACCAGGCCAAGTATCGCCATAAGGAAGGACTCTTTCTCGCTGAAGGCTATAAAGTCGTCCAGGGATTGCTCAACAGCAAATGGAAAACCGGCGCAATTCTGGTGATGAAGAGAAAAAGCCCCGATTGGCACGCTTTTCTTTCCACCATTCCGCAAGGAATCGACGTCTATGGACTGTCGGAAAGGGAATGGGATGCACTAAGTCAGGATAAAGAGCCGGAGGGTGTCATGGCAGTCGCAGCCATGCCTGCGCACGCTGACATCAACACAGTGCTGGCGCACAGTTCGGGTCATATTCTCCTGCTGTATCAAATAGGCAATCCCAACAATCTCGGCGCTGTGGTACGAGCCGCACACTGGTTCGGTATAGAAACAATAATACTCAGCACCGGCTCAGCAGATTTCACAAATCCCAAGGTCGTGCGATCCGCCATGGGAACTCTTTTCCATATGCGCATGATACAGGATGTCAATTTTTCTGAAACCCTGCCGGTAATAAAAGAACATTTTTTTCTCGTAGGCTCTCATATAAGAAAGGGTGTAGCACCGCACGCGTGCAAACAAAGAACGGCCCTCCTCTTGGGCAGCGAAAGTCATGGATTGCCGGAAGCCTTGCTTCCTTTGGCTGATGAGCTGTGGCATATCCCTGGTCTCGGAATAGCGGATTCCCTGAGCCTGCCTCAGGCAGCGGCAATCATGATGTATGAATGCGCCAAACAGAATGCATGATGCAGGAATCAAAGGCGGATGAAATGGAATCCTACATTCAAGTGGTGACAACAACAGAAAAAAAAGAAGACGCAGAGAAAATTGCCGCGTGCCTCGTTGAGAAGAGGCTTGCGGCCTGCGTGCAGATAGCAGGGCCCATAAGCAGTCTCTACCGCTGGAAGGGGAAGATCGAAAGAGCCCAAGAGTGGCAATGCTGGATAAAAAGCAAAGAGGTTCTTTACAAAGAAATTGAGAAAGCCATCAAATCTGTTCATCCTTACGAAGTACCGGAAATCATCGCTATGCCGATTGTTGCAGGGAGTCGTGACTATCTGGCATGGCTTGAAAGCGAAGTCACCTGAATAACAAAAGGGAAACGGCTGGTGTATGAAACCGTTTTAAAAAATATGTGTGATAAATAAATGGCCATATTACTTGCAGGCGACATCGGCGGAACAAATACCCGCCTCGGAATTTTCTCAAGAGAAAAAGGGATGCGTTCGCCTCTAACAGCGGCGGACTTTCGTAGCGGAGAGTTCCCTGATTTCATAACCATCGTGCGGGAATTTCTCAAAGGCCTCAATATCAGACCGAATGCTGCCTGCTTCGGTGTAGCGGGACCGGTCATGAAAGGCGTAGCCAAGATTACCAACCTGCCGTGGATCATCGATAAAAATAAGCTCGGCAAAGAACTGAGCATACCATTTGTCAGACTTCTGAATGATCTTGAGGCTATTGCTTACGCCGTGCCTCTCCTGGAGCCGTCGGATCTGAATACCCTCAACCAAGGCAGTCCCGTTTCCGGAGGAAGCGTCGCTGTCGTTGCCCCGGGCACAGGTCTCGGAGAGGCGTTTCTGACGTGGGACGGAACACGATACAGCAGTCACCCCTCAGAGGGAGGCCATGTAGATTTTGCTCCAAGCGATGATCTCGAGATGGAGCTCTTGATCTACCTTCAGGAGAAACTCGGCCATGTCAGTTATGAAAGCGTTTGTTCAGGGCCGGGAATATTAAATATATATTGTTTTCTGCGTGAGAAATGCTATGCTGAGGAGTCATCCTGGCTGTCGGACAGGGTGGCGGGGGTAAATGACCCTGTGCCGGTCATCATGGAGTGCGCTTTGGATGGCGTTTACCGTTCTCGTCTCTGTGTCATGACTCTTGACCTTTTTGTGTCCATCCTCGGAGCAGAAGCAGGTAATATGGCCCTCAAAGTGATGGCCACGAACGGTATTTATTTAGGGGGAGGTATTCCTCGCCGCGTACTGCCATTTCTCGGAAATGGACGGTTTATGAAATCATTCCGCAACAAAGGACGCATGTCTGACCTGGTTTCGCAAATACCGGTCTTCGTCATTGTTAATCCTCGAATTGCCCTTGTGGGTGCAGCAGGTTGCGGTTTTGAACATTATCAAGACCCCAATGTGACATACGGGAGGTGAATAGTGTATATGAGAGCGTTATGTATTTTCACACTGGTGTTTTGTTTGGCGATTTCAGGCTGTGCGGGGCTGGATCTTTCCGGTAGAAACACAACGGAGGAATTGCAAAGGTCCAAGGCATCCATAGCCCAGCTCAACGAGCAGGTGGCAGCGGTGAATAAGGAGCTGACTTTGTTGAAGTCAGAGGTGCAAGAGATGAAAGAGGCGGAAGCTGCCGCTAAGGAAAGTCCCGTCGCCGGCGAGACAGGGACCTCCAAAGAGAAAGAGGCCGCTGTTTCCGCGACAAGCAAGAAAGAACAGGTCAAGGAAGTCGATATCTCCAAAAGAGATGAGATAAAGAAATCAGCCGATGAAAAACAGGCGGTGGAAGGAAAAGCGACAAGCCTCAAAAGCCTCAAGGTCAAAGTGTTAAGTGGAAACGGCAAATTACCTACCGCGAGACAAATGTCGAAGAGACTTATCGGGATGGGTTACAGGGTTGCAGACATAGGGAAAGCAAACAGGACGGATTACACGGTAAACACGATCTATTTTGCTCCAGACTATAAGACGGAAGCACAGCGGTTGGCGGCCCGGTTGGGAGGCAAGACCATCGCCAAGCCTCTGACATGGTCGTCGGTTTTTCATATCATTGTTGTTGCGGTACCATGAAATTCATAATTAGAGGTTGATGCATCAAACCTACAGAGTGGATACTCACGTTGTATCGCTTGCGGTAATTAGAGGAGGTAAATAGAGGTGAAGTACGGTGAGATCCAAAAAATGGCAAAGAACATGGGGATCAATACATATCAGATGAAAAAGAATGAGATGATCCTGGCAATTCAGAGGGCGGAAAATAATATCGAATGTTTTGGCACGGTCAGGGTGGAATATTGTCAGGAACTTTCATGCCTGTGGAGGGAAGATTGCGTATCTCTGAATAAAAGCAGCCAGAGCAGTTGGTCCTAATGCTAATCTTCGTATTGCCTCGAGTTTTTAATAGTTTTGATCAAGCTAATCCACGTTTTAAGAAATGACCTTGCCTATTGGAGACGGGAAAGCGTTGCTACGGCTGCTTTTTCGCCTTCCCTTATTAGATCGATGGCCTGAGAAAAACTTGACCAGTGCAGGTTTTTTACGAAAGGTCGAATAACAATATCCGCACCCAGCAACTCATATTCTTCCAGTTTGGCGGATGTTATTTCAGAGGCTCTGTTGGTGATATCTTTGACGGTAGCCAAGTCTTCATGAGTCGGCATGCCGCGGTCCACGGCCACGGCAATTACTAGGTCGACCCCTTCTTTCCTGACAACGTTAACGGGCACCATACTTATTATGCCGCCATCTGAAAGGAGCCTCTCCCCTTCCTTCACGGGTTCAACAGCTCCGGGAACAGCGCTGCTTGCCGTCACGGCCTCCCTGAGAGACCCGTCGGAAAAAACTATTTCTTCTCCGGTAATCAGATCTGTCGCCACGGCACGAAATCTAATACGGGTATCCTCAATAAGTATGTCCGGAATAAAATAGTCAATCATGGATTGGAAAACATCTTTTGAAAGTATGCCGGGTTTGAATAGCATCTGAATGATATAAAACTGATTTCTCAAAAAAATTTCGATCTTTTGCGCCAGACTTTCCTGTTCCCCGCCATAAATATCTGCCATTGCCTTAAAAACCGAAGATTGAAATTCTGCGCTCGAGACATAGGTCAGGACTTTTTTCTCGAGCTCTTCAGGTGAAACGCCACACGCATAAGACCCTCCCACGACGGCGCCAATGCTGGTCCCGGCGATAACATCAATAGGAATACCTTCTTTTTCAAATACCTTTAATACACCGATATGGCTGAGCCCACGAGCCCCACCGCCTCCAAGTGCGAGACCGATGCGTTTCTCAAATAATTTCATGATCGGTATTCTATTTTGCTTTATGCGCCGGTTTTGACTTTCCCTGCTCTTTTGCTCTAAGCTTCAAATTCTTCTTGCGTCTTCGCCGCCTTCGGTCAAGTTCCTTTTTACGCTCGATTTTCTTGTGTCCGCCCATGGTGCCTCCTTCTCTTTATTAGGATGAAGTTGTAATCGTGGTGAGGATAGGGGAAGAAAGGCTGTCTGTCAAGTGTTAAGGATATTTACTTGAATGGAGATTATTTCTTTGGTCTTTTTTCTGAACTTCTACTTCTTCTGATTGTCGTCCGGTTTCTCAGGTGTTTCCGGTATTCCGTGTTTGCTTTTCAGCGCTTCCAGCCATTTATCCCGGTAGAAATAGGCAATCACGGCCAGAAAGCAGCTCGCGCCGGCAATGAACAGGAGTTCGATATATTGACTGTTACGGGCACAACTGCCGCTCACGGAGAGCAAGATAGTACCGAGTAAACGTCCCACTGTCGAAATGCCCAGGAAATGCCACGTCTTCATGTGGCTCATACCCATTATGTAGCATAGATAGTCTTTCGGAAAACCGGGGATCAGAAACAAAAGGAAAGAAACGAAGAGACCGCGGTGCTCCAGAAAGTAATCGTACTTTTCAATTACCGCGGGCTTCACCGCCTTTTCCACAAGGGGCAAACCAAAGAACCTGGCCAGTGCAAAGGCGATCCAGGAACCGATGGTAAGACCAATGGTGGAATAAACCGTACCCAGGCAGGCGCCGTAGATATATCCGCCGATAAGACCGGTTACTTCGCCGGGTATCGGGGCTGCTACCACCTGCAGGATCTGAAGGCCAATGAAGATGAGTTCATCATACGGATGAAAGGACTCAATGAGCGTGATCATTCTTCGCTGACTCGCGAAGTATATATACAGGTCGTAGTGGAGAAAGAGATAGGTGGAGAGAATTATGAATACGAGAAGGATTAAGACTCTGAGGACAAGACGTCCGTTCATCAAAGGGATCCGGTGAGGTTGTTCATTCCTTCTTATCTTCTATCTTCTTGCCTTCGGAAGAATTTCCCGGCTTCTCGTCCGGCTCCGCCATCGCCTTCTTGAAGCCTTTGATGGCCTTGCCGATGGAGCTTCCCAGTTCAGGAAGTTTTCCCGGCCCGAAGATAATCAGAACGATCACCAATATCACCAGAAGATGCATTGGTTGAAATAGACCCTCAAACATGGTCTTGGCCTCCTAATTCGGTTTAAATGATCCTATTGGGGAATCCTGGCCACGGTAGCGAATAGAAACAATAGGTTGCTATCTATGCTCACACTTTTCATTGGATGTCCAGAGTTATTCACTGGTGCGGATAAACGGCCCGACGTGTGCCGTGAGCCCTGGCTCATTTGCGGAGGGATCCTGAGCTTAGCCTTTGAAGTTCTTCGTCTATTGCCTCTATCTCTTTGGGATCCTGCGAATGGTCTCTCAAGGTAGTCAAATAAGCTAGGGCTGATTCCCTATCTCCGAGATTCCGCTTTAAAGCTGCAGGCAGTATCTTTACGATCGGAGGGGCAGAGGGCGAATGTGCAGCCTTCAGTGCGTAGTGATACGCAAGGTCGTTATCCTTAAATTTGATTTTCGCCACATATGAGACCTGCCAGGGAAGCTTCCAGTCATCGGGAAATTTGTCCTGCGCTTCTTCTAAGTAATTGAAGATCAATCGTCCATCGGAATCTGTCCTGTAGCTCATATGATAGACGGCAAAGAAAAAAGGACCTTTGTTGTAAGGATCGAGCCTCGTGATCACACGCATGTAAGACAACAGACCCCTGTAGTCCCACTCATAACAATCAGCGGGGACGGCAGGAAGAAGGTAGAGGGAGAGGAGTAGGCTCGCGAATCTATCCTGATCAAGGGATATAAACTTCATCCAGGAAAGATTCAGTTTGGGAACCACCTTGTACTGATTTTTTGTTTCACCGCCCCTCCATCCCACATCCACAAGAAAGGCATGAAGAGCCAAGAGGATCAGAAGCGCACACGGCACAAGAATTTTTTTGAAAATGTCCTTTCTCGCAGACATTTAAAAATCCCTCTTCCTGATATCGATGACAATTACAAGAAAGAGAATGGCAAGATAAAGGACGGCATAGCCAGCTGGAAAAAGGATATCGGTCCAGGAGACCGGCCCCTGTTCCAGTACAGCCGCCTGCGCGCTAAAGAGGCTGAGAGAAGGAAAGAGATAATAGAAAATCTTGAGGGCGGGAACCCAAGCGGAAGCCATATGGGTCCCGATGTCAACCATCTTTTTTGTGCTGTGTCCTATTATATAAAAACCGGCGACCCCGAGAAGGGAAGACGGAAGGGATCGCAATCCAAGCGTAATAGTGAGGGCAGCCATAATCATTACCAGTTGTTCAAAAAGACAGAGAATGTAATGAACGGCAAGGGGTTTTGCAGGCCCCACCCCCAGTATGAGAGCGCCTGCAAAAAAGATAGTAATTATTCCTGCGGAAATCAGGGAAAAGGCCATGAATTTGCCAAGAATATATTCATGCCTTGCTAATGGTTTCGTAATCACCATGTAAATTGCATTTGAATCAATCTCACGATGCATTGAACTTACGACAAGGAGGACAATAAAAACAGCAGCGGCCAAGGCAGTAAGGGCAATGTATGACCGGTTAAAGGCTTCTGCTCCGGCGACTATACTGGTTTCTCTCATAAAGAAGGTAAAGGCAATTACGAAGAGCATTAATGGTACGAATCCCCAGACTAGTCTGTCCCTCCTTGCCTCTTGCAGAGTGTAGATGGCCACGATGCCTATTCTGCTCATAGGAGAACCGCCCATTTTTTATTGCGCCCGGTGTGAATGGATAACGTAAAGAAATGCATCCTCGAGGGTACAACCGCCATATGACCTCAATTCTTCCGGCTTGCCGTCGAAGAGCTTCCTCCCTTCATGCATGATAACCAATCTGTCGGCTACTTCTTCAAGGTCCGTCAATATGTGTGAAGAAAAAAAGAGTGTCTTGCCTTTTTTATGAAGCGTGCCGAATGCGTCTTTAACAACGGCCCGCGCTTCCGGATCGAGTCCGCTCAAGGGTTCGTCGAGGATGACGATTTCTGTATCCGGCAGCATGGCCGCAAGCAAGCCGAGTTTCTGACTCATGCCCTTTGAATAGGTTCTTATCGGCCGTGACAATACATTCACTTGCAGTTCAAGTGTGTCGGCGAAATCGTCAATCTCGCTATGATTCAAACTCCCGCCGCAAAGGCGCATCATGTAAGAAACAAAGTCATACCCAGTGAGATAAAGAGGCGGGGAAAAATCCTCGGGCAGAAAAGACGTGCTTAATCTCGCCATCCTGTCAGTGGCTGCCAGGTCATTTATCCGCACATCTCCATCGAAGTTGATAATAAGCCCGACAATTGTTTTCAAGAGCGTAGTTTTCCCTGCGCCATTAAGACCTACGAGGCCGACAGATTCGCCGGTCGGGATGTTCAGGTTGATATCCGAAAGGGCTTCCGTCTTTCCGTAAAATTTGGATAAATTTTTAATTGTTATGGACATAATTGAAATTAGTCAGGCGGGATAGAGTGTTTCCTGTTCTTCATCCATTCACACATGTGAACCGCATTTTTATGTAAAAAAGTTGGCCTTGTCAAGTTTTTGTAATTCTAATCTTCTTGTCTTGCCGTTTATGTTAGTATATAAACTCTGAAACTGAAAAGTTTACTTCCTTATTTGTTATTTCGGAATCAATTCACCAGGAGAGATATAAAATGGCCGACGATAAATCATTTGAAGAAAAATGCATAAACACAATACGCTTTCTCGCTGCCGATGCTGTGGAAAAGGCCAAATCTGGGCATCCCGGAATGCCCATGGGTGCGGCGGCAATGGCCTACACACTCTGGATGCGACATTTGAAACACAATCCTGCCAACCCCATGTGGAGCGACCGGGACCGCTTTGTTCTTTCCGCAGGGCATGCCTCGATGCTTCTCTATGCCATGTTGCATCTGACTGGCTATGATCTTTCCCTCTCCGACCTTCAGTCATTTCGCCAGTGGGAGAGCAAAACACCCGGCCACCCGGAACGCCACTGTGCGTGCGGCGTCGAGGTAACCACAGGCCCCCTCGGTCAGGGCCTCAGCAACGCCGTCGGTATGGCTCTTGCGGAAGCGCACCTTGCAGCGAGATATAATCGACCCGGCCATAAGATCGTCGACCACTTCACATACGTCTTTGCGAGCGATGGCGATCTCATGGAGGGCGTCACTTCTGAGGCATGTTCGCTGGCCGGGCATCTCGGCCTCGGAAAGCTCGTGGTCCTCTATGACGACAACCGCATTTCTCTTGCCGGAACGACATCACTCACTTTTACCGAAGATGCGGGAAAGCGGTTCAAGGCATATGGCTGGCACGTCCTCCATGTGGAAGATGGGAATGATGTTTCCGCAATTGATCGTGCCGTAAGGAAGGTAAAGACTCAAAAGTCGCGCCCTTCGATTATTTTCGTTCGGACCACGATAGGTTATGGTGCACCCCACAAACAGGGAACATTTGAAGCCCACGGTTCACCCCTCGGGGGAGAGGAGCTCCTGGCAGCCAAGAAGGCCTTAGGCTGGCCTGCGGAGCTTGCCTTTTACATCCCTGATGATGTCCTCACCTTCTACCGCAAATCTATGGACCGCGGTCGTTCGCGGGGGAATAAATGGAAACGATCTTTCAAAAAATATGGCGCAGAATTCCCCGACCTGTCCGCTGAATTCCTGCGCATCATGAAAGGAGAACTCCCCGAAGGTTGGGAAGCAAAGCTGCCCGTATATCCGGAGGGCTCCAAGGATGTGGCAACGCGCAAGGCATCGGAGAGCGTCATGCAGAGTCTCGCCCCAGTCCTGCCGGAACTCATGGGAGGGTCGGCAGACCTCAACCCTTCGACCTTCACCTGGCTCAAGGGGTTCGGCGATTTTCAGAAGCCCGACGGTCCGGCAGACAGGCAAGGCGCTGTCGGCACTGAGTGGAATTACGCAGGACGCAATATTCATTTCGGCGTGCGCGAGCATGCCATGGGCGCCATTGCTTCCGGCATGGCGATCCACGGTGGGTTCATTCCGTATACAGCCACGTTCCTCACCTTCTCCGATTACATGCGTCCGCCCATGCGTCTGGCCGCCCTTATGGGCCTGCGGGTCATCTACGTCTTTACGCATGACAGCATCGGCCTCGGCGAAGACGGGCCCACGCATCAGCCTATCGAGCATGTGATGAATCTGCGCGCCGTGCCGAATATGACTGTGATCCGTCCTGCCGACGCAGGCGAGGCAGTCGAGGCATGGAAGGCCGCGCTTCTCAAGGATGACGGCCCTACGACGCTGATATTTACACGCCAGAATCTCCCTGTACTCAACAGAACCGAGCTGTCACCCGCCGCCGGTCTCCAGCGCGGCGGCTATATCCTCTGGGAATCCGCTCCTGGTAATCCGGATGTCATTCTGATCGGAACCGGGTCGGAAGTACCGATCGCGCTCGAAGCGGGAAGAAGACTATCGTCCGAGGGTCTTCGGGTAAGGGTCGTGTCTCTCCCGAGCTGGAGGATGTTCGATCGTCAACCGTCTGAATACCGCAATCATGTGCTGCCTCCGGACGTCAAAGTCAGAGTCGCCGTGGAGGCCGGAATAAAACTTGGCTGGGAGCACTACGTGGGACTCGGTGGCGCAGTCGTGGGAATGGACAGCTTCGGCGCCAGCGCTCCGTATAAGGTTCTCTACGAAAAATTCGGTATCACCGCAGAGCACGTTGCTCAGGCTGCAAAGGCATTAATGAAGTGAAGCCTTCCGCGCGGGCCTTTGTCCGTGAGCCCGCCGCACTCCGGGACACCCTTTCCCGGACCGGATGCACGGACATAAATGTGAACGCTGATCTTATTTTTGCATTGGTATTTGAGAGGTTTCCCATATGATAATGCTGCGCCGCTGCCGTTTGATCTTCCTCCTCGTATTGCCCGTTATTTTGCTCGGCATCGCCTGGCCCTCGGCGGGTTATTCATCGACACTCTATGAGCGGTCGCTACAGAAACTGGAAGAAAATCTTAAAACTGCGCCTCCCGATGATTTTATGTTCGTCGTTATGGGGGACAGCAGGGACAGTGACGAGATATTCAAGAAAATACTCACTGCCGCAGCCAAACTGAAGCCGCTTTTCATCCTGCACGGAGGAGATACGGTCTTCACGGGCAGGGGAAAAAAGTTTAACCGCTTTCTCGACATCGTGGAGAGCACATTGCAGGACACGCCGATCTTTGTGGTCATCGGCAACCATGAACTGACGAACAACATCAACAGTCCGCACGGCAAACAAATGTTCCAGGAGAAGATCGGCCCGCTGAATTATGCTTTGGATTTGAAGAAGCTGAGCATGCGGATTGTCGCCCTCGACGACTCAGTGTATGAGCTGATTCCGACACAGCTGCAATACCTCGAGGATCAACTAACGGCAAAGAGGAAATATAAATTTGTAATTATGCATATACCGCCGGAAACACAGAAATGGCAGCACAACCACTGTTTTATAAAAGGGGCAGACAGGCTCAAACAGATCATGGCGGAGAAAAAGGTCTCAGTCGCTTTTTTCAGCCACCTTCATATCTACGCTCAGGATGAGGTGAAGGGCGTGAAATACATAATCACCGGGGGCGCGGCGGCGCCTCTCTATATGAGTGTTCCCTTCGGCGAGCATTCATATCATTTCATTGTCGTCAGAGTGAAGGACGGCAAGGTATCAACAGAAGTCATTCGCATTAACTCGGATGTTGAGGAAAGTCCTTTGTCCATGGAATAAAGGGAACGTCATTTATGTCCAGCTCGGAAGATGCATCCGGAAATATTCCCAACCGTCTGATTAATGAGAAGAGCCCATATCTTCTCCAGCACGCCTACAATCCCGTTGACTGGTACCCATGGTGCGCGGAGGCATTCGATAAGGCCCGTACAGAGGATAAACCCGTTTTTCTCTCCATAGGGTATTCGACCTGCCACTGGTGCCACGTCATGGCCCATGAATCTTTTGAAGATCCGGAAATCGCAAGACTCCTCAATGAGGTTTTCGTCTGCATCAAGGTCGATCGTGAAGAGCGGCCGGACATCGACAAGGTTTACATGAACGCCTGTCAGATGATGACGGGAGCCGTAGGGTGGCCGCTCACCATTATGATGACGCCCGACAGGCAACCTTTTTTCGCTGCCACCTATATTCCGAGGGAAAGCGGTTTCGGCAGGATCGGACTGCTCGACATGATCCCGAGGATCAAGGAGATATGGAAAGAACGTCATCATGACATTTTGAAATCGGCAGATGAGATAGCATCCTCCATGCGGCAAAAGACAACGGGGACGCCGGGCGGAGCGTTGTCGAAAGATACTATCCGTAAGGCATACGAAGGGCTCGCGGGGCTCTATGATGACAAATATGGAGGATTCGGCCAGGCGCCTAAATTTCCCATTTCCCACCAGCTGCTCTTTCTTATGCGTTACTGGAACTGGAGCGGTGAAACGAAGGTGTTGGAGATGGTTGTAAAGACGCTTCATGCCATGCGCTCCGGTGGTATTTATGATCATGTCGGCTTCGGCTTCCACCGGTACAGCACCGATAAACGATGGCTCGTACCCCATTTTGAAAAGATGCTCTATGACCAGGCATTGCTGGCCATGGCATATACGGAGGCGTACCAGGCGACGGGAGACGAATTCTTCAAGAGAACGGCATGTGAAATATTCACTTATGTACTCAGAGATATGAAGGCGCGGTCAGGCGCTTTCTACTCGGCAGAGGATGCGGACAGCGAGGGCGAAGAGGGGAAATTCTACTTCTGGACACAAAACGAGATCAGAAGGTTGCTGGGACCAGCCGAAGCGAAACTGGTAATGAAGGTGTTTGAGGTGGATAAGGCGGGGAATTTTGTCGATCCACAAACGGAAGAAAGAACGGGCCAGAATATTCTTCACATGAAGAAGCCCGCCCACGAACTTGCTTCATCTCTCGGGATTTCCGAAGATACGCTGCGCAAGAGGCTCTCTGCCGCAAGGCTTGCGCTGTTTTCAGCCCGTGACAGGCGCGTCCGTCCCTACAAAGATGATAAGATACTCACGGACTGGAACGGCCTCATGATAGCTGCCCTGGCAAAAGGGGCGCAGGTCTTTATGGACAAGGTTTACCTTACGGCGGCGCAAAAAGCCGTCAGGTTCATCATGGATAATATGCGCGAAATCGATGGAAGGCTTTTTCATAGGCACCGCGAGGGAGAGTCTGCCATCATGGCCAATCTCGATGATTATGCCTTTTTGATCTGGGGACTGATAGAGTGTTACGAGGCGTCATTTGATGCTTCATTTCTGAAGACGGCATTGAGGCTGCAGGCGGACTTAACGAAACACTTCTGGGACAGGGAACATGGCGGCTACTATTTCACGCCCGATGACGGTGAAGACCTGATCGTCCGCGATAAAGAGAGCTATGACGGCGCCATTCCCTCGGGAAACTCGGTGGCCATGTTAAATCTCGTCCGTCTTTCCAGACTGACGGGAAACATAGAGTTGGAAGCACAGTCCGTGGAGATCAGCCGCACACTTGCGGCTTCAGTCGGACGCGTGCCCGTGGGTCATACCCAGTTTATGGTGGCTCTCGGCTTTTTGCTCTACCCCTCTTATGAAATCGTGATTGCCGGCAGACCCGAAGCGGACGATACGGAGCAAATGTTGCGCGGGCTGAGAGAGCATTTTTCCCCCAACGCAGTTATTATTCTCAGGTCTGCCGATGATGAATCCTCTGATATAATCAACATGGCGCCTTTTACGAAAGACCTTAAACCCATAAAGAATAAGGCCACGGCCTATGTCTGCGCCAATTTTGCATGTCACAGCCCGACGACCGACGTGGCCGAGATGCTCAGGCTCTTGGCCATACAGGAATAATATTCTGACAGGTTGTTCTTCTTTGCAGGACCGGAGGTTTGAATGACTAATACATCGGAAAGAAAAATAATAAGCACTCCCAATGCCCCAAAAGCAATCGGCCCTTATGCGCAGGCAGTAAGGTACGGCGATCTGCTGTTTGTTTCGGGGATGATTCCCATTGATCCCAAGACGGGTGAATTATTAACGGGGAATTTCGCGGCCGAGGTGACGTTGGTTCTCGAAAATCTCAAGGCCGTAGTTGAGGCAAGCGGCATGAGCCTGAAGAATGTCCTGAAAACATCAGTCTTCCTCAAAGACCTCGCACTCTTCGGAAAATTCAACGATATCTACACAAGATATTTCGGCGACGTCCTCCCCGCGCGGGAGACTATTCAAGTGGCCCAATTGCCGAGGGATGCGTCAATTGAGATTTCCATAATCTGCGGGAAGTGACAAAGGCAAAATACAGTTCGTAAGATCTTACCAATGGCAAAGAGATTAAAAGATTTGATCAGGGCATTGCCACAGTTCTTCGCTTTCCTGTTCAGGGTAATGCGCGGCTTCAGACAGAACCAAGGCATGCTGCTCTCCGGCGCCATTGCCTTTTACACCCTTCTCTCGATCGCTCCCCTGTCGATACTCACCCTGATTGTTCTTTCGCATTTTGTACAAGAGGAGCAATTGTTCCTCACCTTGTCGACATACCTGGAGATGGCGATGCCGGGATACGCTTCCACGCTGATAGAACAGGTGCGGACATTTTTTGCACACCGCAAAGTAATCGGAGTTATCGGTATTCTTATCATGTTGTTTTTTAGCTCCGCTGCCTTTACGGTGCTTGAGAATGCGATCTCGGTAATATTTCACCACCGCATCAAGATCCAGCGCCGCCACTTTATCATCTCCGCCATCATTCCTTACGTATACATCCTCTTAATCGGACTCGGCATATTCTTTGTGTCATTCTTTGCGGGCGCATTTGAGGCCATAGAAAGCAGGCACTTCATACTCTTGGGATGGAATTGGAGCTTTGAAGGCACGTCGAGGATTGTATTCTATTGGTCAGGGTTGATTGGCGAAGTGCTCATGTTTACATCTCTATATCTCGTCATGCCTGTTGGACGGATAACTTTCCGCCACGCACTCCTGGGAGGATTGGCCGCCACGATCCTTTGGGAGATAACCCGTCGCATCGTCGTCTGGTATTATAAATCAGTATCCTTCGTAAATATAATTTACGGCTCCCTGGCCTCAACAGTAGTATTTCTTCTCAGTGTGGAGGCAGCAGCGATAATCCTGCTCTTGGGAGCCCAGGTTATTGCAGAGCTCGAAAGCAAACCTGATGATATTAAGGAAGACCATTTCCGGTTTTGAGAAGGCCCTTATCGCAAGGAGGCCCACATATGAAGACAATAAAGTTTGCCATCATTCTCTCAATGCTGATTTCCTTACTGACCTTTATCACATCGTGCGCGTCAGTAACACGAGGCACCATTAGCTCGACAACGAGTTACGAGCGAGTATTCAACGCGTGCATCGAGAGCGCGAGTGACGTTAAGTTCATGGTCTATGACAGCAACATGGAAGCAGGATTTATCTATGCCGTATATCCAGGGACACTGGGCGGCATGGTTCAAATGAATATCAACGTCACCAAGGCGGCAGGGGAGATAAAGGTTACGATTGCAGTCGCGCTGCCGCCGGACGTGGTCGGGAGTTCCAAGTCGACTGTAAATGATTTTGCCAAGGCGCTTAAAAGAAGAATCCCCGATGTGAAGGTTGAATCAATAGAACAGAAATATTCTTAAAATAGAAGACCTATGAAAGGGTCCGATGCCATCGAATCGATCGGACCCGAAAGCAAGGCCGAAGATAAGGGCAAGGAGCATTTCAGATTTTAGGAAGCGCCGTTATTGTAACGGCCTATGACAATTGCTTCTTAGCTTCTTAGAAAATTCTAATTGGGACTGATTCCTTCCTTGTTTATCCACAAATCGTTAACCTTGTTGAAGATGCAAGACTTGAACCCATAATCATTGATATTCTGTCCAAAATAAAAGTGATATAAGTATGTAATTGAAATGCTGTGGAACGGCCGTGAAGCAGACGGCTAACGGATAAAAAACGTAAACTATAGAGAAAAACCGGTCGGTTGACCATTATACAATAGTTAGATTCGAAGAGCAGCATATGGAATTCACTTTTACATTTATCCGACTATTATTTTTAGGCATCTATTTGACCGCACCGTTGATTCTGGTTTTATGTTTGTTTATTGTCGTCCTCGGTATAATAGTCGTTCGCATTGAAGGTTGGTCTAAATTTGACGCGGTATATTGGTCATTAATAATCGCGCTGACGGTTGGCTTCGGTGACATTCGACCTTTAAAGAGGCATTCAAAAATGTTAGCAATAGTAATTACATCGGCAGGAGTTATGTTCTCTGGATTACAGGATATTCAAATAATGAGAGAAATAACCAAATAGAATCGTATAACATTTGCATTCACCAGCCGGCAAGAATGCGCGGCGGCTTAAGGGGCGAGTTCAATCGCGTAGCTCTGATGCAGGTCTTCTAATCACTTTCAAATCGTAATTCACATCATTTCTTTTAGTTCCGCATGCTTGACTTGTAGTCAACTAATTATCATTTCTTCTTTCCTAAAGTCTTGATTTTTCTATTTTACCATTTTGTGTTATATTACAGCTAGAAACAAACTAAAATGGCCCCCATAGGAGCCCTCATAACAGTAGAACTCAAACGATGAATGCGGAACATGTGCTAGAGTCAGATCAGTCGATCACAAGGTTGAATAGAGCGTTCGGGAATGTGGATAGGGGGGAATAGGGATCATGAAATGTAACGTGGGGCGAACCGATAGAATATTCAGGATCATCTTAGGGGTCGTCATCATCTTGGCGGGTATCTATTTCAAAAGCTGGTGGGGCGCTGTTGGCCTTCTTCCTATCGTGACCGGTTCTATCAGATGGTGTCCGGCATACGTTCCATTTGGATGGTCAACATGTAAAGAAGTAAAAGACAAGTTAGATTAACTTGCTGTCGCTAAGGGGGAATCAAAATGGCCTATGATTCATTAGTCGTTCTATGGACAAGCGGAGATAAGGAAGTAGCTACAAAGATGGTGTTCATGTATACATTAAATGCCAAAAAGAAAAATTGGTGGAATGGTGTCACCTTGATCGTTTGGGGGCCCTCTGCAAAGCTGCTGAGTGAAGATCCTGAGTTGCAAAAGAAGATAGCAGACATGAAGAACGAAGGAATTAAATTGGAAGCCTGTAAGGCTTGTGCAGATCAATATGGCGTTTCAGGCGTTCTTGAAAACCTCGGGATTGAAGTAAAATATATGGGGGGTCCTTTAACAGATTACATCAAAGGAGAGCATCATATATTGACCTTTTAAGCGGGGGAGGAAGGCCATATTGGAGCATGACCTGCCTCTTAATCATGATCCAATTCGACACTGTGAATTAATGCGAATAAAAGGAGAGTTGCAATTAAAAAGATTCTTTTCAACTTGGCCGCTGTCACCTTGTTATCTTCCTGTGGGAGAGGATATCCCTACGACTCAATGGGTGGTCCGGGTGGCGGCTGGGTAGGAATGAAACATGCCTGCCATTTGAATCACCTTCTTTTCTTATTGACGCACCACTTCTCTGCACGCATATTATAGTAGGTGTGTCATACGGAAGAAATTAATGACAAAAGGGGATTTGTGACACAGCCTCCGAGTTTGGGATAACATTTCGCAGAAAGCACGTTCAGGAAAATATGGAAAAGGAAACCTCAAAACCTACAGCCCGGAAGATCATGATGGAATTTGCCCGTCTCACCGGACTGTCATCGTCGAAGGAAAAGCCGCGCCGCTACTTATGGACAGATGCGTTTGCCGTCTGCAATTTCCTCACCCTGTACAAGCAGACGAGTGATGAGCGCTACAAGGAGCTTGCCCTCCGCCTCGTCGATCAGGTTCACAACATCCTCGGACGGCGCCGTGAAGAAGACACATGGATAGGCTGGATCAGCGGTCTTTCCGAGGAAGAGGGAAAACTGCACCCCACGAGCGGCGGGTTGAGAATCGGCAAGGGAATGAACGAGCGCGGACGCGACGAATCTTACGACGAACAGTTGGAGTGGGACCGCGACGGACAATACTACCATTACCTGACGAAGTGGATGCATGCCCTCGCTCGCGTAAGCCGGGTTACGGGAGATTCCATTTACGCGAGATGGGCAATTGAGCTTGCGAAAGCGGTGCATTCCAAGTTTACCTATATTCCGCTGGCGGGTGGACAGAAACGCATGTACTGGAAGATGAGCATCGACCTGTCCTATCCTCTCGTGTCTTCGATGGGGCATCACGATCCACTCGACGGTCTCGTCACCTACCTGGAGATCCAGGCGGCGGTGGAAGGTTCCAAGAAATCGAAGGAGCTCGACCTCAGCAAGGAGATCAAAGACATGGCCGATACATGCGAGGGGAAGAGCTGGGCAACAGATGATCCCCTCGGCATGGGCGAACTCTTGAGCACGGCGTACAAACTGGCCCAGTTGATGACTGACACGGATTCTGAGCAGGAAGAACTTCTGAATGACCTCCTCGATTCTTCCATCACGGGCTTGCGATTGTTTGAAAGAAGGAATCAATTGAAACTCCCCTCAGAGTGCCGCCTCGCATTCCGGGAGCTCGGTTTGTCCATCGGCCTGCACGCGATCGAGAGACTGCCGGAGCTGATCAAGCAGTCTCCGCGCTTCAGTGCGAACCCCCGTCTGCAATCACAGATGAAAGACCTGATGCGCTACGTACCTCTCAGCAACGTGATCGAGGCATATTGGCTTGACGACGCGAACAGACAGGCTGCAGGGTGGACGGGGCATCTTGATATAAACATGGTGATGCTGGCAACGAGTCTCGCTCCCGAAGGGTATATCTCGTTCTAATTTGTTCTTCCACTTTTGTTATCTCAGCTTTGACCCCTAATCCTTACAATACACAGATATAGTTAAGGGCCAGCATCGATTATCCGACTGGATCTTTGTGATGGTTTCAGCACCCCATCTTTGTCAGCAGCAATAGCAATGACAAATACGCATTACGACAGAGTTTCCGGCGGGGTATATGACCCCCAGTGGGGGTAATATTACCCGTAAACAGTGACAAGAACGTTTCTTAAATTTCATATCTCGTTAAGATCATTTAACAAAAACATATGGCATCAGTATTGCTAATTGTTAAGTTTACATTCTGATCGGCGGATCGCATCCTCCATACCGTGTCATCCTAATCGCAAGGATGTCATTTCACTTCACTCGAAATGACAGAATGGCAGATAACTCGGGGAAGCGATCTCTAGGTGCGGAAAAAAATATGAGGAGGGATCACCATGTGGAAGACCACTATCCAGGGAGAGGCGTCTGTGGAGCCTGCCATCAAGCAGTGTCTCGCACCGTGCCAGGAGCGATGTCCCATCAACGAGGATATCCAACGCACAAACGTCCTCATCTCCTTGCTGCCGGAGGATATCGAGCAGGCCAAAGAGGGCCTGATACAGATCGGGGATTATCTTTTTGAAAATAACCCTCTCTTCCCCGTGTGCGGCTATGTCTGCGGTATATGCGAACTGGGTTGTAATTACCAGAGCAAGGGGGGGTCCATCAGAAGAAGGCTCTTGAAGCGGTTTGTATCTGATTATTTTTTAAATCACCTCGATGAGAAAAAAGAATACGACGTCGTTAAGGACAAGGGAAACGTGGCCGTCATCGGCGGGGGCCCGGGCGGGCTGATGTGCGCCTTTCACCTCGGCAGAAAAGGCTACAGAGTGACTATCTTCGAGGCCTCGGGCAGACTCGGAGGAGCGCTCTGGCTGATCCCTCATTATCGCCTCCCCAAGATAGTACTGCAGAGGGTCATAGAAAACATGCTGCGGGTGGCCGGTGTGGAAGTAAAATACAATTCGAGGATCGGCGAGGGGAATCTCACCCTCGATAAACTAAGGAAGGACGGCTACAAGGCGGTGTTCATCGCTAAAGGGACGCCCACACCGAGGGTACTCACCTTTGGTCGGGAGATGGTGGAGAACCAGGATTTGGATGGCGTCATGTATGGGCAAACTTTTCTCTATGAGGTGAGTCGAGGCATCCTCGTGAAAGATTACCTGGGCGAAAAGAAGGTTATCGTCATTGGCGGCGGCAACGTGGCCTTTGATGCGGCACGATCAGCCAAGAGGTTGGGTGGAGATGTTACACTGGTGGCCCTCGAAAATGAGGACAAGTCCTCAAAGGACGGTATTCCCGCAGACCACGAGGAAATCCGGGGCGCCTGGGAAGAAGGCATAAGGATCACCTACTCTCGCGGTGTAAGTAAAATATTGGGCGAAGAAGGAAGATTCACTGGTATTGTCTCTCCTAAATGCACGGGCGTCTTCGATAAGGAGGGCAGGTTCAATCCGGAATTCGACACCGGCGACACCGTCACCATGAACGGCGATGCCCTTATCATCACCGTCGGCCAAGGGCCGGATCGGGCGTTTCTTCAAGGAGAGGGCCTATTGGATGAAAATGGGCGGCTGGCTGTGGATCCACTCACCCTCCAGAGCAGCAACAAAGAATGGGTTTTCGTCGGCGGCGACGTGCGAAGGGTAGGCTTTATGGTGGATGCTATGAGGGAAGGCCAGGAGGCCGCCGAGTCCATTGAGCGTTACCTCAAGGGAATCGATATCAGGGCTGGCAGGAAAAAAGAATTTGAGGCATTCGATATACCGGCCCTAAAGGATGAAGACTACAGGTCTGAGCCCGAAGTAGTATGGATACCGGCAGAGAAGCGCGTACACTTCCAGATGTTTGAGAAAGGCTTCACCCTCAAAGAAGCCATCGAGGAAGCGAGGCGCTGTCTCTGCTGCGGCCCCTGCGTGTCGTGCAAGGCATGTATATCCATCGGTATGCAGGACGAACTGCCGTCTGTTGTTGTTCATGAGCACCTCTGCAGCGGATGCGGGATATGTGTATCGTCCTGCCATTACGGCGCGGCCTATCTCAAGGAGCAGGTCGGCCACCTTGTATCCGCAACCGACATATTCAGATGCAAGGCCTGCGGTATGTGCGTATCAGCCTGCCCGGCCGGCGCCAGAGAACTGATCGGCTCCGACATGGAAGAACGTATCGCCGAGGTCTATGCCTCGCTTTAAGGATAAATATCCTGGAAATCAGAATAGCGGGAGTAGCAAAAATGGGAACATCCAAATTGACAATCACGCATCCTGAGATTTCACACACTTCTCTGAATGCATACTTATCGCGTAGAGCCCCCGAAAGGGTGAAATTACGGATAGCTATCCTGCAGGGTGTCATGGACAGAGTGCCCATAAATCACCTGAGTCGGCGGCGCAAGATGTCCCGGCAGGGTATCTATAATCTTGTTGACCGCATAAACAGAGAAGGTTTGCGGGGTATCGAGGATCAACATCTCGGTCGCCCCGGCAAACTGACGGCAGACATCGCTGAAGATCTGAAAGAGACATTAATCCATTCACCGCTGGATCAGGGGTACGCGCAGCTACGCTGGGACAACTCGCTCGTAAGAAGGTATCTGAGAGAGAGGCACGGGATCGACATAGGCCGCGCTCAACTCATTAACTGGCTGCACGCGATCGGCACCCCTGTGAAACTGGCCCGGAAGAAGTATGAGAAGGCAGCTTCCGAAAGAAGAAGATCATTCGTTGATTATCTGAATCAGCTGGCAGATAGGATCACCCTCTTGGGGGATGAAGCAGGCGCTCAATTAGACGTAGAGCTTATTGCCCAGTGGGCGCCGGAAGGATGCCCACCACATTTGTTCACGGGCAGCATACGGTGACATGATAATCTCAAGGGAAATGCGAGTATTCTGATGAATGGGTATTATGAAAATAGTGCACGAGGAGGACGATATGAAGGAGTTTACCCCCAAGCTTGTATGCTTCTCCTGTAAGTTCGGGTGGGGCTATTTGAATGGCAATGGCTATGCGAAGAAGCTGAAGAACGTTATCCCCGTGGCTTGCAGCGGCAAGGTGGATGCCACACATATCATCGATGCTTTCAAGGAAGGGGCGGACGGCGTGTTAATACTGGGCTGCGCCGACAAGGAATGTCATTTTCAGACCGGCAACTACCAGGCGAGAAAGAGGGTCCTTCTATTGAAGAAAACGCTTAAAGAATTCGGCATCGCGCCCGGCCGACTCAAGATAGCCCTCAGTCTCGACCCGGAAGGCACGAAGATCCCCGTCTTCATCGAGGAGATGAAAAAAGAGGTTGAGAGTTTGGGACCTCTTTCCATCAGGGCGTGAATCGGCGACTGATGATGAAACATTCGAAAATATTCTTTTTGTGTCATTCCGAAGCGCGAAGCAACGAGGAAGATTGGAGGATAATATGGCAGAGAAACCCAAGGTGGCAATTTACTGGCTCGCATCCTGCGCAGGCTGCGATGAGGCCATAGTGGATCTGAACGAAGTTATTCTGACGGTCGCCGATGCCGTGGATATTGTGCTATGGCCTGTTGCCCTAGACTTCAAGTATGAAAGCATCCGCAAGATGAAAAAGGGAGAGATAGCCCTTTCCATCCTTCACGGGTCTGTGCGTAATTCCGAGCAGGAAGAGATGGCCAAGCTCCTCCGGGAAAAATCGCAGCTCGTGCTGGCTTTCGGCGCTTGTGCCTGCTTCGGGGGCACGGCGGGACTGGCGAACTTCATTTCAAAAAAGGATATCTTCGACTGGGTCTACCAAGACGCGCCGACAGTAGTGAACCCGAACAATAACAGGCCTCAGACGGAAACGAAAGTCAACGGAAACAAGCTGACTCTTCCAGATTTTTTCGACCGGGTTTATCCCCTCCACGATATCATCCATGTAGACTATTACCTGCCCGGATGCCCCCCGCCACCGGAACTTATAGCAAACGCGGTCTTCGCCGTCCTCGAAGACAAGCTTCCTCCGCGAGGCGCGACACTCGCACCTACCAAGCCTCTGTGCGACACATGTCCACGGAACAAATCCAAGCCGCTCAAGATGGAGATATCGGAGTTCAAGAGGATACACGAGATTGAAGCGAAGGATGACCAGTGTTTTCTCGCACAGGGCGTCCTCTGTATAGGGCCTGCGATCCGTTCAGGGTGCGGAGAAACATGCATCAGAACCAATGTTCCCTGCAGGGGTTGCTTCGGTCCTGTCGACGGTGTGGATGATGCAGGCGCGAGATTCATCTCCGGATTGGCATCGCTCATCGGCGCAGAAAGCGAGGCGGAAGCTGAAAAAAGCATCGCAGGGATTGCCGACCTGGCAGGTTACTGTTACCGCTTCAGTCTCCCGAGGGCGTCGCTCAACAGAAAGAGCAAGAATAAGGAGAAATAACCATGGCACGAAAGATAACGATAGACCCGATAACCAGGCTTGAAGGACACGGCAAGATAGAGTTGCTTCTCGATGATCAGGGGAACGTAAAGGATGCCTACTGGCAGGTGGCCGAGTTGCGCGGGTTTGAGCGCTTCTGTCTCGGCAGACCCGCGGAAGAAATGCCGAGGATCGTGCCCAACATATGCGGAGTGTGTCCTTCGGCGCACCACATGGCCGCCACCAAGGCCCTCGACGACCTCTACAGTGTCGAGCCCACACCGGCGGCAAGACTGATCAGGGAACTCGAATTCAACGCCTTCTATATCGAGGACCACTACATCCACTTCTTCTTCCTCGCGGCGCCCGATTTCGTCGTCGGCCCGCACGCCGACCCGAAAGAGCGAAACATCCTCGGCGTTATCGGCAAGGTGGGCAAGGAAATAGGACTCAAGGTAATTGAAGTGAGAAAGAGAAACCGGGACATCATCCGGCACATCTTCACCAAGGCGCCGCACCCAGAAGGCGGGCTGCCCGGCGGCGTACCGAGGGGATTTACCGAGCAGGACAGGAAATGGGTCAAGGACACCGCCGTCTTTTCTCTCGACTTCGCCAAGTTCGCGATCCAGCTCTTCAAGGACGTAGTTCTCAAGAATAAGTCCTACGTGGATCTCATCCTGAACGATGCCTATAAGCTCAAGACTTACTACATGGCCCTTGTGGATGAAAACGACAAGTCAGTCTTTTATGACGGGCAAGTCAAGGTCATCGATCCTGAAGGCAAAGAATACGTGAGATTCCACCCCCGCGACTACGATCAGTATATCGGTGAATGGGTGGAGCCGTGGACATACATCAGGCTCAACCACTTAAGACAGCTTGGCTGGCATGGGCTCAAGGAAGGCAACGGCACATCGCTGTACCGCGTCGCACCGCTCGCCAGGCTCAACGTAGCCGCCGCCATGCAGACCCCGCTTGCGCAGAAAGAAGCGGAGATCATGTTCGATACTCTGGGAGGCAAGCCCGCCCATCATACGCTCGCCACGCACTGGGCGCGGCTCATCTGCGCGCTTCAGGCTGCGGAAAATAATGTGCTCATCGCGGATGAACCTCTGCTTACCAGCAAGGATATCAGAAACATGAACCTCAAGCTCAAAAACAAGGGCGTGGGCTGTGTGGAGGCGCCGCGTGGAACCCTTTTTCATCATTATGAGACGGATGACGAAGGCATACTGACGAAGGTCAACCTCATCGTGGCTACGCAGAATAATGCCGCCCCCATCTGCCTGTCTGTAAAGAAGGCCGCCCAGGAATTCGTCCATGGGCCGGATGTGAAGGAAGGTTTCCTGAACATGGTAGAGATGGCATTTCGGGCCTATGATCCCTGTCTCTCCTGCGCGACACACTCTCTGCCCGGCACGATGCCGCTCCAAGTTAAGATCAGGGATCACGCGGGCAGAGTGATAAGGGAAATAAGCCGCTGATAGATGGCAGGCTTGGAAGAATGTATATGTCATCCCTTCACGAAGAAGGGACGTCGGAGGATGGAATTAACAATGAAGACGCTTATCCTCGGCATGGGCAATCCCATACTGTCGGATGACGGTGTGGGGTTGGTCCTTGCGGAAAGGCTCCGGAATAAAATTCACGGGGCGGATGTCGCAGCAAGCGCCATCATCGGCCTTTCCCTCTTCGATTTAATCATGGGCTACGATACTCTCTTCATCATTGATGCAATGACCACGAAAGAAGGACAAGTGGGAGGACTCAAGAAGATCGGCGCGGATGACCGCTGCGGCACGCTGCATCTCTTTTCTTCACACGGCTTCAATATCTTTGATCTTATGGAACTCGGCCTGCAATGCGGTTTTGAGATGCCCTGTCTTGCCGCTGTCTACGGTGTCGAAATAGGTAGTGAGGTAGCCTTCGATGAGAGTCTTTCGCAGGGGCTCCATGAAAAAATTCCCGCCATAGCCGCAGAGCTTATCGATGATATGACGGCAATCCAGCGATCACTATCCGCCGCTGCGGCGACCAGTTGATCCTGTGTATCGTAAATTTCTCCCTCGCGAGATAGCAAGATTTCTCACGCCTTCCTATGAATTGATTAGGATTAAGACTTCGATTATTCCCTGGATCTCACGGCATGCGGTGGCGCAGTCTCCCTTGCAGCGCCTGCAGCAGGCGATTGATTGAGGAGTTCTCCATACACAAAGAGCGGTGTTCGAGAAAGCACCGCTCTCTTGGTTATTGAATTCGGTAGCGAGCGCCGCCTATTGGGAACGTTGTTATTTGTAATGTATTTTCCTGATGGAAGGTGAGAGATCTTATGATGGGGAGATGGGGACGTCCCCATCTCTTTTCCTGCGCCTTAGAGGACACTGATGACGGGCTCTGGTTTTGGCGTCAACGTTTCCTCGTTGGCAAAATCACAAAACGCGAGATCCGTCACCGGACTTCCGAAATGAGAAAATTCCTTCTTCAGCATATCGATAAACATCTTGACGGTTATCGAAAAGCAAAAGCAGGAGGAATAATCGTAGGATTTGGTGTGTCTGGAAACATCAATGATTATGGCCTTCAGGAGTTGCCTCGAGAGCACATCACTGTTGTGATTCATGATGAGCCCGATCATGCTGAGGGCCATCACTTTTATATGATAGCTGATCGCTCCTCCCCTTTCCTTTCTGTAATCCGGATGATCAACAAGATATGCCCTGCCTTCCAGAAAGGTTATATTGGGGGAAACATCATGGAGAGATTTCCTTTTATAACAGCTATCAAACACAGGCAGGAGAGGTGAATAGACGGCCTTTCCATATCCGCCGAAGCCGGAAATGTCAATCCCTGCATGATAGTGCCGATACTTGAGGTATCTTTCCTCCATTTTATTGCGGCTGTCATTTTGCAAGTTTGCCGCTATTATCTTTTGTTGCATCATACCACCTGCAGGATATTCGACGATACGTGGCCGGCATCGTGAGTCACCAGTATAGAGACCGTTTGTTGCAGTCCAATCCATTCTTCTCGCGTTTTGCGCACGCATTTCCTGCAACGCGCGCAAGCCGCCGGTACGCTTTTTAAAGAGAGGGAATAATTGCTGATGCTGAAATGGCCTCTTTGTGAGGACCTCAATCAGATGCTTATCAGGTAAATCTTCCCAAAAGAGAGCGGTGCAAGAAGAAACACCGCTCTCTTACGTTATTATATGTTTTGCCTTCTCTACAACTATCCGAGGTAGAAACCGGTCGGGTCAATGCCTCTGAGCACCTTGACCTCCTGGTCCGTCGGCGAAGTAGTTTCGGCCACCTTAGGCGATACCTTGAGATCCCATGCGCAGTTGGCCTTGATTCTGTCCACCGACTGGCCGGGGAAGTACTCCGCCAGGTACATCTCCTTCGTTTTTTGATCGAACCTGTAGACACCCATGGTGCTGACCACACAGTCCGGTCCCCCACCGATCATCCCGCACTTCTCGCGTTCGCCGGGGCCGCCCAGGTAGCCGGGCGTCGTAATATAGTCCACTTTATCGACGAACTTCTTGGCGTCCTGGGGCATGATGGCAAGGACCCTTTTGCCCGACGTAGCCATGTCGTTTGCTCCCCCGCTTCCGGCAAAGTAGGTCCAGCTTTCCTTCTTGGCCCAGTTTCCTACACCTGACGAATTGATGTTCCCGTATTTGTCGATCTGAGCGCCGCCGATGAAGGCAACGTCACACTCGCCGCGCTGCAGCGCGGCCATAGTGGCCAGCATGCCGAACGTCTGATCGGCCCCGGTGAAAAGAGCCGGGTCATCAACGGTGATCCCCAGGGCCAAAGGAGCCGTCGCCCGAATAGCGCCGCCCTCGGTGAACATGATCATGTTGGGAGCGTGGGTCGCCATTGCATATGCCGCCACAACGATCGGCAGGCCTACTCCTACGAAGACGACCTCCCCGTCTTTAATTTCCTTGGCGCAACGGATTGTCATAAGTTCTGTTAGTTTATAGTCAGCCATAGTTACTTCCCCCCTTTCTTAGCGGCAAGTGCCTCTTCGTAAGCCTTCAGCCGGTCATCAGTATACATCGGCACACCCTTCCAGACCGCCGGATCATGGTAACCATAGTCGACACCCAGTTTTGGGCTCGGCTTAAAACCGAGAACGGGTTTCAAACGGTCCAGTCCTGCCTGGCCAAATTTCGATTTATATTTTTCGATGTAAGCGGCATGGTCTTTACAACCGTATACCCACTCATCTAAGAATTTAGGAAGCAGTTCTGCGTGCCGCTCATATCTGCCCTGATACTGGCTGAAGCGAATATCCAGACCATAGTAGCCGCGGCAAGCCGAAGGATGGGCGCCATACGGACAGTGGACGACGGCCAGGGTCTTGAAGTAGGGTACAATCACGCGGTCAGGATCGCTTCTGACCACTTCGGGCTCCACAATCTCCTCGGCCGTAACGATTACGCCTCGCTTTGATCCCATGGCGCCAAACTCGTCGGTGACGCCGCGTGATCCATAGGAGACTACATTGCCGAGACGATCGGCCTTCTGTGCGTGGATTATTGCCACGTCGGCACGCCATGCGCGCACAACGGTGATCTTCTCGCCGGTGAACGGATCTTCAATGACCTTGAGATCCGTTGTGTTGAATTTAAGCATATCCGTGCCGATATTCCCCCGGATAGGCATGAAGGGAATGCCGAGAAAACCTGACATCATGGCGGTCGTAGCTCCGAAGTTGGAGATGTCATACCTCTTGAGCTTGCCTTCATTGAAGGCCCTGCGAATGGCATAGGGGGCCTTCACGTACCAGTTCATGATCCAGGCAGTGTGAATCTCCGAAACACACCCGGCACCCACCATGATATCCAGCCCCCCCACGTCCGTCGAGGATTCGATGGTGGTGAGGTTCTTCTTCTTCTGTCTGATGATTTCGTGAGTCAGGGCCATGGGGACCATGATCTGGAAGCCCCCATAGTAAATAGTATCGCCGTCCTTGATGAACTTTGATACTGCATCCTTGAGCGTCATCCTTTTGTCGAGATCCATGTAATCCTCCTTTGTAATTAGTAATAGAGATGAATTAATAATGCCAACAATTCACGGAAAGCAGCTCATACCTCCTTCCTCGGGCTTCACAAACCCCCGCTCAATGCGTCTCTCATAACATTGACGGCATAGAATAATAGACGCGGATATTTCCACAACCAGTGCCATAGAGCTTAAGAGAAAACTGCATTCAGGACAACTCTGCAGCATGCACCTCTCGCACAACCTGAAGCTCACCTCAGGCTGGCCGCATTCATCGCAGTCACGGGGAAAGATGGGAATAGTTCTTCATTCCGTGAGCTTTTTCTCTTTTTTTAAAGTAAGTAATGGTGTAGCAACAAGGTAAAGTGGGCAGTAGAATAACCAGATTAAGGTCGAGAAATAGAGCACCTCGCACGCCAGATTTATCCGGTTTTCGAAAGACCCCCTATCAATAGAGGGGTTCTCTCTACCAAAAGTTGATCCGTTATGTCAACTATTTTCTGAGCCCGGGAAGAAATTTCTTTATAAGAATTTTTTCTGAACAGGGCTTAATAATGGGCATATATTGCAGCTGTTACAGCGATATTTCTCGCGGGGTACATGCAAGAGAAGCAACTCGATAACGCGCTTGCCCAAAGCGTCGGATCAAATCGATGTCACCTTACATAGCGGCAATAGCGGTCAAATATATTTCAGATATTAGGGGAATATGATCGAGCAGGCAGAGGGTAGGGGATAGGATTGATGGAGCTGCGTCTCTGGCTTATGAAGATCAAGCACTCGCTGCAAGCCGCAAGATCCACAACTCATCGCCTTGCTAAATAGTGTTTTTCTCGCTGAGCCAGGGTCTCGTATTGTCGAGGAGATAATCTGCGACGTTTTCATATATGCAGTCCCGGCAGATATGGACAAGCAACATGCTCTTGATTTGCCGGAATATCAGGAGTACATCTGTGTCCTTATGACAGACAAAACATCGGCCCGGCATGTCTTCTTCGTGAAACTGGTAATCTCTTGCGTCGTCGTATTTTGTTGGCATGTTGTTAGTTGTATAATGCTCTTTAGAAATAAGAAAACTTCTCGAGGCGCTTCATGATAGAGCCTCAGGAAGTTTCTCCACCCTCGGATGGGGGACGGGGAATTTCAATATACATGTTGTGCCTTCACCTTCTTTCGATGTGGCCCTTATTTCCCCGCCATGGGAATCCATGATCTTCTTACAAAAAGTCAATCCGAGACCAGACCCTTTGTGGCGTTCTTCCTTGCCCCCTGCTCTGAAAAACGGCTCAAAGATAAAGGGGAGCTTGTCCTCGGGAATGCCAATTCCTGTATCCGAAATGTCCACAATAACATAGTACTCATCGTTCCGGGCAGAAACAGATATTTTGCCGCCATCCTGCGTATATTTTGTTGCATTGCCTATGATATTGATGAATACCCTGACCAAACTTTCCTCATCACCGACAATTTGGAATAAATTCTCCGGAACATTTACCTCAAATGTAATTCCTCTTTCGTTACAAATAGGCATCATTTCCTCGGCGCTGCGGAAAATTACGTCTGATAACCTCAAGGGCTCTTTCTTTTGTGCAAAGGTACCGTTTTCTATCCGGCTGAGATCCAGCCAGTGTTCAATCAATTCTTCAAGCTTCTGGACGCGAGCGCTGCATCTCTCAATAAGGTCCGAGACGTCTTTATCGAAGCGATCACCTGTGACCGCTTTCAGAGATTCCATGCATTGTCTGATGACGACCAGAGGGGAACGCATTTCGTGGCTCACGAACGTAATGAAATGCCTCTCCATCCGCTCCTTTTCTTCCCTTAATACTCTTGTCTCTATCCTGAGGTTGCGGTGCTCAAGACCTCGTCTGGCCACAGCCCTCAACTGGTCAGGACTGAACGGTTTCGGGAGATAGTCGTAGGCCCCTTTCTGTATGGCTTCTACGGCAGAGACTATGGTTGCATAGCCGGTAATCATGATAAGAATGACGTCAGGTATATCCCTGGAGAGGATCTCAATTATTTCCATGCCCGATATACCCGGCATTTTAAGATCCACAAAGGCTATGTACGGTTTATTCTCCCTCGCGATCTTGATGCCTTCGACCCCTTCCCCCGCAGTCAAGACGGCATACCCCGACCTTTCCAGCGTCTGCCTGCATCCATCCCGCAGGGATTCCTCATCATCGATGATCAAAATGAGAGGTTTCTGAGCATTCATTTTGCTAATTACTTGCCCAGCGCCTGGGCAATATATCCAAGGAGGTCATCAGCCTTGACCGGTTTATGCAGTACCTTGTTCACCTTGGGAAACTCGGCCGGCGGTTCGAACGACTGGTACGGGCCCTGCAAGTCCACAGCGCTCAACATGAATAGCGGCGTATCCTTCCCGGTATCTGTGGCACGGATTTTTTTCAGTACTGAGAAGCCTTCACCCCATGTCTCCATCATCATATCGATAATGGCAAGGTCTGGGGTCACGGATTTCCACATCTCAACTCCGCTCTTGCCGTCTTCTGCTAAGAACACCTCGTACCCGCCCTTTTCAAGAATCAGTTTGGTGGCGAATAGAAAATCTTTGTCATCGTCTATCAAGAGAATCTTTTTCTTTGTCATCGTTCATTACCTCCATTCTTGATTTTTGTAATTAATATGAGCAAGGATGATGCCAGATTGTAACTTATTGATTTATAAAGAAGAAATATGGAGAGTAGTAGGAAAGGCGGACATTTGAGGGGCGAAACTCCCCCTCCCTGAGGCGGATAACCCCTTGCGGCAATGTTTTTTCTAACGATGCTCCATCTTTATACCGTAATTGCGCATTTTTATCCGGAGAGTCTTCCTGTCAATACCGAGGAATTTTGCCGTCTTGTTGATCTGGAAGTGAAAGTGGTTGAGGGCCTTTAGTATGTGTTCCTTTTCCACATCTATCAGAGTCATCCTGCCGGTGGAAGAATCCACCACAGGGGCTTTTGCGTGATCTTCCTGACCATAGTAAAATATATCAGACAGGTTAACGACCTCATGGTCGCACAGCACACACAGACGCTCGACGATGTTCTTTAGTTCCCGGATATTACCGGGCCATCTGTATGATACGAGCGACTTCTTCGCCTCTTCCGAAAATGATCGCACCTTGCTTTCGTACTTCGTTATGAATATATTAAGGTAATGGTGGGCTATGGGGAGGATGTCGGCTTTATGTTCTCTCAGTGGTTTTATGGGGAGAGGCACGACGGAAAGCCTGTAAAATAGATCCTCCCTGAACCTCCCCGCTTCGATTTCTGCGCGGATATCCTTATTCGTTGCAGCAATCAGCCTGACATCTATCCGTTCCGGTGACGATCTGCCAACCTTGGGCACCTCCTGTTCCTGAATTACCCTAAGCAGTTTCGCTTGGATGTTGAGGTTGATGTTGGAAATCTCGTCAAGAAATAATGTTCCCTTATCTGCCATCTGGAAACGGCCCTCACGCGACTCCGTAGCGCCGCTGAATGCCCCTTTGACATGTCCGAATAATTCACTCTCCATGAGGGTCTCTACCAGAGAGGAACAATCGACGGGAATGAAGGGTTGATTGGCTCTCTTGCTGAGATTGTGGATGGTGCGCGCCACAAGTTCTTTTCCCGTACCGCTTTCTCCTGTGATGAGGACGGTACTGTCGGTTTGTGCTATCCGGTTGATGGATTCCTTAAGCTCTTTCATATAGTCGCTCGTGCCGAATAGCAGGGACAGTCTCTTATCCGCATTGCCCTCGTCCCGCTTGAGGGCATCCTCGACAACGCGATTCAGATCGGCTGCGGAATAGGGCTTCGTCAGGAAATTGAAGGCGCCCTGCCTCATTGCCTCAACGGCAATGGAGATGCTGCCATAGCCGGTGATAACAATGATTCTTGCGGAGATGTTTCTTTCGACTTTCAGCTTTGCGAGAATCTCCAGTCCATCCATCTTGGGCATCCGGATATCCAACAGGATCACATCATAGATATCCTTGAGGGCCATCTCAAGCCCCCGAGGCGCATCTCCCGTGCATGCCACCTGGTACCCCTTGCGCGACAGCACTTGTGTGCACGCATCCCGCATGGATTCCTCGTCATCAATAATCAGAATCTTCTTATTTTTCGAAGTCACTGTTTCCGTCACCCTTCTTATTTTATAGAATTAACTGTAAAACACATCTTCGTCCATGCCACTTTATCTGCCCGGATATGCGGGAAGGGAGATAATGAAAGTCGCTCCCTTTCCGGGCCTGCTTTCCGCATCGATGATGCCATTGTGCTTCCTGATGATGCCATAAACTATGGGAAGTCCAAGGCCCGTCCCTTGGCCGGGTTCCTTTGTTGTAAAGAAAGGTTCGAAAATATGTGGGAAATCTTTTTCTTCTATTCCTTTGCCGGTGTCTGCGATCAGGATCTTCACTGAATTGTCGGCACCCTGCATAGTGGTAATCGTTAACGTCCCTCCGCCTTTCATGGCATCGGCGGCATTGATGAAGAGATTCAGAAATACGTCTTCCAGCCTGGACTTGTCGCCCATGACTTCAGGAAGGTTTTCTGCGAGATGGGTGTTTATTTCTATGCCGTGGAACATTACCTGGTCCTTTACCAGACTGAGGGAACTCTCAATGACGCCGTTTATATGGAAAGGCAGCATCTCGCCTGTCGGCGTCCGGGCAAAGTCAAGCAGGCTCTCGACGATCCTCTTTGACCTGTTCGTCTGGTAAATTATCTTCTGCATATTTTCCCTTGCAGGAGAATCTTCCGGAATATCTTCGAGAACGAGGTTGCTGTAAAGGAGTATACCGCCCAGCGGGTTGTTTATCTCGTGGGCCACACCTGCCGCCATTTCACCCAGTGCCGTGAGCTTCTCCGTCCTGGCCAGTTGCTGATGAGCCCTGTGAAGCATTTCATTGTGATTCTTTAGGGATTTCGACATATAATTGAACGCCTCATCAAGCATGTCAAATCCAGACATTTTGTCAGGCGATAATTTATAATCGAGATTGCCGGCGGCTATAGACTCCGCGGCCTCCTTCAGCATGCGTATGCGTTTTATTATGGTGTCCCCCAGTCTAAATGAGATGATAAAGGCGATGATCATGCCGAGAGATGTAATACCCAGGTTGATCCAGATGGTATTCCATTTTATGTCTCTGTACTTTGCCTCCAGAATGCCCACATAGAGCGCCCCTATGAGCTTCTTCTCTATGTCGTAGATGGGGGTATAGGTGGTTATGTACCAGTCATTAACTACGAATGCCCTGCCGACCCAGTCTTTGCCTTCCACTATGACCCTGTCATATACTTCCTTGGACAACATAGTGCCGACGGCCCTCTCGTTGTCTTTCGTCATAACGTTGGTGGATATTCTCACCCCACCCTGAAATATGGTTGCCACACCCATTTCACGGCCCTTATACTTTTCACCCTGGTATACGGTTTCCTTTATCTTGTCCACAATCTCATAGTCCTTGTTAAGGAGAACCCCTCCGATTATAGCGCCGATTAATCTCTTACTCCCATCAAGAATAGGATATGCTGCCATCATTACCATGCCGCGGGAGAGTCGCTTCTCACTCGATTCAAAAGAGAGAGGAGTTTTTATGATTTCTATCCCGACCCGCCCGGCAAGATTAGGGTTTTCCCTGATGATATCATCGATGGGTATGAGTTCCGAAGATGCCTGCGTAGATTTCTTTTCTATGCAGTTTTTCACAACTGGCTCCCAGAGCATACTGTCTCCCCTTATTTTCGGGTTCGCCGCCCTGTAGAGGACACGCCCTTGGGCATCGACGACCAAAAGGATATCGAGGAACACGTCACCGTCCTGGGCCTGCGTCCCTCCCTCATGCCGGATTAAGCCTTTCAGGTTCTCCATTTTGGGGATGTCATGGCTGGCTATCGTTGTATGCAGGTTTACCGCTTCTGCCGCAAATTCAATCTGGGAAGTTATCTTTTCCAGCGTCACTCTGTAGATTAGTTTTGCTGTATTGATGTCTTGTCTGACCCGGTTTTGCACTTCGTCTATTGTACTCTTATTAATTGTCCATATGCCGATGACGGTGGCTGTGAGCCCGGTGATACATGTTGCAATCAGGAATCCCACTATCAGGCGGCGCCGGAGATCGAGCTTGAAAAGTTGACTCACCAGCCTGTCGACAAATTTCATCGTGTATTCCTCAGTGTCCTACTGCAGTAATGTTGCTAACCTGATGAAATTATATCACGACATAAATATTATGACAATCAGTCTGATGATAAGCATTTCGCCCGTTGAGAGTTGATATATTTTTTCTGTTTTATTATTATTTTTTTTCAACTAAGATATCTCACGCGGCCTCTAAATACTTTTTTATTTAATGGGGTGAGCATTTGCTGCCAACAGAGAGTTTATCCATACACGCAATCAATTATGAAATCCCCATCAGGGTCGGAGCTTTCGCGGCCATTTTTATCTGCATGTTCGCCTTTGAGCTGCTCTCGCCACGCCGCAGACTTACTACGTCGAAGATGTTCAGGTGGTTCAATAATCTTTCCATGCACGTGCTAAACACCGTCATGGTCAGGGGGCTGTTCCCAGTCATTCCGATAACCGTGGCCATTCTTGCCGCCGAGAAGGGCTGGGGGCTCATCAATTTCTATCACCTGCTCCCATGGTCCGCGATCATTATCGGCGCTGTCTCCCTCGATTTCGTCATCTATCTACAACACGTCGCATTTCATACTGTACCCATATGCTGGCGCCTGCATATGGTACACCATACAGACATGGACATTGACATGACGACAGGGGTGCGTTTCCATCCCGTGGAAATAATTCTCTCCATGTTCATCAAAATGGCCGCCGTAATCTTATTGGGAGCGCCTCCTCTTGCGGTCCTGATATTCGAAGTGGCCTTGAACGGCGGCTCTATCTTCACTCACGGCAATGTTTACATCCCCGGCCCCGTGGATAAGGCGCTCCGGGTATTTTTTGTGACCCCCGATATGCATCGCGTGCATCACTCCGTCATCATGCGTGAGACGAACACCAACTTCGGCTTCAACCTGTCATGGTGGGACCGCATTATGGGAACCTATCAGGACCAGCCATCGGCAGGGCATGAAGAGATGACGATCGGTCTCGGTTATTTCCGTGACGAAAAGAAGCTCTCGCTTCTGTGGCTCCTCTTCCTGCCGCTTACAAGAAAGAAGATAAGGAATCTCATCAACCCTGTGAGACAAGAGAAAGATTTATGAGTGTGAAAGCGAAAGACAGATGCCTGATCATGTTTGTCAGGTTTCCCGATCAAGGTCTGGTAAAATCGAGACTCGCAAAAGACCTCGGTGCGGAGGCGGCGAAAAACCTCTACCGCTGCTTCGTGGAAGATCTATTGGAGAGGTTTTCAGGAAAATATTACAGCTTCCGCCTCGCATTTCATCCCCCGGAGAAAGAACGCGAGATGAAAGAAATGCTGGGCGATAAATTTTCTTACATCCCGCAGGCGGGAGATGATCTCGGTGAGAGAATGAAACTTGCCTTTTTAAGATGTTTCTCGGAAGGGGCTCGGTCCGTTGTTTTAATCGGGAGCGATATTCCAGACCTGCCGGCACGGATCGTTGATGAGGCATTTCGCGCCCTCGATGAAAAAGACGCAGTAATCGGCCCTGCTGCCGACGGTGGTTATTACCTGATCGGATTCAAGCGGGACACTGTCATCGGGAACGTCTTTCCTGGGATCCACTGGGGAACTGATGCGGTCTTCCGAAAGACCATGGAGATTTTGCACGAAGCCGGGACGCTCGTGCACGTGCTTCCCGTGTGGCGGGACATCGACAGATACGAAGACATAGCGGCCCTCATCAAAAACAGTAAGGATACAGGATTTACGAACTCCAGGACTATGCTGTATCTAAAGACCATAGACCTTGCATAATATCTCATGATGCCGAAATTTTCTTTCATCATCCCTGTATGGAACGAAGATGCGATCATCGCCCGCACGGTTGAGCATGTCCGTGCTCTCGGCGCCTCCGGCGGCACGGAAATAATTGTCGTCGATGGAGACCCGGCGGGGATAACGATCAAGGTTGCCCATCAGGCGGGTGTGAAAACTGCAATCTCGGAGACAGGGCGCGGAAAGCAAATGAATCTCGGGGCGGCCCTTGCGGAAGGCGAGATCCTGATTTTTCTCCATGCCGATACCCTCCTTCCCTCCAATGCCCTCAAGCTCATACAAACGGCAATGGATGACAGCTCCTTCGTGGCCGGGGCATTCGATTTGGCAATCGCTTCAGAGAGGCCGGTATTCAGATTGATTGAGAAGGCGGCATCCATCCGGTCGCGCCTGACGAGGATACCGTACGGGGATCAGGCGATCTTCATGAGGAAGAGAAATTTCCAGGACCTCGGCGGCTTCAGGAACATCCCCATCATGGAAGATGTGGAGATCATGCAGAGGATCAAGAAACGGAAAGGAAAGATATGCATCCTGCGAGAGGCCGTGAGCACTTCCCCACGGCGGTGGGAGAAAGGGGGCATCGTCTACACGACCATCAGGAACTGGCTTCTTCTTTCTCTTTACCTGTGCGGCGTCAAACCGGAAAGCCTCGTCCGTTTCTACCGATAGGCCGAAGTCTTCAACTGTTCCGCCCTGCACCCTGTTCCCTACCTGCGGTCGAAGTTCTTTCCAACACTCCAAGCCTTGCCCGCGTTTTCACCAATCTTCCAGAAATTGTTGTCGGGCATGGTCAGTGTGAAAGGACTGATCTTCCTGATGTCGGGCTTGCCATCCGTAAGATAACGCTCCTCAGTGTATGTCCCCATTATCTCACCGATGAAGAGGCTGTTTGTCGGCAGATCCACAGTATTGACGAGCCTGCATTCCATGGAGAGCGGGCACTCCCTGATCATGGGGGCGCCGGGAAGTTCACCGTAAAAAACATCGAACACCTTCGACTTGTCGGTCTTCTCACCCGATACGATGCCGCAGTAATCGACCTTCTCGAGGAGATCAATGCCCGGAACATTCACGCTGAAGGCCTTGTTCTTTTCGATGCCTGCGTTTGTGTAATGAGATCTTCCGAGGGCAACGGCCATCATGGGCGGTTTGAAGTTCACCCGCGATACCCAGCCTACGGCCATGAAATTGGCACGTCCATCGACGACCGCGCCGACGAGGACCATCGGCATGGGATAGAGGAACGCGTTCTTGTCCAGCTTAATCTTTTCCATGACTCCACCTCCGGTTTGGTTCTATTTCAGCGCAATCGCTTTCTCAGGGCACATCTCCTGGCAGCAGAAACAACTGATACATGTATCTGCATCCACGACCGGCAGGTTGTCGTCGCCCATGGACAGGGCGGATACGGCACACTGATCGATGCAGGTGCCACAGCCCGTGCACAGGTCGGGGTCCGCCTGCGGTCGCATCAGCGTCCTGTTCTTGATCAGCGTCTGTATCGCCTCATTCTGGAGCATCACATGGCCGCCGAACGGAGGAAGTTTGAAATCGCGTATCGGGTTCAGCTCCCCGATGATTTCAATTGTCTTCCGGTCATAATTCCCCAGACCGGCCTCCTTCGCCTTCTCTAGGAATCGCAGACGCCCCGGTTCGCATCCCATCATCACCGCCACAACGGAGTCCACTGCCACTGCATTGTCGGAGGCGATGATCACGCCTATGTCCCTCAGGTCAGCGGATGCCGGGCCGTTCCCCTCCATGCCGACCACCGCGTCCATTATGAAGAGGTCAGGTATGCGGAGACGGAATACATCCACCAGCATTTCCTGGAAGCGTTCGGCGTTACCCGCCGCCTTGTGGAGCTGTGCCTTCTGGGCGCCGGGGAGGATGCCGTAGCTGTTTTTGATCGCCCCCGTAATGACAGTGAGACCGTGGGTCTTGAATTTCGGCAGGCTGATGATGACATCGGCATCGAGGACGGCTGTGGAGACGTTGACTGCAGGCATAAACGCAGGATTGAAATCAACCTTCTGCGAATCTCCTCCAATGTTCCGGTAGTAGCCTTTTGCCGCCTCCATAAGACCCGTCTTCCGGAAGCTTGTCTCGTTTGCGCCATAGTCGAAGAGGCCGGGATTGTCGCCCACGACGATTGCGGCGGGCTTCATGGATTCCACCTTGTCCACGACCGCGCGCAGCACCGCAGGATTCGTGACGATGCCTTCCCTTGCCTCCGACGCCCGCAGCACATTGGGCTTTAGCAAGACCTTTTTCCCCTGAACCGGGAGCGGGAAGAGCTCAAACGCCCGATCTACGGCCTTCCGGACGTTCTCATATGTCGCGGGATGGATCATGACCCTTTGCATCGTTGCTGTCTCCTCTCTTTATTGTTGTGGATTCGTAAACCGATAGATTGCTCATGCAGCCTTGTGCTTGATGAATTGTCCTCGCCGATATTCTTCGAAGGCGGTCTGCAATTCCTTCTGTGTGTTCATGACGATGGGATCGTACCACGCGATAGGTTCCCTCAATGGTTTCCCGGAAATCAAAAGAAAGCGGACAGGCTCATCCTCCGTGGAGACTGCTATCCGTTCCCCGTCTTCGAAGAGCACAACACTCTCATTATATATGAATGCATCCCTCCGAAAGTCGAAATAGTTTTCTCCTTCCATCTCATAGGTGAACGGCTTCTTTTCCCTGCAGAAATAGGCCTTCCCTTCGATAACATAGGCTAAGACCTTGTGTCCGGGTTTGGTCGGGTGAACGAACTCTGCCCCGGGAGGGACGGTGCAGTCGAGGTACTCCGGATCGACTATGATGTCCCGGACGGGACCCCTTGTCCCCTTGACCTCTCCGCAGATGATCTTGATTTTGACCCGTCCTCCGGCAGTGACTTCTGGTATCTGATTGTCCTTCACGTCGCGGTACCGCGGCTCCATCATCTTTTGCAAGGCCGGAAGATTGGCCCATAACTGGAAGCCCCACATCACGCCCTTCTCATCCCCCTTGGGCATCTCCTGATGGATGATGCCGCTTCCCGCCGTCATCCACTGAACGTCCCCCGAGGCGATGACGCCTTTGTTTCCCATGCTGTCTCCGTGTTCCACGTCTCCCCGGAGGGCGTAGGTGATGGTCTCTATCCCCCGATGCGGGTGCCATGGAAAGCCCTTGATGTAGTATCTGGGATCGTCCGAGCGAAAATCATCGAGAAGAAGAAAGGGATCGAGCTGAGGCGCCTCGCTGAAGCCGAATGCCCGCCTCAGGTGGACGCCGGCTCCCTCGATGGTCGGTTTGCTTTTGACGACCTTGCGGATATTTCTTTCTCTTGCCATCTCAATCCTTCCGTCTACACTCCCTGCAGCACCTTGATAGAGAGGTCCTCAACTATGTCCTTGACCTTCTCTCTATAGGCCAGCATGTGGGGGGTTTTCAAATGCGCCCTCAAGGCTTCCACGCTTTCCCACTTCTCAAGGATCGTGACTACGTTCTTATCAAGCTTCTGCACAGGCAAACCCGAATCGATATCTATTGTAGGAAAGTACTCGATGCATCCCTTCTCTTTTCTGACCTCCGGGACATTGGACTTGACTATCTCAAGAAACTGAGTAAGCATGTCTGCCTTGATCCTTACCGATGCTATTACACTGATCATGTCATCTCCCCTTTCTGCGATGCGCTACGCTACAGAAACTATTTTTTCTTTCCCTCATCAATATGAAACTTGTGCAGCAACCGGGGTCAGAACTATCCCCATCACGCCTATAAACATTAGTCCGCTGAACAATGCATATGCTGAAGCGAATATCTTCGCTCCTGTCGTGGGGAGCTGATTGACCGGCCCCATGCCCCCGAGGATCATGGACGCCTCGAGCAGAGAATCGACCCAACTGAATCCGGCTATCCAGTGGTATCCTGATACTCCGAGAAATAAAGCAGCTGCCACCAGGAGACCCGCCATAGCGACGGATTTGGCCATCCTTCTTACAAAAACCGATACAGGCGCGAGCTTTTCGTGCTTCCGCTCAAACATTAGTAACCTCGTGACGGTGAACATTCGGGATGTGGAAACACATAACAATTATGACATGCATGATATTTATGATGACTTTTTTAAATTATGCTGTGAAAGAAAAAAGATGTCAAGAATTTTTGGGGTGAAATGCTTTCGCTTGATAAAGAACCACAAATAAACTATATGAGCATAAATGACGCGATCATTAAACGGGCAATGTCATTGATCAAAGAGGTGTGAGAAATGAAAATCAGCAAGACCAGCGAAATGCGGTTCATGGATAGATACGCTGTGGAAAAACTCGATATTCCCGAAGAGATTCTCATGGAAAACGCCGGGCAGGCCGCGACATACATCTTGGCACAGGAGATCGGCATAACGGATAAGAGGTTTGTCGTGTTCTGCGGCATCGGCAACAATGGCGGTGACGGCCTTGTCGTAGCGCGGAAGATTCACAGCAATGGCGGACTGGTCAAGGTATTTCTTGCCGGAGATATGAAGAAGTTTAAAGGGGCAGCGAAGGCCAATTGGAATATAATTTCGAAACTCCCCATCGAAGCACGAAGGATCGAGTCTGTGGAAGAAATTAGAAGCGACGTCCTCCACTGTCATGGGGTTGTGGACGCTCTCTTCGGTACGGGTCTAGATCGGGATGCGGCGGGGCTCCATAAAGAAGTGATTCAGTTGATCAACTCAAGCGGCAAGAAGGTTCTCAGCCTGGATATCCCTTCCGGCGTTCATGGAGATACGGGAGAGGTCATGGGCGCGGCGGTCAAGGCAGATTATACGGTTGCATTTGGTCTCCCCAAGATCGGGAACATGTTCTATCCCGGATACGACCTGGGCGGAAAACTCTACGTTACCCACATTTCTTTTCCGCCTTCCCTCTATAACGGCGAAGCCCTCAAAGTCCAGATCAACGATTATGTGAAGCTCCCACCCCGCGAGAGGGATGTCTACAAAGGACGGATGGGGGAGGTTCTCTTTATTGCCGGTGCTGCATCGTATTTCGGCGCTCCCTATTTTTCGGCATTGTCGTTTCTCAAGGCAGGCGGAGGGTATGCCCGTCTCGCGGCGCCTGTATCGATGACGCCGTTTATCGCAACGAAGGGAAGTGAAATAGTCTTCGTTCCCCAGAAGGAGACGCGGGCAGGGAGCATCGCGCTGGAGAATCGAGACAGTCTGATCGAACTCGCGGAAGAGATGGATATGGTGGTGATCGGACCCGGCCTTTCCCTCGACGATGAAACACAGCAACTCGTCAGGGAGCTCGTGCGGATCATCAAGAAACCCATTCTCATCGACGGGGACGGAATCACGGCGATAGCGGATCAATTGGAGATGATCCGGGAAAGAAAGGGAGATACCATTCTCACCCCGCATCTTGGGGAGATGGCCCGCATTGCCAAAAAGAGCGTCGGCGAAATCAACAAACAGAAGATAGACATATTGCAGCTCACGGCCATGTCGCTGCATGCGATCATAGTCCTGAAAGGAGCCCACACATTGATCGGCTATCCGGACGAAAGGGTTTTTGTCAATCTCAGCGGCAACCCGGGAATGGCTACGGCGGGCTCAGGCGATGTCCTGACAGGGACCATCGCAGCCATGTTCGGACTCGGTCTGTCGTTGGAGGATGCGGTGAAGAAGGGCGTCTTTATCCATGGATTCTCCGGAGACCTCGCGGCTGCGGACAAAGGCGAGGACGGCATCACGGCCCAGGACATTCTTGATTATCTGCCGCTTGCCATGAGGTATGATAGGGAAGGCCCTCTCGATGATTTCAGAGATATATACGAAGGGCCTCAGGTGGTGTGAGACGGAGGACATGTCTATATATTTCTTTCAATGATATAGTCTGATATGGCAAGCAGCGCTGCTTTTGGCTTAGAGTCTTCGAAGGATTCAAGATAGCCTTTCGCCTCGCCGATATATGTCCTTGCCTTGTTGAGGGAATAATTGATGCCGTCGTGACGGTGCATCAGAGAGACGATATCCAAGATAACCTTTTCATCCTGTTCTTTTTCCTCAACTGCCCTCTTGATCAATTTCTTTTCTTCCGATGAACATTTCTTCAGGGCATGGATAAGAGGGAGGGTTATTTTCCCCTCTTCGAGGTCTTTTCCGATTGCCTTTCCAAATACATCTTCTTCCGCCACATAGTCGAGGGTATCGTCCGTAATCTGAAATGCGGAGCCGAGGCGCATGCCGAACCGTGTGAGGGCCTCGACCTGATCATCTGATGCCTTTCCAAGAATACCTCCTACAGCGCATGCGGCGGATATGAGGGTTGCCGTCTTTTTCTCGATGACAGTCAGGTATTCCTTTTCAGTTATATTGATGTCGCCGCACTTGACAAGTTGAAGAACTTCCCCTTCCGACATGGTGTTTGTCGTCGTGGAAAGGAGCTTGATGATGGCTAAGTTGCCGTGCTCCGTCATTAGCTTGAACGATTTGGAATAGAGGAAATCCCCCACGAGCACGCTGGCTGCATTCCCCCATATATTGTTTGCGGAAATTTTGCCCCTCCTGGTCGTCGCTTCATCAATTACGTCATCATGGAGCAGTGTAGCCGTATGGATGAATTCAATCACTGCGGACAGGGCGTACTTTTTCTCGCCTTTGTAACCGCAAAGAGAGGAGGTGGACAGAAGCAAAAGGGGCCTGAATCTCTTTCCCCCGCTGCCTATGAGATGATGGATGATTTGGGGTATGAGATGCACTCCGGAACGGAGATGCGCTTCCATCTGTTCTTCAACGTGCTTTAAGTCATCCCCATAAGTGCGAAAAACATCCTGTATCTGCATCAACCGGTCCTTGTATGATTATAATCCCAGATCTTCGTTTATCAGGATGACTTTCACCCTGCCTTTCGGGAAGGATTTTTCCGTGATTGCCCAACTGTTGCAAAGCCGTCCGCTGCTCTTGCATTCCTCGCAATACGATGTTTTCGCGCAAGGTGTTTTCATGCCCAGCCTGAGGACATTTGCCGGCGCCACATAATTCTTGATGCGCATCATCGCATCTTCCAGATCCGCGACAATTTTATTTCTCCCGACCAGGATAATCACATTTTTCGGCCCGAATGTGATAGCAGCAACGCGATTGCCGAGCATGTCAAGGTTCACCAGCATTCCCGATTCAGTCACGGCATTCGTGCCGGTAATCAGGAGGTCAACAAGGAGGGCCTGCCGGCGTCGCTCCCAGCCGTCCTCGCGCGATATGGTCTTATCAAATGTATCAATCACCTTTATTTTCTTGTTGTCCTTAAGTTCGTCATAAAGACCTGTGGCAACGAATGTCATGGAGCCGCCCCAGGAGATGCTCTTGGGGGCAAGCGCGGGAATAATCTCTTTAAGCACAATATTCTTTGCTTCGGCGCCATTTTGTGTCACGAATGCGTCGAAGCTATTTGCCTCCAGGGATTGTTTGATATTCGCAAGTCTGATCTGCCAGAACTTATCGACAGTACTGTCCATGTCATACCTCCTGCTTTGCTTGGATGTTCCGATTTTTGGCATTATGGAGAAACGGGTGTTTTTTGTCAAGCCTGTATATTCTTACGGCTTCATGTAAAGGCGCTCCGCCTCTACAGGGACGGACCTGCAGGATTGCGCTCGATCATTCGGCGTGCTAAGGAATATAATAATCACTATCTTATTTACGCGCATTGTTTATGGACGATAATTCCTTCAAGCGGCTACTTAGCAGGTTCGGTCTCTCCTCGCGCGGTTACGCTAAGGTGAGAAAGGGCGTCAAGAAACGCATTCAGCGTCACATGCACGAGCTTGGCCTCCCCGGAGTGGATGACTATCTTCAGGCCATGACCGACCCTGAGATTTTGCGGGATGTCGAAAGGCTGATGAGCGTTTCTATAAGCCGTTTCTTCCGCGATCGAAACCTGTGGCGCACACTTGCAGAGGAAATTCTCCCGGATGTCACAGCCGGGCGCATGGAAAGAATTGATGTCTGGTCGGCCGGTTGTGCGCTGGGACAGGAAGCTTGCAGCCTCGCCATAGAGTGGGAGATGCTGAAGATGAAGCGCTCCGCTCTGCCTGACCTTAGAATCCGGGCTACAGACATCAGTCCCGATTGCCTGAGTAAGGCCGGGTCAGGGTTATATCGCGGAAGCAGTCTGAAAGGATTGCCAGACGGGATTAAATCGCTCTATTTCCACGCATGCGAAGACCGGGAGAACTACTGTGCTGCGGCTTGTTTGAAAAAGTATATTGTGTGGGAGGTGCATGATCTGATGAGAGAGCGGCCTCCGGAAGAGGTGTTTCAGATCATATTCTTAAGAAATAGTCTTTTCACATATTACTGCGAAGAAAGCATCTCATCCGTCTTTCAGAATGTTTTGGATAGCCTTGATGACGGCGGATTTTTCATTATTGGAAGCCATGAGAGACTGCCTTTTCACAGTAATGCTTCAGGTTACCCTTAACACCTCCCTCAAGCTACGTGGGCGAACTACCGAACTCCCACCGTCGGACTTTAACCGACTAGTCATACGTTTTACACGGCATACCCTACACTCTCATCATTTAAAGGCTCCGCGTACATCATTCAAAAGACAGTATGATCGATCTTGTAAATCCGTGGGAGTTGGTTGAAAGAGAATCACGGACGGCGTTTATATTCAGTCTTCGGGGCAGATCCACAGAATCTGACTCTTGCTCACGAAAATTACCTTTCCGCCGAAGCCTCCGGGGATTGTGGCATTGAACACCACGACAAAGGGGTCTTCACCGAAATTGAGCAGGTCGGAAAGCCTGTCATGGTCCTTGATATTGATATGGCCTTTCACGTGGGACCCGTCCGTCAGGCGGATATTTGCTTTTTTTATTTTTGGATCTTCAGATTCAGACATATAAATTTATCAATACTGTATTTTGAATATACATTTTCCCACATCAACTGAAGGCAGGACGCCGCAGTTCGGCATCGACACGTTCTGCATTGCCTAAGTTGTACTGTATCAACTTTTTTAGGTGCACGAAGCTTTCATCATCCATGGAGATGAATTTGATAGCAGCCTCCTTTTCTCCAACTCTAATAATCTTGGCATCAACTGATATCCGTGAATCCTCGCTTAGGGTAATAATCACTTTACAAGGCTCATCCATTTGAAAGAGGGGACCGGACGTACAGAGAATCCCCGCGAGGCTGATGTTGACGGATTCCAGCTTTATTACTTCGCCCTTCATTAACACCTCAACATCAATCTGTACGGGAACACGCGTTCGTCTTCTCCTCTCTTTAATCATAAACACTCCTTCGGTCATCAATTATGTCCACCGCTTAGCGGCTCTCAAATCCGGCCGTTTCAGGTGTGAATGTTTATTGCTGGAACTGAATATCCAGCTTACTGGCCGTTACCTGCTTGGCGCTTGCGTAAGGCATGGAATCTTTTTTTTCTAATGTCAGGGTTTCCCCCGGACCTATCTTCCTCCCCTGTTCCCGGCTGGATGCGAGCAAAAAAGCGTCGTCGTCCTGAAGTTTGTACTCAAGAGAAAAAACAATTTCACGCGCCGTCCTGTTTCTCAAAGTCACCAACCAGGCCCATTCCACCAGGTCGTGTTCCATTAAATCCTGATAGACGCGGACCATCTTATAGCCGTCGTTTATGACCTCGAGGGGGAAGTTAGGATTTTTCATTTCAGCACGGGGGAGAGACGGCACGAATTGCCCCTTCCCTGGAAGATTATAGAGAAGATAACGCGCTTCAATACTGTCCCACATATCCGCATAGATAGGGCGGACTGTGAGGGTTGATAAGGCTATGAAGGACAGGACGAAAATTGCAAGGATAAAAAGACTCTCTTTTCGCAGCTGCTTTATTTTCATTTTCGGCACCTAAATGACCTTTTTCATTGCGGCAATGGCTGTTTCGATTTGATCGTCCGTCGGCTCCTTAGTGGTGATCTTCTGCAACAGCAATCCCGGCCAGCTCAAGACTTGCACCCATTTCAAGTTTCTCTTTCTTCCGGTAAAGCGGATAATCTCATATGAGATTCCGGCAATAACAGGAAGGAGCAGAAGTTTATAGAAGACTCTGTGCACAAAATCCGGCCTGCCGAGCAGCGAAAATACCAGGATTGCCGTGATCATGACGACGAGGACAAAACTCGTCCCGCAGCGCGGATGGCGGGTAGAGAATTTCCTGATATTTTCCACGGTCAATTCCTGACCGTTTTCCCAAGCGAATACTGTCTTATGCTCCGCCCCATGATACATGAATACCCGCCTCATGTCTTCCATTAAAAGGGTGGTACAGAGGAAGCACAGGAAAATCCCGAGACGGATAATGCCCTCTACAATGTTCAAGAGAATTGTGCTTGCTATGAAAGCTTTCAATACGGAAAAGCAGTAAGCAGGGACGACGACGAAAAATAATATGGCCGTGCCCAGACCGATTACGACGGAAATCGTCATCTCCCATCCTTTCGGCTTCACATCATTTTCCGTCAATGCCAGCTCGGCAGAATACATAAGGCATTTCATACCGATCACCATCATTTCCAGAAGGGTTACGGATCCGCGTATAAACGGCAGCCCCAGCCACTTATATCTTTTGGTGAGCGGAACATAATACTGTTCCCGGATGGCTATTTCGCGGTCAGGCTTTCTTACGGCGGCGGCGATCTTGTTCCCATGCCGCATCATCACGCCTTCTATAATAGCCTGGCCGCCGGCGATATCTTCCGGATGAGGTTTTTCATTCATTGCTGATAAGATAAGGATGTCTCTGTTTCATTCCGCTATGAGGAACCCACCCGATTACCGGATGCTTGCCCCCGTGACGGGCTCTCTATCGAAACACAAAAGCGTCAGGCCGCCTTCCGCATCGGCGGCAAGCAGCATTGCCTGGGATTCTATGCCCATCATCTTTGTCGGTTTCAGGTTTGCCACGACGACGATTCTTTTCCCCATGAGGTCTTCCGGCTTGTAATCCTTTGCTATACCCGCCACAAGAGTCCTGTTTTCGCCCATATCGATCGTGAGCTTCAGGAGCTTGCTGGACTTAGGAATGGCTTCCGCCCCGATAACCTTGGCAACACGCAGATCCACCTTCTCGAAATCCGCATAATCTATCAGCGGCTTTACGGGTTGCATCTCTTTCTCTGTCACTTCCGTTTTCTCCCTTTCTTTTTCATATTTGACCCGCGGGAAGAGCGCCTCTGATCTCTTGAGGCTGTTTCCGTGCGTAAGCCCTCCCCAGCTGCGGATACTGTCAAAATCCAGCGCGGCTGCTTTCGTGATACCCAATTGATCCGTAATCTTCTCGGCCGAGCCGGGCATGAAAGGATAGACCAGGATGGCAATGATCCGAAGCGATTCGAGGAGATTGTAGATAACAGTCGCAAGCCGGTTCTTATTTGCCGCATCTTGACCGAGTCTCCATGGCTCCTGCTCAACGATATATTTATTCGTCACGTTGATAAAATCCCAGATGGCAATGAGGGCCCTGTGGAGCGCAAGCTCCTCGAAACAGCTCTCCACCTCGGCCACGGCCTTGCCCGCTGCGGCCACAAGGAGCTTGTCTTCTTCTGTTTGAGCGTGCGCTTCAGGCGCTTTTCCGGCGCAGTATTTCATCGCCATCGTCATAGTCCTGCTCACCAGATTGCCAAGGTCATTGGCCAGATCCGAATTGATCCTCTGGACGAAGCTCTCTTCGCTGAAACTGGAATCAAGACCAAAAACCATCTCCCGAAGAAGAAAATAACGGAAGGGGTCGAGGCCGTATGTATCTTTCAAATCGAGGGGCTTAATCACATTGCCTAGGCTTTTCGACATCTTGCTCTGGTCAACGATCCAGTAGCCGTGGACGTTGAGATGCCGGTAAGGCTCAATCCCTGCGGCTTTCAGCATGGTGGGCCAGTAAATGCCGTGCGGCTTGAGGATATCCTTCGCGATAAGATGCTGGGCATTAGGCCAGAATATTTTGAAATTATCGCCGTCCGGATAACCCGCTCCCGTGATATAATTAATGAGGGCGTCAAACCAGACATACGTCACGTAGTCTTCGTCAAAGGGCAGTGTTATTCCCCAGTCCAACCTGCTCTTCGGTCTCGATATGCATAGATCTTCGAGCGGGTCCCGGAGGAAGGCTAAGACCTCATTTTTGTAACGCTCCGGCCTGATGAAATCGGGGTGATCTTTGATATACTCTATCAGCCAGTCCTTGTACTTGCTCATCCGGAAAAAATAATTACTCTCTTCCCGATACTCCGGGGCCGTTTTATGATCGGGACAGAGCCCGTTCACCAGCTCTTTCTCCGTATAAAATCGTTCACAGCCTACGCAGTAGTATCCCTCGTATTTTCCGAAGTAGATGTCCCCGGCGTCATACACCTTCTTGAGGATCAGCCTGACCGTGTCTACGTGGTTTGTATCGGTGGTCCTGATGAAATAGTCATTGGTCACGGCAAGCTGCGGCCACAGGCTCTGGAACTGGGCACTGATCCTGTCTGCATATTCCTTGGGGGTCGTGTTCGATCCTCTGGCGGCTTCGACGATCTTGTCGCCATGCTCATCCGTACCGGTCAGAAAAAACACCTTGTATCCGCAAAGGCGATGATACCTGGCTAGGACATCGGCGACAATAGTCGTGTAGGCATGGCCTATGTGCGGCGATGCATTGACATAATATATCGGCGTTGTAATGTAATAAGCTTTCTCCACAAACAATCCCTCTCCCTAAAAAGCCAGTGTCGTCAACAGAGAGCCGCAAAATCCGAGAGCTACAAGTCTTTTATATTGACTGTAATCTCTTTCCCGCTTTCCAATTGTACCACCACTTCACCCTTCAGGATATTTTGCCTTATGATCTTGCCGCGCCCTTCAGGGGCATTTATGACCTTGCCGCACTTTGGTACGTGTTTCTTCATATCCTGATACCCCTCAAATTCGAAGGCCAGACAACACATCAATCTCCCGCAGAGACCGGAAATCTTTTCCGGATTCAGAGACACACTCTGTTCCTTCGCCATCTTGACGGATACCCGGTCCAGATTGGGGATCGAATTCGCGCAACATACCTCTCTGCCGCAGATCCCCAGACCCTTTATCATACGGGCTTCGTGACGGGCGCCGATCTGCCTTAATTCAATCCTTATCTTGAACTGCTGAACCAGATCCTTTACGAGTTCCCGGAAATCCACCCGGCTTTCCGCTGTGAAATAAAATACCATCTGGCTCTTATCGAAAAGACATTCCACGTCAATCAGCTTCATGGGGAGATCCCGTGCCTTGATTCTCTCTAGGCAGAATTGGCGGGACTCCTGTTCGAGGGTTTCATTCTCTTTCTTGATCCTGAAATCCTCCTCTGTGACCTTGCGGATGACACTCTTGAGACCAACGGGCAGTTTATTGACCGGCACGGGCGTCACTGGAGTTATAACCATACCCCAGGACATGCCGTTTTCAGTATTGACAATGACCTGATCATTTTTCGCAAGCTGGAGATCACCAGTTTCAAAGTTATATATTTTCCCATCTTTGCGAAACTTTATACCGACAATATTTTTCAGATTTACCTGCTCCATCTCCCATTAATCGAACTGGCGTTAATCAGTCATTACCTCTTTACCTGCACGGGAAATGCCACCTTCTCCAACGACGGAAAACCAATTATTCATGATACCTGCCCAGTCTAAACATCATGACCTCTAAAGTCAATTGTTTATTGGCATTCTGATTCAGTGCGTGGAATGCCCGATCCACAGCCCTTATGCAACCTACAATATCGCGGCCTGATTCACTCTCGGCAACAGACTTTATGATATCAATATAATCCTGATTGATGAGACTCTCTCGATCTCCGGTTTCCTTATACACCAATGCATCCCTGTAACCGGTCATTAAGATGCCGAGCCTTTCTATAATATCATTTTTTTCCTGGCCAAAATCATTGAGAGCCGACAACAATTTGAGGGGATCTTTCGTTTTGATCCTTGCAATTATATCAAGGACCGTCGCCCTCGTCGTCAGATACGATTCATCATTCATTGCATGGGCCCTCCCGACGCTCCCGCCCGACGATAAGGCGATCAGTTGAGCCGATTTATGGTCCAATGATAATTCTTTCTCTAAAAACGAAGCAACGGTTTCCCGGCTAAGTGGATTAAACCGCAGGTGCTGGCACCTAGAGAGAACGGTGGCAGGAAGCTGATGTGGGCGTGCAGTGAGCAATACCAATATATTTGATGCCGATGGCTCTTCCAATGTTTTCAGTATGGCATTAGCGGAAGCGATATTCATCTTATCGGCATCTACGATGATGAAAATTCGCTTTCCTCCTTCAAAGGGGCTGAACTTCATCTGCTCCTGGAGTTCTCTTACTTCCTGTATTTTTATTGATTGTCCCTGAGCTTCTATCGTAATCACATCGGGGTGATTTTCGTGGTCTATTTTCAGGCAGGAAGGACATGTATCGCATGCATCGAGGCTCTCTCTCCCGGAAGCGCAGTTCAGCGCCTTGGCAAATACCTCCGCCACGGTCCTTTTGCCGACTCCTTCCGCTCCGTAAAAAAGATACGCATGGGGAATACGACCACGTGACATGGCAGTTTGAAGGACTCTTATCTGTTTTTCATGGCCATAAACGTCTTTGAAAGACATGCAAACCACCTTCTCTTAAACCTGATCGATACAGAAATTCTCATATCAAAAATCCCCGAGGTTTGGCTATGAGAATTTTGACGCTGTCTTAAGAATGGAGATCTTGTGCTTAGAGTTTCTTGTTTATGAATTGGAACAGATGGACGCAGACTTCGCGATGGACGGATTCAATATCTTTTGACGCGTCGACGATTCGGAACCGTTCAGGTTCGTCTCCCGCAAGGGACAGATATCCCTCCCTTACTCTCCTGTGAAACTCCAACGCCTCTCTTTCAAATCGATCTTCCGCCGGCATCCCCTTATTGCTGGATATCCTTTCCACGGCCCTTCTTAGACCCGTCTCCACCGGCAGATCAAAAAGAAGAGTGAAGTGCGGTTTCAGACCAGCCGAGGAAAAGTCATTGATGCGCCTGATAAAGTCTATATCTAAGCCCCTGCCGAAACCCTGGTAGGCAATCGTTGCATCAGAAAACCGGTCACACAAGACCACTCTTCCTTCCTTCAGGGCGGGCCCGATCACCTGTTTGACATGTTGCGCCCTCGCCGCCAAGAAGAGAAGAAGTTCGGTCTCGGCGGACATGTTTGCCGTATCACGGGGAACATTATGGAGTAGCATCTCCCTGATTTTTCTCCCGATGGGTGTACCTCCCGGCTCTTCCGTAATGACAAAAAGTGTACGGCGTTCGCTGAGAAAGCTAGCGGCGAGTTTAATCTGGGTTGATTTTCCACAGCCTTCGATGCCTTCAAAGGTAATAAATCGTTCCATAGTGATACTCTCAACAGGAAAATTTTCAATGCAGAGATTATGTCAATCCGAAGAAAAAAGCGACGGGAGATGCTGCCCGCTGCCTGGGGGTTGCAGGATTTCTCCTTTCGGTCGAAATGACAAGCGGAAGTCGTTCAAGGGAAGGGCATCAGCAAAAACAGGCAAGGGGAAGACACCCGTACTTGACCAAGGCGGATGGTTTCCCCTTTTGAACTCCGATGCTGGGTTTGGCTCTATTTTTCGTCTCCAGGTACGATGGCTTCCACAGGACATTGATCCGCGCAGGTCCCGCAGTCGGTACAAAGCTTCGGGTCAATCACGTATTTTTCCTCTCCCTCACTGATCGCCTCAGCGGGACATTCACTTTCGCATGAGCCGCAGGCTATACACTCATCTGTAATCACATATGCCATATTTCCTTCTCCTTTTTTTTACTATGTGGGACTCTTATACCAAGACCCTTACTGAAATATCTACGTCACGGAAACGACTTCTTTCACTCCCGGAACTTCCTTCTGCAAGTATTTCTGTATCCCCATCTTCAGGGTCATTTGCGACATGGGACAGCCGCGGCAGGCTCCCAGAAGTTTCACCTTGACAATGCCCTCATCATCCACGTCAACAAGCTCAACATCGCCGCCGTCCGCCTGCAGGTTGGGCCGGATACGCTCTATGGCGCTGCGTACTTCTTCTTTCATTACATAACCTCCATTTACTAACAGCCGCAAGGGCAAGCTGTAGACGATAGAAAAAGCTTGTTTCTGGTCGCTTTATTAGGTGCCCTCGGATTAATGGGGCATCTCTTTTACCATCCTTTTGACGAGGCTCTTTGCCACATCAGGAAGGGCAGGTTTCATAAGTATGTAGGTCTCCACCTCATGATGCCCGGCAGTCCACATTATCTTGCCGGAAACTGCATCGATCATTTTGACGCCCATGACTATTTTGGCTACCTTGTCGTCGTTTTCTATCGTGTAATTCCAGTAGTCGACATTGGCCAACATGAAGGCGTCGACCTTCATCATTTCACCGAGCTTTCTGCTGAGATCAGCATCGGAATAACTGACAGCTTTCAGTTTGGACATATAATCGAGGAACACCTTCCGCAGCTCCTCGCTCGATTGCATCTGCCTGTTTATTGCATCTGCAGCGACGACATCAGTAAACCACTTTGTATCAATGAGCACAGCAGCAATGATCTGATCAATTACGCCCCTTGCCTCTTCGTATGTTCCTACATCGACAGGAAACACACCGATTCGCTTGGGATGAAAATTCTTTGCTTCCGGGGCGACCTCGGAATAGCGGATTCCGCCGCAGCCGGCAAGCGCAAGCAGCAGAAGCATCGTTACAGGCAAAAGAAATATCTTTCTCGTCACAATACCCGCCCCCACGTTATTATTCAGCCAAATACACAGTCAGGCAAAGCCAGACCAGGGAACTTATGCCGGCTATGATATAGCTAGTTTCGAGAATACCCTCCTGAACAACGCCGGAAAATGCCGCCCTTCTAACATAAAGCCTGAAATAAATCCACATAAAAAATATGCAGACCAGGAGGGTAAAACTCAGCGAGGAAGTCCACCCTAAGGCATGGGATACGCTGAGCAAAATGACCAGCAAAACGAGTATCCCCTGCAACAGAATCTGGGTGGATTTCTTGCCTATCAGAACAGGTATCGTCTCGCGGCCGATGAGCCTATCGCTCTGTATATCCAAGATATCGGATATGGCGGAGCGAACGAAGACAATGCCGAAGGTAAAGAGAAAAGCCACAAACATACCGGCGGTGACGGAAAGACTGATTTCGAATTGCGGCAGCACTGCCGCAACAGCAGCCCAAGCCATGGCCATGAAAATGTTCTTGGAACCCGGCAGGTCTTTAAGGCTCTTGAAGCGCAGGTTCCCCGGCAGTATTTTCGTATTATAGAGCACGCCAAAAATGGAAATCAAAAAAAGCAATATGAAGGCGTTCAAGCCTGCAATGAAGGAAATTGTCAGGGCCAGGACCAGAGACACGACTGCCGCCGATACATAAGCATTTTCATGTTTGAGATAAGATTCTTCCCTGAATGATCCGATGATGGTGCTCGTTTTTCTGTTGATGAGCCGGTTGAGTGTATGCATGGCATATACATAAAGGGACGTTGTCAGAATATTCAATACATTCACAGGGAGTCTCTGCAAGAGCATGCTTGCAAAAGACAGACATCCGGCTCCCATAGCAGAATAAATTTCCGTCTTGACTGCGAACACCCAGAAGCTGTAGAGCCTCTGTACCTGCTTCTGTCTCTCATCCTGATGGCTCGTAACAGCTTCAAAAACCCGGTTGATGATCCAGTTGGGCGTCGATGCACCTGCGGAAATACCGATCTTCTCGTACCGGCTTGAAGGAATGTCGTCTAATTCATCGGCAGTCTCGATGTGAAACGTCGGCTTGCACTCAAGCTGTGAAATCCTGACCAGCCTTTTTGTATTTGCACTGTTCCTGCCGCCAACGATAAATACGGCATCCATTTCTGCGGCCAGGGCCTTAACTTCCGACTGCCTCTTTTCCGTGGAATCACAAATAGTATTGAAAATGACGGCCTCGGGAAACCTTGTCTTGATCTTTTCCACGATGTCAATAAACGCGTCCGTACTCTGCGTGGTCTGAGCGACTACACATACCTTGTCGAGGGGCCGAAGATTATCGACCTCCGCCGCGCTGCCGATAACGAAGCCATTGCCGTCGGCATATCCAAGAAGACCATTAACCTCCGGGTGCTCCCTGTCGCCGATGATGAGAACTGCGTAGTCCGATGATGCGTGCTTTTTGATAATAGCCTGGACATGCGCCACTTTAGGACAGGTGGCGTCAACGATCTTGATTCCTTTCTCCCTGATCTTATTTCTCTCCTCCGGGGATATGCCGTGGGCCCTGATTATGATCGTGGCGCCTTTGCCGGACACGTGAATATTGTCGATGTCCATTACCGGGATAATTCCCCTCGTCCTTAAGAGCTCGACAGTCTGAGGATTGTGGATTAGGGGGCCATACGTATAGACATCCTCTTTCCCTTTGCGCTGGGCAATGTCAAGGACGAGATCGACGGCCCTTCTCACACCCATGCAAAATCCCGCTGTCTTGGCAAGTTTAACGCCCATATGTTTTGCAAGACCTTCACTTCAGTAATGCTACGGACGAAAAGAGATATAGAACTCTTCTCAAAGAAATTTTCAGATGTCTCTTATCAATAAAATCTCTTACGTTTTCAGATAAATGAAAAACTCCCTGTTACCTTTGGGCCCTGTCAAGGGGGATTCACAGACGCCCATAACCGAGAGCTCCAAGTCTGCGCAGAATTTCTTTATTCCCTCAATTACCCTTTCGTGCACCTCAGGATTTCTTATGACGCCGTGTTTTTCAACCTCATCGCGCCCTGCCTCAAACTGAGGCTTAATAAGGGCAAGCATGATTGCGTCCTTCTTCGCTACCAGCCTCTGTACGGCAGGGATGACGAGCCTGAGCGAAATAAATGACGCATCTATCGTGGCCAAATCAATGCCATCCTTAATTTCCGAACCTTCAAAATATCTTATGTTTGTCCTTTCGAGGTTTACTACCCGCGCATCCGTCCTCAGCTTCCACGCCAATTGGCCATAACCGACATCGATGGCATAGACCTTTCGCGCCCCTTCCTGAAGAAGGCAGTCGGTGAAGCCGCCGGTGGAAGCACCTACATCAAGGGCAACGAGGTCTCTCACGATGATATCGAACGCCGTAAGGGCGCCCTTCAATTTCAATCCTCCCCTGCTGACGTAGGGGTTATCTTCCCCTTCTATCCTGATTTCTGCATCCGGCAAAACGAGGGCGCCCGCCTTATCCGTCTTGGTCTCTCCCACGAACACGGCGCCTGACATAATCAGCGCCCTGGCTCTCTCGCGGGTCTGGCAGATACCTCTATCCACCAGCAGCAGGTCTAATCTGATTTTTTTGATTTTGTTGCTCATGCTGAGAAAAGCTTACTGCTCCATCAAGGACTTGGCCGCTGCAATGATGCCCTCTTCGTCAATGCCGTACATCCTTCTTAATTCCTTCTGCGTGGCATGTTCGACAAATTTATCCTTGATGCCAAGTCTCTTCACGATGACATCATGAATACCCTTTTCTTCAAAGAGTTCCAGCACGGCGCTTCCGAACCCGCCCATGCGGACATTCTCTTCGACGGTGATTATCCTCTTTACGGACTTAGCGGTTTCGCAAAGCAGCCCTTCATCAAGGGGTTTTACGAAACGGGCATTGATGACCCTCGTATTGATTCCTTCTGTCTTCAGTTTCGCTGCGGCAGCAACGGCAGGATAAACGGTAGAGCCAATGGCCACGATCGCCAGATTTGCATTTTTGGCGTCATGGATAATTTCGCCTCTTCCAACTGCAAGAGACACGGGAATATCATCGATGGGCACACCAACTCCCCTGCCGCGGGGATATCTTATGGAAACAGGCCCCCCGCTTTCAACTGCTGTCTTAAGCATATGCTGGAGTTCATTTTCGTCCTTGGGCGCCATCACGATTATATTCGGAATGGAGCGGAGATAGGAAAAATCAAAGAGTCCGTGGTGGGTCGGTCCATCGGCGCCCACGAAGCCTCCCCGATCGATGGCGAGCACCACCGGTAGTTTCTGCAGACAGACGTCGTGGAGAATTTGATCATAGGCCCTTTGCAGGAATGTCGAATATATAGCCACCACTGGAATCAGGGCCTCCGTGGCGAGTCCGGCGGCAAAGGTCACACCGTGCTGTTCAGCCATACCGACATCATAGAAGCGCCCGGGATATTCCCTGGCAAACTCATCGAGCCCCGTACCTTCACTCATGGCGGCTGTCACGGCGACAATCCGGGGATTGTCGTGGGCCAGTTTTATAATCGTTCTGCCAAACATTTTTGTGTAAGACAGAGGCACAACACCTTCATCAACAGGCTCGCCTGTATCGATCTTGAATGGGGCAATCCCGTGGAACTTTGCCGGGTCATCTTCGGCGAATTTATAACCCTGTCCTTTTCTTGTGATGACGTGCACAAGGACGGGACCTTCTAAAGCTCTCACGTTTTTCAGGTTCTTGATGAGATGATCGAGGCGGTGCCCTTCGAGCGGCCCTACATACGTGAATCCGAGTTCCTCAAACAGGACGCCGGGAAGGACAAGACCTTTCAGAGATTCCTCCACCTGTTTAGAAAACTTCACCATCTGTTCTCCGATGGAGGGGATAGACTTGAGAAAGTTTTTGAACTCCGTCTTGAATCTTGTGACAGTTTGGCCAGTCATGATGCGGTTGAGATATGATGACATGGCCCCCACATTGGGTGAAATGCAAAGCTCATTGTCATTTAATATGATGATGAGATTCTTGCTGCGGTCTCCCGCCCAATTCAGGGCCTCAAAGGCCATCCCTGCTGATATGGAACCATCGCCGATCACGGCAAGGATTTTAAAGTCTCCCCCGTTGAGGCACCTTGCTTCGGCCATCCCTATGGCAGCGGATATGGACGTGCTGCTGTGCCCCGTGTTGAAGACATCGTACAGACTCTCCTCCCTCCTGGGGAAACCGCTTATTCCGCCCTTAGTCCTCAAAGTATGGAACAGGTTCTTGCGACCCGTGATAATCTTATGGGCATAGGCCTGATGTCCCACATCCCAGACGACTTTATCCCTCGGTGTATTAAATACGTAGTGAATGGCAAGCGTCAATTCAACCGTCCCCAGAGATGAAGCAAGATGGCCGCCGTTTCTGGAGACGACGTCGATGATCATTTTTCTAATCTCTCCGGCAAGTCTGTTCAACCGGGCAAGATCGAGCCTCCTTATATCCTCAGGAAAATTGACTGTAGAAAGGATGCTGCCTTTGTCTTCTCCACTCATTGTTTTTCCTTTAAGCTTTTCTCTCTATGATATATGTGGCAATCATCCTTAACGGTTCCGCCCTGTGATCAAAGTTTGTAATCGCCGAAAGCGCATCTGCAACAAGCTCTCCCGCCTTTTTCCGGGATGCGTCCATACCCACGAGGGCCGGGTAAGTTACCTTGCCCCGCTTGGTGTCACTCCCCGTTTCTTTTCCCATTAATTTCTGGTCTCCTTCGACGTTGAGAATATCGTCGGCTATCTGAAAGGCGAGGCCTATGTTCCTGCCGTATGCTGTTAGGGCATTGAGCTCAACTTCACCGGCATTCGCCAGTACGGCCCCTGCTTTTACGGCGGCGGCAATCATTGCTCCCGTTTTACGCGTGTGGATAAAATTCAGGACTTCGGTGTCAACCGCTTCTCCTTCCGACTGGACGTCAACGACCTGACCTCCTACCATGCCGAAGCATCCTGCCGCCCCGGCAACGTCGTTGATCAAGGAAACCAATTTTTCCGGCGCGATCTTTTCCATGAGGCCTCTATCCGACATCAGATGAAAAGCCTCAGTCAAAAGGGCGTCGCCGGCAAGAATGGCAATATTTTCACCGAAAACCTTGTGGCTTGTAAGTCTTCCTCTCCTGTAGTCATCGTCGTCCATGGCGGGAAGGTCGTCATGAATAAGAGAATATGTATGGATAAGCTCTAAGGCGCAGGCCGCGGGAAGAATCGATCCTATATCGCCGCCCACTGCCTCCGCCGAGGCGAGGCATAAGATGGGTCTGATTCTCTTCCCGCCTGCAAAGAGGCTGTACCTCAGGGCTTTGAAGATTACAGGCGGATAGTTGTCCTCTCCGGGTATGTACCTCTCAAGGGCCTCATCTATTATCTTCTTCCTGGTATCCAAATACGTTCCAAGCGGCACATTAAGATTCGGACTCATTCTCTTCCACCTTGAATGGTTTGATAACAAGTTCCTCTTCTTGCTTGAGCAATATTTCCACCCGTCGTTCCGCCTCGTCGAGCTTCCGGGAACATAGACGGACGAGTTTTATCCCTTCTTCAAAAGCCTTGAGGGATTCTTCGAGGGTCATGTCCCCTGCCTCCATTTTTTTTACTATGTCTTCCAATCGCCCCAGAGCTTCTTCGAATTTTTCCTTTGCCATGTTCCTACTCCTCTTTGACATCCGTCACTTTCGCCTGAAAGCTTCCCGATGAAACCTTGACGTCCACACTGCTCCCCACAGCAACCGATGCCGCCTCCTTCACAATAAGACCTTCAGGAAGCTTTCTCACAATGCCGTAACCTCTTCCCAAGACACCGAGGGGGCTTAGAGTGTCCAGCACGGCGAGATTTGTTCCCATCTGCACCTTGAGGCGCTCCATCATATCATGCCACCCGGCTATCACATTCTTTCTGAAATTTTCAAGAATAAACCGATGATCCCGGATCTTCAAAAGGGGATTTGCATGGTCCAGGCGAAGCTCAAGATTGAGCAGTTTAGGCCTCTCCCCGGCCCGCTTGTGGTCAAGGCCCTTCTTGAGCCTCTCCAACCGGTCGTCGACGAGCATGCGCAGATCATCAATCCTTCTCTTAGGATCCTTCAGCCGCTCTTGCAGGACGCGCGCTTGTTCTCCCATACTGGCTATCAGACGACGCTCGCAATTGATCAGTCTTGCATGCAGGGCCTCTATCGAGCTCATGAGTTCCCTTCTCACGGGAACAACGAGTTCCGCCGCCGCCGAAGGAGTCGGGGCCCTGAGGTCCGCCACAAAGTCGGCGATAGTAAAATCAACCTCATGTCCGACAGCGGAGATTACGGGAATCCGGGAGCGATAAATCTCCCTAGCCACTGCCTCATCGTTGAAGGGCGCCAGGTCCTCGAGCGATCCGCCTCCCCTTGCTATGATAATGACATCGATGTTCCCCACAGCCTGCATAGCGGTGATGGCCCTTGTGATTTCCGGAGGAGCCTCCACGCCCTGCACCCTTACGGGAGCAACAAGGATATCCACGGAAGGAAACCGCCGTTTCGTGATATGCAAAATATCCCTGATGACCGCACCCGTCGGAGAGGTGATTACCCCGATCCTCTGAGGGAGAAACGGAATGGGTTTCTTGTGAGCAGGATCAAAAAGACCCTCCGTCAGCAGGCGGGCTTTGAGCTGTTCAAATGCTTTCTGGAGGGCGCCGATGCCCTTTGGTTCCACCACATCCACGATCAGTTGGTATTCGCCCCGCGGCTGATAGACACTCAACCTTCCGCAGCAGATGACACACATCCCTTCTTCAAGATCGAACTTTGCCGATCTGGCCCATGGAGACTGCCTTTGCATGGGCAAGGCCCGGAAGATGACGGCCCTGATCTGACTCTTTTCATCCTTGAGGGTGAAGTATATGTGGCCCGATGCAGGCCGTCGCAGATTGGATACCTCGCCTTCCACCCAAAGCCTATCGAAGCTCGCCTCGAGGAGTTGCTTGATATTTTCATTTAGTTTTGTGACGCTCAATATTTCCTTCATATTAGCTGCAAGTACCAGATATTGCAATCGCTGACAAGCCCGATTTTTTCTTGTCCTGGAAGATATCTTGATGAAACACATCAGCAAGACTGTAGCCGCATGTTTGCGGAGTTGCTCGTATCCCTGCCCGATTTGCATCGCCAAACTGTCATTGACACATAAGGGAGCTTTTCATATACTTATTCGAATGCAATATCGTCCTCAAAGATTTCCCGTGTTGCCAGAAACGACAAAGAAGAGATTTGTGGCACAGTCTCAAAATCGGAAAAGGTATTTTTGCACACTTTGCTTTGCGTTTGCGGAGGGATGAATGAACAAGAAAAACAAGAAGCGGCCTGCGTTGAAAAAATGCGCTCATCGACGATATATTGACATTATCGCGCGTGGTCAAAAAACATTTGTCTACGTCGCAGCTGGAGATGAACGCCGTCGTGAGAGAAATGTGGAAAGAGATTGAAACGATCAACCCGGAAAGGAACATCAAGCTGACTGTCCGGGATTGCCCTGTTGCATACGGCGACAGGATGCTCATTAAACAGGTCTATGCCAACCTGCTTGCAAACGCCGTCAAATTCACGAAGTACCGTGACCCGGCGCTTATTGAAACGGGCGGCTATATCGAAGGAAACGAGAATGTGTATTACGTCAAGGACAACGGCGTGGGCTTTGAGATGGGGTACTACGACAAGCTCTTCGGCATCTTCCAGCGCCTTCACAAGCCCGACGAGCTCGAGAGCATGGGAGTGGGACTTGTGACAGTCGAGCGCATCGTACAGCGGCACGGAGGCCGCGCCTAGACGGAAGGTAAGGTGAACGAAGGAGCGACCTTTTATTTTGCGCTCCCGCAGAGAAGATAAGAATCCGTCATTTCAGCTAAGACAGAAAAAATGACGAAACTTAAAAATATCGCTGTTGACAAGAAAAAAGAGAGGCGCGATTCCGAACAGCGCTTTCGCCATATCTTTGAACACTCGCCCGCCATGGTGTATCTCACGGATGTCGACGGCGTCGTACTGGATATGAACACTGCCGGCGCCAGGATGCTCGGCTATGACTCCCCGGAAGACCTCCTCGGCATCAAATCATCCCTCCATGTTTATGCCGACCCTCACGATCGCGAACGATTCCGGGAAATCATCGAGCAGACCGGCTCTGTCCAGGATTTTGAGACCCGGTTTCGCAGAAGGGATGGCACGATCATAGACGTGAGAATTACCGCCACCATACGCAAGAACAAAAAAGGCGGTGTTGCGGGATATGAGGGATTCGTCACCGATATCACGGACCGGAAGCAGACCGAGCGGGCGCTCCAGGACTCCGAAGAAAAATATCGCATCGTAGTGGAAAATTCCCTTTCCGCAATCTTCATCCACCAGGGCGGGTTCTTCCGCTTCGTCAACCACCGATTCGCGGAGATGCTGGGGTATGACAATCCGGAAGATGTTGTTGGAAGACCTTTCTGGGATGTCGTCCATCCGATTGATCGGGCGATGGTTAAGGAAAGGGGCCTCAGGCGCGAGAAGGCGGAATTCTCACCTGCACGATATTTTTTTCGCGGCATAAAAAAGGACGGCACGATGATATGGGTCGATTTGAGGGCGACGCACGCTACGTACATGGGAAGAGCCGCCGTCGTGGGAAATCTCATTGACATCACCCAGAATGTGAAAGCTGAAGAGGAAATCCGAAATCTCTCCAGACGCCTGATCGAGGTGAGTGAGGATGAGAAGAAAAGGTTGGCGGCGGACCTTCACGATGAATTCGGTCAGTCTCTCACCTCCCTGCATTTCGACCTCGAATATCTTGAACGTTCCATCCCGGAAAAATTTGAGGAGCAGAAGAAGGGCTGCGAGAGGGTCATCCAGAAAGTGGAGCGTCTTGCGGACAGCGTACGAAAGACCACGTCCTATCTCCGTCCCGATCTCCTCGATCACCTGGGTCTCGTACCGGCCTTGGAGTGGTCGATTCATGACTTCACTGCGAGGCGTGCGGAAATGGAGGTCGATTTTCAGACCCTCGGCCTGAAGAAAAGGCTGAACCCAAAGATCGAACTCGCGCTGTACCGGCTTTTTCAGGAATGCATGACGAATATCTCCAAGCACGCGAAGGCCACGCTGGTCGAGATCATGCTGACTTACAGCCATCCCCGCGTCATTTTTATCGTTAGGGATAATGGGGTGGGTCATGATCCGTCGAAACGCGGAGCTGCCGCAGGAAAGGCACCAGGAGGCATCGGTCTCCTCAGCATGAGAGAGCGAGTCGCTTCCCTCGGAGGCTCGATCGATATAGCTTCCTCACCGGGAAAGGGTACCACGATACGGGCCGAAATCCCTGTGGGATAGAGGATAAAAATGAAAAAGATCAGAATCATGATTGCTGATGACCATGCTATTGTGCGTGACGGGCTCAGGCAGCTTCTGAACATTCAGGCAGATATGGAGGTGACAGGTGAGGCGGAGGACGGTCGGGATGCGTTGAAGAAAGTGAAGACGCTGCGTCCTGACGTCATCCTTCTCGATATCGCCATGCCGCGCCTCAACGGCCTTGAAGTGATAAGCCTGATCCGCGAAGCATCGACTGAAACGCAGGTAGTGGTTCTCTCCATGCATGCGAAGGAAACCTACGTCCAGCAGGTGTTGGCGTCAGGAGCCCTTGGCTACGTCCTCAAGGCGTCGCCGAGCACGGATATCCTCGAAGCGATCCGGATGGCTCACCGGGGGGAGTACTTCCTCAGTTCCCGCCTGAAGGCGGAGGTCATAGGCCAGTACTTGAAGACGCGGCCGGCGGCCGTGGCTGTCCGCGGCTATGAGCTCCTCACGGAAAGAGAACAACAGGTCTTCCGTCTGGTCGCCCAGGGCCACTCCACGGTCCAGATCGCCGATATCCTTTGCGTGAGCGCCAAGACTGTGGAAAAGCACCGTGCCGGCCTGATGAACAAGCTGGGCGTGCATGACCGTATGGAACTCCTCAAATACGCAATCAAGATCGGCGTCGTCGATCCGGATCTCTGGGAGGACTGATTGCAACGACAGAAACTTTGTATTTCAATGTCATGGTGCAAAGAACGATGAAAGAAAAACTGAAATTGTTTTGGGGGTTGTTGTTCATCTTGGCGCTGTTTGGTCCGTACATCATGGGCGTCTGGGACGACTACGGGTATGGAGGGGTTGTTGTAGCCGCTGTCGCTTTGGTGCTGATCCTCATATCGAGCCGTGAAGTCCGGCCAACCTTCTGGTGGCGGGGCTTGAGAAAAAAGAAAGACAGGAATTTGTGAATAGAATTAAAAGCAAAAAAAGTAAATAAAAAGGATTCTTAGCATGCGAAAGATCGGGAGGGCCAGGGGATCATTATGAAAAAATATCGCTTGTTCTTCTAATCATTTTTTTGGCTTCCTGTGCCACCACGCCGGATATCCATCTGAATATTCCGGGAACTAATATGGAGATCAATCAGCAGGCGGAACTGGCAGAGAGACTGGCGGTTTCTCCGAGGAATCACCTCATCCTCGTCGGTTAATTGAGACACGCCTCTGCCTTGTGGGACATCGCAACGGGCCAGAAACTGAGATCCCTTAAGTCGTCGTCTGAAATACGTGCTTCCGCGGCCGGCGTAGGGGTAAGATTTTTGCCCGATGGAACGAAGGCTATTACATACGACACCCGCATCACCGTATGGGACATCGAAACAGGCAAGTAGATGAAGGCTTTTCCGATTGCGGCCGGGGACATGGCCATTTCTCCGGACGCAAAATATGCCCTGATGATTGGTCCCGTAAGCAACACGGATCTCAGTATTCTTGACCTCGAGACAGGGAAGGTCAAGAAGCTAAAAGGCCATGCCGATTCAGGATGGCGAGGGGCCCTCTATACGGTGGATATATCCCCCGATGGGAAATACGGTCTTACCGCAAGCTTCGACTCAACGGTAAGACTCTGGGACATTAAGACCGGAGAAGAAGTGCGGCGGTTTATCGGCCACACTCAGACGCCTCTGATTATTCATTTCGGCAAGGACAATCCCATCTATAAATTGCCGTGAAACATCCGGCATCGTCGATGCTGAATTAAGGTCCGCACCACACATCATTATTGACACCCCGCCTTCACCATGTCATTCCCGCCCTCGAAAAAAACTTTCGAGGGCAGGCTGCGGTGAGAATCCAGCCCAACTCCAAACTCGTAATTTCGTCTTGAGAAGTAGGGTCGTCCCCCCCCATAATGGGGTTCTTCCCCCATTGTCTCCGTCCCCACAGTAATCTATGTCCATGCACGGGCAGAAAAAATTTTTGCCCGCGGACAAAAGCGAGAAGGGACTTTGTCGAATCAAAATACCCTGTACTCGAATCCGCCGCCGTCGGCGCTGCCGGCGATAAGGCCTTCATTTTTTCTTACAGTTATCTCTTAATGAAAGGAGGATGCTAAATGGACTTAAGCGTTATTGGAATTATTTTGTCGTTAGCGTTTATTGTCGTCCTGGCGCTCAGGGGCTGGCACATCATCATCATCGCCCCTCTTGCCGTCGTCATCGTATCGATTTTCTCCGACATGAACATCATGCAAACGATGACGGGACCTTATATGAAAGGGTTCGTCAATTATGCAGGAAGATTCTATCTCATATTCCTGGCCGGTTCCGTTTTCGGCAAATTCATGGAGGACGGTCAGGCGGCCCGTTCCATCGCCAACGGCATTTTGAGGGTGATCGGAAAGGAGAGTCCCCTGCGTGTGATGTTGTCTATTTCAGTCGTGGCGCTGTGTCTTACTTATGGCGGCGTGAGCTTGTTCGTTGTCATCTTCGCTGTCATTCCGATCGCGCGACCTCTTTTCAAGGAGGCGGATCTTCCCTGGCATCTCTTCATGGCGGCCTTCATATTCGGGGCGGCGTCTCTGTCGATGACCATGCTCCCGGGCACCCCCCAGATCCAGAATATCATGCCCACAAAATACATGGCATCTTCACCCACTTCTGCTCCACTGGTCGGCTTGTGCGGAGCGTTTATTGTCGCTACTTTTAACATTTTCTATTTCCGCTACATATTGAAGAAGGCAAAGGCAAAGGGCGAGGTTTACGAGGAACCCGCAGTCGGCCTTCTCGGAGCAGGAGCTTCCGCTTCCGGGCCAATGCCCAATGTATGGTTAAGCCTGGTACCGCTGGTTGTCGTTCTCGTGCTGCTCAACGTGAATATGCCCTATATCAAGAAAGATGTCGTTCTTGCCTTGACGGGCGGCGTTGTTGCCTGCATCATCCTGTTCTGGAACTATTATACCAAGATCCTGGATACCTTGAATAAAGGCGCCCTGAACACGGTTATTCCCATCGTCAACACCTGCGCCGACGTCGGCTACGGCATGGCCGTGGCGGCAACTGCAGGATTCAAAGTCGTCTCTGCCTGGCTGCTGACGCTTCCCATGAACCCCATCATCTCTCTTTCCGTAGCCACGAACATCATGGCGGCAATCACCGGGTCCGCATCCGGAGGCCTCGGAATCATCCTAGAGACTATGGCTCCCAAGTACCTTGCCCTCGGCCTGAGCCCCGATTTGATTCACAGGGTTGCAGCGATGTCCTCCGGTGCGTGGGACGCCATGCCCCATAACGGTGTGGTCATTACCGTGCTTGCCGTCTGCGGTCTTGTTCATGCCAACGCGTACAAGCATATCTTCTGGGGACATGTCGTCGCAACAACCATAGCCCTCTTCTTCGCAATCCCGCTGGGTATCATGATTTACGGTTAATAAAAACGCGGAGAGGAGGAATACATGAAGAAGCCGGAGATTAAAAAAGTGGCCGTCCTCGGGGGAGGGATGATCGGATCGAGCTGGGCGACCAACTTCCTCTGGAAAGGTTTTCCCGTCCACATCTATGACGTCAGCGATGAGGCCTTGAAAACCGCCCGGGGCCGCATCCTTGGCAACATGAAATATCTCGTCGGGAAAGGCATCCTGACGGTGGATAAGATGAACGTCGCCCTCAGTCTTGCGAAATACACGACGAACATCGAAGAAGCCGTAAAGGGTGTTCAGTTCATCCAGGAGTCCGTACTCGAGCATTATGATGTCAAACAGGCCCTGCTCGCGGAGGTGGACAGGCATGCGGCGCCAGAGGCCGTCTTTGCGAGCAGCACCTCCGGTCTCCTCATAACGGAGATTGCGAAGGACTCAAAACACCCCGAGAGATGTATCGGCGCCCACCCTTACAATCCCCCTCACCTTATCCCGCTTGTCGAGATCAATAAGGGACAGAAGACCGCGGAGGAAACTGTAGAGAGAACCTACGCATTCTATAAATCCATCGGCAAGGAACCCATAGTCCTCCGGAAGGAGGCCCTCGGGTTCATCGCCAACAGGCTGGCCATGGGCCTCTACCGGGAAGCCGTCGATCTCGTAGTGAGGGGTGTCTGCTCTGTGGAGGATGTCGATAAGGCTGTATGCTTCGGACCGGGACTGCGCTACGCCCTCATGGGCCCAAATCTCATCTACCATTTGGGAGGCGGCCCGCACGGAATTCAGGGTCTCCTCAAACACGTCGGGCCTTCGATTGAGCTGTGGTGGGGCGACATGGCGGTCTGGAAAAAGTGGCCGCCGGGCTGGGCTGAAACGGCCCAGGAAGGCGTCAACAAGGAAATGATGAACCGTGCGCCGGAACAAGGCCGTAATAATGAAGAGATCACCAGGTGGCGCGATGACGGCCTCATTGAAGTTCTGAAATTTATGAAGAAACTCTGATGGAAATACCTATTCCTCCGAAGAGGGAGAGGAGGGAAATACGATGGACTGGAAACAAATATATAAAAGCAAACTTGTATCTATCGAAGAGGCAGCCGCCAAGATTGGATCAGGAGACAGAATCTGGATGTCTCCATGTTCGGGAGCGCCCATACAGATAGCGGAAGCCCTTGCTGATCGTGTAAAAGAACTCAAGGATGTCCATGTCGTAACAGGCCTAGCATTACATCCCTTCAAAATCCTCAAATCATCTGAGTATATCGGTCGTATCAATTTCCACACTATTTTTATGGGACCATATGAAAGGGCCTTCTTCAAAGTTGGTAACGTAAACGTCAACTCAGTTAATTTTTCCAAGACGTATGTCGCCATGAGGGACTATTATAAAATCAATGTCCTTCTCGCCGATGTTTCGCCTCCCGACGACGAGGGTTATCTGTATTATGGTGCAATGGGGGTCGGTTGGAATGGAACCGCCGCCGATCTGGCGGAAAAAATTATTGTACAGGTAAATAAGCATCAACCAAGGGTCCGGGGATTCGAACACAGAGTTCATGTCAGCAAGGTAAGCCACATCTGTGAATTCGACCACGCATTGCCGCCACTTCCGCAACCGGAGCCCACTGAGATTGACAAGAAAATAGCGGAATTGCTTGCCGGACAGATTCCGGACGGGGCGGCGATTCAAATCGGAGTCGGCGGGCTTTCCAATGCGATCGGTTACTATTTGACAGGCAAAAAAGATCTGTCCATCTACACCGAGATGTTTGTTGATTCGATGCTGGATCTGATCAAAAAGGGAATTGTCTCCGGTAAAATCGTGGCAGGTTTCGGCCTCGGCAGCAATGAACTTTACAATTTCATGGGAGATGGCAGGGTGGAACTGAGACCGGTCAGAATCATCAATGACACAAATGAAATCGGGAAAATTGACAATCTTATTTCCATCAATGTGACATTGATGATTGATTTGACGGGACAGTCCTGTTCCGAATCGCTTGGATTTGCGCAGTATAGCTGCACCGGCGGCCAATCAGATTTTACAAGAGGCGCCGCGTTGTCGAAGGGAGGAAAAGGATTTCTTTGTCTGCCTTCAACAATACAGACGAAAGACGGAAAGAAGTCTTCGACAATCACGGCGGTGCTGCCGCCGGGCGCTGTGGTCACTACGCAGAGGTCGGACGTCATGTATGTGGTTACGGAATATGGGATTGCGAATCTTTACTGTAAGCCGATCGCGGCCCGGGTCAATGAACTAATTGCTATTGCCCATCCTGATTTTCGTGAGGGCTTAAGAAAACAGGCAATAGAAGCGGGGTTGATCAGGGCGTAAGAGTTTTGTGCTGTGTCTGTCATGGCGACCTGAAAAGATAGACACATGGAAATAGTAAACTACCACCGACCTTGTCGGTGGCTTTCTTGAAGGACGACAACTCCTGACAATGTCATTCGCTGTCGTCCCTCCATAACCCAAGCTGCTCTTCTCGCATCTGATCTTCTACTTGCTCTTTAACATATTTCTGAATGGTGGCGCTGTCGATTCCCACAGTGCTCACAAAATAGCCCCCGGCCCATATATGCAGCCCCCAATACTTTTTGCACAATTCAGGAAAATCCCTACGCAGATACTCTGCACTTTTTCCTTTGAGGATCTTCATTACATGGGCCGGAGAATATTTCGGAGGAACTGAAAGATACATATGCACGTGATCTGAACATATCGCTCCTTCTATAATTGTGACGTCAAGCCAGTTGCATAACTCCACCAACAGCTCCTTTAATCTTGGCTTGATCTCTTTCACCAGCACCTGATAGCGGTATTTCGGAACCCAAACGAAGTGATACTCACATCGGTAAATTGCATGAGATGATTTGTTGTATTCTTCCATACCCTTGCCTCCTATGGATACGTTACAACAAATCCTATCTGCTTATCAACATTGTTGATGCGCTAAAGGTGTGGGGCCTCCGCCCCCACGCCCCACCACTGACTATGTCAGTGGTTTTGAGAGATAAATAAAGTTAACAGCAGAGGAGGATTTATGAAAAGACCGTTCGAACATGTGGCCATCGTGGGCACGGGCCTTCTGGGCACGCAGATCGCAATGCTGTCGGCATATGCAGGTTACAAGGTTAGCGTATACGATACCAGGGAAGGCGCCTTCGATGACACATATGAAAGACTATTTGCGGATTTGAAGACAAAGGTTGCGAATCCCTTCATTCCCTGGGATGATTGGGCGAAATGCAAAAGCAGGATCACCTTCACAACGAAAATTGCCGATGCCCTCAAGGTTGCCGACCTGGTAGTCGAAGCTGTAACGGAAGATGTTGAAATAAAGCGCAAGTTATTCAAGCTCATGAATGAAAACGCGCCTGCCAAGGCGATATTTGCCACAAACAGCTCATCTCTTCCTGTATCGCGGATGGAAGAGAGCAGCGGCAGGCCGGAGCGGTGCATAAACACCCATTTCTATCTGCCGCTCCAGGGAATGAACATGGCGGATCTCATGGCAGGGACAAAGACTCTTCCCGATGTCATGCAGAGGGGTGAGGAATGGATTCGTTCTCTGGGTCTTGTGCCATTGAGGGTGAAGAAGGAGATTCTCGGTTTCTGCTTTAACAGCGTCTGGCGGGCAATTAAAAGGCAGACCCTGTATATGTGGGGGAATGGTTTTGTTGATTTCCGGGATATCGACCGCGCCTGGCAAATATTTTCGAAAATGAAGGTGGGGCCTTTCGGCCTCATGGATTCAGTTGGTCTGGATACGGTCTATAATATAGAGATGGTTTATTATAACGATTCGAAAGATCCAAAAGACAGGCCGCCTGATGCCCTTGTGGAGAAAATCAAAAAAGGCGAACTGGGTGTTAAGAGCGGAAAAGGATTTTATACGTATCCGAACCCGGAATTTCTCCAGCCGGATTTTCTGAATCCGAAAAAATAAGACCGCTACAAGGAGAACGCATATGAAAGAGAAAGCCATCATAACGGCGGCCATAACAGGGAGCATTCACACCCCGACGATGTCTGATCATCTTCCCATCACGCCTCAGCAGATCGTGGACGAGGCAGTGGGGGCATATGAGGCAGGCGCGGCCGTCTGCCATATACACGCCCGGAATCCTGAAACGGGAGTGCCTGTGCCGGACGTGACTCTCATAAAGGAGATCATCACGAAAATCAAGAGCCGATGCAACATAGTCGTCTGCATTACAACGGGCGGGGGGCTGGGTATGACGACGGAACAGCGCGTCGCACCGGTGACCCTTTACAAGCCGGAACTTGCATCATTCAACGCCGGCTCCATCAACTTCGCTCTTTTCCCGGTTATCCCGAGATTCAAGGAGTGGAAGTTTGAATGGGAGAAGCAGTATCTCGGCATGACGGAGGATTTCATCTTTGCCAATACCTTCAAGTCCATGAAAGAATACTGCGCGAAGTTTAATGAGGCGGGGACGAAGCCCGAATTTGAGATCTATGATTCCGGCATGGTAAACAATGTGGCCTTTATGATTCAGGCGGGGTATATTAAAAAGCCCGTTTATATACAGTTCGTCATGGGCGTCCTGGGCGGCATCACGCCGAGCCCGGAAAATCTCATGTTCCTTGTCGACTATGCGAACAAGATGATCGGGGATTTCGAGTTTTCCGTATGCGTTGCAGGACGTGCCCAGTTCCCCATCTGCACGCAGTCCCTACTCATAGGCGGGAATGTCCGTGTAGGTCTTGAGGACAACGTATATCTCGAAAAAGGCCGGATGGCGAAGAGTAATGCGGAGCAGGTTGCTAAGATCGCGCGCATAGCCCGTGAGCTTGGAATAGAACCAGCCACACCCGATGAAGCAAGAAAGATCCTGCGTCTCAAAGGAATCGACAAGGTAAATTTCTGAATAACAACGTGCCCCCATCTTCAGGGTGGGGGCCTCCATTTTCCAACTCACCACTCATCCGTTACGAAAAGAATCTCTCATGCGATCCCGCTGGAATCGGGCGGCGGCGCAGGCTGCAACTTGTCGTCGAATTGCCTTGACATAGAAAGCCCTCATTTCTTATACTCGATCCGACAAAGGGACATTATTCTTGGCCCCAGTCGGAAGGCCTGAGCCAACTAGTTAAAGCCGGGATCAAAAACTTACCGAGGATATTATGGAGAAGAAGGAATATCTGAAGACGCCGGTTGCACACATTGACATTAAATCATTCAGTACAGTTGATATCATCGATGCCATGAGAGGGATGTCCTTTTCGGCAAGAGACCTGGCCCAGGCCGCAGACATCTATGACAGGATGCTGAAAGATCAAGACTGCAGCATCATTCTCACCATAGCGGGAAGCACGAGCGCCGCGGGCTGCATGCAGGTGTATGCGGATCTCGTGAAGAACAACATGGTGGATGTGATCGTCGCCACGGGCGCCACGATTGTCGATATGGATTTTTTTGAGGCCCTCGGATTCAGGCACTACCAGGGCAGCCCCCACGTTGATGACCGGACCCTCAGAAAACTGTACATCGACAGGATATATGACACCTATATCAACGAGGAGGATCTCCAGGTCTGCGACAAAACGATTACAGAAATAGCCGACGCACTGCCCCCCGGTTCATACTCGTCGCGGGAATTCATACGTGAGATGGGAAATTTTCTTACAAGAAAGGCCGCCAAACAGGATTCTCTGGTACAGGTCGCCTATGCAAATGACGTCCCCATCTTTTGCCCCGCCTTTTCCGACAGCAGTGCCGGCTTCGGCCTTGCGCTGCACCAGCAGCGGCGTCCGAAAAAGCATCTTTCCATCGATGCGGTGAAGGATTTTCGTGAGCTCACCATGATAAAGGTGAAGGCCCAAACAACGGGACTCCTCATTATCGGCGGTGGCGTCCCAAAAAACTTTGCCCAGGACACGGTGATATGCGCCGAGATTCTGGGATTTGATGCCCCCATGCACAAATATGCCGTGCAGATAACCGTGGCGGACGTGAGAGATGGAGCCTGTTCCAGCTCGACCTTGAAAGAAGCGACATCCTGGGGAAAAGTGGACATGGCCTGTGAGCAGATGGTCTTTGCCGAAGCGACCACCGCCTTGCCGCTCCTTGCAAGCTACGCCTACCACAAGGGGAACTGGAAGACGAGAAAGAAGCGGCAGTTTGCGAAGATGTTCTGAAAAAAGAAACAGGCCGCTTTTCGTCCGGTCCAATGAAAGCAGCCTGTCTTATTATGCCTGGTGGGGATGAGGGGGATCGAACAGATTTAATAACTGCTTATTATAACTCATTATTGATCTTATCAATTCTTGGACATACCCCCAAAAATACCCCCGTTTACTGGGTTCTTCTGATATCGACATTAGATTTTTTCATAAAATAAATCAAGATCAGAAATAAAAAAGTTTGGGGTATGCACTTGACTCAAGTGACCACAATATATTGTAGTGGCAAATAAGCGGTCCCCTCTTTAATCATTGCCCATTAATGATGCGCGATGCCTGGTCAGGCAAAGTTATCATCCTGCTTGTCCTGTCCTTCACCTGATAAATCACAATCTTATTCATGTTCGCAAAATCTAATACAACGGCAAGCAGATCACCGTTGGGAGAGACAGCTTGAGACCATATCAGTGTTGCGTGGAGATGTGTGATGCGCCGATGGTTTCCATCCGATGAATATTGGAAGAATTGCCCCCAATCGGCCGATCCGTCTGGCTTATAACCTTGTGCCTCAAAAATAAGGACTGAACCGTCGGCACTCAATGTTGGTCCGCAGGAATATTCAGACCCCGCAACATAGTCTTTAAACTTTTTTTCGTAGTCAGGCATGATAATATACGGTCTAAGCTCTTTTTCGTTTCCATGCATTACGTAGATTTGGTTCCCTTTGTACTTTGATTTAAGGTCTTTATACATCATTTCGGTAGCTGCAGGGAGAACACCTGTAAAAGTTCCTGTATAAGAGAAGGGGGTATCACCCCAAAAAATGAATGTCTTGTCATCCGGAAAATAATATGGCTTTGACATCTGGTAAAATTTGAATTGAGTCAGACGAGTTTCCAAACCGGTTTCCACATCCACCTCATAGACGTCATAATCCGCAACTGGCGTGAGTCCGCTTGTTCTCTTCTTGTCTGCACGGGCGAAGATAATCTTCCTGCCGGAGTGGGAAAAAGAGGGATACACCTTAAATCCTGTTGTATTTGTGATTTTCCTTACGTTCTTTCCGTCTGGATCCATGACGGCTATCTGCCAATAACCGGGCTCCTGTTCATGTCCAGTGTGTGGTATTATTTGGAAAACGATACGTTTCCCATCGAAAGAATATTGTGCATGGCTCCATTCTTCTCCAATTGGTGATCGATAGGCGCTTAGCTCAGCAGTCTCCAGATCATACACATGAATCATCCATGGCCTGCCACCATGGCCGCGGTCAAAGAGAATCTTTTTGCCGTCAGGCGAAAAACTTATTCCTCTTATAAAATCCTGCTTTCCCTTATCCATAGTCGCACATCCTATATGTGTTGGTAAAAATAAAAAAGTAACGAGAACGAAACATAAAAAGCACGGCCTTTTATCAATTGATTTTTTCCTTTTGACTTTTCTCATGCCGCCATCCTTTGGAATATGCCTTCTTCTCACAAATACGCTGCACCGGTTTCCTCAGTGGAAAATTGTCTTAAACTCATCAAGTGATTTGGGCTTCTGTTTCATATGCGACAATACTACATCTTGTAGTCACTGGAGTAAAGTGCATACCCCAATTAAAAAAGTATTAGTCCAGGGGAAGGGTCTTCCCCTGGGTAGTCGTGTAAGAGCAAGAAATGTTTTAGCGTGATCCAGTTTCATCCTTGACAATATAACGTTTGTATAATACATGAATGTTCAATATTATAAAAGTACAAAAGTGAGGACTGCGATGAGAAGGCTGAAACAATACGGGATACAACTGGAAGAGCAAGTTATCGTGCGGATCGATAGACTGGCGAAGAAACTAAATCAGCCAAGAAGTCTGGTAATGAGAAATTTAGTATTAGGCGGACTGAAAGACATGGAATTTCTTCATAAGACCGGGATTATTGACGCAGTGGTTTTTTCTGATAAGATAATGAACAAGGTTAAGAGCGCATTATTAAAGGGGAAACTTGTATTAGATGAAAATGACGAACTGAAAATAGAAAAATGAATTAATATGCATTTTTTTCTTGACAGGTATAATGTATTGATATATAGGACTTTCAATATATCATTTAACTTCACATTTATCATTTAACTACTCCCCGGCACAGCGGAACAACATGTTCGCCTAACGAAGAAATGAAGTTTTGCAGTTTATGATTTAACTACCTGGCGATAACGCTGCATGCCCGTAACCAGCAGTCAGATGCTTTCCCTAAAGATATGGCTGCCATGACATCCGGTGATAATTCATTTATTGCCTCAAGGGAAGTGCGTCCGGAATTTTTCATTCATGATAATTTTGGATGCTTGCAGTTGCGGGGAAGTGAAGGTCATTTTATTCCTTCATCCCGTTCGATGAATGTGCTCGACCAGGCGTTTACGATCTCCACACGATCGCATGCTCCGGGAGCACGGCACATTAAAAATAATCTATTCACAAAACATTGTCACTGAAAGGACCCTTCCAGGGGAAAGCATTCTTGTTCCCTCTGAGGGGCAATTATCTTTCTCCTGGCCGATTGAACATTAACGAAGAAAGGAGAAAGAAAAATGGCTACACATTCTGCTTGGAAGAAAATCAGCGGAAAAGAACGAGAGAAGGTTTCAAGCCAGTTGAAGAAGCCTTCGAGGACATGAAAAAGCAAGATTGCATGATCATCGATGCAATGGACATTAAAGATCTCACCAGTGTCATTCAATTTTAACATCTCAGAAACCTGAACAAACAAAAAAGTTAAACAGTACATCGTGAGGAGGATCATCCTCACAGCGAGGCGGGATAGTGTGGAATCCCGATGAGCGCCTTTTATCATTTTAACTCGGATATCGTTTAACTTCGACGTGGCTGAACGAGAGTCACGAAACGGCGAAATCCGTTTCTTTGCTAACGCACGAAGGGCGGTACAAAGAGACGGATTTAAGGGTTGCTATTCACGTTGAGAAAACGACGGGGTCGTGGTCTCAGGACGGCAATCAAACAACAAACCTCACATACATTTAACAATTTTTTCTTTCTCAGATTACAGGGTCTATAAGGCAGCAGCCATTCCTTTTGTTACGTATAGGAAAGGTTGTCAGTGGGACAACTATGCCTTGAGAGGTGCACATGAGAAATTTTGGGGTTGGAAAAAATCTGGATAATTTAATTGTTCGCAAGATCGCCGAGCATGTATGTTCCGCGCGGGGTAACGGCACGGCATCGGAGAATAAGATTGTCTCCGCCTTAAAGGATTTCGCCGGCTTCCTCCGTTCCGAATACCAGATCAGAGACCTGCAAAAGGTGACCCAGGAACACTATAACGCATACGCCGATAATCTGAAGATGGAACTGGAGAACGGAGAAAAGGAATCGTCAACGACGTCAAGTTATATCGCTTTGATCAACTCCATCTTCGAGGTTTACGGCAGTAGCAACCATATATCTGCAAAGGAATATGGAATCGCACGCGGACATCATTATGGCAATGTCGATAAATCCGCATCCGACGAGGTATATAAGGCTGTACTGAACGAACTCAGAGAGCGGTTCTCGGAAACAGACGATATAAAATACCGAGCACTCGCGCATTCCATCACATTGCAAAGAGACGGCGGATTGCGGTTTCGGGAAAGCACGCAGATCAAGATCCACAATAATGACTTTACAGATAACACAGTATCTCTACAACGTGGTGACGGCGTGAAGAACGGCCAGCCGCGCGAATTCCAGGTCCGGGATATCTCCGCATTTCTAAAAGCTCAAGAGTTTGTGCGTGCACATGCCCATTGGTTCGAAAGAGGTTCATTGATACCCTCGGACATGAACTACAATGAATATCGGGATTTTGCCTATAACACATTGCGCAGCATAAACGAGAGCATCGGATCTACGCAGGGGTTTCATGCGTTCAGGCACTCGTTCGCCCATGAAAGCTATACTTCGAAATGGGAAGAAATGACAGGGCGTGAAGTAAAGTGTCCCGTTGAGGTTGGAAAGTTCGGCAATGAGTGGCGGGAATATGCGGCATCGGAAACTGGCCTCTCGAAAGAGGAAGTCAGAAAGCTGGACAAGGAAATACGTCTCGCCGTTGGCGAGGAACTTGGGCATCACCGAATCGACATCACGAATGCCTATCTCGGAGGCCATCATGGCAGGTAATGAGATGTTGATATTTGACTCGATGGAGGAAGCATGCAAAAAAAAACAAATCAGCAGTTAAGCGACTTACCGCAAATAGGCTTACTAAGGCTCTCGCAAGTGCTTCTATTCATTCCCGTCTCTCCTTCAACATGGTGGGCAGGATGTCGAGATGGCCGGTTTCCTAAACCTATTCGGTTATCAAAGCGCGTAACAGCGTGGAAGGCTGGAGATATTCGTGCATTGATCGAAGGACATACTGATTTTTCAGAAAAAGGATGATGACCCCGGACCTCTTTCATAAAACCAACCCAACTATCTTATCCCTTCACCGCCTTGAACGGTACCACCACGGCCCCGGCCTTCAACCCGTCCAGATAATCAGCCCACGTCTGCATCATCTTCCGGCGTTTGGCAAGGTGGGCAGTCCGATTGTAGGCCCGTCCGTTCGGATCTCTCACAGCATGTGCCAGCTGATGTTCTATGTAGTCCGGCCTCACCTGCAGGACTTCATCAAGAATCGTTCGTGCCATTGCTCGGAATCCGTGCCCGGTCATGGTGTCCTTGTAGTATCCCATGCGGCGCAGAGCAGCAAGTATTGCGTTATTGGACATTGGCCTTGAAAATGATCGCGCTGAAGGGAATACATAGCGACCGGCACCTGTGAGGGGTTGCAGCTCTCGGAGAATTTCAACAGCCTGATGTGACAGGGGTACAAGGTGGGGCTCTTTCATTTTCATCTTGTGCGCCGGAATATTCCAAGCGGCTTCATCAAGGTCAATTTCCGCCCACTCTGCATGTCTCAGTTCCCCGGGACGGACAAAAAGCATCGGCGCAAGACGCAAAGCGCACTTCACAACAAAATGCCCCTGGTAACCGTCTATGGCTCTCAGAAGGGGCGCCACTTCTTTGGGATCGGTTATCGCTGCATGGTGTCTTTCATTTGGTTGTGGCAATGCTCCTCTTAGATCGGCTACCGGGTCACGCTCTGCCCTTCCCGTAGCAACAGCATATCGGAAAATCTGACCAAGCAGGCCTCGCATCCTGTGCGCCGTTTCCAATGTCCCCCGGCTTTCGATTCGGCGTAAGACTGCCAGTAATTCAGGTGCCTTCAGTTTTTTGATCGGGCGTGTGCCAAGCCATGGGAATAAATCTCGTTCCAAAGCACTTAAGAGTTTCTCGGCATATCCTGGCGTCCAGGTGGGAGTAAATTTTGTATGCCATTCACGGGTTATGACTTCGAACGTTTCTGTTTCCGAGGTCTCTGCCTGTTTCTGGGCCTTGCGGACGGCGCCGGGATCGATGCCGTGGGCTATCTGCCCTCGGGCTTCATCACGTCTTTGCCTGGCATCGGCAAGGCTGATTTCAGGATAGGTCCCAAGGGCAAGCAGTTTTTCTTTTCCATCGAAACGATATTTCAGTCTAAAGTATTTCCCTCCCTGTGGAGTAACCAAGAGGAAAAGACCGTCACCATCAAATAATTTTTTCTGCTTACCTGACGGCTTAGAAGTACGAATCTTTATGTCGCTCAGTGCCATAAAGGATTTCCTCCATTTTTGGGGGTATTTTTTTTATCGTGGGGGTATATTTCACTAAAATGTACCCCCAAATACCCCGGATTTTGATATACCTTATAGCACGTCCTTGGACAAATGGCAATAAAAAACCCGCTATTTCTAACGGGTTTTCTACTTCCTCGCACTTCCTCGGATTATGTCTTGGTGGAGATGAGGGGGATCGAACCCCTGACCTCGGCATTGCGAACGCCGCGCTCTCCCAGTTGAGCTACATCCCCACTTTCTTTCACAGCCGGTCTCACGTGAGAACCGGTCTGTGTAGGCGATAATATACGATGCCGGCGATACCTGTCAAGCAATAGTTAAGAAAGGGCTTTTCACCTTGACAAACATATGGCCTTTTCCTATACTCCGATGACGCCGGATTGAAATCCGCAAACTTTACTAAAGTAAAATTCCATTCTCCCGATACTTCTATAAGATTCCTAAACTCGATCATGAGAAGATCGAAGATGTACCTGCTCTACACGAACTTATATTTCACGACGACCAAGGAGACTGTTTATGGCAAAGATTGATGCCTTCTTCCAGTTGATGCATGACCAAGGCGCATCAGACCTGCATTTAGTATCAGGCCAGCAGCCGGTCCTCAGGATAAGAGGTGAGATGGAACGGGTAAAGTTCAACGTGCTTAATAATGATGAACTCAAAGCCATACTCTATGAAATTGCGCCGGAGCACAAGGTCAAGCAATTTGAGGAAACAGGAGATGTGGATTTCGCATACGAAATTCCCAACCTTGCCAGGTACAGGGCCAATTTCTTCTCGCAGAAATTCGGAGTGGCTGCAGTTTTTAGGGAAATCCCCAGCAGGATTATGACATGTCAGGACCTGGGACTGCCGCCGGTGCTTTCGAAACTGGCCACCCTGCCGAGAGGACTTGTCTTGGTCACGGGTCCGACAGGATGCGGAAAATCAACGACCCTCGCCGCCATCATTGACGAGGCAAACCGCATGCGAAAGGATCATATCATCACGATTGAAGATCCCATCGAGTTTGTCCACCACAGTGAGGGCTGCATTATAAATCACAGGGAGGTCGGACTCCATACCAAAAGTTTTTCAGCGGCTCTTCGCGGAGCGCTACGCGAGGACCCCGATATAATTCTCGTCGGCGAGATGCGGGATCTGGAAACCATATCTCTTGCCGTAGAAGCGGCCAACACGGGGCATCTCGTTTTTTCCACCCTCCATACCAACAGCGCTGCCAGAACCGTTGACCGGATCATTGAGGTCTTCCCGGCAGAGGAACAGATGCAGATACGGTCCACGCTGGCGGACGGCATACGAGCGGTTATTTCCCAGGTTCTCTTCAAGCGGACTGACAGGAAGGGGCGCTGTGTCGCCCTGGAGATAATGATCGCCAATTCGGCAGTTCGCAATCTCATACGGGAATCCAAGTCCTTCCAGATTCCTTCGATGATACAGACGGGCAGAAAGTACGGCATGCAGTTACTCGACAACTCGATCTGGGAACTTTACAATAGGGGATGGATAGGCGCCGACGATGCTTATATGAAGGCCAACGATAAGACAAGATTCAGGCCTCTCTTGAAAGCGCCGCCGCTTGACTTTACGGAAGCATGAAAATCGGGTCGCGGTTACAGGTACCGTACCGTGTTAGACTTTATATCCCGAGGAAGAAACCATGAGAAAACAGGAAATAGATTATATACTGACAAAGATGCTGGATTCCCAGAAAAACGTGTCTGACCTGAACATCACCGTAGGCAAGCCATTCCAGGTAGAAACCTCAGGAGTGTTAACCGTAGCGGAGTTTGACCCTCTTTTTGAAAAACTGACCCCTTTCCAGACGGAAGTCTTTGCCCTGAACCTCATTAATCAGGACCGCCGGCTGACGGAGCTGCTTGTTAACGAAGGTTCATGCGATTTGTCTTACGAACTGCCGGGAAAGGCACGCTTCAGGGTAAATGTATTTTCGCAGAAGGGCAATTATTCCGTAGCCCTTCGGAAACTGGAATCTAAAATACCCACGTGTAAGGAATTGAATCTGCCTGACGCCTTTTATCAAATGGCCCAGGAGCAGAACGGGATTATCCTCGTAACAGGCGCCACGGGAACAGGCAAGACCACATCCCTTGCCGCCGTATTGAATGAGATGAATGAACAGAAATCAATCCATATCATCACTCTTGAAGACCCTGTCGAATACGCGCATCCTCATAAGATGGCTACCTTTAACCAGAGAGAATTGGGCACGGATTTTGACACCTTTGGGAGCGGACTTCGGGCCGCTCTCAGGCAGGCGCCCAAGGTGATTCTGGTCGGCGAGATGAGAGACAGGGAGACCGTGGAGATAGCCCTCAGCGCCGCAGAAACAGGACATCTGGTTCTGACTACTCTCCATACGGTTGACGCAGGACAGACTGTCAATCGCATCCTCGGCATGTTTGCTGCAGAAGAGGAAACCCAGGTGCGCATACGCCTTGCCGACACGGTCCGGTGGATCGTCTGCCAGCGGCTTCTGCCGCGGGAGGACGGAGGTCGCGTTGCGGCCTTCGAGGTAATGGGCACCAACATGCGCGTCAGGGACACCATTCTGCACGGCGAAGAAGATGGGAAAACCTTTCACGACATCATCCTGGCCGGCAAAGCCTTCGGCATGGTTACATTCGACGATTACATCGTTGATCTCTATAAACAGGGTTTTATCAGCGAAGAGACCGCCAAGGCCTATGCGTCCAATAAGGGAGCGGTGGGCCGCGGCATAGATGCTGTAAAGAGTGAAAGGGGACAGAAGACTACAGATATCCTAGGCAAGCTCGAGGTCGACAAACAATACGGAAAATTCAGGAAACGCTGAGAGGAGGCGAATAAAGCGCCATGGAAAAAGATAAGACTTTATTCAATGAAGAAGAATCATACGAATACGATGCCTCCGACAAACCATTCGATTTCGTGGAAGTGGGAATTGGGACAGCATTGGTCTGCGAATCAGATCCCGCCGCGAGAGAAAAAATCAGCAGCGCCCTGAGGGCCATGGGTTATCAGATTACGGAACCTGCCTCTATAAAAGAGGCGATCAAAAATATGCGGTTCCACATTTATGATGTGGTTATATTAAACGAGAATTTTGACACGGAAAACCCCGATACCAATATAGTACTGAATTCCCTCGCCAATCTTAACGTAGGCACGAGAAGACAGATTTTCGTGGCCCTGCTGAGCAGCAGGTTCCGCACTATGGACAACATGACCGCCTTCAATAAGAGTGTAAATATTATCATCAACATAAAGAACATAGATGATATCGATACCATTCTCAAGCGTAGCCTCACCGACAATACAGCCTTTTACCACGTCTTCAAAGAAGCCCTTAAAAAGAAAGGGCGGGTCTGATTTCTTTTCTTACGATCCCGCAAGAAATTTCACACCAGTTGAAGATGGACTGTTCTCAAGAAAGTCATGAAGGAGGGTAACTTCTCATGAATTCGTCATTTCAGGGATTCGGCCTGATGGTAAATTTTTTCTGCCTGATCGGAAAGGCCAAGCGCGGCATAGGAATCTGCAAGACGGACATAATAGAATGGATTGCGAGGATCGGCGGCAATCGCTTTTTTGAAAACCTCGATCGCCAAGCTGTGGTGATTCCCCCGGGCGAGAGTATTCCCAAACCTGTTGTAGTAAGCAGCCGCCGAAGTACGATGAAGATCGACGGCCTTTTCATAGACGCCGTGAGCGTCGTCAATCTTTCCGCGTTTCACAAGGACATCGCCAAGACCGCAGTGGTACATGGGATCATCAAATCGGAATTCGAGACACTTTCTGAAGGCCTTCTCTGCCCGCTCGTCATGCCCCCCACTGCAATATACATTCGCGAGCCTGTTATAGAAAGTGCCTGCCTCTGACGGGTCAATCTCGACTGCTCTTCCGTATGCTGACTCTGCGCCGTCAAAGTCCCCTGTCTGGACGAGGGCATTTCCGAGACTGCAATATGTTGCTGAAGCATCCGGTTCCATTTCCGCCATTTTTCTAAACACCCTGACAGACTCGGCGGCCTTGCCCGCCTTGAGATAGGCATCACCAAGATCATTGAGAAGAGCTGTATCATCCGGTTGAGCCGCCACCGCTCTCTCGCAGATACCAAGAAGACGCTCATAATCCCCTCTTTCCTTAAAGATCCTTACAAGCTCATCGAAGGCGAACCCGGTAAAAACTTTGCGCTCGAGTTCAACGTTGAGGAGGCATTCAAAGCAGGCGATCGCATCATCGAGTCTTCCGCTGTCATGATAGGCCCAGGCCAATGAAAGAAGAAAGGAATCTTCACCCGGATGCATTTCAACTAATTTCTGATAAAGCAGGATCGCATCATCGTACCTCTTTGCTTCCACGAATTCATCAGCAAGGTAACGGAAATAATCCGCCTTCCTTTCCTCAGTCATAGGCCTCCTGCTATCTTAACAACTGCATGACCTTCCACATGAACTGCCGGCATCCAAGCTGGACGTCAGTCTGAAACCGGATCCTTGCGGTGTGGTCACAAAATCTACTGCAATCGGTTTAGCCAACTCAAGCACTTCTTTGTTGATTATGAAGGTCAACCCGTCTTTCTTAAACGTTTCATCGCCTTCTTTTGGCTCATCCAGAGCCATGCCCAGGGAGGGCCCCGATCACCCACCCTCATTCATCATGATCCTGATGATATGTTCTTCACTCCTATCTTTGAGGAAGTCTTGAATCATCTCGACTGCTTTTTCCGAAACTTCAAACATTGTGTGCTCCTTTCACATTTGCTGCCCTGTTGGCGGCTTATTGCGATATAACCTATACACTTAAACCATTTTGTCAAATGATATTTTATATCTTGGAGGCCTGTGATCAATAGGGGGGAAACGCAAATTTATGATTGACACGCGGCTGATGCTTGCCTATATACTACTTTGTCATTCCGCCGGTAAAGCAGAATAAAGTATTTTCTATGGAGGTAAGCCGTGATGTCTGAATCTTCTCCTTACCACGACACATCCTGCCGTTATTTCCATAAGCCAGGAAGGACAAATACGAAGGGAGTCCTTGAAGCCGTCTCGAGGAGGGCCAGGGAGCTTTCCATAGGAAGGGTACTGATCGCCACGGTGAGCGGACGAACTGCCTTTGAAGCCTTGAAGATTCTTGACAAAGACATCAAGATCATCGCCGTTAGCCATGTCACGGGATACGCGAAACCCGACATTCAGGAACTGGACGAAAAGGACAGACGGGAATTGGAATCTCAGGGTGTCAAAGTTCTTACCGGCCAGCACGCTTTCGGCGGAGTCGGCCGCGGTGTGAGGAACAAGCTTGACACTTATCAGGTAGATGAAATTATGGCCCACACACTTCGCGTATTTGGTCAGGGCGTAAAGGTCGCAATTGAAGTGACGTTGATGGCCGCAGATGCCGGTCTTGTAAGAACTGACGAAGATGTAATATCCTTGGGAGGAAGCGCTCAAGGTGTCGACGCTGCGCTGCTTCTCAAACCTGCTAACAGCGCCCGTTTCTTTGATCTGAAAGTGAGGGAAGTGATCTGCAAACCAGCGGTGTTTTGATTTGAAAGGAGAGGAACGATGAAGAAGCTGCTCGCTGCAATTTTCGGTATGACATTACTGTGGCCTGTCCTGTCTCTGGCCGAAAATTATACAGTCAAAGGAGATATGGGGTCGAGTATCCGCTATGAACTTCAGGAACAGGTCACGGCCGGCGGAGGCATCCAGAAGATGGTTCTTAGCTTTGTAGTGCCCCAGAGCTTCCAATCGCCAACATCTCGTCAGGAGATCAAAGAGTTCGGCCTCGCCTTTTCCCCTGAACCGCAAGACAAGAAGAATACCACCGACGGGCGCGGCAATCAGATCGTCGTGGCAACGTGGATAAGACCTCCGGATGTCATAGATGTGCGCCTTTTCTGCAACGCTCAAAGTGAGACGAAACTCCCTGCCCTCTCAACGCAGGATCCGTTTCCTCCTGCAGGAGTGAAGCCGGAACTAATGGCTTATCTTAAACCGACGGAGCAGGTGCAGTCCAATAACCCCCGTATTCGCGAACTCGCGTCGCAACTTACAGCGAATGTCAAGACTGAGTTTGACGCGGTGCAGCGTGTCATCGCCTGGATAGTGGATCATGTTCATTACGTGACCCCTCCTGCCAGATATGACGCAGTTTATTCGTTGGAATCCGGCAAGGGTAATTGCCAGAACTTTTCCCATCTGACCGCTGCATTGCTCCGGGCTGTCGGTATACCCGTCCGGATCGTCAATGGTGTCACCTTCAACCAGCCTTTTGATATCGCATGGCAGAAGGGGACCCTGACCTTCAAAATGGGCCAGGGGCGGCATTCATGGGTTGAGGTCTGGTTTCCGGAGCTCGGCTGGGTGCCTTTTGACCCCCAAAATACCATGCTCTTCGTGTCTACCCGTTACCTGCGCATAGAGGTCGGTGTCGACAATAATGAAACAAAAAATGATGGGCTTCTCAAGTGGGCCCAAGTAAAAGATGCGGAGAGGCCCAAACTCCAAGAGAGTATCGCCGGTAATTTCAATAGCGATAAGGTTAATGTGAAGGGAGACCGGCAAACCTATGGCCCTAAAAACCTCATCCTTTCTCCACTGGTAAAGGCAGAGTTCAAGCAAATCGAAGTGCCCCCGCCCCCGCCGCCTCCTGCTGTAATAACGGATGAGGAGAAAAAAGGACTTCGGTATGATGTGCCATTTATATACGGCAATTTGGAATTCCCTGAAAACGTGGATTTTGCATTCCCGCGTGTGACAAAAGCCTCAGGGGTAAATCAATTTGAGATGTCTCGGAACTTCCTCGTGGAGACGGCAGAATATGTAACCACTAACCTCACCCAGTACGCCCAGGTTGTTGTCCTGCGAAAACCCGTTAGACTCCAGAAGGTCGGTCTGGCACTGCACAAGTTCGGTGGTGACGGCTTGCTCTGGGTTGACATCTTCCATGATGATCAGGGAAAGCCTGGTCAACCCATTTCCACAAGCGACTTTGTCAATCTCGATCAGCTCTCTCTTAAACCCGGATATAGATGGGCGGACTTCGATTTCAGCCGGGACAATCCGGTCCTTATGCCCGGTTCCTATTGGATCGCCCTCGGTTTTACGGGAAGTCCCATTATCAACTGGTTCTACACATATGGAAAGCCGGTAGGACCTGTCGATGGAACACGTTACAAGAGCGTGTTCCAGCAAAATTGGAGCGGCGCCCTGAACTATGAATTCAATTACCGGGTGAGTGGTCTCACGGTTAAGTAAGGGGTCACTTGCACTGCCGGTTTTCTGAATAAGTTACTGCGACTGCTTTATTAAAACGCAGCGATCAAGAGAGAAAGGAGGTACCAGGTTCAATTAGCAAATGGGTCAATCACGAGAACTATGAGGTTGTCAGATGGTAAAAGTGGGAGAATCCCAAGACGTAAAAAGGAGAAGGGAAAAAATGAAAAAACTGATAGCGGTAATTTTAGTAGTGGGCCTCTTGGTAGGAATGACTTCTATTGCACTGGCGTCCAGAGGCACGGCAAAGGAAGCCAAGGGCATGCTGGACAAGGCTGTTGCTTATCTCAAGGCTAACGGAAAGGACAAGGCATTTCCTGTTTTTAACGATCAGAAGGGAAAATTTGTTAAAGAGGACCTGTATATCTACGTGCTTGACCAGAACGGCGTCGTCGTGTCCCACGGCGCGAATGCCGCACTGATCGGAAAGAATCTGATTGATCTTAAGGACTCTGATGGAAAACAGTTTATCAAAGCCATACTCGATGGGGCAAAGGCAAAGGGCAAGGGAACCATGGACTATAAGTGGACCAATCCGACGAGCAAGAAGGTGGAGGCCAAGTCTATCTTTTTCGAAAAAGTGGGTGACTTGGTCGTCGCCTGCGGATTTTATAAGTAGGTGCACCGGATATGGTCAGAAGGGCTACCCAGGCCTTTCTGACCATAATGTTTAACATATGTTAAGAGCGCCGTATTTGAGCAGAATTAAGTGTAGCGGTTTTTTCCTCGTTATCATAGCGTGTGTCTTCATTACCCCTGCATGTGTCCCCAAGCCGCCTCCTCCCCTGCCTTCGCCCAAGCCCATCAAGATAGCTCTGGTCCTTGGCGCAGGGGCGTCAAGGGGATTTGCACATATCGGCGTACTGAAGATCCTCGAATCCAACAAAATCCCTATCCACATGATAGTCGGCACGAGCGCCGGCAGCTTTGTGGGAAGCCTGTATGCGTATGGATTTGATGCCTACACACTTCAAACCATGGCTATCTCTATCCAGAGGGACGATATTGTAGATCTCACGATCCCTGACAATGGATTCGTCAAAGGTGAGAAACTCGAAAACTATGTGAACTGGGCGTTAAGGGATACCACCATGGAAAAGCTGCAGATCCCTTTCTATGCGGTCGCCACTAATATACAGACAGGTGAAGAAGTCGTTTTCGGTACGGGCAACACGGGAACTGCAGTGCGGGCAAGCTGTTCGATTCCCGGCATATTCCAACCGGTGAAACTTTCAGGCGGGACATATGTGGATGGAGGCGTCGTAAGCCCGGTGGCTATTGACGTAGCCAGAAAGTACGGCGCTGACATCGTCATAGCCGTCGATATATCTGCCAGTCCTGCAAATTCATCCCCCAGGAGCACCATAGAAACGATACTGCAATCCATCGACATCATGCATGCCAAGATATCTCAGATACAACTGGGCAGGGCAGATGTCGTGATAAAACCCGATGTGGGTCATATAGGCGCGGCAGATTTTTCCAGGAGACATGAAGCCATCCTCGAGGGAGAGCGGGCGACACTGAATGCACTTCCCAATATTAACCGGATCATTTCCAGAATGAGACAGGAAGGCAGCATCCGGTAGCACATGCCCTGAGGAGTTTCATCACGGTCTGAAAAGCGGAGTTTCGGGTTATACGCCTTTCATCAGGTATGCAGGGACGCCCTCTTTTCTTCCCTGACCGGAGGGGTTACTCAAATGAACAAAGGAATTGACGAATGAAAAAGGCCGGCAGAGGCGACAATGTGAAAGTCCACTATAAAGGCTCATTTGATGACGGCTCAGTCTTCGATTCCTCTCTGGATTGTGGTCCTCTCGAATTCAAAATCGGCGGTGGGCAAGTCATTCCCGGTTTTGAAGATGCCGTTGTTGGAATGCAGGTGGGAGAAACAAAGACCTCTAAAATCACGACCGACAAGGCCTATGGATCGCACCTTGAAGAAATGATCGTTGTCTTCGAGCGCGATCAGCTTCCTAAAGACTTTCAGCCGAGTGTCGGTCAACGGCTGCAATTCCGCAGGGATGACGGACAAGTTATCGAAGTTACTGTGACCGGCATATCAGATACGAGCGTCACATTCGATGGGAACCATCCCCTGGCGGGCAAGGATTTGATTTTCGAGATCGAGCTTCTCGGAATTGCCTGATCAATTCGAGAAAGTTTTTCTTCCACTTATGGCAAACTCAAGAAGACGGATGCATACTAGTTAATTTATCACAAAACTCTTATAGAAAAAACTTGACATTCGACAAAAAGTCATAATAGATTGGCGCATATTTGAGGAAAGAAGCTTTTTTACCGTTCAGAAAGTCATAAAAAGTTGGGTAATGGCATTTTGCAGTATAAGGTAGACCATCATGTTCGTGAGGGATATGGTGAATTGTTCTTTCTGTCAACGTGGAAATCCAACTTTTGAAAAATCTAAGAAAGGAGGATGAAAACAATGTCAGAAGGAGTCGTTAAGTGGTTTAATGAGAAGAAGGGATTCGGATTCATTGCCAATGATGAAGGCGGCGATGTATTTGTTCATTTCAGTGCCATTCAAGACAGCGGTTTTAGGACGTTATCTGAGGGCCAGCGCGTCAAATTTGACGTCCAGCAGAGTCCAAAGGGTCCCTCTGCTGTTAATGTGAAGACTGTATAAGCGGTTCTTTACAGAAAGAGGCACCCCGGTTCAGGTATTTACAGGGGTGCCTCTTTCTGTCTTCAGGTTTTTCTGCGGTAACCGAAAAGGAGACAATACATGAATAAGAAATTATACATCGGAAATCTGTCCAGCAAGGTTACTGAGACTGATCTGAGGTCAAACTTTGCCGGAGCGGGTAAAGTCATGTCGGTGAATATCATAAAAGACAGGTTAACCGGACTATCCAAAGGATTCGGATTTGTCGAGATGGCATCCGAAGAGGAAGCAAAAGAGGCAATTGAAAAATTCAATGGCGGCCAACTTGACGGAAACACAATCGTTGTCAGTGAAGCCAGGCCAAAAAAAGACAGGGAGAGCGGAAGAGCAAGACCGTACCAGTCGGATTCCGGCGGAGGATTCAGAGGCAGTCGCGGCAGACGGTAATAAGACCAACACCTACCTTAGACCATCACATACTGCATCCAGAAACACATCTTTGCATATTGCGACCTCGCAAGAAGTCATTTGCAAATTCACCACGTTTCACATTTCAAAGGATCCTATATAAATTGATTTTTTGTGTGATTATTATCACAGCTTTTTGTTGCGCTGCACTTTAGATTATGACCCAAGAGATGTTGTGAAAAAAACGAGTTGCGAATCGAGAGGTGAAAGAGCAACCATATCTGAGAAAGGAGGAAAGTAAATGGAACCATTAATGTCAACACAATTATCGGTGCCACTTTCTCATATCCTCTTCCTTCTGTCCCTCACCACACTTGTATTGATTTTTGGTTACACCAGAACGGCCTTGCTTCTCAACTACAGCTTTCTAATTTACTGGAGCTACCTTTCGAACGTCCTACTATTCACGGAAAACGGAAAAAGGAGAATTACAACTCAATCGCATTACGTTACTCTACATAGCATTCGGTTTTGCTATTCGAGATATAACCCAAAGTTGTGGACAGGATAAAAAGAAGGCGTATCCTAAATAAGTGTAGTTTAACTTAAAGCCCCCTTGGCGAGAGGGGAGAAAGAAGGATACGCCCATGGAGAATAATGAACGAGATTATCTGGAAAAGCAAGTTAAAGAAGAATCAAAAAGCGCATTGGAGTTAATTATCCGGGAAGGCGCCTGTCGGATGTTGCAGGCGGCCATAGAGAATGAGATAAGTGAGTACATTGAGAGTTTCAAGGATGCGAGAGATAATGGTGGTCGGCGCATGGTTGTGAGGAACGGGTCCTTACCGGAAAGAGAGATTGTGACTGGCATTGGGCCATTGCAAGTGAAACAGCCCCGCATTCACGACAAGAGAGAAGGCGAGGCTTTTACCAGCACTATTTTGCCGAGATATATGAGAAGAGTTCCATCAATAGACGCTTTAATACCGGCACTCTATCTTAAGGGGATCTCCACTGGGGATTTCAGTGAGGCACTAGAATCCATATTAGGAAAGAACGCAACGGGGCTTTCCGCCACAAATATTGTTCGATTAAAGACTCTCTGGGGACAAGATTATGAAAACTGGGCGGGGCGGGATCTTGCCCATAAGCGATACGTTTATTTCTGGGCAGACGGCATTTATTTCAATGTTCGTTTGGGAGATGTGGAGAACAAGCGGCAATGCATCTTGGTCATTATGGGGACATTGGAAGACGGGAAGAAGGAACTTGTTTCCCTTCTTGACGGATACCGGGAGAGCAAACAGGTTTGGCAGGAGATGCTGCGCGATCTCAAGCAAAGGGGGCTTAAAGAAGGTCCTAAGTTGGCGGTTGGTGACGGCGGCTTGGGATTCTGGGCAGCCCTTCGGGAGGAGTTTCCGGAAACAATAGAGCAGCGTTGCTGGGTTCATAAGACTGCCAATATCCTGGATAAGATGCCAAAGAGCGTTCAACCGAGAGCCAAGGTTCATATCTGCGACATGTATATGGCTCCGACCAGGGATGAAGCCTTTAGAGCCTATGATTATTTCTTATCTCAATATCAGGCAAAATATGAAAAAGCATGCGAGTGTTTAAGAAAAGACAAAGAAAGTCTTTTTGCTTTTTATGATTTCCCGGCAGAGCACTGGCGTCATATCCGGTCTACAAATCCTATCGAATCAACCTTTGCCACTGTGAGGCTTCGCACAAAACGGACAAAAGGTTGTGGCTCAAGATTGGCAACACTTACCATGGTTTTCAAATTGGCCATGGAAGCAGAAAAGACTTGGCAGAGAATCAGGGGGCATAACCTTATCTGCAAGGTCATTGAAGGAATCAGATTTGTTGATGGTGTAATAATGAAAGAAGCTGCTTGAATTTGAAAAGGGTCAGGATACGTTGAAAAATGTCTCATCCACAACTATTGACAATATCCCTTGCTATTCTCCTGCTTGCTACGATGGGTCTTATGCATAATAGAGAGTGATAAGATTCCGCATCTCTCATTTGTATTTTGTTCCGGGCATGTTTTGTTATACAGATGGCACCTGCAGAGCAGGAAATGCTGCTCTGCAGATGCCGCCCTTGCGACAGGCAATACACCCTGTCAGTACCTCCTGAAGGCCAGGTGAAGATGTGCAATTTAACGGTATTTTCCCCGGCCATGAAGCTCCCCGACCTGCCGGCGGGGAGCTTCATGAACATTGGCAGATTATACCCGGTTAAATATTAAGAGGGTACTTCCGGCAGAGGGATTTCACTTCCGCGGCAATTTTCCGGAGCTCCGGCATTTTCTTGATCTTCTCTTCAAACTCAGCAGGCTTCAGATTACAATCAGGTGCGACAACTCTAATGACGTAATCGACCCACTCGGCAATCTTATCCATCTCTTTTTCCTTCATGCCGCGCGTGGTGATGGTCGGCGTGCCCATCCGTAGCCCTGATGGGTTCATTGGTGACCCGGTTTCATTGGGAACCGAATTGCGGTTCATGATGATTCCCGCCTGGTCAAGGGCTCTGGCAGGATTGCGACCCGATAGTTTCTTGCTTCTCATATCGATGAGCACGAGATGCTTGTCCGTTCCGCCGGAAACAACATCGTAGCCCCTCTCCATGAACCTTTGCGCGAGCCTCTGAGCATTCTTTACCACCTGGAAGGCATATCTTTTAAACGCCGGCGTACACGCCTCTTTCAGACAAACCGCGAGGGAAGCGATTGTGTGTTCGAAAGGGCCACCCTGCAAACCCGGGAAAACGCCGAAATCTATTCTTTCTGCCAAATCGCCTCTGCATAGGATAACGGCGCCCCGTGGCCCGCGGATGGTCTTATGCGTTGTAAAAGTGATGACATCCGCTTTACCTACAGGCGATTTATTGGCGCCCGCTGCAACGAGGCCGGCCTCATGAGCGATATCCGCAAGATAATAGGCGCCCACTTCCTTCGCAACAGAATGAAGGGCGTCATAATTGATTTCGCGCGGATATGCGGTACCCCCTGAGATGATCATCTTAGGGCGGTACTCCTTGGCAATAGCCATGATCTTCTTATAATCAAAGAGCCGAGAACCAGGCTCTACTTTGTACTGCACCACTTTAAAAATTTTTGAAACGATACTGATTTTTCTCTTGCCGCCCAGATATATAGCCTGCTCAACCTGCCCTTCCAATCCCTGTTCATCTTTTTCGGGAAATGACCAGCCATGCGACAAGTGCCCGCCATCCGGCAGATACATGCTCAAGATAGTGTCTCCGGGCTCGAGAAGCCCGTTATAAACGGCCAGATTCGAATTACCTCCGGCAAGCGGCTGCACGTTCACATGCCAGTCGTCAGGGAGAGAGAAGGCCCGCCTTGCCCTCTGCTGGCAAAGTTCTTCAAGATTGTCCACGAACTGGTTTCCTTCATAATACCGCTTATGAGGATATCCCTCGGCATATTTATGTACAAATAATGATGATAAGGCCTCCCGAACTGCGGGACTGGAAAAGTTTTCCGATGGGATCATCGACAGTTTATACTGCTGCTTCTCTTCCTCCTTCTTGATCAGCTTGTAGATCTCACGATCCTGTTTCTTAAGATTCGGAAAATCCATGAAGTTGTTCCTCCTGTATTTTATGACAAAGCGCAGGCATATTACCCTATGTCTTCATTTATCTCAAGGGGGCGTTTTGGAAATTCTTATGAATGAGGGCGAGGCAATGATTTTTAATGGCCGTCCCCTGTCTTATGTGATATTAGAGCCGCCAGTAATTTCAGGGGTTCAGGTGTAGTAATGGAAGAAACGAGTGCAACAGCGGGCGTAACCGGCCAGAGAGTGGCTATGACAGTGCTGACGAGTATGGTTTTTTCCGGCGCACTCCTCCTTTTCGGGATGGAGCCCCTTGTCGGTCGATTGCTGACACCTTATTTCGGGGGTGCGGCCCATGTCTGGCTTACGTGCCTGATGTTCTATCAAGCCATGCTCCTCATCGGATATCTGTATGCACATCTCTATGCAAAAAAAATGGGGGGCTGGCATTTGCTCCTGCTTGCCCTTCCCCTGATAAATATGCCGTTGAATATCAGTGCCCAACCCGATGCCGAGGCGCCGCTCCTCAACATCCTCGGCATATTGTTTATGAATGTGGCGCTGCCCTTCATCGTCCTTTCGACAACGGCGGTCGTCGCTCAGTTATGGCTCTATCGATCTTCAGTAGGAAAGCACCTTGAGCCGTATCCGCTGTATGCCGCTTCAAATGCAGGGTCTCTTATTGCGCTTCTGGGTTACACTTTCTTAGCCGAACCTCTGGTGGGTCTGAGAATACAGAGCCTTTCCTGGACAGGAGCGTATATTGTCTATGCGCTTATTTGCGTGGCGGCCTGGTTTCAACTCCGTCCGGATAAAGAGCGAAATATTCAGACTTCGGAAGCCGGCGGAGAAATTGAACAGGACAAGGTTACGTCTTTAACCTATGCGAGGTGGCTGCTGCTCAGCAGCCTTCCTTCCGCATTTCTTCTGGCCGTTACTAACTTCATCGCTCTGGAAGTCGGTTCTTTCCCTTTGACCTGGGTCCTCCCCTTGGCCCTTTACTTGGGTAGCTTCATCGTGACCTTTTCGAACAGGGGTGGCGTCCCCCGCTTCCTGAAAATATTATGGCCGGAAATCCTGCTCATCACATTCATACTTTATCTGTGGGGACCTTCGCATTGGCTCGCCATCATCGGACATCTGTCTGTCTTCTTTATGATTTGTCTGGTTGCGCACGGCACGCTCTATGAGCGTCGACCGCGCCCCGGGCATCTCACCAATTTCTATCTCGCGATCGCCTTGGGGGGCTGGATAGGCGGGGCCTTCATCAGCCTTATCGCCCCTTATATGTTTAAAGGACTGTTTGAATATCCTGTGTTGCTCCTATTATTAGGTTGTTCCTTCTGGTGGTGTTCTAACAGGTTATTTGTCTCGTACAGGCCCGGCACGCCTATCCTTGCCGCCGGCGGCCGTATCTTGATCATGACCATTATGCTCACCGTCATCGGCATGGAGTCTTGGACATCATGGCAAGAGCCGATTAAATTTCGTCATCGGAATTTTTACGGGACGTACCGCATCAAGGACGAGCCATCCGTCGAAGGCATGCCGGGAGGGCTGAGAAAACTGCTTCATGGCAGGACCTTGCATGGAGCCCAGCTACTCGATCCGGACATGCGGCAGACACCGATTTCTTACTTCTATCCGGGGGGAGGAATTGCCGATGTCTATCAAACAACTAATACCCCTCGAAGAATCGCTGTACTGGGGCTCGGATCGGGCGCTGTCGCCGCGTATGCAAAAGATACCGACAGCATCACCTATTATGAAATAGACCCTGACAATGAAAAGATCGCCCGGCAGTGGTTTACGTATCTTGATGACTGCAAGGTCAAAGTTCGCGTCGTTGTCGGTGACGGGCGCCTCTCAATGCAGAAGTCAGACGGCGCAGGTCACGACTATGACATTATCCACATGGATGCGTTTACAGGCGATGGCATCCCGACACACCTGCTGACACGGGAAGCCATGGAAATATATCTCAGCAGACTGGCACAAGATGGAGTCATCCTCTTTCACGTCTCTAACCGCTACTATGAACTGAGACCCGTGATCAAATCCACATCCGCGGAACTGAACCTGTATGGCGCCATAAATGTACCGGCAACAAGGGACAAATTGAAATATTATCAGAATGCATCCTGGTGTGTCGCCCTTGCAAGGAATCCTGCTCGCCTTCAGCCATTGGTGAACCGCGGTTGGGTGAGGCTGGGAAAGGATGACGGATTGAATGGGAGTGCGTTATGGACCGACGATTATATAAATATACTCGCACCGTTAGGAGAAAATATAAGATACAATTTAGCAAAGTATAACATGAATCTGTTTAAACTCCATGTTCAATGAAATACTTAAAAGCTGGGCGCAATTCCCGCATAACTTGCAGCCGCCTTTCTGTTGGATATTCTTATGATTATGCAACAATTATAACATAATAATCCTTCCTCAAAAAAATTAAAAAGATTTCTTTTCAACTCTGGAGCAATGTGAAAGAATACTAATGTATACTATCCCGCATTGGAGAATTCTTTCGTAACCCTCCCAGGAGTAACCGATGAAATTTAAACCTTATGAACAGGGAGCTCTTGATTCGCTTTGCGGCATATACAGTATCGTAAATGCCATGCGCGTAATCAGGGGACTCAGTAACGAGGATTCGCAGGAACTTTTTACGCAGATTATTTGCTACCTTGAAGAAAATAAGAATCTCGCTGTAACGCTCGCGCAGGGAATCAGCATAACGGTGATGGGGAGCATATTCAAGGATATCATCGGAGAAAAAGTAGACCGGGCAATACCTTTCCAAAAGCAGACGGACGTGGGAATCAGTGAATTCTGGACCGAGATGGCAAGGTTTCTTTACGAGAAACGTGCAAAAGGGGAAAAGAGGGCCATTCTTCTGAGCCTGGGCGGTCTGCATGACCACTGGACTATCGTTCGGAAGATCACGAGCAAGCGCATCTGGCTTTTCGATTCAATCGGCCTGCGGAATCTGGACCGCAGCAAATGCACAACCCGCAAGGCATCGTCCAGCAGGCGTCATTTGATATATCCCACGCAAACATATTTTTTAAAGCAAAATCAGCATGTTCTGTAGTTAATGTCCTGTCATCACCAGACATGCGGCTGATCAATTCAAGAATTTACTCTCAATTGAGATTGAACCCGAGATTTCGTTTCTCTTCCCGCTATAGAGAGTGATCCGCGCCTGTATGCGCGTGTGCGGTTAATTTTCCGGCTGGAATACCGCTTTGTGTCTATTATCACCTATCCTGAATAAAGTTAAAATAAGATCATTTTAATGTTGCTTTTTTGATGCTCAGAATTTATAAGAGTTCATTGATGCGCAGATGCTGATGTTTCCGCCTTCGGCGGATCGAGACCATATAGAATATAAAAGGGAGGAGATGCTATGAACAAAGAAGATCTGATCAATGAGGTTGCAAAGTCAACGTGCAGCAAGGTGGAGGCAGTAAGCGCCGTTAATTCCGTCCTTGATGCGATCAAGAAGGCCCTTAAAAAAGGAGACAAGGTGACTCTCGTCGGCTTTGGAACTTTCTCCGTTGCGAAGAGATCCGCAAGGACAGGAAGAAATCCCCAGACCGGCAAACCGATCAAGATTGCGGCCAAGAAAGTGCCCAAGTTTACTGCCGGTAAGGCACTGAAAGATGCCATTAAATAACATTCAGATATTATAAAAATACGTTCAATATTTTTTCAGACCACTTGACAGTTTGGGCGGGATAAACTCCCGCCCTTTCTTATTTTGAGAAGCAGTTCCGGTATCTGTTTCAAACTCAGCCTTACGGGCACACGGTATAAACAGGTGCAGATTTCTCCTCTGATCATCCGGTCCCTTTTCTAGATTTTGCAACTATATTTAAGCTCGCATTTTTGAAAGCATTTATTCTATAATACTGCAAAATAAGTTTTTTACGCAGTGCCTATGAGTCACACATGCATGCCCTTCTTCTGACTATCACAAAATATTCTTATTTTGGCATTTTTGTCGCGTTGGGGCTAGGGATCCTGGGTCTTCCCTTTCCTGATGAGACTCTGATTGCATTTGTAGGCTTTTTAGTTTATGAAGGCAAACTAAGCTATCTCTATGCCCTTGCAGTCTGTTTCGTAGGGAGTTCAGCGGGCGTAACGCTTGGTTATATCCTTGGCAGGACATTGGGAAATCGTTTAATAAAGAAATATTCCACCAAGCTGGGTGTAAATCCGGCTCATATTCAAGATGCAAAAAAGTTTTACGTGCGATATGGAAAATTCGCGTTGTTCGCCGGTTATTTTATTCCAGGAGTAAGACATCTCACGGCCATTTTTGCGGGGTCATCCATTATGCCGTATCCGTTGTTTGCCGCCTTCGCCTATTCCGGGGCCGCGCTCTGGACGATTGTTTTTATGAATCTTGGATTCTTTCTCGGCGAGAAATGGGATCGCGTTTCCGCATATTCAAATCGCTACATTATACCCCTTATCCTTGTTGCGACTATATCTCTTGTCATAGCGATTTATTGGAAAGGTATTGAGGGAAACTCAAATGAGCATGAAAAACAAAAATGAAGATATCAACCAAATTCAGTAATGTGAGGAGAATGGACCATGGCCACGATTATGCCCGAGGGAGAAGCTATTCGCAAAGCTGTAAAATGGATTTCTGATAAACTGCTCGATGATCCGAACAAGCCCGTTCAGAAACTTATCAATGAAGCAGTCATGCGCTTTGATCTCTCTCCGAAAGATGCCGTCTTTCTGGCAGACTTCTACCGCAAAGGCAAGACGGGTGCACCAGAATAATTTATTCGACAGGCGTTTGCGGGTATTTACAGTGGTTCGTTGGCGGCTGTGATCGGCAGCCTTGGCGTCTCCGAGATTCGTCTTCTGCTCAGCATAAAAATACGGTGGTTGAGCGGGTCTCTCCTGTCCGAGGAAAGAAGGAATGACGTTTTACTTTCTTGGGTGAGATTCGCGCCAGAGCATGCACGCAAGCCCTGCGAAGAACACAATTGCTATCGCGCTCACCCATAAGGGAATGTAAAGGCCATTGATGATGATCTCCCCTCCGAAGAGAACGCGGAGGAGATGCGCGAAGGCGATAAACGACAAGACCGCAACAGCGATAATCGTAAATGGCTTCATATCTCCCGCTCCAGCCTTAGAGAAAAGATGCTAAAGAGATTCACCTACCTCTTTCCAGAAATGGAAACCCCGCTCCTTTACGAAACGGGGCTTCAATTTCTTCGAACCTTGCCTTAGACTCTCTCAAAGATAGTTGCCGGAGCCATTCCCCCGCCCGTACACAGCGAAACCAGGGCGTAGCGGGCCTTTCGCCTTATAAGCTCATTGATTGCCGTGACGGTCAGGCGGCAACCGGAATTGCCGACAGGATGGCCGAGGGCAAGGGCACCTCCGTTCACATTGAGTTTGCGCTGATCAGCTTTGAGCTCCTTCGCCCAGGCAAGTGGTATGGGTGCAAAGGCCTCATTGATCTCGAAGATGTCGATCGCGTCCATAGAGAGGCCGGCCTTCGTGAGAACCTTGGGAGTAACATAAATGGGACCTGTCAGCATGATCTCCGGATTGGATCCGACGACGGCGTTTGCAACTAAGCGAACAAGAGGTTTCAGCTTCAACTCCTTCACCTTCTCTTCGCTCATGAGAACCACCGCAGACGCGCCGTCCGTGATGGTGCTCGATATGCCTGCCGTTATCCACTTGGTATTCGGCAGAACTTTGAGGGCATAAAGGCTCTCCTGGGTTGTATCCGGCCTGATGGGTTCGTCCGTGTCCCTCACTGTTTCGTTGCCGTCTTTATCGACACCCTTTATGGGCAGAATCTCATTCTTAAAATATCCATTTACAGTTGCCGCATGGGCCTTCTTGTGGCTTGCTATGGCAAACTCATGACACTCATCGCGCGTGATCGCCCACTTGTCAGCGATCATCTGTGCGGCTGCAATCTGATCGGGTTTGCCATACTTGCTTGTGTAGAATGCCCCGAAGGGATTACCCATGGGTTTCCCCGTATACAGGGTGCCGTTCAAATCAGAAAACATCCCGTACTTGGTCAAGAGCTCGCATCCGCTCGCGATCACCACGTCCATCGTACCGGAAACAATCATGCCGTGCGCAAGCTGCACGGCAGTGAGGCTGCTTCCACACTGGCGGTTCACAGAGACACCCGGAACCGTCAGGGGGAGTTTTGAGGCCAATACTCCCATGCGCGCCAGGGTGAAGCCCTGCTCGCCTATCTGATACACGGTGCCGGTAATTACATCATCCACAATTGCAGGATCAAGATCAATCCTGCGAACCGTTTCATTTAGCACGGCGCCCAGAAGTTCCGGGGCCGTCCAGTTCCTGAGAAATCCATTCTGCCTGCCGATAGGAGTCCTCACGGCGCTCACGATAAAAACGTCTTTCATGATTTTCCTCTCACCCTCTTGATATCAGTCCCCATCCATTAGCAGGAACGTCTATTTTTTTGCGTAATCATAAACTCCTTTGCCCGTTTTCCTTCCGAAGCGTCCTGCCCTGACCAGCTTCACCAGCAGGGGCGCAGGGCGGTACTTATCGCCGAGTTCCCTGTGCAGACCCTCCATGACGTGAAGCAGAGTCTCATTACCCACAAGGTCCGACAGGGCCAGGGGGCCGATAGGATGATTGCAGCCCAGCATCATGCCCTTGTCTATATCCTCTGCACTGGCTATGCCTTCATCAAGGGCGAAGAAGGCCTCGTTAAGCATGACACAAAGAATTCTGTTCACCGCAAAGGCGGGCGCTTCCTTTACCACGATTACTTCCTTGCCGATCTTTTTCCCCCATTCCTTGGCAATCGCCAGGGTCTCATCGGATGTTTCGTAGCCTCTGATGATCTCGAGCAGGCGCATCACCGGTACGGGATTGAAGAAATGGGTCCCGATAAACCTCTCCGGCCGCTTCGTAATAGCCGCCATCTCCGTGATGGAGAGACCCGATGTGTTGCTGAAAAAAAGGCACTGTGACGGCACTGTCTGCTCCAGTTCCTTGTACACCTGTTTCTTGACATTCATCACCTCGATGACCACCTCTACGACGACATCTGCCTTGCCTGCCGCCTCTTTGAGATCGAGGGTCGGTTTTATTCTGCCCAGAATTGCGTCCATATTCTCTTGGGTCTTTTTCCCTTTTTCCACGTCGCGGCTCAGGTTCTTTTTGATCGTATTGATCCCTGCATCGATGAACCTCTGTTCTATGTCTCTCAGGGTAACCTGAAACCCTGCCTGGGCGCATACCTGCGCAATGCCGCTTCCCATCAAACCGGCTCCTAAAACGCAAACATTCTTAATCTCCATATTGGGTCTCCCTTTCTTATTCTAATATTTTCTGCACCGTGAAAACATATACAAAGTGCAACATTAATGGTGAATCACCTGATACTATTTGCCGGCGAATATCCCTTTATAGCTCGCACGCATTTCCCTCTTGAGAATCTTTCCTGTCGGCGTCTTGGGAAGGGCATCGAGAAAGATTACTGCCTTAGGACACTTGAACTGGGCAAGTTCCTTCCGGCAGTGTTCCATAATCTCTTCCTGCGTAATTTTCTCGCCTTTCTTGGGAACGACCACGGCTGTTACCGCCTCAACCCACTTGGGATGCGGCAAACCGATGACGGCCACTTCCTGAACTCTTTTATCCAGGTATATAGCCTCTTCCACTTCTCGCGTCGGGACATTTTCGCCGCCTGTTTTGATCATGTCTTTCTTCCGATCGGCAACGGTTATATATCTATCTTCATCCATGACTCCGACATCGCCCGAATGGAACCAACCCCCCTTCATGGCTTCTTCCGTCTTCTCCGGATCCTTGAAATACATAGTCAATGCATGGGGGCCCTTGCCGCAGATCTCTCCTGGGATACCCTGTTTATCAACGGGCTTAAACGCGTCGTCTTCGAGTCTCGTCTCCATGTTCAGACCGCCCATGCCTGCCGAACCAAGCTTGCTCAATGCATCCTTCGCCTTAAGAATTGTATGGTACGGCGCAAGTTCAGTCTGGCCGTAATAGTTGTAGATTCTGGTCCCCGGCAACCGCTCCATGAGTTCCTTTAGCACCTCGACGGGCATGATAGATGCGCCGTAGTAACACTTCTTGAGACTGGAGATGTCATACTTGCTAAAATCGGGATGCCGCAAAATTCCGATCCAGACGGTCGGCGGTGCAAAGAAGAGCGTCGCTTTGTGGTCGGCAATGTTTTTGAGGATCTGACCGATATCAGGAGCTATCAATACGTTTGTCCCCCCGACCCAGAAAATCGGGTTCATAAACACATCCCGCTGGGCGCAGTGATATATGGGAAGGGCATTGATAGATATGTCATCCTCATCGTACTGCCCGTCAATGATAGCCCCCATATACTGGGCCATCAAAGCCTGATTGCTAATGATAACGCCTTTCGGCAGTGTCTCCGTGCCACTCGTATAGGTCATCTGCACGGGATCCTCGATATGAAGGATCGCCTCAGGTTCCTCCGCAGGATATTTTTTGTACCACGTATCAAAATCCCGGAATAGATCATTTGCAGGAGGTTTACCGGCGCCCTGATTGGACCATATCAATGTTTTGACGGTGGGCATATCATTGAGGACATCCTTCACTAGGTCATAGAGGCTGTCCTCCACGATAAAGACCTTGCTCTCCGAGTGGTTTATACAGTAGGAGATATCCTTCCCCCTCAAGAGATAATTGATCGCCAGATATACGGCGCCTATCTTGGAGCATCCAAGCCAGGTCAAGACGTGGTGAATCGTGTTATGAGCCAGGATGGCGACACGGTCGTACTTCTGTATACCCAGCGCCGCGAGCGCATTGGCTGTCCGGTTGCACTCTGCTTCAAGCTGGGTATAAGTGAGCGTCTTATCCTGGAAGATCAGGGCCTTCTTATCAGGATAGTGGTAGCTGCTGCGTCGGATCATATCTGCAATGACCCAACGGTTAACATTGTTGTACCGATCCATGAGAAATTCGACATTCTCTTTATTCAGGGTGTGGTACCTTGCCTTCTCATTGTCCGTCAACGGTTTCCAGTTATCTGCCATACTTTATTCCCTCCCTTTTTTCTTGACCCCTTTTAAAAAATCAATGGTGTGAGCCCAGGGCGCGCCCTGGAACCATTTTCGCAATCATTTGGGATATGAAACTAAAGACGTTATTTGCAATAACCGTGATTGTAAATTCGACCTGCCGTGAGACCTTCTACCATATTTTTACCTATACTTCTTTAGATTTTTTTGCAAAAAATTTTCCGGAGGCCACGATCCGAAAAGAAAAGCCCCGTCAGGAACTTTTTTATTTTGACACAGAATTTCATTCTTACTATACTTGAGCCTGTCAAAGACCGGATCCGCAAAAAGAATTCATGTCAAACGTTGGTGATTAATGAGAGAGACCCTTGGCCAGTATTTAAGAAGGAAGCGGGAATCACACCTTATTTCACTGGAGGATATTGCCCAGGCCACCGGCATAAGCGTTCCTCTGATTAAGGCCTTGGAAGAAGACAATTTCCATGTCATCCCCCGGTCGGAGATGAGCATGAAATATTTAAGAAAATATGCCACGCATTTAAAATTAAACAAGAAAGACGTCGTGCATCGTTATGAGATGCAGTACGATCCTACTAATCAAACTAAACACTTGCCTCAATTATCCCTCTTCTCCTCGGGAAATACGTCTTACAAGCAAATAAAAGCCGAGAAGAGTCTTTTTCGGAAGCCTTCTTTCCAGGTCGTTCTCTGGTCAAGCGTCATCCTGTGGGCTCTCGTTTTCTTCTCCCTTTATGTCCACATTATGACGCCAAAGAAAGACACGCGTGAGAGTGGAGAGACACATGTATCAAAGGACGTCAGGAAGGAAATTTCTCGTGAAAAAACTATACCCATGCCTTCCGTTGCTTCCAGGAAAATGGAGTCTTCACCCGACCAGGCCGGCGGCATTTTGGCGGACCGTCCCACTCAGAAGCCTTCTGCGCCTCCTCTACCTTTCAAGCACGAGGTGAAGCGCAAAGACAGTGCAAAGGAATTTGCCGCTCCGGCTTTAAATGTCCCGCCTTCACAAGGTAAGGCTAAGGTCATCGGAAACAGTGACAGCAAGAGGTATCACCTGCCCGGCATGAAATACTACCATAAGGTAAAGGCATATCATCAGGTGATATTCAATTCCGAGACGGAGGCTATAAAGGCGGGTTATATCAAGGCCCGGGAGTAAATCATTATCTATTCGAAGAACCAATAATCTGCTTCCCCAGAGATGCGGATAACCTCTTGGGCGTCCAAGAAACTGTCCCTGCAAGGAGGCGAGGGCATCTCTATCAATCAGTTAACTTCCATGAACTTGCCGTCCTTCCACTCGCCGACGTATTTTTCGCCGGTGGGAAGCGTCAACGTCCCCTGTCCGTGATACTCGTCGTTTCTGAACTGACCCACATACTTTGCGCCGTTGGCAAAGTTTATCGTCCCCTGTCCGTTTTTCTTGCCGCTCTTATATTGACCCACATATTGACCGTCCGGCCTGGTCATAGTTCCTTGTCCCTGCAACATGCCACTTTCAAACTGGCCCACATATTCCCCGCCGTCAGGGTAGGTTATGGTCCCTTGCCCGTCAAAGAGACCGTTTTTCCACTGACCGACATACGTCCTGCCATCGGGAAATGAGGCGGACCCCTGTCCTTCCAGGACACCGTCCTTAAACTGGCCTGTGTATTTTCTTCCATCGGAAAAAGTCAGCACGCCCTGCCCGTTCATTTTGTCATCCTTGAACTGGCCCTCGTAAGTTCTGCCGTCGGAGAATTTTATCATGCCCTTCCCGCTCATCGCGTCGTTCTTCCATTCACAGACATACTCGGTGCCGTCGGGCAGCGTCAGAGTCCCGCGTCCATTCTTCTTGCCGTCTTTGAACTGCCCCACATATCTCTTGCCGCTGGGCTCGGTGAGAACGCCCTCTCCATTGATCTCGTTATCCTTGAATTGCCCTGTGTAGGATCTGCCGTCCTGAAGGGTCAGAACGCCCCTTCCCTCCCTCTTGTTATCTCTCCACTCACCGACATAGTGCATCCCGTCATCACCGGATATCGTCCCGTGCCCATGAAACAAATCATTCTTGAATTGCCCCACATAAGTCTTGCCGTCAGGAAAGGTCATAGTTCCTTGGCCGTTGAATTTGCCATTCTTGAACTGCCCGATGTATTTGACATTGTCCGGCAAGGCCATTGAGCCCTGGCCGTTAGGTTCGCCATCCCTCCACTCACCAGTGTAATTTTTCCCGTTGGAAAAAATCATCGCCCCCTGCCCGCTGAACTCGCCGTTTCTGAATTGGCCGATATATTGTGCACCGTCCGGGAATGTCATTGTTCCCTGTCCGTCCATCTTGTTGCTCTTCCATTCACCGGAATAGCGCAAACCGCCGGGATAGCTCAGCGTTCCCTGTCCGTCCCATTTTCCGTCTTTCCATTCCCCCACATAATTCATGCCGCCCGGATAGGTCATTGTACCCTGCCCGTCCATCATCATCTTCTTTTCCGGACTCATGCTTTTGGGAGATTTTTTTCCGGATAGCTTCGAAAAAAATTTGCTTAAAAAATGGGACATCTTTTTATCCTCGCTTTCGCGGATACGAAAAGATATCTTTCAGACATTCTCACATCCAAACGAAGCTCAACGATTTATCTCTGACAGGAACTCTTCTTGCGCTTTTAGGAAGTCTACGGAAAAGTAGGTTGTGTGTCAAGGGGAAATGACCGCGGCATCGAGTACGCGTCTTGGCTGCCTTAACGGCAATGCTTTTTAAGGCTTTCGGCTCTTGGTCTTTTTTTTGTAATACTCGAGAGCCTCTTCAATCAAAGCGACAAAATGTTTCTGGTCTCTTTTTGCGGCTTTGTACTGACTGACTGTCATCTGCTTCTTGTATTCCATGTAGAATTGGTCTACCAAGTCCCTGTATTCATCCTCCTTCTCTATGGGCTCGGCATGCCTTTTCAGGCGCTGCTGCATGCACATCAGGACGAACTTGATCCCGGATACGAACTGCAATTTTTTCATCGCCGGTGAATCCGCATTGACGTATTTGGGACACCAGTTGGCGGGATCGCATGGCAGAAGGAGCTCTTTTCTCGCGGGATGAGAGGGATCGGAATTCTTCGCACGATCAGGATGCCGGCAATATTCGAGGGGAGAGACGGCTTGCTCTCTATCATCAGTGCGATGGGGACTATGATACCAGCAGTTTATACAATTCTCTTCTGGTCTTCGGAACGCAAGAATCTTAGCCATGGCCCTCCCGTCTATCTCGCACTCAATATCTCTCTTGCTATGATGAGCCGTTGAATCTCGGACGTCCCTCCGCCGATGGTCTGCAATTTCGCATCGCGCATCATCCGCTCCACGGGAAATTCTTTCATGTACCCATAGCCGCCCAGAATCTGTACCGCTTCCGATGTGACCTTCATGGCAACTTCCGATGTGAAGAGCTTCGCATAAGCCGCAATCAGGTTCAGTTCCCGCTGGAGACCCCGATCCGCCATGATGGCCCCCTGGTATGTGATCAGCCTGGAGAGTTCAATTCCCATCGACATATCGGCGAGTTTGCCCTGGATCAGCTGAAAAGCGGCGATGGGCTTGCCAAACTGAATTCTTTCTTTAGCATACTTGAGGGCACATGCGAAAGCCCCCCGGGAAATGCCGAGGGACAGGGCGCCGAGGAGAATCCTTTCCGTGTTGAGTCCGCTCATGAGAACGTCAACCCCCTTATTCTCCTCTCCCAACAGATTTTCCGCAGGCACCCGGCAATCCGCGAAAACCAGCTCCCCCGTGGGTGACCCCCGCCAGCCCATCTTCTCAAATTTCTTTCCTCGCGAAAAACCAGGGAATTCCTTCTCAACGATAAATGCCGAGACGCCGTGTGCTCCCTTTTCCGGCGATGTCTTTGCGTAAATCACGAAGACATCCCCCACCGGCCCGTTGCTGATGAAAATCTTCGCTCCGTTCAAGATGAAAGAATCGCCCCTTCTCTCCGCCCGCAGCTTCATGGAAAGGACATCGGATCCGGAAGACGGCTCCGTCATGGCAAGACCGCCGATCCTGCTCCCGTCACACAGGGGTGGCAGATATCTTTTCTTCTGTGCATGATTGGCGTTACGGCGGATATTATCGACGCACAGATCCGAGTGAGCCCCCCAGGTCGCAGAAGTGGAACAGCACACTACACCGAGTTCCTCGCCGACAATGCACATCTCCGTGTAGCCGGCTCCTGCGCCGCCATATTCGGCGGGAACGGTAACACCCAACAAACCCATCTCGGCCAGCCTCTTGAAGCTTTCGGTGGGGAATCTTTCATCCCTATCTATTTCATAAGCGAGGGGCGCTACTTCTTTTTCCGCGAATGTCTTAACACTCTCGCGAAGCATTTTTTGCTCTTCCGTAAATTCCAGATACATATTTCCTCCGTGCCCACAGACCTTATGAGGTAGAAGCAAAAGAAAGAGGCATCCGCCAGTGGATGCCTCTTTCTTTTTTAAAAACTAAAAAATCTTCTTCTTTATCAGTCCCCGCTCGCGGCCGGCCTTTTCCAGCTCTTCCCGGAATTTCGGGTGGGCGATCTTGATCAGTTCCACCGCCCGTTCCGGCTCCGACCTACCGTAGAGATCCGCAGCGCCGTATTCCGTGACCACGTATCCCGTATAATGGCGGGGCACAGTGACTCGCGCACCCTGTGCAATATAGGGAACGATTCTCGATACGGTGTCGTTCATGGTCGTGGCAGGCACCAGATTGATCGCGCGGCCGCCCTTGGACCAGAAGGCGCCGATGACGAAGTCGAGCTGGCCGCCGGTCCCCGATCTCATGATATTGCCGACGGACTCCGAGACAACCTGACCGGTGAGGTCCACTTCGATGGACCCGTTGATGGCCACGATGTTGTCCTCCTGTGCGATCACGGGGATGTAATTGGCATAGGAGGTCGGACGGAACTCGCACATGGGGTTGTTCGCTATCCAGTCATAGAGTTCCTTGTCACCCAGGGTAAAGGCCAGAACGATCTTGCCGGGATTGACCTTTTTGTACTTGCAGGTGACAACGCCTTTTTCAACAAGCTTGTGGGTCCCGGCTGGCATCATCTCCGTATGTATGCCCATGTCTTTAAGTCCCGAATTTTCAAGAAGCTTGCTGATCATGGCCGGGACCGCGCCGATCCCTACCTGAATACAGTCCCTGTCCCTCAGGAGAGCCACCACGTTTTCGGCCATTTTAACCTCAAGGTCGGTGGCCGGGGGCGTGGGAACGGCGATAATGGGGTTGGGATTCTCGACGAAAGCGGTGAATCTCGAGACGTGAAAGTTCGTCTGGCCGTAGGTTCTCGGCATATTGGGATTTACTTCCCCTATTATCCACTCGCTCTGGTCCATAACGGCTTCTGTATAAAAGGTGTCCAGGCCAAGATTGACGTAGCCGTGTTCGTCCGGAGGTGTGACCTGGGTGACGATGCCGGTCCGTCGTTTGTAAACGCGTTTTCTGTGCGCGTATTTTCGCCCGGCGTCGGAACTCTGGTATGGGATAAAGTTCGCCCATTCCGAGGCGGCCATCTGCTGCATATGCGGGGTGCTGTAAAATCCACTGAGGAATGTGAATGTATCCCTGTATTCCGGCTTAAAAAGTTTGTAAGGTCTCAGGGTCAGGCACGTGATCCACTCCACATCTTTGAGTTCATCTTTCCTGTCTGCAATGGCGTCCGGAATAAGCATGGACGGCTGCCCCATCAGCAGCGGGAACCAGAAACAATCTCCTGACTGAAGGATCTTCGCGGCATCCTGCGCCGACATTACTCGACTCTTATAGTAGTCCCGCCAACTCATAATATTCCCCCTCTTTTCTCTATTACTATGTTTCGGTAAGGTTTCTTCTTATCCTGTTCTGCCGTCTCGGACCGACCTTTACGCAATCACCACCTTTCTTACAATTTTTCTTCATGCACATACATGCTGTCGCCTGAAAAAGTAGGAAAGGCCGTCTTTCCTAAAGAGGCCTAAAGTACTTGATGTCCATTATGTGTCCTTTTCTGTCATCGTTCCAGACTGCCTCCACCTTCATCCCGCTCTTTATTGTTTTTTTGACCTCATCGAAATTGTTGAGATCGAAACCTCCCATGAGATGGAGGAAATTTACGTCCGTTCCGTTCAGCCTGATGAGCGACCCGATAAAGGGAGGTTCTGTGGGCATCCCGAAGTATTTATAATTTGTGTAGCACCAGGCAATTAACGTCCCTACCTGGGATACCTCCACCCACTCTTCCGCATCAACAAAGCAGCGCGGGCAAAAACTACGGGCCGGAACGAGGATACGTCCACACTTGGTGCACTTCGTTCCATAGATGGTCTTATTCTTGAGACCTTCGAAAAAGCGTGTCCACGTGGCGCCGTATGCGAGTTCATACGGCAGGCGGATTTCTGTCTTGATCGTCTTGTATTCTTTCGCTTCCATATCTTCCTCCATATTTCCTATAGCTTTGATCCGAGAATCATAATACCGTTGAATTGATCCACGCCGCCCATCGCGTGGGAGAGCGCGAGTTTCGCCCTGGGGACCTGATGATCACCGGCCTTGCCCGTCACCTGCAGGGCCGCTTCTGCAACCCGGATGAGACCCGTCGCCCCGATAGGGTTCGTGCATAAAGTACCGCCGGAAGGATCGCAGGAGAGCTCCCCTTTCCTTGTAAAGGTTCCTTTCAGCACCATGTCCGGTGACTCTCCTGGTTCGCAGAACCCGAAGCATTCGTAGAAAAGCATTTCTTGAAAGGTAAATGGATTGTAGACCTCTGCCACGTCCAGTTCCTTGCGCGGGTTTTTTATTCCTGCCTGGTCATAGGCCTGCTTTGCCGCCTGAATCGCGCTTTCCCAGACCACCTTGTCACTGTCGCCGAAGAAATACTCTTCACCACGGTATCCGACACCTTTGATCCACGCCGGCTTTCGCCCGAGTTTCTTCACCATGTCCCTGGAGGCGAAAATGACCGCGCAGGCGCCATCCGAGTTTGGGCACACATCAAGGAGACGCACCGGATAGGTGATGATCCGCGCATTTTTCACATCGTCCATGGTGACCTTCATCTTGATGTGGGCATAAGGATTGTCAAAGGCGTCGTCATGATGTGTAACCGATATGAAGGCGGCGGCGTCTCGTATTTTCTCTTCCGGTATATTATAGCGGTCCATCCACATCTGTGACTGCATGGAAAAGACGCCCGGCGCGCCCGATATAAAATACCTCTGATAGAATGGCTCGGCCACCGTCGTCATGGTTGCCTGGCTGTTCCCCTCGTTCATCTTTTCATGACCCACGGCGAGGACAAGATCGGCCATGCCTGATGCGACCCAGTAGTAGGCCGTATGAGCGATGGAGACACCTGTCGATCCGCATGTCTCCGTTTTCATGATCGGCTTTCCCGCGGCCTGCATCGCATCGGCAAAATAGAAATGGGTCAGGGCAATCCCCTCCATCATGGAAGGCATGGTGCCCGAAACAACTCCATCTATGTCATTTGGCGTCAGTCCCGTTTCATTGAACACAGCCACGACGGCTTCTCTCACGAGGTCCGGATAACTGACGTCCATTCTTCTTCCGTGTTTCGTCTGTCCTACACCTATTATGGCTACTGGTCGTCCCATATGCTCCACCCCCTATCTGCCCAAAATGGCCACGGCGTGACACTGGCCGGAATAGCCGTGAGTACCGTGCGCTAAGGCCGTCTTTACAGTCTTGGGAACCTGCCTCTCTCCGGCCTCGCCTCTGATTTGCAGAACAGCCTCCACGGCGCGCTGGAGCCCTCTCGACACATAGGGATTATTGGCCAGGACGCCGCCGGAGGGATTGACGGGAATCTGCCCGTTCATCTCCGTGAAGCCGCTGTCCATCAGACGACCGCCCTCTCCTTCTTTGCAAAATCCCAATCCTTCGTACCACAGCAGTTCCTGGAAGGCGTAAGGCTCCGTGATTTCCGCCACGTCGATCTTTTTCTCCGGATCGGTAATCCCGGCCATCCTGTAGGCCCTGTCTGCGGCATTCTTCAATTGCCCGTTCAAGAGGTCGCGGTCACCGACATAATAATTATCGAGAGAGCTTCCGAAACCCTTAAGCCATACGGGTTTGTCAGCTATTTCTTTTGCCTTTTTCGCCGAGGCGAGAATGAGCGCTACCATTCCCTCGGATTTCGGCGCTATCTGAAGAGCGGTCAGAGGATCGATCAGCCTTTCCGATCCCAGAATGTCATCGACCGTATAGCGCCCCTTCTTATGCGCGTATGGGTTTCTCAGGCCGTTTCCGAGATTCTTTACAGCCACCTTGGCGCACTGCTCTTCTGTGATGCCGTATCGTTCCATGTACAGCCTCATCTGCAAGGCCGCCGCCATCGTCTCCGTCAGTCCGACGCCTCTTTGATAGAAGGGATCAGCATACATGAGCGTGCATGTATCGTTGGGAGGGTTTTCGGATCCCTTGCAGAGGCCGATGACCAGGGCCGTATCATAATGCCCGGTCATAATCCGCATCGCGCCGTAAAACAGGGCGAAAAGGGATTCTCCGTCTTGACGTGAGGCGTTCTTCAGGAAGGCGCCCGTTGTTTCCCAATAGTAAGAATTGGCGCAGGAGATGCCCCCGTGGAAGACGTCGGATGACGCACTGACGACAGTGCCGATCTCGTCCCTCGTCATTCCCGCCTTATCCAAGACCTCCTTCGTGACCGCGTAGGCCTGGTCATAGAAGTTGTCTTTTGATTCGGCTCCGGCATTCTGCGCAACCGCTACAATAGCAACCTGTTTCGCCATACCTTCATGTCCTTTCTCTCTATTTTATGATTTTCTTCCCACCAAGATCTTGGTGGTGTAAACAATAACATCTTCGTTGCGTTGATTCTTGATGATGTTTTCCGCCTCGACGATCCCCCTCTCTGCATCTTTCTCCGTGAGACTTTTTATCTTCACTTCGCAATGAATGGTATCGCCGATCTTCACGGGCCCTGTAAAGCGTACGTTCTCCATGCCGTAAAATGCAATAAAGCTCTTCGCCAGAACCACATAAGGCCCCAGGCGGAAAGGCAAGGCCATGCCGACAACGAGCCCCAACATACCGTGGGCGATCCTCTCCTTGAAGGGCGTCTTTGCCGCGTATTCCACATCGGTGTGCAGGGGATGCCAGTCTCCGGTGAAGGCGGAAAACATGACGATGTCCGTTTCCGTGATCGTCCTTCCCGGTGATACAAATACCTCACCTACTCTGTAGTCCTCAAAATAATTTTTTTCCACGGACGCACCTCCCTGTTCCCTTCTTGAAACTAAAACAGCCGGTCTCACATGCCTAAAATTTCCCGCGCCACAATCAGCCTTCTGATCTCGGATGTTCCCGCCCCGATGGTCCCGAGCTTTGCATCACGCCAGAACCGCTGCACCGGATACTCTAGGCAATACCCGTATCCTCCATGAATCTGAACGGCCTCCTCGCAGACCCGGCAGGCCATCTCGGCCGTGTACAAAATAGCGGCAGCGGAAATCTGATGGACTTCCGTCCCCTTTCCACCCTTCTTTACCGAATCGGCGAGAATCGCCGCTTTGTAACAGAGCAGGCGCGCGGCCTCGATCCCCGTATACATATCCGCGAGCTTCTGCTGTATCATCTGAAACGACGCAATCGGTTTCCCGAACTGCACCCTTTCCTTTGCGTATTTAATCGATTCCGCAAAGGCGGCCTCCGCAATGCCCAAGGCATAGGTGCCGAAAAATGCCCGCTCCACATCCAATCCCCCCATCATCACTGCAATGCCCTTATTCTCCTGGCCGATGATATTTTCCGCAGGAATGATGCAATCCTGAAATATTAGCTCGCCTGTGGCCGATCCCCGATTGCCGACCTTGTTCAATTTCTTGGAGACGGAAAATCCGGGAAATTTCGTATCCAGGATAAATGCCGTGATCCCCTTGGCGCCGGATCCTTTATCGGTCTTCGTATAGAGCACGATGGTATCAGCGATGGGTCCATTGGTGATAAACATCTTGGTTCCATTCACTACGTAATGATCCCCGTTTCGTCGCGCCGTCGTCTGAATATTCACCGCATCGGAACCGGCATTGGGCTCCGTCAGTCCCAGAGCGCCGATGCGCTGACCCGTACAAAGAGGAGGTAGGTACTTTCTCTTTTGTTCGTCGCTGGCATGGTTGTTCAGGTTATTGCAGCACAGGTTCGCATGGGCGCCCCAGGACAGAGCGACTGCAGCGGAGACCTTCGCCAATTCTTCACAGGCCAAAGCGGCCGATAAGATATCGGCGCCAGCCCCTCCATAGAGAGGGTCTACCGTAATTCCCATAATCCCCAAATCACCGAGCTTCAGCCATAGCCCTTCCGGCCAGTGGTCATCACGGTCGATCTCTTCGGCAATGGGTTTCAACTCCTTCTCCGCAAAATTGGCAATGCTGTCCCTCAACATCCGATGCTCATCACTGAGATCAAAATTCATCCTCATCCTCCCATTTTTATGATTAAAGATTAAGTACCGGCAAAAAAATTATCTTCAGGCATTTCACAGAATCGAGGCAAGTAACGCGCTCACAAGCTGCACCGTACCCGGATTGATATCCAACGCTTTGATATTCGCGATTTTTATGGCCATAACGAAGGCGACTGGCTTTCTTATTTGGAAGTTCCTGATAATTAGACGCCACGGTTTGACTTTCAAAACAAACTGAAGTATAAGTCTCAGGCGATGTGTTAAGGGTTGTTAACGAGCAATTATCCCGCATCGAGACGAGATATTAAGAATCGGATGGTAAGTAACGTTTACTTACTTGACGTTTCTTGATAGTACATACGCGGCAAATTGTCAAGTCGTTTCTGAAATAATTTGCTTCCATTATGCCTTGCTTATCGCAAGATGAGGACGCGGTCGGCACAGGATACACCTCTATTAAAAAGAGGGGCCTTCTCGCCAGAAGTATGAGCGTGCTTATGATCATTGTCGGATGCCTCCCCATGGAGGCGGCCTGTTCAAAGAAGAATGAGGGCACCGTCGAGATGTCGAGGAAGCTTACATCCCTAGTATTTGCCAAACAGTGATAATGGTTCTCTCGTGAATGCCGGGGAATGTCTCCCGGCGGGTAAAGCAGTAGCGAACCCGGATAATATCCTTTGGTCCGCCTTAATTGAGGGGAATAATCAGAAAATCGCTTTTACCGTCCGACTTCATGACCGTCCCTTGGAATTTATGAAACCTCAAATCATCGGGGAAAAAAATATACCATCCCGCAGGCTGTGTCAAATCCTAATTCCTGCCGTTGCAGGAAAAAATTCAATCCCACCTCTACATGGCCAATTGTATAGGACACCTGCCCCGGTGCACTCCGCGCACGCAAGCGGGTGTGAAAACGAACTCTTAACAAGTGCATCACATCTGACGAAAGGAGAAGCCACATGCTTCAGGACGTATTCTTAACCAAGGAAGAGATGGCCTTGAAACAAGAGGTCAGGGACTTCGTCAAAAATAACGTATCGCCGGATCTTCTCAAGAAGATGGACCGCGACGAGATTCGCTATCCCCGCGAGTACGTGAAAGATTTGGGCAATAGAAATCTCCTCGGTTTGAGATTTCCCAAGAAGTACGGTGGCCGAGGTATGTCCTGGACTGGCGAAATAGCTGCCCTCGAGGAAATCGGCGTTCTGGGCACCGCCCTCGGTTGCGCCTTCGCCATGCCCTCGATCGTGGGCGAAGCCTTGAATGTCTACGGCACGGAGGAACAGAAAGAAAAGTTTCTCAAGCCGATGCTGAAGGGAGATCTGGTATCCGCCGAGGCCCTGACGGAGCCCCGCGGCGGGTCAGACTTTTTTGGCGCCACGACACGCGCGGAATTGAAGGATGGATATTTTACCATCAAGGGACAGAAGCGTTTCGTTGTTGCCGCGGACGGCGCCGACTTTTTTATCGTCTACTGCAACACCAACCCGCAGGGCAAGCCTCATGAGAGGATCAGCCTTATTCTTATTGAAAAAGATCGGGAGGGGGTGGAGGCGAAATACCTTTATAAGCTCCTGGGTACGAGGGGCGGCGGAACAGGACGCCTCATTTTCAAGGATGTCAACGTCCCCGCTTCCAACCTGATCGGCGGGCTCAACGAAGGTGCAAACATCTTCAACACGATGATGGTCCCCGAACGAATGACCTCGGCCGGCGCCTCGCTCGGAATGGGACGCGGCGCTCTCGAAGTTGCCGTGAGATACAGCGACCGCAGGAAGGCCTTCGGCCAGAAGATCAGAAACTTTCAGGGCGTGAGTTTCAAAGTCGCCGATGCCATTACGCAGCTGGACGCGGCCCGCGCCCTCACTATCGCGGCGGCGAAGAGTGTCGATGCCGGCATGTCCACCGCTCGGAGGATGGTGAGTGAAGCAAAAAAATGCGCCACCGATACGGCCTGGAATGTTTGCAACCTGGCGATGCAGATCGTCGGGGGGATCAGCTACACGAGCGTATTCCCCATCGAGAAGATGGTGCGTGACGCCCGTCTTATCCAGATATGGACGGGAACAAACGACATCATGAACCTTCTCATCCAGCATGAGTTCTATCGGGAGATCCTTAAGGACGCCAATCCCGGCCGTATGATCGAGATCGACGCAGAAGACGCCGACAAGAACGATGAGAAGGTATACGAAGACGATGAAATGTGGATTAAGGGCTGGTAATACATGGACGCCTGTCCGGAGTTTGGGGAGTTATTAAACGATGATGAATGGGAAAGAGTACCTGAAAACATTAAAAGCGATGAAGACCATCCTCTATATTGACGGCGAGGCGGTTTCCGATTTTGCCTCGCATCCGGTCATGAAACCGGCGGTGAATGCCCTTAAGGCAACCTATGACCTTGCCAGCGATCCGCAGCTAAATCCGGAACTGCACCGGATGATGGTAACCGAAAGCGATCTCACAAGCGGAAAGATCAGCCGCTTTCTTACGATCGTCAAGTCGCAGGATAACCTTATGAGCCGGATGAAACTGCAGCGCACCATGATGCGCCACACAGGCGGCTGCTTCGGCGGACGCTGCGTAGCCGGCGCCGTCATCAATGCGCTCTGGTCGGTGACGCACGATGTGGATAAAGTAAGCAAAGGACAGACGAACTATCATGAGCGATTCAAAAAATACATGACCATGTGCCAGGAGAAAGACCTGGCGGTCTCCGGCAACATCACGGACGCCAAGGGGGACCGATCGCTCCCACCGCACCGTCAGGCGGATCCGGATCTTTATGTCAGGATCGTGGAGCGCACCCCGGACGGCATCGTCGTCAACGGAGCGAAGCTTCAGCAGTCAGGAGCGCCCATTGCCCATGAACGGCTGGTGGTGCCGACGACGGCCCTTGGCCCTAACGATGAGGCTTACGCCGTAGCCTTTGCGGTACCGGGAGACGCTAAAGGCGTCATCCATGTGAACGATTCCGCGTGTTCCAACGCAAAATTCATGGCCATGGAGACTGAAGATATCGGCAATGCGACATTCGGCATGCACCAGAGCGCCCACATCCTTTTTGATAACGTCTTTGTCCCCTGGGAGCGGGTTTTCCTCTGTGGTGAATGGAAGGCGACTGCGAGCCTTGTTCATCGCTTCTCCGATTTTCAGCGTTTCGCCTCCTCTGCCTGCCGGTGCGGCTACATCGACCTTTCCATCGGAGCAGGAGCGGCGATAGCCGATTACAACGGCGTTGCCGACAAGGCGCATGTCCAAGACAAACTCATCAACATGAGCGTAGATGCGGAAACCCTCTACGGCCTTGTGGCAGGCTCGGCCGCTTTGGGCACGGCTACTGACTCCGGCGTGATGCTGCCCGAGACCCTCTCCATTAATGCGGCAAAAATATATATGAACGGCGCCATACTGCGGGCCGGACAAACGCTCGCCGATATCGGCGGCGGCATCCTGATTACGAGACCCAGCAGCCGGGATCTCAAGATACCGAAGGTGGGCGAGCTCCTGGCCAAATACCATAAAGGGAGGGAAGGCGTGGATGTCCATGACCGTCTGAAGATGGCGCGGCTGTGCGAGTCTTTGTCGGGACTCTCGGCGCCCACGACCATCCTTTCCGTCATTGCGGCCGGGCCTCCGGCAACGCAGCGATTGAATTTTCGCCTGATGACGGATTTCAAACGCGATAGAAAAGCGGCAGAAAGATTGGCGGGAATCTCGTCCAGTTAAAATTAAAATTTGAAAAAGGAGCTGATAGAGATGAAAGAGAAAGCTGTTATCACCGCGGCCATTACCGGAAGTATTCACACCCCGACGATGTCGGAATATTTGCCCATCACGCCGCAGCAGATCGCGGACGAGGCCGTGCGGGCCTATGAGGCAGGCGCTGCCGTGTGCCATGTCCACGCGCGTAACCCGGAGACAGGCATGCCCGTCCCGGATCTCGAGCTGATGAAACAGATTATCACGAATATAAAGAGCCGGTGCAACATCATCGTCTGCATCACGACAGGCGGAGGAATGGGCATGACTGTCGAACAGCGTGTAGCGCCCGTTACCTTGTATAAACCTGAACTGGCATCTTTCAATGCAGGGTCCATTAATTTCGCCCTATTCCATGCGATCCCGAGGTTCAAGGAATTTAAATTCCCCTGGGAGAAGCAGTATCTGGGCATGTCCGAAGACTTCATCTTTCCGAACACCTTCAAGTCCATGAAGGAATACTGCGCAATTTTCGCCGAGCACGGAACGAAACCGGAATTCGAGATATACGACTCCGGCATGGTAAACAACGTCGCCTTCATGATCCAGGCGGGATATGTCAAGAAGCCCGTCTACATCCAGTTCGTCATGGGCGTCCTCGGGGGCATAACGCCGAGTTCGGAAAATCTCATGTTCCTTGTGGATTATGCGAAAAAGCAGATCGGCGATTTTGAATTTTCCGTCTGCGTGGCCGGCCGCGCGCAATTTCCCATCTGCACCCAGTCCCTGCTTATAGGGGGAAATTGCCGTGTGGGACTGGAAGACAACCTCTACTTGGACCGCGGCAAGATGGCAAAGAGCAACGCCGAACAGGTTGCGAAGATGGTACGTATGGCGCGAGAGCTTGGCATTGATCCGGCAACACCGGATGAGGCCCGCCAGATCCTCGGCCTCAAGGGAATGGACAAGGTCAATTATTAGGCATTATGTGCCTTCTAAGTAGTGCAGGACTTCAGTCCTGCTTGTAATGCGCATCCCATATCTAAGGAAGAGGATCTTTTGTAATGCAACAGTTTAAGCATCTATTCACCCCTATCGACATAGGCACGATGACAGTAAAAAACAGGATCGTCATGCTGCCGCTCACTACAGGCTACTGCGAGCTTGATGAGACAATAGGCGACCGTCTCATCAACTTCTTTGCGGCGCGGGCGAAGGGAGGTGTCGGGCTTATCATCGTTCCCTTTTCACCGGTTCATGCAGGATCGCCCTTAGAGCCCGGCTTATATGATGACCGTTTTCTTCCCGGCCTACGCAAACTCACGGACGCAGTACACGCGCACGGGGCGAAGATTGCCGCACAGCTCATCACCTCGTATCATGTAATGTTCAAGGGTAGGATAGCCGAAGTGGTGGGCCCGTCGTCTGTGTTAAACCAAATGACGCGCACAACAGCAAGGCCCCTTACCGTCCCCGAGATCCACTATATTGTAAAGGAATACGGAAAGGCGGCCGGGAGGGCCCGTCAGGGTGGCTTTGACGCCGTTGAGGTGCTCGTAGGCGGCGGCTATCTCTTGAACCGCTTCCTCTCTCCCATCACCAATAAACGCGAGGACGAATACGGCGGCAGTCTGGACAACCGGATGAGGATCATTCTCGAGGTCATCGCAAGCATGAGAAAGGAAGTGGGCAGGGACTTCCCCATCGGCTGCCGTCTCAACGTCGATGAACAGATGGAGGGAGGGCACACCATAGAGGATTCGAAGGAAGTGGCGCGCATCCTCGAAAAGGCCGGCATCCAGATGATTAACGTTTACACAGGCTGGCACGAATCACCCGTGCCCACCGTCCAGGCAGTGCTCCCGAAAGGGGCCTTCCTGCATCTTGCAGAGAAGATCAAAGGCTGGGTCGGCATCCCCGTCATCGCAGCCAATCGTATAAATGACCCCGTCGTTGCCGAGAAAGCGATTGCCGGGGGCCAGGCCGATTTGATCGGCATGGCCCGGGCGCTTCTCGCCGATCCCGAACTTCCCAACAAGGCGCGGGAAGGAAAAGCAGGGGAGATTGTTCCCTGTCTCGCATGCTCCAACTGCCTCACGGATATTCTGACAACATATAAAGACTGGGGAACGGCGGCATCGACCAGCTGCTCGGTCAATCCCCTCGCGGGAAAAGAGGCGGAGTATGCAATCGAACCCGCGAAAAAATCCAAGAAGGTATTCGTTATCGGCGGCGGCCCCGGCGGCATGGAAGCGGCGATGACGGCGGCATTAAGAGGCCACAAGGTCACGCTCTACGATAGAGGAAACGAACTGGGGGGGAAACTTCTCATCGCCTCCATACCGCCCTACAAAGGTGAACTTCAGGCCCTGGTCAAGAGCCTGGCATCTCGTGCGCGGAAGGCCGGTGTGGAAATAAAACTCAAAAGCGATGCAAGCCAAGCCACAATAGAAAAAGAAAAACCCGACGTCTTGATAATGGCTACGGGGTCCTCTTCCCTCATTCCGAATATACCCGGCGTGGTTGGTCCAAATGTGGTGTTGGCGGAAGACGTATTGACCGGCGCTAAGACTGTAAGCGGTAATGTTCTCATTGTCGGAGGTGGTATGGTCGGCTGTGAGACAGCGGAATTTCTCCTCGAACGCACAAAAGATGTAACTCGGGTCACCGTTATAGAGATGTTGAGCCGTATGGCGGACAATGTATCTCCCACATACAGGCCTTTCTTTCTCGCGAGATTAAAAAAAGAGGGCATCAAGATGGAGACGAACACCATCGTGCAGGAGATAACAAAAGATGGTGTAAAGGTCGAACAGAAGGAAGTCGCCGGTTTCATCGAGGGAGATGCCGTGGTGCTTGCCGTGGGCTTTAAGTCAAACCCCACCCTCGATGAAGAGAGCAAGGCAAAGGTTGCCGAGGTATATGCAATCGGAGATTGTGCCAAGCCCCGTATGATAAAAGAGGCTATTGAAGAAGGTTTTGCTATCGGCAGGAAAATTTAGGTGCAGTTTCTGGACCCTGATGTAAACACTCGGAAGGGCTTTTCATGAAGACCGTTTATCTTGACCATTGCGCGACCACACCGCTTCATCCCGATGTCCTCAAGGTCATGTTGCCCTTCCTGCGGCATTCTTTCGGCAATCCCTCGAGCACTCATGCCGCAGGCAGGAAGGCCAGGGAGGCCGTAGAAAAAGCCAGGAGTAAAATAGCAGACCTCATTGGCGCCAAGGCAGCGGAGATCATATTTACGAGCGGCGGGACAGAGGCAAACAATCTCGCTATCCAGGGCATCGCACGCGCCCGCAAAGATCGCGGTAATCATATCATCACCTCTGCAATCGAGCACCACGCCGTTCTCAAGACCTGTCAGTATCTCGAGAGAAGCGGCTTCACCGTAACCTATCTCCCGGTCGATCGGTACGGCATTGTAAATCCGGAAGACCTCAGGAAAGCTTTGACGTATAAAACCATCCTAGTAAGCATCATGCACGCGAATAATGAAGCGGGAACGATCGAGCCTATCCCCGAGATAGGAAGGATCATCACCGAAAGAGGCATTGCCTTTCACACGGATGCCGTGCAGTCAGCGGGAAAGGTGCGCTTGAACGTCAAAGAAATAGGCGTCGATCTCCTTTCCATTTCCGCGCACAAATTCCATGGCCCGAAAGGCATCGGGGTCTTGTATATCAGGGATGGGATCGGTATCGATCCTATTCTTCACGGCGGGGGACAGGAGAGGGACATCAGGAGCGGCACGGAAAATGTTGCCTCCATCGCGGGATTGGGAAAGGCATGTGAACTCGCAAAAGAAACACTTGCGGTACGTATGGATGAAATCAGAAAAATGCGCGATGCACTCCAGGAGCGTATTTCAGCCGCTGTCCCTAGTCTCGTGATAAACGGTCACCCTCTCTCAAGATTGCCCAACTGCCTCAGCGTATCCGTTCCCGGAATCATGGCTGAGACAATTGTACGCGACCTTGATGCGAGAGGCATCGCCGTATCAGCCGGCTCCGCCTGCACGTCTCACTCAGTTGAAATCTCGCACGTCCTTGCGGCCATGGGACTGCCCAAGGAGACGGCGCAGGGAACGGTGAGACTGAGCCTCGGAATAATGAATACACCAGATGAAATAGAATGCGCCGCTGCCTCTTTCATAGAAGTTGTTGAGAAACTCAAGGCCCTTTCCGAAATCGAAGGCTCCCTCGGTTCAAGACGCTGCTACTGATTCAGATCGATTAAGCCGCGACCGCGGTCACGACATCCTTTACTTCCTGTAAGAAATGATCTACACATTAGTATGATTGATGCAGATTTGTTATCGGAATGAATACGCAGGATTTAATTAATCTGGAAAGTGCCCCTGATTTCCCCCCCCGATTGTTCCAGTAACGTTTGGTGTATCACAGAGCGCGCCATACCCCGTCCGGAGATCCGTTGGCGCCGTAGCGGCAACAGCCGTGCGAAAGGAAATTAACTGTGAATGGAAATAACCGATCAAACATTAAACCTGGGATGCGTGTGAAGGTCATCCAGAAGCAGGATCAGTTCAGTTGCAAACTGTCTGAAGGCATCGTCAAGGATATTCTCACAAAATCAGTCAGTCACCCTCATGGCATCAAGGTGCGCCTGCATAGCGGCATAATAGGCCGGGTCAAAGAGATTTTGGATGCTTGAGCTGATCCATTTTTTTTACTGAAAAAGGTTATGAATGCAGATATATGTCGATGCGGACGGATTTCCGAATGCGGCCAAAGATCTACTGATCAGGACCGCTATGCGCTTGCATGTGCCCGTGGTTTTTGTGGCCAACAAAAGGGTAAGTTATGAGCCCTCAGTTATCATTTCAAGCATTATAGTCCCTGACGGACCTGACCTTGCGGATGATCGGATCGTTGAACTGGCACAGAAGGGCAACCTGGTGATTACTGCCGACATCCCGCTCGCAGACCGGGTGGTTGCCAAGGGTGCCTTTGCGCTCAGCCCTCGAGGTAATCTCTATATGGAGGGCAACATCAAGGATAAACTGGCTATACGTGACCTGATGACTGGGCTAAGAGACAGCGGCATGATGACGGGAGGTCCATCGGTATTTGGTAGGAAAGAATGCCAGGCTTTTATTAACCAGCTCAATAGCTTTTTGACCAAACATTTAAAAAACAATAACTCTTAAAAGCAGCGGCCAAGAGTGTCATAGGTCAAATCAATATATCAGGAAGGGCAATAGTAATTTCTTTTCGTGGTATTAATAGGCTGGCTGATAAAAACATTTATAGCGTGCTTCCTGTTATTCTCAAGTTTTCATTATTGCTTTATATGCAAGATTTCAACTGGTAAAAATCAAAAAAACACAGAGCTTAATCTTTTAAATGTGATATAAAAATAGTGCTACATCTCAATGGTGTCGCAGCAGAAAATAAATGCCTGTGATATCGTTAGCACGAATGCCTCAGACAGAGAGGCAGCGTTGTGTAATGAGCTCAAGAATAATTGCAAAGAAAGGGGATATGCCATGGCACGAGATATTTACAAGAAACTGGCTGACCATCTCGACAACCTGCCGGGAGGCTTTCCGCACACCCCAAGCGGCGTGGAGATTCGTATTTTGCGACGGATTTTTACCCCTGAGGAAGCCAAACTCGCGGTCCACTTGGCCCTCATTTCCGAGGAGCCGCGGGTCATAGCGAGGCGCGCCAAGCTCCCCATCCAGGAGGTTGCCCAAAGTCTAAAAGAGATGGATAAGAAGGGCCTGGTTATGGGGATTAGGCGAAAAGGCGAGCCGCTCCAGTACATGGCCCAACAATTTATCGTGGGTATCTGGGAGGCGCAGGTGAATAAACTGAGCCGGGAGCTTGTCGAGGAGTTCGAGGAATACCTGCCCTCATTGTTTGACCCCGGCATCTGGCGCAAAGTGCCGCAGATGCGTACGATCCCCGTAAGGAAGAGTATCGAGATTCAGCCCGAGGTGATGCCCTATGAGCGGGCAGAGGAGATTGTGCGCAATCACACGACCTTCGCCGTTTCGAATTGCATCTGCCGGCAAGAGTTTCGCATTTTGGGAAAAGGCTGCGACAAGCCTGAGGAGAGTTGTCTGCAGTTTGGATTAGCGGCCGAGGGCGTCGTGCACATGGGACGTGGCCGGGCCATCACCCGGGAAGAAGCCCTCGCGATTCTTAGGCGGGCCGAGGAGACGGGACTGGTGCTGCAACCGGCAAACGCCAAGAACCCCCTTTTCATCTGCACCTGCTGCGGGTGCTGCTGCGGTGTGCTGAGACTTCTCAAACGTGATCCCAAGCCGGCCAGTTTGGTGGCGAGTCCATTTGTGGTGAGCCTCAATACTAACACATGCAAGGGCTGCGGCATCTGCACCAAGCGCTGTCAGATGGAAGCCATTCATGTGGACAACAAGAAAGCGATCCTGAATCCGGACCGGTGCATCGGATGTGGACTGTGTGTCGACACCTGTCGCACAAAATCCCTCACCCTGCTTCGCAAACCGGAAGCCCAACAATCCTACGTGCCTAAGAACATCATTGAGACAAGTATCAAGTTGGGAAAAGCTCGCGGCAAGCTGGGCATTGGTAAATTGGTTAGTATGCAGGTCAGGTCAAAGCTAGACAGGCTATTGGCTGAGCGATAATGCAAGCCTGCGATAATTACGCATATGCAAATCATTTTCGTAAAAAATTCCCGTGGAAAGGGGTGACGAAAATATGATTAGACGGAGTAGTGAGATGCGCGAAGAGAGTATTCATGAATTGAAGGGAGGAAAGGGAACATTAAAGTTATTCCATATCCTCGAAAAAGATGAATTGAAGGGAAAGGGACGGCTCTGTACAAGAGAGATTATACCGCCGGGAAATTCCGTTGGCTTTCACAAACACGAGGGAGATTTTGAGTTATACTATGTCCTCGAAGGAGAAGGTCTTGTAAATGACAATGGTCTTGAAACCACGATAAGAAAAGGGGACGCGGTTCGTACCGGTCATGGCGAGTCTCATGCCATTAAAAATGTCGGAGATAGAGACCTTGAGCTCATTACTGTTATATTATTTGAATAGCAGCCGAAAAGGAAATACAAGAGAGGATGCTCATGGATACATACGAACAATTAAGGGAGATTCTGGATTCGCATCCCGCGACGGCGCCCAAGACGAAGTCCATTGACGAAATACTTCGCATGCTCTTTACTCCTGAGGAGGCACAGGTCGCTGTAAACATGAGCTTCAAGCCCAATAAGGCGGCAAGCATCGCCAAAACAGTGGGCATCTCGGAGGATGAAGCGAAAAAGAGGCTGGAGTCCATGGTCGGCAAGGGGATCATCTTTTCCAAGTCTAAAGAGGGTGAACAACTGTACGGGTTGGTCGGGCTCATTCCGGGGGTCTTTGAGTACCCTTTCATGAAAGGGGGCGGGACATCCATGCACAAGCGGCTGGCCCGACTATGGGAGGAGTACCATCAAGAAGCCCTCGGCGCCTCTTTTGCCGGCAATCCCACACCTCTCATGCGGGTTGTTGCCGTGGAAAAATCCATCATGCACCAAGACCGCGTTCACCCCTACGAAGAGGTCAAGCATCTGATCAACAACTCAAACTATATTGCGCTCACGCAATGTGCCTGCAGGGTCAGCGTGGCAAAATGCGACAAACCGAAAGAGGTTTGCCTTGCCTTCGAGGGCGTGGGTGAATTTCTCGTAGAGCGGGGTTTTGCCCGCCGGATCAGCAAGGAGGAAGGGGTGAAGGTCCTGGATCAGGCGGAGGCTGCGGGTCTGGTTCACACGAGCAACAACAGCGCAGACCAGGCCCACGTGATCTGCAACTGCTGCCCATGCTGCTGCACCATTCTGCGCGGGAAAACCCAATTGCATCATCCCCATGCCTTTGAGCCCAGCCGATTTGTGTCCCACGTCAATAGCGATGAATGCACGGGATGCGGCATATGTGCCGATGAGCGCTGCCCGATGAAGGCAATTGAGATAAAAAATGATACCGCCAGCGTCGATGCTGCGAATTGCATCGGCTGCGGGCTCTGCGTGACGGGCTGCCCGGCTGGGGCTGTTGAACTTTTGCAAAGGGAACAGATTCCCCTTGTTCCGGCTACGGCCCAGGAAATGATCGTCAAGACCCTGCAGGAAAAGGGGCGGTTAGATAAATTCATGAAGATCATGCAGCGTTGAGATGCATGATTAAAGGTGGAATTAATGATAGCGGCCATAACATTTGTGGGGTCGCCTTACCAATTTTTGATGCGATCAATTTGTCATCGAGCTATTGTTCAATCTGAGTAAAGAACCCCGTGCTTCCGCACGGGGCATTAAAACTCAAAATCTAACTGCTTGGGAGCTTTTCTTCATGCTTATGATACTCAATTCCTAAAGAACGGAAACCCTTTCCTCCCCGTGCTTCCGCACGGGGTATCCAGGGTTTGATTTTCATGAATTTACAATCAGTCCGGTCTGAGGTAAGTTTTATAGGCTGTACCGAAGCGCTGATTCTATTCGATGCTTCATAATTCTTTCCCCCTAAAGCTAAGAGTGAAAATGTTTTTTAAAGCGCTTCCTTTTCAGATCTTACCTTTTATTCTCAGTATTAATAACACGGCATTTGATGATCGGTTTTCGTCCTTTTGGTCGAAACGTCTTTAATTGAAAAAGGAGGTAGGCGATATGTTGAAAGTAAGGAACGTCGGTGTCGTTGGCACGGGATTGATCGGTGCGAGTTGGGCTGCTTACTATGCAAGCAAGGATTTCAAGGTGAAGATGTTTGATAAGATCGGCGCGGCGCAGGAGAGCGGCCTGCAGAGGGCAATCGCCTATCTCGACGGGCTTGTCCAATATGGTCTTATCGAAAGGTCGCGGGCCCAAAAAATGAAAGGGAATATCAGTTCCGCCGGTTCCCTGGAGCAGGCTGTTTCCGATGCGGATTATGTTCAGGAATCCGCGTCAGAAAATTTCGAAATCAAGATACCGCTATTTTCCGAGATGGATGCCATTGCGAAACCGGACGCGGTCCTGGCCAGCAGTTCCTCGTCTCTTCCCATGACGCGGGTGCAGAAATCCGTGAAGAGGCCCGGGCGCTGTGTCGTTGCTCATCCCTTCAATCCGCCGCACCTGGTACCGCTGGTGGAAATTGTGCCCGGAAATCAGACAACCCCTCAGACCGTTGAAGACGTGAGGACTTTTTTTAACGGTCTCGGAAAAATGCCTGTCGTTCTGAAGAAGGAAACAACGGGGTTCATCGCCAATCGCCTCGCTGCCGCCCTGTGGAGAGAGGCTGTAGATCTTGTGCTGAACGGCGTCGCCAGTGTCCAGGACGTCGACCGGGCTCTTTTCGCCGGTCCGGGCATACGCTGGGCATTCATGGGCCAACACCTCATTTATCATTTAGGCGGCGGCGAGGGAGGCTACGACTATTTCATCAAGCATATCGGAAAGGCGTTCGGAGACATATGGAAAGATATGGCGACCTGGAATGAGATTTCCGATGATTCCAAGAGTAAACTTGTACAGGGTATGGATGAAGTAATGTCCGGTAAGAAGCTCAACGACGTCGCCCAGTGGCGCGACAAGAAGATCGTCGCCTTGCTCAAGACGATATACGGCGAAGAGCCGCCGATCGAATAGCCTTGACATAATCCTGCGGCAAGCCACAATCTCAAAAAGTTGTTGTGTAACAAACATCGGTAAGGTAAAGTAACAGATAGAAGATAAATAAAAAAGGAGGTCATTTTATGTTTGCACCAAAAAACATTCTCGTTCCGACAGATTTTTCCAAGTATTCAGATGCAGCCTTGAAGAAGGCCATTGACATGGCAAGCCGACATGAAGCCAAAATCTACCTCTTGCATGTTATAGATAAGGGGATTCAGGATTGCGCAATTGACTATTGTCTCGACTATAAGCTCATCGAGGCGCTAAAAAGGGACAGTCTCAGAGAAGCCAAGGCCAAGCTAAAGAAGGAAGCTGATGAAATTGCCAAGAAGAAGAAAATCAAAATTTCTTTTGATATTAAGAGAGGCTTCCCTGCTGAAGTTATACTGAGTGAGCAGAAGGCGAAGAAGATTGACTTAGTCGTGATATCATCGCATGGAAAAACAGGCATTCTAAAGCAAATGATGGGCAGTGTAGCAGACAAGGTGGTCAAAGGCGCTTCATGCCCTGTCATGGTAGTTAAACCTTGAGATATCAGGTTGAAAATATTTAATTACTGAACATTTTATTACAGAGCTAACACTATCTTCTTTTTGCAGGTCACCACCGAGCCGTCTGTTTCACCAGGCGGCTCTTCCATTTCAGGAACCTTGTCCGGTTCGCGCCCATCGATTGTCAACCATATTCTTCTTGACAAGCTAGTGTGAGTTATCTATGTACGCACGCGACTATCATTACCCAGGAGGACTTCAGATGAGCGACAACAAACTGTTTGGAATGGCGGAGGAGTCGGGACGATGGCTTTTTGTGGTCTTTGGATTCATCATCAATCTCTGTTTAGGCAGTGTTTATGCGTACAGCGTATTCGCCAAGCCCGTGAGGGGGTTGATGAACGTCACCGCAACGGAAGCGGGTCTTCCCTTCATGATCTTCCTGGCCTGTTTTGCTGTTCTGGTGTTCATCGGTGGCCAGTTGATAGCAAGATTGGGGCCGAGGAATCTCGGCATCCTGGGTGGCGTTATCCTCGGGATCGGTTGGATGTTGGCGAGTCAGTCGTCAAATATTTTCATGCTGTCAATCAGCTACGGCGTCATCGGCGGCGGCGGTGTGGGTTTAGCCTACGGAGTACCCCTGGCCGTCGTCGGCAGATGGTTCCCGGATAGGAGAGGCCTTGCCCTCGGACTAACGCTGGCCGGTTTCGGCGGGTCACCCTTCATCTCCGCAAACGTCGCAGCTGCCCTTATCAAATCTGTCGGCCCCATGCAGACGTTCCTGTATTTAGGCGCTGTCTTCCTCGTTTTAGTCTGCATCCTCTTCATTCCCTTCCGTTATCCCCAGGAGGGATGGAAGCCTGCAGGATGGACTCCGCCGGCTGCCGCCCATCTTGGAGGAGCGGATTTAAATATGAAACAGATGGCCGGTACATCCACATTCTACGGCCTATTTCTCTGCTACACCATCGGCTGTCTTGCCGGTCTTATGGCCATCGGCATCTCCAGCCCTGTTGCCCAGGAAATCATTAAGATCGACGCCGCAACGGCTGCTACCCTCGTCGGCGTGTTTGCCATCTTCAATGGCGCCGGACGGCCCCTCTTCGGAGTTCTTACTGACAAATTAACTCCCCGGATTGCAGCTATCATCTCTTACGTCATCATCCTTGTTTGTTCACTGGGTATGTTGATGGCGAACGAGGGAAGTATTGTCCTTTATGTCGTCTGCTTCATAGGTTTCTGGCTTTGCTTAGGTGGATGGCTGGCCATCGCGCCGACAGCAACGACCTCATTTTTCGGCGTGAGGAACTACGCGAAGAACTACGGCCTTGTCTATTTTGCCTACGGTGTGGGCGCTATTCTCGGCGGCATCATCTCCGGTCAGGCGAAGGATGCCTTTGGCTCTTACGCCGTTGCATTCTATCCTACGGCAGCTCTTGCCGTCGTGGGTATGATCATCGCCTTTCTGCTTTTGAAGCCACCCAAAAAATAGGTCTCAATCAGTCTTGCACTGGATAACGTAGGACTCACAGAAAGCGAAACATTAAAAGCCATGGCTGAAACAGCGATGGACTTTTTCATCAGCCTGCGGGCATGAGAATTAATTGCCGGGGATGTCGCCCAATTAAAATATTCTTGACGCCTTCTCAGGCTTTTTGAAGCGGCAAATCAGGTTATTCCTGATTGTGATTCGCTGCTCGACCCTGTACCTTGAATCCAGATGTCGCTGTGAAAGTTAAAACCATGAAAGCGTCACTTACCCTATCCTTCATCATCGCGGTAATATTGCTGACAGGACAAGCCGGATTTGCGGATAGCAAGACGGCTCTCGAGCAACTTCAGCAAACAAAGAAGTGTCAGGCCTGCGATCTGTCACTCATGGACTTTTCCGGCGCTAACCTCGCTGGCGTAGATCTGGCAGGCGCAGATGTATCAGCCACAGACCTTTCCGGCGCTGATCTCACTGGTGCAGATCTGACAAGTGCAACACTCGCCGGAGCAGACCTTTCCGGTGCAAACCTGTCCTTCACAAAATTTCGTGATGCAAGCTTGGCCAAGGCAAACCTGTCCAATGCGAATCTGACCTCCGCAGACCTGTCCGGCGCGGACATGAGAGATGCAAATCTGTCCGGCGCGGACCTGGTCGATGCTACTGTGAACGGTACATACTTAACAGACGCGGACCTATCAGGCGCTGTCTGGATTGATGGGACTAAGTGTCAGGACGGCTCCAGCGGCGATTGCTTGAAGTAAATTCCATCCGCTCGATCCTCGTTCAAAATCAGTCTGAGGCAGATCAATATATAGTTCACTTTTCCGCCCGTCGATTTCTCAAGAAAGCAATGGCGCCCAGGAGTCCTATTCCTGAAAGGATTAAAATGATGCCAAGGCCCTCGCGCAAAGACGGGATTTCGCTGAGCTGAATGCGGGCGGAGATAAGGGCAAGCACCGGAGTAACGAGAGTTCCCATCGTCGCCATCCCTGCCTGAAGCTTATCCAGTATATAAAACCAGAGCAGGAATGCAATGACGCATACAAGAATGATATTATATAGCAGGGCGACAATGAATACGGGGGTCCACTGGATGGGAGGCGACGGTATCAAAATGGAAATAATTATAAGAGGCACTGTGCCGTAAATCATCTGCCAGGTCGTAACCGACAGAACGTCAAATTCAGGATCACGCTTCATTATCCTGGTGATGATGGCGCTTCCCGCCCATGATATTCCCGCTATCACCGCAAGGATACTCGACCAGAGGTTTACTCCGATGGCATCGACGGCAACAATCAGCGCAAGTCCTACGAAAGCTAGAATTACGGCCAGCCATTCAAGGCCCCTTATCCTTTCGCCCAGTATAGGCCAGGCGAGGAGAATAGTCCAGAACGGCATCGTATAAAGGAGCACTGCCGTCTTCCCCGCAGCGCCGCCTGCGAGAGCCCACAAAGGAACGCCGGAACCCACAGTCGTGGAAAGAAAACCCAGAAGAAGTGTCCATTTCACCTGCCGCGGACGCCAATCTTCCTTAGTCCAGACTAGTATAACGAAAAGGCAGATAGCTGCCGGTAATATCCGGATAGCGGCAAACACAAATGGATCGCAGAAACGGAGGCCCTCCTTCATGACTACCCAGTTATAGCCCCAGATGGCGCTCATGACTGCGAGGGCAAGAACGGGTTTCCCGGTGGTGGTTTCGGAGGTTGTCTTGGGGCACATGGTTGGCAAACTTAGGAGATCGCGCCCGTCCTGTCAAGTAATTCTATCACACCAAAGAAGGACGAGCGCCATTTGAACTGGCAGTCATGGAGACAACATCTTCAGATGTCCGTCGAACGGACGGCGCCGGTGTACGCGCCGTCCGCGAATCGCGCTAAGACCAGATGTTGCCGTGCGGCATGTTTCTCTCAGCGCGGTAACGGTTTGCCCTTTGTCTCCGGCAGAAAGAAGCACGCTGCAAGACCCAAGAAGTAGATCATGCCCAGGCTCATCGCAGCCGTACTTATGCCGCCGAAGCTCTTGATGATCGAGGCCGCCACAATAGGACCCATGAAAGCTATAAGTCGGGTGGCGTTAAAGATGAAGCTCGCGGCGGTGGAGCGTACGGCCGTAGAGAACAACTCCGGGAGATAGATGGCAAACCATGAATACTGCCCGAGCGTAAAGAATCCATTGATTGCCGCCGCAATGAGCACCGCTTGCAGATCATGCGTCCAGACGTATGTAATCGGCGTCAGAATAAGTGAACCGATGAAAAGGAATGCGAGGTATTTCCGGCGTCCCATCCAGTCTGCCAGAAAGCCCGATACCAGATAGCCGGCGATGGCGCCGGCGTTGTAGATCATGCCCGCCGTGCTTCCCCAGTACGCCAGGTTCTGATATCCTTCTGACTTGGCAATGGATGCCACATACCCGGGGAGAAAGGATGATATTGCATACCAGCCCACCATGGTGGTCAATGACATGGCGAATGTGAGCAGCACGCGGCGGCGGCTCTCGGGCGCCTGGAAGATCTCAGTCAGCGTGAAGGGTCGCTTTGCCTGCGGCCCCGATACTTCTGAATCCACCTCTGTCGCAGCCCAGCGCTTCTCGCGCACCGTGTCGATCCAGCGCTGCGACTCATCAATCTTCCTTCTGATGTAGAATACGAAAAATGCCGGCATAACGCCGACGACAAACAACCATCGCCAGGCCTGCGCCCCCAGCGGGTGCACGAGGTACCACACGAGCGAAGCGAGGAATGTCCCGAAGCCGAATCCGGACTGCATGAAGCCGGCCCCTTTGGGACGGGCGCGATCGGGCCATGTTTCAGCAATCAATGTCGCTCCCGTGCTCCATTCGCTTCCCATGGCCAGACCGGTAAGAAACCGCAATGCGATCAGCGATTCCACGCTCCAGCTCAAAGCGGTCAACCCGGTAAAAAATGCATAGCCGAGAATCGAGTAGATCATCATCCGCTTGCGCCCGATATAATCGGTTATTGTACCGCCGATCACACCGCCCACACCCCAGCCGAGCAGGGTGACGCCGATGGTCAGCCCTGCGTAAGCCCCCAACTGAGAGCGAGCCTCAGGCGGAAGCAGAGTGGTCAGGATGGGTCCAATCGCCACGATGAGTGCGAAGGTTTCGTACCCGTCAAAGATCCATCCGAGAAAACTTGCCCACAGCACGCGCCAATGTTTGGGGGTGAGTCCCTGATACCATGAGCCTGTCTCGACTGATGTTGCAACTGCACTGCCGGTCATTGCTCGCACCTCCTTTTCTTAGGTAAAGAAAATTATAATAACAATTTAATTTGACAGTAAGGTTCTGTCAATAAAATGTTTGAAAGACATTCCCGCGAATGCCGCCTATTAATAGGAGAAGGCCGGAAACGAAACCCAGCTAAGATTTGCCTTCTCTTTTCTTCGCCTCCATATCCCGGAGTTCCCTGCGCAGAATTTTCCCTACGACGCTCTTGGGAAGGGCGGCGATGAACTCAACCAGCTTAGGTACTTTGTATCCCGCAAGCTTTTCTTTGCAGAAGTCAATGACCTCTTCCGCCGTCAGGGTTTGGCCCGGCTTTGTAACAACAAAAACCTTTACGGTCTCTCCGCGATAGGCATCGGGAACGCCGATGGTGCATACTTCCAGAATCTTCGGATGCGTGATCAGCAACTCGTCGATCTCTTTGGGATATACATTGAAGCCGCTCGCATTGATGACATCCTTCTTGCGGTCCACAATGGTGACATATCCGTCCTCGTCGATGAAACCGACGTCGCCTGTCTTGAGCCAGCCGTCTTCCATGACTATCGCCGTTTCTTCCGGTCTCTTGTAATAGCCCGTCATGACCTGAGGGCCTTTGAAGCATATCTCACCGATCTCGCCAATCTTAAGCTCCTTCTTCCCTGTATCGAGGTCCACGATTCTCAGATCCGTGCTCGGCAGGGGGACGCCTACAGTTTCCGGTTTTTCCTTTCCACCCCAGGGGGTGGCTGTCCCCATGGGAGTGATTTCCGTCAATCCGTATACATTGATCAAGGGCACGTTCCGGACTTTCTTCAGCTTCTCGATGGTATCTATGGCCATGGGAGCGGCGCCGGTGATATAGACCTTCACAAAGGAGAGATCCATGTGGACAAATTTTTCATTATTCAACAGGGCGACAAAAATCGTGGAAACGCCCGGCAGCAAGGTCGGCTTGAACTTATCGATGAGGTCGAGGATCTGGCCGGGCTCCGGCCTGGGAACCAGGATATCCACCCACGCGGCATAGACACAGGTATTGTGCATACCCGTCCAGCCTGCCGCGTGAAAAAATGGATAAATGGCGAGCATTCTCTCTTCACCGTCCTTTCCGGCGCTGAACCACGTACGGAATTGTTGCGTGTTGAAAGAAATATTGGCATGGCTCAGCATGGCCGCCTTGCTGATCCCCGTCGTGCCTCCTGTATAGATGAGGGCGCCCAGATCGTTGAGTGTCGCCATATTACGGACGGGTGTGTCGCTTTCGCTTTGGGCATTGAGCAAATCCATGAAATGGTATACCCCCTCTTGGGGCGCAACGTCCGCCGGCGGGAACGCGGGTTTGAGCTGCGGCGGAAGATAATCACAGAGAGAACAGAGGATGACTTTTTTTACCTGCGTCTTTTCCTGCAGTTTCTTGGCTACGGGGAACATCACATCGAGGGTAACGAGGAATGTAGAATTTGAATCATTCAATTGATAGGAAAGCTCGGTCTCCGTATAAAGGGGATTGTTCATCACCGTAACTGCGCCTATGCGGAATGCGGCAAAATCAGCAATCACGATCTGTGGAATATTGGGAAGAACCATGGCCACCTTGTCGCCTTTTTTCACGCCCAGTGAAAGAAGCACTTTCGCAAACCTGTTGACGAGGTTTTCGAGTTCCTGATAGGTGATCTCTGTGCCCATGAAAATGAGGGCCGCATGGTTCGGGAATTTCCTGGCAGTCCGGGTGAGAACTTCAGGCATGGTCATTTTCTCAAACTGGATTTCCGGAGGTATGCCGGCCGGATAATTCTTGTGCCATATCCTCGTAAAGCTCATGATAGCCCTCCTTCATATGGACATTCGAACGCTTTTTGACATTGATAAGATATTTATTTTTTACAGGTGGAGAATAAGGGTCTCGGCGCTTGTATGTCAAGAGAGTTTTTCTAAAAAATGCAGCGAGCGCTACTGTAACACCGGAACATGCGATAATTAATCGTATTGATTCCCATATTCTTCATTTGAAAAACCTGGTAATTTATGTAAGAATCCAGATAGAAATTCGCAACAACTTTCAAGAACTGTAAATATCAAATATGTTTTTCATTGACTATCTCGCAAAAAAGCCAACCCCATTCATTTGGACTATCGCCCTTCTGCTAAATTTGATTATCGGCGTCATTGATTATTTAACGGGTTACGAAATAGGGATGGAAGTATTTTATTTAATGCCTATCTGTCTTTTATCCTGGCTTGTCAATAGAAGAACAGGAATTATTATGTCGGTTATCAGCACAGCAACGCTCATGACTGCAAATCTTCTTGCCGGAAAAAATATTGTGAATTATTTTATTTATTATTGGAATATTTTTGTCCATTTCGGTTTCTTCATAGTCGTTGTTTGCTTGATATCTGCGGAGAAAATTATTTCGGATAATAACGAGATGCTCATAGACAAACTTCAGAAGTCCATTGAAGAGATAAAAACACTGAGCGGATTGTTGCCCATGTGTTCCGCCTGCAAGAAGATTCGTGATGATGATGGCTACTGGAAGCAGATAGAGCATTACATCAGTGAGTATACGGATGCAAGATTCAGCCACAGCATTTGTCCGGACTGCAAGGAAAAACTATATCCCGGATTCGGAAAGAACAAGTAAACGAGTTTAAGGCCGCACAGAAGAAGTCGTCAAAAAATAATCTACAGGGAATGGCTTTCCGGAAGCCAATGGAAGGATGGGGAAAAATCAGATGCCGATGCCTTTAAGAAAAAGGCATCGGCATCAAAGATTAACTGGTTAGCTGTTTGTTGTCCTGACCGATCCCTTATTACTAAAAGTTCAATATGCCGTCTTCCATTAACTCAACTACTTCTTTGTGGCCTCTTTTCGCCAGGCTTGAGTCATTATATTCTTTCATATAATAAGAATGCTCTACATCGCTCTTGCCATTCTTATCACACTTATAGACATGTGTTACATATTGCCGTGGGGAGACGGAATTTCCGTTTATGCTCTTGTATATTGGATCTGACTTATCCTGCCATACACGGCTTGTCGATACACAGTAATATTCCCAGGGCCACCACTTTGCTACGATTGCACAATCAACCTGTGGGAGTTCCGGCCAGAGAGTATCAAGCACCCAACGCGCTTTCATTATAATTTTCAGGACCTCTCATGTTAGATAAGCAGATACGGTTTTATAAAAGAACGGCACTCCCTCACATGGTAAACCATATAGGAGCGACTCTTTCTTTCCGATCATGAACTTATAGGAGTTTCACGTTTTCCGCTGCCGGGCCTTTTGCACCCTGCGTAACATCAAAACTGACACGCTGGCCTTCACTCAGCGTCTTAAAACCTTCAACCTGAATAGCGCTGTGATGAACAAATACATCACCACCGTCATCCTTTTCAATGAATCCAAAGCCCTTACGTTCATTAAACCATTTTACTTTACCTTCTGGCATCGCTTTCATCCTCCTTTCTCGAAATTTTATTAAGTCGGATTTCCACAATGACAGAAAGAAAAAACCACCAAGACTAAGAAAAGCTTGGTGGCCATCTTTGCGCTTCAAAATGTTATATCCAAACTTATGTCCTTTTATTTATATATGATTCCATTTGGCGGAAGTCAAGGATTATTATTTAATTGATCGTGATTTGGATGTAAAGAAAGCAGCGTCCCTCTGGCAGGCATTATGTCTTATCCGAACTCAGGGCCGAGGGAGGCGCAAAGCAACTCTACTTGCCCGGCATACCTGTTTGTTCCGCGGAACATCCTGGTCAAAGGGCGAGAGAATTCAAAGCCGCGAGCTTTAACCAGCGGAATTGCCCAGGGGTTCAGTAGCGGGCAATCGATAAATATAAGTTCTCTCGACGATCGGAGCAAAAACGAATTCAACAGCCTCTCCGCCGCGTCTTCATTATGAGCGACCCATGGCCCCATGTGCTCGGCACGCGAACCCAGCCGACCGAAACTGTATCCGGTGATTTTCCCCTCTTGCTGATCTACCAAAGTGAGGTGCGGAGCTTCTTGAGCGAGAGAGCGGAGGAGTTCGCTCCTATTAGCTCCGAAAACTTCCCTGTCAATTAGCAGAGCGTCTTCTATTGATATTGGCACATTCTCCAGAACATTCTCTTTTACTGTGCGATTGAGCATCCATCGCTCGATGTCGTACTCGCTTATGAAGCCAAATTTTTCGTAAAGGGGTTTGCCCTGCGGTGTGGCATCGAGCTTCATGGTCGGAACTCTTTGCGAATCGAGAAAGCGGATTGCACGTTCGAGCAGAGCTATTCCGATACCCTGACCTCGATATTGCTTGTCAACTATGACCATGCCAATCCATGCAAACCTGCCCTCATAGATGATTGTTGCTGATGTGCCTATGACATCGCCGCGATACTCCGCCACAAAGCACCCCTCGGGACTGGCCGAAAGAAAACGTACCCAGTCAGTGGCTGTCTGGTTCCAACCGGCTGCGTCTTTCAACTTCATCGCTTGGGGAATGTCCTCAGAGATCATCGACCGCAATTTGAAATTCATCAATTCAACTCCGAGGGTGTTTTTTTAAAGGCAGTCTATATAGCGACTGTATTGTGAAAATTACGAGGCAGAGGGGAGGTCCCTTGAGGAACCAGCCGGTTCATATTCTTGAGGTTACGGCGATTATCAATTCGCTTGATATGCGCCACCGCTTCAAAAAATCTGCATAAGAGTAGGAGATTTCCGCCCCATATCCCGGGTCTGCTATGATCATTCTTCTTGCGGTGTCATCATATCCTATCACCACTGCCGCATGACGACCCCACGCCCTCCCGGACCCTGCGGCGTGGAGCCATAGTACGGGGATGTTATTGTCTATATATCTCTTAATCTCTTCAAGTTCGCCTTTATGGTGGTATTCAAGATCGAGCTTGAGAGACTTCAGAGTTTCGAAATATTTCAGAATCGCCTCCAGGGTCATGCCTCGCTCAAGGGGAATGCCGGACTCGATCGATACCTGCATCGGATCTATGTGGTAGCCATAATACTGGGCAATCATGGCTATGCTGGTCAGGGCGCACCAGTTAGGATCTTGTTGCATAATGGGGAAATTTGTGAGCTTGTGGACAGTGCCGGGCGCTCCCGCAGGCACTCTTTTTGCTACTTTTGTTTTTTGGGGTGAATAGGCTTCCTCTTTGGAAACGTCGGTCTTCGTGTCAGGTTCTTCAGCCCTTACTGATTTTGCACCATTTACACCTGCCGGCCGTTCATCTGAAAAGTGGACGACGCCCTCGCTGTCAATCCATTTGTACATCTCCGCGGCGTGCGACGGCGCCAACAGCACCACTGTAATGAGCACAATCATCAAAACTTTTAAGCAGGTTGAATTAATCGCTGTGTTCATAAAAGAATATTCGCAGTTAATATCGTTCCGTTACGTTATCTTATCGGCATATTTTTTAAAAATGTTGAGAATGTTGAATCTAAAGATACTTATACATTATCTTGTGAAATGTTGCATCAAGAATGGAAATCAAAAAACGACATTACGGGAAGCTAGTGGCAGGGGGGCCTGTTTCGTTCACCGACGAGTCCCCAGTAAAGATGAAAATGGGCAACTGAAGATTACCAATTGAAAGAAAGCAGGGCTCCGCGTCACCAAAAATTGAATGATTGAATTCTATCTGCTGGCTATCTGAATCTTGTTTTCTACGGATTCAACGCCTTTGACTCCTTTTGCAATCCGCTCCGCGGTCGATTTTTCCCGGGGAACTTGCACGACCCCTGTTAACCGGACTTTTCCCGGCTCATTAACGTACGCGGAAACATAACTCGATGGAAAACCGGCTTGTGCAAGGGCTGTCGCCACTCTTACTGCAGGTTCCATCATATCCAGGGAGTTCATCACATCACCGGCGCGTCCTTCGGCTTCATCTGCGCGGGCTGCGCACAAGATCATATCAGCCGCGGTATCCACGGTAAGTTTGTCCATATTGAGGACAATATCATACAACTCAGGATTCTCCCACTCCCGATGGAAGGCAAACCTGATAAAATTTTCTCTCTCGTGATCACTCTTCTCCATGACCATAAGGGCGGCCTCCCTCTTACTTATAACCTCTCTCCACAAGATTGCGGCCACGCTGTTCCTGTGATGCTATTATCCGGACATGAAGCGCATGCGGGAGAGACCGAAAAAGCATATTGCCTCCCCGTCCGAGAATTACTGCGCTTCCGAGACGTGCGAGTTCATAAATGACGACATATAGGCGGTCCAGGCAAATCTCAGGCCGGCATGAAAAAACCCTCTTCAACAGAGGTGGAGTCTTGCTGTCTATTTTTCTGATGTCATCAAGAAATCCCATCTCTTCGGCTTTTTTTCGATATCTTCTGTATCATAGAAGGCATACTTCAGTTCTTTCGCTACGAGCTTCGCAATTTCTGTTCCTTTTGTGCCCATCTTCCTGGACAAGGTAATAAAATACATGATATCCTCCCTACAATCCGACTACTCTGCTGTCAGGCCCTCTTCCTTCGCACCCCATCCGCCACTCATAGATTTGTACAGGTTCACGAGATATCGGGAAAGGCTTGACTGTGTTCGAGCATTGTACGTCTTCAAATGGTTTTGGATAAATCAGGTCTAAAACTAAGATCCGGTTTCAGTGTACAATAATCCTTTCCTGCCTTTTAGTCAACATTGAGTACCATTTAAGAGGATGCATGCCCGTCAAAATCTCCGGATGCTAAATTACAGTTAGTGACAGATTTATCTTAACGAAAGTAAATACTAAACAAGAATACTGAAAGGGTATATACTCGTTCTATAGGGGGACCAAAACAATGAAGAACGAAAAGGGTATCTCGAAGATAGTTTTGTTTGTGATGATCGTAATAATCATAGCTGCTGCGATTTACTGGGCGAAGTATTTCGCCAAACCTATGGCTACAGTTATGATGGGCGGCGCAGAGCAAGCTCAGCCAGCTATAGAAAAAGCCAAACAGGCAAGTGACGCGATGAACAGAGTTACTAAAACCGCCGAAGAAATGGCGAAAAAAGCAACCGATAGTGCGGAGAAATAGGGAACGGTTCTTCCCGTGTGCATTGCAAAGACAAGGGTAAGGAGCATCAGAGGACCGATGTACAAATTGCGTTGAGCATTTCAATCAGCGATCTTTAGCAAATATGAAATCGCAGCGAGAATGAAGGGGGGGAGCGAGGGATGAATATTGCGTGCTATCTAAGAATGAGCGCCAGGGAATACGGTGACAAGGTCGTGGCCATGGACGGAGACCGCCAGATCACATACAACGAACTGGATGACAAATCGAACCGGATTGCCGGCTGGCTGAGGAAATCAGGAGCGCGACCGGGAGAAAGAGGCATCATCTATATGCCAAACAACATCGAATATTTCTATCTGCTGTTCGGCATGTTCAAGGCGGGGGTGATTCCCATACCCTTGAATTACCGCTTCCAGAAGGAAGAAATCCGCTATGTTATAATGGACTCTGGCGCCTCGCTCATGTTCGTGCTCGAACGAAACGCACCGCTCGCGAACGAGTTACAAAAGGAGGTCTCCACACTGGAGCAGGTTGTCGTCTCCGACGAGAAGGCATCAGGCTCGAATGCTCTCATCAACGAAGTCCTGAAGCGGTACGATCCGGACCCGGATATTTTTCCCGCCCTCGATGACGACCTTGCCATGATCATGTATACCAGCGGAACGACGGCAAAACCCAAGGGGGTTAAACAGACCCACCGTAACGCAGTGGCAAACGCGAACATTTTTGCCTTCACCCAACAGGTGGCATCCAAGGATCGGTTTCTCTGCGCGACGCCCCTCTTTCACGTAGGCGGCATGATCCCCTCCTTCACGACCATTTTCACCGGAGGATCGGTGGTCTTCTTGCCCATGTGGGATGCCACAAGATTCCTGGAGTTGGTTGACCGGAAAAAAGTGACCTGGACATTCCTGGTGGGCCTCATGGGTGCCCAGCTTGCCGGCACGCAGGGCATCGATAAATACGATTTGAGTTCATTGAAACGCGTCGTCTTCGGAGGATCATCCATATCCGAGACAATCTACAAAAATTTTCAGAAGAAATTTAATGCAATGATCTATGAGCTTTATGGTCGAACAGAACACGTGGGTGTCTCCGTCTGTTACGACGTGACCGACACGAGGGTGCCAGGCTCAGCGGGGAAACTGCTTGGGCAGGTCATCAAGGGTAAGTTCGTCGATCCTCAGACTGGCAAAGCTGTCGGTATCGGGGAGCCGGGTGAACTGATGGTCAAAGGAGACATCCTGACTCCCGGGTATTGGAACAAGGCCGAAGAAAATATAAAACTCCTCGACGAGGAAGGATGGCAGCATACGGGAGACGTATTCACACAGGATGAGCAGGGCTATCTCTTCTTCATGGAAAGAACGGACGATATGATCATAAGCGGCGGTGAGAATATCTATCCACGGGAGGTCGAATCCGTCTTGTACAACCATCCGGGCGTGGCGGAGGCGGCTGTCATCGGGCTTCCCCACGAGGAGTGGGGGGCACAGGTCGCTGCCGTCATCGTGAAGAAAGACCCAAAATTAACGGAAGAGGATATCATCGAGTTCTTGAAAGGGAGGAAGGATCTCAGCGCCTACAAGCGACCACGGATTATCAAATTCCTGGATAAAATCCCGAAAACGGCAAGCCATAAGGTTGACAAGGCGACTCTGAAAAAACTCAATTGAAGCTCTCCGCAGCTTGCTGCGGAGAGCTTCAATTTTCTGGTGGTCCCACCGGGGTTCGAACCCGAGCTTCCGGCGTGAAAGGCAGTCCCATAAAGATATCTAAGTCACCTGTTTTATTATAAGTATTTGCTTTTATTGGAAGCCGTGTGTCGCCTGGCGTAACCCTGTGTAGTCATTTTATCCCGATTTCCAAAGAGAGGACACACAGAGGGGCACACATTTCAATGCTGAAAAATGCAGTTTAATTTAGTACCTCCTAATTCTCGTTCTGCAAATTCCATCTAATAAAAATCAATGGTTTTTTTTCTTCGTCTTATCCAGAAAAAACCCCTTGACATTTGCCAGTAATTTTGAGTAAATTTACTCACGATATTGAGTAAATTGTTAACTAATGGATTTGACGTATGTTTAAAAGACCTATTTTGAACACGATAAAGGGACGAATTACTGAGCGCCGTCGATTTATGCAGGTTATCGTCGGACCACGGCAAACCGGTAAAACTACCCTGGCTCGACAGTTGATTGATGACCTTGGCCTGCCGAGTCATTATGCCCCGGCGGATGAACCCACACTGAAAACCACTACCTGGATCGAGCAACAGTGGGAGACTGCACGGATAAAGGCACGAGCCAGTGAGCACAAAAAGGCGCTCCTCGTATTGGATGAGGTACAAAAGATAGGAAACTGGTCAGAGATCGTAAAACGTCTCTGGGATGAAGATACAGCAGTGGGTGGAGTTTTGCAGGTCATTCTCCTCGGCTCATCTCCACTTCTAATACAGACCGGTTTGACGGAAAGCCTTGCAGGACGGTTCGAGCTGATTCCGGTTGTGCATTGGTCCTTTTCTGAGATGCAGGAAGCCTTCGGTTGGAATGTTGAGCAGTACATCTTTTATGGAGGATATCCGGGCAGTGCGGATCTGATAAGCGATCCGCGGCGATGGGCAAACTACATAAGGGATTCTCTCATTGAGACAACGATTTCACGTGACATTCTCCTCATGAGGCGCGTGGATAAGCCTGCCCTTCTGCGACGACTTTTTGAGTTGGGCTGTATCTACTCCGGGCAAGTTCTGTCCTTTCAGAAGATGCTGGGCCAACTTCAGGATGCTGGGAATACGACTACCCTTGCTCATTACTTGAATCTGCTAGAAGGGGCAGGGCTACTAATGGGATTGCCCAAATACGGAGAGCGTATAGTGCGGCAGCGGGCTTCCAGCCCGAAGCTTCAGGTACTCAACACGGCCCTGATAACAGCACAATCGGGGTCTGATTTCGATGCCACCTTGAAGGACCGGGAATACTGGGGACATCTTGTAGAATCTGCCATAGGTGCAACACTGGCCAACGGTCTCAAGGGCACGGGTGCGGAGCTATTCTACTGGCGGGACAGAAATAGAGAGATAGATTATATCATCAGGAAGGATGATATGTTAGTGGCCATGGAAGTGAAAAGTGGCAGCAGCAAAACGAATCTGCCAGGAATGGACTCCTTTGCCAAGGCGTTTCCTGTTAAGAGAAAATTGTTGATCGGTTCTCAGGGAATAGCCTTGCGTGATTTCTTTCTTACCCCGCCGGAGCAGTGGTTAGAATGACCGAAGCCAGACTGGCTTCATAGGGAGCATTAACCGAAGATTGAAATCCGCCCTATAAGCGATTAGCAGTGCGAAGGCAGGGTAGACGAAACTTCAAATGCAATCGAGGCATGCGGTCTCCGTACCGGTTTATTGAATGCGGGATATAACATGCAAAAAAATAGAGCTCGTTTTTCCACCTCACGAGTTTGTGAACTGCTTCCTGAACTCGTTATTTTTGAATTTTACCCAGACATCAAATAGTTCAAATGAAAAGAGATGAATGAAGAGCAAAAAGAAGGCCGGTTTTACCCGGCCTTTGGGATATCGCTGATTGGTACCGCGACCGTTATCTGCGTAGTCTCAGGCCTTGATATCGATGATCGACTGCTGCATCTCGTTTTGGGCATTGATCGCGTCTACATTCGCCCCCACACTGTTCTGCGCTACTATCAGGTTGATTAGATTCTCCGCAAGGTTGACGTTTGATGACTCCTGAGGGTTGCCATTCGCGTCAGGGGGGAGCGTATCGCCAGGTGTATTTACGCTGCTGATAGTAACCTTGACGCCTGAAGGATCAACATCCTTGAATTCTACGTTGCTCTCCTTGAAACCGTTCGTTTGACTGTTGGCGATATTGTTTGCAGTGACGTCGGTTTGTGTAAAAAAGGCATTAAGGGCGGAAAGCGATGTATTGAGTGCGTCTGACATAGAACCACCTCCTGTAAGTATTGCTGATTGGTATATCGGCAGTTTCGGGCAGAAACTTTAATTTAATTGTCCTGACTTATATTCCTCTTCACAGACACTGTCCAACACATACCACAACAGCCCATTTAAAATTTGTGTGGCGATGCATGCACATTTTCGTGAATAATGATAATAGGTTGTAATGTAGCACAGAGGTGTTATTTTAGAAAATCAACGTAGGAGAAAGTTATCAAGACGGTAGGTTCTGCCGTTTCGAAAAAATTGTCCTTCCCAAGTGACTGTTACGGTATCTATAAAGATAGCTATAGGGCCAGCATGCCAGTTTGTTGAATGCGGAATGTAATATACAAAAAAATATACCAAACTTCTTCATTTTATGTGTTCGTGAATAGCTTCCTCTTCCGCAAACCACCCTCTTTGATTTTCATTGTAGATTTCAACTGGGAATCGTGATATTCAAAAGTTATATATAAAAGTCAGAGTTTAAATTTCATAAACCCTTTAACATTGCGTGAGGGTGCTATGGACTGATTGTTGAAACCCCGTTTCTCGAAAGAGGCGGGGTTTTGTGTTTGAGGAGGTAATTATGAAATGGACCAATAAGATTTTGGGATTTATCTGCCTGTTCCTTCTTATCTTTTGTGCGGCCACGCCTGTTCTTACAGTAAAGAGCGCTGATATGATGCAAGCGAATCACTCAGCGCTATTAGTGATGGACGTTCAAAACGGAATCGTTCAGCGTTTCGCTGAAAAACCAGAAGTCATGGTTCCATTTCAACGTGCCGTGAGCGCTGCCCGTCGTGCTGGGATTCCGGTTATTTTTGTTCGTGTCGCGTTCCGTAAAGGCTACCCTGAAGTAAGCGCAAAGAACAAAATGTTTTCGGCCATCACAAAATTTGGAAGCATGACCATTTCTGATGCTTCGACGCAAATTCATTATTCGGTAGCGCCGCTTCCGGATGAACCCGTCGTGACGAAATTACGCGTGAGCGCGTTTGCCGGTAGTGATCTTGAGATTATTCTCCGCGCCCGTAAGATCGACACGCTAATTCTAACTGGTATTGCAACAAGCGGTGTTGTCCTTTCAACTTTGCGAGAAGCTGCGGATAAGGATTACGGGCTCGTCGTTCTTTCCGATGCGTGTTTACATGCAGATCCAGAAGTCCATCGCGTGCTGGTTGAAAAGTTGTTTCCCCGTCAGGCGGATGTTTTAACCGTGAGTGAGTGGGCTGACACCTTACTGAATCAAGGAGGATCGCCGAAAAGCTAGCTTCAAGTGAGCCGTATGTTAGAGAGTAAGAGATATAACCCAAAGTTGTGGACAGGATAAAAAGAAGGCGTATCCTAAATAAGTGTAGTTTAACTTAAAGCCCCCTTGGCGAGAGGGGAGAAAGAAGGATACGCCCATGGAGAATAATGAACGAGATTATCTGGAAAAGCAAGTTAAAGAAGAATCAAAAAGCGCATTGGAGTTAATTATCCGGGAAGGCGCCTGTCGGATGTTGCAGGCGGCCATAGAGAATGAGATAAGTGAGTACATTGAGAGTTTCAAGGATGCGAGAGATAATGGTGGTCGGCGCATGGTTGTGAGGAACGGGTCCTTACCGGAAAGAGAGATTGTGACTGGCATTGGGCCATTGCAAGTGAAACAGCCCCGCATTCACGACAAGAGAGAAGGCGAGGCTTTTACCAGCACTATTTTGCCGAGATATATGAGAAGAGTTCCATCAATAGACGCTTTAATACCGGCACTCTATCTTAAGGGGATCTCCACTGGGGATTTCAGTGAGGCACTAGAATCCATATTAGGAAAGAACGCAACGGGGCTTTCCGCCACAAATATTGTTCGATTAAAGACTCTCTGGGGACAAGATTATGAAAACTGGGCGGGGCGGGATCTTGCCCATAAGCGATACGTTTATTTCTGGGCAGACGGCATTTATTTCAATGTTCGTTTGGGAGATGTGGAGAACAAGCGGCAATGCATCTTGGTCATTATGGGGACATTGGAAGACGGGAAGAAGGAACTTGTTTCCCTTCTTGACGGATACCGGGAGAGCAAACAGGTTTGGCAGGAGATGCTGCGCGATCTCAAGCAAAGGGGGCTTAAAGAAGGTCCTAAGTTGGCGGTTGGTGACGGCGGCTTGGGATTCTGGGCAGCCCTTCGGGAGGAGTTTCCGGAAACAATAGAGCAGCGTTGCTGGGTTCATAAGACTGCCAATATCCTGGATAAGATGCCAAAGAGCGTTCAACCGAGAGCCAAGGTTCATATCTGCGACATGTATATGGCTCCGACCAGGGATGAAGCCTTTAGAGCCTATGATTATTTCTTATCTCAATATCAGGCAAAATATGAAAAAGCATGCGAGTGTTTAAGAAAAGACAAAGAAAGTCTTTTTGCTTTTTATGATTTCCCGGCAGAGCACTGGCGTCATATCCGGTCTACAAATCCTATCGAATCAACCTTTGCCACTGTGAGGCTTCGCACAAAACGGACAAAAGGTTGTGGCTCAAGATTGGCAACACTTACCATGGTTTTCAAATTGGCCATGGAAGCAGAAAAGACTTGGCAGAGAATCAGGGGGCATAACCTTATCTGCAAGGTCATTGAAGGAATCAGATTTGTTGATGGTGTAATAATGAAAGAAGCTGCTTGAATTTGAAAAGGGTCAGGATACGTTGAAAAATGTCTCATCCACAACTATTGACAATATCCCAGAGAGTAAACCGCAAATACAAGTCTGCGCCTTAGTGATCGGCTCATTTTATTGATAACTGGTTGTAAGGCGCAGATATTTTAACGTGCATTTCTGGAATGATGGTGGTCTGATGTTCTTCCTTGTAGTCAAGCATCAAGTAATTTTGACATATATTCACCCTTTCAAGCGATAATCGGTGATTATTATTGCATTGACATCTCTGACCACCTGTCTTGTCTCCGACCGTCATAAAGCAAAGCCTTATCAATATTTAGCCAACCATTTCATAAATTTTTGTTTCGCCTCAGGCGAGGGTTTCCCACCATCTCCATGCAGACACTAAAAATTGACAATCTCTCTAAAAGATGTGGTTGACTTAACTGTAAACCTATGTGGCATCGGGGTCTAATAAAGGAGATGACGAAATGAAAAAGTTACTTTTTGTAACAATCTTTTTAGCTTTGGTAGGTGTCTTTCCTGTCATGACGATGGCAGCGGTAGATGTAAGTGTAAAATCCGGTTCACCTCGAACGCCCAATCCGGTCAAGATCGAACACTGAATCCGGTGATAATCGAACAGTAAATCCGATTATGCTCGAACATTTTTTTGACATTACCGGATTCGCTGTTCGGTGAAGAACGGATCTTCTCTCTGATGATTCTCCTCCTTATCTGATGTAATAAGTGTCCTCAAAAACATTTGGAGGGCATGGATGAAGAAGAAAGGGAGGAAGTTACCCATGAGGAAACTCAGAGAAATAGCGCGGCTGTTTTTAGAACTGAAGCTGGGTGTGCGCCCGATTGCCAGGGCGTGTGACATTTCGCCATCTACAGCCCATACGTATATGGAGAAACTCAGGGAGCTCGGTGCCGGTTATGGAGAAATTATGGAGATGGATGATGACTCGCTTTCCGATCTTCTGTTTCCCAAGGGAGAGCAGCCGGCGTCAAGGCCATTGCCTGACTTTGTCTACCTGACAGGGGAGATGAAAAAGAAAGGAGTAACGCTTCAACTTCTATATGAAGAGTACAAAAGAGACAATCCCGGAGGATACGAGAGGAGCCAGTTTTATCACCTTTACGGCGAATGGGCCGGGAAGGCGGACCCGGTGATGAGGTTTACCCACAAGGCGGGAGAGAAGATGTTTGTCGACTTTTCCGGAGACAGTCCCCACTATCAGGATCCGGCAACAGGAGAGCGGGTTGATGTTGAACTTTTCGTTTCGGTATTAGGTGCGAGCTCATACATTTTTTCCTGTGCGGCGCCTGATCAGACGGGGAAAAGCTTTGTGAAATGCAACATCAAAGCCTTTGAATTCTACGGAGGATGTCCCGAGAGTATTATTATCGACAATTTGAAAGCCGGGGTTACACATGCCTGTTACTATGATCCGGAAATCAATAAGACCTTTGCAGCAATGGCAGAGCATTACCGCATTGCCGTCATTCCCACAAGAGTGGCAAAACCCAGGGACAAGGCGAAAGTGGAAAATGCAGTCCTTCAAGCCCAGCGAAGGATTGTCGCCGCATTGCGGAACCGGTTGTTCTTTAACATTACGGAACTCAACGAGGCGGTAATGGAAGAAGTGAAGAATCTGAATGCCAGACCCATGACGGGGATAAATAAATCCCGCCTTGACCTCTTTCTCGAAATTGAGAAACCCTTACTGAAACCCCTCCCTGCGGAGAGGTTTGTCATTGCCGCCTGGAAGAAAGCAAAGGTGCACATCGATTACCACATCGAGGTGACAAAGACATACTATAGTGTTCCCTATACCCTGATCGGGGAATACGTGGATATCAGGTATACCGGCACTGTTGTCGAAATATATCACAAGAGCAAACGGGTGGCCTCTCATATGCAGGTAGATAAGCCCGGTGTTTTTGTCACGCAAGACCTCCACATGCCGCATGAGCACCGGCAGTACCTCGAATGGACACCGGCACGGATAAAGTCATGGGGAGAGAAGGTAGGGCCTTACACCAGGGACTTTATGGAAAAGTTAATGGAGAACCGTGCCCACCCGGAACATGGGTTCCGGAGTTGCCTCGGCATAATAAGGCTCTCCAGGACATACTCTTCTCCACGGGTAGAGAAAGCATGTAAAAGAGCATTGGACATAGGGGCATACAATTACCGGAGCGTAAAGTCCATCCTGAAGATGGGACTGGAGGAGGCGGGCCCTGAGGGGAGTGAGATAAAAAAGATCTTCCCCTTACATCCCAATATAAGAGGAAACAACTATTACCATGAGGCATCCCATGATTGAGGCGACTATTGAAAAGCTTATTGCCATGAAGCTCCATGGGATGTCAGAGGGCTTGAGGGAACAGATGAACAGCGCTGAATATCGTGACCTCGGTTTTGAGGAGAGATTCGACCTTCTTGTCGACAAGGAAAAACTTCACAGGGAGAACCGGCGTATAAAGCTCCTCCTCTCCCATGCACATCTCCGGCACCCCACAGCCTGTCCTGAGAATATCGACTTCAGGACCAGGCGGGGCATAACGAAAGACGCAATACTGAGACTTTCTCAGAATGAGTGGATACGGAATAACCAGAACATCATCATAGTCGGTCCCACCGGTGCAGGGAAAACGTACCTTGCATGTGCCCTGGGGAACAGCGCTATACGGCAGGGAATAAGTACCTTGTATACGAGGCTGCCACGGTTGGGCCGTGAACTGAAAATAGCAAAAGCAGACGGGAGCTATGTGAAACTTCTTCAGCGCCTCCAGAGAATAAAGCTCCTCGTCATCGATGACTGGGGGATAAATCCTTTTACCGATGAAGAAAGAAGGGACTTACTCGAAATCATGGAAGACAGACATAACGTACGGTCCACTATCATTGCCAGTCAGTTCCCTGTCGATACATGGCACGATATCATAGGAGACCCGACTCTTGCAGATGCCATATGTGATCGCGTTGTCCATAATGCGCATAAAATTATATTTACATTAACAGGAGGTTCAATGAGAAAAATACATTCAGGCTTGACTTAGATCGAACACTTTTATACTTAAGTGTCGGCTGGAGAAGAATCATCAAAGAGCCGTTCGGACAAATCGGACTCAGTGTTCGACCACATCGGATTTAGCATGTAAGTGTTGGAATTTCTATACCACTACCGCCACCTGTCACATTCGAAGCACCGCCGACTGTAGTCGTATTACCAGATACCAATAGTGTTTACGCTGTTCCCAGTATAGGTGTAGGGTTTCTGGTGGCGTCCGTGGGAAGGTCGGTGGTACCGCTCGTAGTATTATGATCGTGGGTGGGCTTATTACAATAGTGTTCCAAGATTCTATTTTGACGTAGACCCATATTGGAGAGGAAACTATCAGAACCATAATTGGCATGGTCACATTTGGAATTATCAACCGATTCCTCATTCAGAACTTCAACGGAACTGGAAGAGCTGGCAACGTAACCATTATTGGGACAAGAAAAAAACTTGGGGTGTTCAGGGTTATACACGTAAACCACAACAACAGACTCAGGTATTAAGGCAACAAAGACAACCTCAGAGGCAACAGCAACATAAGGGTGAATCACATCAACAGTCTGAAGGACACGGAGGAATGGGCGAAGAACACAGAAAGTAGGAGGACAAAAAGTTAAAAACGTTACCCTCTATAATATCTGTCGGGTAGAACAAAAAAACCGTGATCGTCAACATTCAGGATTATTTTGGAATAAAGACTGGTAAGGGGTCATATGAAAGTTTTCAAGATTACACTCGGAATCACAGCAATACTATTTCTTGTTTCATCCATCGCTGTCGCAGATGATTTAGACTGGATTCCCTATTTTAATCAAGACTGAGGCGCTTCCATTTGTACGACCTCTTTAATATTTTCATTCATTGCTCTCGCACAGTACCGGTTGGAAGCTGCTATTCCTTGGCAACTTATTCCCATCACATGTAGCTTACGGCTGCCTTTCTGTAATCCTCTCAACATTCAATATGCAGTAATTATTGAACATTACGACCGGTAATGTTGTGATCTGGCAGTCAGACACCGGGAGACGATTTTCCTCAAGCGACTGCTATGGCATAGGATTATAGGAGTATGTGGAAAGATGCTTGACAATAAGGGCATGTGTTAATATATTACTGTTTAGCAATATATAGGAATGTAATCCATGAAAGATTTTATAAAGGTCATGAAGGCCCTTTCAGATCCCAACAGGGTGAAGATTTTGAAAATGTTGCAGCACAAGGCCATGTGCGTATGTGAAATGCAGGCGGCACTGGATATTGCCCAGCCAACTGTTTCCAAACACTTGAAGTTTCTTGAACATGCCGGTCTTGTCGGCTTTAAGAAGGACGGCCAGTGGGTCAATTATCATCTAACGGACGGAAGCAAGAGCCCCTATGCTGCGAGTCTTCTGGGAAACTTGAAACATTGGATCCAGGACGACCCGGAGATTCGGCATATCGTAAAAAAACTTCAATCCATCCGCCGTGAAGATATCTGCAAATAACTGTGATGATATATTGCTCAATAGAAATGTCAGCGATAGTGGGTAATTCAAATGATTAAAGCTTTCGCCGACTGGCTGACTTACAGCGTATTTGAACTCTCAGCTGATACTCATCTTGCTGATGCCGTCAATTTCTTCATATATGACACCATCAAGATCCTTCTGATGTTGACCGTAATTATCTTTCTCGTCTCGATCATCAGAAGTTTCTTTCAGCCGGAGAAGGTAAAGAAGATACTCGCCAATAAAGTTGAATTTGTCGGAAACATATTGGCTTCCTTGTTGGGTATTGTCACGCCATTTTGCTCCTGCTCAGCCGTGCCGGTATTTATCGGTTTTCTGGAGGCGGGTGTTCCCCTCGGAGTGACACTGTCTTTCCTGATCGCCTCACCGATGATCAACGAAGTGGCATTGGTGCTTCTCTGGGGCCTATTCGGGGCGAAAATTGCCTTGATTTATATCGGAACGGGCTTAACTGTTGCCATCATCTCCGGCATCATACTGGGACGCATCCCTGCCGTAGAAAAGATGGTTGAAGATTACGTGTGGGAACTGAGGATGGGTGAGACTAATATTCCGCAGCTTTCCTGGCGGGACCGTTTTCAACTGGCGTCTTTTCATACCCAGGATATCCTGAAGCGGGTGACGCTCTATGTCATTCTCGGAATCGGAGTCGGCGCGGTTATTCACGGATACGTGCCGATAGATTTTGTGGCAACCTACGCTGGTCGGGATAATCCCTTTGCAGTCCCCCTCGCTGTCCTAATCGCAATACCTCTTTACTCGAACGCTGCGGGTACGATCCCGATTGTACAGGCTTTGATGGGCAAGGGTATGCCGCTCGGAACTGTCTTGGCTTTCATGATGGCTGTTACGGCGATTTCATTCCCGGAAATGGTGATCCTGAGAAAGGTTTTAAAAGTAAAGCTCTTGATTATATTTGCTGCCATACTAACAGTTGCCATAATTATCGTCGGCTATCTGTTTAACGCAATTATGTAAAAGGAGGTAAATCAATGGAGATTAAGATATTGGGACCAGGTTGCCGCAACTGCGAGAAATTAGCTGCCGATGCCAAACTTGCCGCGAAAGACGGCGGCTGTGCTGCCGAAGTTGTCAAGGTGACCGATATGAAACAGATAATGAGTTATGGGGTACTCAGTACACCTGGCTTGGTTATAAATGGCAAGGTCAAGTCATACGGAAGAATTCCGTCAGTCGATGAAATCAAAAAGTGGATTGAAGAAGAAAAATAGAGTCGGAGTAAATATCGCAGTGCCGGGAAATAAGAAACGGGTGCTGTTCATCTGCACCCATAATGCCGCTCGTTCCCAGATGGCCGAAGGTCTGCTGCGCGCCTTGCATGGTGAACTCTATGAAGTCTTTAGTGCCGGTACTGAGCCTGCAGGTGTGAGCCCTTATGCAGTTAAGGTGATGAGTGAAATTGGCATCGACATGGAAGCCCACCGCTCAAAGGGTATTCAGGAATTTTTAGGTCAGCAGTTTGACTACGTGGTCACCGTCTGTGATCATGCGAAGGAGGCCTGCCCGTATTTTGACGGCGGTAAAAAAATGCTTCACCAGAGCTTTACCGATCCGTCAGACTTGATAGGATCGGAAGAAGAAATCATGGCGGGTTTTCGACGGATCCGGGATGAAATCAAATGCTGGATTGAAAGAGAATTCCTTAGACTGTAACCCGCTGTCTAGAGAAAGGATGGGTATATGTCAGAGAGTATTGTGAAAAGGTTATCATTTCTGGACCGCTTTTTGACTCTATGGATCTTTCTCGCTATCGGCGTGGGAATCGCGATCGGCTTTTTCCTCCCGGGAGTGTCAAAGTTCATTACGGGGTTACAGGTTGGTACAACATCGATCCCCATTGCCATCGGGCTGATATTGATGATGTACCCACCCCTTGCCCGCGTCAAATATGAGGAAATGGGCAAAGTTTTTAAGAACAAGAAATTGCTGGCCATATCCCTTCTGCAGAACTGGGTCATCGGGCCGGTAGTCATGTTTATCTTGGCCGTAGTCTTTCTGCACAATTATCCGGAATATATGATCGGGGTAATTCTGGTGGGGCTTGCCCGGTGCATCGCCATGGTTATTGTGTGGAACGAGCTTGCGGGCGGAGACAGGGAGTTTGCTGCTGGTCTTGTTGCCCTGAATGCCATTGCCCATGTCCTCTTTTATGCGGTCTACATCTATGTCTTCGTGACCCTTTTTCTGAACTGGCTTGGACTCGCGAAGTCCCTCAATATCAATGTCTCGATGGTGGAATCAGCTAAAACTGTATTTACTTATCTCGGTATTCCCTTTCTTGCCGGCTTGATTACACGTTATACCCTCATCAGTGTAAGGGGGAAGGAATGGTTCGATACGGTTTTTATGCCCAGGCTGAGCTCTGTTACCCTTGTCTTTTTGCTTTTCACCATTGTCGTCATGTTCTCGACCCAGGACAATAAAATCATTGCCTCGCCCTTTGACGTATTGATAGTGGCAATTCCCCTCACCATTTATTTTTCAAAACCCGACCGCGTGATCCCGGCTCATATTGATCTTCAATTAAGTCAGAGGTGTCATACCGACCCGATTTTTTCATAATCCTCCGTTATTTCCTTTATTCATAAATTTATGTACTCAATATGTGCTTGAAATTTAAATGAAAATTATACCTGCATATGAAATTAGTCAAGTCAATTTGACTAAACTATTTCGAAAAAAACATCAATTTCGTCTATCAAGGCAAGTTGACGAATATTTTTAAGATTCCATACATAAGGGAAACGATTTTCAATCACCCAGCATTTTTAAGAAAATATATTTAATATTTCACCCATTCTACTTATCCTCAATAATCATCCAAAATTATGCCAGAATCATAACATAAAAACTGGACCGGTTTAGGTGGCAGGTCAGTCCGTGATTCTGTCTTACGTTGAATGACTTTCGGGAGACAAGGACGACAGCAATACATATGTTAACCCCCGATATCCAAAACTTTGCATGCGCCCCACCTATCTATTGACCAATTTTCACCTATCCATGAGGCTTGTTAACTGCAAAATATTTTCTTCCTTAGATTCTGCCTCACTTTCCGGGAGAATTAACATCTCTAATAAAGATAATCACGCAATTTGCAACCTTACCCTTTTCGTATAGTCATCCAAACTATCTTTTTTATGTTTGATTACCTTCAGGCTCGGAGTCTTCATCATTTAAGAGATAAAGGAGTTTCTACCGGACGGGCTGCTCTTCAGTATTACAAACAAAAGGGATGAGCTTATGGAAAGATTAAAAAAGATCAGGGAAGGAGATGTTCGCACCGCCTCTCGTCTCATAAGGAATATTGAAGATGATATTCCGGAAACGCGGCAAATCATCAAGGACATTTTCCTTCATACGGGGAATGCTCATATTATAGGAATTACCGGCTCTCCGGGCGTCGGGAAAAGCACGCTGGTTGACGGCCTCATAGAATGGAACCGCAGTATCGGAAAAACCGTGGGCGTCCTCGCCGTCGATCCCACCAGCCCCTTTACGGGAGGCGCAATTCTGGGTGACAGAATTCGCATGCAGCGGCATGCGGAAGATAACGGGGTTTTTGTGAGAAGCATGGCCACACGGGGCTCATTGGGAGGTCTTTCGAAGGCCGTTGGCGAGGCAATCCATGTCCTGGATGCCATGGGTAAAGAACTAATAATGGTGGAAACGGTAGGCGCGGGTCAGCAGGAAGTGCAGGTCATGAATTATGCCCATACCATCGTGCTCGTCCTCGTTCCCGGGATGGGAGACGAGATTCAGGTCCTTAAGGCTGGCATCATGGAGATCGCCGACATCTTTGTTATCAACAAGGCACACCGTGATGGAACTCATAAACTTCAACGCGAGCTAATGGCCATTCTCGACATGTCGCCAAACCGATCAGGCCAATGGCGGCCTCCCATCCTCACCGTTGAAAGTGTCTTCGAACCTGCGAAGTTCCGAAAGGGAATTGAAGCCCTGGCGACTACGATCCTGGATCATCACAGGTATCTTTTCGAAAACAATGTGATCGGCGATTGCAACCGTCGCCGGTCATTTCATGCATTAAACGATGCCCTTGTCTTATGTATTCTCAACCCAATCTTAAACCAACTGATTGTGGAAGGCGAGATGGACCGCATGGTTGATAAACTGCTTCACGGTGAAACGGACCCTGTCACTCTCGCAGAGGAGGTAGCTGGAAGATACCTGCAAATCACTGCCGATTAGATTAACTCTCATGTTTTGGAGGAACTCATGGAAGCACCGATGACAGAAAGAGTGCGTGTTACCCCTTTGGCGTTAACGGAAAACCTCTGGGTATTGGGAAATTATTTCTTTAACCTCTATCTTGTCCGGGGCAGGAACGGATCAGCGCTTATTGAGGCGGGCATTTCAGCGATTGCAGATAGGGTCATCCGGCAGATGGAGGCCCTTGATATATCGCCGACGTATTTAATCCTAACGCATCCGCATGCTGACCATGTAACGGGACTGGGAGCCTTGCGGGAAAGATACCCGGATGCAGTGGTTATTGCCGGCATGGGAGCAAAAGAGTTTTTGACCCATCCCAAAGCCCTGCAAACGATGTTGAAAGAAGACCGATTCATGACAGCCCGTCTATACAAGATGGGTACAAAGTACGGCCGTCCTCCGATTGAGAAATTTGAATTTCCGGAAAATCATATTGCCGTCAAGGATAAGCGTGACATTGACCTCGGCGGGATTTCCCTGCAGTGCCTCAAGGTCGGAGGGCACTCACCGGGTAACATCGTTATACATATACCGGCGATGGGAGCATTGATACTTTCAGATTCTCTCGGCTTTCACTTTCCCGGACAGGAGTTTCTGCCTCTCTTCCTGACTGATTTTTCAGACTATATAAACACCATCGATTACATGAAATCGCTCAACGCGCATATCCTCGGATTCGGTCATCAGGGGCCATTGATGGGGTCCTCAGTAGAAGATGCTTTTAGCCAATCGCGGCAAGCAACATTCGATATGTTGTCCCGGGTCATGAATGAAGATAATAAAGGCGACGAATTGGCTGAGGAGATATTCAGGGAATATTACAGAGATGAATTCACGGTATATAGCGAAGAAAATATCAGAAGCGTAGGGCAGCTCCTGGTTCGCAGAGGGCGCGAGACCCTCATAACCCGGCGCATTACCCAATGATCCCTCGTTCGTGGAGAAAGCATATATGAATTTCAATTTCGCCAGAGCCAATAGCCTTAAGAAGCAGAGTTTCGGAATTTTGTGATAGGGAATGTTTGCCGAAACTGGAAACCATATTGTTATAGTGGTTGTGGATTGTTGCAAACGACATTTCTGTCGGCTGCTATATGCATGGATTATAAATACGGTGGTCAAAAAACTAATCGCCTTTTCCCAGCGTGTGAGTTATTGTTCTTTCAACGGGCGATACCATATTAACGGGAATGGCCATTTTTAAAGACTGTGCCATGATAGAGAACAATTCACCACAGACAAATGTCTACCATATAACCTACTCCCGGGAATATGGTGTGTGTTGCCTTTTCTTCTGGGGATGCAATTTGAGCTGCCGGCTCTGCCTTCTTAAGAAAGAGGCTTTTGACTGCCATCTTCCCGAAACCCGCTTGCGCATCTACGATCCCGCATATATAAGCGAGCGGCCCAGTCGTTTTCTGGCTTTACACGAACTCGTACAACTTCTCGATCCGCTGTCATTAAAACAGATCGTCCTTATGGGCGCCGAAGCCGTGTGTGACCCCCTTCTGCCCCGGATTCTGGATTCTCTGAAGCAGTCGAAGAATTGTTCCTTTGTGCTTCTCACCAACGGCAGGAAATCGCCGCCACTTGCGATGCTGGATGAAGTTATCTTCAGCATTAAAGCTGTCACGCCCGCCTTGCACCGTGACTATACGGGAGTCGACAACAGGATTATCTTGCGGAACTTCGCTGAGATTGCACCATCCAAGTCTGTCTCGCTTCATGCTGAAACCGTTTTCGTACCAGGCTACGTCGATGAGGAAGAAATTTTGCGGATCGCCGCCTTCATCGCTTCCGTGGACCGATCTATCCCCCTCAGAATAGATGCTTATCTGCCCATCCAAGGTCTGCCCTGGCGTGTTCCCACGCCCGAAGAGATGCAGGCATTGGCGGATAGAACAAAGCAGGTTCTTCCTAATACCGCCTGCTTCTATGGTGACAAAGGAAAGACTGAGTTGGCTTATGAAATCGAAAGAATTTATTGAAACAAGAGGCGATTGATTCGTGTACTTTGCAAAGGAATTGCTGGATCAGTCAAGCAGGCTCAAGAAGAAGTGGGAGGACGAGGTTCGCAGGAGTGTCACCCGGAACCCCGACCAGAAATCTCAATGGGCCACCAATTCCGGCATCGAGATCAAGCGGCTTTATACGCCTGATGATATTAAGAACTTGGACTTTACCCATGACATAGGTTACCCGGGGCAGTTTCCGTTCCTCCGTGGGAACCAGGTGACAGGCTACCGTGGGAAATACTGGACTTACAGGATGTTGTCAGGGATGGGCACTGCTGAGGATACCAACAGGCGATGGCGCAAATTTCTCAAGGATGGACAAACAGGTCTCAGCATTCCTTTCGATTTTCCAACCCTTATGGGCTATGATACGGACTCGCCGAAAGCCCGCGGAGAATGCGGAAAATGCGGTGTCGCTATTGATTCCCTGGAAGAATTCTTAGTCCTCCTCGATGGAATTCCCATGGACAGGGTGACTACCTCCATGACCATCAATCCGCCGGCAACCGTCATCTGGGCCATGTATTGCGCTGCTGCTGACTTGAAAGGCATCCCGCTTACCAAGTTATCCGGAACCATTCAGAACGACCTGCTCAAGGAATTTATTGCGCAGAAGACCTTGATGTGTCCCCTCGAACCTTCGTTGAAACTTGTCTGCGATGCCGTGGAATTTGGTGTTAAGCATGTCCCCAATTGGAACACTATTTCCATCAGCGGATACCACATCAGAGAGGCTGGATCTACGGCCGTTCAAGAGCTTGCCTTTACTTTGCGCGACGGCATAGAATATGTTGATGCCGTAATCCGGAGAAAAGGACTCAACGTTGATTCATTTGCATCGAGACTTTCCTTCTTTTTCAACTCCCACATTGACTTCTTTGAAGAAATTGCAAAGCTTCGGGCGGCAAGGAGGATGTGGGCAAGGATTATGCGTGACCGCTTCAAAGCGCGGAAACCCCGGTCCTGGTGGATGCGCTTCCATACTCAGACAGCGGGCGGCTCTCTCACAGCCCAGCAGCCTTACAACAACCTCGTCCGAACCGCACTGGAAGCCCTTGCGGCTGTCCTGGGAGGAACCCAGTCTCTCCATACAAACTCGTTGTATGAGGTTCTCAGCCTTCCCTCCGATCATGACCTGCAGCTCGCCCTCCGGACCCAGCAGATCATCGCAGAGGAAACCGGCGTTGCCAATACAATCGATCCGCTTGCCGGTTCCTATTTTGTGGAAGCGCTAACGAACGAATTGGAAGAGCAGGCTTGGGCATATATCGAAAGGATCGACAGGATGGGCGGCATGGCCGTCGCCATCGAAAAGGGTTTCCCGCAACTGGAGATCGCCGACGCTGCGTACAAATTTCAGAGGCAGATAGATTCCTGTGAAAAGATCATGGTAGGGGTGAACAAATATATTTCCACCGAAAAGATATCCATCAAGCCCGTTGAGGTGGAAGACGCCCTTGAAATCGAGCAGATAAAACGGCTGCACAAGGTTCGCAGGAAGCGGAACAACAAGGCCGTAAACAAATGCCTCAAAAATCTCAAGAGCGCCTGCGAGAAGGGTAAAAATGTGATGCCCTACTGCATAGAGGCAGTGAAAGATTTTGCAACCATCCAGGAGATTTGCGACGTATACCGTGAGGTCTACGGCGAATATCCTGACCCGGGATACTACTGACAGTGCCTTATCGGCAAGATCTTGCCAGAACACTTTAAGAATGTATGTTTTTCCCTTGCAGCTTTTTCCAAGTGCTTGCCGAATACCAGATATCGACGAATTCGAGGATGGCGCCTCTTTCCCTTTTCATGATCTCTTCTGCGATGGTACCCCTGAGAAGTTTCTTGATGCTTTTGAATGCGGCCGCATCCTTTTCAGCGTATTGACCGGCGATTTTTTTCGCTTCCGCCTCCAAATCGACTTCTGATGAGATTTGATCAATCAGTCCCATCCGGTGTGCTTCCTCCGCCGAATACATTGCCCCGGTATATACCGCCCTTTCCGCATTCCTTTGTCCCAGCAGCAGTTTCATCATTGCAACGCTTCCCCAAAACAGTGACGAGCCGAAGTTGATTTCATTGAGGGAAATCTTTGCCTTCCCGGAGACCATGATCCTGTAATCGCAGGCGATGGCGAGCATACAGCCCCCGGCGATTGTGTGGCCGTTGAGCGCGGCAACGACCGGTTTAGGATACAGGAACAGGTAAGTACATAAATCAGTGAACTTGGTGAGATAACGGATAAACGATTCTTTGGGGTAGCCGAGAAACTCCGGGATGTCAAAACCGAAGGTGAAAAATTTTCCTGTCCCTGTGAGGATAACAGCCCTTACTCCGGCATCGCCGGCAAGCTCTTTAAAATGGCCTGTCATTTCATCAATCACTGTTTCATTAAGGGCGTTCACTTTCCCTCTGCTTATGCGGACCGTAACGATTCCCTGATCGTTGTTGCTATTTACATACTGCATGATTTCACCATCCTTCCCGTATCATTTTTACTTGTTCATCGTTTCCGCACTCGACGCCGCCAAAAAGAAAATATGTGGTTCATGTTATCTCGAAGAGCCGGCGGGGGCTCTTTGTCATGATTTCATTCCCCCCCTCCTTAATGAGAATCATGTCCTCCAGCTTGACAACCCCAACGGCCTCATTCATCATGTGCATATCCAACGCCACAACATAATTATCGCCCACCTCGGAATGGTCATACTCTGACGGAACGGGCGGCTCATTCAGCTCCAGGCCGATCCCGTGACCGATAAGCCGGGACTTTTTCCCCTTGCCGAAATTTTGAAAGTGGTCCGATCTTCCGAGTGCTCTCGCCTTCTCAACTGCAGCGCCGTAGATTTCACTGCATTTTATCCCCGGCTTAATGCTGCTGATGAGGTGGTCCGCTATGGTTACGAGATCGCCGTGCATGGATTTGATCTCATCAGGGGCCTTTCCTAAACAGTACGTCCTTGTCTGGTCTGCATGATAACCATCAACGAGTACCGGTATATCGACAATGACGGGCTCTCCTTTTGCTATTTTTCGCAGCGAGGGGCCGGCAGGCACTGAGGAACTCAATCCCACGCCGGTGATGGTATACACGACGCCGCTGATCTTGAAGAGGTTCGATCCCGACGAGATGGGTCCCCGGCTCATGAAGAAATCTGGCTGCCGGATGAAGAAAATCCCTTCGTGTCCTGCCAGCCGATGGGCATTTTCGACGGCGGCGGCAAGTTTAAGCTCGGTAACGCCTTCTTTCATGGTGGAGAGAACCGCTTCATGTCCCCGGTGAATCGCGTCACAGGCCTTTTTGATTTTCTCGATCTCGGAGAGATCCTTCGTCTTCCTCTGCTCCAGGACGAGGGGAGATACATTCACAAATTCATAACCGGCAAATATCTTCTCCATATCCTTGAATTGCTCGGCTGTTAAAATATCGAGCTCCGTACCAATCCGTTTACTCCCCGAGTCCCGGCCGGCGACCATTTCTTTGAATACGTTTGCCAGGCGGCGTTCCTCTCGCACTTTTTCTTTGCCGACAAAGACGTCGTCCAAAGCGAATTCAATACCGCTTCTGACAAACAAAACATAAGCATTGGGTAAGACAAGCAGGTATGAAGGCTGTGCCGTACCTGTGTAGTACAATATATCTCGGGAATAGCAGAGCAGGGCGCCGCACAACTCAAGTTCTCCAATTCTATTTTGCAGGATTTTGATTCGGTCTTCTCGGTTCATAAACGACACCTCCTTTTCGATAAAAACCCAAGTACGCCTGCCTTTGATTAGGCAATAATTTTTTATGGATTGTAACAAACAGCCTGATCCGCTGACCCTGATGATTAGATATAGTTAGCAATGTTAACCTCCCGGGAAAGCACGATTCCTCTTGAGATTCATTCTTTATGAAAGTTAACAAACTTACAGAATGGGTTTGATTTGCTCAGGGATTGGGTTGGTTTTCACAAATATGGATAGGGAGTTGGGTCAAAAGCCAATAGTTACAGCGGAGATTACTATTGCGATTTCCGATGCCAGATATCCAGGATTCTGACGGCCTTATCTTCAGGCAGGGTGTGCAGTCCCCTCTCGTAGTTGGAGAGGGTCTGCCTCGTCACACCTAATGCTTTGGCCAGTTCCGCCTGGCGCAAGTAGTTATCAGCCCTGAATTGCCTGATAATCGTTTGATCGGCAATCAGATCTTCTGCAGTTTTTGGAATATCAGAAGCGCGAGACTCCTGCCTGTACTTTCTTCCCCGGACCGGCCTTTTCTGCCGAAATGGCAATTTAGCTCTTCTGGGGGTATCGGCTACCTGCCAGAGATCTTCCGATAACTTCACCGTGAGCGCCGTATTAAGCCAGTCGTTGAAGTATCCTCTGCTCCTCGCCATCGGCTCTAAGACCGGAATACTTTCTATCACGCCTAAGTCTTCGAGACGCTGATGGGCTTCGATAAATGCATCAACCGTCTGTCCCGGGTGCCTCCAGTTTATATCCTCGCCGCAAAAATTTAGAATAGTCTTCGGTGTAGCGCTGGGGAGCATCCCCTTTTTTTCGGCGACAGTGCCGACAATTATCCAGTATGTTCCCAGCTTTTTTGTCAAGGCATCATGATAAGGGCTCAGGTGCAGCAGAGCTTTACTGTAATACCCGATCCAGAACAGTCCCTCAGGGTCGAGGAAATGTGAAAGCGCCTGGCCGCAACGAAAACGAAAAGAAGTCCATTTCTCCGCTTCACGCTTATACTCTATATCCAATATGTCCAAAAGCCTGTCCGGCCGTTCCTTTCCGAAGGTGACTTCCCCTCCGGTTTTATAGTCTCTCCAGGACATGGTGAGGCGCATGTCGGCAAGCCGCAATACCTCCTGTTTAAAGTCTTCATAGAGATTCTGCCTGCTGCCATGCCGGAGGCGAACTCCGCGCGATTGAGCAATGTCATCAAGACTGATACTGGCGATTCCTTTCTTGGGATCCGGCAGTTCCGCAATACGCGACATGAGAATCAAAAATACATCCGCAGTCTCCACCGATAAATTATGGACTGCTTTTCTCAGGCTTCCGGAATAGATGAAATCAAGGCGCGGTGTGTAGTATAGCGCTATGGAGTGATGAAAGCGGTTCCCGAAATCGGGTGGAGGCGCAAAGAAGAACGTTACATGCCCAGCCCTTGTTTCGTATTTGTACAATGGGCGGCCGTACAAATCCGACGCCCACGCGCTTTTCGGACCGCCTGCATATATGGCGCGCAATGCGGAATGGATCAAGGGGCTGATGGGAACAGGGAATCTTTTCTTTTCACGATCTGACTGACCTACAGGCAGCTTATCGATCTTCTGCTGAGTAAGGGAATCATGATGGTGTCTCATAAATGGCCTATTTATTTTAGCAACCATCTCTCACATGCATCGGGTTAACCCAATTTAAGGAATATAACAAGAGAGCTGTTTCATCCGCCGCCATCAATTACTGACATATACAGGATTCAGATGATTTTAGGAAGTGCAACTTGCAGGGAGGATTGTTTATTAGCCAGTATGTTTAAGAAAATATATTTAATGCATAAGGATACTTTTCTCTATAATCGATATTAATACGAAAATAAAACTGTGCATCAAGCCGCTTCAGGCAGTTTTTCTACTTTGACCTCATAGCCTAAGGCAGTGATCCTTGATGTTAAACGTCTGACAAGATGTTGTTCATTTAACTTGTCGAAATAATCAGCACCAAGTTCATTGTAAGTGCGATGCTCTTTGATAATATGGTAAGCCATAACTAAGATGGTGTGGCCGACAGCAAGGGCTGCCCGTTTCTTCCCCCTTCTTGCCGCCAGGCGACGGTACCTGGCGCTCAAGTAGGTGTTTTTTGTTTTGGACGCTGCCCATCCAGCTTCCACCAAGGCGCTTTTGAGCCATTTGTTCCCCTGTGTCACTTTGCCGCTTCTTCGTTTTCCCGCGCTTTCATTGTTGCCCGGACTGGCTCCCGCCCAGGAGGAGAGGTGGGCATCTGATGGGAAGCGTGACATATCGATTCCGATCTCGGCGATGATCCGCTCAGCGAACTTTTTTTTTACACCTGGAATGGTCTGGAGACCTTCAGCTTCCTCCTGGAAAGATTCCATCCTCTTCTCTATTTCATCGTTCAGCTTCTCGATGGCCTCGTCATACGAGGCAATCATCTGAAGCGTCAGTTTCAGGATGATACGATGATGATCCGAAAAGTAACCCTCCAAGGATTTTTCCAGATCCTCGATCTTGTTCCTGAGACGCCCTCTGGCGAGATCAGCCATTTCCTGAGTGCTCATATCATCCTCGATCAGATGATGGATCATGTTCCGGGCAGATACCCCGTTGATGTCCGTTGCCACTGAAGAAAGCTTGATATTGGCATCCTCCAGAAACTTCTGGAGGCGGTTGATCTCAGAAGAACGCTTCTGGGTAAGTTTCTCACGGTAGCGCGTGAGGTCTCTTAACTCCCGGATCGGCTTGGGAGGAATAAAGCTCGCCTTGACCAGGCCGTGACGAAGGAGTTGGGCAAGCCATTCGCAATCCCTTACGTCGGTCTTCCGTCCGGGAACATTTTTCACATCTCTGGCATTGGCCAGAATGACCTCCATGCTGTCCTCCAGAATGTTGAATACCGGCTTCCAGTAAACCCCGGTGCTTTCCACAACCGCATGGGTGCAACCTTCTGATACCAGCCAGTCTCGACAGGCCAGAAGATCACGGGTCATGGTGGAAAAGGTCTTGATGGTTGTCTTCGGTTTCTCATGGGGTTTGCCCACCGCCAGGCAAACAACGATGTTCTTCTTGTGGACATCGATACCGCAGCATCTCTCAATAATGGCTCCCATAATCATGTCTCCTTTCTCTTTAAAAAAGGGGGCAGATTATCGATGAAAAATTTAATACGCGTACTCCCAAAGGGGTAACAATCCGTGGTTCTTTTAATCTGCCCGGGTCAGATTACTACTCGGGGTATGACCACCAAAATATCGACGACCCTCTTCCTTTTGAAGAAAGGATATAATGTCAAAGAGCTATAAACAACTTATTTTCATGCCTTCGTGGTGCCCTCGCGGGGCATGTTGATTACTACGAAAATAGAACCGCCGAAGACTATAACAACTTATTTTCATGCCTTCGTGGTGCCGCCACGGGGCATGGTGATTTTTAAGAAAATATTTTTAGTACTTCATACATTATTAAATAAAAAAAAAAAAAAAAAAAAAAAAAAAAAAAAAAAAAAAAAAAAAAAAAAAAAAAAAAAAAAAAAAAAAAAAAAAAAAAAAAAAAAAAAAAAAAAAAAAAAAAAAAAAAAAAAAAAAAAAAAAAAAAAAAAAAAAAAAAAAAAAAAAAAAAAAAAAAAAAAAAAAAAAAAAAAAAAAAAAAAAAAAAAAAAAAAAAAAAAAAAAAAAAAAAAAAAAAAAAAAAAAAAAAAAAAAAAAAAAAAAAAAAAAAAAAAAAAAAAAAAAAAAAAAAAAAAAAAAAAAAAAAAAAAAAAAAAAAAAAAAAAAAAAAAAAAAAAAAAAAAAAAAAAAAAAAAAAAAAAAAAAAAAAAAAAAAAAAAAAAAAAAAAAAAAAAAAAAAAAAAAAAAAAAAAAAAAAAAAAAAAAAAAAAAAAAAAAAAAAAAAAAAAAAAAAAAAAAAAAAAAAAAAAAAAAAAAAAAAAAAAAAAAAAAAAAAAAAAAAAAAAAAAAAAAAAAAAAAAAAAAAAAAAAAAAAAAAAAAAAAGTTCTACGAAAATAGAACCGCCGAAGACTATAACAACTTATTTTCATGCCTTCGTGGTGCCGCCACGGGGCATGGTGATTTTTAAGAAAATATTTTTAGTACTTCATACATTATCTAAAAAATACCGGATTCTTGGATACGGCTCCTTGTTACTTTTCTTTTCAATAGGGTATCGATAAACTACTCCTCGCAGTGCGGGGTAAATAATACTTGTGGGTTGGAAATATGGTTGGAAATGAGTCCTCTTTTAAAAAAATGGGGCGGTCTGAATGTAGTCTAACTCTATGATTTAATTATTGGTGGTCCCACCGGGACTTGAACCCGAGTTTCCGGCGTGAGAGGCCAGCGTCCTAACCACTAGACGATGGGACCGCGGACGATGTAATTGGAGGGTGATTTTTAGTCAATCACCCCTGAAATGTCAAGGTCAAAATCAACCTCTGCAATTAATGAACGCAATTGCTCTTCGTATGCGTTTGATGACCCTCTCTTTGCCGATGGTGATCATAATTTCATCAACGCCGGGGCTCACGGTTTTTCCTGTCAGTGCAACGCGGAGGGGCTGGGCAATCACCTTGAGGCTGACGCCCCTTTCTCCGGCGATGGCGCGGAGAAAATCCTCCATGCCTTTCTTCGTAAAATCCTGGAACGTGGGAAGCCCTTCAGCTATGGCAGTCAGATGATCCACAATCTTTTTGTCGAGAAATTTATCAGCCGCCTGCGCGTCATAGACAATATCATCCGTGAAGTAAAAGACACTTGCATCGGCAAGCTCTGCGAGAGTCTTCGATCTCGTCTTCAGGTCATCGGCGATATGTTTCAGAAGATCGCAGTCTGAAGTATCAACACCCAGTTTCTGCCAGAGTGGCATCGTCTCCTCTACGAGTCTTGCGGATTCACATTCCTTGATGTAGTGTTGATTCAGCCAGAGAAGTTTTTCCGGATTAAATACAGCGGCGGATTTTCCGACGGACTCAAGCGTAAAAACTCGGATAAGTTCATCCAAAGAAAATATTTCCTGGTCTCCGTAAGACCAGCCGAGCCTGACGAGATAATTCACCACGGCCTCGGGCAGATAGCCCATTTCCTTGTAGGCCATGACCGATGTCGCCCCATGACGTTTGCTCAGCCGCGCCTTATCCGAACCCATGATCATGGAAACGTGTGCGAATTCAGGAACATCATATCCGAGCGCCTGATAGAGGAGGATCTGCCTTGGCGTATTGTTCAGGTGGTCATCCCCCCTAGTCACATGGGTAATTTCCATCTGGGCATCGTCCACGACGACGGCAAAATTATACGTGGGGTAGCCGTCGCTTCTTTCTATGACGAGATCATCGAGTTCCTCGTTATTAAAGGTAATCATCCCCTTAATCAGGTCATTTACGACCGTCACGCCCGTGTCAGGACACCGGAAGCGCACGACCGCATTCGCGGACCGGGGAAGGTTCTTATCCCGGCACGTGCCGTCATACTTAGGCTTCCTCCCTTCGGCAAGGGCCCTCTTCCTTTTGCCCTCCAGCTCTTCGGGAGTGCATACGCAGCAGTAGGCCTTGCCTTCATCGAGGAGCCTTCTTACCATTTCTCTATGGATATCTACACGTTGTGCCTGAAAAAAAGGTCCTTCGTCCCAGTTGAGCCCCAGCCATGACAGGGCGTCGAGAATCGCCCTTGTTGATTCCTCCGTCGAACGAACCTGATCGGTATCCTCAATCCGGAGAATAAATTTTCCGCCCTCGTGCCTGGCATAAAGCCAGGAAAAAAGAGCCGTTCTCGCCCCGCCGATGTGCAAGAAGCCCGTCGGAGACGGGGCAAAACGGGTTCTGACATTTTTCTTTTCCGTCATTTTATTAACCGTACCCACCGCTTTGATGACCTTCTTATAGGGCTGCAACTTTCGCTTGTCAAGCCGGATTTCGAAAGGTAAAATTATACTTGACAACCAGGCCAATTTATAATCTACTTCGCACCTTACAGCAAAAGCTCATCGCATGCCTGGGATACATTTTAAGAATAGAATCCGACGCATATAATTAAAGAAGTACCGTGAAAGTAATTATCAACAACATCCCAGATGAGGGATTGAAAATATCGCTGCAGAAGGATGGCGACTGGTTTCGGTGTCTCCTCCCTGAGAAGGAAAAAGATGATTTCTCCATCCGGGGGATTGATGTTTTCTGTGAAGCTAAAAGGATCCGTGAGACCGTGTTCATCGATGGGACTCTGGAAACCACCGTTACTGCGAATTGCTGCCGGTGTCTGGAAGCCACCCATCTGCCTATAAAGACCAGCTTTAGATACACCTTTATCCCGGAGAAGAAAGGGTCGAAGCAGGAAGACGAACTGAGTACGGAGGACCTTGAATACGGATATTATCAGGATGATGTAATAGACCTCGATAATCTCGTATTTGAACAGGTCATGCTGCAGATTCCGATCAAGGTTCTTTGTACGGACGCCTGCAAAGGTCTATGCGCACATTGCGGAAAAAATCTCAACACGGCAAACTGTGGCTGCCATGCCGAATTCATTGATGAAAGGCTGGCAGTTTTAAAAAAACTCAAATTAGTGGAAAACAAGTAAATTTAATCTTAGAGGAAAAGAACTATGCCAAACCCCGTAAAACGACATTCGAGAACAAGGAGGAACAAGAGGAGGTCGCATGATTTTCTCAAGCCTCAACTTGCTTCTGCGTGCCCACAGTGCAATGAACCGAAGCTTGCTCATCATGTCTGCCCGAATTGCGGCACATATAAGGGCAGGCAGGTCATTCCGACGGAAAAGATGTCTTAAAGACTGTTGCGGCAACAAGACATCCACAGCAGATGGATTTTAAAGATTCCGCGTCTACGGCGCGGTCTTTATTTGTGTGATACGGTTTCATAAATTAGTTTATGCGTGGAGGAGGAAGTATTGATGAAGCTCGAGGATAGAGTCATAGAGATTATAGTGCAGCGTCTGGATGTCACAAAGGAAGAATGCGTGCCGGAGGCAGCCTTTATAGATGATCTGGGAGCCGATTCCCTTGACTTGGTTGAACTGATCATGGAAATGGAAGAAAATTTTGGAATACAAATCTCCGATGAAGAACTGGAAAAAATCCGCACGATAAAAGACGTAATCGAATTCCTCAAGAAAAAAGGGGTTACGTAAAATAAATACGCAGCGAAGGAAACAACCCTCTTTGAAAAGAAGAATCGTTATAACCGGAATCGGTGCAGTCACGCCTCTTGGCAACTCTGCTCGCGATTCGTGGAAGGCAATCTGCGCCGGACAATCCGGAATCGGGAGAATAACAAGATTCGATGCCTCGGGACATAGGACGCAGATTGCCGGGGAACTGAAGAACTTTGATCCCCTGAATTATGTGAGCAATAAAGAGCTTCGCAAGCTTGATAACTTCATTGTCTATGCCCTGGCAGCTGCCGGGATGGCTGTGTCGGATGCGAAACTGCGCATTAATGAAACGAATGCCCAGCGGGTGGGAGTAATCATCGGATCGGCAATCGGCGGCCTTGGGACCATGGAAAGAGAGAAAGATGCTTTACTCGCCGGTGGCCCCAGAAAGATCTCCCCTTTTTCTATCCCGGCCGTCCTTGCAAATCTTGCCGCAGGTCATGTATCGATCAGATTCGGAGCCAAAGGCCCGATAAGTTGTCCCGCCACTGCCTGCTCTTCCGGCACAAATGCTGTCGGGGACGCCATGAGGATCATCAGCGGCGGTTATGCGGATGTCATGATAGCCGGAGGCACTGATGCCGCGATTACACCTCTCGGTGTGGGCGGCTTCAACGCCATGAGGGCCATATCTACAAGAAATGACGAGCCTGAGAAAGCGAGTCGTCCCTTTGATAAAGATAGGGATGGCTTTGTTATGGGGGAAGGTTCCGGTATTTTGATCCTTGAGGAACTGACTAATGCCCTCAAGAGAGGCGCGAGGATATGCGCGGAAGTGGTGGGTTACGGCTCGACGAGTGATGCCTACCACATGGCGATACCTCCTCCGGGACATGAAGGTGCAGCGCGATGCATGTCCGCCGCCCTGAAAGACGCCCACATGAAACCGGCTGACATCGATTACATAAATGCCCATGGCACATCGACGCCTCCGAACGACCTCTATGAAACACAGGCCATTAAGAAGGTCTTTGGCAAACATGCCTCAAATCTTGCCGTCAGTTCTACAAAATCCATGACCGGTCATCTCCTCGGAGCTGCAGGCGCGCTGGAAGCCATTATATCAGCGATGTCTATTTACAAAGGAATTATTCCACCGACTATCAATCTCGATAACCCGGACCCAGATTGTGATCTCGACTATGTTCCCCACAAGGCGCGGAAGAAAAATATCGCTACGGCCATGTCGAACACATTCGGTTTCGGCGGAGTCAACGCTGTCCTGATATTCAGGAAATCAAATAAGCTTTGATAAAATGGACAAGATAATCATAGGCAGCGACCACGCGGGTTTTTCCTTAAAAGAAATTGTCAAACAGTACGCTGCTGAAATGGGATACGCCGTGACGGACGCAGGCACGGACAGCGCGGCCAGTGTGGATTATCCGGATTTCGGCGCCGTAGTCGCCCAAAGGGTATCTGCCGGGGAGTTTGACCGGGGCATACTCGTGTGCGGTTCCGGTGTCGGCATGAGCATTGTCGCAAACAAATTCCCCGGCGTGAGAGCGGCCCTGTCCCTTGATGAAGAGACGGCCCGCATGAGCAGGCTGCACAATGATGCAAATATTCTCGTCCTTGCCGGGAGACGAACGGAAGAGGAAAGGGCAAAATTGATTGTCCGCTTGTGGCTGAACACCGAATTTGAGGGCGGCCGCCATCAGACGAGGCTCGATAAGATTGCGGCGCTTGGCGAGCAGCTTTACAAATGAAGATTAGTGGTTATATAAATCCATGGAGAACGGAGAGGCTGACAGGTAGCAAGATGGCTAAGACCGGACGTTCAAAGCCGGAGGTCCCCCGACGGAAAAAGCGCCGGCCGGAATGGAACGAATATTTCATGGACATCGCCGATCTCGTCTCGAAACGTTCTACATGTCTGAGACGGAGTGTCGGCGCTGTTATCGTGAAAGATCGCAGGCTGCTTGCCACGGGCTACAATGGCGCGCCCTCCGGCCTTCACCACTGCCTGGATGTCGGCTGTCTGCGGGAACAACTCGGCGTTCCTTCCGGCGAGCGCCATGAACTCTGCCGCGGATTGCACGCAGAACAGAATGCCATCATTCAGGCCGCACTCCACGGAGTAAGTGTAAATGGTTCCTCGCTTTACTGCACCAATCATCCGTGTATAATATGCGCCAAGATGATTATCAACGCAGGTATAGTGACAGTGATCGTAAAGGCAGACTACAGGGATAAACTGGCGACGGATATATTAAAGGAAGCCGGTATAACGGTGACTCAGTTATGAAGTGTCCCTTTTGCGCAAATGCAGAAAGCAAGGTTATTGACTCCCGGATCAGCAAGGACGGGGATGCGATAAGGAGAAGACGGGAATGCATCGCCTGCGGGAAACGTTTCACGACCTATGAATTCGTGGAGGAAGTCCTTCCGATGGTGGTCAAGAAAGATGGACGCAGGGAACCATTCGACAGCACAAAGATACGCTCCGGCATCAAGAGGGCCTGTGAAAAACGCCCCATAAGCACGGATGCAATCGAAGGCGTCGTGGATAGAATCGAGAGGCACTGTCAGGAATATCAGGATAAAGAGATCCCCTCATCCGCCATTGGCGAGCAGGTTATGAAGGAGCTTCAGAATCTGGACGACGTCGCCTATGTGAGGTTCGCATCGGTATACAGGGAGTTTCGTGACGTCAGTGATTTCATGGAAGGACTGAAGGATCTCCTCAATGTAAAAAAAGATGAACACAGATGACTGATCAAAAAAGTTGTCGGCGGGAAATTTGAACAACCATGTTCACAGGGATCATAGAAGACTTAGGGACAGTCAACAGGATAACGAGGAAGGGAGAAGACGCCCTTCTCATTATCGACACGTCCATGAACCTCGGTGACGTCAATATTGGCGACAGCATTTCCATAAGCGGCGCCTGTCTCACGGTAACGGAGAAAGGAAACAAGCGCTTCTCCGCGGACGTCTCCGCCGAAACCCTGGCCAGGACGAATCTTAAATCGCTAAAGTCAGGCGATAAGGTGAACCTGGAAAAATCGCTGCGGCTGAACAGCCTCCTCGGAGGACACCTGGTTCTCGGTCATGTGGACGGCATAGGGAAGATTCAGGAGAGAGCGAGTAAGTCTAACTCCATCCAGTTCGGCGTGGAAATCGACGCCGAATTGGGCCACTACATCGTAGAAAAGGGGTCGGTCGCCGTCGACGGCATAAGTCTGACGGTAAATCGTTGTGAAAAGAACAGATTTTATGTTAATATGATTCCGCATACGGCCCGGAACACGACTTTAGGATTTAAAAAAGCAGCCGACCTAGTTAATATTGAAACGGATATAATCGGAAAATATGTGGAGAAATTTGTCAATCCCGGCAAAGGGATTGACATGAATTTCCTTGCGGAGCACGGATTCTTGAAATGAATCTCCTCCCTTTCCCTTTTGCACAAGGACACGGGGAAATTCGATAGAGCGCTCAAGCATTGAGAACTAAAATATTGAAGGTGAAAAGATGGGTATAAGCACAATAAAAGAGGCTATTGTAGATATCAAGAGCGGCAGAATGGTCATCCTAGTTGATGATGAAGACAGAGAAAACGAAGGCGACCTCTGCATGGCGGCGGAATTTGTTACGCCTGAGGCCATTAACTTCATGGCAAAATATGGGAGAGGGCTTGTATGCCTGTCCCTGAATGACGATCTTGCCGATAAACTGAACCTCCACCCCATGGTGGTGGATAACAAATCCTGCTTCGGCACCGCCTTTACTGTATCTATAGAAGCGAAGCGCGGCGTGACAACCGGAATTTCCGCGGCAGACAGGGCGACGACAATAAAAACCGCCGTAGCAGATGACGTTACACCTGACGACGTCGTCAGCCCGGGGCATATCTTCCCCATACGCGCAAAAAAAGGCGGCGTGCTGGTGAGAACGGGCCAGACCGAAGGTTCCGTAGATCTCGCGCGGTTGGCCGGGTTGAAGCCCGCGGGTGTGATATGTGAAATCATGAAGGACGATGGCACCATGGCCAGAATGCCTGACCTGGAAATCTTCGCCAAGGGACATGATCTCAAGATAGTGACCATCTCCGATCTAATCCAGTACAGGATGCAGCACGAATCCCTGATCAGGAGGGCAGCGGCGGCGATGATTCCTACAGTCTTCGGCGGTCAGTTCAAGATTGTCGTGTACGAAAATGACGTGGACGATATGAAACATGTGGCTCTCGTGAAGGGAGATATTGGGCCGGACGACGAGGTTCTGGTGCGGGTTCATTCGGAGTGCCTTACCGGCGATGTCTTCGGGTCGGAAAGGTGCGACTGCGGCCACCAACTCCATAGGGCAATGGAAATGGTGGATGAGGCGGGAAAGGGTATTATTGTGTATATGCATCAGGAAGGCAGAGGCATCGGCCTCGTCAATAAAATCAGGGCCTACGAATTGCAGGAGCACGGGAAAGACACTGTCGAAGCCAATATCTCGCTCGGTTTCAAGGCGGATTTGCGGGATTACGGTATTGGCGCCCAGATACTTGCAGATCTCGGTGTGAAGAAGATGAAACTGATGACCAACAATCCCAAGAAGATTGTGGGCCTCGAAGGGTATGGTTTAACCGTTACCGACCGCATCCCCATCGAAATAAAACCTAATGAGAGCAACATCAAATATCTGAAGACAAAAAAGAAAAAGATGGGCCATTTGTTGGAGATATAGTTTCTTTTTATCATAATACGCGGACATGAACTGAAGGTTAGGTTCCAGGATTACAAAATGGAGAGGAGAATATGCCAAGAATCATAGAAGGAAAGCTTGTAGCCAAGGGGATGAAGTTTGGCATTGTCGCCAGTCGATTCAACGATTTTATCTGTGGAAGGCTCATTGATGGCGCTGTTGATGCACTCACCAGGGCAGGTGCGGATGAGAAGGACATTATCATTTATAAGGTCCCCGGTGCATTTGAATTGCCCGCTATGGCCAAGAAGCTCGCAAAGGCTGCGAAATTCGATGCCGTGATTTGTCTTGGCGCAGTGATCAGAGGGGCGACACCGCATTTTGAATACATCAGCGCCGAGGTCACAAAAGGGATAGCGAGTGTCGGTCTGGAGACGGAGATGCCTGTAGCCTTCGGCGTATTGACGACGGACACCATTGAACAGGCAATTGAACGGGCGGGCGCCAAAGCCGGGAATAAAGGCTGGGACGCCGCCATGTCCGCCATCGAAATGGTGGACCTCTTCAGAAAATTATAGCCTGGGACCTTCTGAAACTTCATCTAATGTCATTTCGGGAAAGAGTGCGCGAAGATTGCCCCCGCAAAGGCGGGGAGCAGTCGCGCTGACCGAAATGACAGGGCAACATTTCTTTCAAGACCGCTATGTTTCTTTTTTTATTATCTGCAGACCCGTCATGAGCGGCGTCTGATGCACCATATTTAGAGGAATTAATGCATCAACGGAGAAAGGCAAGAGAGATTGCCTTACAAGTTCTTTACGAGTTGGATGTTTTAGATATCGATGCCACCGAGGCTATTGCGATCTTCTGGAACTATTTCGGCGCGCCGGAAGAGTCCAGAAAATTTTCTACGCTCTTGATAGAAGGCACTTGCGGTAAGAAAGAGGAGATAGACAGTCTCATAAGCAGTTCTTCCGATAACTGGTCCCTTGCACGGATGTCGAGGGTCGACAGGAATATCCTCCGCATGGCCGTCTACGAGCTCTTATACTGTCCGGACATACCCCCCAAAGTCACGCTGAACGAAGCTATAGATTTAGGCAAGTTGTACGGCTCTGAAAATTCCGGCTCTTTCATAAACGGTATTCTCGATGCCGTATACCTGAAATTGTACAAAGATGAAGCAGATCAGAATATAAACGGACTCACCGGAAGTTCTAATTCATGATGATATTATCCCTAAGTCTTGACAATAGGCGTTGAAGAAAGGGCGTCCCTGAGCATTTTGGAGGCTGGATGATTTATGGAGAATAAGTACAAACCCCGGGAACTTGAAAAAAAATGGCAAAGGATCTGGGCAGACGGCTGTATTTTCAAGGTCACAGAGGATCCTGATAAGAAGAAATACTACCTCCTGGAGATGTTTCCGTATCCGTCCGGGAAAATTCATATGGGCCATGTGAGGAACTACACTATCGGTGATGTAGTGGCGCGCTACAAGCGAATGAACGGATACAACGTCCTGCATCCCATGGGCTGGGATTCCTTCGGCATGCCTGCGGAAAACGCAGCCATAGACCATAAGATTCACCCGGCGACATGGACGAATGAAAACATCGCCTATATGAGAAAACAGCTCAAGGAGATGGGTTTCAGCTATGACTGGGACAGGGAGCTTTCCACGTGTGAGCCGGAATATTACCGCTGGGAGCAACTGTTTTTTCTCTGGATGTACGAAAAAGGGCTGGCCTACAAAAAAAGTTCCATCGTGAACTGGTGCCGTGATTGTAAAACTGTTCTGGCAAATGAACAGGTGGAGTCCGGTCTCTGCTGGAGATGCTCCAAAGATGTCGAGGAGAAATACCTCGACCAGTGGTTTTTCCGCATCACCGATTACGTTGACGAGCTCCTAGAATATTGTGACAAGCTTCCCGGATGGCCTGAACGGGTCATCACTATGCAGAAGAACTGGATAGGCAAAAGTTTTGGATGCGAGATACACTTCCCTATGGCGGAAGGAAATGATGTAATCAAGGTCTTTACGACAAGGCAGGACACCGTATACGGCGCCACATTCATGCTCGTCGCCGCCGAACTCCCCCGCGTCATGGAGCTGGCCAAGGGGAAGCCTGTTGAGAAAGAAGTCAGGGAATTCGTTGACAAGGTCAAAAAACAAGACAAGTTGATGAGGACTTCGGAATACTACGATAAGGAAGGCATATTCCTGGATGCCTACTGTCTTAATCCCGTGACTAAGAAGAGGATGCCCATCTTCGCCGCAAACTTCGTTGTTGCGGAGTACGGAACAGGCTGTGTCATGGCGGTTCCCACCCATGACCAGCGTGACTTTGAATTCGCAAAAAAGTATAATCTGCCCCTCATCGTGGTCATACAGCCGCCCAACAAGTCCCTCAATGTCCACACCATGACGGAGGCCTACGTGGAAGAAGGCATGCTCATCAATTCGGGACAATTCAACGGCATGGAAAATATGAAGGCCTTAGATGCAATCGCGGAATATCTCGGATCCCTAGGGCGGGGCAAGAAGACCATACAGTACCGCTTGAGGGACTGGGGCATTTCCCGTCAGCGCTACTGGGGGGCTCCCATTCCCATCATCTACTGCGATAAGTGCGGCACGGTGCCGGTACCGGAAAATGATCTCCCAGTGGTCTTGCCCAGAGAAGTGGAATTAACGGGAGAAGGCGGGTCGCCGCTCGGGAAGTACAAGGCCTTCGCGGAAACGCAATGCCCCAAGTGCGGCAATGCAGCGAAACGGGAAACTGATACTATGGACACGTTCGTAGAATCGTCCTGGTATTTTGACCGTTTCTGCTCGCCACAGTGCGCGGAGAAACCCGGCCTTGATCGTAAAAAGGTCGGCTACTGGATGCCAGTCGATCAGTATATCGGCGGGATTGAGCACGCCATCCTCCATCTTCTCTATTCAAGGTTCTATACAAAGATGCTGAGAGACTTCGGCGTTATTGACTTCGATGAGCCCTTCATTAATCTCCTGACCCAGGGCATGGTCTGCAAGGAAACGGCGCACTGCAAGGAGCACGGCTATCTGTTCCCCGAAGAGGTGAAGGACGACAAATGTAAACACTGCGAGGCTGCAGTCATAATCGGCAAATCGGAAAAGATGTCCAAATCCTTGAAGAACGTCGTAGACCCCGATTACCTGATCAAGCAATACGGCGCCGATACGGCAAGGATGTTCTGCCTTTTTGCTGCGCCCCCGGAGAAGGACCTCGAGTGGAGTGACCAAGGTGTTGAAGGGTCGTTCCGTTTTCTCAACAGGGCATGGCGGATTGTCATGGACTACCGCGATGACATCGAAGCGGTTAAGTCCGCAGGCGGAGGCGAGACAATCGAAGGCGAACTGAAGAACCTGCGGCGAAAAACCCACCAGACAATCAGGAAAGTGACACGTGATATCGAGGACCGCTTTCATTTTAATACGGCTATAAGCGCCGTCATGGAACTCGTCAATGCCCTCTATCTGATCGAGAGGCCGGCAAAGGAAGATAATATCGCCCTCTCTGTCATCAGAGAAACCATCGAGACGGTAATAATATTGTTGGCGCCCATCGTTCCTCACATAACCGCGGAACTCTGGAAGGCATTGGGCTATGAAGGCAGTCTGGCCGACGTTCCCTGGCCTGTATATGATCACGCGGTTGCCGCAGACGAGGAGATAACCATAGTCATTCAGGTAAACGGCAAGGTAAGGAGCAGGATGCTTGTCCCCGTAGATGAGGACGGCGAGAAGATCAAGGCCCTTGCTCTCAATGATGATAAGATTGTCAGTTTAATCTCTGGCAAGAAGGTAGTGAGAGAAATATATGTCCCCAGAAAGCTCGTCAATATTGTCATTCAATAAGAAACGAATCGAAATAATTTGCCGCGCAGACCGTCCGTCGCTTTGTCTCCGCGGAACGATGGTCGTCGCTTTTCTTCTGTCAGTCTTTCTCCTCGCAGGCTGCGGCTACCGCTTCAGCCCCGGCGGAGAATATATCGACAAGAAGATCAAGACGGTATTCATCGACAACTTTGTCAATAAGACAAGTGAAGCCAATGTTGAAAATACTATCAGGAATTCCTTTATCGATCAATTTATCATAGGGGGCAGGTTCGCGTTGATCGACCGGCGTGAAAATGCGGATGCAATCTTCAAGGGTAGTGTGAACAGCATCGTGACCTCCCCTCTCTCTTACCAGAGGACAGGCCTGGCGTCAGGAGAACGCCTGTCAGTAGTAATGGAACTCATCTTTGAACAGGACAACCATAAGCTTATCTGGAATGACAAGAATTTTACGGCAATCCAGGACTACACCTTCACCGATCTGAATACCAGAGATACAAACCGGAGCAATGCCCTCGTCAAGCTGTCAAATGATGCGGCCGAGAAAGCATACCGGTTAATGATGTCAGGCTTTTGATAGGGATTGTTCTGAAAAAAGAATGTAGGGAAATTACCCCTGAAGGGCGTTCACCTTCCTTGTTAACCTTGAAATCTTTCGTGAAGCCGTCTTTTTATGAAATACGCCCTTGGAAGCTGCCTTGGCGATAGCAGGTATCGCAGCGGCAAGGACAGTTTCCGAGCCCTTCTTGTCTTTCGTTTCAGCGGCTGATAGTACATGTTTTACGTGTGTCTTTATACTGGATTTTACCGATGTGTTTCTCACGCGTCTCTTTTCGTTCTGCCTGCTCCTCTTTTCCGCGGATTTATGTGTGGCCAAAAACTCTCCTCCTTCGATTGTTGATAATCTTACTGTATGACAGAATTTTTAGCTGAAATCCCCGCGCCTGTCAAGTCTAAAGTGGTCATGAACACCTTTCTTGTTTCTAATATAGTTGACTTTTTCCTCGCACCGCCCATAAGATAGCAGGCGAATGATTCTCTTTTTGCAGTGCTGAAAGCATAGTGGTGGTCATACGAAGACTTACAAGAGGAGGGCCCCATGGAAACCGAAGTGACAAAAATTCTATCCGAGGTAAAGCGGCAGGGGCGGGCTGTACTTACGGAGGTAGAGAGTAAGGAAGTGCTCACGGCTTGCGGCATCCCGGTCAGAACGGGTCAGGTGGCGACAGATCCGGAATCGGCGGCCGACATATCCGATAAGTTGGGATACCCTGTCGTGATGAAGATAGTATCTCCTGATATCCCGCACAAGTCTGACGTCGGGGGCGTGCGGGTAAATATTGGTTCAGCGGCGGCCGTTCATTCTGCATTCACCGACATCGTCACAAAAGCGAGACTGGAAAAGCCGAAAGCGGACATCCAGGGAGTGCTGATCTACCAGATGGTGCCGGAAGGAGTAGAACTGGTCATCGGAGCCACCTTCAGCCGCCAGTTTGGTCATGCCGTGATGTTCGGCCTGGGAGGCATTTTTGTTGAGGCTGCGATGGATGTAGTCTTCAGACTGGTACCCCTGAAGCGGGAAGATTCCCTCGATATGATTCAGGAGATCAGAGGCAGAAAAATCCTTGGCAATTTCCGCGGGAAACCGGCGGTAAATATTAATGCCGTAGCCGACATCATCGAGAAGCTCTCGGCGCTTGTGGCCGACCATCCAGAGATCATTGAGGTTGATCTAAACCCTGTCATCGCATCGGCAGCAGGAGCAATCGTCATTGATGCCCGCATGGCCCTTGGCGAACCGAATAAAATTGCCGATACGATATACTCTTCGGAAGAAATCGTTACCAGCATGAAAAGGATATTTTCGCCGGTGGGAATCGCCATCATCGGAGCTTCCGGCGATTCTTCCAAACTCGGATACTCCACAGTGAAGAATATCATTGATGGCGGCTACAAGGGAAAAATTTATCCCATAAATCCGAAAGTAGATCAGATACTGGGGCTGAAATGCTACAAGAACGTACGGGAGATTCCCGGCAAGGTTGATGTCGCTGTGATTGTGATACCGGCGAAGAATGTTGCCGATGCGGTCATAGCGCTCGGAGAAAAGGGGGCGGCCGGCGCCATCGTGATCTCCTCGGGGTTTGCCGAGATCGGCAATAACGACCTCCAGAAGGAGCTCGTTGAGACAGCCATGAAGAGCGGGGTTCGCATACTCGGGCCAAATATTTTCGGGATATACTACACTCCGTCTGATCTCTGCGCGACTTTCTGCACACCCTACACGGAGAAAGGGCCAACGGCCCTATCCTGTCAGAGCGGCGGTGTGGGCATGGCCATCATCGGCTACAGCCGCTCTAACAGGATGGGTGTCTCGGCCATTGTCGGTGTGGGAAACAAGTGCGACGTCGATGAGGATGATCTGATCGAGTTCTTCGGCCAGGACCAGAACACGAAGGTGATCGCCATGCATGTGGAAGACATAAAGGACGGTGTCGCTTTTGTAAGGGCAGCCGTAAAGATAAGCCGGCAGAAGCCCATCATCGCACTCAAGGCCGGAGCCACTTCGTTAGGAGAAAGGGCGGCCTTCTCCCACACGGGGGCTCTGGCGGGAGACGACAGGATCTACAGCGCTGCCTTCGCGAAAGCGGGGATAGTCAGGGTTTCCAATCTCGAAGACCTTCTGGATTGTGCCAGGAGCCTGGGAAAAATGCCGGCCCCAAAAGGGGAAAACGTCTTGATCGTTACGGGCGCCGGAGGTTTGGGCGTCCTTCTAGCAGATGCGTGCAGCAAGCATCAGCTTCAGCTCATGCACTTGGAAAAAGACCTGGATCAGGCCTTCAAAAAATTCATTCCGCCCTTCGGCGCCACAGGAAACCCCGTGGATATCACGGGAGGCGAGCCGCCGGCAACGTATGAAGCCACGATCCGGCTCGCCCTTGAAGACGACCGCATCGATGCCCTGATCCTCGGCTACTGGCATACACTGATTACCCCGCCCCTGGTCTTTGCCGAAACCGTCATAAGGGCGAAGAAGGCAGCCGAGTCAATGAAAGTGCCGAAACCGATTGTCGCAGCCCTGTCGGGTGATGTCGAGGTGGAGCGTGCGGCCTCCCTTCTGGAAGCACACGGCATTCCTGCCTTTGCCTATTCGTCGGAAAAAGCCGTCGTGGTGCTCGGCGCCCTCTACCGATGGGCGAGGATGGCGGGCAGGATCAAGCCCCGTTTGTAGCGAAGTAACAAAAATGATGATTACGCCGGTATTTTTCCATAAGCAAGACGAAGGTAAGAACGGCTTTAGAAAACAAGAGCTTCAAAGACATTAAGGTCCTGACATTATGCATACTGGCTTTTCTCGTTCTCGCAGAGGACTTTAATGTCATGACCTTTGTGGATGCATGTTCTATTGCTCTGTAGAAATCCGCATCTGAATTCGGTAGCGAGCGCAAACACCTTCGCTTGCTGCGGGTAAGTGAGCGAATGACGAACGATAATGTTCCTTAAGAATCGAAGATTCTCCGCAGCTTGCTGCAGAGAGCTTCAATCAGAACCTCAGCGCCATTCCTGCGAGATAAGTAATATCTGCCTCGGCGTTGTTCAAACCTGCCTTGATGCCGAAATCGATATCCATATTCTCTCTTATGGAATAGATAAACCCGCCTAATATAAATGCCGGGTCAGTATCAGACAACTTGTCGGTATTTCGCTCCGCGCCGATGTTGGCAACCAACTTCAAATTTTTCATAACTTTATATTCGCCGGCCAGAGACGCATGCCAGATATCTTCTCTCTCATCTATATTATTTTCATTTCTCTTATAGCCAAGATTCCGGTGAAACGCACACGGGTCTATTTCCTTTGTGGCAATGAAATAAAGCGTGCCCGTCCCCCTTCCCGTCCCAAGATCCTTATCCTTGTCGCCCGCTGGGAGCGTTATCCCCGCTTGACAGCAAGGCTCAAGCCGTCTTTTTCGAAGAAACGCCACTTGATCTCCATGGATACGTCCGCAACGCCACTTACGTCAGACACAGTCGCATCGCTTACTTCCGTCTTCTTCCACTGGTGGGGAATAGTCCAGATCACATCGATATTATCAATAACGCCGTAGGTCAGTGCTGCCCTTAGCTCGGTTTCTCTCTCTTTTGCCGTCACATTGGCGCCGATCCCTTCTGCTGACTTTTCTGTTTCACTACCCATTTGACCATTCAGCTCGAAAAGATATTTCCCTTTCCCCTGTGTGCCTGCATCGTCGGTAATGAGGGGATGCGCCGCATGACTCAAAGTCGAAAAAGCGTGGGGCACAATTATAATGCAAAATATCACTCTTATGCTTTTCATAACGAAATGGATGGTATTAGAAATTATCATTAGTTAAATTTACTGAACTCTCCGTTAGAACCATATTCGTATATAGAGAAAACCTCCCATCAGCTAACGCAAGTGCAGAAGCAATATATCAACTGTCCACATTATCGGCCTTCCTGTCGTGACGGTGAAACAGGTAATGAGAATGGATATGGATGTGGGCATGATTCCCGTGGTAATGAACATGCTCGTGGATGAGATTGACTCTCAACAATAGGTCCTCATCCTGCAATATCTCCTCGGCAGTCCCGATTTTTTCAACACGGTGATCTTCAGAAAGGACGGCAACACGGCATCTGAGCTCACTGATAAGAGACAAGTCGTGGGTGGCAATGACGAGGGTTTTTCCTGCGTCATTGAGGAGAATCATCAGTTCTATCAGGAAGCTTTTTGTTCTCGGATCGAGACCGTTCATCGGCTCATCGAGCAGGAGAAGACGGGGGTTCATGGTAAGAATAGAACCGATGGCGACCCTCTTTTTTTCACCTCCCGATAACATGTAGGGGGGCCGATCCTCAAGATGAGAAATTTCTAACATTGCCATAATCTCGCTGACCCGCCCGGAAGCCTCCTCTTCGGAAAGACCTAACTGGAGCGGACCAAACATCAGTTCATCGAAAACGGTCGGGCAGAAAAGATGGACGTCAGAATCCTGAAAGACATAACCCACGCTGCTCCTGAAATATTTCAGAAATGTCCTGTCCCGGAGCGCACGCTCAGAAACTTCTTTTCCCTGGAAATACACCCTGCCCGAACGGGGATAAATCAGTCCGTTCATGACATGCAGGAGCGTCGACTTACCACACCCGTTAGAACCGATAACTGCAAATATTTCACCTTCAGAAATACCCATGCTCACCCGTGATAAAGCGGGGATATTATCATGATAGGCATAGCTTACGTCGTCAATTTGGATAATATCTGCCATCTTATTCTCACATCCATAAAAGGAAAATCCCGGCAAGCAGGAAGAAGCAGCCGGAAAGCCGATCCATCGCAGTCAGCTCGCCGATATCGGACAGCCTCACCTCTTGGGCAAAGCCTCTCGCTACCATTGCTCTGAATACTTCCTCATACCGGGACATGGACTTTCTGAACATATGTGCAATTCTCCCGGCCACCCAGATCCGCGCTTCGTCATCTCTTGCCATTCCTACAAGCCTGCTTTTTCTGGCAAGGTACATGCTCTCTACTGTTTTTGCGAAAATAAAAATGTACTTGTAAGAAAGAGTAATAACCAGGAGTAGAGCTTGGGGAACGCGGAAAACTTGCAGCGCCTTGATGATCCTGTGAAACGGCGTGGTATAGATCACTAAAAGAGAAACGGCAAGAGAGTTCATCATTCTCAGACAGAGCATCATCACGCAATCAAGCCCCTGCCTTGTGAGGCCTATCTCTTCGGGGATATGATAAATCGGGAATTCATATGGATGCGACAAATGGATGACAGGCATAATTAATTCTCCCGGCGTTACCACATTAAAGGCGGATGGGAAGACAACCAGAAATCCAAAAAGAAACGTCAAGCCGGCTATTTTTTTGTAGAATTGCGCGAGGTTTATCCGTGACGAGACGACGAGAAGGAAGGTAAACAGGGTGATTGCCGCCTCGGGTAATATATTCGTTTTCAGACTGACAATGACGACAAAGAAGATGAGAAAGAAAACCTTCACCCTCGGATCGAGCTTCTGAAAAAAACCTTTCCCTGACCCCTGACCCACGTTTAAATAACCGGCCGTAATAATATCCGACAGATGTCCTATTCCCTTCTCTATATACGAAAGCCTTAGTGTGCCACTCTCGCCGGCATTATGTGCCTGCGCGGGTGTGCACAGAAGAAAGTCCGGAATCTTATTTCTCATGTTTGAAAAGCAGTCTCGATATTATTAGGACTATGACCCACGCAAGGACGATTCCTATAAGAGCGGACACAATATAGGAAACAATCCTTGTTGAGATCAGTGAAACTTCTCCACCGAAGTTATAATTCCGTATGGGGGCCGCCCAGATGTCTGCGGTCTTCTTTAAACCGCTGGGAACATAGCCCAGAAGCTTTTCGAGGGTATCTGCGCTCCACTCTCCCCAGGCTCCTTCAGCATCGAATTTTCCCGGCAGGATAATTCCGAGGGGAGACAAGAGGGCCATCACGAAAAGCCACAGCCATAGTCTTTTCTCAAGCCGCTTCACGGGAAGCCTCTCTCATTGCATAAATGAGTGTCGACTCATTATTCAGAAAATATTTTAAAAGCGCAACCGTAATGACGCCTTCGACGATGCTGAAAAGGAACAGATGTTCAATAGCCATGGCAGGAATGGCAATGGAAAGGGGATACGGTGCATACAGCGGCACGCCGTCAGGACCGGAAGCAATGACAGGCTGGATGCCGAGCATGATAGCGGCCGAGACGGCGGCGGCGGTAAGTCCAAGATAACCTGAAAGAAAAGCCGCTGCGAGGACCCTTACTCTGTTCTGCGATAAGCCTTTGATCAAATTGAATGTCCAGTAGGCAACGAAAGGCATGACTATAGCCATATTAAAACAGTTGGCGCCTATGGCTGTGATGCCGCCATCGCCGAAGACAAACGCCTGTATAATCAAGACGACGGAGACGGCAATGACCGCCGTCCAGGGCCCCAGGAGCAGGGCGATGATACCCGCCCCGACAGCATGCCCCGATGTCCCCCCGGGGACAGGAATATTGAACATCTGAACGAGAAAGGAGAATGCGGCAGCCATGGCCAGGTAAGGAACATGTTTGGCGGAGAGCTCATTCTTAATCTTTTTCAGGGCTATTCCCCAGACTGCTATTGACGCACCATAAAGGGGAATATATGTCTGGGGACTGAGATAACCATCGGGAATATGCATACCAACCACCAAAGCGTGATTGTGCTATGAACCTATATTTCGTGCCACGCATGCACAAAAAAAATAATACCGACTGCCTTATAGCGATCTCCCGGAACCTGATATGGAGAACGACACTTTCCGTACGACTATGGCCAATTTATTGAGTAAAGACTTTTGCAACGGCGCGGCGAATATTAATAACTCTGACGCCGATTCTATCGTGCTATTTTTTCGTATTTTGTAGCACAGCGCGATGCGGCTGTCAAGAGAAAAATTGGACAACGCGAGGGCACTGAGAAGGCCGACTCTTGCCATGCCCGTCCATGCATGGGCATATGGGGGCAGCAACGGGGATCAATCGATGATAATTTTGCAGAAGCGCTCCGATATGTATTTCAGCTTTTCCAGCTCCTTTACGAGATCTTCCAGCGGGGGTCTCTTGTTAATATCGTGAACGTCTATATAACGTATGATTCCTTTCTTATCGATGACGATCATCGTTCGCTCCGCTACCCCGTCGGCGCGAAAAACTCCATACATGGATGCAACCTTTCCATGCGGCCAGAAATCGGAGAGCACCGGAAACCACAAATCGCCCATCTGTTTCGTCCAGGAAAACAAGGTAGGAATGTTATCCACAGAGATGCCGAGCAGTATGGCATCATGTTTATCAAATATGTCTTTCACTATGTTGTAACCCGGCCATTGGTCTGAGCAGACGGGAGTCCATGCTGCTGGTACAAATGAGATGACAACATTCTTCTTGCCCCGGTACTGTCTCAGGGACACCGTCTCCCCTGATACGGCTTTCAGTATAAAATTAGGGGCTCTGTCTCCTGCCTTCAGCTTCAAGACGCTGTCCGTAGGCTTGAGGAGACCGGGGTTGTAGATATTATTCTTAACCGCATCAGAAATACCGAATGCCGCCTGAGACGCCGGAGAATAAATGAAAATCACAAGACCCATCCCTGTTAGTAAGACAAAGAAAAAATATCGGCCGTATTTTTTCATATCAACCCTCCTATTGTAAGTCGGACAATTTAATCAACGTGGAGAGAAAATCATCAACTCCGCCAATGGCACCGAGTTTGGAATAAATAACCCTATTGGTGCCATCAGGATTTATTTTCACTGCAATAAAGTACGGCGTCCTCACTTCCCCTACCAACCCATGGATAACGAATTTTTCATCGGTAAAAAGAGGGAATGGCACATTGTATTTCTTACTGAAGATTCCGACTTCAAAGGGTGTATTGCCGGCGCCAATGCCAATAACCTTGACAACATCCTTAAGAGCGGGATTATGGTCAATCTTGGCATACAGTTTATTTACATTGGGTGCTTCCCTCTGGCAATAGGGGCAGTACATGTTGAAAATCTCGATAACAACCACCTTCGCTCTTATCTGGGGTATCTTGAATGAACCAAAACCGGAAAGGCCAAGATAATTCTTGTCTGCAGAATCTCTCGGTGCGGAAAGCGTTATGTCCGGCAATGTTCCGCCCACCGCCGGCGGAGAACTTGCCGCTATTGCGGCACTTGCTGCCCAAAGAAGAGTCGCTATAACTGCAAGCCCGCACACTGTGCTTTTTTCATCATATTTCCTCCGTCTTTCCCTTAGTGGCCAGTCCCAGTCTATTCATATAAAACTACTTCACCCATGCACATGTGTCAAAAAAAAGTTACCGCTGGAATGTCAACGTGTTGACAACCTATCACCTAAGATGATAAATAATACATTCCATGCTGAACTGACTATTACTACGGCGGCAGGTTATGACAGAGCTTTCATCAAAACTGAAATCGCTGGAAAAGATACTGACTGATATGGGGAGTGTCCTCATCGCCTATTCCGGGGGCACGGACAGCACCTTCCTGCTCAAGGTTGCGGCAAACGTCTTGGGTGACAAGGCCGTAGCAGTCACTGCGAGTTCGGAAACATACACGCCACAGGAACTCCGGGAAGCCAAGAAGAACGCGGAAATAATCGGCGCACAGCACATTGTAGTATACACAAATGAACTGGACGACCCGAATTTCTCGTCCAATCCCCCGGATAGATGCTACCATTGCAAGAAGGAGCTTTTCACCAAGCTTACCGAACTGGCAAAGCGGCACCGTCTCAACACTATTATAGATGGTTCAACGTGTGATGATGAAATGGATTTCCGTCCGGGAATGAGAGCGGTCGCGGAGTTCGACGTCAAAAGCCCTCTTAAGGATGCGGGTTTCACAAAAGATAACATCAGAAAACTGTCGAAAGAGATGAATCTCCCTACGTGGGATAAGCCGCCACTGCCCTGTCTATCAACGAGATTTCCATACGGCACGCAAATCACGAAAGAGAAGGTACTGCGCGTCGGTCGTGCAGAAGAGTTTCTGGCAGGTTTCGGAATCCGCCAATTGAGGGTCAGGGACCATGGTGATGTTGCCAGGATAGAGGTGCTCCGCGCGGACATGCCCATATTTATCGATGAGGGGATATCAAAACTGATTGCGGAAAAATTCAAACTCCTGGGATATGCATATGTCGCTCTGGATGTTCAGGGTTACAGGATGGGCAGCATGAATGAACCCTTGAAGGACGAGGAATAGAGATGGATAGAGAAAAGATCAGGAAACTTTTGGAAAACGTTAGAACCGGAAAAACGGGGATCGATGATGCACTGAGGGCCTTAAAATCTTTTCCCTACCAGGATTTGGGCGACGCCAAGATCGATACACACAGGGATTTGCGGAGAGGTTTTCCGGAAGTGATACTGTGCCGGGGAAAAACTATCGAACAAATCACGAGAATTGTAGAGAGCCTCTCAGTGGAGACGAAATTCATTATGGCAACAAAGGCCGACAAGGTGGTCTTCAAAGCCATCAGGAAAATAAGAAAAGATGCCGTCTACTACGAAGCGGCCAAAATCGTCATGGCGGGAAAGAAAAGGAAGATGAAATCTGCCAAGTCGATCCTTGTAGTCACTGCGGGAACATCCGATGTGCCTATCGCGGAGGAGGCGGCGATTACGGCAGAGATCATGGGAAATGCCGTCGAAAGGATCTACGACATCGGTGTCGCCGGAGTGCACAGACTTTTCGACAGCAAGGAAAAGCTGTTCAACGCCAATGTCATAATAGTGGTGGCCGGCATGGAAGGGGCCCTGGCAAGCATAATTGGCGGACTTGTCGACAGCCCTGTGATTTCCGTCCCAACCAGCGTGGGCTACGGCGCAAGTTTCGAAGGCCTGGCGGCGTTGCTGTCCATGCTGAACTGTTGTTCACCAGGCTCGGTAACTGTAAACATTGATAACGGATTTGGGGCTGGATACTTTGCAAGTCTCATAAACCATATGGGTGAGGAAAAATGAGGATAGCCTATTTCGACTGTTTCTCAGGCGTCAGCGGAGACATGGTACTGGGGGCGCTGATAGACGCGGGAGCTGATCTGCATAAGCTTGAATCGGAACTGAGCAAACTCAAGATATCCGGATTCACGCTGAAGGCCGAAAAAACAACCAGGAAAGGGATCTCAGGAACCAAATTCTTTATCAATGCAGATGACAACCACGCCGAGAGGCATCTTGCAGACATCGAAAAGATCATGGATAAGAGTGATCTTGGCGATGAAATAAAGGCGAAAGCCAAGATAATCTTTCTCGACCTCGCAGAGGTCGAGGCGAAGATTCACAACACCGATCCCGGACATGTTCATTTTCATGAGATCGGCGGAATGGATTCCATCATCGACATTGTTGGCTCTCTCATAGTCCTAAAGATGCTGGGCATCGAAGCCGTGTACGCCTCGAGAATACCGGTGGGGACAGGATTCGTTGAATGTGACCATGGTGTCCTGCCGCTTCCCGCACCCGCCACCCTCGAGCTGCTCAAGGGCATTCCCGTATATGCAAGCGGCATCGAGAAAGAACTTGTCACACCAACCGGGATTGCTATTCTCAAACACGTGGTGCAAAGCTTCGGCATCATCCCGGAGATGAGAATTGAACGCTTAGGTTATGGTGCCGGGAGCAGGGATTTGAAAATACCGAACCTGCTCCGGGTCTGGATAGGTGAGACCGAAGTAAAGCAGGAATACGAGGGCGATGGGGTCATCCTTATAGAAACTAATATCGACAACATGAATCCGGAGATTCTCGGCTACGCCCTGGAAAGGCTCCTGGAAAGAGGCGCCCTTGATGTCTTCATGACTCCCATATTCATGAAAAAGAACAGGCCGGGGACGCTGCTCAGCATTTTGATTACACCGGATAAACTGGATGACGCCCTCTCCGTAGTCTTCGCGGAAACGACTTCCCTCGGGGTCAGATTCCAGCGTCTGGAAAGAAGAAAACTCCCGAGAGAGCTGATCACTGTGGAGACTTCATTTGGACCCGTAAGGGTAAAGGTCGGCAATACGGGTATGGTGAAAAGGATTATATCGCCGGAATACGAAGACTGCCGGGAAATCGCCGCAAGATTGGGCATCCCCCTGAGGAAGGTATATGAGGAAGCCCGGGCAGCCGCAGAAAAAATATGAGCGGGCGAATCGTAGACACCCACCCGCCAGAGGCACCTATCCGTTCATCTGCGCAAGCAAAATTGCCTCGCCCGCGCCGAAGCCTGCTACGTAATGACTTGATACTGCAAGTGCTATTTCCCCTTTGATGCCTTCTCTTGTTTCTGCCCCACCGGACAGGATTTCATACAGTTCCAGCAGAAATATTGGAAACCTATAAACCCGGCCTGATACATGCGCCAGAAATCCACGCCTTTAACCATTTTCTTCTTTTCCTCAGGTGTCGCATCAGCGAACTTTGACCAGAAGCGGATACTGTTGCCGATACCATAGGGCTGCGAGTTGCGGAGGCATTTTCCGACGTCTGTCCTGTTCTCTTCATTAAGGGCCCCGGCGGGACACTCTTCGACACAAATATCGCAGTGAACGCACAGCTCCTCCGTGTACGGGATGTCGGAAGGAATCTCTAAATCTGTCAGTATCGCCGTGAAGATCACGCGCGTACCGAGTTTAGGATGGATGACGAGGTTATGCCTGCCAAAGACCCCCAGGCCAGCCACAATCGCCGCATGCCTGAGCGAGACGTCGCCGATGGCGCCCATGGTTTCCATGCTCATTTCCAGGGGATAGGAAGCGGGAGCGGCCATCGCCGTCGCGCCGCATTCCCTCTCGAGAAAACGGCCCATTCTATAGTTGCACGACCGTGAAAATTCCATCACATCCATTCTGCCGCTCATGGCCACCTGCATATTCGTGCTCTCGCAGCTTGACGGTTCCTTATAGGCCATGACAACGATGGATTTTACACCGGGAAAAATAGTGTCTAGTTTCGGCGAGCGGGGACTCTGATAATCGGCAGCCGCCGCAACTCCCACATCGTCAACCCCAAGGCTTAATGCAAATTCCTTGATTCTTTTCTTCATACTATTCCTCCTCTTTGTATATACACCTTTTTCTTCAAAAGAATTTCATCGTTCCTTGTCTTTCTTCCATATTCCATTAGCGATGCCGCAGAGCACTTCTGCCCCTTCTTCTCCAAGCAGACTCAGGGCTTTTTTCTGTGCGTCTTCCCATACTTCCTGCACCTTTCCCAAGAGCTCCTCTCCTGCAGAAGTAAGCCTCAACAGTTTCCTTCTTTCCGCCTTGACAGTTACGATCTTGAGCCATCCTCTTTTCTTCATGCGCTCTATATTTCTGCTGGCCGTCGATTTTTCCATCTTGAGCCGTCTGCAAAGGGCATCATATCCAACCTCCCCGGCGAGATGGACAAAGACCAGTATGCTTATCTGATTGAGCTTGACACCGAACGGGTTCAACGCTGAATCGTAGATGTTGGTTACCATGCGGCTCAGCAGTCGTATCCGCACGGCAATGCACTGCCGCGACATACTTCTTATCAGCGATAATCTGTCAACGGATTTCTTCATAAGAGGCTGTCCATCGTATAGTTGTATATACAACTATAATGGGACGAATATCTTGTCAACATTTTTCTGAAGAAAAAAGCGCAACTGGTCGATTCCCTCCGCATATAGAATTTCTTTCTAAAATTGTCTGAATCCTGTATATTTCTATCATTAATGGATGGTGCAGGCGGATGGAAAGGTCTCTTGTTATAACTCATTCTGCAAATTGGCTTTAGCCGGCTAAGGAGGGGCGAATGGCTGTAATATTTGAAGAAACTACAATCAACGGTATGACCATGCGCAACAGATTGATAAGGTCCGCTACATGGGAGGGAATGTGCGATCCGGACGGAAGGCCACGAGAGAAGCTCATCACCTTATATCGCGACCTAGCGCGAGGAGGTATAGGACTCGTAATTACGAGCTATGCGTATGTAAGGCCGGACGGCAGGAGTTTACCCGGCCAGATGGGTATATATACCGATGCCTTTGCGGATCCCTTCCAGCGCATGGCCAGGGCTGTGCATGATGCAGGCGGAAAGATAGCCGTCCAGGTGGTTCACGGCGGCGGCCAGACGGATACAAAGACCGCAGGCTGTAAGCCCTTTGCCCCCTCAGCTGTTAAGGTTGAACAGTTTCCGGAAATGCCGGAGGAACTCACAAAGGATGAAATCAAGCATATCGTTGCGGCATTCGGGAATGCGGCGCGACGCGTAAAGGAGTGGCGATTCGATGCCGTGCAACTGCATGGCGCCCACGGCTTTCTGATCAATCAGTTCCTTTCCCCTCTCACCAACCGCCGTACTGATGAATATGGCGGCAGCATGGAAAATCGCGTGCGGTTCCTTCTCGAGGTCTACCAAAATGTACGGGGGGCGGTCGGCACGGATTATCCTGTGCTTATCAAACTGAACGCCACGGATTTCATAGAGGGAGGACTGGAAATTGAGGAAGCAATCTACGCAGCCAAGCGGCTTGCGGAATCTGGCATCGATGCCATAGAAGTCTCTGCCGGAACTCCGTCGTCGGGTCCCAAAAGCCCGGTGCGCACAAAAATAATAAAACCGGAGAGAGAGGCTTACAATCTTGAAATGGCTCGCCGAATCAAGAAAGCAGTCGGCTGCCCGGTAATAGTAGTGGGCGGATTCAGATCATATGAAGTTGTTGAAAAGGCCATCCGGGATGACGGCATGGATTACATCGCCCTGGCGAGGCCGCTCATCTGGGAGCCGGGTCTTGCCAATCGCTGGCTGCAAGGCGACCGGAGACCGACAAGATGTATCTCGTGCAACAACTGCTTCACAGGCGGACTCGAAGAAGGCGGCATCTATTGCGCAACGGAAAAGAAAGAGATTGAAAAAGCGGCAAGGCGCTAAGGATTTTTTATACAGGAGGAAGTCCGATGAATCTGGAAGGTAAAACCGTTCTTATCCCCGGTTCAAGTTCGGGGATAGGAAGAGAGACGGCACTCCAGCTTGCCCGTGAGAGATGCAGACTCATATTGACATATTTCAAAGGCGAGGCAGCGGGAAAAGGGGTGCTCAAAGAATGTTTGAATCATGGCGAGGCTGCCCTCTATCGGCTGGATGTACGCGATGATCGCTCCGTCAGGCGCCTCGTAAAATCAGTTACGGATAGATTTTCCTCCCTTGATATTCTTATCAACGTTGCCGGCGTCATGGCGGAAACCCCACTTATCGAGCAATCCGCGGAAGACACGGCGAATCAGATTGGTGTAAATTTACTCGGACTTATCAACGTCACACGATCATTCCTGCCCCTCCTTCAGAGGCAGAAAGAAGCGGTGATCGTCAATATTGCAAGTGGGCTCGCAAAGGAAGTGCTTCCGCAACTCACCGTATACTGCGCGACAAAGTGGGGTGTGAGAGGTTTTACCCGCGCTCTTGCCGTGGAACTTCCCAGCAAGGTGAGGGTCTATTGCGTAAACCCCGGGTTGACGGCGACAAGAATGACAGACTACCAGGGGGCCGACCCGGCAGATGTGGCGAAGATCATCGTGCGGACGGCGGCGGAAAAGCTCCGGAAAAAATCCGGTGATGACGTGGATGTATGGAGATACGTTTCTCAGTAATGATGTCACGGCCGGACGTGACATCATCATACATTATTCCTCGGCGCTCTTCTCCGATTCTTTTTTGGTATCCTTGTTTCCTTTCTCTTTCGTGACAGGGCTCTGAACCTTGTAACCTTCTTTCTTCAGCTCATATCCTCCGGCTGCTCCTGCGCCTGCTGCAGCCGCATACCAGCATACCGAGAAATACGGAATTGCAAAAACAAATATGAAGCCTGCGATCATCCTCTTTAGTTTCATAGTTATGGCGCACCTCCTCGCCTGGTTAATAGTATGCCTGTACAGCAACTACCCACTTGCAACAATTTTTTTCATTCGTACAGCGTCGCCGTAAGGATAATAGTCGGGAAGAAACTTCGATTCCATGTAACCACACTTGGCGAAAAAAGCTTCCGCTCCGCCTTCACCTTTCAGCGTCTCTAAAACGATGAAGGAAACATTAGATTCAATCAGATATTTCTCCATCGCATCCAATAAGATCTTGCCCGCGCCCGTGCTTCTGTATGCCGGGAGTACACCAATGGAATAGATTCTTCCCTTATATTTACCATTTCTCAACTCGTTTCTTAAGGTCACGCCGAATCCGACAGATGAGCTATTATCACGAAGAAGAAAGAAAGAGGCATTATGTGAAGATCTAAGATATCGGAGTTGTGATCGCGAGAAGCATTCATTCACCCTGAATATGCGCCTTTCAAGGTCATATATTTCACCGGAATTATTTTTTGAAATTCTGATGACAGTCAACATGGTATGAAATGATGTTGAGACATTGGTAAGCTGCTTATTGTATGATGATGATCCCCGCCAGAGTGCCTTTGGATATCTCTTCCGGTTTGGCGTTGCTGCCTATGGGGTAGATGTCCCACCCCATTGCAGCGGCCATTTTATAAACATCAATGCCTACTGCCTCCATGGAAGGCCGGGAACGGAGAGAGATCCTACACCTCTTCCCTTCCAGGGCCTGGCAGTTCTCCTGCTGGCTGCAGAACGTATGCCTGCAGGAGCCAGCAGCAAAGCCGAAGGCCAGATAGTGGCCGTCGTAGAAAGCCATGGATTCGATCTCACCCACGATGTCAAATATTCTCCGATAGGCTGCCTCTCTTTCTTTTATCGTAGCCCGGTCTCTGACTATCACCTCGGGCGGGACATCGAGGGTAAAAAAGACCGCCCACTCGAACCCTTTTAATAAGTCACGCAGCTCTGCCGGTTTCAGCGTGTGGGGCGGGCAGTGCACACTGGTGCCGTATCCAAAACACCGCGGTATCTGACATTTCAGCACAATCCTTTCATCCACGGGAATCTCTTTCACGCTTACAATTGTGGCCCTGGTAGCGCCCAGTTCGACGGCCTTTGCCTTATACCTCTCCAGATCCCCGAGCAGCCGGGCTGCATTCATATCGACAGTTATCCTCTCTATCCTTTCCCCCATCTCATTTCCCCTTTGAAGCCTCTGATCAATATCCGGTTAAATCTTCTTCTTTCACAAGTAAAATATAGATGGGCTCATCATGTATGTCAATATCATTCGACTGCAGGATGTAGGAAGCCATGACGCAACGCGTGAGAAATGCACCATTAAAAAGCCCCGGTGAAAAATATCACCGGGGCTTCCATTATTTACTGCCATGCCGCGTCAAATGGCCTTTATACTGATAAAGGCATCCCGCGTTGATTTCTTATTTACAGCTCACACAGACTGCGAGTTCCTTCAGCGGAGTGCCTGTCTTCTGGCTTATGTATTTCAGCTGGTCGATCGGGGCAAAATACCTCCCGCATTTCTCGCAGGCCTGCATCTTAAAGGTACGTCCCCATATTTTCCGCTTGCCGTCCGTTGCCTCCATGACGATGTGCTCCGTCGGGCAGATATACGCGCACGCACCGCATCCGATACAGGTTTTGGAATCCTCGACGAATGGGGGGCCGACTTTTTTGTCTTTGCCTCTGCCAGACAAGCCAATGGCACTCACACCCACAACATCTTCACAAGCCTTAACACAAAGTCTGCATAGTACACACTTCCCTTTGTCTGTTTCAGGATGAAAGGCGGGTTGCGGTTCAATGCCCATCTCTTTAGCCATATCCTTAAGTACGTCGGACTCAGGACACCTTGCCATGAGAAGCTGCATAACGAGACGCCGGACATTCATAACCCTTTCCGATTTCGTTTCAACAACGATACCTTCATCAACAGGATACAGGCATGACGTCACGATCCTTGTTCTCTTGCCTTTCTTCACCTCAACTACACAGAGGCGGCATGCTCCTGATGGAGCAACTGACTCATGGCAGCACAGGGTTGGAATCACTATGCCATTATTGCGGGCAACCTGAAGTACCGTTGCACCTTCCTTAGCCTCAACCTTCTTACCATCTATGATAAAGTTTACCATTTCCCCTACCTTCATTCTATGCTTATTGCTTCAAATTTACAGCTTTCTCTACAGACGCCGCACTTGATACACACTGTTTGATCAATCACATGTGGCTTTTTCTTCTGACCAGTTATACACACAGTGGGACACTTCTTGGCGCAAACGCCGCATCCCGTACATTTCTTTGCATTGATTTTGAAACTGATCAGGGCCCTGCAGACACCGGCAGGACATTTCTTGTCCCGAACATGAGCGACATACTCATTACGGAAATACTTGAGGGTGCTCAAAACCGGATTTGCAGCCGTGCTGCCCAAGGCGCACAAGGCGCCATCGACGATTCCCTGGGACATGGACTCCAGAAGTTCAACGTCACCCTTCTTTCCTTTGCCTTCGCAGATGTCATGCAGGATTTCATTCATCCTGTGGACCCCTTCCCGGCAGGGAACACACTTACCGCAGGATTCAAATTCGAGGAAATCGATGAAATACCTCGCGATATCAACCATGCAGGTGCTCTCATCCATGACAATCATACCACCGGAACCCATCATGGAGCCGGCTTCCCACAGAGAATCAAAATCTACGGAAATATCTATGAGACTTGTGGGCAGGCATCCGCCGGACGGACCGCCGGTCTGGACCGCCTTGTATTTCTTACCACCGGGAATCCCGCCGCCGATTTCGTATATAATATCTCTCAGAGGTATCCCCATGGGCACCTCAACCAACCCAATATTATTTATCTTACCGACGACAGAAAATACCTTCGTTCCTGAATTATTCTTACAGCCTATGCTGGAGAACCACTTCGCGCCCCTGCTGATAATGGCCGGAACATTTGCCCATGTTTCCACATTATTCAGATTGGAAGGCCTGTCCCACAGTCCATGCTCGACTGTATGTATGTATTTTGCTCTCGGCTCGCCGGCTTTGCCTTCCAGAGAAGTCATCAAGGCCGTTGATTCACCGCAAACGAATGCACCAGCACCCTTGCCGATTTTCAGATCAAAATCAAACCCTGTATTGAGAATATTTTTTCCGAGGAAACCATATTCTCTCGCCTGGTTAATTGCCCGCTGCAGATTGGCGACGGCTAAGGGATACTCGTTTCTGACATAAATAAATCCCTGGCCGGAACCAATGGCAAATGCTCCTATAATCATTCCTTCGATGACACTGTGGGGATCTCCTTCCATGACGCTTCTGTCCATGTAAGCGCCGGGGTCTCCTTCATCGCCATTGCAGATCACATATTTAATGTCTCCATGGGCGCGTCTGCAAGTCTGCCACTTGATACCGGCGGGGAACCCTCCGCCTCCACGACCTCTCAAACCTGAAGCAATTATCTCTTCAATGATCTCATCCGGCTTCATCTTGGTGAGGGCCTTGAGAAGGCTGAAGTAACCACCCTTGGCGATGTATTCATCTATGCTCTCATAATTGATCATCCCGCAGTTTCTGGTGGCCAACTTCAGCTGTTTCTTGTAGAATTTGACATCCCCTATCTTGGGAACATCCGCCAGATCTTTCGGAACGGCGCCCTTAAAATAGGGCTTCTTTTCATTCAGACAGATGAAGTCTTCCTCATCCATTCTGTAAGTGGGTTTGTTGCCATTCGTAGCGCCTTTTACAATCTGGTCAATGACTTCCGGCACCTTCTTCGCGGTCATCTTGCTGAATGCCAGACGTGGTTTGTTCGGTTGCAGGACGTCTACAAGGGGCTCTATGCAGTCCATACCCATAGCCCCCGTTTTGCTCAGGACAAAATCCAGCTTCCGTTTCTTTATCTCCGCCTCCAAGGCATTGTAGACCTCCTGGGCCCCCGAGGCAATCCCACTCGTCGCCATTCCGACCATGATTTTCGTTTTTGACGGGATGATAGATTCCAGCCCTCTTTTCGCTGCCTTGTTCAAATCTTCAAGTGTATTGATCTTACTCACTTTTCCACCCCTATTATTTATAATTTGCCAAAACCTTCGGAATCTGGTCCTGCGTTAAATTAGGATGAATGTTACCGCTTATCCGCGCGACAGGGGCCAGACTGCAACATCCGAGACATCTGACCTCTTCGAGGGTAAACTTTTTATCCTTCGTCGTTTCGCCGCAACAAATCTTCAGATCTCTCTCTATCCTGTCCATCAGATTGGCAGCCCCCTGAACGTGGCACGCCGTCCCGGCGCACACCTCTACCAGGTTCCTGCCCCTAGGCTTGAGGCTGAAGGCGTTGTAAAATGTTGCAATCTCATAGATCCTGGTGAGGGGCACCTCCATCTGCTTACTAATAGAGGAAAGCGCTTCCTTTGGTAGATATCTGAATTCTTCCTGCACATCCTGAAGGATGGCTATCATTGCTGTCTTGTCGCCATCATATTTCTTTATGATGCTTTTAACCGATTTCTGCTTGGTCTTCGCTGTCTTCATACTTCAATCACCTTATCCCGTATAATAGCAACTTAACTTGTCATATCCGACCAGGATTTTGAATGCTTAATCCTCTCCAACACTTTATTGTATTCAAGCATTGCCATTCCCTTGAAAATCTGAATCTGATCCGGCGTGAGATGCCTGAACCGTCCCTGAGGCTTCAGATAATCTTCTATGGGCCGAAGCTTTTTGGGCATCTCGATGGTCATTTTGTATTTCCCGTTTTCCACCTCGTACAGCGGGAACACACCTGTTTCCACAGCGAGACGGCCCATCTTGATACATGCATCCGACGGACACCGCCATCCTGTCGGGCAGACGGCCAGACAGTGGATGAAGGCAGGACCGTTTACTTTTTTTGCTTTTTTGACTTTATCCATAAAATCAAACGGGTAGCTATGGCAGGCCGTGGCCACATAGGGCACCTTGTGGGCCACCATGATCTCGGCCATGTTCTTCTTCCACGTAGTGTTTCCGACGCTTTTCTTGCCCGCGGGTCTCGTCGTTGTCGATGCCCCGTAGGGCGTTGCGCCGGAACGCTGAATGCCCGTGTTCATGTAGGCTTCATTGTCGTAGACGATATAGATCATGTTGTGACCGCGCTCCATGGCTCCAGAAATGGCCTGGAAACCGATGTCAAAGGACCCTCCATCGCCTCCGATGGAAACCACCTTTACATCCCTGTCAGCGATTTTCCCCTTCTTGCGGAGGGTTTTCAAGGCGGCCTCAACACCCGCTCCCACGGCAGCGGAATTCGGGAACGCCACATGCACCCACGGAAGCTTCCACGCCGTCGTCGGATAAGGGGTAGCAGTAACTTCCATACATCCCGTAGCATTGGTCACTACCGTATCTTTACCCAAAGCCTTTGCCATCAGGCGGATTGCTAATGCTTCACCGCAACCCTGGCAGGCGCGATGTCCTGAACTGTAATATTCCTCTTTATCAACCAGCTTTGGGGCAAACAAATCAAAATTTTCTACAATACTCTTCATGATTATCCCCTCACTCCATAAATTTCATATGCTCTTTCGGGTTTAGCCTTGGCTGCCTTCTTGAAGATTTTTATAAAGTCTTCGACCCGTACGTCGCGACCACCGAGACCGATGATTTCATTCGTAATCACCGGACGATCCGGCTCATCATAAAGGGCAGATTTCACCTCGGCACAGACAGGAGCAGCAGCACCGCCAGACATAACAGCCCGGTCTATAACGATCAGATTCTTGATTCCTTTCACTGCCTTTTTCAATTCATCCGCAGGAAATGGTCTGTAAAGCTTCAGGTCTAACAGTCCGGCCTTGAACCCTTCTTTGCGCAACTCATCAATGGCAACCTGCGCTGTTTCACCCATGGACCCCATGGTAAGCATGAGTACATCGGCATCATTTGCCTTATAGGACATGATGGGTTCATACTTCCGGCCGAACATCTTCTCCCACTCTTTCCATATTTCAAGGATGACCTTCTTCGAATTGATTAGCGCCTCATCATTGGCTTTTTTTGCCTCGTTATAGATATCCGGGAGTCCCAGGGTTCCCATGGACACTACATTATCCGGATGCAGGGCTGCGAAAGGTTTTCGCGGCGGGAGGAACTTGTCTACTTCCTCCTGATCAGGCATTATCATCGCCTCCACCACGTGGGTAAGCTGGAAACCGTCCAGATTTATAAGCACCGGCAGCATAACATCCGCATGCTCACCGATCTTGAAGGCCTGGATGCACATATCGACGGTTTCCTGGCCGTTTGACGCGAACATTGAAATCCAACCCAGATCCCTCACACACATGTAATCGCTGTGATCGTTCCAGATGTTGATAGGACCCGATATCGCCCTATTGCCAAGGCACATGATCACCGGAAGTCTCATAGAAGGCACAACCGGAACGATTTCATACATATACAGCAGGCCCTGTGAACTTGTCGCCGTAAAGACGCGGGCGCCCGCTGCCGACGCTCCCGTACAGGCGCTCAGCGCCGAATGCTCGGATTCCACAGCTATATATTCGCAGTCAAGATCCCCATCGGCAACAATGTCTGCCAAGTGTTCTGGTATATGTGTGTTAGGCGTGATGGGATAAGCCGCGATCACATCGGGTCTGCATAAAGCGACCGCTTCTGCCGCGGCCAGAGCAATTTCCATTCCAATTCGTTTCGACATAACGTATCCCTCCTCAGTCCTCTACCATCTTTATGGCGCGCGGCCAGCATTCGTGATAGCAAATACCACAGCCCTTGCAGTAATTCAGATCTGCCATAAAGAACCCTTCCGCGTCTTCCGTTATGCACGCTTCAGGACAGAACAGATAGCAGACGCCGCACTTGATGCATTTCGTATTATCCCAGATAGGCTTCTGTGCCCTCCAGCCTCCGGTCAAATATGACCGTGAGCTTCCAGGTTTGAATATCATGAGCCCCGGATTTGTATCTTGCCAGGTTTCTGGCCACTTTTTCTCTGTCATATGATACCTCAACACTCATTCACTTATTATTAGTTAAATTTGACTTCGTCGTATGCCCGTTTCATGGCCGCCATGTTCTTGTTGGCGATTCTGCCGAACCTATGATCCACCGGATCTTTCACTGATTCGATTTTAACAGCATTCGTACACTTGATCAGCGCCCCAAGCATGGTCGTATTCGTAATCGGAACGCCAAGCTCCTTCCACGCAATGGATGATCCATCGACTGTGGCGATCTTACCCTTGAACTTCGTGATTTCAGCAATTTCTTTTGCTTTTTTTGCTGTGTTAACAATGAGTACACCTTCTGGTTTCAGTCCTTCGGCAACATTAACCATGCCGATGAGACTCTCATCAAGGACAACCACTACATCCGGATTGTAAATCTGAGATCTGACCTTTATGTGGTGATCATCAATCCGGTTGAATGCTGCAACTGGCGCCCCTCTTCTCTCAGGTCCGAAACTCGGAAAACCTTGAGCATACTTACCTTCTCCGATGGCGGTCAATGCAAGTAATTCAACTGACGTTACCGCTCCCTGACCACCTCTTCCATGCCATCTGACTTCTATCATTGGAAAATCTCCCAGATTGGATTGATGTAGAAATTGTTAAAGAAGATGAACTAACGTTGAACAGAAATGACGTCCGGCTACCTATTACAAAATTCCCTCCCTGTCAAGTATTTTTTTGTCAATTATTTATTTGCTGAATTTCTGATAAAGGTTTTCAGAGACCTCTGCGGTATTCCATTGACTTAGACAGCGTCATCCTGTCCATGTACTTAAGATCACCGCCGACGGGCACGCCGAGGGCGATCCTGGTTACCCTGATGCCCAGAGGCCTGACGGATTTGTTAATGAGAAGGGCAGTTGCTTCACCTTGGACGCTTGGATTTGTGGCCACAATTATCTCTTCGGCCCCATTCTCCGCTATCCTTGTCAAAAGTTCCCGTAATTTCAAATGATCCGGTCCGATACCGTCCAGCGGCGAGAGTGCTCCATGAAGGACATGATAGGTTCCTCTGAAGCTCCCGCTTTCTTCTATGGCAATGAGAGAGTCAGGCTCTTCGACAACACATATGAGATTCTTATCTCGCGATGGGTCCATGCATATTTCACAGAGCCGTCCCTCGGCAAGATTGAAGCACACGGAGCAGAAGCGTATCTTCTGCTTTACCTCTAATATGCTCTGTGCAAGTCTTCTCGCATCTTCCTCGGATGCACGCAGGATAAATGTGGCCAACCGCGTGGCTGTCTTTTCCCCTATGCCTGGTAATTTCCCGAGTTCTCCGATCAGACGTTTTATAGGAAGGGCGTAACCAGTCATCTTGAAACCCGCTACATCAGCCCGGGGATATTGAACCCCCCGGTAATCTTAGACATCTCTGCCGTTGCCATTTCCTGGGCTTTACGAATACCTTCATTAACTGCCGCCGTGATAAGGTCCTGAAGCATATCGACATCTTCCGGATTGACAACCTCTTTATCGATTTTCAGAGACAGTATCTCAAATTTTCCGTTTACCACAACGGTTACCATGCCTCCTCCGGCAGTCGCTTCCACGGTTTTGGATTCCAGCTCTGCCTGTATGCTGGCTATTTTTTCCTGCATCTTCTTTGCCTGTTTCATGATGTTTCCAAAATTCTGTGTCAATTAAATACCTCCTAATGTGGGAGCTCCAAGAACGCCCTATGCGCGATAAACATCTTCACAAGACCCTCTTGATGTTCTTTATGATTTTACTGAGTCGTCATTAGTCTCTCTTGTTGTAACCTCACGCACAACAGCGCCATCAAAAACATCCAGAACCTTTTGCAGAAGCGGATGGTTGAGGGCGTCGCGTCTTGCATTATTGTTTTTGTTGTTATTTGTGACACTATTGTGATTCTTATGATAGCGGCTGTACCGCTCCGTATCCAAAGATTCGATAATGACGGTAACATCATCTCTAAAGTACGCTTTCGATATCTCCGTAAGTCGTTCCTTCTGATCCTTTTCCGTTATGTCATCCAAGAAAATATAATTCTTATGAAAGCCGATTTTGAGCCGCTTGTTTTCGTATCCGAGAAATACGCCCGGCTCAATCTTGGAAAACAGCGGGTAACTCTGTTTCTTTACAAAGGCCTTTAAGTCTTCCCAGATATCCTCCATGATTTTACCTTCGGCCGCATCATGTCCACGGTGGGCTTCGTCAACTATTCGTGACTCAGCGATCTCGGGGAGTTCCTGCTCGCGGGAAGGAACCGCGCCCGTTTCCCGTAACTCATATGAAGACGGTTTAACCTGAACAGTCCCACCTGAAGCCAACCTCTTTTCCAGGCCTTCCATGCGGGAAAGCCATTTATCGATTGCTATCATAGGTTCGAGATAGGCCATTCTGACTAGGACCGTCTCAAGGTTGATACGTGGATTCTGACTTCTTTTCACATTTTCTTCTTCCGCCATCAATATATCCAATAGGTGGCGGATGGTCTCTTGCGAAACGCCTTCCGTCTGCACGGCGAGGTTGGCCGTTTCTTCATCTCCCAGATCAAAGAGGTCGTGATCTTTTCCAACAATCTTGGTGAGAAGTAAATTTCTGAAATGACCAATGAGCATCTGATAAAAGTATTTCATATCAAGGCCGGCGTAATAACCTTCTTCAATGATCTTTAAGCAACGGCCGGCATTTCTTTCAAACACTGCTTTGGAAAGCCGGAAAAGAAAACGTCTGTCCGTCAGTCCCAGTATGTCCTCCACATCCTGATCCCGGATTTCGAAGCCTGCATATGATATTATCTGGTCCAGGATGCTCTGTGCGTCTCTCAGGCTCCCGTCGCCGGCTTCGGCGACCCATGTCAGGCCTTTCTCGCTTATCTGAACGCCTTCTTTTTCGGAGATTCGCCGCAGGCTGTCTTTGATTTGTTTCAGCGATATCCGTCTGAATTCAAAGCACTGGCATCGGGATAGTATGGTCGCTGGTATTTTTTGGATCTCCGTCGTGGCAAAAACAAAGATTACATGCGCCGGCGGCTCCTCGAGGGTCTTTAGAAGGGCGTTGAATGCCTCCCTGGTCAACATGTGCACTTCGTCAATTATATATAGCTTGTAGCGGGATGACAGCGGAGAGAATTTGACATTTTCCCTAAGTTCCCTGATCTCATCTATGCCCCTGTTGGATGCACCGTCAATCTCACGGACATCCATGGCTATACCTTCCGTGATCTCCCGGCAATTGCTGCATTCATTACACGGCTCTTCTGCGGGTCCTTTTTCACAATTGAGGGCCTTGGCCAATATCCTCGCTACTGTGGTCTTCCCCACGCCGCGTGGTCCGCTAAAGATGAAGGCATGGGCTATGCGGCCCTGATGAATGGCATTCCTCAGTGTCTTCACCGCATGGTCTTGCCCCACTACCTCGTCAAAGTTTTGAGGTCTGCACTTTCTGGCTAAAACAAGGTATTCCACTCGCTGCTCCTCACACGCGGGATCACGATTAAATCTGAGACCCTTCGACGCGTTTCGTTCGCTCAAGGTCAATTGAAGCTCTCCGCAGCAAACTGCGGAGAATCTTCGATCATTAAGGAATCATCACGTTCCCCGTTTATCCTGCAGCAAGCTTCCAGGATTGCGCTCGCTGCCGGATTCGACTAAGGCCTTTCCCGTGGAGGTCCCTTGGAAAAGGCCAAGTCTTTATTTATGGAGATAGCCAGGCTTACCCGCAGCACACGTCGGAAATTGCTACCGTTGCTTCCTTCCGGATCTGGCGGGGTTTACAACCCTTCGTTGCACGGGACCCGGCTATCATATTTGGAGGACAGGGAATAGGAATAAGAGATGGGTTAACCTGTTTTTGATCTCTGCCGCCTAATCTGTTTCCTAGCCTCTATTCTCTGATCCCTATTCCCCAATACTGGCGGAGAGAGGGGGATTCGAACCCCCGGTACACCTTTGTGGGTATACACACGATTTCCAGTCGTGCCCCTTCGGCCTCTCGGGCATCTCTCCACATTGGGGATCAGGGGTTAGGGATAGGGGTTCAAAAAAAATTTGACTCATCCCTATTCCCTGATCTCTATTCCCTAATGCTGGCGGAGAGAGGGGGATTCGAACCCCCGTGAGAGCTTTTGGCCCTCAAATCGATTTCGAGTCGATCCCGTTACGACCACTTCGGTATCTCTCCGCAGGATTCATTATGATCGCGAATTGGTGTTTGATGTTATCCTCTTCTCATGAAAAAATCTACTCAAAATTTCCGCGCATGCTTCCTTCTTCACGCCGCCTTCTATTTCCACAGGATGATTCAGCCTCTCATCCTGAAAGAGCCTGTAAAGGGAGACAGCGCCGCCGCTCTTGGGATCATCTGCACCAAATACGACTCTCCGTGCCCGCGCCTGTATAATTGCCCCCGCGCACATGATGCATGGTTCGAGTGTCACGTAGAGTGTGGTATCAATGAGACGGTAATTGTCGAGCTTCCTCGCCGCCTCACGGATAGCAAGAACCTCTGCGTGAGCGGAAGGATCATTCATCGAAATACATCTGTTGCGCGCCGCTGATAATATCTCGCCTCTAAGGGTGATCACCGCGCCCACAGGAACCTCCCCTTCCCGAAAAGCCAGGGAGGCTTGCTCAAGAGCGAGGGTCATAAATTTTTCATCCATAGAATCCATGAATCACCTATTGTGACAGGGTCATGCAAGACACATCCTGCGCCTTAACAAATTGTTGATTTTTATATGCTCATTGACGTATTATCCGCATAAGAAAAGGTCGCCGCGATGACGTCAAAAAAAATATTGATCATATCCATACTGATATCCCTTGCCAGTCACGTGGCCATGCTGTGTGCCACAGGCTTTATAGACTTTCGCGGGAAAGCCCGCAAGGAAGATGTCTTAATCGTCACCTTGAAAGAACCGACAGCAGTCAAAGACAAAATCACACAACAAGAGGCCGACAAGCCCGTCCATCAGGTCGAAGAACAAGTCAACAGCCGACGCGTGAAAAGAGAAGAGACCGTAGACCTCGGCAGCATTGACATCAAATATTCATTTTACCTTAAAAGGATAAAGAAAAAAATCGAAGACAGATGGATATACCCTCAGGCTGCCTTTGACCGAGAGGAAGAAGGGGTCGCCGTCGTTAAATTTTCCATAGGCGAAGGCGGAGACATTACTTCGAGCAGGATCCTCGAATCATCAGGATACAATTACCTCGACGAGGGAGCTCTTGATGTCGTCAGATCTGCCGCCCCCTATGACCCCCTGCCGCGTGAGTTCAATATTTCACAATTGAACATTGTGGCGAGATTCCAGTACAAGATCGTCGAATAGAACGATGCCAGTGTCACTGACGGTGATGTCACACTTCAGAATTTATTTCCATCAGGACGCGGTCGAGATCGAGGAGCTGATCTCTGATCTCTGTCTGTTCCACCCACGGCTTTGATTCCAGCCCTGCCCTTCTTTCCCTGAGCTGTGCAAACCTGTTACCGATATTTTCAATTATGTAATCCCAGTCAATCGAGGGAACCGCTTTCTCCGGATACTCCACCCGCTCAAGTACACGACCAGGCTCGAGGGTAGTTTCTTCGAGATATTCAGGTATCATCACCTTGAAGCCGAATCGTTCCTTAATCAGGCCTGCAAGCACCTGCTGAGCTTCATATTCCCCGTGTACGAGGAAGACCTGCATATAACGGCTCCGAAAATGTCTCAGCCAGTCGAGAAGTTGACTTTGACCGGCATGTGCGGAAAAGCCATTTATCGTAAAGATCTTGGCCTTTACGGCGATATCCTCATTAAAGAGACGAATCTTCTTTGCGCCATCCACGATCTTACGACCCGTCGTTCCCTGGGCCTGAAAGCCGACAAACACAATACTGGCACCTTCCCGCCATATGTTATGCCGCAGATGGTGTTTTATCCTCCCTGCGTCGGCCATGCCGCTTGCGGAAATGACGATCGCCGGTCCTGAGATATTGTTGATTGCCATAGATTCCTCTGTCGTAGGAGTGAAATGTAATTGCGGCAGATTCAAGGGATCATCCCCTTTCTTTATCAGCGCCCTGGTGTCATCATCCAGGTAAGCCGCGTGGTGACGGAAGATCTCCGTGGCCTGGATGGCCAAGGGGCTATCCAGATAGACGGGCATATCATGGGGAAGTCTTCCATCCTTGGAGAGAAGATACAGACAATACATCATCTCCTGGGTTCTCTCCACGGCGAAGGCAGGGATAATTACTTTCTCTCTGTTGCCGTAACTATAGGCTATGGCCTCAGCCAGTTCGTTCAGGCTGTCATCCTCGTTCTTATGATTGCGATCACCGTATGTTGACTCCAGGAAGAGGAAATCCGCGGTATCGACAACACTCGGATCTTCCATGAGCAGTTGGGCGGGTCGGCCTATATCACCGGAAAAGACGAGCTTGACGGTCGCGCCGTTTTCTTCCAGCATAAGTTCGATGAGCGAAGCGCCCAGGATGTGGCCTGCATCTTTGAAAGTCACCTTGAGGCCGCCCATGGGTTCGAAAACCTCGCCATACGAAACCACATTAAACATCGGAAACACCGCTTCCGCGTCTTTCTGTGTATATAAAGGCTTGATTTTTTCTTCTCCTCGGCGGAGATGCTTCTTGCTTTTCCACTGCGCTTCCATCTCCTGAATATGGGCGCTGTCGAGAAGCAATATTTTCAGCAAATCCCTCGTTGGCGGCGTGGTATAGATCTTTCCGTTAAATCCCTTCTTGACAATCCGCGGCAGAAGACCGGAATGGTCTATGTGCGCATGCGTGATGAGAAAAAATTCTATGTCCGCGGGTTGATAAATATCAACATCCCAGTTCCTTTTCTCTATTTCGGCATTGCCCTGATGCATCCCGCAGTCAACAGCAAATCTATGGCCCTTCGTTTCAATAATGTAGCAGGAACCGGTTACCGTTCTTGCCGCGCCCATGAATTTTATTTTCATAAACATGATCCTCAAAAATTTCCCACAATTTCCAACAACTGATGCGATTGTGACTTTCTACAATAGAATCAGTCCCGTCCACGTCACCTTGTTCTTAACAGGGAAGGTTAGGGGCAGACCTGCCTTTTCCGCAGTAGCTATAACATCGATTCCCATGGCCTCCATGGAAGGCCTCGCTTTGAAGGGAAACCGGCACGCCGTGCCGCCCTGTGCCGCCACACATTCGTCGCACAGCCGGCAACAGCCTCCGATAAACCCGGCGGCAAAACGAAAACCAGCGGCAAATGCCTCTCTCTCACCCAAATTAACCAACTCGTGAAGTTTTCTCGCAGGAAAAAACACCTCTTCCCGAGGGGCGTTCACGTATGTTTCGTGGAGAAGGGCGTAAATCTGGATGAGGATGACTTGCTTATAGTTCGTAATGGCCTCGCGAAATTCCGCGACAGACGGTACATAGGGGGGACACACGAGGTTCTTGTTATACGCGTCACACACGGGCACACGACACTTCAGGCGAACCCTTTCGTCAACGACGATGTCAGCGATATTTGCCAGCACCACGGCCGAAGCGCCTCGTTCCTTGAGAAGCGAGATTATGTTATCAAGAACCTTCTTGTGTTTCTGCATTGGCGTCTATCCCTGGGTGACGTCGACGACATAGCTGGCATTGGTCAGCCTCTGACTTCCTTTGTCCGTGACGGCGAATGTATCTTCAACGCCGACAACCCCTTCCCCCGGAAAGTTAAACTTCGGTTCGATGGCGATGACCATGCCGGGGGCGAGGAGCGCTTTTCCTCCTTTTGCGATCACCGGGTACTCGTCCAACTCCAAACCTACTCCATGTCCGCAGAATCCCAAGCGCCGATTTCCATAACCGAGGAAATGTTCAGCGAGATGATAAGATTCGGCCATGCGCTGTGCCTCTGAAAACAGCTCGCCAACTGCGACACCGGGCTGGATCATCTTCCTCAATCCATAGTGGATCTCCAGGGACACCTTGTAGGCATCGTCCAATTTATTGGGGAGGGGCCCGAGGCACAGTGTGCGCGTCTGATCCACGCAGTACCCATACATAGTTGCCCCGAGATCAGAAATGACCGGCTCCTGCCTCCTGATAGGTCTCCATCCCGAACCTTGCGGGAAGGCGTTGTAGAGCCCATGTCCGCCGGTTGTGCTGTCCATGAAGGTCAGATCGGCCGCGTCAGGTCCGGATATTAGATGACCCCAGTAAACCTCCTGATTGAACGCCCTCGTACGGACATAACCCTGGTGGCCGCGCGTTCTGGCCGCCGCCTCAATCGTGGCAGCAAGCTCTATCTCAGTCAGCCCTTCCTTAAGATTATTCCGGCAAGTTGTGACCATGAAGTCTGAAAGGCGCGCCACCTCTTTCATGAGCCCTGTCTCATGGTCTGATTTCACGGCCCTGACGGCCTGAATGGAAGGCCAGACGTCAACGATTTCAGCCGGCTTTATAATATCCAGATACCGAAGATAAAGGCCGACCGGCAACACATCAAGCTCCATCCCGAGCTTTCTTATTTGCGAATAGCCATGGTGAGCGAGCTGTCCCGGCAATTCTCTGAGGCTTCCCATAGGTATGATGTTATCAAGCTCGCACTCATCCTTGATTTGGTCTGCGTTCCTGCGCACAAAAAGCAGAGGCTCCCCGGAAGAGGGTATAAACAGATACCCCTGCGGCACGGTTCCTGTGAAATAGAAAAGGTCCGCATTTTGAACGATCAGGGCGCCGTTTACGTCCCCTGATTCCATGCGTCTCTGGAGCGCTCTGATACGCCCGTTTAGCTCTTCCTTGGGGGTTTTCTTCATGAGCCTCCCTCTCCGAGTTCCCTGCAATTCCGTCTTCCCAAGCTAATATTCTATACCGGCCCTTTCCTTCAATCCCATCGAGTAATGATGTTTAATCTCATTTACCTCGCTGACGGTATCGGCAATCTCGATAATTTCCGGAGGGGCATATCTTCCCGTCATGACCACGTCCACGTTCGTCGCCCTCTCTTTTATCATTTCGACAACGTCCTTTACGGAGACCAATCCAAAGTCAAGGGCAATATTTATTTCATCCAGGATAACCATGTTATATTCGCCGGAAGACAGAGATTTTCTGGCAAGGTTCAACCCCTGTTGCGCCAGATCGATATCAACGGGAGCCGGGTTTCCTCTCATCACAAAACTGTCGAGACCGCATGGGCAAATGGTTATCGCGGGAAGAAATTTCTCGCAAGCTATCACCTCGCCATATTTTTTCCCCTTCATGAATTGAATTACCAGCACCTTCAGCCCGTGCCCCACTGCCCGCAGCGCCTGCCCCATAGCGGCCGTTGTCTTTCCCTTGCCGTTCCCCGTATAGACGAAAACCAGCCCTCTGTTATATTTCGCCAGTGTTTCCTCCAGTAAGCCGGACATCTTAATTTTCCTCCTGCCTTGTGACCTACGTCTATGACTGTATTCGGTAGCGAGCGCATTCCCCGCGGCTTGCTGCGGAGAGCTTCAATGGTTTTTCGCTAAATTATGTTTTAAGAAGAATACTTATTTGATATAACATATTAAAGATAGTCGGATAAGTAGCATATTCAGAAGATTCTGACAATTCATTTAAAGGACAAACACAAACGCATATTGATCAAATAAGCTCATAGGAAAACGGATTACCTTATGAAAGTCGCGCAGGAAAATCACCGTGACAAATTGTTAATGATCCCGATCGTAGAGGCAAAAAATCTGACCAAGATATTTGGTGACCTCATAGCTGTCGATAATATTTCTTTCAAGGTATATCCGGGAGAATGTTTCGGGATGCTGGGACCCAATGGGGCCGGAAAAACTTCAACCATCCGGATGATCTATGGCCTCTCGCCGATGACGAGCGGCGCCCTCGAAGTCTTCGGTCTTGATGTCATAAAAAATACGCGTGCCATAAAGTCCAGACTCGGCGTGTGTCACCAGGAAAATAATTTGGATCCCGACCTTACGGTAAAACAGAATTTAGAGGTTTTTTGCCGATATTTCAATATGTCACCCGCGGTAGCAAAGGTGCAGGCCGAGAACCTTCTTAAGTTTATGGCCCTCGATCACCGCAAAGACGCCAGGATTACGGAACTGTCGGGAGGCATGATGCGCCGTCTGGTTCTGGCAAGGGCACTGCTGAACGCGCCTGAACTCTTGATTCTGGATGAACCGACGACGGGCCTGGACCCGCAGTCCCGGCATCAGGTGTGGGAGCGTTTAGGTGAGCTTAAGGCAAAGGGGCTCTCTGTTTTGCTTTCCACCCATAATATGGATGAAGCGTCCCGGCTTTGTGATCGCCTGATCATCATGGATCACGGAGGCATACTGGTAGAGGGAAAACCTCTTGAACTCATCAGGCAATATGTAGGCCACGATATCATAGAGGTGCTTGAGCCGAACCAAACGCTGCGGGCGTTTGTCCAATCCAGGAATATGGAACATGAGGATCTGGGCCATCGGCTGATCATAAATACCGGTGATGGAAATGCCCTGTTCCGTGAGATCAGCAACGAATATTGCAAGGAAGGATGCATCATGCGCATGGCAACACTGGAAGACGTCTTCCTGAAACTAACAGGCAGGGAACTGAGAGAATGAGGAAAGTCTTACTGCTCCATCTATCCATGCGCTTCTTGCGGGTCTGGGAGAGAAATCTGCTTGTCTACAGACAGAACTGGAAGATCAGTTTCATTCCACCCTTGCTCGAACCTTTCTTCTATCTGGTTGCTTTCGGGGTGGGCCTGAGCGCGCTCGTCGGCGATGTTAATTACCAGGGCTCAGAAATATCGTACATGCTTTTCATTGCACCGGCCCTCCTTGCCATCAATATTATGAACAACGCCTTCTTTGAAAACACCTATGCCTCCTTTGTACGCATGTATTATCAAAAAACATTTGATGCCATGATGGCGACGCCGCTTACCCTTGAAGAAATTATCACCGGGGAAATAGTCTGGGGGGCCACCAAATCTGTTATTGCGACATCAATCATGCTCGCGGTTATCAGTTTGTTCGGCCTCATCCGTTACCCCGAAGGCCTCCTGATTATCCCGCTCTCCGTTATCGGGGGCATTGCCTTTGGTTCAATCGGAATGATCTTTACGGCGATTGTTGCCAACATAGAGCTGTTCAACCTGCCCGTATTTCTGTTCATCACCCCCATGTTTCTTTTCAGTGGAACTTTTTTCCCCATAGAGAATCTGCCCGGATGGGCTCAGTACATTGCCATGTTCCTGCCCCTCACGCACATGGTGAATCTTACCAGGTCTCTCAGTCTCGGCATAGTTAATATGTCGCTGCTGCCGGGGTTCTGCTATTTTGTGATTTCCTGCATTGTTTTTTTTCCGCTCGCAATCCGCAAAATGCACCGGCGCTTGATCAAATAATATGCAGCAATAGGATTTTAAGGCTTAGTGTGCAGACTCGATATACTCGACGGTCTTTTCCGCAAGTGTCTTCATCACGTATTCAAATTTGTCTGCATCTCTGTCGAGCAAGGTCATCCTGAAACCAGGTACAGAGGTAAAGAAAGAAGTGAGTGGAACGACGCAAATCCCCGTGGAGCCTAAGAGGTAATAAACAAAACGTTTGTCAAACTCTATTCTTTCAGACACCAGTTTCTCAACGTATTGCCTGATCTCCGGTTGCTTGATAGGCAGTTTCTGCCTGTCATTGAGCGAGGCCTCGTTAAAAACCACCGACATATAGAAGGCGCCGTTGCTCCGGTTCACGATAAGATAGGGAACATCCTTGAGACTGTTATAGGCTATGTTGGAGAGTTTTTCGTAGTGGCGGATACGTGAGTCCAGGTATTTCTTATACTCCGGATGAGTAACTATTTTCGGGATCGCCATCTGTGGCAGTGTGGTCGAACAAACCTCGGACATCTTCTGATTTACTATCGTGTTGAAGTACCTTTCGAATTTTTCGTCCTTGTGTACATTGTACACCTCCATCCAGCCGCACCGCGAACCCGGCCAAGGGAATTCCTTGGAGATGCCCTTCATGCTGATGGCGGGCACGTCTTCGATAATTTCGGATAGGCTTACCGTTGATTTTCCGTTGTACACAATGTTGATGTATGTTTCGTCGAAAATAAGAAAGAGGTCATATTCCCTGGCAATCTTCACGATCTGCTGCAGCGCTTCAGGAGAATGAACAAAGCCCGTGGGATTATCCGGATTTATGACGAGAATTCCGACGATCGATTTATAGCTTCTCACCTTCTGCTCGAGTTCGCGGATGTCCGGAGCCCAGTCCCGATAGGGGTTCATACGGTATGTGTTGGGCGGGAATGAGGCATGGAGCACTTCCGCCAGCAGGTGTGTAGAATAAGTGGGTTCAGGCATGATGATCCTCGCATCAACCCTTATGGCGCTGTATGCGCGGGCAATTGCATCACCCAGTCCGTTGAAAAAAATTATATCTTCAGGTGTTATCTGCGCGTGGCCCATCTTGTTTACCCGATCCGCGAGGAATTCACGGGTCGAGTCAACACCCTTGGTAGGACAATAACCGTAAGAAAGGTCATCTCTGAGAATTTCAATAAGAACTTCTTTCATCCAATCGGGTATCTTTTCACCTTTATGAATGGGGTCGCCGATATTCTCCCAGGTTACCTCAATGCCGTATTCTTTCAGTTTATTGGCCACGATGACAATCTGCCTTATTTCATAAACCAAGCCACTGCCGTCTTTAGCAATATCAAACCTCATAAACACCTCAATTGAAGCTCTCCGCAGCGAACTGCGGAGAATCTTCGATCCTTAAGGAATAATAATATTCCCTATTCGCTTGCTTACCACGCAGCAAGCTACGGTGAATGCGCTCGCTGGCGGATTCATTTCAAAAGATTCTAAATTTTATCATATTATAATTAATATAAAATTTCCAATGTTTTTTGACGTTAAGACTTTTCAAATTTATCATTCAAGCTCTGAGATGATGCCCATCTTGAGGTAAATGGGAAGAACATTTTTTCTTATGTGCGGGAGCTTCAGGGCAAAAAGGAGCGATCCGATTATGCAGGCTAATCCGCTCAAGATGAGGGTGGCAGGGGCGCCGATCCAAGACGCCAGTGCACCTGAAAAGAGGTTGCCAATCGGCGCCATGCCCATAAGGGCCGTCGCATATATGCTCATCACGCGACCCCGCTTGTCCTCTTCCACGATGCTCTGCAGGATCGTGTTGGAGGACGCCAGCTGAACTATCATGCCAAATCCGACAACGAACATCATGCTCAGGGAAAAGGCGAGGACCGTTGAAAGGGAAAAGGCGATAACGCCGGCGCCGAAAATGGCGGAGGCAATTGCAATGAGTCTTCCCAGCCCCAGGATTGTCTGCCGCGAGGCAAGATAAACAGCACCTGTAATGGCTCCGATACCGTTTGCCGCCATCAGAAACCCGAGGGTGTGAGGCCCGCCGTGGAGAACATCTTTCGCGAAAATGGGCATAAGGACGGCGTATGTCATGCCCATGAAACTCATCAATCCAAGCTGAAGAAGGATGTAACGGATCGGTGCAAATCCAAAGGCATAGGAATAACCCTCTTTCAAATCATGCCACAGACGGGGGGCGTGCACCTCCTTATTTCTCTTCGGGACCTTTATCGCAAGTAAAGCGATGATGATGCCGATGAAGCTCAGCCCATTGATGAGAAAGCAGACACCTTCTCCGAGAAGACCGATCAGTATGCCTGCGACCGCCGGCCCCACGAGCCTTGCACCATTGAACATGAAAGAATTGAGGGCAATCGCGTTCCCAAGGTCATCCGGCTTTTCTATCATTTCCACGATAAAGGACTGACGGGTGGGCATGTCAAACGCATTGATCACACCGAGACATATACCCAAAGCGATGATCTGCCAGACATGCACGACTCCGGTCATGGTAAGAACTGCAAGGGTCAGGGCCTGGATCATGGAAAGGGCTTGCGTGACGACCAGTATGCGATGGCGATTCCATCGGTCCGCATAGACGCCGGCAATAGACGCGAAGAGGAAGATGGGGATCTGGCTGGAAAAACTGACCACGCCGAGGAGAAATGCCGAATTAGTAAGACGGTAGACGAGCCAACTCATGGCGATCTGCTGCATCCACGTCCCGATGAGAGAAACGCTCTGACCGCCGAAGAAGAGACGGTAATTCCTGTGGTGTAACGCCCTGAGAATGAATTTAACGCTGATCTCTTTCTCTGGTCCCGACGCCTTCATATCGCTCTACGTCACATCACTTCCGAAGTCTGATACAATCATCATATACTACTATTCCCTTATAAAAAACATATATGATGTGCTCCCCGTATCCGTATGAATAGGCATCCTGATCGTTGCGCAATCAAAGACTGAACCTGACGGCAAGAAATATAATCGTCGCAAGAATCATAGTGACAAACATCAGGGCATTTGCCCTTACTATATCCTTCTTCCTCAGCTCTTTGACCGGATCTCCCAAGGTTGGTCTCAGAGATGGTTCCCCAAAGTAATAGTTCAGCCCGCCAAGTTGAACGGCGAGAGCGCCGGCCACAGCAGCCTCCGTGAGGCCTGAGTTCGGGCTCGGGTGTTTTTTCCCATCCCTCAACAGGATTCTGAGCGAATTCAAAGGACTCATCTGCAGGATGAGGGCGGCAACAGGAATCATCAAAGCCGTCAGTCTCGCGGGTATATAGTTGGCAACGTCATCGAGCTTTGCCGAGGCCCATCCGAATTTTCTGTAACGTTCGTTTTTGTAGCCGAAAGTGGAATCAAGCGTATTTACAGCCTTGTAAAGCATCGCGCCTGCAGGTCCGGCAAGGAAGGCAAAAAACAAGGGCGCCGTAACTCCATCCACAGTGTTCTCGGCAACACTTTCCACTGTTGCCCGAACGATGCCCGCCTCATCGAGGATGTCGGTGTCCCTGCCCACCAGCAGGGCAACCTTCTTCCTTGCCTCCTCAATGTTCCCCGCTTTCAACCCGCGATAGACATTAATACTATGCAGTGATAGGTCTCTGGCAGCAAACGTCGTATAGAGGAGGACAATGGAAACGATATCGGCGGCGAGAGGATGAAGCAGACCTGCACCAGCGACGGCCGCATATGTTGCCAAACCCGTAACCACGAGGACAATTAACACCGCCATCGAGCCTGCCGTGCGCGCCTTTGCAAATATCCGTCTCAGTGGTGTCTCGAGGAAAGAAGCGAAACGTCCTATCAGTTTCACGGGGTGGGGAAGCCAGGGCGGATCGCCGGCGATGAAGTCCAGAAGTATGGCGGCAACAATCTGATATTCCAGTCTCATGTAAAAATTTCAGGCCGGGAGATTTGAATTTTGAAAAATATCTCTCAGTCCCCCTCCCGTTAGCTCAATACACGATGCCCATCAAAGCCAAAGCTGCGATGGGCGGAATAATCTCCGTAAGTTCACAACCGGCTCCCAGGGTATCACCCGTATACCCGCCAATCGTACGAAAACAGTAAACAGAAAAAAGAGCTGCCATCAAAAGCGCAGAAAATCCTGCTGCGAGTCCCATCCAGTGTCCCGCAAGCCATCCTGCGGTAAGGAGAAACGCCGATGTCCAAAGGACGTTTAGCCATGACTTTCCACCCCCGAAGGCAGTCGCCAGGCCGCCTTCGCGTCTGACATAGGGAAGAGCCGTCATCATCAAAACAAAAGAGCACCGCCCCGCCAGAGGCATGAGGACAATGATCCCCGGACGTAAAGGCGGTAAGATGGATATCAGCAAGGACACTTTCAGCACAATTACAAAAACCACAGCGAGAACGCCCATGACGCCTGTCCGGCTGTCTCTCATGATTTCGAGGACCCGCTCACGCGGACGGGCGCTGAAAAAACCATCCGCCGTATCCGCTAGGCCGTCCATGTGTAATCCCCCCGATATCACTGTCATGGCAATCACGGTCATCACGTTTGCCGGGAGTGGCGGGAGAATTAAGCCTATGACATGATCAAAAGCCGCTATGATAATGCCGATGAGCAAACCAACGACGGGGAAGAACGGCATGCATCTCGCGAGTTCCTTTTCTCCACCTGTGAAACTCTTTGGAAATGGGATGACTGTCAAGAACTGGATGGCTGCCAGAAGAGGTCTCATTTGTCCGCCTTGGATACTGCCGCTTCCTCAAAAGTGGCCACTTCCGTAAGAATCCGGACGGCGGCCTCTACAAGATTCATGGATAAGGCCGCGCCTGTTCCTTCGCCGAGCCTCATATCGAGATCCAGAAGTGGTTTTTTCCCCAGGCAGTCGAGTGCTATCTGATGCCCCCTTTCCATGCTGCGATGGGAGGCGATCATGTAATCCCGGGAAGCGGGAGCCAACCGCGCGGCTATGAGTGCGCCGGCAGTGGAGATGAATCCATCCACGAGCACTGGCTTTCTCATGTAGGCAGCGCCCAAAATTAAGCCGGCGATACCGCCGATCTCAAATCCCCCGACCTTTGCGAGGACATCAAGGACGTCGTTTGGGTCGGGCCTGTTCATCTCCAGGGCCTGTTCGATCATTGTATTCTTATGCACAAGCTGTACATCATCAATGCCTGTACCGCGGCCCACAATCTCGGCAAGCGGTGAACCGCTGAATACGGCAATGACAGCGGCGCTCGGTGAAGTGTTGCCGATCCCCATATCGCCTGTACCGAAGATATCTGTCGACGGCCCCAGTTCCAGGGCCACCTCAATTCCTCCTTCCAGGGAGCGAACGGCCTCATTCCGGGACATGGCCGGTCCGGTGGCCATATTCCTTGTTCCCGCCCCCGTCCGCTTGGAAATGATCTTCCCCGCTTTCACGAGCTCACCCAAGTCACCTGCCACACCCATATCGACGATCACCACCTGTGCACCGACAAGCTTTGCCAGGGCATTGATGCCTGCGCCGCCCTGTACAAAGTTATGGACCATCTGAACGGTTACTTCCTGCGGATATTTACTGACGCCCGCTGCAGCAATTCCATGATCACCTGCCATGGTAACTATAGTCTTGCGGCCCACAGGCGGCTTCAGGGAACCCGTCATACCCGCTAATTCTTCGGCCAGGTCCATCAATCGTCCCAACGCCCAGTACGGCATAGTGAGCTGTTCAAGCCTTTGCCTTGCTTGTGCACGGGCATCCGTGTCCTGGGGGATTATTTTATTAATCGTCGATTCCAATAAGTTCATAATATTTTCTCTCCTTTAATATAGAGGGGAATGCCGCTTATCATGAAGATGAACACATCCGCGTGATCCGCCATGATCTGATTGCACCGCCCTGCCAGGTCCCGGAACAGCCGGGAGACGGGATTCTCTGGCACTATGCCCATCCCTACTTCATTGGTTACAAGAATAACCGTGCCGGGAAGGTCGTTACAGACTCCCACGATATCCTCACACCTTGCACTAATCACCTCTTCATCAAGACATCTCTTTTCCTGCTCTGCTTCATACATGAGATTGTTGATCCACAAGGTGAGGCAGTCAACGAGCGTCACATGGCTCCCCCTTGATCTGCGGAGGGCCCCCGCGAGATCCGTCAACTCTTCGAGAGTCTGCCAGGACGCTTGTTTGCGGTCTTCCTTGTGCTTCCGTATGCGGTCTTCCATCTCCTTATCGATGACCGGACAAGTTGCAATATACGTTCGGGCGCCGGAGATCGACTCCGCAATACGTTGGCCGTAGGCGCTCTTGCCGCTCCTGCTCCCCCCTGTAATGAAAATGATCTTAGCCATCCGATGCGACCTCTTGCTCCACCCGTCCTGTTTCATTCAGCCCCGCGAGGACACCTGACCGGTTAAACAGTTCGATAGTTGTGAGGGAGGCATGCTTCACCTTAAAGAGTATATAGTGCCAGGGCTGAAGCCCCAGAAAATGGCAGATGAGGAGACGGATGACGCCTCCATGCGTACATACGAGAATGGTGTCGGCCGCGTTTGTCACCAGACGCTCGGCAACGCCCACGATTCTTTCCTGAAAATCTCCGATTTTGTCCCCGCCCGGAAAAGAAAACTCGGCGTTGAACTCAGCCCATTTATTGATCTCCCCGGGAAAGGTCTTCTGGATTTCCCCGAAGGCCATGCCTTCCCATCGACCGAAATCTACTTCTCTCAGATCGGGATCGACGGCAAAGTCCATGTCAGCACTTTCCATAACAGCAGCTGCCGTTTCTCTGCAGCGCGCCATGGGACTCGAGATACACCGGCTGGGCATTTCTTTGTCGAGCAGCGCCCGGACGGCCCTGACCTGCCGATGCCCCAGGGCGCTCATGGATACATCCGTTCTCCCTATATACCGGTCTTGATACTGCTTGCCTATATCTCCGTGTCTCACGAGCAATAATTTTCGTGCCATAAAAATAATAAAAAATCCACGAACCATTTTATTGATCCGTGGATGCCGTTTTCCATCTACGGTGAATTCAGCTTTGCCTGTACCGCGCACAGGCCAAAACTACGTTTGCTCTGCAGGCAGGTCTTCTGACTTCCGGCTCTTTCTACTCGCCGCGCCTTCCCATCCTTGGAGGAAAGTGGCCCATACGGTTTTCGTCCCCGGTTACAGCGGCGGGTCCGTGGCGGATTTTCACCGCCTTCCCTAACGCCCTTGCGGGTTACCTATGTTGGACTTATGCGTAACACACGCATGCGAAGTTTGTCAAGGGAATCAATCCCACGAGTCTTACTCAATGCAAAGGGCAAAGGTCCGGCTGCTTTTTTATTTCGGACGGCTTCCCTGTCCTCATTTTGACACGGCGATCATCGGTCTGTTGACCCTTCCCCACTGATCCATAAACTCATCATAGTCAATTGATATTTCACGTCCATGGCCGGGATCAGCAAGCACGACTGCCTTATATATATCGTCATACCCTATTATCACCGCCATGTGCAGCGTACCTTCCCATTTCCCAGGTGCAATACGTCCACACATTACGGGAATGCCTTTATCAATATAGCTTTTTACGGCTTCGAGATCGCCCTCTTCACGGTAATCAACATTAAGTCCCGCCCTGCTCATGAAGCGTGCGACCGTTCTTGTATCGAGTCCTTCCCCTTCCCTGACGGTGCTTCTCCGCCGCGCATTTAAATTCTTATAAATCGCATCCTGATCAAGATCGAAGCCGTAGTACTTAAAAACCATTTCCATGCTGGCAAAGGCGCACCAATTGCGCTTCTGTAAAACCAGGGGAAAATTCGCCAATTTCTGTTGCGTTCTCGAAGTTATCCTGCGCGAATCTTCTTTCGGCTTCGTTCCTGGAGCAGCGACCTTTTCTCCGGGCATTTCCAGTCTCACGCCAGGGACTTCCTCCCTTGGCATTGCATCTTCCACCTTCAGCTGTTTAGTTTCGTTGACAATTTCCGGTTGATCATCCGAGAAGTGCACCACTCCCTCTTCATCAACCCATCTGTACATCTCGGCAGAGCCGGCCGGCAATGATATACACAGAACCATAAGAATAATTATCGCAAGTTTGGATTTGACTCTTCTCTCAATTGCCGGCATCACACACAGACACCTCTTAACAATAATCGGCTCTTGTGATATTTTGCTTTAGCGCGTTAAATCAAGTAACATAAGATGAATGAGTTTGATTCGGAAATATTGACCAACACACCGGAGTACGGGAAGTTCCCTGAACATGACTTTTCGCACAAACCAGGAAATACATCCATATCACGTAGCCCCTCCGCGGACACTGAAGGAATCTGCGGACGAGCAAATCTCGGCGGTCTGCTCGAAAATATTGCAGGAAACGGAAAAAGAAGAAAAAGAAGAGTCAATCATTTGCAAGAACTGCAGAAACGAGATCACAGCCGTCGGATATAGCATTGCCGTAAACGGTCAGCATGCACATATATTTAAAAATCCTCTCGGCATTACCTTCCATGTCGGCTGCTTTTCCAAGGCATGGGGCTGTTTCATCTACGGCATCCCCACATGTGAGGCAACGTGGTTTTCCGGATTCACTTGGTGCGTCGCTGTGTGTGCAAATTGCTTTACTCACTTAGGCTGGCATTACCAGTCCGGCAGGGAAAGTTTTTATGGTCTGATCATGGCCAACCTGCTTACGAATCACAAAATTCACTGAAGGCTGAAATACATGGTCGCCAATGGGCAACGCCGCATAGCCGCCTACGACGGCTGCATAAAGATGCGGGCATCCACGACGAGGACACCCTGTTCATAGACGAGCACAGGGTTCAGATCAATCTGATCAATTTCCGCATTATCAATTGCCAGCTTGGATACACCCTTCATGACTTCTATCAGCTTCTTTACGTCTTTCGGCCGTCGGCCCCGGACACCGGCAAGCAGAGGATATCCGGTAATGGTCTCGATCGTCTGCCGCAGTTCTGCATTTGAAGCAGGGAGCAGGCAGAACTGTACATCCCTATAAATTTCCGTGAAGATTCCCCCCAGGCCGAACATCAAAATGGGCCCATACTGGGGATCCCTGAAAATACCTACAATGACGTCCTGGCCGCCTGCTTCGGCCATGGGTGATACGGTTACCCCCTCGATCAGGGCACCGGGTGCGTGAACGGCGGCGCTTGCCATGATTTCGTGATAGGCGGTGCGTATTTCCTTATCGGTGGATAGATTAAGGCGTATGCCGTCAACGTCACTCTTATGGGCTATGTCCGGCGAGGCCACCTTGAGGACCACGGGAGTGGCGAACGTGCGGGCCAACGCTGTGGCCTCCTCGGGTGATTTTGCGAGTTTCGCGGCAGCCACGGGAATGCCGGCCTCATCGAGCAGCGTCACTGTCTCATTTGCACCCATCAATTGCAGGCCTGAGGTTGACGTTTGAGATGAAGAGGGAATAACGGCGCGGCTGTCGAACCGGAAGAACTGATACAAGGCCTTGAGGCCGCGTTCCGGCGTGGGGAATACCGGTATGCCCCGCTGGTGGATTAGAACGCGCTCCTCTCTTTCGACATCGGCGCCGCCCAAGAAGACAACCACCTCTGAGGCGCCCGGAGTGACAATTTTAGATGCGCCGGCAATCGGGTCGCCAAAGACTATGACCATAGTGTCATAGTCGCCTTTTGCCGCATCGATCACTTTACTGTACAGCGTCGGATCACCGATCACGTCTCCCGTAAGGTCGATGGGGTTATCAATCGAACAGTGCGCCGGTAATATTGCACGCAACCGTTCCCTCAATGCGGCTGTAGGTCGCGGCGATTCGAACCCGAGCTTTTCCGCCTGATCTATGGCCAGAATGGCGGAGCCTCCCGAGCTGGTGATATTGAGCAGGCGCTTTCCCGGAGGCTTGGACATATAGGCTAATGCCTTGGCGTAGTCGTAGAGTTCTTCTATGGTATCGGCTCGGTGGATTCGGTATTTCCTGAAGATGGCGTCGTAAACAGCATCCACTCCCGCCATTGACTTGGTGTGCGATTCTGCCGCAACACGGCCCCGCGGCGTGCGGCCGGATTTTAAAATAACGACGGGTTTCGTGGCCGCGGCCAGCGCTTCTTGAAATTCAACGGGCCGTTTGACGCCTTCCACATAGAGGGCGATCACCTTGGTATTGGGATCATTGCTAAAATACTGGATGCAATCTGTTTCATCGACGTCGGCGCGATTGCCGAGACTTACGAAGGCGCTTACCCCGAGGTGCTCCTCGCTCGCCCAGTCCATGAGCGCCGCCCCGACCGTACCGCTCTGGGAGATAAATGCCATGTGGCCCTTCCTGGTAAGGAGCGGCCATGACGCGCAGAGATTTTGATGAGGATTATTCACTCCCTGACAGTTGGGACCCATCACCCGGATGCCGTGGCGGCGCGCGGTATTAGCCAGCTCTACCTGAAGTTTTTCACCTGCTTCTCCCGCTTCCGCAAACCCGCCCGTAATGACTACCGCGGCCTTAACCCCCGCCATGCCGCACTGGTCGATTGCACTGGGCACCGCCTTTGCCGGAATGATCACCACCGCAAGATCCGGCGCGGGCGAAATATCGCCGATCTGCTTGTATGCAGGCCGCCCCAGAATCTGATCCGCTTTCGGGTTGACAGGATATATCGGACCGGCAAAATCGGCGTGGATCAGGTTGTAGACAACGTCATAACCAAGTTTGCCCGGAGCAGGTGAAGCTCCGATTACCGCAACACTCTTAGGTTTAAAGATGGCATCCAGTTGATTTATCAGCTGCATGGGTCCTCCTTGTCGCTCTTGGTTAAGAAGAAATGAAGGGTGTTAAGCGGAAAAGGTATAAGAGTATAAGAAAAATGTATATACGTGTCAATTGGAAAGACATTGGAAAGACATTGGAAAGACGAAGCCTGGACGCAGTGCAGTACGGTAGTCCTGCTGGTATGGCCGATCCCACGGTCTGCACTACTTTTATGATGTTATTGCCGGAAAATACCCCGCAATCTCGTGAAGAAACTGTTCACGATCCATGTAACGGATAACCCGCAACCCCACCTGTTCAGCCCTTTCGCAGTTTCCTCCGTCATCGTCAACAAAGAGTACTTTATGGGCCTCAGTTCCTAACACACGGACCACGTCCTCAAAATGGCTCGGGTCCTTCTTGCTTTTTCCCATATGATAACTGTTGAAAACATAATCGAACAGCCTAAAAAAGTCATGATGGGCGTCAAGTTCATCAAGCCAGTTGGTCTGGTCGCTGAGCATACCGACACGCAGTTTAATGTCCTTGAGTCTTTTCACTGTGTCGATCATCCATTTTCTCATTATGAATCGAGACAGTATTTCATTTCTCAGGTGTTGATCATCACCCTGGATGCCGGTAGTCCTTCTCAATATTTCCCAATAGGCGCTCTCGGAAGCCTTGCCGATAACGTAGCCACAGGCATGGATCACATCGTTGGCAGTCCTGACAAAAGTCTCTACGTCGAGTCCGTTTGAGTTCGCAATTGCCCGGAGGCCGTTCCTGAAGCCTTCCTCAGAGAGAACCCCTCCAAAATCAAACAGCACTGCTTCAATACCGTCGGTTTCACGAAATGTATTTTCCATATGATAAATTCAAGAAATCGATTGAGTTCAATGCAATTGATTATTACAATAATCCAAAAAGAATGATACAAAAATCCGACAAGGGCAATTAATTTTTCTAATCCTCATTTTTTTCTGCGCATGAACAGTCAGATCAGATTCGTCATCTATGTATGTGTGGCCGAAATATTCTCCATGGCCGGGACGATGTACTTCCCTGCCCTTCTTCCCGGCTTTCAGGCCGAGTGGGGTCTCAGCAATACCGAGGCCGGTTGGATCAACGGCATCTTCTATGGAGGATACGCGGCCTTTGTACCCATCCTTGTGAGTCTCACCGACAGGATTGACCCGCGCCGCATCTATCTCTACTCGGCCGTTTTCGGCGCAGCCTCGATGGCGGGCTTCGGGTGGCTTGCCGAGGGCACCCTGACGGCAATGTTATTCAGATTTTGCGCGGGTGTCAGCCTGGCCGGCACGTACATGCCGGGGTTGAAGGCGCTTAGCGATCACATCACAGGCAAAACTCAGAGCAGGTCCATCGCCTTTTACACATCTTCGTATGGCATCGGCACGGCCATATCGGTGTTTCTGTCCGGATGGCTGGTGACCTGGCTTGACTGGCGCTGGACGGCTGTGATACTGGCATTAGGCTGCCTCGGAGCCGTATTGATCTTTGCTCTTGCCGTTGAAGCAAAGACGCCTGATCTTCCGCTGAAAGAACCCCTCCTTTCATCCTTTAATTTTCGCGGAGCCCTCCAGAACCGTTCGACCGTGGGCTACATGTGCGGTTATGCGGTTCACTGTTGGGAGCTCTTCGGGTTTCGTACATGGCTCGTCGCCTTTCTGGCTTTCAGCATAAGCCTGCAGACTGCGCGCGAATATCATATCACTCCGCAAAACCTGGCCACGATCGTTCTTTTCGCAGGCGTGCCTGCCAGTGTCCTAGGCAATGAACTGGCGCTGATTTCGGAACGCAGGCGCGTCATCACCATTTTTATGCTTGCCGCCGGCCTCATCGGGTGTGCCATAGGTTTTACCGCCGCTCTCCCCTTTATCATGGTCGCGGGACTCTGCCTCCTCTATGGGATTGCCATGATGCTCGACAGCGCTGCGCTGACAGCCGGTGTGGTAGCAGCCGCACATGACTCTGAACGCGGCAGGACCTTGGCGCTCTATGCGTTTGTCGGATTCGGTATGGCCTTTCTTGCACCTCTCGCCATCGGTCTTGTACTCGATGTCTCCGGCAGCGGAATATGCGGATGGGGATTTGCCTTTGCCATACTCGGATTGGTTTCCATGACCGGACCCATCTGGCTCAAACTGTTTCGCGACAATACCTGATGTTTCGTTCCCTTTTGCGGGAACAACCCTCATTGAAATCTTAAAAAGGAGATTCGCACCATGAAGTCCTATCGTGAGGAATTATGGTTTAACACCCCCGGCAGGAGGGCATTCGTCAATATTACACCTCAAGTAGTACAGTGCCTCAAGAAGAGCGGGATCAAAGAAGGTCTGGCGCTGGTGAATGCGATGCACATCACGGCTTCCGTTTTCATCAACGATGACGAGTCGGGTCTGCATGAGGACTATGATCAATGGCTGGAGAAGCTGGCGCCCCATGAACCCGTATCGCATTACCGTCACAATCGTACCGGTGAGGACAACGGGGATGCCCACTTGAAGCGTCAAATCATGGGAAGGGAAGTAGTCGTTGCGATTACAAACGGCAGGCTCGATTTCGGCCCGTGGGAGCAGATTTTTTACGGAGAATTTGACGGCAGGAGAAGGAAAAGGGCTCTCGTAAAAATCATCGGTGAGTAGACAACTCTTGCGATGCGAGCAAGCAGGCGCCCGGTTAATTGCGCTTATTATTATCGCTGCTGTTGAGATCCTTGTTCGACGGGAGCGAGGAGGAATTCCAACCGCCGCCGATCGCTCTGATCAGGAGAACGCTCGCGGCCATCCGACGGCCGAGAATATTGATGGCGGTTATTTCGTTTGCAAGCAGGATAGTTTGCACAGTCACCACGTCGAGGTAGCTGATTGTTCCGGCCCTGTACTGGTTCATGCTAAACTCGAGGGATCGTCGCGCGGCGCTTACCGCTTCGCCCTGGATGCGAGATTCTTCCTCCAGTATCCGGAGGGCAGCGAGATTATCTTCCACTTCCTGAAATCCCCCGAGCACGGTTTGACGATAGGACGCCACCGTTGCGTCATATGCTGCCCGTGCCTGGTCCGTGAGGGCGCTGCGCAGGCCTGCATCGAATACGGTCTCCGTCAGGGCCAGTCCGACTGACCAGAGACGGCTTGGCCAGGACAGCCAGTCCGACAGATGCGAGGATTCAAACCCGCCGGTTGCATTCAAGATAACATTCGGGAAATAGGCCGCCTTGGCAACCCCGATCTGGGCATTTGCCGCCGCTAAGCGCCGTTCCGCACCGGCAATGTCAGGCCTTCGTTCAAGGAGTTCCGAAGGAATACCAAAAGGTACGGCGACCGGCGTCGCAGCGAGGGGCGTTGCCGGAATGGATAAAACAGACGGCGCTTTGCCGACGAGGAGCGCGATCGCGTGCTCCAGTTGGGAGCGCTGCACCCCCACATCTATCGCCTGCGCCTGCGTGGTTTTGAGCTGGGTTTCGGCCTGAAGGACGTCGGCCCTGGATGACACACCGCTGACGTAGCGCCTATTGGTCAGTTCCAGAGTTTTCTGGAAGGCGGCCACCGTGGCATTGAGAAGCTTCTTTTGAGCGTCGAGTGAGCAAAGCTGGAAATAGTTTTGTGCCAGTGCCGCCTGGGTGCTGAGGCGGATCGATTCGAGGTCCGCTGCGCTTGCCTGGGCGCCCGCCTGGCTTGCCTCGACAGTACGACGGACCTTGCCCCAGACATCCGGCTCCCACGAGGCCGTCCCTGTCAACAGCAGGTCGGAAACCTGGTTCGTCGCACCGAGAGAGTTAGGGGCATTAGCTGATCCGAGAGAACGTGTGGCCTGGGCTCCCATTGCGACATTGGGAAAATAGCCTGCACGGGCAGCCTGCACGGCCGCACGCGCCTGACGGAACTGTGCTTCCGCCGCAGCAACATTCTGATTCGATATATTCACCTGCTCTTCTAGCGCGTCAAGCTGATGATCTTGAAATATCTTCCACCAAGCTCCGCGAACGACGGCCTCCTGAGGCTGTGCCACCTTCCACTCCGCGCCTTCCTTGTAGGCAGCGGGCACTTCGTCTTCCGGTTTCACATAGTCGGGTCCGACCGCACAGCCCGTAAAAATGACAAGCATCCCGGCAACGGCGGCAATTGCAAGGCTGCGCGGCTTTATCCATTCTCGATAACCTGCTTTAGCACGAATCATATGTTATTCCTTCTGGCGGTTCATCTTACCAAGATGGACTCCCGCAAACAACGAATTTTTTACGCATGCTGCCTGCCGAATCCGATCACCGCACATCCGACGCCCCCGCAGGCACATTATGTAGAGCCGCCCGCTTCCTCTCCGTCTTTCTTCTTTCCAGGCGGAGCCGCAGGCGGTCAAGATATAGATATACCACCGGAGTTGTGTAGAGCGTAAGCATCTGGCTGAAGATCAACCCGCCGACGATGGCGATACCGAGGGGACGTCGGAGCTCGGACCCGACGCCGAACCCAATGGCCAGGGGCAGCGCCCCGAGGAGCGCCGCCATGGTTGTCATCATAATCGGCCGGAACCGCAGCAGACATGCTTGATAGATTGCTTCTTCCGGACTTTTCCCTTCATTGCGTTCCGCCGCCAGGGCGAAGTCTACCATCATGATGCCGTTTTTCTTTACGATGCCGATGAGCAGGACAAGTCCGATCAGGGCTATGATGGTAAGCTCTGTGCCTGAGATCAGCAAGGCTACGAATGCCCCGACACCTGCCGATGGCAGCGTGGAGAGTATGGTAAGCGGATGGATGTAGCTCTCATACAACACGCCGAGGACGATGTAGACCGCTACCAGCGCGGCAAGGATCAGGAGAGGCTGGTTGGCGAGGGACGCCTGAAAGATCTGGGCCGTCCCCTGAAAGCTGCCGTGAATGCTCGCAGGCAATCCCATCTTCCGGGTGGCGGATTCGATCGCTTTCACTGCATCACCCAAGGCCAGCCCCGGCGCGAGGTTGAATGATAGCGTCACCGCGGGGAATTGTCCCTGGTGGCTCACTGCGAGCGCCGTCTGCGTCATGTCGTAATGGGTGAAGGCGCTCAAGGGAACAAGCGCCCCGGTCGATGACGGCGCATAGATATAGCGGAGCGTCTCCGGACGTTGCCAGAAGCTGGGTTCCACTTCCATCACCACATGGTACTGATTCAACGGCGTATACATGATCGATACCTGCCTCTGGCCGAAGGCGCTGTAAAGCGTATCATCGATCACCTGCGGGCTGACGCCGAGGCGTGACGCCGTGGCGCGATCGATAACAAGCGACGCTTGAAGCCCTTTGTTCTGCTGGTCACTGCTCACGTCGACAATGCCCGGAACATCGCGCAATCGCTGTTCTATAAGGGGGCACCATGTCATGAGATCAATCAGGTTTTCCCCCTGGAGCGTGTATTGGTATTGGCCTCCGCCCATCCGCCCCCCCGCGCGCACATCCTGTACGGCCTGGAGATATGCAGGAGCTCCGGGAACGCTGCTGATTTTCTTGCGAAGTCTGCCGATTACCTGGTCGGCGCTGAGCTTCCTCTCCTCTATGGGTTTCAGGGCGATGAACATTCGTCCTGTATTAGTCGTCGCACGCCCGCCGGAGCCGCCGGTGAATGCGACAACCGTGTCCACAGAGGGATCTTTCCCGATGATGTCGACAATCGCCGCCATTTTCCCCCTCATCGATTGGAACGATATGTCCTGTGCCGCGAGTATTGTGCCTGTCAGGCGGCCCGTATCCTGCTGAGGGAAGAATCCTTTCGGGACGATGACAAACAGCACTATACTGATCACGATTGTGGAGAGCATCAGGGAAAGCATGAGTCGCGGGTGTTTTAGCGCCCACGACAGGCTTCTCTCGTAACCCTGATGCATCCCGTCAAACAGACGCCCGCTTAAATTAAACAGTCGTCCGTGTGTCCGGACCTTTTCCGTTTTCAGAAAGTAGGCGCACATCATCGGCGTGGTTGTAAGCGAAACCACGAGAGACACCATGATGGCGGCGGAAAGCGTCACGGCGAATTCGCGGAAGAGCCGGCCCAGCATCCCTCCCATGAGCAGGATGGGGATAAACACTGCCACGAGGGAAACGCTGATCGAAAGGACAGTGAAGCCGATCTCCCGTGCACCGAGCAAGGCGGCCTGATGGGAAGGAACGCCTTTTTCCAGATGACGGGTGATGTTTTCGAGGACGACAATCGCGTCGTCCACGACAAAACCCGTGGCAATTGTAAGCGCCATAAGGGAGAGGTTATCGAGGCTGTAGCCGCAGAGGTACATGACTCCAAAGGTGGTGATGAGCGACACGGGTACGGCAATACTCGGTATGAGGGCGCTTCGCGCATGCCGCAAGAACGCAAAGACCACCAGGATCACGAGTATGCCGGAAATGACGAGTGTGCGCTCTACGTCCTTCAAAGAGGCGCGGATCGTTGTTGTCCGGTCGAGAACGACGGAGAGGTTGATTGCTCCGGGGATGGACGCTTCAAGCTGCGGCAAGAGTTCAACGACGCGGTCCACGGTCTCGATGATATTTGCCCCCGGCTGACGGAACAAGATAACCATCACGGCGGGTTTGCCGTTTACCAGACCCGCATTGCGTATATCCTCAACCGAATCCTGCACGTCGGCAACATCAGACAGCCTTACCGCCGCCCCCGACTGGAAGGCGACGATGATCGGACGGTACAGTTCCGCCTTGTACATCTGATCGTTCGTTTTGATCTCCCATGTCTTCTCGCCGTTTGCCAGTTGTCCCTTGGGCCGGTTCACGTTGGTGTTGGCAAGGGCGGTCTGCACATCGCTAAGGCCGATTCCGTACTTGCTCAGTGACAGGGGATTCAACTCCACGCGCACCGCCGGCAATGAACCGCCGCCGACTATTACCTGTCCGACGCCTTCCACCTGAGAGATCTTTTGCTGGAGGATGGTTGACGCCGCGTCATACATCTGTGCCCTTCCGACCGTATCAGAGGTGAGGGCCAGGATAAGTATAGGCGCCTCGGCCGGATTTACCTTGCGATAGGTCGGGTTCGAAGGAAGCGCCGCCGGCAGGTAGGATCGGGCGGCATTGATTGCCGCCTGGACGTCACGGGCCGCTCCATCGATGTTGCGGTCCAGGTCGAACTGCAGGACGATCGACGTAGACCCGAGGTAACTGGTAGACGTCATCTCGGCGACGCCCGCAATATGTGCAAACTGCCGCTCCAGCGGCGCCGCCACCGACGTTGCCATTGTCTCCGGACTCGCCCCCGGCAGGACAGCAGATACGGAGATCGTCGGATAGTCCACCTGTGGCAAAGGAGACAAAGGAAGCAAACGAACTGCGATCAGCCCGGCGAGAACCATTCCTATGGTGAGAAGGGTCGTCGCCACGGGCCTCCTGATGAAAGGGGCTGAGAAATTCGCGCCGATCATTTCTTGCTGTCCTCGTCATTTGCTTCATCGGAGCGATGCCCAGCAAAGCGCACTGCCAGCCTGTCAAACCACAGATAGATGACCGGGGTCGTGTACAGCGTGAGCACCTGGCTCACAACTAGGCCACCGATGATGGAAATGCCGAGGGGGCGACGAAGCTCTGCGCCCACGCCGGTGCTGATTGCCAGAGGCAGTGCCGCCAAGAGGGCTGCCATGGTCGTCATCATGATCGGCCGGAACCGAAGCAGGCATGCCTGATAGATGGCGTCTTCCGGGCTTTTTCCTTCATTGCGTTCCGCCGCCAGGGCGAAGTCCACCATCATGATTCCGTTCTTCTTCACGATGCCGATAAGAAGGATGATGCCTATCAGGGCAATGACGCTGAACTCCGTGCGGCATATCATCAGGGCAAGAAGCGCTCCCACCCCTGCGGAAGGCAGTGTAGAGAGGATCGTGACTGGGTGAATGTAACTCTCGTAAAGTACTCCAAGGACGATGTAAACCGTGATCAGCGCCGCGAGGATCAAGATGGGCTCATTAGCGAGCGATGACTGGAAGGCCTGGGCAGTGCCTTGGAAGCTCCCCCGGATGCTCGCCGGCATTCCGAGTTTCTGCGTGGCAGAATTAATTGCCTTGACTGCATCTCCAAGGGATGCATCAGGCGCGAGATTGAAGGACAGGTTTGTTGACGGAAACTGCCCCTGATGGCTGATGATAAGTGGACCCAGGGTTTCCTTGAACTGGGTAAACGCGCCGAGGGGCACCTGCCCGCCGCTCGCGCTTCTGACATAGAGGTCGCCCAATTTTTCCGGATGCACCTTGAATTCCGGTTTGACCTCGAGGATGACCCGATACTGGTTCAACTGTGTGAACATCGTTGATACCAGCCTCTGGCCATAGGCGTCGTAGAGTGTATCGTCGATGAGCTGCGGGGTAATTCCGAGCCTTGACGCAGTAGCCCTGTCAATCACAAGCGAGGCCTGCAATCCTTGGTTCTGCTGATCGCTGCTTACGTCGCGAAGTTCCGGGAGCTCATGCAGCGCGTCGACAAGTTTCGGAGTCCAAAGGTCGAGCTCGTCGGCATTCGGGTCTTCGAGACTGTACTGGTACTGCGTGCGGCTCACGCGGCTTTCGACTGTGAGGTCCTGCACCGGCTGCATGTATACGTTGATTCCGTTGAGTTTCGCGAGTTCAGGTTGCAGGCGGCGTATAATCTCACTCGCGCTCGCATCGCGGCCGGAGAGCGGCTTTAGGTTGATAAGGACGCGTCCGCCGTTCAGAGTCGTATTGGTTCCATCCACCCCGATAAACGTGGACAGGCCCTGCACGGCCGGGTCGCGGAGGATCGTCCGTGCGAGGGCCTGCTGCTTCTCGGCCATTGCCTGAAACGATGTCCACTGCGGCCCTTCCGAGATGCCGAGGATAAGTCCGGTATCCTGGACGGGAAAGAAACCTTTTGGTATGGCAATATACAAAAGAACTGTAAAGACGAGTGTTGCAACTGCCACAACGAGCGTCGCCGTCTGGCGATCGAGCACCCACTTAAGAGACCTGCCGTAGGCCGCGATTATCCGGTCAAACATATGCTGTGATACGCGGTAGAGGGCCTTCTGCTGTTCCTCCGGTTTGTGCTTCAGCAGCCTTGCGCACATCATCGGCGTCAACGTAAGTGAAACCACTGCGGAGATCAGGATCGTAATGCCGAGGGTGATGGCAAACTCACGGAAAAGCCTTCCCACCACATCACTCATGAAGAGAAGCGGGATAAGAACAGCGACAAGTGAGATGGTCAGAGACACAATGGTGAAGGCAATCTGCTCCGAACCTTTAAGGGCCGCCTCAAGCGGGGATTCACCCTGCTCTATGTACCGGGCAATATTTTCTATCATGACGATAGCGTCATCCACAACGAAGCCCGTCGCAATTGTGAGGGCCATAAGCGTCAGGTTGTTCAGGCTGAATCCGAGAAGATACATGAGCCCGAAGGTGCCGACCAAAGAGAGGGGCACGGCAACGCTAGGGATGGATGTTGCCGACAGGGTGCGCAGGAACAGAAAGATGACCATCACCACCAGGGCCACCGCCAGCATTAATTCGAACTCCACATCGCGAACAGATGCGCGGATTGTTGTCGTGCGGTCCGTAAGTATGGAAACCTGAATGGCGGAAGGAAGCGAACTCTGCAACTGCGGCAGCAGCTTCTTGACGCGGTCGACAACCTCGATGACATTAGAGCCCGGCTGCCGCTGTATATTGACGATCACCGCAGGAGCATCATTCATCCATGCCGCGAGCTTTACGTTCTCCGCATCATCGATGGCATCGGCAACGTCGGAAAGCACCACGGGAGCATTGTTGCGATAGGCTACTACGAGAGGCCTGTACTCTTTGCTTGACAGGAGTTGGTCGTTGGCGCCGATAATAGAAGACTGCCGCGGCCCGTCAAAGCTCCCCTTTGCCTGATTCACATTGGCTGCGGCTACCACCGCGCGCAGATCCTCGAGGGTCAGGCCGTAGGCCGCCAGGGCCGTGGGGTTTGCCTGTATCCTGACAGCCGGTCTTTGCCCTCCGCTGATACTGACAAGCCCCACCCCGGAAAGCTGTGAGATCTTCTGGGCGAGTCGCGTATCCGCAAGGTCCTCAACCTGCGGGAGAGACATTGTATCTGAAGTCAGCGCCAGAGTAAGTATCGGCGCATCAGCCGGATTAACCTTACTATAGACCGGCGGGTTCGGAAGATCCCTCGGAAGGAAGGTGGCGGCCGCATTGATAGCCGCCTGCACCTGCTGTTCGGCCACGTCAAGACTGAGCTCAAGGGTGAACTGAAGTATAATGACCGAACTGCCGCCGGAACTCGTTGACGTCATCTGTTTCAATCCGGGCATCTGGCCGAACTGACGCTCGAGGGGAGATGTTATGGATGAAGCGATGACATCGGGGCTTGCACCGGGATAAAAGGTGAACACCTGGATGGTTGGATAATCCACCTGCGGCAAGGCGGAAACAGGCAACTGGCGGTAGGCCACGAAGCCGGCCAAGAGAATTGCTACCATGAGCAGGGTAGTCGCGACAGGCCTCAGGATGAAAATGCGCGAAGGGTTCATCACTTACCTTTGCCGGAGTTGTTGGTTCCTTGACCCTGCAACTCGACCTTGTTGCCCTCCCGCAACCTGTCCGCCCCTTCCACCACAACGAGCTCACCAGGCGACAACCCCTCATCGATGGAAACGTTATCGCCCTCAGCAGGGCCGACTTTGACCGCACGCACTGCCGCGGTCAGTTCCGGAGTCACCACGTAAACGAATGTCCCACGGGTGCTCTGCTGCAAGGTGGCAGTGGGCACCACTGTGGTTCCCTTCTTGACGCCGATAAGCAGGCGTGCGTTCACAAACTGGTTTGCGAAGAGCTCGTTCTCCTTATTGGGAAACAACGCCTTAAGCCGAACTGTGCCGGTAGTCGGATCGATCTGGTTGTCAACCGTCAGCAGGAATCCTTCGGCGATCTTCTTTGTCTGCTCACGGTTGAGTGCAATAACGGGCATGCGCTCACCGGACTTGAGCTTAGCGAGCACCTGGGGAAGGCTGTCTTCGGGAATCGTGAAAATGACGGTTATGGGTTGCAACTGTGTGATGACGGCAAGCCCGTTGGCATCGGTCGCGTGAACGATGTTGCCCGGATCAACGAGACGAAGCCCGATCCTGCCGCTGATGGGTGCGGTGATGCGCGAGTAAACTATCTGCAGCCTCGCATTGTCTATCTGGCCCTGGTCGACCTTGACGGTTCCCTCCAACTGCCGCACTAAAGACCTCTGTGTGTCATATTGCTGCTTGGCGATGGAATCCTCTGCTGCGAGATCATGGTAGCGCTGAAGGTCCAGCCGCGCATTTGCGAGAAGCGCCTGATCACGCGCCATCTGCCCCAAGGCTTGGGTAAGTTGTGCTTCAAACGGGCGCGGGTCGATTTCCACGAGGAGAGCGCCTTTATCCACGACCTCTCCCTCCTTGAACAAAACCCTCATCAGCTGTCCGTCGACACGGCTCTTCACAGTCACCGTATTGAGCGGCGTGACTGAGCCGAGGCCGGTGAGGTAAATATTGATGTCGCCCTTTGCCGCAATCGCCGTGACAACCGGAACAGCGCGCGCCGGAGGCGCAATCGCTTGTTTAAGTGCGATAGACGGCATCCGACCCGAGTAGGCAAGGTACGCGTAAACCACGGCGGCGAGGAGACAGGCAAGCAGCAGCCAGAGCCCCCTGCGTCCGGAGAAGACATGGAGAATTTTTTTAAATGGGGCACTCTTTTCCGCTTCCGTATCAACCATCGCGTGATAACCTCTTGGAGTCTGTATTTTTCTATCAAGCCCTTGCAAGCGGACTGAAACAATCTAAAAGCGAGAATATGCCGTTTATCCGGCGGAAAGGGAACTAAGACAAGGACGGCACTCTAAGCGCCCTCCTTGTCCCCAACCTATGCATTTTTGTTACAACAAACAAAAAAATCAGAGAGTTCCGCAAATAGTTAACATCTTGAAGATATAATTATCAAGAAAAATTGTATGTTGTCTTGGCGATGATTATTGCCGTCGTTATCCGTCTGCATGCTACACCCGCTTTAACGTAGTGCAGGACTTTAGTCTGCTTATACAGCAGACCTGAAGGTGCGTACTTCTTTGTCCCATGATCGCTGGAGAATATTTGTCAATGCGATAGTAGCCGCCCTGCAACGACAACTCCAAGGACATTAACTGTCCCTCTTATACGTTTATCTTCTTTTGAGCAAAGTACCGTCTGCTGAATTTAGCAAGAAATATACCGGGGGGGCGATGAGCGGCAAATATGCCAAATAAAAACAATTTTCTGTAATTGGCGGCGGGTTGATCCGGCAAAAGTGGATAAAAAGTATGCGGCCTCGGTATCCAGTAGATTAAAAAGTATCCAGGCGATTGTTTAACCAATATCCTCCGGTAAAGCCGGAGGTTCTATGCTTACCGGCCCTCTCGAAGGGACCTGATCGCGAGCGACAACCAAAAAACATCAGTGTCAAGGTTCTGGTAACACCTGTCATTCCCGCCTACGATGAGAAGATTGAAGCTCTCCGCAGCAAGCCGCGGGGAATGCGCTCACTACCGAATTCGGGGCAGGCCTGAACTGGAATCCAGACTCTGTCCGGTTGTTAAAAGCTAAATACCCGATAAAGGCATCCGGGTATGACAAAAGCGTCTTGGTCGATTAGTGCTTGCATTAACAAATGGTATAATTTAAATAATCCAACTACATCTCAAGACGCGTGAGGGAAATTCCATGAAAACACGTTTCACGAGGATTCTGCTTGTCTCAGTTATCGCAATCACGTGCCTGAATTTTATGATGCCCGTTGCAATCCCCGCCGCGGACACGATCAAGCTGGGGGTCGCCGTCCCACTCAGCGGCGATATCGCTTCCTACGGTATCCCCAGCGCCAGGGCAGCGGAGCTGGTGGCAAAGGACATCAATGAAAAAGGAGGCATCCTTGGCAGGAAAGTAGAGGTCCTCGCCGAGGACGACGTCTGTAAACCAGAGGTCGCTACCAACGCCGCAACGAAACTTGTTTCCAAAGGCGTTAATGTAGTCCTTGGGCATATCTGCAGCGGCGCCACCAAGGCAGCCCTCGGCATTTACAAAGAAGGTCATGTAATAGTGATGTCGCCGTCGGCTACAAATACTGAGCTGACATTAAGCGGCAAATATCCCAACTTTTACCGGACAATCGGTTACGATAAGAACCAGGCGAAGCTGGCCGTAGATTTTACCGTCAAGAATCTCAATCTGAAGAAGATAGCGATCCTGCATGACAAAGGCGACTACGGCAAGGGATTCGCGGAAGAAGCAAAAAAGAATATTGAGGATTCGACAAAAGCCCATGTCGTCCTCTTTGAAGGAATCACCCAGGGTGCTGTTGACTACTCCGCAGTGGTGCAAAAAATCAAGCAATCGGGTGCGGAAGCCGTTATCTACGGTGGCTATCACCCGGAGGCCGCCTCGATAGTGACGCAGATGCGCAAGAAAGGTTTGAAGACGCTCCTTATCTCCGATGACGGCGTCAAGGATAACACCTTTATCAAGGTGGCCGGGAAATATGCCGAAGGGGTCTATGCGACGAGCCATAAGGACACTTCGAAAAATCCCCTCGCGATCGCCGCCGTAGAGGCGCATAGAAAAGCATACGGCTCCGAGCCCGGCGCCTTTTTCCTGAACGGCTACGCAGGCGCGCAGGCGCTTCTTTATGCTATCAAGAATGCCGGCTCTACAGATTACGAGAAGATAAGAAAAGCCCTCCGCACATATTATGTGGACACACCTCTCGGAAAAATTAAATTTGATAATAAAGGAGATGCCATAGGCGTTGGCTTTTCCGTATACCAGGTCAGGAACGGGGCATATGTGGAAGTAAAATAGATTTTGTCTCTCCGCGGAGCCGCACGGTCATAAAGCATTTTACCGATATCGCACCAATAAGCCCCTCCCTAAATCCCTCCCGCCGGGAGAGCGAAGTGCAAGAAGCTTAAGCCCACAGTCTTGCCGAGGGCGGGAGAAATAAATTGAACTCTGAGATGCTTCGGCAGTGAAATAAAAGAGGGGAATGCATGATAATAACAGCCGATAAAGGTACGAGAAAAACTTTTCTGGGCGTGGCTTTTGTGGTTCTGTCCCATGGGCCGGATACTATGATAACTAAAATGCTTTACAAGAAGGAGGATAATGTCCCGTTTCATAAACATCCGAATGAACAAAGCGGATACGTGATATCAGGGAAATACAGAATCCGCTTTGGTGCTCACGATCAGATTATAGCACCGGGAGATACATATTCGATTCCTAAGAACGTTGAACACAGGATAGAAATAATCGAACCCGGTCACGTTTTGGATTTCTTCTCTCCGCCAAGGGCAGATTATTTGTAACTTCTGAAAGCCCGCTTAGTCGAGTCGGAAGACATTGTCATTCACGGCGTATTAAGATGGATTATTTTCTTGAACTTCTTATCGGCGGGCTCACGCGCGGCAGCATCTATGCCCTCATTGCCCTCGGCTACACCATGGTCTACGGCATCATTGAGCTGATAAATTTTGCCCATGGTGAGATCTATATGATCGGCGCCTTTACAGCCCTGATTGTTGCGAGCGTCCTCGCCATGTCGGGGATGAGCGGCATTTCCGTCCTGATCCTTGCCTCCGTTGTCGCTGTAATCTACTCCGCTGCCTACGGCTTCACTGTAGAGAAAGTCGCCTACAAGCCTCTCCGCCAGGCGTCCCGTCTTTCGCCTCTGATGAGCGCCATCGGCATGTCCATCTTTCTTCAGAATTACGTCCTTCTCGCCCAGACCTCGGACTTCCTCCCCTTCCCTAATCTATTGCCCGATCTCCCCTTCATGGCGAATTACGTCGGCTTCATAGGCTCAACGGAATTTATCATTATTGTAACTACGGCAGTTGTCATGGTCCTCCTGACCATGCTCATCAAATTCACCAGAATGGGGAAAGCCATGCGGGCTACGGCACAGGACAGTAACATGGCCATGCTGGTGGGCGTTAACGTCAACCGCGTAATCTCCAACACATTCATTATCGGCTCGGCATTGGCCGCTGTAGGAGGGGTATTGATTGCGTCTCATGTCGGACGGATCAACTTCTACATCGGATTTCTTGCGGGGATTAAGGCCTTTACCGCCGCGGTTCTTGGAGGGATAGGCAGCATCCCCGGCGCGGTTCTGGGCGCCTTGGTATTGGGTTGCACAGAAAGTTTCGCCACGGGTTATGTATCGAGCGATTACGAAGACGTGTTTGCTTTTGTCCTTCTTATCCTTATTTTGATAATCAAGCCCTCAGGGCTCTTAGGCCATAAACCAACGCAAAAGGTATGAGCACATTGAATAACAAAAAATACATGGAAGGCATGAAACAATCCGTCGTCGTTTCGTTGTGGTTCATGTTTCTCACCTTCCCCATCATGGTAATACGGGTCAATACCATTGAGAACATCATCGAATGGCGCTGGACGAACATGATGTATGTCGGCGGCGGCAGTTTTATCCTTTCCTTTGTCTGGCGCTATCTGTCAGGAAAGGGCATATCCGGAAGGAAGGAGAGCATCGATGCACAGGGAGGACGCAAGTCTTACCTGCAGCGGCTCGTGAGCGAGAAGAGGCTGTCTCTTCCTGCGCTTGGCATTGTAGCGGTTATCGCTCTCTTCTTCCCCTTTGTCTCATCCATTTACCAGACTAATATAATGACCACCGCCCTCATGTATGTCGTCCTGGGCCTCGGCCTCAATATCGTTGTGGGTCAGGCGGGACTTTTGAATTTGGGCTATGTGGCCTTCTATGCGGCAGGCGCTTACACGTATGCGCTTCTCTATCACCATTTCGGAGTCGGTTTCTGGCTTGCCTTGCCCCTGGGCGCCCTTGCCGCTACTATTCTGGGCGTCCTCCTCGCTTTGCCCGTGCTGCGGCTTCAGGGCGATTATCTGGCTATCGTAACCTTAGGCTTCGGTGAAATCACCAGATTGGTCCTGGAAAACTGGAACGAGTTTTCCTATGGCCCCAGCGGCATCTCCGGGATACCGCGGCCCGGTCTCTTCGGCATGGAGATGGACATGCACGAGGCTACAGTATATCTCTATTTTCTCATGATACTCCTTTGCATCATCACAATCTTTGTCGTAAACCGGCTGCAGGATTCGCGGATAGGAAGGGCGCTCCTCGCCCTTCGGGAGGACGAAATCGCTTGCCAGGCCATGGGTATCAATAAGACCATGGTCAAGCTGACTACCTTTGCCTTGGGTTCTACATGGGCTGGCCTTGTCGGTGTCATCTTTGCGGCCAAGACCACCTTCGTCAACCCGGCAAGCTTCACCTTTCTCGAATCGGCCATGATCCTCTCCATCGTCGTTCTGGGCGGAACGGGTTCTATCATCGGCATTATTATCGGCGCCCTCCTTCTCATATTGCTCCCGGAATACCTCCGTGCCTTCAGCGATTACCGGATGCTGCTCTTCGGAATCATCATGGTGATCATGATGATCTTCCGTCCTCAGGGGATTGTAACGGGCGTCCGCAAGACCTACGAATTTCACACGGAGTAAAAATAAAAAGTGCATTTAATTTTTATCGTCAGTCCCGTGCATGCGGTAAGCAAGAAATAAATTATGAACCCTATTCTTGAAGCAAAAAAGCTCAGCATGAATTTCGGCGGCCTGAGGGCACTGCACCACGTTGACATCAACGTCCTGCCCGGACAGATTACCGCCCTTATCGGACCCAACGGTGCGGGCAAGACGACTTTCTTCAATTGCATTACCGGCATTTACTCTCCCACGACGGGCGATATCTTCATTACCTCTCCGGGAGGCAGGCGGAAGAGGATCACCGGTTTCAATATTCACAGGGTGACGGAGAGCGGCGTTGCGAGGACGTTTCAAAATATACGGATATTTCCTGATATGACGGTTCTCGAAAATGTCATGATCGGCCGTCACTGCCGTACGGATGCCGGTGTCCTCGGCGCCATCCTAAGGGACAAGGGCACGATGGCGGAGGAAAAAGCCATTGTTGCGAGAAGCTATGAAATCTTGAAAAAGATCGGCCTCACGGAGCACGTGAATCTACTCGCGAGAAACCTCCCTTACGGCGCCCAACGCCGCCTGGAGATCGCAAGGGCTTTAGCAACCGATCCTTTTCTGCTCCTCCTCGACGAGCCCGCGGCCGGCATGAATCCCCAGGAAACAAGAGATTTGGAAACGCTGATTATCAGCATCCGCGACGAATGGGAGATTTCCGTTTTTCTCATTGAGCACGATATGAGACTGGTCATGGGACTTTCGGACTCCGTCTACGTCATGGACTATGGTGAGATGCTCGCCAGCGGGACGCCGCAGGAAATCAGACAGAATCCGGAAGTGATAAAGGCATATTTGGGGGAAGACGTCAGTGCTTAGACTCCACAACATCCAGACTTTTTACGGCAACGTCCAGGTATTGAAAGACCTCTCCATAGAAGTCTCCGAGGGAGAGATCATCACCCTGATAGGCACGAACGGCGCCGGCAAGTCCACCACCCTCATGTCCATCTCCGGCATAGTGCCTCCGAGAACAGGTGAGATTCTGTTTGACGACAAACCTATCCACACTTTGAGTCCGGATGATATCGTCGCAAAGGGAATTTCTCTCGTGCCGGAAGGCCGCCGCATATTCCCCCGCCTCACGGTCATGGAAAATCTGGACATGGGGGCCTTTCTCAGGAGAGATAAGAGAGAAATAGAAAAAGACATCAATCATATCTTCGAACGGTTTCCCATACTTGCGGAAAGACGCCATCAACAAGGCGGCACGCTGAGCGGCGGAGAACAGCAGATGCTGGCCATCTCGCGGGCGCTCATGGCAAGGCCGCGCCTGCTCCTTCTCGACGAGCCTTCCTTGGGTCTTGGTCCTATTTTCGTCAAACTGATTTTTGACATCATCAGAAAAATCAACACCGAAAGCAGAACAACAATTTTCCTGGTGGAGCAGAACGCACACATGGCGCTAAAGGTCGCCCACCGCGGCTACGTCATGGAAAACGGCCGCATCACCCTCGAAGGCTCTGCCGACGCCCTTCTCCACAACGAGGACGTTAAGAGGGCGTATTTGGGAATTTGATGCGAGGGAAGCGCGAAAACGCTTTTAGAAAAATCTTGACTTGACGCCCCCGCGCATATATAAGCACACATCGGTTTTAGCATACCGGAACACGGTGCAAATCCGTGGCGGACCCGCCGCTGTAATCGGCGAGGCTCTTCACAATAGCTGGTCACTGCCGGGGTTCACCCCGTTGGGAAGACGGTGAAGAGCCCTTGACCCGAAAGCCAGAAGACCTGCGCAAACCGAGATAACCGGAATCCGATGGTAAAGGGTTCCGACTGACGCCAGTCGTCCGTCGGAACCCTTTTTTTATTGTCCAAAAATTACAGGAAAGGAGAATGTACATGAAGAAAAAGAAAGCAAAAAAAGATGTTATCGCGTATCGGAAGGGCTGCAAAGCCAAAGGAACCGGGCTTTCCCACTACATTCTGATGGACAGGAAAGCGAAATAATGGCGGTCACGAAAAAGAAGGTAATCAAGGACGCGGCGGCCCCCTCGCGGGGCCGCTTCGTCAACACGGGTAACGGTCCCACATTTCAACCAATCGATATCGGCCACCGGCAATATTTGGCCGTCATCGAACCGGATACGGCTTTCTGGTCCCTCATGAAGCGCGAAAAAATCGCCGACGTCTTTTCCGCAGGCGAGCTCACAAGAGCCTTTGCCGGAAAATCCCGGCAGTTCGCGCGGGAGATAGATAAACTGCGGTTCGGGCTCACGCCCTCTGCGGTCTACTTCAATCCTACCGAACGGTGCAACATGAACTGCACCTACTGTTACATACCTGAGAAGATGAGAAAGAAGGGCAAACACATGCCCGAAAAGAAACTTCTTGAGGCGCTGGAGCTCCTGAAACGGCACTTCGGCAAGACCCTGTCTAAGGGTTCCATGCCTCAGATCATCTTCCACGGGGCGGAGCCCCTGCTCAATCGTGATGCTGTCTTCGCCGGCATCGAGAAATACGGGAAGGATTTTCTCTTCGGCATCCAGACCAATGCAACACTCCTCGACGATGAGGCCGCCAAGTTCCTTACTAGCCGCAAGGTGAGCATCGGACTTTCGCTCGACGCTCCCACCGCACAGATTGCCGATCGCACCCGGAAGAACTGGGAAGGCCAGGGAACTTTCAAGCACGTGCTTGCAGCCATGAAGCGGCTTGGTGGCTACGAAGGCTGGAGCGTTATCTGCACCGTCACCGCCGCAAACAAGCGGCATCTTACCAGGCTGGTGGATTTTTTTCACGAGCGAGAGGTGCCCACATGCCTGATGAACATCCTTCGTTGCACACTTCCGCCCTCACGCAGCCTGAAGCCGGACGATGCAGCAGCGGCCAGGCATTTCCTCGCCGCTTTAGACCGCACCTACGAACTCTATAGAAAGACCGGCCGCAGACTGACGGTGGGAAATTTTGCCAATATCATCCTTGCCATCATCGCGCCCGCGGCGCGCAGGCTCATGTGCGACATCTCTCCCTGCGGCGGCGGCAGATGTTTTTTTGCATTGGCACCCAACGGCGATATGTTTCCGTGTAGTGAATTCATCGGTCTCGACCGCTTCCGCGCGGGAAACCTTTTTGAAGATGATATTTCGCGGCTGATGGACTCCGAACAGTTCCGTCTGGTGACAGGCCGCAAGGTTGAGGACATCGAGCCATGCCGGCGCTGCGCCATCCGGCACTTCTGCGGATCTCCATGCCCGGCCGAGGCCTACGAGATGAACGGCGGCATGGACAAGACTGGCGCCTTCTGTGAGTTCTACGAAGAGCAGGTGCGCTACGCTTTCCGCGTTATCGCCGATGGAAAGGTGGACGCCTACCTCTGGGACAACTGGGACAAGGGGATGAAAGAAACCTTCAATATAGGAAGCTCTTGAGGATTTGTAGTCAGAGAAACGTTTACTTTAGCTTCTTTTCTATCTCTTTCCAATTCTCTACGACTTCCGCGTCCTCCATGGAATCAAAACTAAAGGCAAGCGGCTTATACTCCTGGGCGGATTCAATAACGTCCGGCCCCCCGATTATCGCCTTAATCTGCAAATCCCTTTCTTTGATTTCCCTGAATACTTCGCCCTGACCCCAGGGGAGCACAGGTGCAACAGGAAAATTATTTTTCTTCAGCCATGATCTCACAGATTCCAGACTCAAAAGACCTTTCAGGAGATAGACGATGGGAAATCTTTTATGGATTCTTGTCACGGCCTTACTGCTTTCCGGTCTTTCTTTTTCTCCAAACGGCCCTTCCAGCAGCGAGCCCCCAACATCAATAAAGACTATCCGCGTTTTTTTCTCCAGTGCCAAGAGTATCCCGCTGTTCTTGTCTTCGCCGGATCTCACATTTATTTTGTGGAGACCCGTTCTTGCCGGGACAAATGTCTTGACGGCAAAGCCATCTCTCCCTGATAGGTTCTTCCCGATAGACCTTCCATCAACGATGAATTCCACAATCTCTCCGCTCTTGCTGAGAAGCGTTCCCCTTGTTTCCGCTCTGAGCATGACCTCCCGGCCCTTCAGAGCCACATCATCATAGACAAAGACCCGGGATAGCGCCGCATCCGGACAGATAACGAAGAGAAAAACAGATAAAATGAAAGCAAAGAGAATTCTCATACGATGCCTCGCCTGTACAAAAAAATGGGCCATACCCTTATTTTTATATTAGATAATGCAGGTTCAGGCAAGGTGAATTTGGGAAGGGCATTGACATTGGTCGATTTCTGTAATAGATTTCTTTGTCTATATTATTTGATTATGAAACAGTTAATTGTAAGAAATATAATCGAGCCGAACGGCAGCAAAAAAGGCAGATGCCTTGCCTGCGGCGCTACGCTGAAGACGGCCCGGCGCAAATACTGCTCCATGGAATGCCGGAAACGTCTCCTTTACAAGTTGGATGTAAGAACGGGTCTGATAAGAGCCCTGAACGCGAAGTACGCAACATTCTATTTCTCCGAAGTCATGATAATAATGGACATGCTCCCCTACGGGTCTGAGCAGATATTCAGCTTCTTCTATCCGCGGTCTCCCGGAAGCAAACCTGCCGAGGACTTCAGCAGGATGGCCGACATGCTGGGAAATATCTGGTGGAATGAAAGAAAGCGAACAAACAAGAGATACCTCGCGTCATTCCACCTTCTCGGAAAAGCCATCAAGACCGGCGCGCCATTAATCTCTGTTAAACCATCAATGGTAAAAGTCCCTTCCATTAAGGCGGCGCACTTATCTCATCTTAAACTTGACAAAGCCCAATTGAACGCGGCGGAACTGCAAAAAAGCGTTAAAGAAGCATATCGCAGGCAGGCGAAGGTACATCACCCCGATCTCGGAGGTGATGCGGCGACGTTCAGAAAACTCCACCAAGCGTACAGAGAGTTGACTTCATGGGCGAGGAGACCCTCTTTCACAAAACGTCGTGGATTCCCCGATAAGTGGTTTTACGATGGGCGTACGAACAAATGGGTGCAGCCGATACCCTCGCAAATGCAAAGATGACGCACTCGTAAGAGAACATGCCCCTGGTTTTTCAAACTGCGGGTGATGGAAAGTGATGTCGCTCTGTGTCATGGTTTTTTCTTTCCTTGATCCGGCATTAAAGTTTTTTCACCAAAGAGCCGATATAGGTATACCATTATTGCTTGGAGGTGAAAGCATGTCAGACGCATCTAATGCAGCCCTTTCCGCCCTCGGTTCTCTTTCCCGTAAAATAGATGTCACAGCCAATAATATCGCTAACGTAAATACTAATAGCTTCAAGAAGAGCCGGGCAGAACTCGAGGATGTCTACCCTTCAGGCGTCAAAGTCTCCATAAGCCAGGTCGATACGCCGGGCGATGCATTGCCTCCCGACGAAAAGGGCAAAGAGCAGGAATCATCGAACGTTAACCTGTCCGAGGAACTTATAAATCTGATTACTACACAGCATGCCTATGCCGCAAATATCAAGACGATTACAACGGAAGACGAGATGAGGAAAACTCTTCTCGACACCATCGCCTGATGCCTGTCAATTATATCTTGACAAAGAAACCCTCCTTTGTTACTCATCACTTGAAATGACAAAAGAATACGGATGGATGTGTGGAAGAGGGGTTAAATGCCCCCGCTGCCCCGCAGCCGTGAAGGGAACGAAAGCCTCAAAAAGCCACTGTCATGAAAAGTGCATGCCGGGAAGGCGGGTGAGTAGGCAGCCCGAAGCCGGAAAACCAATCCATCGCGGTTCCTCGAGGGGGGATTTTTACGGCTACATTACTTTTCTCAATTATTCCATTCTTACTTTACCAGCCCGCCATCCCGGTTTGCAAAGATGCCTGCGGTTCGTTCAAATCTGCCAGTTCGCGTGACCATGCCGGAATATCCCCGTCAGCATCCCGTTGCCATAACGCTCTTGCCGGAGTGTGTGGCGATAAAGGAGCCTGATACAGGAAAAAGAAATGACACCAAACAAACACGGTGGAAACCTGATAAAATTGGCATCAGCGGCGGGGCTTTCCCCGGACGATATCCTGGACTTTTCCGCCAATATAAATCCTCTCGGTCCACCGGAATGGGTCAGGCCCCTCATGAGCCGGACGATTTCCTCCCTCACCCATTATCCTGACCCGGACTGTGGAGCGCTTATTGGTGCCATCTCCGCCCGTTATGGGGTCCGGGAAGATGAGATTGTTGCCGGGAACGGTTCTACAGAACTCATCTACCTCATACCACGGGAACTTCACGTGAGACGCGCCGTCATTCCCATACCCGCCTATGCAGACTATGCGCGAGCCTCGGAACTCGCCGGGCTGACGCTGGAAAAGACTATTTTGAAAGAAGAAGACGCCTTCCGGCCCAATCTGGCAGCCATTGAAGCGCGGCTCCGTGAAGGCGACATGATGTTTATCGGCCAGCCGAGTAATCCAACAGGGTTGGTCTGCAATGCGGATGCCCTGAGAGGCATGGCCATGAGGAATGCGTCCGTCACCTTCGTCATAGACGAGGCGTTCGCCGCATTTGTGGAAGGCATGGACAGCCTCACGCGCAGGCGTCCCTCCAATGTCATCGTGCTTCTCTCTTTCACCAAGTTCTTTGCAATTCCAGGCCTGAGACTGGGTTGCGCTATTGCCGACCCTGCCGTCATCTCGCAAATACGGGCGATGATGCCGCCCTGGTCGGTCAATACCCTCGCCCAGGTCGTCGGGGAAAAGGCCATGGCGGATGAAGAATATGCGAGGAAGACGAAGGCATACTGCCATGCGGAGCGGAAGACGCTTATGGAGCAATTGCAGTCCATCCCCGGGCTTTATGTGTATCCAGGAGAGGCGAATTATCTCATGGTGCGGATTGACCGAAAAGGGCTGAGCGCGTCTGCGCTCGCAGAGAAGCTCCTGCCCGTGGGAATCGCCATCAGGATCTGCGAGAATTTCGATGGACTGGATGCAAGGTTCTTTCGCGTTGCTGTGAGGACTGCTGAAGAAAATGAAATTCTCTTACACAAGCTCCGCCACGCTCTCGGCGTTACTCACGTCTTGAGTAGAAAGAAAACGAAACCTGCTCTCATGATCCAGGGGACAAGCTCCAACGCGGGAAAGAGTGTCATGGCTGCGGCCCTCTGCCGCATCATGCTCCAGGACGGTTACAGCGTCGCGCCCTTCAAGGCGCAGAACATGTCTTTGAACTCCTGCGTCACGCGGGACGGCGGCGAGATGGGCCGTGCCCAGGTCGTCCAGTCCCAGGCCTCCCGGATCGACCCGGATGTAAGGATGAATCCCATCCTGCTCAAACCCGGCAGCGATACGGGCGCCCAGGTCATCGTAATGGGAAAGCCTGTAGGGAACATGGATGTGGGACAGTATATCCGCTACAAGCCCGAAGCGTTCCGAAGGGCGTTGGAGGCATACGATTCCCTCGCCTCCGAGCACGACGTCATCATCCTGGAGGGAGCGGGCAGCCCCGCGGAAGTTAATCTCAAGCACCACGACATAGTCAACATGGCCATGGCCCGTTACGCCCGTTCGCCGGTCATTCTGGTCGGTGACATCGACAGAGGCGGAGTCTTTGCTTCATTCGTAGGGACGATGGAGGTCCTTGCCGAATGGGAAAGGGCGCTGGTCGCGGGGTTTATAATCAACCGTTTTCGGGGGGATGAATCGCTGCTTGATGATGCCATAAATTATGTGGAGCGCCATACAGGGCGTCCCACTTTCGGCATCGTCCCCTATCTCAAAGGCCTGGGACTCCCGGAAGAGGACTCCGTCACCTTCAAGAACGGCCCGAATGAAGGAACCCGCCCTCCCGGAGATGCGGTGGAGATCGCACTTATCGACCTTCCCCATATATCAAACTTCACGGATTTTGATTCGCTCCGCTTGGAACCAGACGTGCACCTGCGCGTTGTCCGGTCATCCCGCGATATCGGGCACCCTGACGCCGTCATCCTGCCAGGGAGCAAGAACGTCATCGGCGACCTGGAATATCTCACGAAGGACGGCCTCGCGGAAAGGATCGCAGACCTAGCCCATTATGGAAAAACAGAGATTGTCGGCATCTGCGGCGGGTTTCAGCTCCTCGGAGCGGAGATCGCCGACCCGCACGGTATCGAGTCCGGAGGAAGGACCATCAAAGGACTGGGACTGCTGCCGGTCACAACGACGCTGGCCCCGGAGAAGACCCTCGAATGCGTCTCGGCGCGTCACGCCGATTCGGGCATTGCCTTGAAGGGATATGAGATACACCATGGATTGACAAGCGGCATGAACATGCCTGCCGCCGTTGTGCGCGAAGACGGCGCCGTAGTCGGCGTAAGATCGGAAGACGGACTCCTGTGGGGAACATACCTCCACGGGATATTCGATGCCGATGAATTTCGCCGGTGGTTTGTCGACAGGTTGAGGACCCGCCGCGGCCTGGCCCCTGTGGGAAGGGTCCTTGCCGCTTATGACCTGGAGCCAGCCTTCGACCGCCTGGCCGATATCGTCCGACGGTGCCTGAATATGGATGCAATCTATCGGTTGATGGGATTGAGGTGAGAGGGTTGTCAGTGTGAAAGATAAGAAGCGGATACTGCTCTTTACGGGGGACGGCAAAGGAAAGACGACAGCCGCCCTAGGCATAGCCCTCCGCGCGTGCGGGCACGGCATGAAGACCATGATAATCCAATTCGTTAAGGCGGATCCCACAACGGGAGAGCTTGCGGCATGCAGGCATCTGCCCGGTTGCGAGATCGTGCAGACCGGCAGGGGGTTTGTCCCGGAGCGGACCGACCCGGCATTCAGGGAACACCTGATGGCGGCTGCGGAAGGCCTGAAACGGGCCGCAGAGGCCCTTTCGTCAGGCGGCTACGATCTTATTATTCTCGATGAAATATGCACCGCCATAGGGAAGGGACTTCTTGACGAGGGACAGGTCATCGAAGCCGTCCAGGGAGGAGCACCAAGGATGTGCGTCGTCATGACGGGCCAGAACGCCACGGCGGGGCTGATATCCCTCTCCGACACGGTAACAGACATGCGCGTGGTCAAACACGGTTTCCAAGAAGGAATAGAAGGGCAAAAGGGAGTGGAATACTGAATATGCACTTGCCCCGGATTGTCATAGCGGGCACGCAAAGCGTCTCGATGGCGACAGAGATTTCGCTGGAACTGGATGCGCATCCCGACATCAGCCGGCGAGCGGGAAGGCTCGATGAGAAGGGATGGCCCGCCTGATCAGCGAAGGCGGCATCGACGCGATCGTCGATGCGACACACCCTACGCAGTGCTTGTCCGAAAGACGGCGAGTCGCGTATCCAGGCGCCTTAATATTCCCTACTTTGCCCTCCGCCGCCCGACGGGCATCCACGGTAGGGAGAGAATTACACTGGCGGCAAGGATCGCCTGCACTGCGGGTCGGACGGTATTTCTCACCACAGGTGTCACGAACCTCAAACCATACGTAGATGAAGCACGGAAAATGGGAAGCATGCTGATCGTCCGTGTCCTTCCCGCAAAGTCGTCCCTCAATGCCTGCCGCGCTCTTGGCATCAATGAAGAATTTATCATCGCGAAGAGGGGGCCATTCTCTGTCGACGAAAACAGATCAGCCATGAAGAGTTTCGGCGTAGGCGTGCTCGTCACCAAGGATAGCGGCCCTGCCGGGGGAACACCAGAAAAGCTGGAGGCGGCGCGTCTTGAAGGCTGCCCCGTTGTTGTTGTCACGCGACCGCAGGAGCCCGCTCATGCTTCCTTCGAGAAACATGCCGACCTGATATCCGCTGTCAGGGCTCGTGTTCCTATATAAGATGGTTCTCAAACATTCCGGCGTCTAATCTTTATTATCTTCCCTGCGCTTCGATCCCCGCTTATTGTAATCAAGCTCCATCTTCCTGAGGCGTATGTGCTGCGGAGTTATTTCCACAAGCTCATCCTCAGCGATAAATTCAATTGACTGATCGAGGGAGAGTGGGCGCGGCGGCCTTAGGGTCACAGTTGCTTCCGCCGTTGAACTCCTGATATTTGTGAGTTTCTTTTCCTTCGTTATATTCACCGGCATATCACCGGTGCGATTGCGTTCGCCGATAATCATCCCACCGTACACCTCGGTCCCCACCTCCACGAAGAGTTCACCGCGGTCCACCATGGCCAGACTGGCATAGGTCGTGACCCTGCCGTTTCTATCGGCCAGGAGAGCGCCGCTTGCCCGCTGCGGGATCGGTCCGAACCACGGTTGATAGTCTTCAAAGAGCGTATTCATCACACCCGCACCTTTGGTATCCGTCAAAAAATGACTGCGGAAACCAATCAGGCCGCGGCAGGGAACAAGAAACTCCATGTTGACCCGGCCGCTTCCCTTATTGATCAGATGGACCATGCGTCCTTTTCTCACAGCAAGTTTTTCCGTCACAATGCCGACGACCTCTTCGGGGATATCGATAAAAACGCGCTCCACGGGCTCTAAGGTTTTGCCGTTTTCTTTTTTCGTGATGACGTTTGGCTTCGATACCATGAGCTCATAGCCTTCCCGGCGCATGGTCTCGATCAGCACGGCCATCTGCAGCTCTCCCCGCCCGCAGACCTCAAAGGCGTCCTTGCGCTCCAATGGTTTAAGTTTCAGCGCCACGTTCCGGAAACTCTCCTTTTCCAGACGCTCAAGAAGATGACGCGTAGTTAGATACTTCCCTTCCCTGCCGGCAAAGGGACCGTTGTTGACATAAAAGATCATGGAGACAGTCGGCGCGTCGATAAATATCCGGGGAAGCGGCATGGGGGTTTCCTGCGATGTAATCGTATCGCCGATACTGATGGCCGGGACACCGGCAACAGCGACAATGTCACCGGCCTCTACAACATCCACCTGTTTTTTCTTCAAGCCGTAAAACGTGTAGAGGGCGGAGAACCTGACTCCTTGCGTGATTGCATCTTCTCCGCAAAGGGCATATGTCTGATTCATCGCGAGGCTGCCGTTGATCAAACGCCCGATGCCAATCTGCCCCACATAGGGATCGTAATCGAGATTCGTAACAAGAAACTGGGGAACCTGTGCGTCATCGGCAGCAGGACCGGGTATGGTAGAACAGATGGCGTCAAACAGGGGCTTGAGATCTTCCGATGGATCGTCTGGCTTCAGATGGGCAATGCCCCGTTTTGCATTGGTATAGAGGATGGGAAACTCGATCTGCCGCTCATTTGCGTCGAGATCGATAAAAAGGTCGTAAATCTCATCAATGACCTCTTCGATCCGGGCGTCACCGCGGTCGATCTTATTGATGATGACCACAATGGGCAGTTTCTTGGCGAGGGCTTTCTTAACGACAAATCGTGTCTGCGGCAGCGGTCCCTCGCTGGCATCTACGAGCAGGATGGCCCCATCAACCATATTCAGGCTCCGCTCCACCTCGCCGCCGAAATCCGCATGACCGGGTGTATCGACGATATTGATCTTGATATTTTCGTACCATATGGCTGTATTCTTCGCCATGATGGTAATCCCCCGCTCCTTTTCGAGATCCATCGAGTCCATCACCCGTTCTACGATCTCCTGATTCTCCCGGAATGTGCCGGTCTGCTTGAGCATGGCATCAACAAGGGTCGTTTTGCCGTGATCAACGTGGGCGATGATAACGATATTTCTGATGTTCTTTTTTCTCACTCGTGTTGCTGCTCCTTCAAAAGGCATCCCCCCTTATCCGCAGTAATCAGTTTGTATCAGGGCAAGGGGGGATGATTATAACGTATTCTTTATATATATGTTCAACTATTCATTTCGGTAATTTTAGTTTGCGTTTCCTGATTGAGGAACTCCCATAACCCGACCTGCTTCAGGGTCTCCACTTTCGGCACCCCTCGCACATTCCAGCCCCGCTCGCGATAGTACGTCTCTATCAATTCTCGCAGCTGTTCTTTCCTGAAGTTCATCAGGATTTCCCTCTTATCTTTCGTAAGCATCTTCTCTACGTTTGCGAGAGGCTTCCCCGATATTTTGCTTACCTCCGCGTCATGGAAATCCTTCTCGGCATCATAAAGATCATTGTCTGTAGGCCCTATCGCCCGGTCAGGTACCCAGTCATACTCGCCTGTTTTTTCACCAAAGATCACCGCATTCATGACCCTCTGCAAATTTATGTCTCTGTCTGTCCGTTCGTAGATCTTCTCCCATGTGAGGTCCGCACCCAGCATGCCGTTATAGAACTCCGCATACATCTCCTGCGAGGCAGGGTTTATGTATATATCGGTGTTCTTCATTTTTTCCGAATCCGGATTGAACACATCCACCCACGGGAGCTTGCAGAGCCCCAGGTTGTCATTGCCGAGACGAACCCGCGGATAGGTTATAAGGGCCTTGGCCTTGTCTTTGAAAGAAGGAAAAGCGCCGAGGAGGTCTGCTTTAATAAGCCACGCCGCTGCGTGATGCGCCCCTATGTCACTCGCCGCCGCATACGACGCCTGCATAGAAAGAGACCTGTGCGTCCTGTAAAGAGAAAAGGGAAGACCCTTCACCTGCATGGCAAATTTCATGAGCTCCTTCTTGGGATTTTCGCGGCCCGTTCTTTTGACATACTTCTCGGAGACCCAGTCCAGCAAGCTTCGCATCCCTTTTCCCGCTTCCCTCGCGCACTCCGTTTCGCCATAGCTAATCTGACGCAGGAAAGTGAGCAACGCCTTTTCATTTCCCCATTGGAGTTCCAGACCGCCCGTATCGTCCTTGGTGAGATAACCCCTCTGAAAACACTCCATCAAGAACGCGATGATAACAGCAGCTGTTATGGTATCGATCCCTAAGTTATCGCAATGCCAGTTGGCTTCTATGACGGTCTCTGCATTCCATATGCCTAAATTTGAGCCGAAACCGCACGCCGTCTCATATTCGGGTCCATCGACCCAGACCTTCGTGCCCTTTTGATCACCTGCTGACAAAGTAACCCAGCCGCCTTTGGTGCACCGGAGAGAACAGCCGGGATAACACCCGTCCATTCCTCTGTGATCGAAGATATTATCCGCGTAAAATTTACCGCTGATCTGTTCAGCTCGGGGATCGGAGCCATACTGGTAGTTCTTAACCGGCAGAGATCTATAATTTTCTTTATTCATGAAACTGATGAGTCCCGCACTCCCCTTGCGGTGCATTTTCAAGGATACCGGATCAACCTCCCTCACGACCTTGGAAAGCTTTGAGCCCGCTCTTTTCGCCTTTTCCCAGTCTGCTGCTCCATACGGATTGTCGCCGTGCGGATATTCGGCAAGGATGATGACGGATCGTATTTTTTTATCCACCATCACCGAGCCAAGGCCGGTTCTGCCTGCCTGCTTTGTCCTGAATAATCCTTTCTGGCCATCACTTGTCTTCGTCGGGTCAAAATAATGACTGTTGATACATCCATATGTCGTACTTGCCGCGCCGATACCGGTTGTGACAAAGGCCATATCCTTTTTGTCATAACCTTCCTTTGTAAATTTATCGGCAATGAATTTCTCGAGCTCAAAGACGCGTTCTATCCTCGGCGCTTCAACAATCGTTACTTCATTTTTAAACCCATCGATGACAATGAAAACGTCTTTTCCCGATTTTCCCGTGATCTCAATTACGTCGAACCCGGCGAATTTCATGTGAGCCCCGAAATGCCCGCCGAAATTCGATACCCCCGGGATTCCTGTGTGCGGGGACATAGAGAGCGCCATGCATTTGCTCGTGCCGGGAAAATTGGGAACGCCCGCCAGCGGCCCCGGGGAGAAGATCAAGGGATTCTCCGGAGCGTAGGGGCTCGTGTGCAGGGTCACGCGCCTGTAGAGCAGATACAAGCCCAGAGCCCTACCCCCGACGAAATAATCCCTCGCGCGCGGATCAAGATCTTTCGCATCTATCGCTCCGTTATGAATATCGACATTAAGAATCTTGTTTGCGTATCCACGCGTCAATTTTGATTTCGTATACTTCATTTAATTCTCCTTACGCCGGGCTCCTGCGTCTGCTGCGGTTTTAGGACTTAACGACTACTTGAAGAAAGCGAGAGCCCATTTTTTTAGAAGGGGCACTATAAGCCAAAGCAAATTAACTTGTCAATTGGAAAAGTTAAGTAGCTTGACATTCGCGGCAATTCATGGTTTAGCCTGCCTTCAGTTAATAGTTGCTTTTGGGATGGCAGGAGCGCACAGAGAGTCAGCATGGAAATCAATCACCAATGGGTCTGGATCGATACACAGGCACGAATGGATGAGGCAGAAAGAGACATCGCCAACGCATCCATCATTTGTGTTGATACGGAGTATGATTCCTTCAGGTATTTTCGCGAAGTCCTCTGTCTGATCCAGATAGATGCAGATGGACGTACTTACCTTTTCGACCCTCTGGGCAAGCTTGATTTTCCCTTCCTCGGAACGTTTTTCACAGATCCCGCCGTCCTCAAAATATTGCATGCAGGTGATAACGATATCCGGCTTCTAAAAAGGGACTACGGTTTCGAATTCAAGAATGTTTTTGACACACACCAGGCTGCGTCCATCCTCGGTTGTAACCATCTTTCTCTCTCGACATTGATAAGCCAGTATCTCGGCACGGAGCTCAAAAAAGATAAGAAAATGCAGCGCTCCAAGTGGGAAACACGCCCCCTGACGGAAGAACAGATGCACTATGCAGTAGAGGACACGGCGCACCTCACGGCCCTGTATCGGAGGCTGGAGTCTGAGATCCAGTTGAGGGGTCTCAAAAGGAAAGCGGCAAGGGCCTTTGAGAAGATCGCCGCCGTGACATGGAATGAGAAAGTCTTCAATCCTCAGGGATGCAAAGGTATCAAGGGGTACGAGTCCCTTTCAGCGCAACAGAAGCATTATTTGCTTAACCTCTACCGATGGCGTTTCCAGAAGGCAAAAAAGACAAACATGGCGCGCTTCAGGATATTTCCCGATCAGGCCCTGCTTGACATAGCAAGAACCGAGGCATCCTCCATGGAAATGCTGAGGGAGACAAATATGCTTTCGCCTGAAAAGATAAGGGTCTATGGACGGGAAATTATCGAGGCCATTACTGACGGCAGAGCGTCGGAACAGGACCTTCGATAAAAGAGCGCTCTACATCGGGAACAGATTTGTTTTCAGGCGACGCGCAGCAAGAGCTGCAGGCGGATGGATAGAACCGCAATGCTTCGTCTTCACCTTTTAAATTCCTCGCGCGTCAGATAATCCTGTGCCGCTTTGAGTCCCAGCCATGCTGCGGATATCATGTCATCGAGGGCTTCATCAAAGGCCCACAGTTCCTCGTACGCCCGCGCACGGATGTAGTAGGCCATGGCCTCTTTCCTGTTTATGGCGATCGCCATGCTGCAATACTCAACAGTCTCGGAAAAATTCCCCAGTTTCCCATAGGCTATGCCGCGGTAGATATAGGGTCTGGTGTCTTTCGGGGCCAGTTTCATGACCTTGTTGAAATCCTCGACTGCCCTTTCATACTCCCCCAATTCCCAGAGGGCTATCCCATGATAGAGGTATCCTGTAGCATCGGCGGGTTTCATCTCCTTTATCTTTTTGAATTCGCGAACGGCGCGCACATAGTTTTCTCCGTCTCCGTAAAATTTCGTGAAGGAACCGTAGTTCAGGATTTCACGCGGGTTTGTCGCTAAGGCCTTCTCGTAATTGCTTAGAGCTTTTTTATAATTGCCGAGATGGCCGTAAGCAATCGACCGGAGCAGATATACCCTTTCATCCCGCGGATTCATTTGCAGGACGATGTCGTAGTCCCTGATGGCATTATCATAGCGGCCTGCAACCCATTCAGCCACGCCGCGGCCATAATAGGCGCTCACCTGTTTCGGATTACGTGTGATGAGACTGTCATAGTACTCCGTGGGTGTTTCTCTTTTTCCGAGCTTCTGATAAGCCTGTTCAAGACTCGCTTTGGCCTGCGGATCTTTCTCATTCTTTTCGAGAGCACGGTGATAATCATTGATGGCAATGGGAAGGTTGCCGGTTTTCTCATAAATCCTCCCCCGCTGATAGTAGGCCTCGGAAGATCCGGAATTGATTTCGACAGCCCTTGTGCAATCCGCGAGCGCCTGATCAAGATTTCCCGTTTTCTCTTCGAGAGCGGCACGCTTGAGGTACGATGTCTCATCCCGGGGGCTGAGTTCAATGAGTCTGTCTAAATCCGTCTTGGCCTTTTGGTAGTCGCCTGTCTTCTCAAAGATCCTCTCCCGGAAAAGGTAGAAGAACTTTTCTTCCTTCTGAAGGTCAACGGCCTTAGTGAAGGCCTCTGCCGCTTCCCGGTCATTGCCCGAGATGAGGAGCCTGTATCCCTCGAGGCATAATGTCCAGGCAATCATATCATCTATAGCTCTACGATATTGCTTTGCCGCAGACGCATCGGCGTCTTTGGAAGAGAACTTCTTCCGCAGGTCCTCGATCTTGATAAGCGCCGCGGCCACCTCTCTTCCGATCTCCGCCACGTCCTTGCTCTTTTGAGAATCTTTGCGGAGCGCGTCCAGAGCCTTCACAAGGGCCGGTGGATCAGTTGCTATTTTTACGGTTAAGGTAAAAGATTTTCCATCCTGACTCTCTGAAACCGTGTCCGGCCTAACCAGCGCCGATACCATGGATCGGATATCTTTGGGGCCGAGGAGAAAGAGCTTTGCATCTGTATGCTCTGCGAGATAATTTCCCAGCTCCGTGTAGAGAAGACCTTCTGCCTGTGCACGGCCGACGGCCTTTGAGGATGCTTCATTGTCCAGATCACTCACCCGATATGTGTATCTCTTTTCAAAGGTCTTGACTTCAGCCATGGCGGGGCTAATGACGAACTGGAGCAGCGGTATGATGATTAGAACGGCGCACTTGATATTAATCGGAGTCTTCCACTTCATTAATTCAATCTTTCAAGGCCGGATGGCGATTCTTCTCCGGAACCCGTGTGGATGGCGTTTGTCTTTCTGAATATAAGGGCCAAACTAAGCCGCTTGAATACCCTCTAACGTCTCAATATGGCCGCAGCATGATTCAGGAAGGGTTCGACAGTCGGTAGGCTTTTTACTCTGCTTTGTGGAATATCAGGACTTAAGTTTGCAAACGTCGTTTTCTACGAGCAGCTCTGTTGCCCTTTTAAGCCTCAGGGAGAGTGTTCTTAAGATTACCTGAAAATGTTGCGACAGCTTGTTGTACTCTGTATCCAGGAAAGCGCGGTCGATAAGCCCGACCGTCGTTTCTCCCACCGCCCGTGCTGTGGCAGTTCTTGGAATACGGGCAAGAAAGGCTATTTCCCCGAAGACATCACCGGACTGTAATACCGTGATGACGGCCCTGCCACTGGCAGCTGTCTTGGAAAGTTCCACAGCACCTGATTCTATCGCATATATCCAATCACCATGACTCCCTTCCTCAAAAATAATCTGCCCATCCTGATAGGTTTCGTATGTTGCGATAGGTAACATTTTTGCATACTCCTTGAAAGTTTCCCAAATTTCTTTATTTTATAAGAAATAATGGTTGAGAAAGTTCATCTGTGCAAGCCTGCCTTCCTGCATGCTATTGAGGAAGACGCCATTTGACTTTTCAATTCACTGACTCTCTTGGTCGGGTTTCGCCGGGATCTCTTTTTCATCACCCATGTCGGGAAAACCTTTTTTCCCTATTTTATAGGCGTCTACCACAGAAAAGAGCCAACAGCATAAAACAAATAATAGGATAAAGTTAAGATTAATCCCGCTGTGTACGGAATCAATCTTGGCGAGATTGGAGACTGTCTCCATGTCGGCGATTCCGCCCCCACTCTCTATTGCTCTAAGACTTTCCAGGGCGCTTGCAACCACTGTTCCGACAATTATGCCTAAACACAATAATACGGGTAGCAGAATTGCAAGACCCCGCGTGTACCTCTTGAGATATATCTGACCTAGGCCGGGAAACACAATGCCTGATAATAGGGCGGCCTTAATAGCGCTTTTCATATGTCATCTTCTTTCAGTATCACTGATCGGACTTCGGGATTCATCATACCATATTCCTTAAGGCGAATGTTGCTATTTTCTTGTCAGGAAAATACAACTCAACTTACTCATTGGGTTTATAGGTTCGTTCCTTCTGCGGTGTTAACCCCTTTTCTTTTGACCTCGTTTTTACAAACCAGTCTATCAACTCACGGGCAATACTGATCTTACCTGGTATGGTCGGAAGTTTTTCTGGATCAAACCATCCTGCATCAGCGATCTCCGTTTCGTCAATCCTGATCTCGCCGCTCTCATATTCTGCGGTAAAACCTATCATCAGGGAATCAGGAAAGGGCCAGGGCTGGCTTCCGAAATAACGGATATTCTTGACCCTGATACCCACCTCTTCTCCTATCTCGCGTTCTACCGCTTCTTCGAGCGTTTCGCCGAGTTCGACAAAACCCGCGAGGACGCTGTACAGCTCTGAAGTGAATCTCTTAACCCGGGCTAGGAGCACCCTGTTCTCTCTTTCTACAAGAACGATTATAGCGGGTGAGATGCGGGGGAAAATCAATAGTTCGCAACACGGGCACTCCTTGGCGATCATACCCCTTGTGCGGATCGTCTCCATTCCGCAGTACCCGCAATATCTTGTGGTCCTGTCCCACTCAATCATATGCACCGCTTTCATTGCTACCCTGTGGAGGAATCCTTCCAGGCGTCCGTAAAGGTGCCTCAGGCCGCGAAAGGTCATTTTCTCGGGAACCGATGCGTTTTCGGAAATCTCGGCACAATAGCAGTGACGACCGGCAATGGTCCCGAGATACCATTCCCTGATCGGTTCCAATCCAAGCTCCGCCGGATCTGTGAAACACGGGAGAGAAATTTTTTCACCCGCCTCTGCAACCATCAACCTGTCTGCCATAAACACGAACCAACATGCCGGTTCCAACTTTGTGGGCGGCGCTTCTACTGAGGGTATAAGTTTATTTTCCATAGTTTAAATCTTAGCCTTTTTCTATTTAGTTGTAAAAAAGTTGCGCAGGTTCAGATGCAGATAATTAGTTTTACTGCATTGAAGCTCTCTGCAGCAAGCTGCGGAGAATTTTCGATTCTTAAGGAACAGTATCGTTCGTCATGCGCTCGCTACCGAATTCCGATCAGTACTTTCGAGAACACGAGCTTATCATCACCGATCCGGTAAAAATCCTTGATACGCGCCGCCAGTTGGTAACCGCTCTTCTCATAAAACCGTATCGTTGCGCCGTAAGATTCCTGCGATGACGTCTCAATTAGGAGCATGCGGCCACCTTGCTTTTTGATTTCACGCTCGACATATCCCAAAAGATAGCGTCCAATGCCCTTCTTCTGGGCCGCCGGATCTACTGCGATCCAGTACAAATCATATACGCCCTCTGTCAGGGGAGTCGGACCGTAACAGGCGAAGCCCTGTAACACGGGATGCCTCTTTCCGTATTCAAGGACGGCGAAGATATAGCCGCTCGCATCCCCATCTTTAATGGCCTCATCTACCAGTTCCAGTGCCGTCTCTATCTCGACATCATTGAAATTGCCCGATGAAACAACCATTTCTTCGATGCGGGATCTGTCGCGCGGTTCCAGTTTACGAATGCGTTTCTCTCGATCCACTTTTTTTCGCTCCGATACCGTGGCATCATCTACACAGCTAAAGCTATATTTGACGATCACACATATATTATTTCCGCGATCCTTGTACCATATTTTAAACAAGAAAGCTTCGGTCATCAAAGGCAGACCATTGCTAATGTCACGGAGGGATCAGTCCTTCACAACTTCACAAGAGAGATCTATCTCATCCGCTCGGGACTTCGCGGGGCTCCAGAGCAGCCTCCATTGATGCTTTGGTGTTTGCTGCTGCACGGCCACATCCGCAGTGCTATATTCAGCCCAAGCTGCAAAATCCAACCACCAGTCAAGTACCGCCTTGTAACCCCAGAGATGAACCTTGCCCGCCACACCCGGGTGCGCAACAAGCAGCAAGTCATATACGTCCCATTTGACTGTCTCTCCGGGCTGCACTGATTCCACGATTTTTGACCGGGAGAGGGCCTCGGTGGCATCATGAATGAGACCGCGTTCCTGCGCAAACGTGGCATGCGGCACTACACCGACCAATGCCGCATGGCCAGTATTCATCATCGAGAGCATCGCCCGTGTAAACGCAATCTCCCTGCCCCCGCTCACCTCCAGCTTTGAAGGAACAGCCTGCAGGGAAATGTCCAGGCAGCCTTCCTGAATTTTCGAATTTGTTTCCAGAGGCTTTGTGTCCGGCATAATTGTATCCCCCCTTCCGGCTCATTTCCGATCCGCGATTTTGTTTACAGTGTTAGTAAAGAAATCTACGATAATTATCGGCATGGCTTAGCCGAGGCGCTACCCATCTCTCAATTATACAACCCCTTCTAACTAATCTTACCACATTTTGAGAGAGACTCATGATATTTTATTCCATCGCGCAAGTCTTTTCTCATTTGCCGGAGGTGCAATTTCTCTTCTTATCTTCTGCAGATATGTTGAATGGATTTGGAGAGTTTAGAAAAGCGGTGGAAGGAAGTAACCTGGAACTCGCCCTTGAGATCGCAGGCGAGTTTATTTTCGTTCATGACCGGAAAATATTTTTCCTCAATGTTCAATCTAACTGCATGAGCATGCCGAGGAGCCTTTCGCACCGGGTGATAGGGGACAGCACATTTCTTGCCCGGCGGACTCAAAGCTCCCCACGTTGTCGGAGATTTCCTGATCGGAAAATATTCCGGCATTTTTTCTCACCATCTTGGCGAGTGAGACACACATCTGTATCTGGTCGGGTGTCACATTTTGCTCTTTCGCTTTTTGTATTTCAGAAACGACATCTGGGGCAGAATTCGCGGCAACGAATGAAGCGATTCTTGCCAGTACTGCAAGCTTTACTAAAGACACATCGGTGCCTTGTGCGTCAATCCCCTTGTCATTGCCCATAAGCTCGGAAATTTTCATTCTCATTGTCCCAATGGCTTCGGCCTTTGCGTCGAGTCCCCATTGAAGGGCTTTTAGCATTTCCTTTTTCGGAATTTTGAGCGACGTGGCAACGCCGTATAATTTGTCGGCGCATTGCCGGCATCCTGCGCCCATGGCGGCGCTCATGGCGATAAGATTCTTTTCCTGGTTCGTCAAATGATTTTCCTGATTATTGTCCATTTTTTATTCTCCCTCGGTTCAGTTCTTGTGCGTTTTTTTGGCTTTCACAAACTAAGACGAACCAGGAGCCAAAAAGGATACAAGAAATGTTGCCCCTTGCAAATGTCTCTATTGCCCTATTGTGGGAAGTCGCTCCGCCGATGCATATGCATCGCATGAAACGAATTTGCGCAGCAGGGCGCAAGTACCGGCTGGGGAAAGGAAATTACGAGGGAGGAAGCCTGGGATATCTCCGGTGATGTTCTTTGCGCCATCATCGGCGTCACGGACATTGCAACTACGCTCAGGTGTACGAAGGGAGCAAACCGGGTAGGCGCGGTCGTCGTCGACTAATTGATGATCTATCTGGCCTTTGAGGATTACAAGAACGTTAAGGCTAACAATAAATCGAGAGACGTAAATGCCCCGGATAAGCCCGCAGTCAGCATGAAAATTTTATTGCGTTCTGGCAAGGCGAAAACCTATGTAGCGGGCCATGTTGGTCGGTTTGAAGTATAGACGATGCGCAGAACGGCTGTACTTAGCGCCGTCGCTCCAGCAGCCGCCCCGCATTACTTTGTCCGTACCCGATGAAGGGCCGGAAGGATCGGACAGGCGGCTCCTCCAGGAGTATTCGTCGAACCAGTCCTGGCACCATTCCCATACATTGCCGTACATGTCGTAGAGACCCCAGGCGTTGGGGGCGAAACTTCCCGCACGCACTGTCTTGTCCCTGAATTCCCCTTTAGGGCAGCCGGTAAGAGGGAAATTGCCGTTATAGTTCGCCTGATCCGTGGAAAGACACTTCCCCGTATAGAAGGGTGTTGTCGTCCCGGCCCGTGCCGCATACTCCCATTCCGCCTCCGTGGGAAGCCTGTACTTATTTGTTCCCTCCATCTTGTTGAGCTTCCCAATAAATTCCTGGACGTCATTCCAGGAGACGTGCTCCACAGGACAGCCATCACCGCAGTCCTTAAACTCTGAAGGATTGTTCCCCATGACCTTCTTCCATTGTTCCTGGGTGACCTCCGTCGTCTGCATGTAAAATGGTTTGCTGATCTTGACCTTGTACTGCTCCTCGTTACTCGACCGATCCGGTTCGTCGGGAGGCGATCCCCTCATGTAGGTCCCCGCAGGGATGAGGGCAAACTTGGCTCCGAGGGTGGGGCTCGTGAAGACCTGTTCATCGGCCGCCAAGCATGGGAGAGTGATGAACAAGGCAAAGACAAATGAGATCAGTGTAATTCGCAAGAGGGCATATTTCATCGGCTTCAACCTTTACTCTGAAATTCCATGCCCCTTTTATACATTACCCGTACAGAAATCACAAGACCTGTTGTAAATCTCCATTTGAGATGTTTAATTGCTTGACGATTACCTTCAGTCAACTATCATCAATTCATGCTTTCATTAAATTGAGTTTCATTGGTCAACATAGCAAACATTGTCCTGATGAGCTTATGTGCTGTAGCCAGCACAGCCATTTTGTAGGGCAGCCCGTCCTGCTTTCGCTTCAGGTAATATTTCTTGAATCTAGCGTTAAACTGGATGACCTTAGTCGTCATTACCCAGATCACCCGCCTGAGATGCCTGTTGCCTCGTTTGGTAATCTTTCCCTTTCGATCTATCTTCCCTGACTGGTACAGGGCTGGATCGAGGCCTGCCATGGCTATCACCTTTTTGTGACTCTCAAACTCCTTGACATCCCGTCCTACCTCAATCAGGAAATTCATGGCCGTCTTTTTTCCTATGCCTCTCATAGAAGTAAGGATGTCCATATCCCTCCTCATCTTCCCCTTACACTGTTCGGTGAGTATATCCGTAAGCTCCTGGAGATGCTGCTCCAGTTGCATCAGTAAGGATACTTTCTGTTTGAGAATGATCTCTTTGGCAGAACTTGACGTTCCTATGGACGTTTCGGCTGCCTTGACAATACGCTCAACCGATGTATCCGTTTGTTTACCGTATGATCCCGGTATCAGTATCCTGGCTATCTTGGAACGCTTTGCCTGTCTTATCGAAGCAGCAGAAGGATATTGACAGAGCAACCGAAGCATGGATTTGGTAAATATACAGGCAATGTGTTCCAACTCAGGGAAAGTCATGGTCAACAATCGCTTGATTTCAATCTTGTTCGAAGTCATCTGGTCCACAAGGCTTTCCCGTTGCCTGGAGAGATCCCTGATATCGGTAAAATCAGATGATCCGACGGTTCGACCAAGGGAATCACGGTTCAAAAGAAGAAACTGCGCAATCACATAGGCATCTTTCTTATCCGTCTTGGTTTTCCTCAATTGGAGTTTAACAAAATTAGAAATAAGCAGGGGATTAATCACGATCACGGTATACCCTTTCGAGATAAGAAAAGAATATAGATTCACGTGGTAGCAGGCCGTCGACTCCATACCGACCAGTACAGACTCTTTAGGAGCTGATAGTGAAGAAAGCTGTTTAATCAGCTCCTCAAATCCTTCCCTATCCATCGACGTCGAGATGCTGAAATGCTTTTCCCCTTGAACGCTGATACAACACGCATCGAATGTCTCCTTGGAGATATCGATGCCAAGAAACCATCTAAAACCCTTTCTTTCATCCATATACGCACCTCCAATTAGTACACGGCAAAAGCAGGATCCGCCTCCCAACCAATCCTCCATCGTTACAAGGATTCTCCGATCCCATCAACCTATTATGGCTTGGGAGGCAGGGGACAGACTGTAGTAAGGATTCTTCGACCCGGGAAGAACTGAGTCCTCCTGCCTTTCCATATTCAGTTGTTAATTATATACCCTATACCTGAATTGCTGGTAGGAGGAAGGACTAACCGAAAAATCCAATCGCTGCTTTTTTCAGGATCTCCGACTCAGCGGAATCATGCCTTACTCAATTTAAGAACCAGCGAAAGCCGCGCATAAACCAGCCGTTATTTGCCAAGAGGCGGGTCACGACATAGGTCAGTATGATGTAGACCGGTGTGAGGGCAACAGAAACCCATAGGTCATGGCTAAAGGCTGCAATGCGGACCTGCTATCGAAGGTTAGCTACCGTTTCCCCCTGTGCTTCCTGAGACTTGGCCACGGCTGATTCTCTTGCTTCTTCAGACGCAGTCTTGCCCGATAGCTTCGCCGCCATATCTTTTGCCGTTTCGGAAAGTGTAACATCATCTTGTTTCTTGGGCTGTGGCGCCTGCGCAGGTGCCCTTTCTTGTTTTGTAACGGCCTGGACAGCTTCGGCGGTAACGTTCTTTTGGCTGACCGGATCAATATTCATCTTCTTATCTCCTTTTCAGATACTCAGTCGCACCTATGTTTTAATGATATCGTCAGAAATGGAGAATAACTTAAGTTTTTTTTGTGAGAGGCTGTCAGTTTGTGGGTTATCAGCGAATGAGAGTTTGTAAGGGTATGATTATTCGGAAAAACAAGGTACCGGGATGGACTAAACAAAGATCCATAAGAAGAAATACCTAACTCGAAGACGGTTTCTTTTCAATCAGAGAGCTGGCTCCCCGCCTATTTGTGTGTGTGATGAAAGCAGTGAAAAATAGAACGTCGCTCCCTCATCTACCTTTCCTTCCGCCCATACCCTGCCGCCATGCCTCCGTATGATGCGCTGGACGGTTGCCAGGCCGACGCCCGTGCCTTCGAACTGGTCCGTACTGTGAAGTCTCTGAAAGACGCCAAACAGTTTATCGTAATAGGCCATGTCGAAGCCCACGCCGTTGTCCTTTACATAATACACTATTTCATTTCCCTCGGCGTAGCCTCCCACAACGATCTCGGCGGCATCTTTGTATTTTGTAAATTTTGCGGCGTTGGACAGAATGTTGATCAAGACCTGCTTGATGAGCGCCCTGTCTCCGTAGCACGGAGGCATGCTCTCCACTGCGGGCTTTATCTTCCTCTCGGGGTCGCTCGCCTGCACTTCTTTCCATGCATCTTTCACGAGGATATTCACGTCTAAGAGCGCTAAAGAGATCTCCTTCCGCCCTAAGCGTGAGAAGGTCAAGAGGTCATCGATAAGCTGGCCCATCAGGTGCGTGCTCGATCTGATCACGTTAAACTTATCGAGGGTGTCCGCGTCAAACTTATCTGCCTGTTTCTTTAGGATCAGGCGCGCATACCCGTCTATGGCGCGGAGCGGCGCGCGCAGATCATGGGAGACGGAGTAGCTGAAGCTCTCCAGTTCCTTGTTCAATTCTTCAAGTGCTACCGCGCTTTTCTCAAGGGCCCTATGATCCTCTTCCAATCGCTGCTGAATGGCCCGAAACTCCTCGTTCTGCACCTTCAGCTCTGCCGTAATATCCTCTAACTCGGCCGTCCGCTTTCTGATTTCAAAGTCCAGCCGATCTTCTCTCTTCTTCTGTTCGGTGAGATCGGTAATGACCATGCTCACCGACAGTTGTTCTTCAATTTGGAGAGGGTTTGTGGAGACAGCGACGGGAAGATACTCACCCCTCGCAGTACTGAGCAGGAACTCACTCTTTTGTTTCCCGGCTAAGCTAAGCGCCAGAAGTCTGACAAAGTCCTTTTCCCCGCTTTCGTGGACGAAGGAGTGAAAGAAAGAACCCACTATCCTTTCGAGGACAAGACCCAGCATATCTGCAAAGCGCTGGTTCGCATAGATGACTGTTCCATCGGGCAGAAGTGTGACGGTGCCTTCATTGATATTCTCGATGATCATCTGGTAAGGATAGTCGGCGCCTTTCAGTGTAAAGATCTGCGGACCTGTCGCCGTTTCGATTGCGAGGGCGTCCACTTCACCGTTGCGAATCGCACGCAGGGTCTCTTCCGCTTCCGCCAGCCGCGACTCCAGGTGTTCCACTTTGGCCCGGAGATCTTCTCGTTTCGGTTTTTGGGGTTTGCGCACAACCTTCTTCATGATTTCTTCGGCCTCAAATCTATTCCCACCAGGAACCTTTCCGTATCCGACATGTCGCCGATGAGCCTGCGAAGCGGCAGGGGCAGCTTCTTAATCAATGTGGGGGCCGCAATAATCTGCTCACCTTGGGCAAGTTTGGGCTGCTGATAGATATCGATGACCTCGAGCTCATAACGTCCTGTGAGATATTTTTCGCAGATATCTTTGACATTCGCGATCGCCTTTGTCGATCTGGGGGTCAGCCCTGTAATATAGAGGCGCAAAATGTACTTTTCCTCTTTGGACCTTTTTACAGCCTTTTGTAATTCCTGCTCACCTGTTGTGGTCTTCTTCTTAGTCATCAGCATTGCCCCACGGATTTATTTGACGGCCTTTGCAGCAGGCTTGATGTCGAGTCCGATTAATACGCGCTCCGTGTTGGCCAGATCTCCGATGAGCTTTTTCACCGGCGGGGGAAGTTGCCTCACCAGTGTCGGGATGGCAAGGATCTGGTCTCCTTTTGCGAGCATGGGATTCTTAAGGAGGTCTACGATCTCGATCCGGTACTTGCCGGCAAGGTGCTTTTCACAGATCTCTTTGAGATTGGCGAAGGCCGCAATCGACTTTGGCGTCTGCCCGGCTACATACAGCTTCAGTATCCATATCTCTTGGACGGGAGCCGGTTTTGCTGGTTTCTTTTTCTTGGTTGGCTCGTTCTTCATTTCACGCCCTTCTTCTTCCCTTCTTTCCGGGAACCCTTTGAACGATCCGCTTTGCGCAGACGCCCCATCTCGGCCCGGTCTGCGATCACACCGTTTCGCTTTTTCTTCTCATGCGCAGCCATAAACCTAAGTTCCTCGGACTCCATGTTAAACTCAGCGCGCATCCCCTCGATCTTAGCCTCCAGGACTTTGCGTTTGCGTTCGTGCTCGCGCATCATCCGGTCCGCCTCATGCTGGTAATACCTTGCCTCTCCATGCTCCTTCGCTTCCTGCGCCGCACGGGCGCTCCCTGTGAGTACACCTCCCGGACCGAGATAAACATCGACAAGCTCGATGCCACGGTCGCTGAGTAGGACTTCGCGGATCTGGTTGGAGTGGGCCATGCCACGGGATTTCAGGATGTACAGGCCGCGGTTCCGCTCCCCGTTGATTTCGATATCGCGCAGCAGGATCCAGGTGTCGATGAGCGATGAAATCTCTTCATTTGTGCTCTCCAAGTTGTTTCCAAAATGGACCAAGTCCGTAAGAAGCGTGGTGACATGGCTCGCCTTCAGGTAATCGAAGAGCCGGGTGAGCACCGATTTAACCTCGACGGAACTACCCACGGCAGTCAGGTTGCTTACCGGATCCACGATGACGATCTGGGGTTTAAACTCGGCGATCAGGTTATGGATCGTGACTAAGTGCATCTCCAAGCCGTAAAGGGAAGGACGGCTCGCGTGAAACTTGAGTTTCCCCTTTTTCACCCAGGGGGCGAGGTCCGTGCCGATGGACTTCATGTTACGTATGATCTGGTCGGCCGATTCCTCGAAGGCAAAGTAGAGGCAGCGTTCACCGCGCCTGCAGGCGGACTCGGTAAACTTCGCCGCAAAGCTGGTCTTTCCTGTGCCTGCCGTGCCGGAGATGAGGATGGTGCTTCCGCGGTAGAAGCCTTTCCCGGCAAGCATGTTGTCCAGGCGCGTGATGCCGGAGGCGATGCGTTCGTTGGAAACGGTATGTTCGAGGCCGAGCGATGTCACCGGCAGGATGGAAATGCCGGTATTCTCGATGAGAAAGGGATACTCGTCTGCGCCGTGGGAAGAGCCTCGGTACTTGATGATGCGCAAACGCCGGGTGGAGATCTGCTCTCTGACCCGGAAGTCGAGGAGGATCACGCAATCGGCAACGTATTCCTCAAGGCCATAGCGTGTGAGGGTCTTTTCCCCGCTTTCTCCCGTGACGATGGCCGTGATTCCTCGGTCTTTCAGCCGGTGGAAGAGCCTGCGAAACTCCGCCCGCAGAATGCCGACATTGGAAAACCCGGAAAACAGGGATTCGATGGTATCGAGAACGATCCGTTTCGCCTTGATCGAATCGATGGCATGGGCGAGGCGGATGAAAAGACCTTCAAGGTCGTATTCGCCCGTCTCCTCAATCTCGCTCCTCTTGATATAGACATGGTCCATGGCGATGAGCTTGCGGGCGATCATGTCGTTCAGGTCGTAACCGAGGGAGGCGAAGTTCTGGGCCAGGTCTTTGGGCGTTTCCTCGAAGGAAACGAAGACACCTGGCTCCTTGAACTGGATCGCGCCCCGGAGGAGAAACTCCATGGCAAGCACGGTCTTCCCGCAGCCGGCGCTCCCGCAGATCAAGGTGGAACGGCCCTTCGGCAGCCCGCCGCTGCTGACTTCGTCAAAACCCCTGATACCGGTCGGGCACTTCTCCAAGACAACGGCCCGCTGATGCTTTGCCATCATGCGCCTCCATTATGGCTGAGAGGTTTATAGGGGGACCATATGGAACATCCATTGGATGGAAGATGTCGGGATAATGAGAGCATCCTGTCTGGACAGCTGACCATTTCTTGTATCTATAATTTAAGAGAAACGCAAGAGAAAAGGCTGGCTTAAGATGCCGGAAAATCTTAGAAAATGCTGCAACTGCTTATCAATCTTATCAATGCATCACATTGCGATTAAAACTTAACGATTGATTGGAGGGAGAAATATTTGATGGGAAAGCGGCCGACATTTCGTTTAGCAAAAAGATTTATATTTTGCGATATATCTTCTCTTATTGAGAACGGCCAATAAATCTTACTGCATGTAAGAAAGGATGCACGTCAAAATTGCCTGACGCTTGCTTTAAGGAACAAAAAATCCAATGGCTGCTTTTTCAAGATCGCCCATCCGCCCAATCGCTCTTTGCGACTGTAAAACGCGAGCGGAGATGTCCCTTTTCATAGCGAATGCTGGAGGACAATGATCTCCGGTTCTTTGGGGAGGGCCGCAGCCGTAACCTTCACTTCCGATTTCGGCAGAACCTGAACGTTCTTTTTGCCCCGCGTAAATTCGGCGACGGTAGTAATCGGAAAGCTGCATTTTTCCGTCTTGTAGTGCATGGGTATGGTGATAGACGGTCTGATGTTGTTCATGACTTTCGTGGCCGCCTGTGCATCAATGGTGTAGAAACCACCCACGGGCAAAAACAGTACATCCACTTTGCCGATTTTCTTCAGCGTCTGTGGGTCGAGGTCATGCCCGAGGTCTCCCATGTGTAACAGCTTTATGCCGTCTGCGGAAATAAGCGTAAGCAGGTTATTTCCCCTTTCCTTCCCCGAGGCAGCATCATGGAAGGTCGGAAGTGTCTCAAGCTTCACGTCTTTGATCTCGTAGCTCCCTTGTTGCTTTATGTGATCATATTTACCCCGAATGCTTTTTGTGTAGTTGTGGTCTCCGTGATCGTGGCTTGTAATGACGATGTCGGCTTCGTCATCGATTGTACGATAGGATAAGGCACCGTTTGAAAATCCGTGTTCATAAGGGTCGATGATGATCCTTGTCCCATTCTCAGTCGTTATCTTAAAAGCTGCATGACCATACCATTCTATATTCATGGCGATACCTCCTTATGCTGGGAATGTTTATTTCTCTTATCCAGAAGAATAAGTCCACCGACATGTATGGAGCAAGATGTGCCTATCGACCGCGCTTGGGATATCCGACCGACTGCGCCAGAATGATTTTCTGATCCGCCCTCAATTTCATGGCCTTTGCGAGCGCCGGTTTGTCTATATACGCGCGCACGACCGTCGCCAACCCGGTGGAGGCGCAATAGAGATACACATTTTCACTTATGAAACCCGTGTCTGCCGCAGCATACAGTTCTCGATCTGGAGACGAACTCATTCGAGAAAGATCGGCCACATATATAAGATTAACTGCAGCCTCTTTGACATAGTCCTGCTTGCCGGCAAGCGCTCTCAGGTCTCCTGCAGCGATCATCTTCAACGAGTGTGATTTTGCCTCGTAGAGGTAAATACCGCTTTCAGTGGCAACATAAACGTCAATTTCCTGTTTATTCATTGCAGTAGGCGCTGTCCGTCTGCCCGAATCAGGACGATTGATTCCTGCAGCAGCCCAGAGCATATTTGAAAGAATATTCTCCGGTAATGCCTCCGAGCCGAATTCGCGGGAAGAGCTTCTCTTTGCCAGAACCTCCATCAGCGGATTGCCGGCGATCTGCGGCTTTGTAAGCTGAATCGATTTCTGTTTCTGCGCCATGGTAATATCCTGACCCATAGCCGGGATGATGATGACAGAAGTTAGAATAACGGCTGCAATTACGGGCGTGATGTTAAAACCCCTGCTTCTTGATTTCGTCTTCATATGTGTAAACTCCTCTTGGTTTGTAAGTGCCACGGTGTAAATCATCTCATTGTTAGGGTGTCGTATCGACCGCAGAGAGATATCTTTTAGTATTACCTTCCACGACTAAGATTTCTCGCTTCTCGAAATGACAATAGCATATGGGAATTCCCGAAGTGTCGCATAAAATGCGTAAACCGAATTTATGAACTAGTGCACTTAGCTGGTTCCGTCCCGATTGTTTTCGCTGCCGTCATCGGACATTGAGTGTGACGGCAGGTGCCTGGCAGTAAAGAAACCGGCAAAAGATACAAAGATGGTAATCACAGCTACCGTGAATGCGAGTGATTTACCGTGCCATAACCCGTTAAACCAACGCCGGAAGTCATCTGCAAGCACGGCTGCCTTTCCGCCGTAGACTTCCAGATCATGTCTATAGATCTTCGTATTTTCCGGCATGATCGGATAAATAGTACCGCCGATTATCTGGTAACCGAGAGCACCGCTCGCATCCATATCGGCTGTCTGATAAATGAAGATGGCCGTACCCAGACCAACCAGCAGGATAATCGTGCTTAAGAGATTAATGCAGATGAGCAAGCCTGCGCCTTTCCATTTCATGTTGTACCTGTTTTCGCTGTTGTGTCTCTACAACTTTGGAAACGCTAGGACATGAGCGCTGTCCGAAAGTTTGACTCCTCTGGAGACAGTATAAGAAGAAATGCATCGTGTGTCAATGAGTCATTGAAGAGCGAATTGCCTCACATTAAATGTTACCCAAGGGGGTGAATAAAAGAGATCGTTGACTCATAATTCGATGTTACCGAACATCGACTTCCAAAAGGGAGGGATAATCATGAGTCCACGGTCCAAAAGAGAGTATTGGGAGGCAGTACATTTACGGTATAAAAATGCCACCCGTCGTGAGAAAACCGCCATTCTGGATGAATTCTGTGCCACCTGCGGATGTCACCGCAAACATGCCATCAGGGTCCTCAAGAGATTCAAACGCTTTACCAAACCAAAGGCAAAGAAAAGAGGGAAACCGTCGGTTTATCAGAATGAAGCAGTCCGTAAACCACTTAAAGAAATCTGGCTTAAAGCTAATCTCCCCTGCTCAAAGCGCCTTAAAGCCATCCTGCCGATCTGGCTGCCCGGATATGTTCAACTCTTCGGCCAACTCTCTGTGGATGTTACCAATGCCTTACTGAAAATCTCCCCTCCAACAATAGACAGGATTCTAAAGCCTATCCGAATCCATTACACAAAACGGGGACGGAGTACCACAAAGCCAGGCACCCTCTTACGAAAACAAGTACCCATCAAAACCAACCAGTGGGACGAATCACGTCCAGGATTCCTCGAAGCCGATACGGTTGCTCATTGCGGCGATTCCATCTCCGGAATGTACGCCAATACCATTGGCTTCGTAGATATTGCCACCGGCTGGACTGAACAGCGTGCCGTATGGGGAAAGGGTGAAACAGGTGTCCTGGAACAAATTAAAAACATAGAAATAACACTCCCGTTCCCTATGCTCGGCTTCGATTGTGATAATGGGGGTGAGTTCCTCAACTATCACCTCCAGAGACACTTTACAGAAAGAAAACAACCCGTCCAGTTCACCAGGAGCAGAGCCTATCACAAGGATGACAATGCCCATATAGAACAGAAAAACTGGACTCACATAAGACAGTGGCTCGGATATGAACGTTTAGACAATCCCAGGGTCGTGCCCCTGCTGAACAACCTCTATGGTAAAGAATGGAGACTCTTCCACAACTTCTTCTGCCCCTCAGTAAAACTCATCGCCAAAGAAAGGATCGGATCTAAAACCATCAAACGCCATGACTCTCCTAAAACACCTTACCGGAGAATCATGGATTCTCCTCATATCCAGGAATCCGTCAAACTCTCCCTCTCCAAACAACTTGAAAACCTGAACCCTTTTCTGCTAAGAAATACCATGGATAAGAAATTGAAAATAATCTTCTCCATAAACAACAAACCCGGGTAACATTCTTTATGAGGCAACGTTACCTTCCAACACTCTCCCTTCGGTAACATTTATTTATGAGGCAACTGGAGAGAGGTGCATAGAATCTCCATGTTTGTAGAAGTTACATGGTGACGGCAACAGTCCCGATCCGCTCAAATCAAAGAGCGGATAATAAAGAATATCAAAACACCTATTCTCTTATCTCCTGACCTGTGCTAAAATTCGTAGGGGTTGTATCCGGCCCTGCAGGCTCAAGCTGCGGAAAGCGAATAACCGAAGGGAATCCTCTCAACGTGACATTTCTCTCTTTCGACAGCATCGAAAAAATAGAGTGCGAGACAGAAATAAGGGCGGCGACCTCAGATACTGTCCATGATTTCAAGGTCACTTGGGAACCATACGTGGACGACAAAATTATATGGCAAAAGGACAGAGATTTTGACTACCGCTGTTTCGAATGGGATAGAATAATCAATATGTCGCTCAGTTCTGTGTTCATTGATAAGTGCTTTGCAGCGTATACCGGCACGCGGCTGGATGGTTTATTGTCTTTCAGGCATCACCGCTTATTGTATCTGGATTTTTTTGCCACGGCTCCCTGGAATTATTACGGCACCGCCGGCAGAGTGCAGCGCATAGGATCGGGTCTCGTTTATTTCACTATTAAGACGAGCCTCTCTCTATCACTGAATGGAGAATTTGTCCTTTATGCATTGGGCGGATCCGAGCAATACTGTGAAAGAATCGGGATGGTCCCTACAGGTGACTACAAGTTCGGCCTGAAAAAGTATCACATGGCGAAAGACAAGGCGGCGGCTTTTGGAAGAAGTTTCCGGAAGTACGTGATTAACGAATAGATGGCGGCCGCTCACTTGAAGATTTGGTTGAGGGCCAATATACCGCCCAAGATTATGTCTGGAAATGTTTAACCATATGGTGTAAGATTTTACAGAGTAGAATATTTTTCTTCATCATGAAGGCATAAGGATCTTTCAGATATGAGAGATAAAGACAAGTCGAAAGAGCAATCGACGAAGAGATCAAAAAATATACGTAGGCCTGAATCGAAATCGGGAGCGGGCAAGTCACAGCGGACCCAGCCTGAGAGATTGCAGACAGAAACTGCACCCTACATTCTGATTGTTGAAGACTCAGCAAAGATTCTTAAGCCTCTGACGGATATTCTTGTCAATCGCGGCTATCGGGTATGCCATGCCGCAAGCGGACAAGCGGCGCTAACATCAGTTACGGGAGAAACCCCCGATCTGATCCTGCTCAATACGCAATTGCCGGACATGGAGGGCCATGAGGTCTGTCGTCGTTTGAAATCCAACAAGAAGAGCCGCATGATCCCCGTCATCTTCATCGGCCTTCTTGAAGAAGTATCCATCAAGATCAAGGGCTTCGATGCCGGGGCCGTCGATTACATCACTAGGCCGTTCCGACAGGCGGAGGTCCTGGCCAAAGTCAAAACACATCTGAATCTGCGGCGCCTGCAAGATCAACTGGATGCGCAAACGCTCGAACTCCAGCGGGAGATGAACATTCGCAAAGAGACGGAAGCGGCCCTGCGTGTGGCTGAGCGACTGGCGTCCGATACCCTTGATTTTATGCCTGATGCGACATTTGCCATTGATCGGGAAGGGATAGTCATTGCATGGAACCGGGCCATGGAAGAGATGACCGGGATCCGGGCGGAGGATATGCTTGGGAAAGGGGATCATGAATATTCACTGCCGTTTTACGGAACAAGGAGACCGAAACTGATTGATTTCGTATTCCAGGCGGATGAGGCAATCGAGAAGCAATATCTCTTTGTCCGGAAACAGGGCACCGCCCTTCTCGCCGAAGCAATGGTGACACTAAATGAGGAAAATATTAAGGTCTGGGAAAAGGCAAGCCCATTATATAATGAGACGGGCGATATCATCGGCGCCATTGAGTCGATTCGCGACATTTCGGAGCACACGCTGACCGAGGAATCCCTGCGCCAGGCCGAGGCCGAATATCGAGGCCTTTTCGAAAACGCCCAGGAAGGCATCTTCCGGTCAACCGTCGAAGGACGGTTCATTATAGCAAATCAAGCTCTGGCATCCATGCTCTCCTACAGCTCTCCCAGAGAACTCCTTAACGCCATCACCGATATCCCTCAGCAGCTCTATGTCAATCCGGACGAGCATGAAGTACTAAAGCAGATGATTAGAGACTACGGTCCCACGAAGGGATTTGAGACTCAGTATTACCGCAAGGACGGCACCAAGATATGGGTTTCCGTCAACATGCAAGCCGTTCGCGATACAGCCGGTCAGACGCTATACTACGAAGGCATTCTCGAAGATATTACAGTGAGTAGGAAAGCTGAAGAGGAACGCAAATGGAATCTTCAGCGGTTGCGTCAGACGGTGCGGGCGACCATCCAGGCCATGGCCATGGTCGTGGAAGCGAGGGATCCATATACGGCCGGCCACCAGAGGCGAGTTTCGAACCTTGCCCGTACCATTGCCACGGAAATGGGCCTTTCACGCGACAGGATAGACGGAATTCGCATGATGGGCGCCATCCACGATATCGGCAAGATATCCATTCCCGCCGAGATCCTCAGCAAGCCCACGAAACTTAATGACATGGAATTCGGTCTGATAAAAGCACACGCGCAGGCCGGTTACGACATATTGAAGGAGATAGAGTTTCCCTGGCCTGTCGCGGAAATCATACTTCAACATCATGAAAAGCTAAACGGTTCAGGATATCCCCAGGGGCTGAAGGGTGATGAGATTCTTCTCGAGGCAAGAATCGTAGGCGTTGCCGATAAGGTGGAAGCCATGGCATCGCACCGTCCATACAGGCCGTCCCTCGGTTTAGAAGAAACCCTGGCAGACCTCTATGAGAACAGAGGCACCCTTTACGATGCTGACGCTGTGGATGTCTGCATGAAACTCTTCCATGAGAAGCATTATCAGATGAATGGATAATGGCTCGTTGCGATCTCGAGCTTGCTATGAGGTAGGCCGTTGTCTGACTATTAGCAGCAGTCAATATTAATTTCGACCATCCAATCATGATCTTGGTGGTGCAGTTATCTCTAATCTTCTTCCATTTTATATTTTTTCTGACTAAAAAGCCCCAAACAGGTATCAACAACTTCCGGGTCATAGAGTATGCCCCTGTTTCCTCTAATGTCATACAATGCTGCATCAATTCCCAGGGCCGGCCTGTAGGGCCGGTGGTAAGAAATACCATTCACCACATCGGAGACAGCCAGTATCCGTGACTCCAGAAGAAGTTGATCTCCATTCGTCCCATGCGGATATCCTGAACCATTTATCCTCTCATGATGCTCAAGAACCATCCTTGGGATGGGCCACGGAAATGCAATGTCCTTCAGCATTTCATACCCCGACTGCGCATGAATTTTCACCAGCTCGAATTCAGACTCCGTCAATCTCCTCGGTTTATTGAGGATGTCTGCGGAAACTGATATTTTGCCGATATCGTGAATCAGGCCTGCTATGCGGATGCCCTCATTCTGATCACTCTTAAGATTCATTTCTATTCCAATCGCATTGGCAAGGCCGGCCACCCTCCGATGGTGATCCGCCTTGTATGGATCTCTCGTTTCAATAATCTCAGCTATGGACTGAGCGGCTTCCATGAGCTGTCTGTACGCGGTTTCCGTTATGGCAGATGCAGATAAGCCAAGCTTCATTTCAGGCCCTGATCTTTTCGCTTCGATGAGGAGCAAACGCATTTCTTCCAATTTATAAAAAATCCTTTGTTTCGTCTTGTCCTCGTCGTTCATTTGCGTCATCTTAATTCACATAAATCAAAAAACTGCCTTGATGTACAGAATTTGGTTCCCGATTTCTTGGCATTCTGTCGGCGAAAAATTTGAAATATCATCGAGGCCGATTGATCAAGTCACATTAGCTGAATCGTATTTTGCTTCAATCTTTTTGATCAAATCGAATAGTCTCTGATTTACCGGTGTGGGAACGTTGTACTGTCTCCCCAGCGCGATAACCTTGCCGGCAAACATCTCCACCTCTGTTTTCCTGCCGGCCTCCACATCTTGAAGCATGGAGGTCTTTCCCTGCGGATTCAAATCGAGGAGAATTTCATTAAACCTTTTGATGTCCTCATGGGTGAGATTCACCTGCGCCTTCCCAGAAAGCTTTATGACCTCCCGCATGGCGGATTCCATCAGGTCTCTGGCCTCCGCAGAGGTTTGAAATACTGAGAATGGCGCACGTAGTACGGCTGATGCCTGATTGATCCCGACGTTGATCATGAACTTCCACCACATGATGCGCATCATATCAGGCGGCGTTTCATAGATGATCCCCGCCTTATCGAAGAGGGCCTGAATGCGTTTAACCCGGTTTGTAGGAGATGCATTTTTTGCTTCTCCAAAGAATATTTTCCCCTGGTTGCTGTAATTGATCCGGTTCCCTTCTCTGAGCGCATCGATGCCTACGGAAACTGCGAAGAGAACCTTTTCCATCCCGTAGACGGCTCCAATCCGATCCTCGCTCTCTATGCCATTCATAACGGATATGATGGCGGTTTCCGTCCCCACCCTGTTCTTCATGTCCCGTATGGCGTCATCGAGATGATGGTATTTTACAGCGACGATAATGAGGTCGGCAGGCGCCGACAGATCTTCCGGCGGGATAACAGGAATGAAGTAACGCTTGCCGTTGACAATCAGTCCCTCTTTACGGAGCCGCTCCAGACGCTCACCTCCGGCAACAAATGAGGCTGCACGCGTATCCATGTCATAGAGGAGACAGCCGTAGGCGGCCCCCAATGCCCCTGCCCCGATAATGGATATTGTTTCAATCGCTGGTTTCATGTTCTCTCCTATATAATGCGGCAGCAGTTATAATGATGTGATTCGTATCACGCTCAGCGCTTAGACCGCCTGCACATCATATTCCGTTTATGAGGCTAAAACACCGGAGAAAAAATTTATCGCGCTAATCCTCAATAATGGCGATGGGGCGGCACCATCCCGCCGAGGCGCGTTTTATCTTTACGGGAAAACAGCAGACGCTGAACCCGTGGAATCGGCCTATGGCGCTGAAGTTGGCCATCTTCTCCATGTGGCAATATCCCATGTCGATGCCGGCGAAGTGGGCCTCCCAGATGACCTTGGGATTACCCGTCTCTTTGAATTCTTTCGCCAGATAAGGCAGAGGACGATCCCAGCTCCAGGCATCGATCCCCACAACACGCACGCCTTTTTCAATCAGGAACAGGGTGCTTTCACGGTCCATGCCCGCTCCCCGGGTAAGATACTCCGGCTTTCCCCAGGCCGCGTCTGCACCCGTCCAGATGAGGACGATGTCGAGAGGCTTGATCTCATACCGGATGCGCTCCAGTTCCTTTTTGACATCTGCTACGGTGATCCTCTCACCATCGCCCTTGAGGCGGAGGTCGAGGAGGACGCCGCTGCTGAAACACCACTCGAGAGGCACCTCGTCGATAGTCGTGGATGGCTTTCCCCGATCCATCGTGGGGTGGTAGTGATAGGGGGCATCCATGTGAGTCCCGCTGTGCGTCGTAAGATTGATGAACTCCAGGGCCCAGCCCACACCGCCGGGGAGCTGGTCCTTTCGGATGCCTGGAAAGAAGTCGAGCATCTGGTCGGCGCCCATGCCGTGATCGACATAGTCAATCTTCGGCATCATCATCGGCGGATCCGATGGCAGGCCGGATTCGATACTGATACTCAGGTCAACGAAGCGTTTCATAGGAACTTCTCCTTTGATGATAGTCGCTCGTCCCGGTATTTTTCATCACCCTGAAAATTTTCCGCAGTCGTTACTTACGCGAACGCTACGGCTTCTGCGCCGGCGCTGGTGCTTGCGGGACTGCCCGTTTTTCCATTGTCTCCCGCTGTTTGTCGGAATATTTCATCACCTTTTCTATCCCCATCTCATCCGGGGACAGCCATTCACATTTCCCTGTATAATGGTCACAGGCAAGCCCGGTAAGACTATTGGTAATATGAAAGAACTGGTATCTATTCGCCATCCCGTAAATGAAAATAGCGAGCGCAAACAAAACAAGAACCGCTACTCTGAAAAACTTTTCAAAATTCATGTAAACTCCTTTCCTGGATGTTAAAGTATTTGTAATGCATCTTCAGCATGCTTCTTTGCCATTATTTTTTTTACGTGCGCGACAAAAGCTCTTTTCTGATCGCCGTTCCAATCTTCTCAAGTATGTACGGTTTCCTGACATAGGCGCCCGCCCCGAGCTCCAGGGCCTTCTTTACACGCTCCGTCTCCGAAAAACCGCTCACTATTATTGCCTTCTGCTTCGGGTTGATGGCGAGAATCCGCCGGTACGTCTCCAGTCCGTCCATCCCGGGGTCCATGATCATGTCCAGTACAATGAGATCAGCCTTATGCGAACTGAGGTAGGCAACCGCCTCCTCTCCGCTCGAAACAGCCTCTACCCTGTAGCACAGCCTCGTCAACATGCTACCTGCCACCTCACGCTGCTCCTTCACATCATCCACCACCAGAATCGTTTCACCCTTGCCCATGTAATGCTCAGGAGATGTCTTCTGCTCTTCCCCGGTCAGCTCCTCCCTCGTGGCCGGCAGGTAGATCGTGAAAGTGCTCCCTCTCCCATCCTCGCTTTGCACATCTATGTACCCGTCATGATCCTTCACCGTTCCCCACACAACTGCAAGTCCCAAGCCTGTCCCGCTTCTCCCCATGACCTTCTTCGTATAGAAGGGTTCGAATATCTTCTTGATGTCAGAAGCGGAGATACCCCTGCCGTTGTCCGATACCGTCAGAACCACATAATCCCCTTCCCGCACATCATCATAGCCCCCGATGGGTTTATCGATGTAGCAGTTCTTCGTCCGAATTATCACTTCCCCCTCGTCGGATATGGCCTCTGACGCATTCGAGACAAGATTCATTATGGTCTTCCCCAAGTGAACCTGAGACCCTTTGATATTCAATAGACCCTTCTCAAGATCGGCCTTGAGACTCACAGATGGATGATGCGCCTTAAGCTTCTCAAATTCCGGGGTCTCCAAAAAGTCCTCAATCACGCGATTGAGATTTACAACCTCCGAAACAGCCACACCCCGTCTGGCCAGTGTCAAGAGGTCCTGAATGATCGCAGCCGCCCTCTGGCTGGACAGCATGATATTGGAAATGTGCCTCCTCCACGGATTCCCTTCCGGGATCTCCATAAGAAGCAGCTCGGAGTACCCCACAAGAACCCCCAGGACATTATTGAGGTCATGAGCTACACCGCCTGCGAGGGTTCCCAATGCCTCCATCTTCTCCGAACGATGCAAACGCTCCTCCAGCTTCTTTCGCTCCGTGTTGTCACGTATACACTCTATAGCGGCAATAATATCGCCCCTCGAATCCCTCAAGACAGAGGCGGTTGCGGAAAGATGGACATTGCCGGGAGGCAAATTCGGCGTAAATGATTCACCAAAGAGTATGTCTCCCATCCTCTGGATTGATGTGTAATGCTTTTCCATCTCCCGATTGGGATGGAGCGCAAGATCAATAAGAATAGGCCTTCTGTCCCCGTAGAAGGGCAGGGCGTATTCATAATTCCCCTTGCCGAGCATCTTCTCGGCCCTGATTCCCGTCATTGATTCTATGGCCCGATTCCAGGCCATCACCTTCCCATCCTTATCAATGACAAGTGTGGCGTCGGGCAGGAACTCTATGATCTCCGAGAGTCTCATCTGGGATTCCCTTAACCGCTCATCCATCCGCGCGCGTTCCGTTACATCACGGAAGCTCCAGACCCTTCCCACAACTTCATCTCCCATCTTCTGCGGTTGTGAGTATCGTTCAAATATCCGGCCATCTTTAAATTCCAGTACGTCAAAGCTCTGGGCTTCGGGTCGAGAATACAGAAATTTCACTTTTTCGATAAAACCCTTGTAATCTTTCAGTTGATCCAGCACGAAGGCTAATATTTTATCGTCATTTCCCGAGGCGCCGAGCGACCGGGGAATACGCCACATGGAGAGAAATTTATTATTAACGCTGGATACTCTGCCGTCTTTATCAACGACAAGAATGCCGTCGGCAGTAGATTCTAATGTTGCCGTCAAAAGGGAAATGGACTGTCGCAGCTTCTCGTCAGTATGTTTGCGCTCGGTAATGTCGCTTATGAAATTCAGAAGCGCCGGTTTATCTCTCCAGGAAATTGGAGTTGCATGGGCCTCCACCCACTTGACGGTTCCATCCTCAGCAACAACCCTGAAGGAGAAGCTGAGGGGGTCTTTTTCGCCCTTTATCCTCTCCGCATAGAATCCTAGTACTGCCTCACGGTCATCGGGGTATATGAACTCGATAAAAGGCCTCGATGTTAATATCTCTTCAGAATAACCTATAATATCCACTGCCTCACGGTTGACAAATTTCAGCATGCCATCCCGGGCAATACAAATTGCCTCCCCTGCGTTCTCCACCACCAGACGATACTTTTCCTCGCTCTCTATCAGGGCTTTCTCGGTTCGTTTGCGGTCTGTGATGTCTTGGAGGGTTTCCACGGCGCCAATCAGATTGCCTTGCGTGTCCCGGATAGTCGCTGCCGTGAAGCGAAGCCAGCTGCCGCCATTACTCAAGTCCGGAAAGAAATCTGACGCCTCATAAGCTTCTTCGAGGAGGTTCGATTTTTCGTATCTCCCGGCGTACAATTCAGGAATTTCGTCGAAATCCTCCTCTACCAGCAGATCCGCCATACATGGCCGTTCGTCGTTGTAAAAAGCCCTGCAGTGACCAGAGGTACCTATCACTTCATCGGCCCTGATCCGGCTCAATTCTTCAAGAGCCCTGTTCCAGTAGACGACCTTGTGTTCTTTGTCGATAACGAAAGTGGAAATGGGGGAACCCTGGACGATGCTGTGCAATCTGTCCTCGCTTTCCCGGAGCGCCGATTCCGTTCGTTTGCGTTCTGTAAGATCGCGGCCGATTCCATAGCGGCCGATGGGCTCTTCATTTGCGTCACGCAATGTGGTTACATTGAATTCCACGGGAATCCTCCTCCCGCTTTTATGGATAATGTCGACTTCATAGGGAGCGCTTTTCTCACCCCTGATTCCCCTTTTGAATTGGGCAGCGGCTATCTTCTTGGCTTCATGGGCCAGTATATCTGTGAAGGGCCGGCCGACGAGTTCAGAAGACGTACGCCCTGTGACCATTTCAAACCTCGGGTTAACATAGGTGTAGAGGCCCTTTCGGTCTACTGTAAAGACAAAGTCCAGCGTCGATTCAATCAGTGTCCGATATTTTTCTTCACTTTCTCTAAGTGCTGTTTCCGTCTTTTTGCTCTCAGTACCCAATCTCTCCAGTTCTGTAATCCTCTGCTGCAATTTTCCCAGTTCATCAATAAGCTGCTGCTTCGTCCTTTTGTCTTCTGTCATGGCAATGCCCCACTCGGCTAAACGGTTTCTTACTTACATGTTCATTCGCTGATGGACTTTGATTGCCTTTCTGTAACAGGGGATTAGCGCGGATATCGCCAGGCGTGCTTTGGGGGGTTCGGGAAGATTCTTTGATCTTTCGTTCCGTCAATCACCGATCCTGAATATCCTCAAGCCGCAGGGTTCAATGTCAATCTCAATGTCACCACCCTGCGCTTCATGCCGGTCTCCGCCAATTCTGTCCTCCATCCAAATCTGCTTTGCACCCTTTAGAAACGGCGAAAGGTCAATCTGCAAATGGTAGCCATTATGTACATCGAGATTTGCAAAGATCAGATACCCATTGTCCGTTTCTTTATTAAGGCGGCGCAAGGCGCCCAGCACTGCACCGTGGCCGTTGTCGATAAATTCGAGATTCCCGTCCTGATGAAACACGGGTGACTCTGTGAGCACACGGTTTATATTTCTTATGCCTTCGGCAATATATAAATTGTCCTTGAATTTATATTTCTCTTTCCTGCCGATAAAATCTATTTTTTCAGGATGCCCATATTCAACCCCCTGGACTATGCCGGTCTGCCCCGTACCCATGAGAGTTGTAATCGCATACCGCGGCACGGCGGCCTCGGCCTTGCCAAAAAGCTGGGCTGGAGCGCCTGTATCATGCGTGGTGATTGGTATATGGAAACGCACCTTCCGCGCGATGTAATGAATGTAATTGAGGTAGCTGCGAAGATTATAGGCATAAGGGTATTCCCACTGGTTGGCAAGAAAGAGGTTGATCTGCCCTTCGGCCGCTCTTTTCATGATAGTGTTAGAATCTGTAAAGTACTCGGCCATAATAACGAGGTTAGGGTAGGCTCCGCGCAACTCTTCAAGGAGACTCGCAACAAACCCTTCGTGGCTTGAATGCAGGTTGTCGAGACGGATTATGCCGCCCGTAAGCTCAGCGAAATACGACCAGAACAGGGAATATTTTTTCATATAATCCCAGATGTCGTTGCGGATGTCAGAATGCGGATGGTCATAATATATTTTTACAAGGTCCCCCCATTTCAGCCAGGAGTTCATATGCCAGCAGCCCGCACGCTTCAGTCCATCTTTCTCACTCTTGTCAGGAACTATCCACTCCGGACACATCTGCACCATCTTACTCCTGACCCCTATGTGATTGAACACGAGGTCAAAACAAAGCCGGATCCCCAGCTCTTTCGCTTTTTCAACAAATTTTTCAAAGTCGGCAAAATCGTATCCGTTCTCTTTTCCACCGTAGGCCTTATCAATAGAAAATAGATCGTGAGCTGAATAGGGGCTTTCAGAAATATCAAGGCTGGTAATGGGCAGGAGATGAACGGCGTTAAAACCAAGCCCTGCGATGTGAGGCAGAAGCTCAATCCAGTCGCTGATGGTACCTGAGACCGGTACTATCATGGTGTACATCCTTATATCCTTCGAAGCCTCCGGATCTACGATCACGTGGCTGAAAGGGACTCTGTCCCAGTACCAGGTCTTGCCATCATCGAGAGAATATTTTAATTTGAATTTGTAGCTGCCGCAGAGCTTTGCTTTATATGACAGGCTGTAGATATTGTCCTTTTCCCGTTTAAATTCAAGCTCCCGCCATTCATCCTCCGGGCAGTCGATATTCGTATATAGAAAAACCTTGGCGCGGGTATTTTCCTGCTGGAATTCTACCTCCAAATAGAAGTCGTCATTCTGATAGATTCTGAAAAATTCATTGGGAACTACGGGGAAGGAACGGTGCAAAAGGCCTTCTTTGCCTATCCTCATATTTCGGGATTTGAGCTCGGGAATTTCAAAAGGAAGGAAAGATGGCTTTGCATCCATAGTTCAGATCCTGACCTGGATATCCGTATTTGTCGAGAACGTAATTACTAACATATAAAGCCCTTCATATCAACAGTGTTGCAGATATTGTTGGCTCTTGACATACAATCACCTTTCTTCTATATTTCATCCGCGAAACGACGAGTCTCCCTCGAATGAGATTAAACTTAATGAACCGATAAGATGGACGTGATATGAGGTATTAGTAGGCTGGCCGCCAAGCCTGATATCATCAGTTGCCGCATCAAGGAATTTCCAAATGCCCATTTATGAATTCGAGTGCTGTAAATGTAAGACCGTGTATGAACAATTGATGAAGGTCGACGAAAGATACGATATCCTGGAGTGCCCTTCATGCGGGGCAAAAAACCCCAAAAAGTTGGCTACCGCATTCCGGACCCACGCGTGGTCGACTTTTCTCGATAACATGGAAAAGAAGATCAGCCCCCATAAATTCAAGTGACAGGTATCTTTACGGCGCCTACATGACCCCTTTATACCAGCCGCCATCGATCTGAATGGCAGCGCCCGTGATATAGCCGGCGATCTCTGAGGCTAAGAATGCGACCAAGCCGGCTAATTCTTCCGGCTTGCCCAGGCGCCCCATAGGAATTTCAGACTCCCATCTCTTGACAATCGCTGCCGGTGTAGAGCCCTCTCTTGCAGCTATTGCTTCGGAGACACTGCGAACCCGCTCCGTCATGGTATAGCCGGGACACACGTTGTTCACGGTGATGTTGAACTGCGCCAGCTCGTTGGACAGGCTCTTGGCAAAACCGATGACGCCTGCGCGAATTGTATTGGACAAGATAAGGCCGTCGATTGGCTGCTTGACGGAGATGGAAGTCATATTGACGATGCGCCCCCAGCGCTTGGCTTTCATCACCGGAACCGCTTCACGGGTCATGACAATAGTAGAAAGGAGGTTGAGGTGGAAACCAAATTCCCAGAGTTTGTCATCAATATCGAAAAACTCTTTCGATGGCGGCCCTCCGGCATTATTGACTAAAATATCCAGCGTCCCGTAATGATTGATAGCGCTGCGGACAAACTTCTTTGCCTGTTCTGCGTCGCTTACGTCGGCAGCGATGGCAACGACATCTCCCCCGGTTTCTTTTATGATCTCCTCTTTTGCCTGCGGGAGATAGGGGTCATCCAGGGCGCATATGGCAACACGGGCGCCTTCTTTCGATAGCCTCTTTGCTACAGACAGCCCCAAGCCTGTGCTTCCTCCAGCCACCAGGGCCACTTTATTCTTTAATCCCAAATCCATGTCTTCCTCCTTGATTGGTGTTGGCCGTATTTTTTCATCACGTTAGCCAGTGGTTTTTCTCATCCTTAACCTCTACCACATTTTAGGTTGGAGTTCTGCCATTTTCCATCCTAATGCACAAACGGCAATGCCTAAAGGAGCTGCATCTCTTATCCTGAATTGCGTTTACTTCTCCCCTTTATGGCTTTGCGGTTGCCATAACCTATTTTACTTTTTCCTGAAATGCTTGCGATGCTTTCTTCAGAAGAAATTCCTGGAAGGCCTTGTCATGTTCGACTGAGAATGCCTCCTCGAAACCGCGATTCGCGTGATCCAGCATGTATGTCTTGATAAAGCGAAGGGCCGACAGGGGAGCCTCCAGGATCGTTGCGGCCATCTCTCTTGCCCGCTCCAGCAATTTATTGCCGTCGATAACCTCGCTGACCAGACCTGCGCGATGCGCCTCCGCGGCGTCGATCCTTCTGCCCGTGAGACAGAGGTCGCGGGCCAGTCCTTCACCTATAATCCAGCGAAGAGGTGTTAGGAGCGGAGGAATTCCGAATTTTATCTCTGGATGACCGAAGAGGGCGGTCTTTGAGCATAACCTGATGTCGCAAAGTTTTGCGAGATCAAACCCTCCCGCGAGAGCCGGGCCGTTCACCGCGGCTATCGTCGGCTTGGGAAAATACCAGATGTCACGGTGATACCTTGCCGATGTTTCGTAAATTTCATTATACAGGGCCGGTTGTTTGAATTCGCCGAGATCAAAGCCGGCGCTGAATGCCTCGCCGTTGCCGGTCAAGATTACGGCGCCCACTGTTTCGGATTCCCGCCAATCTTTCAGACATATGGATATCTCTCTACGCATCTCAATAGAGATTGCATTCCGTCTCTCGGGGCGATTCAGAGAGATCATGCCGATTCTGCCCTGCACATCGGCATTTATGGTACTGAACTCCATGGTGTTCCTCCTTTAAAAATCATCGTTGACATGTAAAACCATTCCCGGGAAAAAAGAACTTATATCTGCAGCAAGAATGCAGGAAACGAACCATCTGTCGACTTTTTCTTGTTACGCTTTTATAATCGGGCGCAAGCTGATAATAAAAATGCGCATGGTCGCAATCGCATCCATTACACTATTCATATTTCCGGAATACGTGCCAGGCCTTGCAAGTCTTCACTTACGAGGGTGCCGATCGTCTCTGGGGTCTTTGACTCTCTTGACTATCAGGCGACAGCAACCGAGAATATTCTCCGCCGAATAAAGAGTGAGCTCATCGCGATAATATTCTCTGAATATGTCCTCCACGACAGCTTCGTCATCCCGCCCGTCGTGGAGGATGCGAGTCATGATACCCTGAGCGGCTGCGCGTGCCTCCTGAAGCGTCTTCTTTACATCCGGCCCTTGTGCGATGCAGTTATGGGCCAGTCCAAGGATTTCCGGCTTGAGGCCTTCTATGATGTCTATTGTCGTCATGTAGTCGGCATATCCGGTAAAAAAAATTGGGAAGAACCCCGGCCCTGATAACCGGTATCCCAGGCTGTCAGAGGCCAATACGGCGCTTAAGGCTGGGATATGCATGATAATATTGCCGGGTGAATGCCCTCGCGCATCCAAGAAATTGATCTTTATATCTCCAAGATCGAGCTCATCCCCCTCGTTGACGACTTTGGAGCCGGATAGCGAAGGGGAATGCAGGATAGCGGGCCGGCTGGAAACGAGACCGCGATCCAGCATATAAGAAGACATATGCCGGTCTTCCTGGATCAGCGATTCGACCGTCTTCGGATGGTCAAGAAACGCCGCCGCATCCTGTCCTGCCATGACAATAGCATGAGGGAAGGCCTGTCTTAAGGCATCGAGACCCCCAATGTGATCACTGTGGGGATGGGTGACAATCAGATAATCAGGAATTACGCCTAATGATGATAGTTGCATAATCACCGTATCAGCCATAGCTGAAATACCCATTTCAACCAGGGCTGATGCCTTCTTCCCTCTTATCAAATAGATGTGAAAATAGGGATGACCCAGAATAAATAGACGTTTAGTCACGGATTGGGGATACATATCTCACAACGTATCTTTGTCATTTTGTCGGTCTCTGTTGTCATGTGCCTTGTAGCACATTTTAGAGAAGAGTTCCGCCATTTTTTAGCTATGGTTTGCTCAGCATACACATCGATGCAAAAAAAGAGCCGCCCCACCGGAAGGCGAGGCGGCTCGGAGACTGTCTCTCGATAGTTTTTACATTCTACATTATTTTGGAGGAACGCAGAACGCTACAATAGATCCTGCCACATTTCTGCGTAGACGCCGCTGCAGATGATCACGTCATCAACTTTCTCAAAATACACATGCTTCACCAGATCTTCTTTGGTAAGCGGGTTGTACCATTTGTAATCGACAAAGCCGCTGCCCTTGGTGTTGGCGACTTCAACGATCTCTCTGATAAAGCTCCTACCATCGGAATCTTTAACATCACAGAAGTCCATGCCTATATATTTTTCGTTGACTCCATGCGCCAGCATTGTCCCTTTGAGATTCAGCACGAAAACATACTGTTCGCCTTCTACAAAGGGTCCCTTCGGATTTGTAAACTCCGCCATAGCAACCGCTTTACCCGCTTTCTTATAAAATGCTATTGCCTTCTTCACGAACTGTCTTGCCTCTTCCCCTGCTGCTCCGTACATAAGCCCCTCCTCCTTCAGTTAGTTATTGCCCGGTCAACTTCAAATGTCAGCCGGTTATGGATTTAAGCCTAATTAACTGTTACGCAGGATACTAATATAGTATGACTTTTGACAATTGCAATTGCGAAAAACCGGGAAGAGTATGAGGGAAAATCTTATTTTATTCTAAGTCAAAGGAGTAGATTTAATTCCGTAATGATCCTGTCACTCGTGGTCCTTATGATCCATGAACGCATAACTTCAAGCGCCTGTTTATGCAGGTCCGGACTCCATGATCCCACCGCGTCCTCCGGCACGATCACACGATAACCTGCATCGGCCGCGCCGATACAGGTGGAGATCACGCAGTGGTTCGTGTACATCCCCGCCGCAACGATTGTATCAATTCCCTTCTGCGTTAAGACATGATCAATTACGGAGGAATTAAATGCCCCTTGGGCCGTCTTGCTGATAACAGGCTCATTGGGCAAGGGAGAGATAGCCGGCATGATCATATACCCGGGATCTTTGACGGAGACAATTGCGGGAACACCGAGTTTCTCCCTGCACTTCCTGTTCCATAAGCGGACATACGGAACGAGGTCTGATCCGTCTTCCGTGAGAGAACCGAAGGCCGTAAATGCAACACATGCTCCGGCCTTCCGGAATGATGAAAGCAATCTCCCGATAACCGGAAGGAGTTCCTTCCCCCGGCGGACGGCACCCTCTTTCGCCTCTGGCCCGTTGACGACGCCGAAGTAGCGAGGCAGATTTCCCCCCTCGCCTGCTTGATATACCTGCATGTCGATTATCAGAAGGGCCGTTTCCTTTTTGCTCTTTATCAGTACATTCCCGATAGCGTTCTTGGCCATGTGTATATCCGTGTTCCTTGACACCCACGATGGGGCCTCATTTAATGGGCCATTCTCCCCGTTCTTTGAGAACATCCCGATAAACTTCAAGGGCCTCATTGACGGCGGGCATGCCCGCGTAGGTCGCAACCTGGAAAAAAATCTCCGCCAGCTTCTTGGGATCACAACCTACATTCAGCGCCGCGTTCACGTGAAGCTTAAGTTCGCCTGTTGCCCTCAGAGCCGCGAGCATGGCGCAAGCAGCCATCTGCCTTTCGGGGAGGGTTAAAACAGTCCGGGAATAAAGGTTGCCCGTTATGAACCGGGAGAAGTCATTGGCAAGGTCCTTGTCAAACTCCCTCCACATTAGATAAGGCGGAGCTATCTTGATCCCTTTGCCGAAGAGGGTATTCGCGGTTTCCTGAGTTCTTTTCTTGATTTCGTCGCTCATGATCTCATTCCTTAAATTTTTCATTCATGGTCATCGTTAAGCTTGCCGCCGTAAGGGTTTACCTTAATGTCATCAAAGCAGGTATGGCAGAATACTTTTGTATCCACGTGGCCGCATCCATAGCCCCAAAGGTCAAATTTACGGCACTCTATGCAGAGAGGAACCTGGCAACCGTCACAGAAGATGACAGCAGGGATTTTCCCGCAACGCATGCAGGCTAGACCTGTTTCTGTTACGATGATCATGGAATATCAGGCTAACACAAGCAATAAAAATGGACAAGATGAAACGGGAGGGCATTTCATCAGCTTATCCGGAAAATTTATTTCTTTTCTGCTCTCGCTTCTTTTTCGAAATCATGAGCTCTCACATTATCATGATGTTGAAAAAATGCGGGGTAGCATTCCCGGAAGTAGGCGACAATCCTTTCATAGGGTACGTCGGTAAAAGGACCGTGATCCCTAACGTATTCCATATGCTTCTTTCCTTCCCCGTCATATGGATGAAAGAGGCTGTCATTTCTGCCATCGAAGTTGAGAGGATTTACGCCAAACTTGTCACACAGGGATAGGTTGAACGTTGGTGTAGCCTTGACCCAGCGGTCGCCGAGGAAGAGTTCCGTATAACCGTGAAAGATGAAGGTATCCGTTTTCATCAACTGCCGGAGCCTTTCCGTGGTAAGGTGGTTGCGCACATCGGCAAAGCCGAGCCGGGCGGGAATACCGGAGGCACGGGCAACAGCAACAAGCACAATTGCTTTGGCCACGCAATAACCATAGCCCTTTCCTATGATGACGCTCGCTTTGAAAGCCTCTCTTTTTTCCAAATCGATCCGGTACGGGTCATACCTGATCTTGTCTCGAACTGCATAAAAGAGGGCTATGCCTTTCTCCATTGAGGTCTTGATGCCGCCCGCGGCATCTCCGGCGAAGGCTGTGACCTCCGATGCATCACTGTCAATATAGTACGTGGGCCGGAGGTATTGTTCGTGATCATTTGCCATATTAGTCTGATAGGAATTTTCCGTTGTCCGTCTGGAGTATATGAGAAAGGAAATGGCTTATCAATTGCAAGTGAGTAGAAAACAATACGGATACCGGCAAACAATATCAATCGACGGATGAAAGTGATTTTCTGTATCTCTCGCCGACTCAATTATTTATTTCCGGCCGCGCTCTAAGCGCCAAGAGCGCCACGAGTGCTGAAAAGATTTCACGCAGTTAAGCAAATATTACTTGTCAAAAAATATGTTCTTAATCTTCAGACCGAAGCAGGACAGAAACATGGCTGACGTCTTCCAGATCATCCCTCCAACTCTTGTTTTCGAGGATTCTTTTCTTCTTGACAAATGTCCATAACTCATCAAGCTGGGCCTCAGTCATTTTCAGTGAATAGAGAAGATTTGACAATACGGACTCACAATGTTCTCCCGCACGGAGGATTACGCGCTGCACAATGCCTTTATCGATTTTCAATGATCGCGCGGTCGATTGAACTCCATCACCTTCTGCCGCATGGTGAAGAATCTGTCTGATAATATCTTCGGACAAATGCATCCTGTAAAAAGCTGTTGACGTCGATGCGGCGAAACGTTTTCCGCAGGTTCTGCAATATAATAGTTTTCTGTTCTTATTTTTGCCGTAGTTACCGCGTACGCCAACATTACCGTTGTCCCTCAGACCGTAATCTTTACAGCCTCTGTTGGGGCAGTATATATATTCAATTTCCAACACGTTGAAATACCTCCGATCAGTAGTTCTTAGTTTGTCAATTAGAAAGTTTGTCAATTCTATTCGAACTCAATTATCAAAACAATATTAAAAGATTAATAAATAATATTAAGAATTAATTAATTAGAAATTTGCCGCAAAATTGTATTCCGGAAATAGTGGTTTTATTGTGAGCTTTAACTTGCATCCACTATGCTATCGGTGTATATTAATTGCGCTTTTGAAGAAAATGATTAAGTCGATAATTTGTCTCATAATATCCTTCCTCGATGAATTTTCGATCTGAATCTATCTGATGGCATGATATAAATAGAAAGAAGTTAACTCAAAGGGATGTATAACCATATGGAAGATAACATTCGCTGGACGAAGACACATTGCGCCAGGATGGACCATGGGGGCTGTAGCCTTCTGGTCGGCGTGAAAGATAATCAGATTGTCAGGGTGAAGGGGGATCCGGAGGGCTACCTGAGTAAGGGTTATATATGCCCTAAGGGCGTAGCATCGCCGGATAGACTGACACACCCGGACCGTCTCAGGCATCCCCTCAAGCGGGCAGGAATGCGCGGCGAAGGCAAATGGCAGCGCATAACCTGGGAAGAGGCCTTGCAGGAGGTCGCCGGAAATCTCCTTGAGATCAAGGAAAAGCACGGTGCGAGGGCAGTTGCATTTGGCGTCGGCATGCCCAAAGGCCTTGAGCATTTTGTCCTCATTCGTCTGGCCAATCTTTTCGGATCTCCGAATGTGGTCGCTTCTCAGGATGTCTGCCACGCACCCCGTGAGATCACGGGCATCCACACATGCGGCTTTTACCCGGTCGCAGATTTTCACCATCCGAGCAAGCTCGCCGTCCTGTGGGGAAGCAACATTACCTCCACGAATGAAGAGGGTGAAATCAACAGCATGTTCCTCGAACAGATGAAGAACGGGATGGAGTTGATCGTAATCGATCCGCGCCGGATCGACACAGTTAAGAAAGCGCGGATGTGGCTGCAGATCAGGCCCGGCACGGACAATGCCTTGGCCCTGGGATTCCTGAATGTCATTATTTCCGAGGGTCTGTACGACAAAGAATTTGTGGAAAAATGGACTGCGGGTTTTCCCGATCTGGTGGAACATGTAAGACAATTCACGCCGGAGCAGGTCTCCACAATCACCTGGGTCGCACCCGAACTCATAAGAGACGCCGCCCGCTGCTATGCCACGGCAAAGCCGGCAGTCATCCAATGGGGAAATCCCATAGAACACAATATTTTCACCTTCGACACCGCAAGAGCTCTTATCTGCCTCATGGCCATAACGGGAAATCTCGATGTGCCCGGTGGCAACGTAGAGGCGAAAGACCCACAGATCGTGGGGCTGGGTCCCTTTGTCCGGGCCGATCTCATGCCTGATAAGTACAAGAACATGATCAGCGCCCACCACAGCGTAATCCCGCGCCTGATGACAATTGCGCCCGCGTATTTCCGGAAGGCAGTTTTGGAAGGAATTCCCTACCCGGTGAAGGGATTTTACGCCATGTGCTGCAATCCCCTATTGACCTACGCAGACAGCCGTCAGACTTATGAGGCCCTCATGAAACTGGACTTCCTCGCCATAGCTGATATCTTCATGACCCCGACTGCGGCCCTGGCGGATATCGTTCTGCCCGCAGCCACACAGTTCGAATTTGATGATATCGGCCATCTCGGAATCGGTCACGGTTACCTCCTGGCAAGGCCCAAGGTCGTGGAACCGCCGGAGGAGTGCTGGCCGGATATGAAGATTATGAATGAGCTGGGTAAACGCATAAGTCCGCCGGAACTCTGGCACGACGATTACCGTATGTTCCTCGAAGACGTCGTCAAACCGGCAGGACTTACGTATGCCGAGTTTGCGGAGAGGGGATACCTGAAAGGACCGGACCGTTTCAAATCCTACGAGAAGAAAGGATTTAGGACCCCATCTGGAAAGGCCGAACTCGCCCTTAGCACAGCGGAGAAGTTTAAATTAACTTCCCTGCCGCAATACAAGGGTCTGCCGGAAGACGACGACCCCGATTATCCCCTGCTCCTCACCAGCGCCAAGAGCCGCTTCTTCCTCCATTCGTCCTACCAATGGCTGGAAAAGCTCAGGAAACTGAGACCTCATCCGCGGCTGGAGATCCACCCGGAGACGGCACAGAAATACGGCATCAAGGAAGGTGATGAGGTTGTTATCGAAACGAAATACGGCAGGATCACCCAGATGGCCAACCTGACAGACGGCATTGATCCCCGCGTGCTATGCGCTACCCATGGATGGTGGTTCCCGGAAGGTAGGCCGGACACGCAGTACGATTGGGAAAGATCCAATTTCAACATGCTTACCTCTACGGGCAAGCTCGGCAGGGAGTACGGCACGCCCAATCTGAAGGGCCTGCCCTGCAGGATCAGCAGGAAGACCTGAGCCTCTGTTTTGCTGTGAGATGGAAAGAGAAATAGCAGTTACTTAAATCAACCTACGCAGAAAGGAGCAACGCAATGATCAAGCATATAGTCTTCATGAAATTCAAGGCAGGTGTTACAGAAAAAAATATCGAGGATCTGGAGAAGGCCATGGCAAAGCTACCTGGAAGAATTCCGGAAATAAAAGAGTATCAATTCGGCCGCGATATCGTTCATTCCTCAAGGTCATACGATTTCGCTCTGATTTCCGCCTTTGAAGACCTGGAGGCACTGAAGCGTTATCAACCGCATCCCGACCACCTTCCCGTTCTCACAAAGGTGAAGGAAATATGTGAAAACATTCTGGCAGTGGATTTCAAGGTGTAACTTCATCCGTAAAGTGCCAACAGCTTTTCTCGGAGGAATCACCAAATCTTCCGAATCCTTGATGTTCATGCATTATCCTCTTGTGCTGCAGTGCACATGGAAACAGATAGAAACGCATCTGCATATAAGAATCCTATCCAATCATCGGTGATTGCTATGAAGGCGGCCTTTGTACAGTTCAACCCTCAATTTGGGGAAATAGAAGCAAATGTCAAGAAAGCCGTAAAGCACATCAAGAGAACTGAGGCTGAAATTATCGTTCTTCCGGAACTGTTTAATACAGGTTATCTCATAACATCAAAGGACGAGGCATTTGACCTCGCGGAGCCGCTACCTGACGGCAAGACAACAGAAGCGTTATGTGCGGCGGCGCAGGAAAGAAAAGTTCACATCATCGCCGGTCTGATCGAAAGGGAGGATGAGAATCTTTTCAATGCGGCCGTTGTTATATCTCCCTCGGGTTATCTGGGAAGGTACAGGAAGGTTCATCTGTTCAACGAAGAAAAACTCTGGTTTCAGCGTGGAGACCTCGGGCTTAATGTCTTTGACATAGGGATATGCAAGATAGGGGTGATGATCTGTTTTGACTGGTTCTTCCCTGAATCCATGCGCACCCTCGCACTCAAGGGAGCCGATTTGATCTGCCACAGTGCAAATCTGGTTCTCCCTTTCTGTCAGGATGCGATGAAGACCAGATGCTTGGAAAACCGTGTTTTCGCCGTTACGGCCAACAGGACAGGCGAGGAGAACAGAAACGGAAAGAGTTGCCGCTATACAGGCAGAAGCCAGATAACGGGACCGGATGCAAGAATTCTGTACCAGGCAGGCGCTGAAACCGAAGAGATCGGTATAGCCGAGATTGACATTGATTTGGCGCGGAACAAGAATCTGAATCCTTACAACCATGCCCTTCTGGATAGAAGGGAAGAATTCTACAGTTGATCTGTTCCAAAGGCGAAGTTCAGTATTTCAATATTCTTGCAATACCAGCTAATGCTCTGTTCCTGAAGATGGAGAGGATTAGCGTGCAAGGTGGGATACCATGGAAGGAAATTTCTGTCCCATGTAGCGTTCAAACTGCAAGCTCGCTTCGATGAGCATGTCCAGGCTTATGCCGGTCTCTATACCTGTCTCATGGAGCATATTGACGGTGTCTTCCGTGGCGATGTTTCCTCTGGCGCCAATGCTAAAAGGGCAACCACCCAGCCCTCCGAGAGACGCATCGAAGATGGAGACCCCCTCGTTGATTGCCGCCCAGACATTAGCCAGTCCCAAACCACGCGTATTGTGAAGATGAAGGGAAAGAGGCACCTTCTCCGCGACATCCTGCACACGTTTCACAAGCTTTCCAACTTGCGCTGGATTAGCCATGCCCGATGTATCGGCAAGACAGATTTCGTCCGGTTCTTTTTTCAGGAGACCCTTCACCAGCTTTATGACTTTATCTTGAGGAACATTTCCCTCGTAGGCACATCCGAAGGCGTTCATCACTCCCGCTCGCACTTCCATGCCCGCACCGTGCGCCTTCCCCATGAGCAGCCCCGCTTCCCTCATCGCCTCCGCAATGGACGCATTGCTATTTTTCCTGCTGTGCGTTTCGCTTGCGGACACATAAATACCTACCTGCTGCACCCCGCACCGCATAGCTCTCCCCAGACCCCTCTCATTTAATACAAGGGCCGCATATACGGCGCCTTTCCTTTGACTGACCATGCTCCAGAGTTTCTCTGCATCCGCCATCTGCGGCACCAGGCGCGGATTGACAAAGGATGACACCTCGATGCGCCGTACTCCGCAACCGGTCAATGCATTGACGAGCTTTACCTTGTGCTCGGTGGATACGAGCTTCTTCTCGTTCTGGATGCCATCCCTAAGGACGACTTCGTGGATTTCAATCTTTCGCGGGAGGCGGCTTTGCATAGGCTTGTTCGGTATGCAAAAAGAAACAGGGGGAGAATAACTCCTCCCCCTGCGCGAGACAATGATTCTATTTCTTCCAGGCTGTGGGTCCCCATTTTTCACCTAGAACAGCTTTGGGGGACCATTCGGGCGGCACCAACTGGCCGGGTTTTTCACCCACTTTCTGGATGAGTTTGGCAAGACCGGGACGGGCGTGTTCCGGATGCCCTTCTTTCAATGTCCGGCCGTTGATGACGGCCTCGGAACGGAGCCTCCGGCCGATCGTCTTCTCCATCTTTTTTCCGAGCGACAGGACACGGTCCACATTGTACCCGTGCTCGATACCCAGCTCATCGATCATCACCAGGAGATCCTCCATGGTAATGAGACCCACAAACCGAGGATCGTAATAGTAATCGCCCGTTCCTCTTACGGGACAGTCATCGAGGAAATTTGCCGGCTGTCCGCCCAGACCACCCAAGGTTCCTTCAAAGCGGGTGATTCCGGCCTGAAGGGCCGCAAGGATCGAGGCGGAAGCGACACGCTTCGTTTCATGGAGATGGCAGAGATGAGCATCAGGATTCGGCATGGCGTCGAGCACCATGGAGAAATAACGGTAGACCTGGGCCGCGGACGCGGAGCCATCATGGTCAGCATGCTCGATGTCATGGGCGCCGATAGATAAGAAGCGCTTCGTAAACTCCACGGCATCCTCCAGCTTCGTGGCGCCGGTAATGGGGCTCCCCCAAATGGTGCTCACGGTGCCGCACATTTTCATGCCATGGTCGGCGGCTTTCTTGATACAGCGCTCTGCCTCTTTCCAGTACTGGGTCAGCGTCGTTCCTGAATTGGCAAAATGGTGTTCCGGATCGGTGGAAACCATCATCAGTATGCGGTCCGGACCTATCCCTTTTTTCCTGAGCTCGATGGCCGTATCGACAGCGGGTTCGCGGATCGTCACAGCAGTCATGACAAGCTCATCGTATTTGACCCCCGCCCTCTCGCAGCGTTTCTTGAACGCATCACCCCTGAGGGCTGTAAGGACCTGCTCTGCATCCCTGAACTGAGGAATGCCAGCCGGGTTTCCCAGGTTGGTAACCTCAATCTCCTTTGCACCCGCCAAGATCATTTCCTGGGCGTAAAAGATCTTGGCATTAGTAGATATGAATTTTTCTTCGTGCTGGAAACCATCGCGCACGGTTATGTCTCCGATGGTTACCTTCTTTGGCATTTTGGGAAAGATTTTCCAATAATCATATTCCGTCATAGAACAGTAATGACCTCCTCAATTTTATTATTTATTAAGTTCAACGTATCGCCGGGTGAAAGAGTGTTATTCCCCTTTGAATACGGGTTTACGTTTCTCGGCAAAGGCCGCCAGTGCCTCCAGTCGATCCTTCGTCGGGATGGTAACCTCATAAGCCTTGGACTCAAGCGGGAGCGCCACTCCGAGGCTCGCCTCGGAGCCGTAGTTGATGGCGAACTTCGCCTGGGCAACGCCGATGGGGCCGTTCTTGGCGATCTCTCTTGCCAGTTCGAGCGCCGCTTCCATGAGCTTATCGGGTTCCACAACCCTGCTGACAAGACCGATCTGTAGAGCCGTCTCCGCATTTATTCTTCTCGCCGTAAAGACCAACTCCTTGGCTTTTGCCACACCAACAATCCTAGTCAGTCTTTGAGTTCCGCCTGCGCCGGGGATAATCGCCAGAGAGGTTTCGGTTAATCCCATGAGGACGTTGGACGAACAGATACGGATGTCCGAGGCAAGGGCGAGTTCCGTGCCGCCGCCAAAGGCAAATCCGTTTATGGCTGCAATCACGGGGACACGGACCTGCTCTACGGCCGTGAAAGTGTTGCGTATCGTGAAAATGAAGCGGCGAACCTGGTCGTCTGACAGCGTCCGTCTTTCCTTCAGGTCTGCGCCTGTAGAGAAGGACCACTTCTTGGGATCGTCTCCCGCCTTTGCGCCGGTAATGATGATGCAGCGGAGACCCATGTCAAAATTTGCTTCCCTTACGGTGTCGGCCAGTACGGCCAATAGATCAAAGTTAAAACAGTTCATAGCCTCAGGACGATTCAGCGTGAGAATAACGATGCCCTCATCAGTCCTTTCTTTTAAAAGTATATCTGCCATAGGAATACTCCTCCTTATTTCACTCTTCAAGCGGGATTAGACCTTCAGATCACCCCAGTCTGACTTGTCTATAGGTACGCGATAGCAAAGTTCCAATGACCTGCCTAGCTTTTCTCGCGCTTCGCTGTAAGTGATTACACCGTCGTGGAACAAGAGCGAACCTGTCAGGAAGGGATGCCCTTCGTTATCATAACGATCTATCATCATCTGGCGGAATTTGGCCATTTCTTCCTCGTTAACCGTTTGTCCTCTGTCGACGATATTCTTCCTGCGGACGCTCTCCACGATGAAACCCGCTGTGCGGCCGGACATAACCGTAGTGCGGCCTCTCATATTTGTAAAGCAGAAGACCGGCCTGAAGGCCCTCCCGCACATACCATAGTTTGCCGCTCCGTGATCTGGACCAATGACGTACTGGATTTTCGGAACGTTCAGCACGCTGCACGTACGGACCATGTCGGACCCGTATTTCCCGATGCCTCCCCATTCCTCGGCCTTTCCGACCATGTAGCCAGGAGAGCCCTGGAGAAAGATAACCGGCAGCTTCGAGTTTCCGCAACGGATCATCCACTCCGTCGCTTTTCTTGCCGCTTCAATATATATGACGCCTGTCCCATTGGAAGCGATGACGCCTACGGGCATGCCTTTCAGCCACATCTTACCGGCAACGACACTTTCACCACGGTTGAGGCCGTATGTCGGTTTGTATTCATGGAAATAGCTGTCATCAGCAATACACTTTAGGGTGTCCCTGATGTTGATTGCGTTATAGGTATTCATGGGGGCGGAGCGCATCATGTCCCTGTAGTCATATCTTGGTTCCAGGGTTTGTACGCGGTCGCAGTGAATCGACTGGCTTGGTTCAAACTCAATGATGTCCCGCAGCTTCTGGATACCCTCTGCCTGGGATGTCACGAAATGGTCGCAACCGCCGGAGTGCTGGGTGTGAACATAGGCACCTCCCAGGTCTTCCATGGACACGGTCTCGCCAATGGCGGACTTCACCATGGGGGGGCCTGCCAGAAAGGCAAACGCCAGCTTTTCTATCATGATTGACTCGGAAGCGAGATAAACGATGTAGGCGCCGCCCGCCGTGTTTCCGCCGGTTGACAGAGTGTATTGTTTGATTCCCATGGCGGACATGCGGCACATGTTGTAGAACATGCTGCCAAAGTGCCCGTCGTCAGCGAAACAGCCCAACTGCAGGGGAAGGTTGATGCCACCTGAGTCGGCAATGTATACGCAGGGTAATCGGAGGCGTTCGGCAATCGCTTGGGCCCTCATATGCTTCTTTAGGGTGATCGGGAAATAGGTTCCCGCCGCATAGCGGTTTTCATTGGCAAAGATCATGCAATCCTTTCCATGAATGACGCCTACGCCGGTGACCAGTCCGCCGCCGGGGATATTACCCCTTTTCTCTGATTCGTAGATCTCTCCCCCGTAGAGTTTTATCTGTCCGATGTTGTAGCCGGCATCGAGGCCAAGCTCAAAGAACTCCGTACTAGGATCGATCAACATCGAAATGAGTTCTCTCATCGGCTTCTTGCCCTGTTTGGCAAGACGCTTGAGCTGCTCCTCACCGCCGATGTTGTATGCCTCTTCACGGTGAGTCAAGAGGATAGCGTCCTGTTCCTCCCAATGTTTCAGATTGTTGTCGTCTCCTGCCATACCTTGTTTCATTTCTTCCGCCATTTATAATCCTCCTAGATACTCCCGGATTGAATGTCACCTTGGGAGCTTTAATACTTAAAAGAAAACTACCTTCCGATAACGTAGCGATACGGGTCTATCTGATCCCTCAGGATGGACAGTTCGCCTGCTGTTGGAGGTTTGTTCTCCACGATCTTTTTCGCCTTCAAAAGTTCGAACCCACAATTGGCCTGAACATCCTTTTCGGAATAACCCGGATTGACCCCTATAATCCGCATCCTCTTTGATTCCGGTTCAAAATCCATAACCGCCATATTGGTAATAATCTTGTATGGACCAGCCCCCCGCGGAAGGCCTGATTTCTCCCTCGAATCGCCGCCCGTTAGCCAGCCCGGCGTTGTAATAAATTGACATTTCTCGGCAAATCTCTTGGAATCCTGGGGCGTCATAACGAGCATTCTCCAACAAAATGAAGCGAGGTCATTGGCACCGCCACTCCCCGGGAATCGAACCTTCGGTTTCTGATGGTCAGGACCGATTCTCGTGGAATTCAAATTTCCGTACATATCAATCTGTGCACCACCGAGGAAGGTGTAATCGATCATGCCACGACAACACGTTTCCATAATTTCACACATGCCGCTTGCCATCAAGGCCTTCCAAGTAGTTCTGGAATCTCCCACGGATATGGGCATTTCAGGGATCAAGGGTGCCGCCCCGCCGGCCTCAAAAAGGATTACCAGGTTGGGTGAGTGGGCCTTCTGCGCAAGCATTGCCGCCGCATTGGGAGCTCCAGTTCCGACTACAATAGAAGCCCCGTCTTCCAGTTCTCTTGCAGCGGTGCATATCATTAGTTCCATGGTATTATAATCAGCCATACCGTTTAGCCTCCTCTCTAATCTCTCGCTTTGACAAACATGAATTCTTTGTCCCTGAGTTTCAGCAGTTTGTGTATGCCGCCGTTCTTCTCGACATATTCAAAGTGATCCTTGCAGCTGTAAATATTCTTTTCGATGAATTTCTTGAACTCGACCGGATCCTCTTCCGTTTTCATCCATTCTCTTATATGTTCCTCATCGGAGAAATATTCTGCATACATATTTCCGGGATAACTGCCATAAGGGACCTCACATACGGCATCTACGCACCAGTAAGGAATTACTGTATAACTCGGATCTCTGCGTATCTCATCATTGGAAATCAGCCTTTCACAGGTAATAATCAGACGCTTGGACGCCCTTGCCACATCGAAATCGGAAACGGTGATGCCTCTCGCACGGCAATTGCCATAGATATCCGCCTCATGAACATGAATCGCCGACACATCCGGATAGAGGGCTGGCATGGCTGCATACTTTGTTCCCGTAAATGGGCACTCGATGATTTTGGCGCCGCTGTATTTGAATGTGTCCGTTCCCATAATATTTCTCGATGGGTAGAAGGAAACACCTGCAGCTGCAGCCTTGAAGCGTACGGAGAGTGAATAGTTGGTCCATTCACTCACCTGGACCTTGCCGCTTTCCATATAACGCCTCGCGTTGGGGGACAGACCGCGGGCCTCAAGACCGACAATATAGGCAACATCCAGCTTGTCGAAAACCTCACCGGCGCACAGAATCTGAAAATCATGGGTGGATGTATGGCCTGCAAAACCCATATTCTTCCTGCCTTGCCTCACGATTTCATGTGCAACTGCTATAGGCACCCTGTTTGCCCCGAAGCCGCCGAGCGTCAGATAATCGCCGTCATGGACGAATTTTTCCACGGCTTCTTTTACAGACATCACCTTGGACTCCAGCTTACGGTTCTTCGTGCGGAAGAATGCACGCGCCTTGTCCGCATCAGGGTCCGTAAAGATTTTGCCAATTCCTTGATCGATCACTTCCACCGGACTATACCTCCTTTTCATTATTCGCAGCGCCCACCCATATGAATAGTTAGGGAGGATCGCCCTGTTAAAGATGTATGAACTGCATCCGCCGAAATCAGGCCGATTAGACTACCGCACTGTCAGCGTTACTTAATTAATCAAGCAATAACCTTTGCTTAAGGTCACACTGGTTTCTTTTATTCTACTGATCAACGAGATAAAGGTGCTGAAAAAATGGATATATTTCAAATGAGACGCTCTATCAGTTTTCTTCCTTCTCTTATAAGAGCAATCAGTAAATTTTTATCTGCCTGTATTGTACCAAACAGAGAGGGAAAGCAATATTAAAAGGTTTATAAATAATATTTAGATAAAATTAATTTTAGATAAGTGACAATCAAGGCAAAAGATCCCCATTGCGCTGATTCAATTTTCGCAAGAAAGTCAACGGTATTATCTCTAAAGCCGGTCACGAAAGTTTGGTCCGATTGAAATCTGACTCTGTTGAGGTAAAAGTTTTTTCTTATTGCGTAAATAAAATTTGCTTTCTTCGAGGAATAACAGTTGTAATAGATAAAGTCTCTTTTCCCCTTTAATAATGGAGGCGTTATTTGAGACAGCGAATCCATTTGATTTTTAATTATTAGTTTTTTCTAAATATTATTTATAAACCTTTTAATATTGCCTTTCGTAATTTTTTTCCATACAAGATTGTGCATGATACTTCCCTCCACAGGGATGCGTGTGGCATGCGCCCGTCAGCAGCATATAGGACGCAGTCTTGTCGTTTCATGCTAAGATTCTTTATCGCTTATGCTTGCAAAGTCAGCAACTATATGAGATATGCCTTGATGTCGGCAATAGACGGAAATTGAGAACATCTCAAAGGGTTCATATTGGTGACAAATAGAAAATCCTGTTTCTGCTTATTATCAAATCACTTACGCCTTAACGTTTCTGCTATGAACAAACGTTCTATGGGCTGTGCCAAATACGGAGCAGGCCCGCGGCATATCTTCTACCCGCTGCAAGATTAGGCTACACCTGGTAAGTTTTTTTTAGATAAATTTATATGGATAAGTAATATTATAAATCTGTATACCGCTTAAGAGGGGCTGAATTAATTCGGCTGAATGTCAAAACTTAATTACCTTAAGGAGGGAGTCAAGATGACAACACCGGTTCAACAAAAGATTCGTGACAAGAAGAGAACAGCACAGCAGATTTTGGATATGGTCAAGTCCGGAAACTGGATTCAGCCAGGTTCGGTCGGAGGTGATTCAACGGAATGTATGATGGAGCTGGCAAAAAGGATCGGCCCAAAATTGAAGGACATTGAGCTTTGGAATTATGCTAATTTTTTCCCTCATCCCGAATTTCAGGCGACTGACCCCATGCAGCAATATCACTGCTTCCACGAGTATTTCTTCTTTCCATGGAACCGCAAGGCAAGAGATACCAACAACGTAACGGACTGGGCGCACTGGGGATGGGCAATGGGCATGTGGTTCGCCCATTATCGTTTCACTAATGCAATAAAGGAAAAGCGCGGGTTTGACTGGTGGTGGAATGCGGCTACGGCCTTTGATGAGCACGGCTTTGCCAACTTCTCTTATGGCACGAACAACGCCAATATCTTCAGCCAGTGCGCAAAGAAGACCGTAATAGAAGTTCGTTCAGACTATCCCTGGGCCGAAGGCGGCCGCTTTAACACCATTAATATTGATGACATCGACTTCTGGGTCGAAGTGGACTGCGAGAAATACAAGTGGCCACAGATCAATGAAAAGGCCATCAAGGCAAAACCAGAGGAAGAGGCGATCGCAAAACATGTCATGACCATTATGAAGGATAGAGATATAATCCAGCTCGGTATCGGTTCTCTTCCCTCCGCGTGTGTAAGCGCTATGACCGACGCGGGACTCAAGGACCTCGGCATCCACACGGAGATGCTCAATGCCGGTCTTATCAAGCTGATCGAATCCGGTCAGGTGACAAACAAATACAAGACCCTCCCCGCCGACCGCGGCAAGAGCGTGTGGACATTCGCATTCCCCGTTGATGTGAAGTGGTACTATGACACTATCCACAGGAACCAAGAGCTTGCGGCTTATGACATCAGTTACACGAATAACCTGCATAATCTCACAAGGCTCGACAACATGATCGCTATTGACAACTGCGTGGCTGTCGACCTTCTCGGACAGCAGTGTTCCGGCTTTTATGAAAAACGGCCGATCTCTAGCTCCGGCGGCTACTTCCATTTTGTCTCCTTCTGCGCCCAGTCTAGAGGCGGACGCGGCGTCGCCTCCATGACGGCACGAAGCAAGCACGGCACCTCGAGGATTGTTCCCTTCCTGCCTGAAGGATCATCAGTGGATGTCCCGGCTCAGTTAACAAATTACGTTTGTACTGAGTACGGCATCGTGAACCTGCGCGGTCTGTCCGGTTATGAAAGGGCCGCAGCGCTGATCTCCATTGCCCACCCCGATGACCGTGAGATGCTGGAAAAAGCGGCGAAAGAGAACGGCCTCCTTGCCCCGAAATTCCCCGTATCCATGATGCCGGTTGAGGGTAAGACCAGACGGTATCCGTCCTACTCAGACAGACGGAACTACAAAATGGCCTTACACGGTGAGACATCAGGATTCGATTGGGAGCAGGGTTATCAATCAGCAAAATAAGTTGTTTCGCGTTATACGACTTGAGAAGCCCGGATTATCCGGGCTTTTCGAGTTAAGTTGCCAAAGCCAGTCAGTTTAAACTTCCATGCGCGGCTTCGACAGCTGATTAAATAAATCTCAATTTATCAGGAGGTATTTGTGTATGGCGTTAGATTTTAATTTTACAGATGAACAAAAGATGTTGGAGGACAGCGTTTACAAGTGGGGACTTAGCTGGCTGGACCCACAGATGGAGCATCTATATGAAGTCGATGAGATGCCACCGACTCTTTTCAAGGAGCTGGGGAACCTGGGTGTGAACGGAATCGTCTTTGAGGAAAAGTATGGCGGTACGGCTCTGGGATATGTGGAAACGCTCCTCGTTTATGAGACGATCGCGCGTGTGAGTAACGCCCTGTCCATGACTGTCGGCGCAAGCCAGACCCTCTGCTTCGACAACTTCCGGCGCAACGCATCGGAAAAACAGAAGATGTATGTCCTTCCCAAGTCCTGCACCGGCGAGTGGGTCGGATGCCTTGGAATCACCGAACCAAACGCCGGCTCCGACGCGATGAGCATGGCGACAAAGGCGGAGAAAAAGGGAGACAAGTACATCATCAACGGCAGCAAAATCTTCATCACCAACGGTCCGGTAGCGGACTTCATGACATTTTACGCGAAGACAGATCCGGCCGCGGGCCCGAAGGGTATTTCCGCGTTCTTCTTCGAGTTCGACAAGGTCAAGGGTGTTACGAGGGAGAAGATTAAGAAATGGGGTATGAGGACATCCCCCACGGCTTTGATCACCTTTGAAGATGTCGAACTGCCGGCAGAGAACCTCATCGGCGGTTTGAACAAAGGCGTCTCCGTTCTCACGAGCGGCCTCTGCACGGAAAGAATCACCCTCTCCGGCTGCACTCTCGGCAGCCAGAGAAGCTGTCTTGAGCTTAGCTTGAAGTATGCGAAGGAAAGGGTACAGTTCGGAAAGCCCATCATCAGCTATCAGGCCATACAGGAAAAGCTCGCAAATATGTACACGGGTTACCTGGCCTCCAAGTGGATGGCATACAGCGCGGCCGCATATTGCGACACCTTGGCAAATAAGGTTGGCGGAAAGGGCACGGACCTCGACCGTATGGCAGCCGCGGCTCTTCTGTTCTGCGGCGAGATGGGAACAAAGATCGGCCTCGACGCCATCCAGGTCTTCGGCGGTTACGGCTACTGCACGGAATACGCCGTTACGAGGCATTTCCTGGATCAGAAACTCTGGGAGATCGGCGCTGGTACGTCCGAGATCAGAAGGATGATCATTGCAAGAGAGCTCATGAGGGACGACTTCAAGAGCGGCAAATAAACCAAACCCGAATTTTCATTTAATATATCGGTTCATAACAAGAAGGGCGCTGCCATGAAAGCAGCGCCCTTCTTTGTTAATCACAGCCCTCGCTTCAACCGCTGTCCCGTCACTTCATCGGGGGGACGAAGGGAATCCATTGCGCAAAGAGCCAGCAGAGGAAGAAGACGAGCGGTATGTGTACAAACATCTGGAGCACTGAATAGCCCACAAGGTCGCGGGCCTTCATATGGAGCAGCCCCAAAAGCGGCAGCATCCAGAACGGGTTCAGTAGGTTCGGCAGGGCCTCGGCTGCATTGTAGATCACCACCACCCATCCAAGATTCACCTGGTGCTGTATTGCGGCCTGCAGGACATAAGGCGCCTCGATGACCCACTTGCTTCCCCCTGAGGGAATAAAAACACCCAGGATGGACGAATAAGCGGCCACCAGAAGCGGGTAGGTTCCCTGGGTCGTGATACTGTAAAAGAGGTCGGCCAACCACTTGTTGATCCCCGTACCGACGATCATCCCGAAGATCACGGCGTAGAAGGGGAACTGGATCAGAACGCCGCCTGTTGCGGGAACCGACTGCGCCACGGCCTTGAGGAACCGTTTCGGGCGCCAGTGCAGAATCATGCCGACAGTGATGAAAATCAAGTTATAGTTATTGAGGTCCAGAGCCGCGATGGGTCCCCTGGGATCACTGGCGAAGAGGTGTATCAGATACCAACAAAGAAGACCTGCCACGAGGATGATCATCAGAGGGCTGTATTCAAGCCACTCTCCCGGTTTCTGGCGCGTCTCGATGCTCGTATCGATCTCGTCAAATTTCAGGTTGAAGTAATCTACTGTCTTGGCTCGCTCGGGTTTCGGAGCCGAGAAGTAGGCAATGGGTACCGAAACCGCAATGAGAGCGACTATCATCCAGAAATTCTGCCAGATGAAAAGTGTCTGAGTCAGGGGGATTAGACCGCTGATCTCAAAGAGTTTAGGCGGAATGGCCCCCTTTGTGGCCATCATGAGGGGCGCCGAGGAGGAAAGACCGAGGGCCCAGATGGCGCCCAGTCCCAGGTAGGCTGCGGCCCCTGCCGCCCGGTAGTCCATTCCCTTAACCCTTCTCGTCAATTCGCGGACCAAAAGGCCGCTGAAGATGAGGCTTAACCCCCAGGAGATCAGGGAAGTCACCAGAGACAAGAAGGCAACAAAGGCGACGGCTCCCCTTCCCGTCTTGGGGATTCCGGCCACCTTCTGGATCACCCAGTAAACGGCGGGAGTAGAGGCAAGCACATATCCGCCGATAATAATGAACGCCATCTGCATGGTAAAGGGTATCAGGACCCAGAATGCCTTGCCGCCCTCGGTCGCGAGCTTTCCGGGACTCTCACCGATGAGAAGACCAAAGACAAAAACGATAACAATGCCCACAAGGGCAAATACCCACGCGTCGGGAAACCATTTTTCACTCCACGCCGCCAGCCCCAGGCCGAAGCGCTCAAGAACCCCTTCTTGCGGCTTGCCAGCGTCCGAATTCTTCTTTTCTGCCATTTTTCATTCTCCTTTCATAAGGCATATTCTTAAAATATCACCGATAGAAGCACTCATTTATGTGAGACGCCAACAGCAAAATAATAAGAAATAATAAACCCGAAATTAAACTGTATTACAGCATCACCTCACTTTATATAATCACTTATCACTCTTAAAAAAATAAAAAACCCCGTCCTCTAAAAAAACGGGGTATCCAAAGACGATCCGCTCATAGTTCTTTCCCCGCGGCTCTCATAGAACCGCCAACACGGTAAGTGCTTTTGTAAGAGAACTCATAACAAAATAAACATCAAACTTCAACCTTTTTTGTCGCTTCTGCGAATCAGGCAGCGACCAGTTCCTCAACTGTCATATCCCTTGAAGATCGAAGACGCTCAGCCTACAGAATGGGGTTCTTCTCCGGAGGCCGCCTTTCCGGCACATACACGTGCGGAATCTTATCTTCGTACCATTCCTTCGAGACATAGAGATTGCAGTAGCAGCTTCCGTATTCTTCCACATCCGGCGCGCGATAGACACAGGGACAGATAATGTCTTTATCTTTTTCCCGATCTCCTGATGCCAGCCGGCAGGGACATGACGTGTATCCGTAACGCTCCTTGTTCGTAAGAAGTCCTCTCAGGATATCAAGCACCCAATCCTTATCCCTGCTAAAAAAATAGCCTTTGGGTTCTTGCATTTTCCTCAACATCTCATAAAGCTCGTTGACTTCCATCACAGTCCCAGTGCGTTTCTGATCTTCGTCTCTTCAAATCCCACAATGATTCTGTCTCCGATGACAATCGTGGGAAATGTGCATTGCGGATTTAATTTCTTTACATCCTCTATAATGATCTTCTTCTCCTCATTGGAAAGCAAATCCACATCCGTGAATTCGTACTTCACGTGACATTCGTCGAGCAATCTCTTCGTTGACTTGCAGTGGCTGCACGTACTTAACGTATATATTTTGACAGGCGGCTGCATATATGATCTCCTTTCTTTTTTTCTGTCATCATATTAAACCATCACGCATTACTTTTCAATCCCGTTCCGTGAGAACCTATTGTGCTTGAGATACGTCCATAGTAATAGCCTCAACAGGACATTCCCGGGCACAGAAGCCGCATCCGATGCAGGCCTTCTCATTCGCCATATAAGGGCGTCCATGAGGATCACCGTGAGTTGATGCGCCAGACAGGTCAAGACAATGAACCGGACAGGCATCGATGCAGATCCTGCAGGACATGCAGGTCATTTTATCAAATTGCGGTTTTTCCCACAGAGATTTCTTTACCACTATATAGGAAATGCCGAAGGGGTCATTTACTGCTTTTGCCGGACAGATGCGCCCGCAGGCGCCACATTCAATGCATCGATCTTTCGCAATGACGTGAAGCGCATTCTTATTTCCCGTAATGGCTTCAGCCGGACACAACCTCTTGCATGCGCCACAGCCATTACACTTATCCGTAATCCTATACGCCATATTCCTCGCCACGGATTCTCAAATGGTCAATATCCTCTTCCGTTGGTCTCCCCGTCTTGGAATCCCAACCGAACTGCCCATAGTAATCGCTTATCAATTTTTCCATGTCCACCGTTCTTCCCCGGTTTGCGCCTTCGGTCTGCGCCGGTTTCCCAATTACCCTATCGCCCGGCCGAAACGTCCTGGGATCTATGCCATGTTTGATATTAAAGGCCTGCTTCAGTGTCTGGATTTGCGCCCCGATATCAAGATATTCCTCAGGAGTCTTTTTCCATCCTGTCGCCGCATTCAACCAGGAAAATGTCGGCGTCCTAGTTGCGCCCAGAAAGACGCCGAATAGGCATAGACCGGCACAATTGACGATATTCATGAACTTGCTGCAGGCAGCGGCCGTCACCGCTTTCTCTTCATCTGCCATATATTTTCTGCCCTTGAAATAGAGAGGCTTCACGCGCGGTAGCCTTTTTGCCACCTTCCAGAGCTGGAACATCTCATAATACATCTGTGCACCTACGGTGTGCCTGCCTGGTGCGGCCTCCACAGAGTAATGAACGTTATACCCGGGGTCGTTCCGGCCGTCGTGCATGGGGAGATCCTGGCCGCCCGCATGGATTGCGGACGCTGCTGCTTTCTTGCCGATCTTCCGCGCCGCCACCCTTGAACCATCTGCCAGCACATCGCCGATGCCCTCCCGCCTGATCATTTTTTCAATCAGCGCAACGATTGCGTCCGCATTCCCCCAGGTCAGTTCGAGTCCATCCGTATCTTTTTTTGTGAGGATGCCTGCCTCATAGCACTCAATGGCAAAAGCCGCCGTGCTGCCCGCAGATATTGTATCCATGCCGGCCCTGTTCAATATCTCATTCAGATGAAAGATGCTGTCCACGTCCGCATTCATGCACAGACCGCCTAAGGAAAGAACTGTCTCATACTCCGGCTTGTGTGTCTCGCCGTATTTCCCCTTCGTTACACATATGCCGCCGCAGCCCAAAGGACAGGCATAGCAGTGATACTTAACCTTTTCATGCTTTCCGATTGCGTCAGGGTTTACGGCCAGAGACTTCATAATTCCCCAGTCCACGTTGCTGCCCCGCCAGTTCTTTACCGGCGCATCCCCCATCTCAACAGACATCTGGTTCATGCCGCCTGTGCCCCACTTCTTTAGCAGCATCTTATAGACCATCCCGTCCATGGCCATCTGCACTGGCAGGATCCTCATGAGGGCTCCGACATACGCAGCCACCGGACCGGCAAAAATAGGCGGTTGAAACTGCACCCACCGGTTGCATATCTGGCTCAATCTCTTTATCTCAGCCCTGTTATGGACATCGATTCTTTTTTTGCCATCGAGGACAATGGCCTTTAGCCTCTTTGCGCCCATGACAGCGCCGAGACCCGACCGCGCCGCCATTCTCCCTTTGTCGTTGCAAATTCCTGCAATTAGAGAAAGCCTCTCTCCTGCGGGACCGATGACGGCAACCCGCGAATTGGCATTTGTTTCGGCGACCAGCATCGCCTCTGATTCTACGGCATCCCTGCCCCACAGGTGTGACGCATCGCGAAGCTCTGCGCCGTCGTCATTCACATAAAGATAGACAGGCTTCTCGCTTATTCCTGTGAAAAAAATGCCGTCAAAGCCGCAACGCTTGATCGCCGGTGAAAGACTGCCGCCGCAGTTTGCCTCCCCCCATCCGCCAGTGAGGGGTGATTTGCCCACTACCATCCATCTTCCAGCAAAAAGACTCCCCGTCCCCGTCAGAAGGCCAGAGATAAAGCCAATGATATTTTCAGGACCGAGGGGATCGGCGCCGGCAGGAATTCTGTCATAGAGAATACAAGCAGCCAAACCCATGCCGGAGAGGTATTGTTCGTAAACACGGTCGGAAACGACCTCCTCACGTGTAACATGCGTGGAAAGGTCTACCGTTAAGATTTTGCCCATATATCCGAAATGCACCCTGATCTCCTTGGTAAGTCACTCGTTGGTTCAAATAAGAGACTTGAACCGGCAAATGATCTTCTGTATCTGGGATAACTAATTTTTCATTATCCTTTTTTTATCAGGCCTGTGTCGAGCGGCCTTCCTTCCCAGGCCGCCTCCAGCACCATGAGAAAATCGTCGTAATCCAGGTCTTCAGGATTGTAAGAGATGGACCCGTCTCTTAAGGCCGTTTCAGCAATATCCGGCAGCTTCTCTCTTGGTACCATTTCTCTTCCATCTCTGTAGAGAGCCTCCTTAAAGAAGCGCGCATGCCTTCCGCCCGTTGCTTCATAAAGTCCCTGGTTCATCCGGCGGATGAGGGCGATAACGCTTTGGGCTCTCTCTTCCTTTAGGGTTGCGGCATACGCTTCAGCACCCGCCATGGGGAGCAGCAGCTCCGCCGTGAGTTGGCCGTTTTTGTGCATATTATACTCCAACCCATAGGGAAGGAGAATCGCCATGCATGCTCCGTGGGGAACACCGCAGACAGAGCCAACAGAATGGCCAAGGGTATGCACCATGCCGACCATGGAGTTCCCGAAGGCAATGCCTGCCAGGGTCGCGGCACTGGCCATGCCGAGACGTCCCTTTTTATCACCGGGATTCACCGTCACCTTAAGGAGATTCTCGCTGATTAGTCTGATGGCTGCTAAGGCATGGGCGTCGCTCAGAGGATTTTTTGCGAGACACGTGTACGCCTCCACAGCATGCGAAAGCGCATCCATGCCAGTAGCCGCAGTGATGGTCGGCGGCAGGGTGAGGGTCATCCGGGAATCTACGATGGAAGCATCGGGTAAAAGAAAATTGCTGACGAAGGCCATTTTCAGATGTTTTTCATGATCCTTGATCACTGCCACCAGGGTGACTTCGGAGCCCGTTCCCGCGGTCGTTGGTATCGCTATCAGGGGCCTCAATGCCCGCCTCAAGGCGTTGGCACCGCTGAACCTCATCAGGTCATCAGCATTCTCAGAAACGATTATATTAATTCCCTTGGCCGTATCCATGACAGAGCCGCCGCCTATGGCAAGGAGAGAATCGCAACCTTTCTCACGATACACCCGTGCCAGGCGGTTCACAATCCTCAAGTCCGAATCGGGAGGAACATCGTCGGCGATCGCGGCGATGTTAACGCTGTCGCTGATGGCATCAACCACAATGTCAATCAACCCGGCGCCGACTACGCCCTTATCTGTGACGATCATAGGCCTTTGAGCAGTCAGTTCGGCAAGAGTGGCCGGGATCCGCTCCAGGGCATCATGGCCGGAGATGATTTTAACCCTGCAGCAGAATTCATAGTACCCCGGCATGTCCATCGCGTGCTCCTTCTATTTTCCTTCTCTCGCTTCTCTTAGAATTTTCATACAACCGTTCATGTCGAAGCTCGCTTCATTTACGCCCGCTCTCTGTGCTATGTCCTGCAATGTATCTTCCGATACTTGTGCATCTTTCCATATCCGGGAAATGATGCCACCGTTCGCTTCCGATATATTTTTCAGCAAATCATGGAGCGTCTCGATTGCTCTTTGGGCCCTCAGATCTTCCGCCGTACTTGCATAGGCGTCGAATCCCGCCAGCGGCAGCAGGAGGTCCGATATGTGATAACCGCCTTCCGACATCTCCCTCTCCAGAACGCGAGGAAGCAGCATCCCCATGCACAACCCCGGAAGCATGTGACACACGTCGCCCATGACCTTTCCGAGTTTATGTGCAACACCCAAAGCTACGTTAGACAGAGCGCAGCCTGCCGTGGCATGGGCATTGGCAAGGGACAGACCTCCGTTCCCGTCCCGTTGATCTTTAATGACATTCACCAGATGTTCCATAATTAATTGAATCGCGGCATAAGCGTAGGCGTCAGCCAAAGGATTCTTGCCGGAGCCGGTATAGGCCTCCACCGCGTGTGTCAGGGCAATAAGCGCAGTGGCGGCAGTCGCTACTGCGTCCTCCGGGATAGTCATGCGGGGATCGATGACTGCAAGATGGGGCATCAAGAAATGAGAGGAGTAATCCCTCCCAGCGAAGAAAGCATATTTGGACACCTCATAGCCGGTGCCGGCTAAGGTTGGCACGAGGATTAGAGGCTTTAGAGGTTTCTTGATCAGATTCTCTCCGGCGCATCCCTCAATATCTTCCGGTTTGCCGGAGACGGCGATATTCAGCATCTTTGCCGTATCCACCACGGAGCCGCCGCCAACGGCAATGACCGCATCATGGCCCCTGTCACGATAAATGTTGAAAAGCTCCCTGATCAATTTCAGATCAGGGGCAGATGGCACACCGTCGAAGATGCCGATGGCGAGTCCCGAATCCTTGAAGGCATCGATGATGACTTCAACCAGGCCCCTTTCACTGTCATCTTTTCCTGCGATCACAAGGGGCTTTCTCGCATCCAAGGCATCCAGTTCGAAAGGGATCTGTTCCAGTGCTCTGTTCCCCGAGTTTATTTTCACGGGGCAGAAAAATTCATAGTGCTCCGGCAAATACATCGGCGACCTCATCAAAATCCAAATATGCTTCGGATATAGATCAGCACCCGGCCAAGATATTTTCTGCGGAAAGACCAGCCCGGATACCTCTTCACAGCTAACTTTGCGATGATCTTCGGAAGGAGATACACCTCGACAATATCAAGGATGCGAACGATTGCACATGCATGTGCCACTTCACCGTCGACAACCAATCGGTTCCTTGCTGTCGCAAGGGTGGTACTCTCCTGAAAGGTAAAAATCAGCATGGCGGCTTCGATATTTTTGATCTTCATATCCAGGTCTATTTTCCAGCCTTCAGGGTCCCATCCCCTGTATCTCACAAACCCCTTCTGGTCCTTTCCTATAACCATATGCGGCCCGTTCGGCATAACAGAGAGAGCAAAGTTAAAACCATCCGGCATGCCTGCGAATTCCTTTTTTACTGCCCTGTCTACCGCGGCCGCGGCCTGAATGGCCCTCCCCATAAACCACATCATGACAGCCACATAATCTTTTTTCAGCGATTTTTTTTTCGCTGCAACTTCCCTGAAATTCTTCATTGATGTCATCCGTGATAATACATTCAGTCGAACGGACAGCGCAAAAATATTTTGTGATGTTCTCGTCTCGTCAATCCATGCGGAGCACTTTCGCCCCGTGGATCCGCGCCTCCTTGAGTTCGACGAGGGCTTCATTTGCCTCTTCCAATGCGAATTCCTGCACTTCCGGTCTGATCGGAATCTCTGACGCCAGTTGGAGGAATTCGCTGATGTCTCTCCGCGCCACGTTAGCGACACTCTTGATTTCCTTCTCGAGCCAGAGATGTGTCGGGTAATTAAGATTGAGAAGGTTGTCCTTGTCGGTCTCTTCTTTCCTGATGGCGTTGATGACCAGCCTTCCGCCGCTCTCCAGGTTTTTCATGGCCTCGACGACGGGTTTCCACGCCGGTGTGGTGTCGATTATGACGTGGAGTTTTTCCGGCGGTTTGTCTTCCGCATTCCCCGCCCACACAGCCCCCAGCTCCCGGGCGAACGCCTGCTCCTTCTCGCTCCGGGCAAAAACAGAAATCCTGGAATTCGGATATTTATGGCGTGCCATCTTGAGGACCAGATGTGCCGACGCCCCGAAGCCCGTAAGGCCAAGGTTCTGCCCATTTTTTAGGTTGGCCAGCCGCAGGGACCGGTAGCCGACGGCGCCTGCGCACAGAAGGGGCGCTGCTTCCACATCAGAAAAGATACCGGGGATAGGGTATGCAAAATCCTCCGACACTCTCATGAAGCGGGCATACCCCCCGTTGGCATCCCTGCCCGTGGCCCTGAATTCTTGACAGACATTCTCATTCCCTTCGAGACAGGCGCTGCAACGGCCGCAGGTGGAAAATATCCAGCCCACGCCGACCCGAGCGCCCGTATAGAACTTTGTCACCTTTTTCCCGATTCCCGCCACTCTGCCAGCCACCTGGTGGCCCAAAATGATGGGGAATGCAGGCGGCGGCGTCCTGCCTTCGATTTCATCCAGCTCCGTATGGCAGACACCGCAGGCGGAAACCTCAATGAGGATTTCCTTCTCACCCGGCACGGGTTCCGGCATATCGACCAGCGTGAGGGGGGTCTTGTTCTCCCGGAGATTGAAAATGCTCTTCAAGACCATTGCTTTCATTTTTTCCTACTCTCCTCGTTGGCCATTATGCCTCCACATCCTGCTTTAAATCAATATGAAATAATGCGCTCGGCTTTTTTAGTTTCAATAATTTTAATTAGTTGACAATAGAAACGACATTCTGCATAGTTGCACTCATGCTTCAATAGAAGCAGTAATATAAAGCTATAAATCATCCGTCCACTTCATATTGGTAATCTGTAACTTACACCAGTTCTCTCGGGAGGCGCTTACATATACGAGGCAAATCTTTTGCCGAGGAAAACAGGGGGAGTGCATCATTAAATGGGGAACAAAATAAGGTTGCGCCGCTGACGTCATGCTCGAGACCCGGAGGATACTATGAAACCATGCAGAGAACGTAGAAATGAGATTTCCGAACAGGCCATTACATGCCCGCATTGCGGGGCGCCGTACCCTGCCAGAGAAAAATGGTACGGATGGGGATTTGAATACAAGTCAAAACTTATCTTTTGGTGACTGCCATTCCTTCATATATCATTCAAGTACCGCCCGAATAGAATGCCCGTAGTGGCTAAAGGCATCATTGCCGTTGGGCAGTTTGCGGCTGCGTATTCTCTTATTGCCCAAATCGGCATCTACCTACACGAAGGTCGCGGACAGCTCGTAAAAAGTGTTGCTGAAATTATAGGAATGCTCTGGTAAATGCGGCGAATTAAAGCGCCATAACTATATATAAGGAGAGCAAATGAAAAGAGGATTAATCTTAATCGACATCCAGAATGATTACTTTCCCGGCGGGAACATGGAACTTGTCGGAATGGAGCAGGCGGCCCAGAATGCAGAATCCTTGCTGAAAGAGTGGAGGAAAAGGGAATTTCCTGTCTTTCATATCCAACACCTTTCCAAGCGCCCGGGAGCGACATTCTTTCTGCCCGACACAAAGGGCGCTGAGATTCACAAATCCGTAGCTCCTCAGCCAGGTGAAGCGATCATTGAAAAATACTTTCCCAATGCATTCAGAGGCACTGATCTACTTAATATCCTCAAGAGATCAGAGGTGGATGAGGCGGCAATTTGCGGAGCCATGACTCACATGTGCGTTGACGCGACGACGCGCGCGGCATTTGATTTCGGATTCAGGTGCACGGTAATTGAAGATGCGTGTGCCACCCGTAATCTCGAATATAAAGGCACAATAGTAGAGGCAGCCAAAGTTCAGGCAGCATTCATGGCTGCATTGGCTGTCCCTTATGCAAGAGTCATATCCACGAAAGACCTTATCGATAAATTGGCATGATATAAGAGTGCTGACTTATGAACCGGGCATACCATATTTTGGTTCTCTCGGCAGTCGTCGCAAGTATTATCATCGTTCCTGCTGTCTCTTGGCATTCAGTGGCAGAGATCCATTATTTAAAGTCCTTCTATCCACAGCAATTCAGCGTGCAGGAAGCATTCTGGGCCAGTGCGGTGGAGCTCATCAAAGTCTTAGTCGTTAGCATTCCGTTCTTCTTCATCATTGTCACGGGGTGCTGTTTACTTCATTATTGGAAACACAAATCTTAACCGGCGTCACTATAAAGCTAAAACCGAAAAGATTAAGCGAACGATTGAGCATGAAAGAAATATTGGATGCTCAGGGGCGCCAGTGACAGGAGACGTTTGTCCGAAATCCCGACATGTTTGGCGCTCTGCCAAGCGATCCTGCCAGGATGGCCGCGGAGATGTTTAAGGAGGAATGGAGGACCGCGATTCTTGAACTGGGCAGCGGACAGGGGAGGGACACAATCTTCTTTGCCAGGAATGGCCTCCGCGTGACGGTGCTTGATTACTCCGCGAGCGCCGTCATGACGATTACGGAGAAGGCGCGTAAACTTGGTTTAGACGGTTATGTCGCAGCGATTCAGCACGATGTGCGCGTCGCCCTGCCGTTTGAGGATGAATCCATGGATGGCTGCTACTCACACATGTTGTATTGCATGGCGCTGACAAGTCCTGAGCTTCAGTTTCTTTCCCAGGAGGTGAGAAGGGTTCTCCGCCCTGAAGGACTTCACGTTTACACAGTGAGACACACGAAAGACCCCCACTTTGGAAAAGGGATTCACCGGGGCAAGGATATGTATGAAGTCGACGGCTTCGTCGTCCATTTCTTCAGCCGGGAGAATGTGGAGAGCCTTGCAGAAGGCTTTGAGATAGTGAGTATAGATGAATTCGAAGAGGGAGAACTTCCGCGGAAACTGTTTCTCGTGACACTCAGAAAGAATTAGATATGCATGCAAATCCGAACGGGAACGCTGGTTATCTAAAATTTCCCGGCACGGCGCACAGGTGAAGAATATGAATCTCAAATTGATATTGGTCCTTATTCTCGCGAGCCTCGCCGTTATCTTCATAATCCAAAATGCCACAGTAGTTGATGTCAGGTTTCTATTCTGGAATGTCTCCATGTCCCGTGCCCTGCTGATATTTTTTCTCTTGATTATCGGCATTGCCCTTGGGTGGTTCTTACATAGCTATTTGTCCTACCGGAAACCGAAGGATGAATCAGGCGGAGATGTCTGAGTCTCAACTTTCACAAACGGCATATTTTCTCATTTTATCTTCTTGATTTTTATGGTAGTTAAAGCAGCAAAGTGTTTTGTCTTTTTCTGAAACTGCTCAGATACGTTCCATTAATTAATTACAATAAGGAGTCTCGCCAATGAAAGGAACGAAAATAAATCTCCATGACCGTCTTCGCGCCCTGGCTCAGAATCTCTGGTGGACATGGCATCCGGAGGTTATCAGCCTCTTCACCGACCTGGACCCACATCTTTGGCGGCAGGTTGACCATAACCCGATAGCATTTCTCAATCAGATCACACCGGAGGAAATTGAGGAGAGGGCCTCTGAGCTGGTGCTTCACAGCCGGATAAACTACGCCTTCCGGCGTTTGAATGAATATATCGAAAAGGATAAGACATGGGGAATGACGCACTGTGGAAATTTGAACCGTAGGCCGGTTGCGTATTTCTCCGCAGAGTTCGGGATGCATGAATCGCTGCCAATTTACTCCGGCGGCTTAGGCATCCTTTCAGGTGACCACCTGAAAAGCGCCTCCGACCTGGGAGTCCCTTTAATTGGAATCGGGCTCCTTTACCAGCAGGGTTATTTCAATCAGAGTCTGAATAAAGATGGCTGGCAGCAAGAAAACTACGTGAACCTCAATACAAGCAATTTGCCGCTGCAACCTCTCCTGGCTGCGAATGGAGAGCCACTGCTCATACGCATTGACACCCGGAGCGGCCTCCTCAGTGCACGTGTCTGGCTGGCACAGGTAGGCAGGATTCGTCTGCTGCTCCTCGATTCGAATGTCGAGTGCAATACAGCCCAGGACTGCGAACTGACATCACGCCTCTACGGCGGCGACGACAGACTGCGTATTCGACAGGAGCTCTTGCTGGGAATTGGTGGTGCGCGCGTCCTGCAAGCTTTGAATATTATCCCCGGGGTGCTGCACTTAAATGAGGGACACAGCGCCTTTGCCATCCTCGAAGAGGCCCGCTGGGTTATGGAGTATGACCAGATTCCATTTCACCGCGCTCTCCGGCGCGTAACTCTGCGCACGGTTTTTACCACGCATACCCCCGTAGCCGCAGGCCATGACCGATTCCACCCGGATCTCGTAGAAGACAGTCTCGGCATCTTCAGAGAAAGCCTGGGACTTTCGCATGACGATTTTATGGCCTTAGGGCGCATCAATCCGTATGACAGGTCGGAGCCGTTTTGCATGACGGTCCTCGCTCTAAAATCTTCCTCCTGGGCGAACGGCGTCTCCGCTATCCATGGGACTGTGAGCCGTCTGATGTGGCACCCCCTCTGGCCGCAGCGTCCCGAGGCTGAAGTGCCTATTGGCCACATTACCAACGGGGTGCATGTATTATCATGGCTGGCGCCCCCGATGTACCAGTTATTTGAGACGCGCCTTGGCCAAGACTGGCCCACGCGCATGGTGCACCCGGACATCTGGGAAAAAATAACCGAGATTGACGACGGGGAGATGTGGGAGACGCACCAGAGTCTGAAGATGCGCCTCATCCGCTTCGTCCGTAGGCGCCTGCAATCGCAGGCTGAGCGACTGGGTCATCGGGATACATTGAAACAGATCGATCAGTTTCTTGATCCGGATGTGCTGACGATCGGTTGCGCCCGTAGGTTTGCGACCTATAAGCGAGGAGACCTGATATTATCCCAGGCAGAGCGTTTGGCCAAACTGGTTGAAGATACCAAGAGGCCGATCCAGATCATTTTTGCGGGGAAGGCCCACCCGCGCGATGACGAAGGCAAGCGGCTATTACAGAGAATTGCCCAGTACAGTTATAGCTCGGCCAGCAGGAACAGGGTCGTCTTTGTGGAAAACTATGATTACAACTTAGCACGCCACCTCGTCCAAGGGGTTGATGTGTGGCTCAACAATCCGCGGCGGCCTTTGGAAGCGTGCGGCACCAGCGGTCAGAAGGTGGTCCTAAACGGGGGACTGAACCTTTCCGTCCTCGATGGATGGTGGAATGAGGCATATGACGGCAGGAATGGTTTTGCCATCGGTTATGGCGGCATGCATAATGACCCGAATGTACAGTACCAAAGAGATGCAGACTATCTTTATGAGACATTAGAGAATGAGGTTATTCCGCTCTATTACGAAAGGGACGCAAGCGGGATCCCGCATCTCTGGGTGCAGAGAATGAAGCATGCGATGCAAAGCATCGGTTGGCGTTTTAGCGCAGACCGCATGGTCATAGACTATGTCCAACGGTTCTATCTGCCTGCAGCAAGCGCTGTCTCGACAATAGCCGGGTAATGTGATTGCACGACCCTCGGTCACAGTTAGTAAAAAACAGAACATGGATACGTTCATCGCGCAGTACTGGCGGGAGAGGCTGAATAATTGCAGAGAGTCTCTCCAAGAAAACGCATTTGAAGCATTTGTTGCCGAAGATAGAGTTCAGGCAAGAAAAATAGTGCTTGAAGAAATCTTCCCTAAGACCTGCGCAAAAAGCGCATCTTGGGGAGATTCAATGACTCTCCACGCGACGGGAATTCTAAACGCGTTACTGACCTATCCCGACCTTTCCATCGTGAAGACCTTTGAAGGCGGCGTTCCCCGCGCGGAAATCATCGAACGTAGGCGCCAGGCCTTGCTCGTCGATTTCTTTATCACCGGCACTAACGCCGTAACCGAATGCGGTAAGCTTGTAAACCTGGACATGGTGGGAAACCGGGTCGCGGCGATAGCTTTCGGTCCGAAAACCGTGGTCATACTCGTCGGGCGAAATAAAATAATCCCCGACATTACCGGCGCGATGTCGCGCATCAGCGACTATGCGGCACCCATCAATGCAATACGCCACGAATTCAAAACTCCGTGCGTTGCAACCTCCCGATGCGCAGACTGCAAAAGCCCCCAAAGACTCTGCAACACGTGGACGATCACCGAAAGGTCTTTTCCGAGAGGGCGGATCAAGGTCGTCCTCATCAACGAAGAACTCGGTCTTTAGAAATCACATGGCAACTAAGGCAAAGAAACGGAACATCGTGCCTACCTCCTACGAACGGATACACGTTGAATGCTACAGCGGCCATAAGGCCAACGAGAGGCCCGTTGCCTTTATCTATGAAGGACGCCGCAGAGAAGTGGAAGAAATCGTTGACCGCTGGTATGAAGGAGGTGTCGATCCGGGCTGGACGGCGATATTTTTATACTCCGGTATCTTTCCCTGTTCGACGCCTGGTCCATCCGCACCTAACGCTCGCCGGCCTTACAGGCACCCCAAGTCGAAAACGCTTTCATTTTTTTCTTTTACTTTCACTATTCGTTTGCTATTTTGTGGGATAAAGACAAGAAATACTATGCGGACAAATGAGAAAGAAACATGAAACAAGTCTATCCAGCGAAGCGGGACGGCTGGATCGTCATCCTGCTATGGGTGGGGGTGGCAGTCATCCTTTTCGCTGCCGGTAATCTCTGGAGGGTGCCGGCGCCATTCGCGTTTCGCCTGCTGATCTCCGTTCTCTTGATTCTTGTTGCCGCCTTCATACTGTGGACGCTCTATGGAACGCGTTACACGCTCACGGAAAGGACCCTCATTATTCGGTCGGGTCCATTGCGCTGGGTCATTGACATGGAGGCAATCACGGAGGGTTTCCCCACACGCAACCCGCTTTCAAGCCCTGCATGTTCGCTCGACCGGCTTCACATCCGCTATGGCAAGAGCCGTCTTTGAATGGTGATATCGCCGAAAGACAAGGCGGGATTTCTTCGAGACCTCGTTGCGCGGTCTCCCGGTCGTAAGTTGAATGAAAACCGGCTCTTGCGTGACAAACCATAAATGGCCGTAGTATTGCCGCGGGCGAAATCTAAATCGCGACCATAATAAAGGGAGGAACCGGATATTGTCTCGCCATTCCGATATGCAGGTACACAAAATCAAGGCCGCCGTACTGCGCAAGAGGGGCGGCCCCTTGAAGATAGAGTCACTCGATATGGAAGGTCCACGGGATGACGAGGTGCTCGTGCGCATCGTCGCCTCCGGTATCTGCCACACCGACATAGGCTTCTGCGACTACTGGGACAAGGCGGACGGACCTCTCGTGCTGGGTCATGAAGGGGCAGGCGTGGTGGAGCAGGTGGGTAACATGGTGAAGAGCATCAGGAGGGGCGATCATGTTGTGCTCTCCTACCAGTCCTGCGGTCGCTGCGGCCAGTGCAGGAGCGGTCACCCCACGGATTGTGAGCGCTTCTACGAGGCCAACTTCGGCTTCGCACGTCTCGACGGCAGCAATGCCTTCTATCGCAGCGGAGTCCGGGGGCACTTCTTCGGTCAGTCTTCGTTCGCCACGTATGCGCTTGCGACCGAGCGCAACATTGTCAAGGTCTCCAAAAGATTAAATCTCGAGATCCTGTCTCCGCTCGGCTGTGGTCTACAGACGGGAGCCGGCACGGTGATGAACTCCCTCAAGGTGGCGAAAGGAGCAAGCATCGCCGTCTTCGGTACAGGTGCGGTTGGCCTGTCGGCGATGATGGCGGCTCGCATCGTCGGGGCTAACCCCATCATAGGCGTCGATATTATCCCGAAGAGGCTCAAACTCGCACTAACGCTGGGAGCAACCCACGTGATCAACAATCGTCGTAATAAAATCGCTTCTCTCATCGCCGATATAAGCGGGAGCGGCGTCGACTACGTGGTGGAAACAACCGCCAGCCAAGAAATGCACAGGCTTGCCGTAGACGTGTTGAATCCCCATGGCACCGTAGCGCTCCTCAGCGGCGAGAGTGGCACTACCCTGCCGGGAGGGCGGAGAACTATCGGCATAATACAGGGCGATGCCGTGCCGCAAATCTTCATCCCCAAGCTGATCGCGCTCTACAAGGCAGGACGGTTTCCCTTTGACCGCCTCGTGAGGTTCTATGACTTCAGCAAGATAAATGCCGCCATAGCCGATGCGAAATCAGGCGACACCATCAAGCCGATACTGCGCATCAGCAAGGAGAAAGCCCGTCAAAGTAAGGGAGTCGCTAATTAGTATGAAGCTATTCTTTGAGGCAGCTCTTGAAAGAGGCACTGTAGCCGCGTCGGCAAAGGTAGCTCTCTTCGTCGGATCAATCCTCGCGCTGATCAATTATGGTGACCGCATCGTCCTCTATGGGGACATGCGCGCACTGGACTGGTTCAAACTCGCAGTTACATATTGCGTCCCATATTGCGACGCGGCATGCGAGGGACAAGAGAAATAACGCACCAAGAGATTCGGGTTCTTCTTAGCGGTTGAGAAAAAGAAGGGGGGGGAATAACCCGCCCAGTTTCGCCCTTTTCTCCGCATCGCCTTCGTAAAAAACATGCTCGAGAAAAAGGCCGGAAGGGGGAGCCGTGCACTTTGCCGGCAGGTCGGATGTCTGTTCGAGCATAGCCTCAACATCTTGCGGAGTCAGGTTTCCTCTCCCCACTTCCACCAGAATCCCTGCCATTCTCCGTACCATTTTCCAGAGGAAGTGGGAACCTACAAATCGTAGGATGATCAAGTCATCCACCTCTTTTACCTCTACTGTGTCAAGTTTCACCTTCGTCGATGCGTCCTTATCCATCCTCTTGTCAGCAAAAGACACGAAGTCATGGAAGCCCTGAAAGATACGACCGGCGGTCTGCATTTTTTTGACATCCAGCCTGTCTCGAACCCACCATACATACCTTTTCCCGAAGGCAGTGCGCTGTTTCGAAATTATATAGATATAGCTTCTGCCTACGGCATAATGGCGGGCGTGAAAGCTGACGGGGACTTCTTCAACATCGAGGATATTGATATTGGAAGGAAGCAGATCATTCAAGCCTTCCCGTATCTTTCGCACGGGCATTGTCTTTGTTGTTCCCACATGGGCAACCTGGGCAAGGGCATGCACTCCCGCATCAGTGCGGCCTGCACCCTGAATTTCGACCTCTTCTCCGAATAGTTTTCCTGCCGCATGCATCAGCGTTTCCTGAACGCTCCTGGCATTCTTCTGCGACTGCCAGCCTCTGTAGCTGGTTCCGTCGTATTCGAGGGTGATTTTATACTTATGCATTATAGGGAGAATACCTGTGGTGGCTGCTCGTGTAGCCTTTCATAATTACAAAGCATTTCATGGCGGCAAGCAAGGTAATGCGGCAATCTATCAGGCTGCCATCTTTAAAACTTCTTTGATTAACTTCTCAATACCCAGGGCCACCTTAGAGATTGATGGACCCAACATATACGCGGGAGTGGTCACGATCTTATTTTTCCGGTCAACCACGACACTGTCCACAGGAGACGCGACATGTTTGCCACCCATCTTCTCAATAGCCTCCGCAGTATCTTTGTCGCTGCCTATTGTCAGCTGCGGATGGAATGATCCCAGCACCCTTGCTGCAATGACCGGGGCGATACAGATAAATCCGATGGGTTTCTTCGCCGAATGCATTTCTTTTACCAGTTTCTGGTCATCCGCATTGACGGTGCAGTCCGCCCCCTTCACGGCAAAGCTGCACAAATTTTTTGCGGCTCCGAATCCACCGGGGAAAACCAGCGCATCGAGATCGGTAGCCTTCACATCTTTGATGTCCTTGATATCCCCTCTCGCGATGCGGGATGACTCGATAAGGGTATTCCTCTTCTCGCCGACAGCTTCACCCTTCATATGGTTTATGACATCCACCTGATCCGCATCAGGGGCCATACAGATTATCTGCTACCCCGCCTTGTCAAGGTAAAGCAGCGTCAGGGCTGCCTCATGAATTTCGGCGCCATCGTATACCCCGCAGCCAGATAGCACTATCCCTACTCTCGCCATCTCCTACCTCCTTATTCTTCTATTAGAGATTAATCCGCGCTTCGCTCGCAGTGACCGGCCGGATATTTTCTGAGGGATTTAGCCCGCCATAAATGTCGTTATTTCTTGGCATCACCGACTGCCTCAAGGATGATCCTGCAGTCGGCAACTGTCGCCCCCTTCCCTTCTCCGTGAACTATGAGCGGGTTTATATCCATTTCCTTGATTTCCGGATGATTAACGACCATATTCGACAGACTTATGATTGCTTTCTCGATTGCCTCGATGTCAGCCCGCGGCCGACCTCTGAAACCTGTGAGAAGCTTGTATCCCTTGATCTCTTGAACCATCCTGTAGGTCTCATTTCTATATATCGGCGCAAGACGAAATACGACATCCTGAAATATCTCGACGAAAACTCCCCCGAGGCCGAACATAAGCAAAGGCCCTAAAGAGGTGCGGTTGACGCCCAGTATCAGTTCTTCTCCCTGCATGGCCATCTTTTGCACCATAACCCCGTCGATCACGGCATCAGGCTTAAACTTCTTTGCATTCTCGATGATTTCACGGAAGGCTTTTCTTGCTTCATCTTTATCCCTGATTCCCACGACCACACCTTTTGCATCCGTTTTGTGGAGAATCTGCGCAGAAGCGATCTTCATGACTACCGGGAAGGCCATGCCTTCTCCGATATCGGCAGCCTCGTCCGCATTTTTCGCAAGACCGGAAGGCAGAAGGCCGAATCCGTAATACTTCAAGAGCTCGATACTGTCCATTTCGCCAAGCTGTACTTTTCCCTGAGCAAGACATCTGGCAATCGCATCGGCCGCCTTATCCTTTTCGTAGGTCAGGGCAAACTGCGGAAGGTGTTCCCTGTTCATCCACCGGGAGTATCGGTAAAGTATACCGAACGCCTTCGCTGCGTTTTCCGGGAACCTGTAAACAGGATAGCCGTTCTCCTGCAGATACTTAACGCCGGGAGAAACATCGACAATGCCCATGAAGCAGCATATGATTGGTTTCCGGGCCCCTCTCGCAACGCGGACAATGGCCTGGGCAGTGCCGAGGGCATCTGTCATGGATTGGGGGGTCAGGATGACGAGGGCACCATCGACTCCTTTATCTCTTATTACCGCTCTTAAGGCATGCTCGTAACGTTCGGAAGGCGCATCCCCGATGATATCAACAGGGTTGTGGATGTTCGCTGTCAAGGGAAGATGGCTTGCCAGATCATCGATCGTTGCCTGCTCAAACGTGGCAAGCAAGAGGTCAGACGAAACCGTCACGTCCGTTGCCAGGATACCCGGCCCGCCGGCATTGGTGACAATGGCGACGTGGTTTCCCTTCGGCAGGATCCTTGCCCGTTTCCCCAGCTTGCTCTCCTGTTTGTAGGCGAAGACATTTGCATAGTCAAAGAGCTCGTCAATGGAATCCGCACGGATGAGACCTGACTGCTTGAAGATGGCATCGTATACGGCCTCCGTCCCTGCCAGAGCGCCTGTATGAGAAGCCGCTGCCGCCGCGCCTGCCGTTGTCCTCCCCGACTTTATGGCAAGAACCGGAGTGGGTCTCGCCCCTGAGGTAATCTCCTTTACGGTTGAAATGAATTCTACACCCTTCCTCAGCTCCTCCACGTACATCATGACAACAGCAGTGTCCGGGTCCTCGTGAAAGAACTGCAAGAGGTCCAGCTCATCCACGTCGGCCTTGTTGCCTATGGAGATGAACTTTGAAAAACCGATGTCCCTGTCTGCGGCAAAATCGAGAACCGCCGTACACAGCGCTCCACTCTGAGAAATAAAAGATATATTGCCCGGTGAGGGCATGCGGGCAGAGAAACTGGCGTTCAGGCTGACGGTGGGTATAGGATTGATCACCCCGAGACAGTTGGGCCCGACGAGTCTAACTTTCGCCTCTTTGCACATGGCGACGATCCTGTTTTCGATTTCAAGCCCTTCACCGCCGACTTCTCTAAAACCGGCGGAAACGATTACAAACCCTTTTATCCCTTTCTTGACGCCTTCTTCTATGGCAGCAAGGGACGCAGTAGGCGGAAGAATGATTATCCCGAGATCTATATTATCGGGTATTTCCGTAACGGAATGGTAGGCCTTGACACTGAGAATCGACTTGGCCTTGGGATTAACAGGATACAGAGTGCCCTGGTAGTGGCCGCTCAGGATGTTGGCAAAGATATCATGCCCCACTTTTCCCGGTGTGTTTGATGCTCCTATGATAGCAACAGATTCCGGCGAGAATATAGCATTTAGCCCGTTCATATTATTTCCTCTCATTGTTTAGATATTTCTGAATTTCCGGGGTTTATCAATAGAGTCATGCCCAGGATGCCATTTAGATAGCCCATCTCGTGATTATCACCATCTTGAAATTCTATTCCCGGATGAAGCGTTGTAATTGCCGCATGACCGACTATCCTTCTCGTTTCTCTGCCTAAAAGATCCTTTGTTCTCACTCCCCACATATTATGGAAAACGAGGATATTGCCCTTATAGCTTCCAATATACAGCATAATATGTCCCCTGCGCCATATCAATGTCAGATAAGGGATGCCCTGCTTCAGGATCATCGCTTCCTTTTCCTTCGGAGAAAGTTTCTCAAGGTTTATGAACCTCCCGCCCTCTTTTGCCTGATCGGCCGAATGCCTCGGCAGCCAAAGCCCGAATGGTGCAAACAGATCCTTTGTCATAGCTGAACAGTCCCTGTTTTGATACAAGCCGCCCCAGCCGTAAGGTTCGTTTATCAATTCGTTGGCAAGTTTAGCTATATTGGAATTGGTCAGTCTTAAGGGTTTTGAAGCCGCTCTATCTTTAGAAACGACGGCGCTTTTCGTAAATGCCTTGCCGTCTTGATCCGTCACGGCCACAAGCAGCTTGATATTTTTTGTATCGTCCCCAAGTTTGGGAAACACCGAGCCTAAGGGGACCTTGAACAGAAACCGCCCTTCTTCGTCGTACACAGGAATTTTATCCTTTATGATAACTGCGTACCTGCCCGTCTCCCAAGCTTTCACGAAATTGCCATCCACACGGGCTATATTTCTTGCCGATATCCAACCCACCGCATACGGCGTTTCCGCCAAAACCCAGGCCTTGTCCTTCGTCATGTGGGATATGAAAACGGGCGTATTCGCCGCGACAGAAGACTCCTGGAGGCTATCAAAGGGAAATCCGCGATCTATATCGGCGTCATAGAAGCGGGGCTTATGCGTGGGCAAAACCCTCAAATCAGAATTATCAATGGTAATGGCCGCGAAGCATGCATTCGGATAATTCTCCAGTTGGGCATTGGCAGCGAGATCTCTCATCCATGACATATCATGTTTTCTTCTATTTTCACCATAGCCCGGATTATCTCCGTATTTTTTGAATGCCGCTTCGACGGTCTCCCTGGAATAGGATGCCGTAACCCGATGCCAGGGGGAAAAAAATATGGAGTCATAATTGGCATCCATTTTTTTTTGATCATCAGCGGTTAAGAGCCCGCGATCAGAAGCGGTCTTATCTATATAGAACAGGTTGTCCTGCTTGAGGTCCCGGACTTCCCCGATCGTCGCAGGAGTTCCGGCACACGCAGATGTAAGTAAGATCAGGGCGAGCAAAATGGGGATATTATTCAATCTCATGTAACCAATGGACTCCAATTCTTATATTAGGTATTTTTTCTAAGGTATGCAATAGTTTTGTATGTCCCTCATATGTCAGTGTTCCGACAAAAGAGTTTCTTATGGAATTTAGAAGAAAAGATTGGTATAAAAACAAAAGGGGTTGGAAAAAACAACTGCATAGCTTCATCCCGTTTAAAATGAAAGGAGGTAACGCGCGTGGTACCAACAGATCTACTCAAGAATTACAGCTTTTTCAAAGGCTTCACTGGTGAAGAGTTAAAGAAATTTGCAGATATTGCGACCGAGGCATCTTATAAGGCCGGTGTCCAGATATGGAAGAAGGGAGAATCCGCAGAAAATCTGTCCCTTTTGAAAGAGGGCAAGGTTCTCATGACAATGGATACCTATGCGGGACCTACCAGACCGCCTATGCAGGTGACTGTAGATATTGTCACGAAGGGTGACGCCATGGGGTGGTCGGCAGTCGTTGAGCCTTACATCTATACCTTGGGAGCCCGATGCATCGATGATTCGCAAGTGATTAATTTTAATTCGGCGAAAGTGAAAGAGGTGTTAAACAGCGATAAGGCCTTAGGATTAAAATTTATGCATGCAATTGCAAAAATAGTAGCTGCCCGTCTGACCCACACGGAGATCATACTGGTCGGTGAACGAGGCCTTTCTGTTTTGTCGGATGCTTGATGAGGGAGGAAACCTCATGGCGGAGGAGATCATCATTTACGGCAAGGGGGGCTGACCGTTCACAGACCAGGCCCGGTTGGCCTATGGAGATAAGGCAAAGTACGTAGATGTGAAATCTGATAATACACAATTGCAGGAGATGCTCAAACTTTCCGGCGGCCTCAGGCAAGTTCCCGTCATTCTGGAAAGTGGCAAGGTAAGAATTGGCTACGGAGGCACCTGAGGCGTGTAAAAGCCGATCGGTGATCGGCCGCACCCAATATCGGGAATATCTCTTCGGCACAATTTGTTTTTCATTCTGAATGTTCATTTCTTGTAAGAGGGAGGTTCAAGAGTAAATATGGTGAGTAAGTTACAGAGGCTCTTTATCTTCATTCCTTTTCTGATTTTGCTGCCCTTCATGCTCATTGCAGACTTTCATTGCCTGCCCGCAGAACTGTGCGTCCATAAGGCCTTTGCCGTCCCGGCAGAAAGGGTCGTCAGGGAGCCGGTGTCTTTTGCCGATCTGGCGGAGAAATGGAGCCCTACGGTGGTAAATATCAGCACAACAACTATTGTCAAAGGCCGCGCGGGATCGCCTTTTGGAGACGATATGCCTTTCCAGAGGTTTTTCGGCGAGGACGACCACTTCAGAAGATTCTTTGAAGAGGCACCGCAAAGGGAATTTAAACAGAGAAGTCTTGGTTCAGGATTCATCATATCCAGCGACGGCTACATATTTACGAATAATCATGTTATCGAGAAAGCCGATAAGATAAAGGTGAAGCTTGCAGGCGGCAAGGAATATGACGCGGAAGTTAAAGGCAAAGATCCCACTACCGATATAGCCCTGATAAAGATAAAACCCGAGGGCAGCCTGCCTGTCGTTGAGTTCGGCGATTCTGATAAACTGAGGGTGGGTGACTGGGTATTGGCCATCGGCAACCCTTTCGGTCTGGAACACACGGTCACAGCAGGAATTGTAAGCGCCAAGGGACGCGTCATAGGTTCGGGGCCGTATGATAATTTTATACAAACTGACGCTTCCATAAATCCGGGCAACAGCGGCGGCCCTCTCTTCAATATGGGGGGCAAGGTCATCGGCATTAATACGGCCATCGTTGCTCAGGGGCACGGGATCGGATTTGCCATACCGATTAATACTGCAAAAAGTATTCTCGCCGACCTTAAAACGAAGGGCAGCGTTACCCGTGGCTGGTTGGGAATTTCCATACAGGATATCACGGAAGGCATTGCCGAAAATTTGAAGCTTAAGGACATGAAAGGCGCCCTCGTGGGCCATGTCTTCGAGGGCGATCCTGCTGACAAGGCCGGCATAAAAACAGGTGATATAATCATCGAAATAGCGGGGAAGAAGATTCAGAATTCTCACGAACTGATGATAATCGTTGCGGCCCTCACGGTCGGAGAGAAAATAACGGTGAAGATTTTGCGGGATGGGAAGGAAAAGACACTCTCCGCCGTAGTCGGTGAAAGGAAAGAGGAAAAAGAGATAGCCCGCAAAGGCAAGGCCCGTGAGTACTACGGCATGGCGGTCCAAGAAATCACCCCTGATATGGCAAAATATCTCGGTCTTTCCGGAAAGGGCGGGGTCATAATCTCGCAGATACGCGAAGGGAGCCCGGCCGATGACGCCGGGCTGAAGGTCCAGGATATAATTCTGCAGATCGACAGAGTGAAAATCTCCTCCATGAAAGATTTTCAGAGCGAGATCAAGAAGGAATCCCAGGAGGGGACCATTTTGCTTCTCATTAAGAGGGGCGAAATGAGCGTCTTTGTGACGCTGAGAAAGGGGGCAGCGAAGTAATCATCCTTATTATTGACATATCATTCACAAGCTGATAAATGAGCCTACCAATACCCGTTATCGTAATGATAATGCCATGGCTCGACCCGCGCATAGGGGACAATGAATTTTAGGAGGGGTGAAATGAAATATCTTGTTCCCAAAAAGATTTTTTTTACAAAGGGTGTCGGCACACATAAGGATGAACTCCACTCGTTTGAGCGGGCCCTGAGGGAAGCAGACATAGAAAAATTCAACCTTGTTCAGGTATCGAGCATATTCCCGCCGCACTGCAAGATGGTATCAAAGACCCAGGGCCTGAAGGAAATGGTTCCCGGCGCTATGACTTTCTGTGTCATGAGCCGCTGCTGTAGCAATGAACCGAAGAGACTCCTCGCTGCGTCCGTTGGCTGCGCCGTCCCGGCCGACGTATCGTCTTACGGGTATATCAGCGAACACCATGCATTCGGTCAGACGGAGAAGCAGGCCGGTGATTATGCGGAAGACCTCGCCGCCGCCATGCTGGCATCCACGTTGGGCATTGACTTTGATGTCGATGAAAGCTGGGATGAGAAGAAGGAAATTTTCAAGATCAGCGGCAAGATAGTAAGGACGCGCAACGTGACCCAGTCTGCGATTGTAAAGAACTCCGGGTATACCACGGTCGTTGCCGCTGCTGTATTTGTTTTCTGAATCCTATTGCTAGCGCATCTGTTGTCGTAACCGTTTGAGCATCGCCTTTTTTACACCCTGTTGAGGTCAGATTTCCTGTTCGTCTTTTTTTGTAGCAATAGTTAGAACATCTATGAAGAACAGGCCCACCAGTATTCTATTCAGCCCTTTTTTTATTTTCATCGTCGTCACTGCTTTGTCAATCCCATCAGCATGTCCCCCTGCCTCTGCCGCCAAATTCACTGATGATGACTTCCGGAAACAGCGTCTCTCCATGGTAAAAGAGCAGATTCTGGAAAGGGGCGTCAAAGACCGCAGTGTGCTGGAGGCGATTATGGCGGTGCCGCGCCATAAGTTCGTTTCGGAGAATTACTTAAACAGGGCCTATGACGACAGCCACGTGCCCATTGGATATGGACAGACCATCTCCCAGCCGTATATTGTGGCGTACATGACTGAAATTCTGAACCTGACTAAGAACAGCAGGGTTCTGGAAGTGGGCACGGGATAGGGCTACCAGGCCGCGATCCTTTCCCCCATCGTCAAGCATGTTTACACAATCGAAATTATCGCTGAACTGGCAAAGTCTGCTGCCGTCCTTCTGAAAGATTTGGGCTTCCATAATGTTGAAACGGCAATCGGCGACGGCTACTACGGCTGGAATAAGTACGCACCGTTTGATGCCATCATCGTCACCGCAGCGGCAGGTCATATTCCACCGCCCCTCGTAGAACCGCTGAGGAATAACGGCAGGATGGTCATCCCCGTGGGAGGCTCCTTCCCGGTTCAGAATCTTATCCTGGTGACTAAGGATAAGGATGGCAATGCAACCACGAGAAACCTGATACCGGTGCGTTTCGTTCCCCTGACCGGCAGGCACGATTGATTATGGCCGCCCCACTGTCAATAAGACGGATTCAGATTTCCGTCTTTTTTATTTCCGCAGCCCTCATTTCCTACCAGATTCTGCTCTTCAAGATTTTCTCCATACAATACTGGTATCATTTCGCTTATCTCGTCATCAGCATTGCCCTCCTAGGCTTCGGTGCAAGCGGCACTTTTATCTTCCTGTTCCGGAGAACTCTGAAGTATCATTTCCCGCTTATCATGTCTTCCTGCTCTCTTCTTTTCATATTGTCAATTTGGATGAACATCTATCTGAACCGGATGATTGCCTTCAATCCGCTCATGATCATCTGGGACAAGAGCGAGATTTGCCGTGTTTTGTATCTCAGCCTTTCCATCTTCATCCCTTTTTTTCTCGGCGCCCTGTGCATCGGAGTCAGCTTCTTGGCTGCCTCCAGTTACATTCACAGAATATATTTTGCCAACTTGGCAGGTTCCGGTCTGGGGGGTCTGATTGTTCTTCTCACCTTTCTCCACGTAGGACCTTTTGAAATTATGTTTGCAATTACGTTGATCACAATTCTCGCGGCCCTGGGAGGAAGCATGACTTATGTTCGGCAGTGAATCGTCTTGGTTGCCGGGGTTGCACCGATAATCATCTATATTTTCTTTTTCCGTTCCCTGCCGCTCCCGATGAGCAATTTCAAGGAACTCTCCCAGGCGGAAAATCTCACGGCCGCAAAAAAGGAACTGGAAATTTTTGGCCCGCTCGGTCTGGTTACGGTACTGGACAGCCCCGCCTACCATTATCTCCCTGATCTGAGTCTGACCTGTCCATATCCGCTGCCCCGGCAGAAGGGGCTCTTTCTCGATGGAAACACGGTCGGCGCAATAAATGAATTCTCCGGCAATTTGAATGATGTCCGCTTCATGGAGTACCGCACCAACTCAGTTGCGTATAAGATTTTAGATCGCCCTCATGCGCTCATCATCGGCGGCGGCTCCGGAACGGAAATACTCAATGCCATGTGCCATGGAGCCGCGAGCATCTCCGTCGTGGAATTAAACAGGGACATCATCCATCTGCTGCAAGGGCCATATAAAAAATTCAGCGGCGCCATTTATGTTTCTCCAGATATCCATGCCTTTATCGAAGAGGGGCGGGGATATTTACAAAAAACGGCAGATCGTTTTGATCTCATAGAGATCAGCCTTATGGAGTCCATGGGAGCCGCGTCTGCCGGTGTATATTCCCTCAACGAAAACTATCTATTTACCACGGAGGCAATAAGGCTGTGCATGGAGCGCCTGCGGCCTGAGGGCATCCTCTCCGTCTCCACATGGATCAAGAATCCTCCGCGGGACAATATCAAGATTCTCGCCACGGCCAAGGAATTCTGCACGGAGCATCTTTTCGATATTTCGTATTACCCGGGAGTTAAAGAAAAAGAGACAAATATTTTTAACAAGTTTGAAGGCGACCCTTTTTATTCTGCGGCAGTGAGCCTGTTATCGGGGGAAAGAAAAAAGTTCTACGATGCATATCCCTATTATGTAAGACCGGCCACAGACGACAGGCCTTTCTTTTCTCATTTTTTTAAGATTGAAATGCTCAAGGAATATCTCGGCTCGTCCAACAGCGCCCTGATCCCTTTCCTCGATTGGGGATATATACTGGTATGGATAACGGCGTGCGTCGTTTTTTCCTTAGGCATAATCTTCATCCTTGCCCCTATGCCCTTCATTATTCCTTCCTGCAAGGGGCTTGCATCAATTATTTTTTATTTTGGTTCTCTCGGACTGGCATATATGTTCCTGGAGATATCTATCCTCCAGCAATTCATCCGCCATTTCTATGATCCCATCTTCTCCGCGAGCGTCGTGATAGGCTCATTCCTTGTCTATTCAGGGATAGGCAGCCTGATCGCGGGGAATGTCAGTCCCATCAAGTCGAGACACATATTCTGGTCTGTACTTGCCATTGGTCTCGTTTGCATCATTTTCATTACCGCCGACAGATGGCTGCATAATGTCCTCGCGGGACTCCCTCTCTCGCTGAGAATGATTTCGTGCAGCCTGCTCATTGCTCCCCTCGCCATCCCTATGGGCATCCCCTTTCCATCGGGACTGAGCACGCTCTCCACAGAAAGAGGGGGGGTATCGCCTGGGCGTGGAGCATAAACGGTTTCTTTTCCGTTATCGGAAGTTCGGCGGCAGTGTTAATCGCCATCAGCTGGGGTTTCAAGTCCATTATTCTTATAGCAGTATCACTCTATATCGTCGCGGCATTCCTGTTTTCCCGCCTCTTGAGAATCGTCCCCTCCCTTGGCGGGAGGAATTGAATTCGGCAGCAAGCAGGACGACCGATACTGTTCCTTGAGAATCTTCAAAACTGCTTGCATTGCTAATATCGATGTGAGGTAATAGCATTAACCATTTATCATGTTAGAAAGGTGATATTTATATGCCCGCCAATGCGAAGGGCCCGGTAAAGCCCGTATTGATGACTCAGGATGTTGGTAACGCCCAGCTGCCGTATCTCTTATACGAAGGCCGCGGGCCCACCATAATCTTTCTTCACGCGACAGGATTCTCGCCCTGGCTATGGCACCCTATTGCAAGAGAATTATCTCCATCGTACAGGATCATCGCCCCGTACATGTGCGACTACCGGATAGAAGATCCTGAAAAGGGTGGTCTCGGCTGGGCAAAGATTGCGGGGGACGTTGCCGCTCTTTTAACGAGCATCGATATCTGCGATGCATTCCTCGTGGGACACTCTATGGGCGCTACTATCTGCACGATTGCGAATGCGGCCCACGGCGTAAGAGCAAGAGGCATGGTCCTGATAGAGCCCATCCTCCTCCCCGATGATTTCTATCGCGCCAAGATTACCGTAAAAGACCATCCCCTGGCTTCTCTTGCAATTAAACGGAGGAACTACTGGAAGAACGAGTCGGAGGCTATGGACTATCTCAGATCGAGAGAACTGTTCAGGAAATGGAACGACGAAATGCTTGAACTCTATGTCTCGTACGGCATGGAACCGAAAGAAGGAGGCGGGCTTCAATTGGTCTGTAAACCCGAAATGGAAGCAGGCCTCTTCATGGGTGGTGCGCAATATAACCCGTGGCCCCTGCTGCCGCTTGTTTCATGCCCTGTCCTTGTCGTCGAGGGAGAGCATAGCGACACCAAGAATTTTGTCGACTTCAAGCGGATTGCCTCCCTACTCACGAAAGGCTCTCATACCGTCGTCACGGATGCGGGACATCTTATTCCTATGGAACAGCCGTCAACAGTAGCGGCCGTCATCAACGACTTTGTGAAAAACATACAATCATCATAGCGGAAGCTTTTTTACATACTCATCGAGTTTGTTGAGCGCACGTAATATTTTCCCAAAAATAAATTGCATAATGTCTTGACAATCATCATTCGTATTATAGAATAATTTGTACATGACTACTGAACCGGTCTCCATGGGACCGGGAAAAAACAACTTTAGAGGAGGGTGAAGAGAATGGCAACTTTGAAAGAAGGAGATTATTTGACGTGTGAAGTATGCGACCTCGTCGTTGTCGTAGACGAAGAGTGCGGCTGTGCAGTGGGTGGACTTATTTGCTGTGATAAAGAAATGGTCAAAATCAAGGCTCCAGCCAAGGCAAAGAAGAAAGCAGTAAAGAAGGTAGCCAAGAAGAAGGCCGTGAAAAAGCCTGCCGCCAAGGCGAAGAAAAAATAATTTAGATTCAGTATGATAATTGTGATTTTCTGCCATTTTCGTGAAACCCCGTTTCTCGAATTCACATGAGGATGGGGTTTTACGTTTTTTTGCCTTCTTTCTCACCCCTTTACGAAAGGGGTTGGGAGGATTTTTCGCTTATGTAAAATCCTCCTCTATTACCCTTTTGCAAAAGCGGGACTCAAGGTAACGATAGATGAGCACGAAAATTATTGATTCCCATATGCACTGCGGCATCCAGAATTCTAACCTGCCTTTTGAGGACATCCAGAGATGCCTTGATTCCGCAGAAATAGAAGGCGCATGCCTCTTTGCACCGGTCGAGGATATCTATGACCGGTACGACTATAACTTCCAAGACAACTTCGCCTGGGTCACCTGCAGGCAGCAGGCTAATGAATATGTGCTGGACATCCAGCGGATCCATGAGAATTTCTTTGCCTATTACTTTGTATGGAACGACTTCCGGAAGGATGAGCTCAGGAAAGGCTACAAGGCGATCAAGTGGCATCGCCACGAATCCGAACCGGTCTATCATTACGATGATCCGCTCTGCGAGACATTCTTGCAGGAGGCATATCGTCTGAAGCTTCCCATTGTCCTCGAAGAATCATTTGCGAACACCCGCTCTTTCATAAGAAGGGTGGGTGGCAGAACCGTCGTCCTCATTCCCCACATGGGGGGACTTAACGGCGGCTTTTCCGCCATCTTCAAGTCAGGGATCTGGGATGACGAAACCGTCTATGCCGATACTGCGCTGGCCTCGGGACGCGAGATCGCGCAATTTCTGGAGAGGTATGGAAGCAGGAGAATCCTTTTCGGAAGCGATTTCCCCTTCGGTACACCCGGAGGTGAGCTTCAGGAAATTAGAGGGATGAACCTCGGAAAAGATGATTTCGAGAATATCGTATGCCGCAACATTTTAAGACTGCTCAATATCTGATTAAGGTCTAAGATTCTATTTGTGAAAAATTATTTTTATATTACAATGATTGATACTACGTAACTATCGTCAGTCATACGGGAGGTGCATATGAAAATCACAATCATGGGAACAGGCGGAGTTGGAGGATACTACGGGGCGCTGCTTGCGAAAGCAGGCAAAGATGTGACATTCATTGCCCGCGGCGCGCATCTTCAGGCAATACGCATGCACGGCCTGCAAATAAAGAGCGTCCATGGCGATTTCCAGGTCTCGAAGGCCAAGGCAAGCGACAAACCTGCCGACGTCGGACCTGTTGACCTTATAATATTTGCAACAAAGACATATCAGACCGACGAAGCCGCAAACGCGATCAAACCCATGGTCGGCAAAAGCACAGTGGTTGTTCCACTCCAAAACGGCGTAGACGCGGCAGATCGCATCGGCCAGGTGATAGGAACGGAACACGTGCTCGGCGGGGCTACGTGGCTTTCCGCAGCGATCGAGGGACCGGGCATAATCGGCCAGTACAGTGAATTCCGCCGCATCGCATTGGGCGAATTCAGCGGCAAGACGACACCGCGGCTCACTGCCGTCTGCGACCTGCTTAATGAAACCGGCGCGGCAGTTGAAATAAGCGATAATATCCTGAAGGTCCTATGGACGAAATTCGTCTTCATTTCATCCGTCAGCGCCATGGGCGGCCTGACCCGTGTGACGTTCGGCGAGTACCGCGGAGTGCCGGAAGCGCGCGCTCTGCTCGGCGAGGCTATCGGCGAAGTGGCGGCTGTGGCGAGAGCCAGAGGCGTGAAACTTGATGCCGACATACTCGCAAAGACGCAAGCCTTCATTGACAGCAGCGCACCGGGCATAAAGCCCTCAATGCAGCGCGATGTGGAGGCCGGGAAGCCGTCCGAATTGGAGTCGTTGATCGGCGTGGTTGTGCGCATGGGCGCGGAGAAAAATGTGCCTACACCGGTGATGCGCTTCGCTTACGCGTTGCTCAAGCCGGGTGAGACGAAAGCACAGCAGTGCTGAAAATTATCGCTCGACAAAACTGCCTCGTAATTCTCCTTATTGTCATTTCGGGCAAAGCGAGAACTCTTTGTCCCTGCCGAAGAGCGGGATATTAAAGATTCCTCACGGAGTTTACCCTAAGTAAACCTAAGGGTTCGGAATGACTTTCCACTATTACTATACAGACATAGGTGGTGTGCTGGGGGATTTTTGCGACATCATAACCTCTTGCGGAGAACTCGCTAGAGATCAATCTTTTTGAAAAAGGCGGGCTTCAGAAGGATATTCTTGTTTTCTAAAATTTCAATCTCTTCCGACTGAAGGAAGCGCTTGAGGGAGCGGGTGACCGTCTCTCTCGCGGTTGCTGCAAGTTCGGCGATGTCCTTGTGTCTCAGTCTTAAGTTGACTATCGTCCCTCTCTGATCCTTGACCCCGAACTGGTCGCTGACATTTTTCAGCACCACTCTTATCCGCTGCTCTGCGCCGGCAAAGCTGAGCACCTTTAGCATCAGCCATGCCTCTCTCAACCGTGAGCAGAGCATGAACATAATCTCCATCAGGACTTTCCTGTTCTGCAATAGATGGCCTTGAAAATCTCTTGCAGAGATGAATCCGACGCTTGTCTCCTCCATGGCCACGACTGTCGCCGGTGCAGTCATCCCGTCGAGTATGGCCATCTCACCGAAGAACTCACCTCTCTTTCGAATGGCAACGATCCTCTCCTGGCCTTCCACGCTGAGCTGAATGACCTTAACTTTGCCGGAATAAACAAAGTAGAGGTAATTGAGGGTATCCTCTTCGTGCAGTATGACCTGATTTTTCTTAAAGTGTTTCTCAACGACGTCTTTCCTCAGATCGGCTAATTCATCTTCCGACAGGCAGGACAAAAACGGAATCTTCCGGATGATAAAATCGAAGTTTGATTTCTGGAACTTATCGCTAATATCTTTTCTCATGTCACTTATAATACCTCAGTTGAGCCGTGACAAAGTACCGATGGAAAGAGTTTTACAGATTTTCCGGCTTGAAGCAACAGAAATTGTCAAGCTGTCGGCAAGAACATCCATACTAAGGCAAAGGAAATGGCCGGGTGCAGATCTTGGTTGGCCATTTTCACATGTCCAAAACTACACCGCAGATATGAATCAGTCCAGTTGCAGGCCTGACAAGCTATACGAGCCACTTACCTGGTGATCATTATATGGTTGCTTGTCGTATCTCTTTTTATTAAAGTTTCAAAAATCTTAGCGAGGCAATGTTTGGGTTCTTACCCGAGAATTCCCAAGTTCCCCGCACTTCCAGGTGTGGTCCGCTTTTCAATACAGGCCATTGGGGTTTCTCGACAACCGTGTCCTTCACGTCTTCTTTTACCACCGGTGCCGGGGGCTTTGGTAAAGCTATCTCGATAGCCTTTTTCACCGCCGGTTTTGCGACCTTTGGCGCCGCTTTTTTCACTGCCTTTTTCGCAACAGGCTTCTTCTTGGGCGCTGCCTTCTTCACGGCTTTCTTTACTACCCGCTTTATAGCCTTCGGTGTAGCTTTTTTCACGGCCTTCCTCACCGCAGGCTTCTTCCTCTTGGGCACCGCCTTCTTTACGACTTTTTTTACCACCCGCTTTGTGCTCCTCGGTGTCGCTTTCTTCACGGCCCTCTTCGCCCCGGGCTTCTTCCCCTTTGGCGCCGCTTTCTTAACATTTTTTCTCGCAATAGACTTCTTGATTTTAACCGTCGCCTTCTTCACACTCTTCTTTGCAGTCCGTTTCTTTTTGCTGGTAGACGCCTTTGCCATCGCCTGTTTCCTCCTTTCTCTTCATTGATGTTGCACTATTTCTTAATCATTGCCCCTTCTTCAATTGTCTTTTTCATTTTCGGATCATTAAACATTTTTTCGAGGGCATCTGAAAGCACAGCATTTATCTGCTTTTCCAACAATTCTTCAGAAAACGACACATCTTTTAGAGAATTACTATTTTCGACACTCGCACGATAAAATATTCTCTTATCAGGAACATTGGCGAAGACGAAACTTAGTTTTACCTTAGCTTGATAAGTCTTCGCCGGGAACGATTTCTCGCAAACAATCTCGAGGTCGTCGATATTGCCGCCGATCAATATTCTCCCCCAGTCTTTGCCGATCGTTTCTTCCTTTAAGTCCCAACGGGGCATTTCATTCGAGACCTTGTAGCCCGACTTGAAAAGATATTCCCTGATACTCGCGGTCACAGCCTCGGTCACTTTCTTATATCTTGGAAGAATGGGGATCCGGTCACCTTCCATAGTCGTGACCCTTCCGAGGACAAGCGTATCATCCACCTTCCGGATATCATTAAACACGGCAACCGTAACAGGAATATCCGGTCCGGTTGTTTCCGGCTTCATAATTTGTCCGGCTGGTTCGTACTTCAGATCGACGTGATAAACAGCGGGCGAGCAGGCAGTGAGACCGACCAATACGCATATGAGTAGGATGGCTTTAGGAATGATGCCTGATCTGTAGCTGCCTTTCTCTCTTTCGAGATTCGTTGGTTTGTAATGATGTCTGTTCTTCCGTTCTATATCGCTCACGATGAACCTCCCTGATGTCTAACTCCCGTCTCGATTATTGTCGGGGCATTATACCAATTATTTTATGAATAGTGTAACAGCTCAAATAAGCGGCGGACCGGTACGCTGCATTTGATTGTTAGGTCAATATAACTTCTTCCCAATTGGGTTCCCACAAAAAATTGCCAATTGAAATTTCCAGGGAGTCCTCAACCATTCTACCTATACGATTAATATGTTGACGAAGAGACATTTCACTGACCATTGCAACAAAGCGTACCAATTGCTGTGCATTCGTTTCCTCCGCTCTCGCAACTTGCCAAAATCTACGTATTCCGTCATTGTGTGGTCTATAAATTCCTTTTCCAAGAACGCAGATTATACTAACTTTTCCAGATACCGGGTCCATTCCGCTTCTTTGACATGCTTCATAGAAACGCATGATCTCATTCTTATCTCTTGCTCTTGAATCATACCCAAACAAATAATTGTGCGCTCCCTCTATTCCCTTGGGCTGTGAACGGACATCAACTTTGAACTGTGCGACAGCTTGGCTGCGTTTAACAAATTGAAGGTAATCCTCTGCTTCAAGACTAGATTTGACCTCTATTCGACCAAGTACTCCATTATAGTGATAGACCCCGTTTGTGCCACCGAAGTACATTTTTATGGCTGGAGTAATTTCTCTGTCGTACAAGATTACATCATCTGCACCTTCGTGCTGTTCCTGATCTCTTGTGTCGATTATCGTACCTTTTCCTGGCTCAAGGAAATAAGGAAGCCTAGTTGCCATGAATGCAAGCAAGATATCCTCTCTCAGAGTACCGCGCAAATTCTTGTGTTTTATTTTGTTCTGAATAAAGGATTTGTTAATAGCCGCTTCCGCATCAGCAAGTAATGTTTTTGCAATGTAGTGCATGTTAGTCTCCCTAAAAATATACAGTCTGTATAAGGCGACTTAAAGTACGTCTAATGGGCTACGCAAACATGCCGTTGTTTAACACTTAGGTGTAAATCATTACGCCGTAAATAAACTACTTTATACGTCATTTGTCAAAGATTTTTGATTCTGGGAAAGACCTGCCACAAGATGAATATTTCTATTTATTATCAGTGCTGTCTTAAGCCTTGGACTGCAGGAAGAAGTCTGGGATCAAGCCTGATGTCTATGGTGGTGAAGCCGGGACGTAAACAGAGATGAAGTGATTTTTACGGCTGCCCGGTTGAAGTATCCTAATCCAATTCCGACGCCTCCCGGACGGAGAGAAATATCTTGTAAAGGACCGTGATAATCAGGAACCCCATGGCCCAGATACCAATGGCAATCGCCACTTCCGGCCCGGTGGGGATGTAGCGGGTGATGTGGCCTAAGGGCGAGGGGGTGAAGCCGGTCACCATCAGGCCGAGACCTTTTTCTATCCAGAGGGAAAGAAATACCAGGCCGCAGGCCACGGCCAGAAAGGAATCCTTCTTCCGTGTCCGGGGATTGATCAGCAGCACAAGGGCTGCCGCGGCTGAGATGACCGCAACAGTCATCGCGTGTGCAATGGTGTTATAGCCCTCCAATCCCACGAAGAGAAAATGGTAATGCCCCATGTCGTCCGGAATCTGACTGTAGAAAACAGTCCAAAGCTCCACCAGCACGAAGAATATGGTCGCAATGAAGGCGTAGGTCACGATTGTCGCTAACGTGTCTATCGCCTTTTTCCCGGCGTCAAATCCGCCGAAGCGCCGGAGCACGAAGCACAACAGGATCAGCAGCGCCGGCCCGGAAGCGAAGGCTGCGGCCAGGAACCGGGGTGCCATGATCGCCGTGAGCCAGAAGCTCCTGCCGGGCATGCCTGCATAGATGAAGGCCGTCACCGTATGGATGCTGATGGCCCAGGGGATGGAGAGATAGATAAAGGGCTTAACCCAGGCCGGCGGTGGGACGCCTTCTTTTACACTGGAGAGAACCGTCCAGCCGGTGATCACGTTGAGCACAAGATAAACGCTGACCACCACCATGTCCCAGAAGAGCACCGACGTGAGGGATGGATAGAACATGACATACAGTACCCGCGAGGGCTGGCCGAGGTTGACGAAGATAAACGTGACGCACATGATGACGGCCGCTATGGCGAGAAATTCCCCGAGGACGGTGATCCTTCCGAATGCCTTGTAGTTATGCAAATAGTACGGCAGGACGACCATCACAGCCGAGGCGGCGATCCCGACCAGGAAGGTGAACTGGGAGATGTACAACCCCCATGAGACATCGCGGCTCATGCCGGTGAGAGCTAGGCCGTACTCAAGCTGGCGGAGGTAGAAATATACGCCTGTCCCGAAGAGGGCAAGGAGGATTCCCACCAAGATTCCGTATCGGCGGCTTCCTGTCAGCGCTTTTTCCAGCATGGCATCCTCATAGAATATAATAGACCTGCGGTTTCGTTCCCAGCTCCGCCCTCCGGCGGATCGAGAATTTCTTGTCGAGAATCTGACGGACTTTCGAGTTGGGATCTTCCGCGTCCCCGAAGACCAGTGCCTTTTCCTGGCAGGCCAGGACGCAGGCCGGGAGAATGCCCCGCGCTAAGCGTTCCTCGCAGAAATTGCATTTTTCGATCACTCCCTTCATGCGCGTCGGGAAATCGAGGTTGAGCTTGCGGATGAAAGGCCGGGGATTTACGAAGTTGATGCTTCTCGCCCCGAAAGGACAGGCGGCAAGACATATCTTGCATCCGATGCAGCGATGCGAATCCATCATCACGATACCGTCCGCCCTTCTGAACGTGGCGCCCGTGGGGCAGACCCGCACACACGGCGGGTTGTCGCAGTGGTTGCAGAGAACCGGTATAATCTTTTTTCGGACGTTCTCCTGAATGTGCGCATGACTCTCCGCAGGAAAGACGTTCTCAAACCGCTCCGGCCAGATCCACTTTATCTCGTGCTTGGGATTCGCTATGACCGGGACATTGTGCGCTTCGTTACAGGCGGTCATACAGTCCGCACAGTCGTCGCAGCACTTATTCGCGTCCACCACCATGGCCCAACGCTTCGCCTTCAGTGCCGGGGTGATACCCGGGGCGCCGGGGAGATGCGTTACCCGTGACGGTGTCTCTTTCGCAACGATCCTGCCGAGCGGTGGGCAGGCAGCGCCCATGGCTGAGAGACCCGCGATAATCAAAAATTCCCTCCGGGTAGGCGCCATCACAGAACCTCCTCGGGGTTATTGTGGCAGTTCCAGCAGGTCGGCTTGACCCCGGCATAATCGTGGCACCGATCGCAGAAGCGGGACTTGTTCTCATGACACTTAAGGCAGTTGCCTGTGAGACCCATTTCAAATATCCTTCCGTCTTTTGATGTGTACACGCGGATATTTTTCCGTACCACGCTCTCCCGCCACGATGCCAGAAGCTTCATATGATTGTCGCGCATGAAGGCGGTGTCCTCCACGCAGCGCTTATCCGCAAGCTTCTGGATTGCAGGCGTGTCGAGCTCGATGGCAGGCGGGGCAATGGTTTTCCCCCGGTCATACCAGAACGGGAAAGTGACCGCGGCCAGAAAGACCACGATCCCTGCGATAATTATCCCCCGGTTATAGAGCTTCATCGTCTGTCTTTCCCTAAAAAGTTTCGCCGCGCAGATCCGTTATCCTCTCTTTTTCACCCTTCATGACAAGGGCATTGGCCAGCAGTTCGTGGACGCCCGTCACCGTCACGCCGGGCACCCAGTACTCCATCAGCGAGGTCAGCGTCGAGCGGTCGATGGCGCACATGCAGGCGATCCGGTTCACGCCGTGCTTTTCCTTTACATGCTTTACGGCCATCGCACGGGGCATGCCTCCCCGCATCCGCATCTCGATGTTCTCGTCATTGCCGAGACCGGCGCCGCCGCCGCAGCACAGTGTCTTTTCCCGGATGGTGTCTTCGGGCATCTCGTAGAAGTGCCGCACGGAATTCTTGATAACATACCTCGGCTCTTCGAAAAGTCCCATGCCGCGGGCGGGATTGCAGGAATCATGGAAAGTGATGCGCAGATGGTCGTTCCGCGCGGGATCCAGTTTCAGTTTTCCATGTTTTATCAGGTCGGCCGTGAATTCCGCGATGTGCACCATCTTCGTGGACCGTGCGTTTTCAAAGAGCGTCCCCGTTAGGGGAGACACCGGCTCTTCCAAAAAATCGGCGGGGCCGTTCATCGTATCCATGTATTCATGGATGACGCGCCACATGTGGCCGCATTCACCGCCGAGAATCCATTTGACCCCCAGCCGCTTCGCTTCCGCATAGATCTTGTTGTTGAGGCGCTTCACCATCTCATGTGATGTGAAGAGGCCGAAGTTTCCGCCTTCGGAGGCGTAGGTGCTGAAGGTATAGTTTAGGCCGATCTCATGGAAGAGCATCATGTAACCCATGCACGTGTACGTACCCGGGTCGGCAAAGTAGTCGCCGGAAGGCGTGATGAAAAGAATGTCCGCTCCCTTCTTGTTGATGGGAACCTCCAGCCTGACGCCGGTGCGTTCCTCTATATCGTCGGCTAAGAATTCAAGCATGTCCTTTACGCCGCCGGGCTGGATGCCGAGGTGATTTCCCGTCCGGAAGGAGTTCGCCACCGGCTCGATGACCCAGTTGATGTTGCACCCGACGAGATTGAGGAGTTCCCTGCCCATTATGGTGATCTCCGCCTGGTCGATGCCGTAAGGACAATACACGGAACATCTGCGGCACTCCGTGCACTGGTAGAAATAGTAGAACCACTCCTTGAGGACAGGGAGGGTGAGGTCGCGCGCGCCGGCGAGCCTGCCGAAGCGCTTTCCCGATTCCGTGAAGTAGCGGCGATAGACGGAACGCAGGAGCTCCGCCCGCATGACGGGCATATTCTTCGGATCGCCGCCGCCGATGTAGAAGTGACACTTGTCGGCGCAGGCGCCGCACCGCACGCACAGGTCCAGGAAGAGCCTGAAGGAACGGTACTTGTCCAGGCGCTCACGCATGCCCTCAATAATGATCTCCTTCCAGTTCTCCGGAAGTTTCCAATCTTCTTCATATGGCTGCCAAGCCCTGGGGTTCGGCAAATCCAGGTAGATGAGATTCTTCGCGGCGCCGCTGTAGCTCCATGTCCCCGGCCGGAAATCGACGGGGGTGTCCATCCACGACGTCCGCGGCGGCTTGTAGTTGACCCTGATCATCTCCTCGGGTTTGGGTATCTTGATGGGCATATCTACTCCTTGTCCAACGGCAGTCCTGCCGCCTTCATCTTATCACGGTATTCGTTTTCGTATTCTTCATAGGTATGAACCTTGACGGGCGCATTCCAGGGATTGATGTGCCTCTTCATTCTGCTGTCGTTTGCCATGTTCCGCGTCGGGCTGAGAAATACTCCCCCCATGTGCATGAGCTTGCTGAAGGTAAACCACGCGAGGAGAACCGAGGCGAAAAGGAGGTGAATATAAAATAGAGCGCTCATTCCTTTAGGGACATAAGGCGCAAAGGTCACCCAGCCCAAGGCCATGGTCTTCACCTCTTCGATATCGCCGGGGAAGAAATGCCGCATGAGGATGCCCGTAATCGCGATAGACAGGATTAGGGCAACGGCGAAATAATCGGTGAAGAGTGAGATGTAGCGGAGTTGTGGGACGACGGCCCTCCGCAGGAAGAGGAATGTCAACGCCAGGACTATCGCTGCATCGCTCAAGAATAACGTCGGTATAGCGATGTCAAAAAAACCGTCTATTGCCGCAAGGCCATTGATGATGGGAGTAACGGGCTCGATGAAGAAACGCATGTGCCGCAAAATAATTACGAGCATCGACCAGTGAAAGAGAAGTGCAAAGAACCAGAGCCACTTGGCGCTCGAATAAACGGGCCGGTCATCGTAGAGATACAGCCGGGTGTTTCTGAAGAGTGAACGGAAGAGGAGAACCTCGAGGGCCATCCTGCCGATGACAGTGGCAGTGCACGGAGGGCTTTCCAGATAATCGCACTTGATCCAGGGCAATGATTTCTCCTGACCGCAGGTGGTGGGTATGGAAAAGGGGACAGGCAATCTTCCCCAGGATATGATTCGGTAGACAAAGCCTGCCACAAAAATGGCAAAGGCGCTGCAGGGAATGACAATGAAGAAGACAGGCCTCAGTCCTGCAATCGCGGCCCCGCCCATGGCGATAAAGATCAGGGTCACGATAGCAAGAAGAGAAAAGACCATGTTCATCATCCGTTACCTTTTCAAGGCCGTTAGTATTTTATGCCTTCCCCAAAAAGACTATGGCCTTCCCGAGGAGATCGTGGAGCCCCACAAGCTCCATATCCAGTTTATGCGCCTGGATAAGTTCCCGGAGCTGTTTTTTGCAGTTGGCGCAGGGGGCGCAGACGAGCTTAGCGCCTGTCGCCCGGAGTTGTTCCACTTTCTTGATCCCCGCGGTGGACATCCGCCAGTCGTGCAGATCCTCGACGACCACGAGCCCGCCGCCGCCGCCGCAGCAGTAGTTCATCTTCCTGTTCGGCGTCATTTCGACGAAATGCATCACTGCCGCCTTCAACAGTTCCCGTGGCTGTTCATAGAGACCCGACCCTCGCCCCAGATTGCATGGGTCATGGTAGGTGACCGTCTCCGGGTTCTTCGTCGGATCGAACGTCAATTTTCCTTCTGCGAAAAAGCGGTGGCTGACCTCTATGATGCTCTTGATTTCTATGCCCCGGTATTCCGACAGCCCAAAGACCTTTTGGAAAAGGAGAGCTGTCTTCGTGGCGTGGCCGCATTCGCCGATGACGATGGTCTTGCATTTCAGCCTGTGCGCAGCTTCTAGGAGACGGTTGAGGATCTTTTCTAGATCCGCGTCGCTGTAGAAGAGCCCGTAATTGATGGCGTCGAAATTCTCCGTGCTGACGGTCCAGTTTGCCCCGGCGGCATGAAACGTCTTTGCGATGCCCAGAAGGGTGTCGGCCTCCATGATGTAGTCGCTTACCGGAGCGGCAAAGAAAACCTCAGCGCCTTCTACGTCGCGGGGGATGGGGATGGCGATGCCCGTCTCGTCCCGCAATTCCTCTTCAAGAAAATCGAGGGTATCTATGAAGGCCGCCTTGGGAATGGCGGATGTGTTTCCTATCTCGCCGAGCTGCGCCCTGGTGCTCACGGTCATATTCGAGGGGACGAAACCGAGCCTTTCCAGGATAACGCGGCCGATCCGCGTGATCAGGGCATTATCGACAGCCAACGGGCAGTTAACGCCGCAACGCCGGCACATGGTACACCGGTAGAAGGCATCGACCATATTATCGATGTCTTCCTCTGTCAGCGCCTTGGCTCCCACGAGCCCGCCTAAGAGCTTTCCCGAAGTGGTAAAGTACTTCTTGTATACCTTCCGGAGGAGGTCGGACCGCCATGCGGGCAGATCACGCGGATCGCGTGAGGCCTGATAGACCTGGCACTGCTCCGCGCAGTTGTTGCACTTGGCACAGGTGCCGAGGTACGTCTCCAAAGGCAGGTTGTAGATCTTCGCTCCCAGGACCTCCTGAAGGGTCTCGAGGAAACGCATGACCCGTTCTTCGCGCGGCAGGGGCTTCTCGCTGCGGAAGGGATATTGGGGGTCTGTATCTTTGCTCTGTCCGTTCTCTTTAGTCATATGTGCTCTGCTGTCATTTTTTTTGCCAGTTGATATGGTGATAGGTGAAGTACTTGGAGACGTAATGGATCATTTTACTCAACGGCAGATAGATCAAGAAAAGTCCTCCGAGAAACACGGCCAGAATATGGACTGTGGAGAGGACTGACGTGTTGGGGTGGAATTTGATCAAACCCAGGAAGTACAAGCGTAAAGAAACGGGGACATGTGGCACAGAGGCCGCGAATCCTAAAGCAGCCACACCTCCCAGAAATGCAAGATTGAAGAATTCCTCGAAGTTTGAAAGCAGCCTGAGGTTCTTATCGTAGATGCGCAATCCGATGATATAGATTGCGGCAATCACGATGGCCAAGAGACACAACTGTACGACAAACATTGTTGACCATCCCGCAAGGTACAGGATGAAAAAAAGGACAGCCCCTACCATCGTCATGTGCATAGAGAACGACCCGAACCAGAGGCGGCGGTTGAATTTGTAGAGGGTCTCGAAGGTGAACATTTCCTTCGCCATGTATCTCAACTGGCCAGCAATTCCCTCCGGCGCCGGATATAACGTCCATTTGACGTGGGGCGGCAGTGACAGCCAGTGCACGAACCGCCATGCCGTAGAGAGCAGGCAAAGCGCGACGGCTATATACGGAAAGATATCGGCAATAAATTCTGAACCTGTCATCAGACGCACCCGGTCGGTTTCGAAAGTCCGGCGAGCTTGCAGGCCCCTTTGGCAGGCCCTGTCGGAAAGAGCTCGTAGAGCCTCTTCATATCGATGCCGTTGTCCTTGCACAGCTTGCGGATCATCGGCGCGATACCGAACTTCTGGAAATAATCCCTGAGATAGTTGATGATCTTCCAGTGTTCTTCCGTCAATTCCCCCTCAATAGCTTCCTCTTTCGCATAGGCCTGGGCGAACTCTTTATTCCACTTGTCCAGTTCCTGAAGGAACCCATCTTCATCGATTTCATACTTCTTTCCTGCCAGTTCTATCTCGGGCATGCTCGAAACCTCCTATCGTGCAATAATATATATTTGAATACTTTCTTATTGATGCCTGGCCTGCCGCGGGCTTAGCTGAGCGCGCTGTCTTTCCTGTCTGCTCGAAACCTTCTTGCCCTGCCGACGATGCCTTCCGCCCATTCCCGAGTTCCCAGGGCGTGTACGTGGGTGAAAGTTGCCAGCACGTTTTTCCGGCAGAGCCCGTCTCTCGTGCCGTCCATGCCGATTCCCCGCTTGACCAGGAAAGCCAGATGTCCTTCATCCTCTTTCCGGGAGAGAATCCGGGAGTAATGAAACTCGTGGCCCATAATCTCAGTCCCGACAGGATAAAAGGGGTTTTCCTCTTCCACCTGGAGAACCGTGTATCCATGCCCCTGCGGGCGCTTTTCCATCCCGACCGAGATGGGCAGAAAGCCGACCATGGAATAATGCTTATCGCCGACGGTCAGCGATTCCCCGAGGAACATGAGGCCGCCACACTCTGCATATATCGGCAGTCCCTGTTCCGCCGCGTCCCGCAGGGAGCGGCGAAACGATTTATTCCCGGCAAGAAGCCCGGCCTGCGTCTCCGGGAAACCGCCCCCTATATACAGGGCATCCAGGGAAGGCAGCTCATCATCGCTGATGGCGCTCACTTGTATGACCCTCGCGCCCGCTCTCGCGAGCGCCTCGATGTTTTCCGGGTAATAGAACTGAAAGGCCCTGTCTCTGATTACGCCGATGGTAACCGGGTCTGTCGGCTCTGCTGCCGGGAGGACATCGGGAAACAAAAGGTCTTCCCACGGCGGAGCGCTTTCGGCGATCTTTATCAGACCTTCCAAGTCCAGATAGTTTCCGGCGATGTCCGCCGCTCTGCGCAAGGCTTGAAGGACCCGGTCATGTTCCTGGGGCGGGATCAACCCGAGATGTCTTTCCGAAAAAGGGATATCCGCCATTCGCGGAACGGTGCCGAGAACGGAAATACCGCAGTGGTCTTCCACAGACCTGCGGATAACGGCCGCATGTCGGTCTCCCGCTACACGGTTCAGGATCAAGCCCCGGATATCCACCTCCGGATCGAAGTGCTGGCACCCGAGAACCATAGCCGCCGCGGTCCGTGTCACTTTGTCGCAGTCGATCACGAGGATCACGGGCGCCTTGATAAGTTTGGCGAGCTCGGCCGTGCTGTGCTCTCCTCCCGCATTCGCCCCGTCGTAAAGCCCCCGGTTCCCTTCGATCAGTGAAATAGCATTCGAAGGGGCATGACACGAAAAGGAGCGGGCGACCTGTATCCGTCCCATCAAGAACGTGTCGAGGTTGTAGCAAGGATTCGCAGCGGCCATGGCAAGCCAGGCCGCATCTATATAATCCGGCCCCTTCTTAAAAGGGATCACACTGACGCCGCGTTTGTGGAGCACCGCAGCCAACGCCGCAGAGAGCGTCGTCTTGCCGGCGCTGCCGCGTAAGGCCCCGATAACCAGCCGGGGACATGGTCGGCTCATGCTCTATCACCCACGCAAGCCACCACCGCTATTCCTTCGGATAACATTCCGCCAGCACAAGATATGTCGTGCTTCCGCTTGACCAGTATTTCACGGCGTCCTCCTCGATGAGGGCCTTCACGACATCCTGGACGGCATGCCGGTCTTCATCAGGAAACCATTTGACGACGTCACGGATGTAGAACATCTTCTTTTCACCTTTCGATCTCTGGCAGAACGCCTCAAGGACCTTTGCTTTCAGATCCTCGCTCATGCTCACCTCCATTTAAACTGCGTCGATGATCTGAACGTTTCCGTCGCCATATCGAAATCATCGATGTGCTTGTCCGTGAAGGGAATGCCCGTCAGGTTGAAGAACCTCTCCCAGCCGATGCGCTCGATCCACTCGCCGACTCGCTCATGCTTCCTCGCATTACTCGCGTAGACCTCGATGATGTTCTTCACAGCGGCAACGGTTTCCGGCCACAACGGCGGATTGTTCGGCAGGTAGGGAATTGCCAGTTTGGAAAACATCGGTTTGCTCCGGGCATTGGAGACCTTCCCCCCTACCCAGATGGAAATCCCGTCGTTGTCCGCATCGGCAATGGGCATGGCTGGGCATACGGTGTAGCAGTTCCCGCAGTACATGCACTTGTCGTTGTTCACGCTGACCGTCTTGGTCTTGCTATCACCGCGGATGGCCCCCGTCGGGCACGACGCCACTGTCGTCGGGATTTCACAGAGGTTCGGGATGCGGGTATTGTCCGGCTTGGGGACCGTCCGATGGATGCCGAGGATCGCAATGTCGGAGCAGTGGACGGCGCCGCACATGTTCAGGCAGCACGCGAGCGCGATCCGCACATGGTTGGGCAGTTTCATCGTCACGAAATATTCGTAGATCTCTTCCATCAGCGCCTTGACGGGGCCCGATGCGTCCGTTGCCGGCGTGTGGCAGTGCACCCACCCCTGTGTGTGGACGATATTCGAAACCGCGTGCCCGATGCCGCCCACCGGGTAGTTCTTCGCTTTCAGCTCCGCAAGGAGTGGGGCTACCTTCGCCTTGTCCTCGATAAGGAATTCGATGTTGTTGCGGCTCGTGAAACGGAGATAGCCGCTGCAGTACTTCTCGGCGATATCGCAGATTTCCCGGATGTGGTCCGTTGAAAGCAGCCGCGGCGAGCCTGCGCGCACCGTATAGAGCGCGTCTCCTGTTTCGCCGACGTGCACCATCAAACCGGGCTGGAGGATTTCGTGATACCGCCACTTCCCGTAATTGCGCTGAATCATGGGGGGGAGCATGGTCTTAAAATCTGGGGGTCCGATATCGGTTGGCATATCACTTCACCTCCTTTTTCTTGATATCTTCAGGCCAGAAGAAGACGTATGGATTTGTCCTCGGGGCCTTTACCATCTGAGGCAACGCGGGAAGTCCCACTGCCCGCAGGAATGTCCTCATGCCCACGCGCTTGATGAGTTCCCCGACCCGTTCGCGGGAGCGAGCAGTTTCACTCCACCAGTCCTGGATCTTGGCAATGAGGTCTTTCAATTCCGCGTAAGGGGGTTCCAGCTTCATGTACGGCACGATGACCCAGGAGAGGAGCGCCCCTTCCACGATGGGGGCCTTGCCGCCGATCAGGAGAGTTGCACCTCTTTCCCCTCCCGGCCTCAGGGCCTTGGGCATCAGGTTGATGCAGTGCATGCACCGTGTGCAGTCCTCATCGTAGATTTTCAATTCCTTCCCATTATAGACCATACATCTCGTCGGGCAGAGGTTGCAGACTTCCCTCTGGATATCGAGGCCTGAAGCGGCATAGGCCGTGACTTCCTTCTGGTCTATCGGGATATCGCCCTTCCACGTGCCGATGATGGCCAGGTCCGATCGGGCGATAGAGGCAACGCAGTCATTGGGACAGGCCGCGACCTTGATCTTGAATTTGTATGGGAACATGGGGCGGTGGATCTCGTCCTGGTAGGTCATGGTGATGTTGTAGCATATATCGAGGCTGTCGATGCAGGCCCACTCACATCGTCCCGGCCCCACGCAGGCGCTGGGCGTCCGCAAGGCCGAGCCGGACCCGCCAAGGTCAAAGCCCTTAGCCGAGATATCATCGAAGCACTCCTGAAGGTGATCCGTTGTGGTTCCGAGGAGAATGATATCGCCGGTGGAGCCGTGCATGTTCGTCAAGCCGCTCCCATGTTTGTCCCACACTTCACAGAGATTGCGCAGGGCCTCGGTCTTGTAGAACCAACCCGTCGGATGATTTACCCGCAGCGTGTGAAACGCCTGTACATTTGGGAACTTCTCCGGGCAGTCCGAGTATCGGCCGATGACGCCTGATCCATAGCCCTTGACGCCGACGATCCCGCCATGCTTCCAGTGGCCGATTTTTTCTTTATAGGAAAGCTCAAGCTGCCCGAGAAGATCCTTAGCCATAGGCTTCTTCTTGGCAGCCTGCTTCATGTCGTCGATGAAGCTTGGCCATTTTCCGCCTCCCAATTGGTCGAGAAGGGGCGTATCTGATTTTCCCATGTTGTCCTACCTCCTTATCTTAATCATCCTATTTTCATCCAGTAATCCTTGAATGTCACTGCGGATAGCACTATGCCCAGCGGGACATTGACGATGACACCCATGGTAAAGGCCCAGAAAGGCTTCAGTCCAAAGTGAGCCAGCTCCGCAAAACGTGTCGAGAGGCCGATGCACAGGAAGCAGAATACGAATGCCCAGGTGCGGAGCTTCTTGATCGGCGTGATCACCTCAGGGTTCAACACCTTGTTAAACCAGTTCGAACTGGCGACAAGTTGAGTGAACACAATCGCCTGCTCCGGCGTAGCGCTGGCAGTCAGGGCCTTCATATCCTCGGTGGAAAGTTGACCTTTGACAGTGACCACCCCTTTCCCCGCATCAACCGTGATGCGGTCTGCATACTGCGGGGGTATCTGGTACTGCGAGAAGTCCGCCTTGTAGTCTTTGTTTTTGAACTTTCCTTCCAGGTCGGCCTTGCCGAGATAAGTCGCCGGCACCATGGTGGAGACAAAGCTCATGATTAGTGAAGCCGCGAGGAATCCGAGGACAAACTTGGGGAAACGCTCCCAGATGATGCCGCCGCCCACTGTTGCCTTCTTTTCGCCTTCACTCGTTTCCCAGTACATGACGGAGATAACGGACAGGATGAGTGCCCAGATACCTATCCAGATGTCCCGGCCGATAACCTTCATCAGGGTAAACGTATGGATCGGCGCCTCACCGAAACGGGCCGCCAATTCGGCGACAACGGCGAAACCGGCGGCGTCGGCAAACTCCGACGTGCCGACGATGGCTCCGGCAACCCCGGGGGTAATTGTTCCCGGAACGATCTGCTTCATGACGAAGGAAAGGATAAAGATCATTACAATGGCCCAGACCGTGACGACGGCAATAGAGATAGATGTGTGCTCGTTCTTTGCATTCACGGCGCCTCCCACCGCAATGGAAGCGGAGACACCGCAGACGGCGCCGCCCGCGCCGAGCACCGCCCCGAACTTGGGTTCAAGTTTGAAAATCTTTGTCGCAGCGAGGTAGATCGTGAGCCAGGTGGCAATAGAAACAATAGTCGCCTGGAGCATGGCTACGGGCCCGGCGGTGATGATCATGGTCAGGGGAAGTGTCGCCCCGAGAAGGACGATACCGGTCTTGATGTAATACTCCGTACGCAGGGAGACTTTCATCCAGGCAGGAATTTTCACAGTATTGGAGATGATGAGCCCGACAAGCAGAGCGAGCAGCGGCGCTTCCATATTGAGATCCTCCATCAGCTTCCAGCCAGCGAGATAGAAGATGGCCCAGGAACCGACAAAAAGAATTATGAATCCTGGTATGAACTGTTTGATTTTATGGCCCATGATGGCCATGGATACGCTGAATACCGATCCGAAGAGGATAAAGATTGCCAGGTATCCCGTTAAATTCTTCGCCAGGTCCGCCCAGACCTTGCTGAATTCGGTAAGCTTGGCCGGAACGACGACCCAGCCTTTGATAGATCCGCCCGCCCAGAAAGTGAAAATCGCGAGGAACACGATGCCGAGACCGAGCCACACGGACCACCAGTCTTCTGTCTTCCACAATTTTTCGAATTCTTTGCCGCTCATGACATCCTCCTTTCAAAGATAACTTGTTTCTTTGTTGTTGTTCATGCAATCATTATTTAAGGGTTCGGATGGACAAGATATATGATTTTATGGTAGATAGAATTAAACCGTCTGTCAAGATTTTCTTTGACCGCAATTGTATCTTGTCGCTTAGGGATTCTCATTTGCAACTCCGTGATTTTATTTAGTCGATTTTGTTTTGAGCGATTGTTCGTAAGATAGAACATGAAGAATCTCCAGGAGTCCACAACTTGGAGAATTCATCCGCAGGAAAAGCCTATGGCCGAAAGAACGACCGGGACTCATCGCCGGAAAAAGTGTGCTTCAAAGAGGACGTGCGCCCTGCTCTGGGATGAATCGTTCGCCTGGGGGCTGATGGCCCACAAGGCTCTCACGGAGGCCGGTTTACCTTTCCATCTCCTCCGGTCAGAAGAGATCCGCGGGGGGGCGCTTTCCCGCTGCTGCATGCTGTATGTCCCCGGTGGCTGGGCGTCGCAGAAGCAGGCCGCCCTCGGAGATCGGGGAGAGAAAGAGATAAGGCGTTTTGTTGAGGAGGGAGGCAGCTATCTGGGAATCTGCGGGGGTGCGGGCATGGCCACGGAAGACGGTATAGGTCTTATGTCCATACGGAGGAAGCCTACGGCGGAAAGGGTTCCTAGCGTGAGCGGTCACGTCCGACTTTCCTTGGCCGGTCACAGTATCTGGAACGGCGTTGATGCGCCCATCTTTTTTGCATGGTGGCCTTCGCAGTTCCGGCTCGCAGATCAGAGCGCCCGCGTGCTTGCCTCCTATGAAGAAGTGCTGCCGGATGCCTTCAGTTCAGATATCTCTGTGGCCGACGGTCGGGTCACGGGTTGGCCGGCCCTGGAGGCGCGTTACGGAATTCTCCTGGATCCGGCGCGTTTGCATGGTCAGCCCTCCGTTCTGGAAGGGCATTTTGGCCGGGGCAAAGTCCTCCTGTCACTCATCCATTTTGATACGCCGGGAGAACGAAACAGCGCTGTTTTATTGAGAAACCTCTGGGACTATCTGGCAACGGGTTGGTCTACCGAATCTCCGATGGGAAAAACGCGTCCGCAAAGGCGACCCTTTCCGGACTCAGCGGAATTTCGTGACGTCATGGACGGGATTAAGACGGCTGTTTCAGAACTGATCTCTACAGGCTCAAGAAATTTCCTCTGGCATTGGCGAAACCCCCTGCTCCTCCAGTGGCGCCGGGGAGTACGGGGACTGGAATACGGCACGCTGGCAGTGATGATAGAAGAAATCGGGAAACGCATCGATGGCGCTGATAGCGGGCAGGCACATGCCGCATCGCTGGATTTGTTACCCGTGAGAGAGGCAATTTTGGCCATCAGGGATCAGCTCATTCCCTTTGTAGAGAAGGCGAAGCGCCTTGTGATCAAGGAGCGGTTTTACATGAATACGGCTCTTCTCTCCCCGGTGGAGTGCGCCGATCCCGAGATAAACCGCCTGAGGCTGGAGCTCTTCGGATCCTCCATGAGTCACGGCGGAGATTTCAAACGGCTTATCGACATTGTCGACCGTCTTTTGTTTAACCTGATCCGGGAAGCATAACCGTTGCCGATCCCTGCGGAGCTATTCTAGCCCTCGCATTATTTGTCAGCAAACACCTGTCGGGCACTTGTTAAAAATAAAAGAGGTTGGCCTATCTCTAAGCCAACCTCTTGATGTCAATTATGGTGCCGAGGCCGGGACTTGAACGCAAAAAAAGTGACTTAAACCAAATGTCGATGTCTCCTGCGTTTCCTTAAATTATGCTTTATATTTCATTAGTTATGAGTGTGTTGGATAAATTCATTAAGTTCAGTATATTCATCTAACATCAACGAAAAACGACCCAAAATGAACCCAAGGTTATTCTTTGCTATCAAAACTCAACGCCTTGAAAGCATCTTTCGGACAACCATACTTCAAATACGACATCGGTGATTCATTCAGATGAAGTGAAACATGAAAAGGCGATTGTTGACATTCGATGAGATAGACCTTCGCCTGAAATATAAGGTCATTCATTGATCCCATGACTCTCCGATCCGTTATCTTAGAGAATGATATTTCATTGGCGAGAGGTTCAATGTATTTTTCAAATATGGATTTATTACCGTCGGCCGCCATGAATTGTTTTATGTAGGTCAGGACTCCCTTAATAAAATTCTTTTCATTGCTCATGCCACGCCCATACATAATCATGGAATACAAAGACACGGTGTTGGTCAGGATGATATATTGAATACGTTGTGCCGTGAATAGATGGGCGCTCCAGTCTGCATATGGATTCCCTTCCTGCGAAATGATGTGCAGTTGCGTGATTCTGAGTTTCTTTGAGAGTCTTTGTGTGAGTCGGAGTATCATCTTTCCGTGATCTTTCTTGATCCTATCTCCAACCCTTCTTTTTTATCTTAAAGAGCTGATCCACCGATATGAAGTGAATCAGGGTTTTTTCATAACGACGCTGATAAGGGGATTTAATATTGGGACTCAGCACATAATTTTTCCCCTCAGGATAGAGCGATCGAAATACCATA
>CAVSPA010000008.1:0-21279 GCA_963729715.1 uncultured delta proteobacterium
GTAAGTGTTAACTCTCCATTTCTCACTTTTTTGTAGATTTTCAACCAGTAATTATCGCTCGATAACAGTTAGAACGCTTGTCATATCGGGCGGGGTTGCATCTTTCCTTAGCCGATGCTATAGAACCAAAAAATCTTATTTCAGGAGGAATTCATGAAAGACGTTGTTATTGTATCGGCCTGTCGGACTGCCATCGGGTCCTTCGGCGGCTCACTCAAGGAAGTTCACGCCTACAAAATCGCAAGCACCGCGATGAAAGAAGCCGTCAAGCGTGCGGGTATTGACCCCTCTGTCATAAACGATGTTCGCTTCGGCAGCTGCATGGAGCCCTACAACGCACTGAACATCGCCCGTGTTGCGTCACTCGATGCGGGAATCCCAGAAACCTCTACAGCTGTTACCATCAACCGCGTCTGCATCTCCGGCATGGAGGCCGTCATCTCTGGCATGGCCATGATCCAAGCGGGTTTGGTTGATGTAGTGTTGGCAGGTGGTGTGGAGCACATGTCGGGTGTTGCTTACGGGGTACAGGGAGCACGCTGGGGCTGCCGATTGCAGAACCAAAGCTTCGATGACATGATGATAGAGGGCCTTTACTGCGGATCACGCCTCCAGCCTGGTCTGGAGCAGGGCCCGGTAAAGGAAGGTCCCGTGATCGAAGCAATGAAGGGCAAGCCTTATATAATGGGCCATACAGCGGAACTTGTTGCTCAGAAGTACAACATCTCCCGCGAAGAGATGGATGCTGTGGCCCTGCGGAGCCACAACAACGCTGAACGGGCAACGAAGGAAGGTGACTTCAAGGAAGAGATCGTCCCAATCGAGATTCCCCAGAAGAAGGGAAAGCCTGCCGTCATCTTCGACAAGGATGAGCACTTCATGCCCGGGCTCACGATGGACAGGCTCGCTGCACTGCCGCCGGCCTTCATACCTAAAGGGGGAAAGGTCACGGCAGGGAACTCTTCGGGACTCAACGACGGGGCTGCCGCCATGGTCATCATGTCGGCTGATAAGGCCAAAGAACTGGGACGTAAACCAATCGCGAGATTCAAGAATGCGGGTTATGGCGGATGCCACCCTTCAATTATGGGAATGAGTCCCGCTCCGGCCGTCCGCAGCCTGATAAGCCGATCCGGGCTCAAACTTGCCGATTTCGAGCTCATCGAACTCAATGAAGCCTTTGCCGCCCAGTATGCGGCCTGCGAGAAGGAACTGGGTCTGAATCGTAAGATTACGAACGTGAACGGCTCCGGCTGTGGCCTGGGACATCCTGTGGGAGCGACTGGCTGTCGTATTATGGTGACACTGATCCATGCCATGAAGAAGCGTGGCAATAAGCTGGGTCTCGCAGCCATCTGCGGCGGTGGCGGTGTGTCCATGGCAACGGCCTTGGAGATGATCTGAGAGCATTTTGGTCCGACGTGTGAGAATCGAGGGGCAATATACCAGCCTCGACAATATGAATGGTAATCGCCAATCTATTTTCGCCATGCATGATGGCGATTTGGAGGTGGCAGCGAGATCGCTCGTGTTCTTCCTGAAATGTTGAAAATCTATTTCTGGCTGAATATACCTGATTTCAAGTCGCAATACTTAGTGCATACGCCTGTTGCTTAAGCGTGCATCGCAAGATATCTCATGGGCAAATTGCCTTTTGTCGGTACGGCGACCGGTACTTGTCATCGGTCGCCTGTTCTATGCGAGAAGAAAAATGGAGCATAAAAAAACTCTATTACTCATAATAGCTATACTGGTGTTTGCCTTGGGATGCACCATTTTAGACAAATCGCAAGTTGAAGCGGAAAAGTCGTCTAAAAAGACGTCCTTGGTTAATTTATCACAGTATGCAGGTCGACATTCCGAGAAAGGCATTAAATGCGCCGATTGCCATGGTAAAGCCATACCCACACTCGACAGCGAAAGTACAGTCGAAAACCAACAGTGCCTTATATGCCATGGGCCCATGGAAAAGCTTGCTAAGAAATCGGAACCCAAGGATTTCCCTGACCGCAATCCTCACAAGTCCCATCTTGGCGATATCGCGTGCTCGGTCTGTCATCATGAACATTCAGCTTCAAGAGTCTACTGTCTCGACTGTCACCCGAATTTCAAGATGAAGATCCCGGGAGGCGAGAGCTCAAATAATTCGGCAGAGATGAATCAAGGAACAATGCAATCGTTCTGATTGGTAATACTCGATCAGGACATTTTGGGCATTTCTTATTTACGCTTATTATGTGCATCATTTTCGTCTGTGTGGGTGGAGCGGCACGGGCGACAGGGTCTGACGGAGTTCTTGACGTAATGAGAACGCCGCATCGAGCATCGACTGCCACGGAACGCACGATATGCCTATCTTTGCTTTGGATGAAAAAGGCAGGGCGGAAAGAAGATATACTAAAATCATTGACAGAATACTTTAACGAGCCTATATTTTTCTATTGGACTAAACTTTCTCAACACACATGTATGCAGCAAGGAAGGAGACCATCATGAGCAACAATGATAATGAAAAAAATCGCCTCGAAGAAGCGGGAAGAAAATTGAAGCATGCGAAGATATCGCGAAGGACATTCATCGCGGGTGCCGGTGTCACTGCCGCCGCCGGAACTCTGGGAAGCGGTCTCTTCTTTCCACGTCCGCTGAGGGCGGTTGAGGTGCCCAAGAAGTGGGATCGAAAAGCTGATGTGGTAATCGTCGGCACCGGATACTCGGGACTGGCCGCTGCAATAGAGGCCCATGACGCCGGTGCAAAGGTGATCGTTATCGAAAAGAGCAAGGTCATCGGCGGCAACTCGGTCATCGCAAGCGGCGCCTATAATGCGGTTGACCCCGAGCGTCAGAAGAAACAGAACATTGAGGACTCCATCGACCTCCACTACAAACAGACCTTGGAGGGGGGAGATTTCAGGGCAGACCCGAAGAAGGTACGCTACATGGTGGAACATGCGCTGGAAGGCCTGCAGTGGCTCGAGAAGTTGGGTGTAGAATTCTCGCCCACTGTCTATACCAACATCGGCGCACTCTGGCCTCGCAGCCACGACCCCGTGAAGAAAGGCCGCGGCGCCGCCATCGTCAAAGTCCTGAAGGCGCAGGTGGACAAGCGTAACATACCGATCATTATGGAATGCCAACTTTCGGGCATTGTACGGGAGAAACCCCTGCAGGGTGACGTCTTGGGCATTGAAACTGAATACCGGAAGAAGAAAATGTATATCAAGGCTACAAAGGCGGTCATCCTCGCAACGGGTGGATTCGGAGCAGATGTGGCCATGCGCTCCAAATACGATCCCCGGTTAACCGCCGACGTCCCTACGACAAACGTTCCCACCGCTACGGGAGAGGCCATCACTTACTCTGAGGACACGGGGGCCGATGTGGTCGGCATGGACTATATCCAGCTATTGGTCGCCTGCAACTATTACACGAAGCAGTATGGCTCGGTGGTGAACTTGGGGGTTGATTCTTGCGTCTTCGTGAATATCAAAGGCGAACGCTTTGTTGCGGAGAACGCGCGCCGCGACGTCATGGCCGAGGCGGTCCTCAAGCAGCCGAAGAAGGTACTCCTCTGGGTTGCCGATGACCGCTGCACAAAGCGCTTCAATCAGCAGGTGACGGAACAGATCATCAAGGACGGTCTCTCCTTCCGTGCCGATACTCTGGAAGGGATCGCGAAAATCCTGAAAGAGAAGTTCGACACCCCGGAGAAGACTTTCCTAGAGACGGTGTCGAAATATAACGAAATGGTGATGAAGGGGAAGGACGAAACGTTTGGCAAAGAGACGGCAAATTTGAAGACAATCGAAAAACCGCCTTTCTGGGCAAGTCCCACACAGGTGGGTGTCCACCACACCATGGGTGGTCTCAGGACGGAGGAAACTACGGGACAGGTCCTCGACCGCTATGGAAAGATCATACCGCGCCTGTATGCTGCCGGAGAAGTGATGGGCAGCGTCCACGGCACGAACCGGCTGGGTGGCAATGCCACGACGGAGTGTATTGTCTTCGGCAGGACCGTCGGTATCAACGGAGCTAAAGAGAAGTTATTGGCATAAAGTATTAAGGGTCGACGTGAAGCGTGAGCCCTTACCAAAGCTTGCCTTACTGATGCATGTTATTACTGTGGCAAATAAATATTATTTTAATTTTTTCTCTATGTAACGAAGAGTCAAGAAATAGATTTAATTGATGGCCATTTGCAATGATGTATCCGCTAAAGCTATGGAACGCTATGTTTCATGTGACCTGCCCTCGGAACATGTACCACATGTCCACGACTGAACAGTAGGTGGAGACAGTTACCGGCTCATTTCATTTTTTCATTTCTCGATCTTGCGCAGTGCGGGTTGAAGGGTGCAAAGTTTTGACAGTTTATTCCCCTAGGATGCAGCCTACCGTTACCTTCCTGTAAGCGTTGAATCTGCTCTTGTCGTGGTAATACAAGACTTCAATTGGAAATAAATAGAAACGGCTCTCATAAACAATAGGAACCCAAATGACAGAATTCTAACTCTGAATGTGGCACATGTTCTGGAGCAGATTAATTTTAAGAATGCCGGATAAGGCTTCATTGTACGTCCACTTTCTCGGGGAGACATCCCCTGGCATGGCTAAAAAACAAGAATTCCAACATGAAATGTGGTAAGTAACACGGCATTCTATGCTTGGATCTGGATCAGGCGGGCAGTCGATGAACTTGCACCGCAGACGGTTCTGAAGTGCGAGTAAAATAATCATGAAAGGAGATCAGTAGACGTGAATGAATCGAATGCTCTCAAAGAAAAGGAGACGATGTTATCCCGGTTGACAGGAGGCCTGGCCAAGTGGGCCTTGCGTTGGATTCCCGACGCCATGATCTTTGCGCTGGCCTTAACGGTAATAGTATTCTTCGCCGCATGGGGGCTAACCAGTCATGGTCCCGTCCAGTTGGTCGACGACTGGGTGAAGGGCTTCTGGGTTTTGCTGACATTTGCCATGCAGATGAGTCTTTTAATGATCACCGGCTTTACCGTAGCCGATTCCAAATCTGTAAAGCGAGGATTGATTAAACTGGTAGATCTCCCCAAAACAAAAACTCAGGTCATTGTGTTTTTCTCTTTGTTCATCGGTATTCTTTATTACCTCCACTGGGGTGTCGGTATGATGGCAGCCATTATCATGGGACGGGAGTTCGCTGTACGAAAACGCGGTTTGGGACTCCACTATCCTTTCATCGCTGCACTGGCATTATGCTCCGGTCTTGTGGTGGCCAATGGTCCTTCCATGGCTGCTCAGCTTCTTATGGCCACACCGGGGCATTTCATGGAAAAGGTCGCCGGCATTATTCCGCTGAGTCAATCCACCTTTGATATCAAACTTTTAATCACTAACGGGTTATTGTATTTGTTAACACCCTTTGTTCTCGTGGCCATAGCACCGAGAAAAGAACATGCCGTGGAAATCGATGACGCTACCGCCGCCGCTTTTATTGCCCCACCTGAGAAACCGGCTGACAAGAAAAAGCTCACGCCTGCGGAGCGCTGGGATCGTTCCTGGGTCCTGCCGCTTTTGATTGCATTGGCCGGCCTGTTCTGGATTGGTAAGACTTTTTATGCCAAAGGCGCCGCCGCACTTGACCTGAACACCCTGAACTTTACTTTTCTGATTCTGGGTCTCTTGCTGCATGGTTCGACGAAGAGTTATATTGAATCCGTTCAGCGGGGTACCATGACCGTCTATGGTGTCATCATTCAGTTCCCGCTCTATGCCGGAATCTTTGGGATGATCAGTTTTTCGGGACTCGCTCAAATCATCGCCAATTTCTTCATCTCGATCTCAACACATGGAACTTACGCCTGGGTCATTTTCATCTACACGGGTATTGTGGATTTCTTTGTTCCCTCGGGAGGGTCTAAGTTCGTTGTTGAAGCCCCGTACATCTTGCCCGCGGCAAAGGCCCTCGGTGTCAGTGCCGGTGATACCATCAATGCTTACACAGCCGGCAGCCTCTGGGTCAACATGGTCCAGCCCTTCTGGGCGCTTCCCATTCTTGGGGCGTTTAAACTGAAGTTTCAGGATATCGCACCGTTCTGTTTGATCATAGCGACCTATTATGCAATTGTGGTGAGTATCTGTCTTCTCGCCTTGCCAAAACTATTCTGAGGCGGTGCTGAGAAAATCGGTCAAAGATAAAGAGGGTTGTCATTCATCACGAAGGTAACCCTCTTTTGATTTGTAAATTTCAAAACTGCCAAAAGAGAAAAGGGGGCCAGGAGATTTTTGATTTTCGCCATTACATTTCTGGAAACATAAAATCTTGGGATTTTGACCGATAACACATCTGGATATCCGATACCGCAACGAACTTCCTCACCATCCACGGAGATCCAACCTGGGGGGGGTTGTTTCTGAGGCGATCAGAATTCCTATCGAAGAGATTCCCAAAACATCAAATTTAGGCTTTTAACCCTTACAGATCATTCTGGTATTGTGACTGATTTTGCCGTTTCTTGGTGATACCAATGATGCCGGATGGATATTGATAACTGGTTGTAATCCTTATATGAACAATGTCCGTTACGATAGATAGGGGTGGGTGAGTAGAACTTCCTTGTTATTCCAGTAAAGATATTTTTATATATTTGTTTCTTGATTTGAAGGTATCTTCATAGGCGGTTATCCCCATCAGTTGTACAACATCCTGCCCAACCCTTGTGATTAGAAAGTCGTGTGAAACGCTTTTACCTTGCTTAATTGAGGTTAGGATGTAGACGGGGAGTTATGTATTCTGAAGTAGGAGGTCGCATAGCGCCTCAATGGAAGAACACGATAATCTCCCCGCCTATGTAACTATACCTTATGCAGCCTTTTTTATCACCTGCCCTTTCACAGATTCGTAATCGACAAGGTATTCCCCTTCATCCCCTAGAATCGCATGTATTATCCTCAGGAGCTTCCTGGAAACTGCAACGAGGGCCATCATGCTTTTCATACCCCTGCCGGTGAGTCTTGTATAATACTCATGCAGGATGCCATTCTTTCTTATTGCCTGCATTGCCGCATAGTAGAGTATCTTCCCCTTTTAGATATCCTCCTTCGCCCTTTCCATTTTCCCGAACTTACCTCGTACAGGTCAAGGCCGGCAAGCTTCATGATCTCTGGCTGTGTCCTGAACTTCTTAAAATCGCCAACCTCTCCTATGAGACCTGCCACTGTCACTATTCCCAACCCTTTTATGGAAAGCAACTTTGAACTATAGGGTATCCTCCCAAGGGTTATCTCCATCTCTCCCTCTATTTCCGCAATGAGTCTATTTACCAGCTCCAATTGAATGAGGATATGCCTTATATCCATGGACAAACCTGCTGCACCCTCTCTGATACCAATGGTATCCTTTGCAAGATTGATCAGCATCTCCGCATGGCTCTCCCTAAATTTACCCCTGCTCCTCTTCCTCATCTCTTCGCCGAGAGCTTCCTTTTTTAAACCGCCTATGATTTCAGGTGTGAGATATTTATTGAGTATATAGAGAGCTGTCTTGACCTGTATATCCTTTATCACCGTTCTGAATTCGGGAAACAAGAGAAAGACCAGTTGCTGCAACTGGTTGAAAAGGGCCGTACGTTCCCCGACATGCCTCTCCCTCGAGTTGTTCAACCTCCTCAGGTAGGCCGCATCACCTTCCGGGATCACAACGCTCAGCGAGTGCCCTAATAGTATAATATCCGCCAGTACCCGGGGATCCTTGTCATCTGTCTTCAGCGGAGAGTTGTCGTTTATCTCTTTTACCCTCTTTGTGTGCATGGGATTAACCTGGACTACCGTCACGGGCTTCTTTGACAGGTAATGGCCGATGGGTTCACCATAGGGACCTGTTGATTCGTATCCTACGATCACCTCATTGCATCTGAACCTGTTCTTATTCACAACAATCATGCTCCAGAGCCTGTCAAGCCCCGCCCTCGTATTGTCAAATCTGAAAGGCTTTATATCCCTTCCGTCTGTGGTGGTACAGTACCCTCTGTTCATCTCCAAACCGATATCTATTGTCACGATCAGCGTATCTTCCTTTATCCTTCCTATTTTCCCTGTGCATGCTTTCTTCATGAATATATTCCCCCTTATTGTCTTAACGGAATAATCAACCTTGCATCAGGAGAATATATCTTTAAACTGCTTCAATCATGAACTACAATATAGCAAGCTGTAGTCAATAGACCTGCCTTTATTGCATGGATACATGATTTCAATGGATAATGATCATCTCTATCGGGACCATGAATATTCCGGGGATGCGTCTTCAGTTATAATAATTCATGGACAATGAACGTGGAGGAGAGGTCTGTCTGAAATTTGCCGAAAAAGCCCTTCGTAGCAGATAAGACATCGGGAATTGTGATTGATCAGCGGAAAGATCGGCCAACCCGATACAAGTCTTCCGTCATAACCGACACCACACTCCATATTTCATGGTCAAAATTCCATTGACGCGCAAGATCATTCTTCATATACTTCCACCGCGAAAAAGCAATGCCTTATCAATATCAATACAATGAAGGGGCCTGGCCAGCAGCGGGAGCCTTATTAATATCAAGAGTAACTAGAGTGGCGTTCCGGTTTCCTTTCGAAAAGGCAGCATGCAAAACGGCCGCCCGCGAGGAAGAGCGCATTGGGATGGTAATTGAGGTCTGATATGGAAGAAAGAAGTAAAGATGATCGGATGAAATCGCTGCTCAAGGAATCAAGAAGAAAGACCCTGCTCTATGAGAAGATCCTGGAAATCTCTGCGGACGGTTTTCTCATTGTCGACTCCAAAGGACATATTGTCGATATCAACAAGGCGTACTGCGCCTTCCTCGGCCGCAGGAAGAAAGATATCGTGGGAAAGTATGTCATGGATGTGATCAAGAATTCGAAATTGCCGGAAATAATGATCACGGGAGAGCAAGAGGTGAATGTGCTTCACCGTCTTGCCGAGGGCCAGACACCGGGCAATGAGAAATACGTTGCCGTCTCGAGAGCGGCGGTGAAGGACGGGGACGAGGTTATCGGAGCCGTGGGGCAGATATATTTTCGTAAAGAGACCATGGAGCTTGCCGGGAAACTCCGGAATATGGACTCGGAACTCAATTACTATAAGAGCGAACTCGAAAAGGTAGCGGGAGACAGATACAGTTTCGAGAATGTCATCGGCCAGAACAAGCAATTCCTCGAAGTCAAGAAGGTTGCCGAAAAAGCGGCGAAGAATGATTTTGCGGTTCTCATTTTCGGCGACACGGGCACCGGAGAAGAGGTATTTGCCAATGCCATCCATTATGCGAGTGCAAGGAGGAACAGGCCTTTAATCCGCGTCAATTGCGGCGCCATCCCTTCCGAACTGCTCGAGTCGGAGCTTTTCGGTTACGAGGAGGGGGCTTTTACCGGAGCGAAGAAGGGCGGTAAAAAAGGAAAATTCGAATTGGCGCACAGAGGCACGATCTTTCTAGATGAGATCGGAGATATGCCCCTTAATATGCAGGCCAAGCTGCTGCGCGTTTTGCAGGAGAAGGAATTCGAGAAGGTAGGGGGGAATAAGGCTATCTCCGCCGACGTTCGCGTGATTGCGGCAACCAATCAGGACCTGGAAAGCTTTGGCAGAAAGAAACTGCGGGACGACCTGTATTATCGTCTGAATGTCATACAATTGAAGATACCTACGCTGAAAGAGAGGACCGACGACGTCCGCCTGATTGCTGACAGTTTTCTTGACAGGCTCAATGGTGAGAAGGGAAACAGCATTATCATCTCACCGGAAGTTTATGCGGCCCTCGTACGCTATTCGTGGCCGGGGAATGTGCGGGAATTGCGGAATGTAATCGAAAGGGCCTATTGCCTTGTGGAAGGCAACATCATACTCCCGTCTCATCTGCCCGTTCATATTGTGACTAACACAAAGATTCCTGCAGCTGCCGCAAGAAAGAAAACGCTCGACAAAATCCTTGCAGAGATTGAGCGGGAAATCATCATCAATGCGCTCGCTAAGACCAATCATAACTATAAAGTAACGGCCAAAGAGCTTGGCATTCACCGGAGTACTTTTTATAAGAAGATAGACAAGCTGAACATCAAGAGAAATTTCAGTCCTGCCATCAACATTTAGAAAGGCGAGGAATCAAACTTCTGTGTCTTGAAATTAAGACATGTCTTAAAATTGAGACATAAATTGCATGCATCGAAAATACCCGCCTCTTTTTCTTCAAATGTCCAACCTCGCACATAGGATATTTTTTACCTGTCATATCACATAGAACAGTCTTCCACTTTCCCACTTTGTGATGCCCATGCATATTATGCTTGCGGAGATGGCATGCGTACCTGTGTGAACGCCGCGCAGTCAAAGTGTCTACAAAAGAAGACATAGACCGCCCCTAAGACCCCTTTCTGAGCGATTTCTTCCATCCGATAGCTTGAATATCCGCTTATTCAGGAATACTGAACGGAGAGTGCCCGCCCAAACGTCCACCCTGATAAACCCTGCAACATCGTGTTCTTAAAGCGCCTCTTTTCTCAGACCACCTCTTTCTCAAACGAAACGACACGTAACTTTTTCTGGCACGCTAATTGCCGACAACCGGGGCAGAACGGTGTGAGAAATTTCATGGGAGGCGCTGTTTCGCGAAAGCAGGATGCGCTTATCTGGAAAGAAGAACCATAATCAGGATCAGCCGAAAAATCACAGGAGGTTATTTTATGGGTCTTGCAGAAGAATACAAAAAAAGATTGGCTACCCCTGAACAAGCCGTCAGGGTTGTGAAGTCGGGTGACTGGGTGGAATACGGTCAGTTTGCAACGCAGAACGTGCTCCTCGACAAGGCCTTGGCTGCTCGTAAAGACGAACTCAAGGATGTCAAAGTTCGTTCGACCACGCGCGTTGGGGCCATGCCGGAAGTCGTCAGGGTAGATCCGACAGCGGAGCACTTCAGATACAACAGCATGCATTACATGGGAGTCGACCGCCGTTCCCAGGAACTCGGCAATTGCTGGTATATCCCGATTCTTTATCACGAGGTACCGAGTTGGTATCGAAATTACATGGATCTGGATGTCGCCATGATCGCGACAACCACAATGGATGAGCACGGCTATTTCAATTTCGGTCCTTCCTGCTCTTTTTCCAGGGCGATTTGCGATAAGGCGAAGAAGATCGTTCTCGAAGTGAACCCGAATATCCCGCGCTGTCTCGGCGGGCGCGAGGAGTCCGTTCATATCTCCGAGGTCGACCATATCGTCGAAGCCGACTGGCCGTTCCCAGAGTTCCCATTTCCCGATCCCACCGAGCTGGACAAAAAGATTGCAGCATTGATCGTCAACGAAATGGAGGACGGTGCCTGCCTTCAGATAGGACAGGGTGGTATGCCTATAGCCGTGGGATGGATGCTTGCCGAATCCGGCCTGCAGGACCTCGGCATTCACAGCGAAATGTTCTGCGATTGCATGCTGGGAATGATTGAATCAGGCAAAGTGACGAATGCCAAGAAAAGCATAGATCAGCATAAGATCGTATACACATTTTCCCTCGGTGTAAAAAGGACTTATGATTTTCTCCACAACAATCCGATGTGCGCCATTTACCCGGTAAGTTACACAAATGATCCCTGTATCGTTCGGCAGAATGACAGGGTCGTCTCCATTAATAATTGCATAGAGGTGGATCTCTTCGGCCAGGTGAGTTCAGAATCATCCGGGCCGAAACAGATAGCCGGAACGGGTGGCCAGGTCGATTTCGCCCTCGGCGCTTACCACTCAAAAGGAGGGAAGTCCTTTATCTGCTTTGGTTCGACATATAACAAGAAGGGTGCGCCTGCATCGCGCGTCGTTCCGATGCTTAAACCCGGTACGATCGTTACTACACCGCGTACCATTGTATCCTATCTTGTCACTGAATATGGCGTCATCCATATGAAGGGGAAATCAACCTGGCAGCGCGCCGAGGCCATCATTTCCATAGCACATCCGGATTTCCGCGATGATCTTATAAAGGAAGCCGAGAAAATGGGGCTCTGGCGAAGGAGCAATAAGAAACAGTAAATGTGCAAAATTTGCACCATGCAACTCTTTTTTTATTTATCATTTAGAGGGGGGTTATAGGATGGGCGTAATTTTTGGAGATGTTAAGGTCTTGGATTTTACCAATAATCTGGCGGGACCGGTTGCAACACTGATGCTGGCCACTTTCGGGGCAGAGGTCATCAAGATCGAACGGCCCGGAAAGGGTGATGATAGCCGCGGCTTCGGCTTGAGAATCGACGGGGTAAGCGTCTTTTATATGGCTCACAACCGGGGCAAAAAATCGCTCGCCTTAGATACGAAGAAACCCGAGGCGGTAGCCATCCTCCGCAAACTTGTATCCAAGGTAGATGTCGTCGTGGAGAGCTTCCGACCCGGAGTAATCGATAAAATGGGCTTTGGGTACGAGGAGCTGAAGAAAATTAATCCGAGCATTATCATGTGCTCTGTTTCAGCATTCGGGCAGACAGGTCCATACAGCCAGTGGCCCGGCTACGACATCATAGCACAGGGGGTCAGCGGGATCATGTCTGTGACAGGTGCTGGAGACGGGCCTCCCACGAAGGTGGGCCCTTCCATCGGCGACTACGTTACGGGTTTCAATGCCTTCGGGGCAATTGCGGCGGCTCTGTATTATCGCGCCAAATCAGGCAAAGGCCAGTACATAGACACCTGCCTTGTGGATTGTCTGATCGCTGCCAATGATTACGCTGATTACGCATTCAATGGGTTCGAGGTAAAGCGCACCGGAAATCACCACGGCCTCTTCGCTCCCTACGGCGTGTACAATGGAAACGGCGGAAATATCATCATAGGGATATTGAATCAGAAACTCTGGAATACCTTGTGTGTCATCATGAACCATCCGGAGATGATGGACAATCCGAAGTACGATGATCCGGGCAAGCGTAGGCAGGTCCTCCCGGAAATTATCGGGGCGATAGAACCCTGGCTGAAGAGTTTCCCCGATATCGATGAGCCGTTCAGGATTCTGAAAGAAAAAGGCATCCCCTGCACCAAGGTTTACACCCTCCCGGATCTCCTGACCGATCCTCATATTCTCAGCCGCGAAATGGTTACGGACATGGATGTGCCCTATCTCTCATCAGGCAAAATGAAAACAAAAGGAATCCAGATCAAGTTTGCTGAAAATCCGGGAGTTCTCGGAAGTCCTCCCCAGGTGGGGGAACATCAGAAGGAGATTCTAAACATGATAGGTTACGGCGATAAGGAAATTCAGGCTTTGAAAGAAAAAGGAGTATTCTAAAAGGAGGAGGAAGTTATGGAAGCTATGCAAGTATTGGGTATCGTTATAAGCTTGTTTCTGCTGATGTTCATGGCGTATCGTGGATTTTCCGTGATCTTTTTTGCGCCTGTATTTGCTCTCATGGCCGCAGTCTTACAGGGGTTGCCGATCATGCCCTCGTACACGGAGCTCTTTATGGGCAAGGCTGTGGGTTTCATAAAATCTTTTTTCCCTGTGTTTATGCTCGGAGCGGTTTTTGGAAAGGTAATGGAGGATACTCTGCTGGCCAAAGGGATAGCTCATGCCATCATTACCAAATTAGGTCCGAGACACGCCATATTGTCCGTAGTCTTAACGGGCGCCATTTTAACGTATGGCGGCGTAAATGTCTTTATAGTTATTTTCGCCGTCTATGGCCTTGCGGCATCAGTTTTTAAGGAAGCGAATATTCCCAAAAGATTGTTGCCCGGCGCATGTACTCTCGGCTTTTTTACGTTTACCATGGACGCGTTTCCAGGAACACCACAGATCCAGAACATTATTCCTACGACCTTTTATGGAACGACGACCTTCGCCGCACCCATTGCCGGCTTGGTAGGCGGCACACTGATTTTTATCTGCGGTATGCTTTACCTCGAATGGCGAAGAAGAAAGGCGGCTGAAAAAGGAGAAGGTTACGGCGATCATACTTTGAATGAACCAATCGCCAGTGCTGATGAGAGAACATTGCCCAAATGGTATGTAGCTGTGTTGCCGTTGGTGTTTGTTCTCATTCTGAACTACGTTATGTCACGTGTGGTCACATGGGATCCAGGTGTGCTCGAGCAATTCACCGGCATGAAGCTTCCCTTGTTTACCCCTGCCGTAAAAAATGTTGTCGGAATCTGGGCGTTGATTATTGCCGTTACGGGCGGTATCATCCTGGCAGTGGCTCTGGGATATAAGAACTTGCCTAAGAAAGACGGCCTGCAGAAAGCTATCAATGTCGGCGCAATCGGATCACTTTTAGCTATCATGAATACGGCCTCGGAAGTCGGCTACGGCAATGTTATCGCCGCACTGCCCGGCTTCAAAACGATAGCCAGTGGCGTGATGGGCATACACATAGGTGGAACACCGCTTGTATCGGAAGCAATCGGTGTAACAACACTTGCCGGGATCACAGGTTCGGCATCCGGGGGCATGGCGATTGCACTCTCCCTCATGGCCAAAGACTGGCTCGCCTGGGCCAACTCTATAGGACTATCACCGGAAATACTCCACCGTGTTGCCTCGATGGCCTCGGGCGGGATGGACAGTTTGCCCCATAACGGCGCTGTCATTACACTGCTGGCGGTCTGTGGATTGACACACAGGCAGTCCTATGTGGATATCGGGGCGATCACCTTAATCAAGACGTCCATGGTCTTTGTGGTTATCGCTCTTTATCTTATCACGGGCATTTACTGAGATCCTGGAATAGGTGCAGTTAGGCCTTGTTGATCCTAGGGTGTTGCATCTTCATCGATGCCACCCCGGGATTACTATTTAGAAGTATTAAAACAAAAGTACTTCTTATTATCAGGAGTCTTTTCATTGGAGGAAGCCGATCATGGAAGAGGTCAAATTTAAAGTCAAGAATATGGAGTGTAAATCCTGTGCGAGTGCGATTGAGAAGAAATTGAAATCTATGGCTGGAGTCAAAGCCATTGACATCGACCTTCGGAATAAGATAGTCAAAATACAGCATGACAATCCCAATCTGTGCCAGGATGTTCTCACCTGCGCCGTGGAAGACATGGGCTACGAGGTGCAGGCAATATAGATTGGTCTGAAGCGCGTTAGAGAACTGCACTCGCCGAGCCAGCACACTATGCATGTCAGAACAGGAACGAATAGGTGAAGAAGAAGTTTGGCCCGACAGCTATAGCTATGCTCCTGCTCCTGGGGCTACGGTTCTTCGGCCAGATCGAATCGCTCATAACTTCCTTTAATCCCGGCCCGCTTGTCATGTTCTGTATCTATTTGGCGGCGATTATCGGCATATACAAAAGGAAGCCATGGGGCGATATTGTTTGCGCCGTCATCGGCGTTACGGATATTGCAACTACGCTCATTTACACGGAGGGGGCAAGCAGGGTCGGCGCGGTCGTCGTCGACTCGTTGATGATCTATCTCGCCTTCGAGGATTACAAAAATATTAAGGCGAGCAAGAAATCCGGATACGTAAATGCCGGAGAAAAACCATCCAGTGATCAGCAATAACCGTGAGTGACGGCTTCTATCGATCCGGGAGGGGGGTGCGTCTCAGTACTGTTCGATTTTTCAGCGGCGAAGGAGGATGGATAAGATGGCTTTGAATCTGGATGCAATCGGCAAGAAGATAGGACCGATAACCAGGACCTATACTTGGCGGGACGTTATAATTTATGCCCTTGGCATTGGATCGGGGTTTGACGAGCTCAACTACGTCTATGAAAAAGACCTGAAAGTGATCCCCACCTTTTCGATTGCATCGATTGTGCAATTTTTTTTCGAGGCCTCTCACCTGGCAAACGTGAACCTGTCCGGTGTCCTTCATGGTGGACAGGAACTGATATTCCACCGCCCCATCCCCATATCGGGGACCCTGACCACCGAGGGCAGGATCACCCGCTTTTATGACAAAAAGGAAAAGGGCGCCATCATTATCGGTGAAAGCAACACCTATCATTCCAACGGGGAGAAGCTCTTCACCGCAATTTTCAATATCTTCAGCCGTCTCGACGGAGGCTTTGGCGGCGAGGACGCCCCCTTGCGGACAGCATCGATTCCGGACAGAAATGCTGATATGCTTGTGGAAGCCCTGCCTTCTCCTGATCAGCCTCTACTTTACCGCCTTTCCGGCGATGTCTTTGCGCTTCATGTCGATCCGGAGTTTGCCAGAAAAGCGGGCTTCGAAAAGCCCATCATGCACGGCCTGTGCACGCTCGGTTATGCCTGCCGTGCCCTCATGGCTAACCTAGTTCCGGGAGTGCCGGAAATGGTCAGGCGATTAAATTGCCGTTTTACACGACCCCTCTATCCCGGCGATCAGATTGAAACCCTCATCTGGAAGACGGAGGAGGGGAAGGCTGTCTGGAGGACGAGAAATACTAAGACCGGGGAGACAGTCATCGACGGCGGCGAATTTGAGTACGGAGATATTCCCTAAAGCTGACAAGGAGGATCGGTCGAAGGAAGAAGATGCCGAAATAAGCAAGAATCATGAATGCTCGGTATAAGTCAAGGAGGCAGAGGGTGACTGCAATGCGATTATAGAGGGCGGCTAAGTAAATTACCGTCGCCTATGAATGCGGCAACATCCAACACTCTTAACGAATTCCAATTATGGAGGTAGAAATGCGACGCGTTGCGGTGCTTGGTACCGGCCATACAAAGTTTATGTTTAATTCACCGAAATCGGAAGTTGAGATGCTGGCAGAAGCCTCGATGGATGCCATCGCCGAATCAAACCTGAAGTCCAGGGATATACAGGCGATCTTCTGCGGCAATGTCCTCGGTGATTTCTCCGAGGGGCAGGGCATGGTGCAATCATACCTGGCGGATGATATTGGATGCTTTCACATTCCGGCAAGCAGGTTTGAAGGCGCATGCGCTTCGGCGACAATGGCAATCAGGGATGCCTTCATGTGGGTTGCATCAGGCTTCTACGACATCGTGCTCGTGGGCGGAACAGAAAAGGCGACAGCGATGGGAACAGCGCTGGCAACCAGGACATTCGCTATGTTCGGGGACAGTCGTTATGAATATCCCGCTGGTTTCACATTCCCCGGCGTCTTCGGTATGCTGGCCCACCTGTACTCGGACAGATACAACGTGTCGTTAAAGAAACTCAAAGAACAAATGGCTCTGGTATCCGTCCAGTCTCATTATTATGGCAAGAACAATCCCCATGCGCAGTTTAAAAAGGATATCACTGTAGAACAGGTGCTGAAAGGCTTCATGGTGACCTCGCCACTGCAATTGCTGGATTGCTGTCCCTTCTCCGACGGGGCCGCTGCACTGGTTCTTGCTTCAGAGGATGTGGCAAAGAAACACGTTCCCAAACCGGTCTACGTTGTCGGGGTGGGACAGTCTTCCTCGGGAAAGATCAGTTCTCAGTACAAGTATCTGCCTAGATTGCGAGCCAGAGAGATAGCTGTAAAGCAGGCATATGATATGGCCGGACTCGGTCCGGAGGACGTTGATGTTTGTGAGCTCCACGACTGTTTCAGCATTGCCAGTATCATTGCGGCGGAAAGCCTAGGCTTCGCGGAATTCGGAAAGGGCGGAGAGCTCTGGGAAAAAGGTGAGACCAAGATCGGGGGAAAAATTCCTATTAATATCTCCGGAGGCCTGAAATCCAAGGGGCATCCGATTGGCGCTACAGGGGCCTCGCAGGCCTGTGAAATTACCCACCAACTTAGAGGAGAATTGAGGGATCAGCAAAGGCAGCTGGAAGGGGCGAAGGTTGGTCTTGTGGATACACTCGGCGGGGACGGGACGATCATCAACCTTATCCTCAAGATTGACTGAAGGAGATCATTCTATGGAATACAAACTCGATTTTAAGAAATACAGCGATGCCCTTACGAAAGACAGGTTGCTTGGACTGCGGTGTAATGAGTGTTCTAAATATACGTGTCCTCCCAAGATGACATGCCAGGAATGTGGGAGCGCTGATCTCGAAATCATTCAATTGAGCGGGAAGGGGGAGATTAGAACATTTACGCAGACCTTTGTCGCACCCCAAGGGCGAGAATGCGAAGTCCCATACACCGTCGTTCTGGTTGAGCTGGAAGAGGGACCCTGGATTGCCGGAAATTTGATCGATATTAATCCTGACGGAGTTAACATGAACCTGATCGGGAAAAAGGTGAAATTGGGACATAAGATATTTCCTGGAGATCAGTATTCTGCAGGTCCGGCGGCTCGGCCCGTTTTTAGTTTTGTGAAGGACAAATGATATGAATTCAAGCGTGACGGAAAAGCGGCGACTCATCTAGGATGCGGCGAGAAACTTTACTAGGGCGGAACTCAAACCGGCAAGTGTCAAGGATCTTCACGCCAAGATCGGGCAGTTATCGATGGAGAACGATTTTTTATCCGTCGCGCTCGGTCGCATCGACGATGCGAGCGCAAAGCGATGATCGACAAGGGAGATAAACTTCCTGTGACACGGCAAGGCGATCTTCTGGATCTGAGCAGATCTGGCGTCTACTACACTCCGGTGCCTCTGAGCGCTAAAGACATAGAGCTTATGCGCCAGATCGACGAGATCCATTTAGCGTATCCGTTTTACGGAAGCCGGAAGATTCGCGACGAGCTGTGGGCAAGGGGCTATGAAGTTGGTCGTGACAGGGTGCGACGGCTGATGCGTAGGATGGGCATCGAGGCGCTGTACGTCAAACCGAAACTCTCGGCATCGCATCCTGGGCATGTGAAGTATCCCTACCTTCTCCGCGGCATTGAGATCACGCGGGAAAACCATGTGTGGGCCGCCGACATAACTTACATTCCCATGGCAAAGGGATTCTGTTATCTTGTAGCGGTTATGGACTTGGCGAGCCGGATGGTGCTTTCCTGGCGGCTGTCCAACACACTGGACAGCACATTTTGTGTGGACGCCCTGGAAGAGGCTATCACCAGATACGGTTGCCCGGAGATATTCAACACGGACCAAGGCAGCCAGTTCACCGCGGAAGCATTCACGGATATCCTCCGTTCAAATAGCATTTCAATCAGTATGGACGGAAAGAGCCGGTGGATGGACAACATTTTTATCGAACGGCTGTGGAAAAGCGTCAAGTATGAGGATATTTATCTGAAAGCGTATGATTCAATCGTGGAGGTTCAAAAAGGACTTGCCACCTATTTCACATTCTATAACGAAAAAAGATGGCATCAAAACTTTGACAGGAAGACCCCGGCTATGGTTTACTTCAGCACCCAACTGCAGAAACAGGCTGCAGCATGAACATCAACCCGGAGCAGTTTCCCACTTATAAATCCCTGTCCCCTGTCCTAAGAAACCAGACCACCTGTGATATCTCGCTATCCAGACGAGATCATATTCTGTTTTATAGATAGCATGGGCACTTTTACGATATCTCATGCCCTATCATACCAAATACTCACTCGTCTGGATAGCCACTACATCACCAGACAGGAGTCTGGTGTTTTATGTGGCTCAATAAAGACTCACTTATTCTCACTTTTCAAATTGTAATATTCAAGTAGTTTTTAAGTGAATATTGCTGTGTAAGAGCGGCAACGCGTCCATGACAATTACCAGCGGGTTAATACAGAGCGTTATTCTCTTTCAACTAGTAATCTTCAACTCTGACAACGCCCCAACACTAAACAGTAGTGGGTGACATGACTGATGGCTCTGCTTCTTCCTTGTAATCCTCGAATTTTCAATTCCGATTCCCATGCAAGACTTCTAATGGTAATAATTAAAATGCAACACAATAGAAAAAATGATATACTAAAAAAAAGTGGTACGGCCGTAAAACCAGGCTGCAAACGGAGAAAATAAAACCCAACCCACATATGTGGAGAAGCCGGTCTACCGGACTCAAGCAGGGTCGAACCTCTCAAAGTCAAGGTAAAACCCATCGAGAAATGAAAGGAGGTCAGTCATGTCGGATATATATCCAGTAATCCCAGTAATCGTACTGGTTGTTCTGGTTGTCATGTTCCTATCGGCGGCCATCAGGATCCTCAACGAGTATCAACGGGCCGTTATCTTCCGTCTCGGGAGGGTGATTGACACGAAAGGCCCAGGCCTTATCATCCTGATACCGATCGTGGACAGAATGGTCAGGATCGACATGCGGACGATCACGATGGATGTCCCCCCACAGGACGTGATCACACGGGACAACATATCAATCAAGGTCAACGCCGTCGTTTATTTCAAGGTCATGGATGCGAACGATGCCGTGATTAATGTGGAGAATTACCTTTATGCCACCTCCCAGCTTGCCCAGACCACCTTACGGAGCGTCTGCGGCCAAGTGGAGCTCGACGAACTCCTCTCGCAGCGCGAGAAGATCAATATCCAGATCCAGGAGATCCTGGATCGGAGCACCGAACCTTGGGGGATCAAGGTTTCTCACGTCGAGGTCAAGCAGATCGATCTGCCCGAGGAGATGAAGCGGGCCATTGCCAAACAAGCCGAAGCGGAGAGAGAGCGCCGGGCGAAGGTCATCAGCGCGGAAGGGGAGTTCCAGGCCGCCCAGAAGCTGATCGAAGCTGCCGCACTTATGGAGACGCAGCCGATGTCCTTACAGCTCCGGTACCTGCAGACCTTGAATCAGATCGCAGCTGAGAATAACTCTACAACACTCTTCCCCATCCCGATCGATCTGTTCAAACCGTTCCTGAAGTTGGCAGAAAAGAGCTGAATGTGCATGAGACGGTGAGGGTTTAAGACTCCCCCTCGTCAATATGCCTATGATTCTGTTTCCTGATACAATATTTCAGCTGGAAATACTTATCAGCCTCCTCGGAACAGTAAGGCACTTAGGAGAAGAACATGGAGAACTATAAGGTTATTCAACCCGATGATCGGAAGTGGGACCCTCATCCGCAACTGCCCGGCGTTGAAGTCGCATATCTCGTGTCCAAACGAGGGGACAAGGTTGACATTACATGCGCTCTTGTTCACCTCCCGGTCGGGTCGCACGTAGAGAAGCACTTACACGAGAACTCGGACGACATCATCTATGTGCTGAAGGGCAAGGCCAAGATGTGGGTCGATTGCATCGGAGACGTGCCGCTGGTTGCGGGAACCTTTCTAAGAATTCCGAAAGGGACGCTGCACCAGCCACATGACATCGAAGAAGACTTCGTAGCCCACGACACCTGGTATCCTGCACTCGTCTGATCTACTACATCAAGACAGTGATAAGAACGGGCGCATTCTTTAGTCCTGGCATTGATATTAGCCGTCAGAGCGATCAATATGAGGAGTAGGTAACAGCTAATGAAAAAGTCATTAG
>CAVSPA010000009.1:0-95906 GCA_963729715.1 uncultured delta proteobacterium
CAGGTGGTCTGATTTCTTAGGACAGGAGACAGGGATTTATAAGTGGGAAACTGCCCTGGGTTGATGTTCATGCTGCAGCCTGTTTCTGCAGTTGGGTGCTGAAGTAAACCATAGCCGGGGTCTTCCTGTCAAAGTTTTGATGCCATCTTTTTTCGTTATAGAATGTGAAATAGGTGGCAAGTCCTTTTTGAACCTCCACGATTGAATCATACGCTTTCAGATAAATATCCTCATACTTGACGCTTTTCCACAGCCGTTCGATAAAAATGTTGTCCATCCACCGGCCCCTCCCGTCCATACTGATTGAAATGCTATTTGAACGGAGGATATCCGTGAATGCTTCCACGGTGAACTGGCTGCCCTGGTCCGTGTTGAATATCTCCGGGCAACCGTATCTGGTGATAGCCTCTTCCAGGGCGTCCACACAAAATGTGCTGTCCAGTGTGTTGGACAGCCGCCAGGAAAGCACCATCCGGCTCGCCAAGTCCATAACCGCTACAAGATAACAGAATCCCTTTGCCATGGGAATGTAAGTTATGTCGGCGGCCCACACATGGTTTTCCCGCGTGATCTCAATGCCGCGGAGAAGGTAGGGATACTTCACATGCCCAGGATGCGATGCCGAGAGTTTCGGTTTGACGTACAGCGCCTCGATGCCCATCCTACGCATCAGCCGTCGCACCCTGTCACGACCAACTTCATAGCCCCTTGCCCACAGCTCGTCGCGAATCTTCCGGCTTCCGTAAAACGGATACGCTAAATGGATCTCGTCGATCTGGCGCATAAGCTCTATGTCTTTAGCGCTCAGAGGCACCGGAGTGTAGTAGACGCCAGATCTGCTCAGATCCAGAAGATCGCCTTGCCGTGTCACAGGAAGTTTATCTCCCTTGTCGATCATCACTTTGCGCTCGCATCGTCGATGCGACCGAGCGCGACGGATAAAAAATCGTTCTCCATCGATAACTGCCCGATCTTGGCGTGAAGATCCTTGACACTTGGCACTTGTTCGGGCTTCCTGTCCTTGTTGAAAATCTCCGGGGCATGTTTAAGAAGCTGCTTCTTCCACTCCGTGATCTGGTTCGGATGTACCTGGTACCGCTGGGATAGCTCAATGAGCGTCTCCTCGCCCTTCAGGGCCTCCAACGCCACCTTCGCCTTGAACGCCGGTGCATGATTCCTTCTCGGTCTTTTGCTCATAACCACTCCTCCTTGGTCCATTATAGAGCAAATTTACCACTTATGCACCTGTCCAGTTTTTCCAGACCAGCTATAGGATATGTTTACATGGTACTTTACTGTTTGCTCAAAGGCAAGGCATATCTCATTATATTTTAGTAATTTATTCACACTCCGATAAAGCGGTCAGCTGGTCGGAAATGATACGTAACCAATATAGTAGATTCGCTTGTTAAAAATAATGAGACAGGGCTTAAATATCAATTGGTTTTTCCTCTATTTAAAAACCTAACTCATTAGCGGATCATTTGGCTGCAATCTTCTTGGTCTTGTTTTCCACCTGGCCTGTCTTGATGGCGACTTTCACCGCATCTTCCATTGGATCTTTAAAAGGCACCTCAATTCGGAGCAATCCGTGCTCGTAAGTCGCTTCGGCTTTCTCAGGTTTCACCGTCCAAGTCAAAGCTAGTGCCGAAACGTACTCAATGTCCCTTGCTGGAGCCGACAAATAGACACTATCTGGGAGGACCTTTACATCGATGGTCTCCGTTGGTGCTCCTGGGACCGCGAACTCCACTACCAGCTTGTGATGATCCCCGTCTGCATACGCTACCGTAACGGGCGCAACCTTCATTCGTTCTACCTGCATCTTGACACACTCCTTTTTGTCTCGTTCCCGATTAGTCGGGCTTATTGCCAATTAACTCATCAACTTTTTCGTGATGGTGATTATAGTTTTAAGTTATGTACGATTATAGCAAAGTCAAGGCAATTATTAAATTATTTTCAAAGCATAGGTGTGTTCGTTAATGTTCTCTATTGATTTAATTTAAGGAGTATGCCCGCCAAAATTGCTGGATGCTTTAGAGGAATTTATTAGAGGATGCTAATAAGGGAAGCATTGTCTGGCTGTTCTTATAGGATGATTTACGAATATCTTGACTTCTGAGTTGATGGTGGCATCCTAAGAGAGGTGAGGAAGGTGTCTATAAGCACCTAATCAGCACTGTGCTTTTTTCATGGAGGTGGAGAAATGACAAGGATTAAAAAAGGTGAAATACTGGGGTATCAATTTGATACTGAAACCATCTGCAGAGAATGTGCGACACTGGAAGAACTGAAAGATTTAACCAGAACTGAGTTACTAACTGCGAAAAGCATCGGTGGGGACCTGGTTTTTTGTGACAGATGCAAAAAACGGATTGAGGGTTGATTCCTGAAGTCCGGGCTTTTTATGAAAGGGGGAATGATATGAGAAATACTTTTGGTGTTATTCTTGTATTACTCACCTGCTTACTGATATTACCCTGTTCAAAGGATGTGAACGGTGCGGATTGGATACGGTTCGGTAAAGGAGAGGGTAGCAATGAACTTTTTTATGACATACAGAGCATAAATTATCTACAAAACAGTTCTGTTCGAGTACTTGTTAAAATGATACCGGAGGATGAAGAAAGTCGAGTGAGGGAGAGAGCGGAGTGGCGAAAAGGTTACTCCGAATCTCCGGATAACTTCTCTTACTCAACATTCTTATATGAAATTAATTAATCCTGGGTAAACCCCCGGCTCTGCCGGGGGACTCCCAGAGTTTGACAATTCCGGGAATATAAAGGAAACCTCCTATCCGTGAACCGTTCGAAGTTTACGGGGAAGGAGGTTTCAGTTGAACGACAGGCAGAGTTTAAGCCATACGTCATGGGAATGCAAGTACCATGTGGTATGGATACCGAAGTATCGGAGGAAAGCGATTTACGAGCAACTGCGGAGATATTTGGGGTCAACATTCAGGGACCTCGCGATTCAGAAAGAGAGTCAGGTTATCGAGGGTCATCTTCGAGTTGATCATGTGCATATGTTGATCTCCATTCCGCCGAAGCATGCGGTAGCGCAAGTGGTTGGTTTCATCAAAGGCAAGAGCGCGATACATATTGCGAGAAACTTTATGGGTCATCGCAAGAATTTCACCGGTCAGCACTTTTGGGCCAGAGGTTATGATGTTTCCACCGTTGGCAGAGATGAAGCCACCATTCGAGAATACATCAGAAAACAAGAGCAAGAAGACCGGCGTCTCGATCAGCTCAACATGTTTGAGGAGTAACCACCTTCAGGTGGTTCAGTAAATTAAATCCGCTTTGAGCGGTTCATACATTCAAGCCTCCGGCTTTGCCGGAGGTATATGACTGCAAAGATAGAACATTTAAGGTTCTTGAAGGAGCAACATACAATAAAGAAAATGAAACAATAATTGATACAACTATAGAGTATCCACGTCTTGATAATATTTCTCCCGAATCGATGATGGAAGGGTTATACAAAATTGTATGTGAAGAGAAAGACTCAAAAAAGAAAGGGTAATGATTAAACAGCGGGTCGGAAACTGACCATTTTCATTTACTGAATCGCCTCTTTCTTTGGATAGAGCCCGTTATCATCAAGTTCAGATGTGTCTACTTCTTTGGCGGTTTCGTTAAGTGGCGAACAATTGAACCTTTTGATTCTTTCACGGGTTGCCATACGTTTAGAGCGAATCATTTGGTCGGTGGCTATATCATAGCCTATGAAGTAATATACTGTTGTATTTGGCATGGGCATGTCTCCTTTATTTCTTTGAGTCAAGCAGACCGGTTTCTCCCGATTGAACGTAATAAACAAAAAACCCCGTTCTGATTTCAGAAACGGGGTTTCAATAATCTCTTCATGGCACCCTCACGCAACGTTAAAGGGTTTATGAAAATTAATCTCTGACGTTACATATAGCGTTTTTGATTATCATGATTCCCACATGAAATCTACAATGAAAATCGAAGATGTGTTCTGGTTTTCAAACCGCGGGAGAAAAATGAGGGAGAAAAGCTTTCACAAAAAGAAAAAGCCGTCTCAGGAGCCGTCAACTCCTGAAGCGGCAAATCAAGAGTGATTCGATAATTTGTAACTACTTAAAATGAAGTAACATTTTTGGCGTCCCCACCGGGATTCGAACCCGGGTTACCGGCGTGAAAGGCGCGTGTCCTGGTTTTAGCTAATCCCGAATATTTGCATAATTTCATATATTTCGATATGTTGCAAAAAAGCGTCGTGTAAAATATGGGGTAAATTTTTATGATTTTGCATACCGGGGAAAATAATTTTACCCGAAGGTTTACCCCATTTTTTTCAACTCCCTTTCCTCTATGATGGACTGGATTCAGACAAAGAATAACATTATTTTACATGTTTTGTGCCCCAAAGGCGATTAGGTATTTAATATTGATCAGGACAAAGATATTCTGCGACAAATATATTACCGAGCAAGCGCCTCACATCCTCTCAGAACAATGACCGGCATTCTGTCATGAATGGGTTTTATCAATTCATTGAGTTCTGCAGTGATAATCGCAGGTATTTATTTGCTTTTGATCAGGTGATGCCCATGATTCATAAAGTTCGGCAAATCCAAAAGGCTTTCCTGATTTGAGATGAAAATAAAAAGGGTTTTTTACCTTCCCCAATTTCTGCCACTCATAGAACCCATCAGCGACAATAAGACACCGTCGCTTTTTAAGTGCATTCCTGAAGGTCGGTTTTTCAGATATGGTTTCTACTCTTGCATTAAACATTTTTAATCGAGCTCATTGAATATTGAAAGGGAGATTTGCGGCTGATGCTTTTTTGTAGCAGACTTCAACCCGTACTGCTTAACAAAAAAACATGCGCTGGTTATTGGTGCCACCTATTTATCCTCAATTTATGTGATGGGATTATACTGATGATTACGATTTAAAACCCCCATGCCGACCAGTCGGCACAAAAAAGAATGAAAATTATGGTTGCATCCGAGGCCCCTGTTCGTTTATTAGATGGCATAGTTTGAATACCGTGGAACAAAGGTCGACCCTTACTGGTGGTTTAAGACCCCGTAATTGAAACTGACCTAAGCCAGTTATAAGAACAAACCAATGTTGCCATAGAGCACGCAGGAGAAATTTTTTAAAACCTCAACTGGCTACTCCACATGTAAAGAGGAGGTACTATTTGGATAATTAATTTTCAGGAGAAAGGAAACATGAATATCGGGCCTCTTTGACGGATGATGATATTTTTTCAATAATTGTTGGCTGGTGGCCAAAATCAGTGGGCATGTTCCCTGAAGATGTCAAAGTAGATTTCTATCAGCTTGAAAAAGATCTTTTGTTACCCGAAGGATCAGTAACAAAACATATTGATAAGGTGGCAAGAATGAATCATTTCAGAAGAAAAGCTCGTGGACAAACTTACGCAGTATACAAGTATGATATAAATGACAATGAATCCTCTAATGTTTTTTGATTTCCTATACACTTGGCTAACCAAAGGCTGGAGCGGATGCGTGGGGCTTAGTTGTTGGTATTTTCCCAAGCTCCCAAGCCACCACCGCTCAGCTCCACTCGTTAGACCGAGCAGAAAGGAGAGGTTCTATACATGCCCAGGAGCATGAATTCCTCCGAGGTCAAACAAGAGCATCTTAGTAAACTCGGACCCATACTTGGAACCCATTATAATGCTCTATACAATGAGGTTGCTTGGCTGCATGTGAGGTGGAAGCAGTACAAGGATCTGTTTGGAACAAGTCCTTCGAGGATTGCCATACTGAACCAAGCTGCTGGGCTATTTTTTCGATTTGTTCAGGATGGACTATGGGAAGATACATTGCTTCATCTCACCCGCCTGACGGATCCTCCCAAATCGATGGGGAAGGAGAATCTGACCCTTCAGGCACTGCCTCCGCTAATAAAAGATACTGAGTTCCATGAGGAGATCATAGGTCTGGTTAAGGCAGCAGTTAATGCAACGGAATTCGCCAGAGACTGGCGGAATCGTACGTTAGCGCATACTGACCTGAAACTAGCGATACAGCTAGGAGCCGAGCCTCTTGCTCCAGCTAGCCGAAAGAGTGTTGCAGATGCGATAAATGCCGTATCGCGAGTCATTCAACGACTGAGCGAGTACCACTTCAAGTCGGACTTACTATTCGACGTAATAACCCCGGCAGACGACGCAGTCTCGTTGCTTTATGTAATACGTGACGGATTGAAGGCTGAGGAAGAGAGGCGAGCGAGGCTCAAAGAGGGTAAACTCTCAGCCGAAGATATTAGCGGACAAGAGCCGGTCTAACACGGCGATTGACTCGATTGGCTACTATCTCTTTAAGAGAACCGTTGCAGTACTTGTTAACAAAGTTACACCTGGCTGTATCACTGAGAATCAATGAATACCGTTTGTACTGGTGCATATGATGTCATCTATATATTCTATCCAACTCCTTCCTCACGGCCAGGCCCATTTCTGAACTTGCCTTTTCTCCTCTGATCACAAAGAACTTCCTTGTTCCATATTGTGCAAGACCAATCAACCATCTTTTTCCTCTTTTAACTTTCAGTTTTTGCGAGGATGTCACGAATGGGTTTTATTTTTAGAGAACCTTCTCTGAGGTTGGCGGTTGTCGCAATACGCAGTGACTGTCGATACACGCGCTAGGGAAAGGTGATACCCAACCCTTCCATCCAGCGGACATCCACTGGCAAACCGGTGTCTGCCGCTTATGTCAAACGTTAGAGTGAAAGGCATATGACTCCTTTAAAGGCAGATCTCATTCATCTATCTTGGCAATCTTTTTCGCCATCTTCATTTTTTGGCCCAATTTTCCCAGCCGCTGGTACATGATTCTCTGGCTCTGCGGCGAGCCCGCGCCGTGCATACTTTCCACAAGCGCAGTGCCGCCGGTCATGTTCTCGAGGAGTCTCAAGATCTTCATTCTTGTTTCCGTGGAAACACCCTCGACGCCCTTCATATATTTCTTGACGTACTTTCCCACCACCGGACTTCTCAGATCCTTGTCGAACGGAAGAGTAGCCATAATCCCTCCGCCGATGTCGTGAGCAAGCCTTGAAATATCGTAAATAAACCGGGTGATATTATGCTTTGTACAGTTCGCAAGGAGCGGGTCAGGGTAGTACGCCCCGCTTTTCGTTTTTGAACCCATGGCCGAACACGCTACGGAACCAGAGTAGACCGTCTCTGCCAGGTGCAGCATCTCGACGAGCTTATCTTTGATGTGAGAGGCATCTAAGGTTCCCTGATATTGCGCTGCGAGCGCGCTCGCGCCGATGACTATGTCCGAAACGCCCCCCTTGCATCCCCCATAATTCTGACGGTGCAGAGTGGCAAATCGTTCGACAAGCATTCCCGTAAAATCAATTTCACCGCACATGAATACCCTTTCCCAGGGAACAAATACATCTTCGAGGACAACGAGCGCCTCCCCTCCGACCATCCCGAATTCACAATTGCCGGCGTCTATGCCGCATTCAAATTTCCTCTCCTCGTTGGTCTGACGGCCAAAGATCAGGGTAACGCCCTTGGCGTCAAGCGGAATCGCAGCGACTATTGCATAAGCCTCGTCTCCCTCTCCCATAGCCTGAGTAGGCATGATCATGATTTCGTGGCTGTTAACGGCGCCCGTCTGATGCGCCTTGGCCCCCCTTACCACCACGCCGTCCTTGCGTTTCTCCACGACGCGGGTGAACAGATCGGGATCGGCCTGCTGGCTGGGTCGCTTGGAGCGATCTCCCTTTGGATCTGTCATCCCGCCGACAAGCATGAAATTTTCTTCCTGGATCTTTTTGAGGTACTCGAGGAATCGTTCAAAATACTTCGTCTTGTGTTTTTCGTCTATTTCATATGTGGTCATGTAAAGGGAATTCAGGGCGTCAAATCCTACACAGCGCTGAAAGCAGCTCGCAGTTTCGTGTGCAATCAACCTCAGCATCTGAACCTTCTTTATCAGGTCATCCACAGACTGATGGATATGGGTGAAACGGTTTATCTTTTTCCCGGTGATGTTGCTGGTAGCAGTCAAGAGGTCCTCGTTTTCCGGGAGCAATGCCAGCTCATAAGTCTTGGCGGCAGAATTTATGTGCGGAACAAAAGCCGGAAAAGTCGTACGGTCCTCAACCAACTCGCCATTATAATATATGACTACTTTTTGCTCTTTGAGACTTTTTATGTAATCTTCCTTCGTTCTAATCTTCATTTCTTACCTCACTTTCCAATAGAATTTTCACTAAATCTTCCGGAGACGCCTTATCATCCCTGATCAATAAAGCTTGCTTGTACTCACTGAAATCGCGAGTCCGTCGCGGACAGGCCGTCTCACAGCCGCTGACCAGCAATACCGCATCGAACCCTTCCTCTTCGAGCGTAACCCATTCTATATCTGGGCCCGCTGCCGACTTTATCTTGTCTACGTAAGCTACGCGGTCGAAACCTGGATTACAACCTCCGCAATATTTTAACGCCACCCTCTTGATACCTGTCGAGCTCCGTTTTTCAGATTTCTCTTGTCCAGAGCGAGGCCATCGCCGTTCCGCCACCTACACATAAGGATGCCCCGCCAAGCGTCAAGCCTGATCTCTCCACTTCATAGAATCACTACGGCCTTCATTTTCATACTGTTCCTATGGTAATTTATGCGTTAAATTTTAAACAATCGTATAACCACCATCAATGTAAATTTCCGCTCCCGTCATGTAAGCAGGGCATGTCGCCAGATGGAGAGCGGCTGATTTCAATTCACCCACATGGCCTATGCGAGTCAATGGAATGACTTTTCTGATGAATTTGTCCGCTGTCGGGTCCGATTCAAAATATTTCCGGTTAATATCTGTGAGAAAATAACCGGGACAAAGGGCATTCACCTGAATATTATAACGCATTAGATCAAGTGCCATCGCTCGGGTCAACTGGATCATCGCAGCCTTGCTAACGCAATAATCCGCCATGTCGGCAAGTGCCACCTTGCCCAGCACAGATGCAACATTGATAATTTTTCCGCTTTTCTGTTTGATCATCTCCCGTGATACAGCTTTTGAGACTAAGAAGGTTCCATGAAAATTTATTTTCATAACTTTATCCATATCTTCTTCAGTCATTTCCATGAAAGGTTTATGGCTACTGTCAACACCCGCACAATTTACAAGAATGTCAATCTTGCCGAAACGCTTTGCAATTTCGTCCAACGCATTACTGATTTGCTGGGAGCTCTGAACATCTAAGGATAGGCCGAGAGCTTCAACGCCGAACTGAGCTTCTATATTTGTAGCAACGGACCTACAGATGTCACCACTTCTGGCAGCTAGTACCAACTTTGCTCCAGCCTCTGCAAAAACTTCAGAAATTGCCAGCCCTATTCCCCGATAGCCTCCCGTAATAAGAGCTATCTTTCCTTTCAGAGAAAACATTCGATCAAACAATTCCGACATGATGCGACTCCCTCCCTTTTAAATCGGATTTTATTGCCGGTTTGCATAATGCATCCTTTGTACCATCTATTTTTAAGCACAAAGAAATGCCCCATGACATTGGTATTATTACTAAAAAAGTATTTCGAGAATAAATTTTATAACTAATGATCTCAGATATGTTCCATTATGAAACAGGCAACGATTAATTATTGGAACATAACGTGGGTGTGAATGGAATTGCAATTCGAGATTGTCTTCTCCTCAAGAAAAAGGAGGTTATGCGACAATTAAATGTTACAATTCACATTATGATCGGCTGTATTCTTCAAGTTTGCGATAAAGGGTAGTCCTTCCGATTTTCAGTCTTCGAGCGACTTCTTTTTTGGGGATATTCATGTTGAGTAATTTGATAATCACTCGTCGTTCCATTTCTTTCGGTGATTCGATATCCTCCTTAAATTCGGTAGAAAGCTGCTGGAAAATCCCGACAGGAATGAGATCCACTGTTAATTCGGTCGTGTGTGCTAATGTAAGCATGCGTTCTATAACATTCTGCAATTCTCTGACATTTCCAGGCCACGGATAATTCATGAACCTCTCGATCACATTCTTGCTCACTTTGTCGATTTTCTTGCCCATGGCTTGTCCATATTTTTTGGTGAATAAGTACACGAGGAGTGGGATATCATCAGCCCTCTCTCTCAGTGGGATTATGTTGAGAGTGAAGACATTAAGGCGGTAGTATAGGTCATCCCGAAAATTCCCTTTCCTGACTTCTTCTTCGATATTCTTATTAGTGGCTGCAATTATGCGGACGTCGACAGGCTTAATGTGTGTCCCGCCAATGCGAACGACAGACTTGTCTTCTATGACCCTGAGAAGAACAGCCTGCAACTCAAGAGGCATTTCTGCAATTTCATCGAGAAAGATGGTGCCGCCGTCAGCCAACTCAAACTTCCCTTGACGTCCGCCCCGCCGTGAACCGGTGAAAGCACCATCCGCATAGCCGAAGAGTTCACTGCTGATCAGGTCTCTCGGTATGGCAGCGCAGTTAATGGCCAGGTAAGGACCATTTTTGCGCATGCTGGCATTGTGGATTGCCTGGGCAAATATGTCTTTTCCAGTGCCGCTTTTGCCAAGAAGAAGGACATTGGTATTGCTCCGGGAAACCATTTTTGCCTGTTTAATGATATCCAAAAATCTTGAATTGATCCCGCAGATATCTTCAAACTTGAAATTTGCCTTTGCGCCGATCATTTTGGTGACGAGAGTTTTCGCCCTTTTGATTTCATTCAGAATCAGAATTTTTCCGATAACCTTTCCATACTGAGAATGAATTGGATTGCAAGTCAAGGTGTATTCGTTGAATTCAGGACCGGAGAAAATCTTCACTTCAGCATCAGTCAGCGTCTCATTTTTATTAATCAGATTTAAGAACGGCTCGTTCTGTTCACCAAAAATGGCCTTTATATGTTTCTCTTCGGAAAGTTTGAAATTCCCTGAAAACATCTTCTTTGCATTATCGTTAATAAGCGAAATATAGCCTCCATCATCAATCGTAATCAACGCCTCGGGTATTGACGAGATGACCGTCTTTTGGAAAGAGTTGGCTAATTGGACTTCCTTCAAAGCCTTTCTCGTGCGCAACTCATTTTCAATAGCTTGAGCCGCTGCCACTGCCATGCCTAGTGTGTGTGGGTTCGCTTTGTAATATCGTCCTGAAAGATTGATTCCGCCGATGAATTTCCTCTCTGGGTCAAAAATTGGTGCAGCGGAACAAGTTTCCTTGTGGTAATATTTACGATAATGTTGGCATCCAAAGATCTGGATAGGTTTTTTCAATTCCACGACCGATCCTACTGCGTTGGTTCCTGCATGCTCCTCTCTCAATGATGCACCGAGAACGAAGTTTCCATTCTTGACGTACTGGATAATATCATCGTCCCCTATCATTTCCAATACTAGGCCTTTGGCATCGAAGAGAGCTACAAGAAATCCTGACCCCTTGAAGAATTGATAAAGATTCTTCATGAAGGGCAGGCTGACTTCAATAAACTCCTGATTACGTCTCAGCAGTTTCTGCAATTTATCTTTTGCGAGCACCTCATCGATTTTTCGACCCGTCGAATCGAGCCCAATTTTCCTACATCGATTCCAAGAATCCAAAATATCATTAGGGATGTCAGAACAGTCAATCGTCGGGTCGCCGCTAATAAATTTTTTCCATTCCTTCAAAGTTCTCTGATACTTCTCTCTATAGTTCAACTCCCTCTCGTTTGGCTCATCCCATGGATAAAGGAATCCTGACGAATCATTCACTAAAATATCCATTTACCAAGTCCCCCTGAGGAAATTTCATCCTGCAAAGATGAACATCATGTGTTCCATAACGGAACATATAATGTTCTATTATGGAAACCTCCAAAAATCACAGGAAAGGAAGAAATGCAAGCGAAAAATATAATATTTAATAAACACAATGACATAATGAGATGAGATGGCTTGAGGGCATAAAAGATGCAGCCACACGGAGAAATTTCATTTTAAGGACAAGAATTGCCAGGTGACACTAGAATGTACCTGGAGAGATTACAGTTAATGGCGAGGCCTTCATTGTCTAGAATGACTGGATGCTTTTTATTTACAGAGGGGCAAGAAAATTCTGTTTTGCGGAAGGCGTAATCAGAATATCCGCATTTTTTTGTCCGGTTTTCGTGAAGAAGTAATGATGAAATTTTTCATGTGACGGTAAGAACCTATTAGATGTTTATTGAAGTGAGATAGAAAGGAGGGAAGGATAATGTCAATTGAGGAAAAAGAAAAAATCATCGGTACTAATAAAAACGCTAAATGGGTGGTGCTGTCTGGGACCTCACTGGCTTACATGTTCGATGCAACCGATTTTCTAGTCCTTGCATTGGGAATCCCATTGCTCATGAAGTCTTTGGGATTGACCTTGGTCGAAGCCGGTGCTGTTGCATCTTCTACAATGTTCGGGGCTGCCATCGCCAGTTTTATTTGGGGACCGATCATGGATAAGGTGGGTCGCAAAAAGGCCTTGGCCTTTATCCTTACTTGGTTCGGCATCTGGACTTTTATATGTGGACTTTCTCAGAATTATACACAATTGCTTATTTTTAGATTTCTTTGTGGGCTCGGTCTCGGAGGCGTATGGGCCATATGCGGCACAATGATAACGGAATTTTTCCCGGCTAACCAGAGAGCCAAGAGCACATCCGTAATACAGAGCTTTTGGGCTGTCGGATACGGCGTTGCCATTGGAATACAGATCTGGCTTGTGCCTATTTTTGGATGGCAAGGCCTATTCTTCGGCGGGTCAGCAGCCATTTTAGTTGCTATATATATTTATTTCTTTGTCCCGGAATCTCCTGCCTGGCTTAAAATTCACCAAGAAAGAGCTCACGAAAAGACTAAAACCTTATCCCAAGCGGCAGAAAAAAAAGCTGCTGAGAAATGGACGGTACTTTTTAAAGGCGATAACTTGAAGCCGACCATCCTTGCAACCCTGCTCAGTATTTTTTTGATGATGGAATACTGGGGCTCCGCTACATGGATTCCAGCTTATCTTGCCCAAGTGCGTGGCCAGAATGTAAAGGCCATGAGCGGATACCTCCTTTATTTTAACGTATTTGGGTTTTTCGGATATTACTTATATGGCTGGTTTGCTGACAAAGTCGGCAGGAGATGGAATTTTATTATCGGTGGTATTGTAGGAGCTGTTCTTACAATCGTTTGGATTAAACAGAGCTCCGCAGCGGGTGTATTCTGGGTTGGTATGGCTTACGCCTTTTTTAGTTATGGAGTCTTCGGCCCATGGGGGGCGTTCGTTGCCGAACAGTTCAACGATGCCCGTTATCGTGGAACTGGAACGTCTATCGCATACGGTTGCGGAAGAGTCGCTACCGTTATAATCCCTGTAGTCCTGGGTGCCGTAGCTACTAAATTTGATTTGGGAATCGCTATCGGGTGTGTAGCTGCATTTTTTGCCTTGACTGCGGTGACAGCATTTTTCATGAGAGAAACAAAAGATATGGTATTTAAATAAATCGGTGCAAGCAAAACCATTTCAAACGCATCCTGAACGGACGGGAGTTAGGTATATCGGGTCCTAAGCACCCGGCTTTTCGGAATCCGGCATTTTGAACAAAGTATTTCGAAGGAGTTATAAATATGGATTTCAATTTCAGTGAAGATCACATCATGTTGAGGGAAAGCGTTCGCAACTTTGCCGCAAAGGAAATCTGGCCCATCGCCGAGGAGATCGATGAAGAGGATAAGTGGCCCGATGGCATGTGGCAGAAACTGGCAAACCTAGGAGTCATGGGGATTACCGTCGATGAGGAGTATGGTGGCGCCGGAGCGGACCTGCTTTCCGCGGTCATCGTGCTGGAGGAGCTTTCAAAGGCCAGCCCGGCCGTCGCACTGTCCTGGGGGGCCCATGCCAATTTGTGCTGCAACAATCTGAACCACAACGCAAACTCCGAGCAGAAGAGGAAATACCTCCCGCCCCTTTGCTCCGCACAGCACATTGGGGCGCTCGGTCTCACCGAGCCCAATGCGGGTTCGGACGCGGTGAATATCCAGACTATGGCGGTAAGGAAGGGCGACCATTATGTTGTGAACGGGACCAAGATGTTTATCACGAACGGGACGCAGGCAGACACGATCGTCCTTTATGCAAAAACAGACAGGGAAAAGGGGGCGAAAGGCATCACAGCTTTTATCTTGGACACAAAAACTCCGGGGTTCTCTGTTTCCAAGAAATTGAAAAAATTAGGCCACCGTGGTTCGTCGACTGCCGAACTCATTCTGGAGGATTGCAGGATTCCAGCCGAGAATGTCATCGGAGAGGAAAATGCCGGGATCCGGGTCATGATGTCCGGTCTTGACGTGGAAAGGGCTTTCTACGCCGGAGAACCCATCGGGATCGCAGAAACATGTCTCGAACTCTCACTGAAATACGCACGGGAGCGGGTTCAGTTCGGAAAACCGATCGGCGCATTTCAGCTCATCCAGGCAAAGCTTGCAGACATGTACACCCAAATTGAAGCCGGGAAAATGCTCTGCTATAAGGCGGCCATGCTCGCTGACCAAGCTAGAAAAGGCGGAAAGGGAACGGAGATCCATAAACTGGCAGCAGCATCAATTCTTTTTAACGCGGAAATGGCTCATCGTATAGCCGATCAAGCTGTACAGATCCATGGTGGTTATGGCTACATGCTCGAATACCCTGTGCAGCGCTTCCTTAGGGACTCAAAGCTAATTGAGATCGGCGCCGGTACTTCTGAGATTCGGCGCCTCATCATCGGCAGAGAGCTCCTGAAAATGTGAGGGAAGGTGATGGGAAGAGAATTCGAATATCTCGATGATTATGCTGTCGGCGACAAATTCGTCTCTCCGGCAAGGACGATCACCGAAACGGATATCGTAAACTTTGCCGCATTCACAGGGGATTGGCACCCGCTGCATACCAATGTTGAATATGCGGCGAAGACGCCTTTCAAAGAGAGAATCGCCCACGGCATGTTGACCCTGTGCGTGGGGATGGCCCTGCCTTTCCGGTTGGGGATGTATTCGAGCATCCTTCCACGTTCTTTCATTGCCTTTTACGGGATGGAGTCTGTTCGCTTCACTGCTCCGACGAAGATCGGGGATACGATTCACTGCGAGATGGAAGTTACGGAGATCGTCGATAAAGGAAAAGGCAGGGGTGTTTTAACCACACAAAATCTGATCATGAATCAGAGAGGCGAAACATTGGCATCCTATGTTACCAAGGTACTGTGCGGAAAGAAGCCCGCATAGCCTTGATGGACAGTATCCGGCTGTACTCGAGCTTTTATGGGAAAATGGAATGGCAACAAAGGAGGAAGACTTTCAAGGCTCCTGTCCGGCCTATGGCAAATTGCTAACCAGCAGTACGGTTCGTAGGTTGAAAAGATATGGAGGTCACTATAAAGGCGCTTCTGATGGGAAGCGAAGACGTATTTTGAGAAATTACTAAAAGGAGAAGAGCACATGGGCGTAACATCTGTTGAATTGGGAAACACGGGTACTCTGATGTATCCAAGTCGTGTAAAACTGCCATGTACCTGGCACGTCGGAACAACAGGCAGCAGGTTCTATATGGAATTGAAGGACAACTGCCAAATTTGGGGCACAAAATGCCCCCAATGCGATTTCGTATATGTGCCTCCAAAATCAACCTGCCCGCGATGCTTCAGCGACATCAACGAGTGGATAGAGATCGGGAGAGTCGGGACTTTACTGACATACACTCAGGTTCATTATTCAGTTCCCGGTATCCAGCCGGAGAAGCCACCATATTTTCTCGGCATTATAAAGCTGGACGGTGCTAGCACGGGTCTAGTTCATCTTCTGGGCGAAGTAGATATCGCGGAACTCAACACCGGGATAAGGATGCAAGCCGTATTTCGCAAGAAACGGGAGGGAAACTATCTGGATATCAAATATTTCCGTCCGGTCAAATCTTAAGCGTTCTAAAGTAAATAGAATCTAACCAGGAGGACAGCTGTGAATAAAGTAGCGATTATTGGTACAGCGCAGACAAAGTATCAAAAGGACAATCCGGCATCACGCGCCGAAATGGCCTTTGAAGTTACCAGCAAGGCGCTGGAAGATGCCGGACTGACAATTAAGGATGTAGATAACACTGTGACGCTTTGCAATGATTACTGGGATGGACGCACGATATCCTGCATAGCCCTTACGGAGGCGACCGGCTCTGATAAGGTACATACCACCAATATTTCAGGAGATGGTGCATATGGTGCCCTGATGGGCATGATGCGGATTTTATCAGGCCATTTTAAAATTTCGCTCGTAGTTGCAGAAAGCAAGGGATCAGAATCAGTCCCCGGCATAATCACGAACGCCATGTTCGATCCTATTTACGAACGCATGCTGGGAATCGACGCCGTCAGTTCGGCCGCCCTGCAGGCGCGGAGGTACATGTCCAAGTATGCTCCGACCGTAGAACAATTCGCCATGGTATCGGTCAAAAATCATAAGAATGCGAAGAACAACCCGTATGCTCATTTGCCCATGGATATTACTGTCGAAGATGTGATGAACTCAAAAGTTCTGGCGGACCCCATAAAGCTTTACGACAGTTCGCCCGTTTCCGATGGAGCCTGTGCCCTGATACTGGCCGAAGAAAGCGTGGCCATGGAAAAATGTCAAAAACCGGTCTGGATAAAGGGCGTGGGAGCATCAACCGACTTTTATCACCTGGGTGATCGGGATCTGGCAGAAAGTGAGTCTTTGATATCTGCGGCTAAAAAAGCGTATGCCATGGCAGGAATATCCGCTCCATTGAAAGAAATCGATGTAGCCGAAGTCTATGACGCTTTTTCCTATATGGAGCTCATGTGGATGGAAGGGCTGGGACTGGTGGAACGAGGCAAGGCCGGCTCTGCAATCGAGAAAGGGTTAACGCAGATGAACGGTTCCTTGCCGATCAACCCCTCGGGTGGAGTGCTGTCGTCTCATGCGATACTGGTGGCCGGACTAGCTAGGATAGCAGAAGCAGCGTTGCAGTTAAGAGGAGAGGCTGGAGCCCGGCAAGTGGAAGGGGTCAGCACGGCTTTGGCACACGGCACTGTGGGTGCCTGCGGGCAGGGTCACTGCGTATTCATACTTGGCAGGTAAATATCCAAATAGGACCAAATATAAGGAGCGACAAATGGGAGAGAGAGTAGCAATCGTCGGAGTAGGACAGACACACCATAAATCGAAAAATCTTGAATGCTGCGGTCAAGAGTTAATTAATATAGCTGTAAGAAGAGCGCTTGCCAGTGCAGAGCTTACTATGAAGGACATTGATGCTATTGTCCTTGGCAATATGGACCTGTTTGAGATGATTAACCACACCGATATGTGGAGCGTGGACGGGTCGGGCGCCTACATGAAACCGATCATGAAAATATGTACGGGAGGAGAAACGGGCAGTTCTACAGGGCATGCAGCTTTCTTTCATGCAGCATCCGGTCTGTTCCCTACAGTGCTGGCTATCGGCTGGGAACAGAACTCGCAGTCCGATACGACCGCTGCCATTGCAACTCACTGTGATCCAATCGTTGAGCGTGATTTCTATGCTGGCGCCATAGGAGGGCTTGCCGCTACATACACCGCTTATATGGGAAAACACGGGGCCACAGAAGAAGACGCTGCCATGGTCTCAGTGCGGGACCATAACAATGCGGCTCTCTATAATCCTTACGCACACCTACGAACCAAGATCACCATCGAAGACGTCATGAAGTCACCCTATATCTCCTATCCGTTGAAGATGCTCGATATGTGTCCCAGGAGTGACGGCGCCTGTGCTGTGATCTTTGCTGAGGAAAGAATGGCCAAGAAGATCTGCGCCAAGCCCGCTTGGGTAATCGGGCTTGGCAACAGCCATCCTCAGACGTATATCTCCGATGGGATCGGATCCACAGATTTGGTATCTCTACGGATTGCTGCGAGTCAGGCTTATAAAATGACGGGAATAAACAACCCTGTGGAAGAGATTGATGTGGCGGAGCTGTATTTACCTGCATCCACGACCGGCGTTGCATGGATGGACGCCTTGCAGTTCTGTCCTGAAGGCGGGGCTCCCAAGTTTATCAGGAGCGGCATTACCGAGATGGGCGGAAAGTTGCCCATCAATCCCTCGGGCGGTGTAATGGCAACGAATCCTATCGGCGCAACAGGACTGATCAGAATCGGGGAAGCAGCGTTGCAGGTGATGGGCAGGGCAGAAACTCGCCAGGTTGACGGGGCCAAAGTCGCTATAGCTACAGGATTCGGCGGACATTTTTGGTCCGAAGTGACCATCATCAGTTCGTCTCCCTATTTAGGTTAAATTCAGGAGGTAGCTAATCATGAAGAATATAAAGCTTTTGGACATAACTCGCACATTCGAAATGCCCTTCAACTATCACGCGGGCTTCAATTACAGCAAGTTGCTAAAAGAACTGAGAGACAACAAGCGGATATTCGGCATAAAGTGCTCCAAATGTCATAAGGTCTATGTGCCGCCGCGAATCGTATGCCGCGACTGTTTCCTCAAGATGGAGGAATTTGTGCCAGTGAGCGACGAAGGCAAGCTCGTTGCTTTCTCGGTCTGCAGCATCCCCTATACCGACCCCAATACCGGAGAACCGAAGAAGCTCCCGTTCACTGTGGCGTATATAAATTTGGATGGCACGGATTCGAATATCATGCATTGTTTGGACGAGTTGGACGAAGCGAAGATCCGGACGGGTATGAAGGTGAAAGCCGTATTCAGCGAAGAAAGGACGGGCGACTACTTCTCAGACATCATGCACTTTAAGCTGATTAGCGGTTGAGGTCACAGGAAAGTTTTCAGGGGGCCTTTATCGTGCCCCGTTGTTCCTTATGAATGATACCCTCTTTGCTGCTCAAATTCGAAAGCAGTATTTCAGAACGGCACTGCAGACGCCTGTGCAGTGTTAAGAGAGTTTACGCAGGATGAGCTTAAGGGTCTATCGGATGGGGGATTTGAGGGTGACCAGAAATTATTGCGGTGAAGGCAGCATTTTCCGCTTTTGGAAATTAAAAATTTAAAGAAAGGAATTCAGGCATGTCAAAGCGAGTCGCAATAGTCACGGTAGCACAGAATGCAGGGGCTGAGTCAAAAGACAATTTCTACGATCAGGCCTACCGGGTCACTAAAGAGACTCTGGACAAAGCGGGTCTAAGCAGGGAAGAGATTGGCACCATTGTCAGCGCATCCTCCGATGTCTTCCACGGAGGTATCTCCTGTGCCAATTCCTATTATTGGGAAACCACGGGGGGATTCCTGAAAAATGCGTCGCGACAGGACGGGGAATCCCTTTTTGCCTTATTCTATGGAGCCATGCGCATCATGGCAGGCGTTTATGATACGGCGCTGGTGATCGGCCTTTGCAAAGGGTCGGAAAATCCTCCCAATGATCAGTGCACGCTCATGTTTTCAGATCCCTTCTATCAGAGGACGCTAGGTTTAAATGAAACGATCGCGGCGGCCATGCAGATGCATTTGTACATGAAGCTTTGCGGCGTTTCCTTGGAACAGTGCGCCAAGGTGGCCGTAAAAAATCTGAGCAACGGTTTAAGGAACCCTTACGCTCACCGGAAAGGTCGATACACGCTGAAGGATGTCCTGGAGTCAGAGCGGGTTGCCGGTTCAGTTACCAGTCTGCAGGTGGCTCCGAAATCGGAGGGGATGGTGGCTATGCTCCTCGCTTCGGAAAAGAAGGCTAAAGAATTGACGGATAAGCCGGTGTGGCTGAAAGGATTCGGCAGCTCCATTGATAGTTATAATCTCGGCGACAGGGACCTCTTGGACGGGCAATTGAAAAAAGCAGCCCTTCGGGCTTACAAGATGGCCGGCATCAAGGACCCCCGGAAGAGCATCGATCTTGCGGAGGTGTGCGAGCCTTATGCTTTTCAGGAGCTCCTGTGGCTGGAAGATCTGGGCTTTTGCGGTCGAGGAGAAGGAGGAAAGCTGATCGACAGCGGGGAGACGGAATTGAGCGGCGAGTTCCCTGTCAATCCGTCCGGAGGCGTATTGTCGAATAACCCCTATGTTTCGAGGGGCCTTCAGAGAGCCGTCGAGGCATTTCTTCAGATCAGAGGCGAAGCCGGCGAAAGACAGGTCCGGAAGAAAGTAAAAACCGCATTAGCGCACGGCACACACGGCTTTGCGGGTCAGTGCCATGCAGTGGCCATTTTAGGTAGTTAGGAGGTTATCGATATGGGGAGACCAGTCGCAATTATAGGGGTTGGACAAACCAAGCACGGAAGGCGCAACGATGTCTGCTATCCTGATTTGGTGAGAGAGGCGGTCATGGCCGTGTTCGAGGATACGGGACTAAATCCCGATGATATCGACGGCGTCGTGTCCGGGACAATGCCCTCGATGATGGAAGGGGTTGCCCTGACCCACTTTTATTTTGCCGATGCCATGCAAGCCGCAGGAAAACCGATCCTAAAGACGGAAACCTGCGGATCGACGGGAGTGTCGATCGCGCACACGGCTTATTACTGGGTCGCTTCCGGTCAGGCGGATATCATCCTCGCCGTAGGGCATGAAAAGATGTTCGAAGGGGATAGCCAGGCGACGATGACGACGGTCATGGAGCCCTTTTATCAGAGGCCATTTCTCGCCGGCGCCCCGGGTGTCTTTTCAATGCAGTCGCGGATGTGGGTTTGGCGTTATGGCATCGACGAAGCAAAGCTCAGGGACGCCGCGGCTTACGTATCCGTCACCCATCATGACGATGCTTTTGATAACCCTTATGCGCATATTAAAATCAAAGTCACCATGGATGAGGTGAAGAATGCGAAAGTCATCACGTATCCGGTCAGGCTTCTCGATGTGTGCCCCAATTCCGACGGAGCCTGTGCCGTGATTTTTGCTTCCGAAAAAATAGTGAAAAAATTGGGACGGAAACCCGCCTGGGTGACGGGGGTCGGATACCGGGGGGATGAGTATTTCTTTGGGGATAGCGATAAGACCGTCTGGGAGAGCGCCATTCAGGCCGCTAAGCAGGCGTATGACGAAGCGGGGATCACGAATCCCCGAAAGGAATTGGATGTGGCGGAGATATACAACCCGTTCACCTACCAGGAGATGTTGTTCTACGAATGTTTCGGCTTCTGCGACTTCGGCCAGGCGCCCGACCTTGTTCTAAATGGAACATTTACCCGGAAAGGCGAACTTCCCTGTGATCCCTCGGGAGGCACCTTGTGCACTAACCCCATCGGTGCCACGGGACTCATTCGGACTGCTGAAGCGGCTCTTCAAGTCATGGGAAAGGCCGGAGCGCATCAGATACCCGGCGCGAAGCTTGCTTTAAGCCACGCGATGGGTGGTGTCTGCCAGTTTAACGGAATCATGATCCTTGGATCGAAATTATAATCAACGGAGGTAAAGATGACGAAGGAATATAAAACCCTGAAGACAGAGGTTAGACTGCCATACGAATTGTCCTATGGAGCCACCTGGACGCGTTTCTTTGAAGGATTGCGGAACAAAAAGATCTATGGGTCCAAATGCAAAAAATGCGGCAGAGTTCTTGTGCCGGCCAGGACCTTCTGTCCCCGCTGCTTCGTCGACACCGATGAATGGATCGAGGTTTCCCAGGGGGGGACGGTAAGCTCGTACGTTTATGTGAACATGGCTTACTTTGGACAACCCGTCCAACCTCCTTTCATTGCGTCGTTGATCAAGCTGGAGGGGACCGATGTGAATTTCCTTCATCTGATCGCGGGATTCGATCTGCAAAACTTCGACCATGTCGAAAAGACGATGAGGAAAAACATGAAAGTCAGTGCCGTGTGGAACAATGACCGAACGGGCAATATCTTTGACATCAAATATTTTGAGCCGGTTTAGAAAACGCGAAGACAGGGCCGTTTCTGAAGGATATTTCTTTCATTAAATTCCCGTGGGGATGAAGCTCCAGACTCCATTCCTGCCTGAGCCGAAGTATCGTTAAAATCATTTCCACGGGAACGCAACAATCGATATTTAACAAATAGGGGGAGGGACGAAATGAGTTGGCAAGATACTTATAGAAGCCGCTTAACATCGGCTCAAGAAGCTGCAAAAATAGTTAAATCGGGTGATTGTTTTTGGACTCCTCTTGCGTTGGGCCAGCCATCCTCTTTGATCATTGATGCCATTGCGGATCGCAGGGATGAGCTGAAGGATGTGGAATTTATCAGTTGCTTAACATTCAGGCCTTATAAGATTTATAATCCTGAATATCGCAACGTGTTTAAGTTGGTCTTCGGTTTTCTCGGCACCCCCATAACCATTCCGTTCGGTAAATCGGAATGGGCGGAATACCTGCCTCTGCAGGCTTCGGAATCTGGCACGGTCAAATGCGCTCATCGGAAAAGGACCTTCAATCGACGTATGGGAATGGTGATGCAGGTCACGCCACCGGATAATCATGGATTCGTGAACATCGGGCTTGATGCATTTTATACAGAAGGTGTCATGAATCAGTGCGATTGGATCATTGCCGAAGTTAATCCAAGGATGCCGAGGACCTATGGTCAGACGAATTTCCATGTTTCCCGGTTTGACGCGTTCGTAGAAAATCCTAACAATATCCCAGCCGTCCCAACACCGAAGGCGACGAAGATTGAAATCAAGATGGCGGAAAACGTCGTTAGTCTTCTGAAAGATCGCGACTGCGTCCAGATCGGCATTGGCGCTGTGCCGGCCATGATCAGCAAGCTGCTGGAACACTCGGGGCTGAAGGATCTGGGGATTCATACGGAAATGGCGCCGGCCGGGAGCGACCGATTGGTGGAAAAAGGAGTGGTCACATGCAAATACAAGAAACTCAACCCTGGAAAGATCGTAATGGCTTTTTCCATGGGTGATGAAGAACTGTATAATTGGATAGCTGAGAATCCCATGTGCGAATTTCGTCCAACATTTTATTCCAATAGAATTGACGTAATCGCACAAGAAAATAACGTCGTAGCGATTAACGGATCCATTGAGGTAGACCTCACTGGCCAGATTGTATCCGAATCCATTGGCGACGTGATGCGCACTGGAACAGGAGGGCAGCTAGACTTTACAATAGGTTCTTTCTGGTCCCCGGGCGGGCGGGCGATTAACCTCGTACCCTCAACGACGATGAACGATACAGTTTCGAGAATAACGCCCTATATCACAGAAGGTGCGAGGGTGACCGTGCCCCGCCACTATGCGGGATATATTGTGACCGAATATGGAATAGCCGATCTCTACGGACGAACGGAAACAGAGCGGGCTGAAGAACTCATCAAAATCGCCCATCCCAAATTTCGAGAAGAGCTTGAAAAGGGTGCGCGCAAGAGGGGCTTGCTAAAGAAGAAAATATTTTAAAATCTGTAATAAAGTAGAGATCCTTGAGAAGGAGCGATGATGATACCAGAATTTACTTCGGAGCAGAAATTGCTTCAGGAAACGATACGGAAATTCGTCGAGAAAGAGGTTGCGCCACTCGCATACAAGCTTGACAGGGATGAGAGGTTTCCATCTGAAGCCTTCAAACGGCTGGGAGAAATGGGACTTATGGGAATCACAGCTCCTGTGGAATACGGTGGCGCCGGCGTCGGATATACGGAGATGTGCATCATAGGAGAAGAATTGGCCGTTGGTTGTTGTTCCACCTCTGCCACCTGGGCAAATCATGTGGATCTTTGCATCGACAATATTCGGCGGAATGCAACCGAGGCTCAAATGAAGAAATACCTGCCGGTTCTTTGCTCCGGCCAGAAGCTAGGCGGGTTGGCTATGACGGAAACTTTGGCCGGATCGGATGTTATGTCCATGAGGCTCCGGGCGGAGCGAAAGGGCGATTTCTACATCCTCAATGGGACAAAAATTTTTATTACTCAAGGACCGACGGCAGATCTGTTTGTGGTTTATGCAAAAACAGCACCGGAGAAGGGCACTCACGGGATTTCGGCTTTTATCGTCGAAAAGGAATTCCCAGGCTTTCTGCGTGGAAAAAAGTTCGAAAAAATGGGCTGGCGCGGGTCCCCGACCGGAGAGCTGATTTTCGAGGACTGTCAGGTGCCCGTGGAAAATCTGCTCGGGGAGGAAGATCGGGGCGCCATGATTCTTATGAGCGGACTGAACACGGAGAGGGTCGTCATGGGGGCCATTGCACTCGGAATTGCTCGGGGAGCCTATGAAGTTGCGTTGAAGTACGCAAAGGAAAGAGTTCAATTCGGAAAACCAATATCGGCGTTTCAGCTGATCCAAGCGAAGCTCGCCGACATGGCTATGGAGATCGAACTTTCAAGGCTTATTACGTATGAAGGGGCAATTATGGCCGACAAGGGACTGCACCGCGAGATGAACCTCGTTGCCTCTTACGCCAAGCTCTATACTTCAGAAGTCTCAATGCGCGTCACTACGGAGGCCGTCCAGATCCTCGGAGGTTACGGTTACATGAAAGAATTCCCCGTGGAAAGAATGATGCGGGATGCGAAACTGATGACCATCGGCGGAGGGACATCGGAGATTCAACGCATCATCATTGCTCGTGAGATTTTGAAATGATCTGAAAGAGCATTTCCGAGCTTATGCCGGATATCCTCTATTCATAGTGATCTGGGCGGAACATTAACTGCTGACTTTCAGTGATCAAGTGGGAGCTGACCCGAGGCAGGAGAAATGTGATTGAGGGTTAGTTCTTTCGAAAGACTTGGTGTTCCATCGTAATTGATTCGCAGTGAAGTCAGATTGTGGAGGATTCGGTCTGATGAAACGGAGTCAATATTCGCCGATTCACGATTGATCCCGTCGATGTGATGACCTCCAATTTGAGGGAGGAGAGTTGATTATGACGGTCGTTTGTCATGTAGAGAGCAAAATTGCCATCATCACCATTAATAACCCGCCAATGAACACGTTGGACAGGACAGTGATGGATGGAATCCGGACGTGTTTCAACCAGATAAAACAGAACGAAACGGTGCGGGCAGTCCTTGTGACTGGAGAGGGTCGTTCATTTGTGGCGGGGGCAAATATTAAAGAGTTTTCTTCGTGGACTCTAGACGAGGTGGAGGATTTGACGGATAAAGGACAGCGCATTTTCATGCAGATCGAGAATTTTCCTGTGCCAGTCATCGCAGCCATTAACGGATTCGCCCTTGGCGTGTGATTTGCTAATTGCTTCCGAAAAGGCGAATTTGGGCTTGCCCGAGGTGAAACTAGGCATCATTCCAGGTTACGGTGGCACGGAACGACTATGCCGGACCATTCCTATCGGCAAGGCAAGAAAGATGATTTACACGGGGGAGATCATCGGCGCGTCTGAGGCTATGGAAATCGGTCTGGTTGAAAGCATTGTCGCCGCTGATAAGTTAATGGACGTGGCAATGGATATTGCGAGAAGAATAGCGGTCAACGCACCCATAGCGGTTCGTGGCGCAAAGAAATCCATCAATATGGGGCGCAATCTTTCAATAGAGCAAGGCATGGCTGTTGAGCTTGGTGTTGTCCGAAGGTGTTTTGACACAGAGGACAGGAGAGAAGGCATAGATGCCTTTATAAATAGAAGAAAACCCATTTTTAAGAATATATAAAAGGAAAGGGAATAGTGATTCTGACCTTGCAAAAGTAACGTTGTCCGGAGGCTGGGATATACTTTGAGTATCGTAAAAGATAACACTAACGTACTTACAGATACGAAAGAACGGCTTGTAAGAAAGCTGCATAATCTCTCCAGTGCAGAGTTCACTCACTTCCGAAACCTAGAAGTTTCATTAGGTTCTCACCGGCATTATGATTACGGATGGACGTGTAGTGAAATTGAGGCAGGACAGAAGTAGTTGCCAATAAACACTTTTGCATAGGTAGAAATCCCCCCTCTCAATGCTCGTGAGTGTTGAGGGCATAAAAAGGCCTCAGGCAATAGCTATGCATCTCAAAAGGTTTGCGGATGGTCATTCTTACCGCAGCGAAACCTTTTGACGTGGCAGGTTATGGGTTGGTTTCATACCCCCTTACCCAACCCTTTAACCTGCTTTCTGATGCAGCTGCTGTGGTCAACCACTTCCACGAGCACTCATTACTGCTGAATAAGGATTTGGAAGCACTATGAAAGCGGCAAGATTTTATGGGGCTAATCAACCCCTCAGGATTGAAGAAATCCCGATGCCCTCGGTAGGTCCTGACGATGTTCTGATTGAGGTAAAAGCGGCTGGCATATGCGGCTCGGACCTTCACATCGTTTTTGAAGGGTCAGTGCCACCGGGTTTCATTCCGATGACATTGGGCCATGAGTCGAGCGGCATCGTTGCTAGGACCGGTGGCAACGTAACCGACTGGAAATTTGGCGACCGGGTTGTCATCAATTCCATCGTGAGTTGCGGAATATGTTACAACTGCCGCACCGACGGGGAAGCGATCTGCGATCGGTGCAAATTCATCGGCATTCATCTGAATGGCGCCTTTGCTGAATTCATGGCCATCCCGGCAAGAAACCTTTTGAAACTTCCGGACAATATCCCCTTCGACCAAGGTGCAGTCATTGCGGACGCCGTCGCCACTCCGCATCATGCCATCGTTAAGAGAGGTAAGTTGAGAATCGGGGAAACGGTTGCGATCATCGGATGCGGAGGTCTGGGGATTCATGCCGTGCAGCTCTGTAAAATTGGAGGAGCTTCAAGGATCATTGCCGTGGATTTGGATGACGGGATTTTGGAAAGAGCCATGAGAGCCGGGGCAACGGATAGCGTGAACAGCAAAACCGAAAACGCCGTCCGCCGGATCAGGGAAATAACATTGGGGGCCGGTGTCGATCTGGCTTTGGAATTTGTCGGGCGCGCTGAAACGATCGCAACCGGAATAAGAATCATGCGCGCCGGAGGGCGCTTAGTCGTCAGCGGTATCGGGTCGGAAAAGATCGTCCTTCCACCGCCGTCACTATTCGTATGGAAAGAATTGAGTCTCATCGCTGCCTTTGGTTTCGACAATGACGATATCTCCAGACTCATCGAAATGGCGGCGCAGGGAATACTGGATCTATCGGGGTCCATTTCGGAGAGATTTCCCCTCGATGCGGTGAACACAGCCCTGGAACATCTTAGGGACAAGGTCGGAAATCCTGTCAGAATCATGATCGATCCATTGACGTCGTGATTTGTACCGCCATTGTTCTATGAAACCCGAAATATTTGAAAGTGAGATGCAGTGGAACCATCCACGGCTCATATTCGTATTACAATCGTGTGCGCGAAGATGGAAGGGTGAAGCACTCGGATTTTGACGACTCTCTGCTGATTAACAGTTGTCATCTGTGGAGGGAAAACGGACTGCTTGCTCGCCGACTCGGTGAGATGAATAAAGTAGCCAAACGTGTCCGTGCAAAAGTTAAGAATGATTGATCAACATCTAACGCTTTCATATGTCCAAAACATGTTTACAAGAACAATTCATGGTGGCAGGAAGCATCCCCATAAACGGGACCGTAGCCTTGCCTGGTTTTAGACGAAATGGTGAGGAGATCGCGAAAACCGTTGTGCGCGGGCCGCTGTGCATCAAGAGGCCCTGGCCGGGGATCATGCGGGGAGTATATGGCGATCCCATGAGGTTTCAGGAGACCTACTTCATACAGCGCCCCGGATTCTGTTATACCGGTGACGGTGCTGCCAGGGATGAAGACGGCTATTACCAACTCATGGGCCGGATTGATGATGTCATCAACGTGTCCGGGCATAGATTGGGTACTGCGGAGGTTGAGAGTGCACTGGTTGCCCATGAGAAGGTGGCCAAGGCTGCCGTTGTCGGTTATCCGAATGAGCTCAAGGGTCAGTCCATCTATGCTTATGTGACCCTGAAGACGGGAGTGGAGAAGTCAAACGCGTTGAAGAAAGGAACTGGTGACGCATGTCAGGAATCTGATCGGACCCGTTGCTACACCGGAGAAGCTTCAGTGGGCGGATGGCCTGCCGAAGACCCGCAGTGGTAAGATCATGAGGAGGATATTGAGGAAGGTAGCGGCAAATGAAATCGATGAACTGGGAGATGCTACGACCCTTGCAGATCCTTCCGCCGTTGACGATATCGTAAATAACAGGGTACTGTAGACAGGGGGAATAAACGGGTGAATGGTTCCTTATTCCCTCCTTTACCATTCACCCGCCCTGTATTTGTGAGAAATTCTCATGAGATTCACAGCGCGCCTTTTATCGCTCTATGATGAGGTATCGTCGGGGGGATAAAAACATTTCAGGGTAATGGTCTGCCCATGTTTGCCGTTGTATTCAACAATAACCCGCAGGATTGCCGGGTCATCCAAATGGGTGGGAGCAACGATTTTATTGACAACCGCCCATCGTGATGCGAAACACAGTCACGATCATAAGCATAAACATGACCACGAGCATCTGCACGAACATTCGCAAGCTTGGCCACACCAACGGCAGCAGCCTTCCTCTGCCTTATCTTGACGGGGCGAATGTGGGGTTAAAGGCCTGGGACAATGATCTTCACCGGGCACTCACAGGGCGGGAAAGAGAAACCATCTTCCAAAATGTTGCCGCCGCATATGGAGCGGGAATGGACATAAAGATTAACGTGGTGTTCATACCGGGTCTTGTGGATGTCGATCAGGTTGAGGCAATCGCTGCCTGGTTGGCAGCAATTGACCGGAACATCCCGTTTCACATCATGGGATATATCCCTGTGCCCGGCCAGCCTTATCCTCAGCCCTCACAGCGACAGATGGCCTTATCGGAGGAGGTCAGCCGGCGACATCTCAATCTGGTAGCCAGTTCACGCCTGGATTCCGCACAGGCTCTTAATCTGTCAGATAGGGATAACCGTTTTGCTGTGACAAGGATATTGTAATTCAGGGTACTATCTATTTCTGTAAAATGCTAATCAACAGTACCAACGGTTATCGTTGATTCTCAATGGTGAAGCCAGATGCACCTTTGGTGCAATAACCGGCGCATTTCATTTTTTCACTGATCAAGTGTCGGCATACAAAAAGAAAAAGCCGTCTCAGGAGCCGTCAACTCCCAAAAAACTGCTTAAAATAGCCGGCCATTTTCTGGCTTCTGCTGTAAACTTCGTCCAGAATATATTTCTATGTATTTATTTCTTCTCGGCTTTTACGACCTTTGTGTTCTTGATATTTTTAGAAGATGTGGAGAAAAGGAGCTTTTAGGTAATTGGCTAAATCGGTGAGGAACGGAAATTTGTAACATCATGATAATAAACGATAATTGGCGTCCCCACCGGGATTCGAACCCGGGTTACCGGCGTGAAAGGCGCGTGTCCTGGTTTTAGCTAATCCCGAATATTTGCATAATTTCATATATTTCGATATGTTGCAAAAAAGCGTCGTGCAAAATATGGGGTAAATTTTTACGATTTTGCATATCGGGAAAAATAATTTTACCCGAAGTTTTACCCCATTTTTTTCAACTCCCTTTCCTCTATGGTGGACTGGATTCAGACAAAAAATATAACGTCATTTGACATGTTCTGCGCCCCCAAGGCGATCAGGTATTTAATATTGATCAGGACAATGTACATGAGTCTACACATAACCGTTTTATTGAAAGCATCAAGCCGATCCAATTCGCTTATGTAGCACCTTTCAGCTAGTAATTCACGAACGTCATCAGATCAAATTCGAGTAGTGCCGCAAACTTCTAACACCTACTAATACTCACTCTAAGTTATCTCTAAAAGATAATGATTATTGGTAGAAATGTGCAATAAAAGAGGAGGAGTCAATATGACCCTTCCTCTTCTTCGATTGCAGTGGGGATCCGTTTAGTGCCGTCACCAGTACAATCCATTATAATGAGTCTTCATTTTTTCTCATTCAAGAAACTCATATAGACCTTCGCTGTTTCTTCAGGATTCTCCATCATGGGGCAATGCCCCGCGTCCTTCATGATAACCGTCCTGTAATTCTTCAGATTCTTTTCCAGGAAAGCAACTCCCCCTACATCCAGCAGTTTGTCTTGATCCCCCCACATAATCAGGACAGGTGCCTGAATCAGAGGTAGGACGGGGGCCAAAGAAAATTGGACTAGCGTTCCGCCCCAATCTTCCCATATCTTCTTGTTGAAGTCCGTGTGGGCGATCCAATTTGCGGCCATGATTTTCTTGAATGATTCAGGGACCGCGGGCCGCTTTATAAAAGCCAATGCCATAAGCTTATCATAATCTTCGTAGTTGCGGATCCAAAACAGATTATTGCCCTTCTCCAGTTGCATGACGAATTCGCTCTTATTCTGAGATGGAGCTCCGAGCGTATCCAACAGGGCAAGAGTCATAACCTTCTCGGGGTATTTTGCACTGTAGGTTGCAGCAAGTGCCCCTCCCATTGAATTCCCTGCCATGTGGAATTTATCGAGCTTAAGCATCTCCATAAATCGGTCGATGCGCCCCACCTGGCTCTCGACATCGTAACTATCCGTCGGCACCTGCGAGCTTTCACCGAAACCAGGGATGTCGGGTATAACCAAGTGGTAGCCCTTCAAGTATGCGGCAAAGGTCGTCCAGACGTCCTTGTAGACACCGAATCCATGAAGGAGCACGACGGTTTCTCCTTTTCCTCCTTCCAGGTAAACTATCCTGTGATCATCGACTTGGACTTCCTTCTTGACCAAATCGGCAGCGCGTCTCTGGGCGTCCATCGCCAGTAAGAATTCTTTGTAGCCTTCACCGTCCATTTCATTCCCTCCTGTCACTGTGGTTTGTACTGAGTCCAAAACACAGATAATGAATACATCCTATTTCAATTTCCCGTCAATGCATACAGTGCCAGCGTTACTACATTTTAACTTCACTGACCTGAAGCGTGGGTTGGATATCGGTGTAGTTGGGCATATCCCCCATGATCGCTTTGGCGTGTGGGCCAAAGGAAGCTTGAAATGCCTCCACTGAATCAAAATAGAGATGGCCCATGGCAATATAGGTCGGTTTCGATCCGGGCACTGCGCCAGCCAATCCCTGTTCCACAGCCGCGCCCTTACACGAAGTCCCTAACAATTGCTGGACCATGGGTATGTGCTTACTGCAATAGTAGACCATGTCAAATTTCTTGCCTTCACCGCTTGGATAAAACACGCTGACTTTGATCATTTTTCTTCCTCCTTTTCTTAAGAAAGTTCAGCCAGAGTTTTTCCCGTTCTTGTAACCCAGCCGTCAGCACCACTTTCTCTGAAGAGGTCGATGGCCTTGGTGAGTTCTTCCTTCGCCCCTTCAATGTCACCTTTCTTCTTGAAGAAATCGGCATAGAGAGCGTGGTCGGTTGCTAAACACCATCTCATGCGATTTCTTGTGTGTGCATCAATGGCCTTCTGAATCCAGGCCTCTGCATCCGACAGGTGATCGCCATCCATATGTAGCAGGATGTCTCCAATCCATCCTTCAACCCATCCTTCCCACATCTTAATTTTCATGTTTTTGGAACCCTCTATTATCTCACTCATATTGGTGTCTGTCTCATTGTGATATGCTCTTGCCCTTGCTGAGTGTGCTTTATTAATAATGACCCACGAAGGATACACTTTTAAATTTTCCAAAATTGAAATGGCTTTGTTATGATATTCCTGTGCTTTCTCATATTGTCCAATACTAAAATACGTAAAAGCCAGATGTGTGATTCCCCAACCCTCAAAATTGACCAGAGAGTTCTTTTCACAAAGAGGCAATCCCTCCAAAAGATATTTTTCTGCATCATCAAATAGACCTCTATAATAAAGATCCGTGCCATAAGCTACATAGACAGAACCTTTTGCAAACGTATCACCAGCTTCTTCTACCATACGTAAAGACTCTTCACCCACTTTATGAGCTTGGCTAATATTGCCTTGAGATCCATAATTCTGGTTAATAAAATTCTTCGAAAATACTATTCCTACCGAACTCTTTGCCAATTCGCTCATATCGAGACAACGCTTAAGAAAAGTTAATGATTTTTCGTATTCACAATTACAAGATAAGCACCAACCCAAGCTGATACTTGTGATCCATAAGGACACAAAATCACCGACCTCTTCTGAAATGCTAATTGCTTTATTAAAATATGAAAGACCACTAGTAATGTCCTCATCAACATTAAAGCTATACATTGCCAAAGCGTTGTAAATGCCCGAGAGACTTTTTTTGTAGTCCATTTTTATGGCTAGGTCAGCAATAGGTTGAACAGCATCTTTAGCGTCTGCAAGATGGCTTAAGCTGTTGTAATAATTTGCAAGGGTTACTCTGGCATCGATGACCTTCTTTTGATTGTCTTCAGTCTGTGGCAACTTCTCTAAACAGGCCACTCTCCTCTTCGCATACTCAATGGCATCTCTGAATGAGGCGGCCTTCTGGTATTTTTTTGCCTCAAGCTTTGCATACTCTGCCCCCTTCTCGTAATTTTCGCTGGCAATGCAATGATCAGCCAGAACACCATAGTGGTAGCAGATGTCGTCTTTATAGATTTCTTCCATCGTTTGAGCGATCTTTTCGTGGAGCTGCTTTTTCTTCTTTGTCAGTATGGAATCGTAGACCACCTCTCTTGTGAGGGCATGCTTAAATATGTAGGCAGACTCAGGGTAGATGCCTCTTTCAAAAAGGAGTTCGGAATCTTTTAATGTGGAGAGATCGGATAGCAGCTCCTTTTCGGAAAGCCCTGTTACTTTCCCGATCAGATTATAGCCGAACTCCCTCTCTATAACTGAACCTGTTCTCAGGACTTCTCTTGCTCCCTCTGGGAGGTTGTCCACCCTTGCCATGATCACATCCTGGATCGTGGAAGGGATAGTGAGCTTCTGGATGTCCTTTGATAGTTGATAGCTATGGTCTTTTTTCTCGATGACCTTGAGGTCTTTCAGGGATTTTATGAACTCCTCAAGGAAGAAGGGTATACCCTCTGTCTTTTGCAGGATCAGGTCTTCCAGTTCTCTGTCGATATTGGGAGTGCCAAGCATGTGAGTTGCCATGGCAAGGCTCTCACGGTTGGACAGTTTGTTCAATGTAACCTGACTATGATAAGAACGGCTTCCCCAGGTATGGATGAACTCAGGCCTGTAGGTGAAGATGAGGAATACCTTCGCTGCTGAGATGCTCTCCAGTAGATCTTTGAAGGCATCCTCGGAACTCCTATCCATCCAATGTAAGTCCTCGATAGCCATAATGAGAGGCCTTGCCTCGGAGCCCTTGATTGTTATTCGCTTTATCGCCTCCAATGTCCTGTCCTTCCTGGCCTCAGGACTCATGGGAATCTTGTCAACGCCGCTCTCCTTCACAGATAGGAGCTCTAATAGATAGGGGAGTGTGGTTGCTTCATCTACACGGACAGCTTTTAAGAATCTCGTGACCTTCTTTCTTATGACCTGGTCAGTATCGTTATCCTGAATTTCAAAGTTAGCCTTCAGGACATCGACTACAGGATGGTAGGCCACATTGCGGCTGTAAGATAAGCAGCGTCCTTCAAGAAAGGTGACATATTCGTTGGTCACGGCCTTTCTGAACTCATAGAGGAGTCTTGATTTACCGATACCTGCATCGGATATTATAGAGATGGCCTGACCTCTGCCTTCCTTGGATCTTTCAAATCCATCTAACAGGAGTTCCAGTTCTCTTTCCCTTCCCACAAATGGCGTTAGTCCCCTTTCCGCACTGACATCGAATCTTGTTCTTCTGCTGCTGGGGGCAATTACCTGGTAAACTTTAAGGGGCTTCTCCTTTCCTTTGATCTCTTTCTCACCCAAAGCCTCAAAGCGGAAAATTCCTTCCGTGAGCCTGAAGGTTTCATCGGAGACATAAGTGGTTCCAGGTTCGGCAAGGGATTCCATGCGGGAGGCCATATTGACGGTGTCACCGACCGCCTTGAACTCTACTCTCAGGTCGTTTCCAAGGGTGCCTACCACTACAGGGCCGGTATGGATTCCTACTCTCATCTTGAGAGGTGGTATATTCCCCTTCTCCTGCTTTACTTTCTCATTGAACCTCGTCATCTCCCTATGGATGGCCATGGCGGATCTTATGGCTCTCTGTGGGGCATCCTCAAGTGCAATAGGGGCTCCAAATAAGGCCATGACACCGTCACCGGTCATCTCGTTGACTGTCCCTTCATAGTCGTGGACCTTGTGAATGAGGATCTCGTAGACCTGGTCCATCATGCCATACACTTCTTCAGGGCCGAGTTTAGCAGCTAAGGGAGTAAATCCCTTCATGTCGCAGAACAGGACGGTTACTTGTTTGCGTTCACCTTCTATCTTGTCACGCTGGGAGAGGATCTTCTCGGTGATGCCGGCGGGAAGGTACTTCTGGATCTTCTCCAGCTTCTCATCAAAGGAGAGTTCTTTCCGGGTGGGTTCGGAGGGAATGGTGAGGTTGTGGCCGCAATCGCCGCAGAATTGATCGCCTGGGACAACTTCTGATTGGCATTGTGGGCAGGTGCTTGAAAGTTTTGAACCGCATTTACGGCAAAACTTCTTATCCTCAGGATTCTCAAACTCACACTTCGGGCACTTCATGTTGATCCTCCATCAAGGGGTCTGTCCCGTTACAGGTCTGAAGGAATGCCTATCTATATATGAAGCAGAGAAAAACTGAATCTGTGAGATAGTTAGAGACTAATAGTTTGAGGGTTATAGATGCCCCAAGGGATTATAAGAATACTTTTTTTATGAACAGGAAGGAGCATCCTATCGAGGGCAAGATAGAGGACAATTCAATGAAAATCAAGGGGAAAATGATGGAAATTTGGCATATTTCATACAGCCGTGGAGAATCCGTTCAAAACCAGCAGCCAATTCCGTTGCAAACCAGCACCCTATTCCGGAACATGCCAGCAGGTGATTCCGGAACAAACCAGCAGGTTTCCGTGATTTAGCGGAAATGCCTGCTGGCATAGCGGAATAAAAATCATACTGAACAATTGACCTAATCAGCCATAATACCCTCTTAAAAAACTGGAGGGTGTATGGCACAGGTAAGGATCAGTATGAGAAAGATAAAAGAAGTCTTAAGATTACATTTTGAAGCCGGGATATCCCAAGCCAAGATATCAGATATTGCCAATATCAGCAGATTTACAGTTCAGCAATATATAATGAGGTTTACCGCTGCCGGGCTGAGCTGGCCATTGGACATGAGTGATGATGAACTGGAACGGAGATTGTTTCCCAGGAACAAGGGGAAAAATAACCGAGAGGAACCAGATTACCGCTGGTTGCTGCAGGAGATCCGCAGGCCAAACGCAACACTGTCTGTCTTATGGGAAGAATACAAGCAACAGCACCCGGCTGGTTATCAATACAGCTATTTTTGTGATTTGTTCAATGCTTACCGGGAAAAGCTGAACTTAAGCATGCGCCAGGTTCACAAAGCCGGCGAGAAAACATTTATTGATTTCAGCGACAGTCCGATAAAGATTATCACTCGGGCAACCGGGACAGAGACCGATACAAAAATCTTCGTTTCTGTCTGGGGCGCATCAAGCTACATGTTTGCCAAGAGTTGCCTGGATGAGAAGTTGCCAACCTGGATAAGATTAAATGTCAACGCGCTGGAGTATTTTGGGTGTTGCCCAAGGGCGATGGTACCGGATAATCTCAGATCGGCGGTAAGCAGGGCATCCAGATATGAGCCTGATATAAATCCCACCTATGCGGAGTTTGCAAGACATTACGGGACAGTGATTTTTCCGGCAAGACCTTATCGGCCAAAAGACAAATCCAAAGCTGAGAATGGCATAAAGCTGGCGAAGCGGTGGATATTGTTCCGGCTGCGCAATGAGCGCTTCTATTCGCTGAGCGAACTGAATGATGCGATCGGTGTATTGCTCAAAGAGTTTAACAAAAGAAAAATGAAAAAGTTTCAAAAAAGCCGGCAGGAGCTTTTTGAACTTTTAGACAAACCACATGCGCTTAAACTTCCGGATGCACATTACGAATTTGCTGAATGGAAAAAAGCCAAGGTACAGTTTAATTATCACGTCAGCTATGAGGGGCATGATTATTCGGTACCTTATACGCTCATTCATAAAGAGGTGGATATTAAAGCCACGCCTGTCCTGATAGAGGTTTATTACAATGGCAAAAGAATCTGCAGTCATGCAAAAAGCAGCAAGCCTTACGGTTATACAACCGTCCCAGAGCATATGCCCCGGAATCATCAAAAATATCTGGAATGGACCCCGGACAGGATTCTGCATTATGCGGCGAAGTACGGGCAATCGGTTAAGGCGCTTGTTCAAAGGGTCATGGACTCCAGAAAGTTTCCTGAGCAGGCATATAAGTCATGCCTGGGCATCATCAGGCTTGAGAACAAATATACGGCGGCCCGCTTGGATCTTGCCTGCAATAGAGCGCTTCTATACAGGGCTTATTCCTATAACAGCGTAGCTGCCATTCTCGAGAAAGGGCTGGATAAACAAACTCCTTTGTCACAGATAAACAACGCCGTCATTAATCACGAAAACATCAGAGGTTCGAATTATTATCTGGAAGGAGGAAACAGTGTACGCGCAGACAATAAGCAAAATGAATGAAATGAAATTGCACGGTATGGCCAGATCTTTTCAAGAACGGCGGACAAAACCGGACCATCAGGATTTAAGCCATGACGAGTTTACCGCCTTGCTGATTGATGACGAATATATACAAAGGCAGAACAATCGTCAGCGCCGTTTGATGCAGAGGGCAAAGCTGAAGTTTCCCTCTGCTGCTCTGGAAAACATTGACTATCTCAAGAATAGAAACATTGCCAAAACGAAGATTACTTCTTTACAGAATAACCAATGGTTGGAAAAACATCAGAACATTTTAATCTCAGGGCCAACCGGTGTTGGCAAGAGTTACCTGACATGTGCTTTCGGCCAGTGGGCCTGCCGGAATGGATTCTCTGTTTATTACAGCCGCTGGCCGAGAATGCTTGGCGATATCCTGGCTGCAAGAGGCGAAGGCAATTATCTAAAATATCTGCAGAAGCTGACTAAAGTCGGACTGCTGATCATTGACGATTTCGGCTTAAACTCACTATCTGATGCCGATAAGAAAGATCTGATGGAGATTGTCGAGGATCGCTATATGACCGGTTCAACAATTATCGCAAGTCAGTTGCCGATCAAAGACTGGCATGCTTTTATCGGTGATCCCACAATCGCCGATGCTGTTTGTGACAGATTATTCCATGTCGCTCATAAATTTGAATTGAAAGGAGACACAATGCGAAAAAAAATAGAATCTATTGATTGATGCCAGCAGGGTATGTTATTTAAACCCCGGTCAGCTTTCAGTATGCAGCAGGGTGCTGGCTTCCTCCGGAATCACCTGCAGGTTTCAGCGGTATTTCCACAGCCGAGGATTACTGGAAGAAACCCTCACATATCCATGAAGAACTCCAGTTATTGATAAGAGGAAGCAGTCCTCTATATCAGGTCTCAAACCAACATTTATTATAACCGCAAAGGAAATTCATGTGGCGATCATGCGCTAGTGTCTCATGCCAGTCGTTTACCAGCGTCTGGCCCAGGCGCGAGATTATAAATCTCTTCAATTTTAAAAATTATCGTGCCTTTGGACTTAAGTGATAATCCAAACTTTGCACTTAATTCATCAATCCATCGGACCGTATCTTCATACCGCTTGCCGCTGGTTTCTATGGTGACGGTACCTTTCAACTGGTAACCTTCACGTTCTTCCCAATACATCACGGACACCCGAGGATTCGCCTTCATGTTTGCCAGGGTTTTGTTGAAGTATTGATCAGATATAAGAATGGTTTCAGCATCGATGATTTTTTTTGCTCCAATTGGCACTGCGTTGGGTCTGCCATCTCCGGTTGCCGTCGCAAGGACTACGTTGCGCACTTTATTGAACAGTTCCTGCATTCTTTCTGTCATTTGAGCCATCTTGATTATCTCCTATTTTGATTTCTATATTGTTTTGTCCAGTTTTTTGGGGAGAGGCTCAGATTCCATTTATCGCCTTTTCCCACTATTGAAGCGCCTTTTTGCATAGTTCAGTTATGAATATCGGATTGATTGAATCCTCCTTGCAGAGTTTCCGAAGATTGAGATAGCACATGGGGCACAGGAAGACCATGGCATCCGCATTCACTTTTTTTGCATCGTCTATATTCCACTTTTTCACAATCGCCGCCCGTTCTTTGTCGCGTGCCATGAGTGGGGCACCGCAGCACAGTGCATTTATTCTTTCATACTTCCGTGCTGGCCTCTCCACTCCCAGGAGTTCGAAAATCTTGTCGAGATAGATATCCTTCCCCTGTGTGTAGCGCGAGGCGCAGGGAGATTGGTAAGCAACGCGGATCGGAACCGCTTTGAGTCGGCCCTCGCGCTTCTTGAGTTCCCGATAGAGGTATTCAAAGATATGGACAGGCTGGAAGGGCACTTTCAAGCCATACTCCTGGGCCAGCGTGGTCAGCATTGTATAACAGTCGTCGTGGAAACAGATAACTTCTTTAGCTTCCAAGGCGGCGAGCTTCTCAATGAACCTCTTTGCCTCCTTCTTAGCGGAGCTCGGTTTCCCGAGGTGAATATGTCCAACGGTACAGAAATAGTCCGCACCTTCGACAATCGTCAAATCATCGAAAAGAGGATTGTCCAGAAGTTCACGGACCATATCTCCCACGATGCACAGATTCAGCACGGGTTTCCCCTCTTTGCCTTTTTTTACGACGGTCGGAAGATTATAGAGCTTAGCGAAGTTCTGCATGGCTTGTTCGGGAATGCCGAGGGCACCCGTTTCTTCCTGTCGCTGGTTAAGCAAATCGAATGGATTGGCCTGGGTCGGGCAGACTAAATTGCACGATGCGCAAGTGACGCATAGACCCACAATCGGCGGTGTTCCTCCCGATACAAGCTCCTTCATTTCCTCCTGAGCCCGATTGAGGTCGTATTCCACATAAGGACAAAACTCCAAGCACTTTCCACATAAATTGCATTTTTCTTGGTAAAACAATGATTCCTCCTTGGGTTTTATATTTGGCCGTTTATGTCAGCGTGCTTTCTTACCACAATTCAAAGATAGGGTCCTTCGATATCACAATTTTCAAGGAAATAACATTAATGATTACAGTTTGAAGTGTCGTATCATCATCGAGATTGATGACTTGCAGATAACAGACCTTATGATAAAAAAGTAAAAGGCAAGTCTCAACCTTGCATGGTATATTTTGTTTGCCACAACAAAAACATACCCAAAGGAGGCTTGCCATGGTTAAAGGTAACAAACTTGATTTCACCGGTCAACACATTTACGTCGGTATGGACATTCACAAAAAGAGCTGGAGCGTCAGCATTCATAATGAACACTTTGAACACAAAACCTTTACCCAACCGCCCGAGGTTAAGAAACTGGTATATTATTTACAAAGAAACTTTCCAGGTGCCACCTATCATTCCGTATATGAAGCCGGTTTCAGTGGTTTCTGGATCCATGACCAGCTAACTCAAGAAGGAATCCATTCCATGGTAGTCAATCCCGCCGATGTCCCGACAAAGCATAAGGAGAAAGCCGGCAAGGCCGACAAGGTGGATTGCCGGAAGCTGGGCAGGAGCCTCCGCAGCGGCGACATCAAAGGCATTTACGTTCCTTCCAGGACAGAAGTGGAAGACCGTCACCTGATACGCACCCGCCAGGGCATGGTGAAGAAACAGACGCGGTGCAAGAACCAGATCAAAGCGATTCTCTTTTTTTACGGCATCGCGCTTCCCGAAGAGGGAAACTGGTCCAGGAACTTCATCAACCGATTAGATGCTGTCCAAATGGAAAAAGCCAGCGGAGATATTACCCTCAAAGCCCATCTGGAAGAACTGAAGCACCTTAGACAGATCATCGCCGGTCTCAACAAAGCCATCCTCGCCTTGTCCAGATCCGATACATACAGGGATAAGGTCCTTCTCCTTAGGTCCGTGCCGGGCATCAGTACCCTCACGGCAATGACGTTACTGACAGAGCTATGTGACATTACCCGGTTTCCATCCATCGACAAGCTTGCCAGCTATACGGGATTGGTTCCCGATATAAAGTCAAGCGGCGAGACGGCATACACGGCGGGTATCACCCACCGCAGGAATCCCATATTAAGGACCGTGCTCATCGAGGCCTCCTGGGTGGCAGTGCGGAAAGACCCGGCATTGATGATGGCCTTCCATAAGTTCTCCCTCCGGATGAAAAAGACGGTAGCCATCGTCCACATCGCCAGGAAGCTTTTGAACCGTATCCGTTTCGTCCTTATGAACCATGAGCAATATGTACCGGCTGTCGTTTAATTATAAAAAGAACAGGAGCGTATGAAGACAATCTGAAAAATCTTATTTCGTGGGCAACGGATACTAACTTCCTGCAGCTGATATAAGAATCATGCCTGCTCATTACAGACTACGTGCCCACACATTAAAACCTGACAAAGATAATGCAGCGATCCCTCAGCGATCTGTCTGCTGATAGGAGAATGCTTTTTGAAGATTGTGCTTACATACACAAAAAATTCAAAAGAACAAAAACTTCCGTCACCCTATGAGTAAACAAGAGACTTGCTTTTTTACATAGGAGGAAATAACATTAATGATTACAGTTTGAAGTGTCGTATCATCATCGAGATTGATGACTTGCAGATAACAGGAAGATAGCCGGATTCTAAATGAACAGAAAATGAACTGTCTCGCCGTTGCATGTTTCATCTCGCATTCAACGAGCTGCTCTGACAAAACGACCTGCGACTTGTATTTGTTAGAGAGTAAATAAAAAAATCAGCAGGCAGCTAACGGCGACCCGCAGGAGTGGTTCATCATCTCTTCTGTAAATGTCTTTTGATAAATTCATGCGGTTTGAGGACTTCTATGCCTTGGTATCCGGAGACCTTCAGCAGATGCTTATCACCGCTAACGATAATCCTGCTTCCACTGGCTATAGCACAGGCAAGAAATTTGTCATCATCAGCGTCAGTGCACACGGGTTTGGGGAGGTCTTGAGTCTGATACAATTCAGCCTCAATAGTTACCAGATCAAGAATAGGTCTCAAGTCAATTGAAGGGAATCGCTCGGCAATTGCTTCTCCCACTCTCCAGTATTCTTTAAGTATCTCTTGAGAAATTGCCAATTGAATTTTGCCGTCACGCCATGCATTAAGAATTTGATGTGGTGGTCCACTGAAAAAGACTCCGGAAATGAAAACATTCGTATCGACGATAACCTTCACTTGCGACCTCGTGCCTTTGCTATCGCATCATAGATGTCGGATCTTTTCAATCCAGCCTTTTTTGCTTGCTTGCGGGCTTCAGCAATCAGTTTGTCAAATTCTTCCATGGATGGTTGGGAAAGGGATTTGAATATTACCACATCTTTTTCTCCTACAACGACAAATTGCGCGCCAACCTTTAGGTTGAGTCGTTTACGTATATCCTCAGGGATGACTACTTGCCCCTTGGAGGACATTTTTGTGGTTGCCAATGTTGCCATTATAAATCCTCCTAAATTATTTTCTTACTGGTAAGATTTTAGTATAAGTAATTTGATTTGGCAAGCCATAAATTTGGTATGCTGTTTTATTTAGATCCGTGGTTCTATCTTTTTTATGGTTCTGGAACTCGATTTTCAATCCAGAATTTTTGATCTCAGCAGCTTTTTCAAAGTTTCATATACGTCTATCTTTGATCCCTCTTTACGTATACCTATGCCGATGACAATAACCGTCACTGTTTTTACTTTCACTTCGTACACAATCCTGTAGCGGCTCGCGGCATGAATGCTGCGATACCCAGCAAGATTACCAGACAACGCTTTTCCTATTTTGTCAGGTGATTCTTTCAGGGTTTCGATCTTGCGGCCTATTGCGGTTTTTGCTCTGCCATCCAGGGATCTCAGGTACGCTTTCGCCTCGTCAGTCAGGGTAATTTTATAATTCAATGCCGAGCTCCTGCTTCACCTTTTCCCAGTCGGTGACTTTGCCAGATTTAATATCCTGCACGCCCCTTTTAAATGCCTTCATCATGTCCGGATCTCCCAGAATCGCAATTGTTTCGTTCAGCGACTCATACAGTTCCCAAGGCATGAGTGCAAATACCTGCTTCCCACGAGAAGTTATTGATACTGTCTCGTCCGGCCCCATCTCTTTATGCAATTCATTCAATTTTCGCCTTGCTTCGGATATTTGAATTTGCCTGATCACTTTTTATATACCCCCTTAAGTGTTCTTTTGCTTGTACATCTAAAAGACCTTATAGTCAAGTGAAAAAGAATTTTACTGCTATTATTTGCTTTAATGAAAAAGGAAATAGCGGCGATCTGCACAACGACTTTACACGTTCTAAAAAGTACCGTTCACAATCGGTAATCCTCACCTCGTTTCTAAACTGAACGTTGAGGATAAGGTGGCAGCAATAACCGGCGCATTTCATTTTTTCACTGATCAAGTGCCGGCATACAAAAAGAAAAAGCCGTCTCAGGAGCCGTCAACTCCCCAAAAACTGCTTAAAATAGCCGGCCATTTTCTGGCTTCTGCTGTAAACTTCGTCCAGAATATATTTCTATGTATTTATTTTTTCTCGGCTTTTACGACCTTTGTTTTCTTGATATTTTTAGTAGATGTGGAGAAAAGGAGCTTTTGGGTAATCGGCTAAATCGGTGAGGAACGGAAATTTGTAACATCATGATAATAAACGATAATTGGCGTCCCCACCGGGATTCGAACCCGGGTTACCGGCGTGAAAGGCCGAAAAAGAGCGTATTCCACCTGATTTTACATGCTTTTAAGGCCGTTTAGAGCCGTCTTTCGGAACCAAAAGCCGTCTAAAAAGCCGTCTGATAGGAAATCAGATTTGCGGTAAAAGAAAAGTTTAAGATCCCGCCCTTCGATCGAGACAAAGATTTCTCCTTTCAGCCGAAATGACAAAGCGGGAGTTTTTCAAAGGTCTCGATGACCGGTCAAAATGGGGGCTACTTAACAAGGCAATTAGGTTGCCAGCAAACTGAAATATGGTTTTCTTAAAATTGAAATGTACATGAGTCTACACATAACCGTTTTTTGGTAGTGTAAAATCTTTTGTGTAAATTCATGATGGTAGAAAAAAAGGCGCTTTTCCTTTACAAGGGTTTATCCCAAAACCTGAGAGAAAGGAGAAAGCGCCATGAAACTGGAAATTACAGTAGCCGAAGTTAAGGAGATTTTCAAGGAGATTCAGGAGCAACCGGAGCAACTTTTTGAGATGATGCGATTGGACATCAAAAAGACGGTTGGGCAATATCTGACAGCGCTGATGAATGCGGAACTCACCCACTTTCTGGGGAGAGAACCCTATGAACGTGGTAAGGATGAAATAAATCATCGCAATGGCACCTATGATCGTAACTTCACATTAAAAGACATTGGGAAGGTACAGGTCAAAATTCCCCGAGACAGGGAGGGTGATTTTAAGACCAATGTTATTCCCCGGAGCAAGCAGTACGAAGAAGAGATAAGCCGGGATTTAAGCCTGATGTTTTTAACGGGAATCAGTACCCGGAGTCTTTCCATGATCTCCCGTAGATTGATCGGGCGGCGTATTTCCCATACAGAGATCAGCCACGCAAATACTGATCTGACAGAGGCCGTTGAGAAGTGGAGGATGAGAGATCTATCCCAGGAACCCATCAAATATCTCTTTGTGGATGGTGTGAATTTCCGTATGCGTGTGGGAAGAAGTGTTGAGTTAATACCTGTTCTGGTGTCTATCGGTGTTACAGAAAGAGGCCACAAGCTGGTTGTAGGTTTGCAAGCCGGGGACAAAGAGTCTGCTTCCTCCTGGAGGGAGTTTTTCAAGGATTTAAAAGTTCGTGGATTGGATGGCCAGAAAGTTACCCTGGGAATCATGGATGGTTTATCGGGATTGGAATCTGTTTTTGAAGAAGAGTTTCCCAAAGCCAAGATCCAACGCTGCCAGGTCTATGTTGCCCGGAATGTTCTGGCCAAGGTACCTAAGAAACTGAAACAAGCTGTGGCGAATGATGTAAGAACCATCTTCTATGCCTCTTCAAAGGAGACGGCGCTGGAATCTTTTGAAATCTTCAAAAGGAAATGGGAGAAGGATATCCCTTCTGCCGTAAGTTGTTTAGAGAGATCCATTGACGCCTGTTTGTCTTTTTTCAACTTCCCCAAGGAAGAGTGGATTTCATTGAGAACCTCAAATATCATTGAACGGTTGAACAAGGAATTTAAACGGAGAACAAAATCCATGGAGATACTGGCCGGAGAGTCTGCCTGCTATCGTCTCCTGGCCTTTGTCTCTCTAAAAATGGAACTGCATTGGAGATCAAACCCCGTAGGAAAAGTGCAAAAAAACCTGCCATTCTTTCAAGAAGTGGCCTATGAAAAATTTACACAATAAAATTGACAGTACCGTGCTTCTTGGTTATGACCCATGCCATTTGTTAAGCTGTAAAAGCAGTATTACCACTCTTTTTTATCTCTTCCTTCCTGCAATCCACAATCGTTTTGCTTGCTGAAATATTCAAGATTACAGATGATAATTTGCGTTTATCGGTAGAAATTCCACTTGACAAAAACCCCCATTTAGCATTTGTTATTTCTACCGTTTTGACTGAAGAGTCAAAACCACGTATAGCTTATCAATCGTTACCTTTCCAACCTCACAGATCCTCTAAAAACAGGGGGCAACCTGATGAAAGATCAATCCAAGACAAAGCAGGCATTGATTCAGGAACTGGTTTCTCTAAGGCAGAGAATCGCAGAGTTGGAACAATCGGAATCAGAGCACAAATGGGCAGAGGAGGCGCTCCGAGAGAGCGAGGATAGATACCGCTCGCTCTTTGATAACAGTATCGATGCCGTCCTACTGACGGTACCGGATGGAAAAATCATGGCGGCAAACCCCGAAGCCTGTCGAATTTTCGGGCGCACCGAAGAAGAAATATGCCGAATCGGCAGGGCGGGTTTGATCGATCCGACAGACCCACGCTTGGCAGCGGCGCTGGAGGAAAGAGTGCGCACAGGTCAGTTTCGGGGAGAACTCACCTTCATCCGCAAAGACGGCACCTCGTTTCCCGGCGAAATTTCTACAGCCATCTTCAGGGATTACGACGGTAACTCGAAGACGAGCATGATCATCCGTGACATCACCGAGCGCAAGCGGGTAGAGCAAGCGCTGCGGGAAAGCGAGGAGAGAAACAGATATCTTGTCCAGCATGCGCCTACGGGCATCTTCGAGGCCGATTTCACGGCTGGAAAGTATTTGAGCGTAAACGATGTCATGTGTCAGTACACCGGCTATACCAGAGAAGAATTTCTATCCCTGAACCCCATACAATTGCTCGCCGAGGAAAGTGTGGAAGCATTTATACAGCGGCATGTCAAAGTCCTTGCGGGTGAGCCGGTTCCGGATAATATCGAATTCAAGATAAAGCGCAAGGACGGCAGTGAGTTCTGGGTTATTCTCAATACACGCTATTTATACGAACCGAACAATCGGATCATTGCGACGGTCATCGCACACGACATCACCGATCGTAAGCAGGCAGAAAATGCCTTGGCAATGAGCGAGCACAGGTTCAAAGAACTGTTTGAGAATATGAGCAGCAGCGTTGGTGTTTATGAGGCAACAGCCGATGGGAAAGACTTTATATTGAGGAATTTCAACAAGGCTGCTGAACAAGCGGAACAGATTGACAGGAAAGACGTCATCGGAAAGTCCGTCATCGATGTTTTTCCCGGCGTCACGAATATGGGCTTATTTGAAGTATTCCAGAGAGTCTGGAGTACCGGAAAACCCGAGCATCTCCCTGCCTCCTTTTACAGGGACAAGCGTATAGAAGGTTGGAGAGAAAATTACATTTATAAGCTGCTCACTGGCGAGATTGTGAGCATATATAATGACATTACTGACCGCAAGAAAGCAGAAGATACATTGCGGGGAAGTGAGGCGCGTTTCGCTAAAATCTTTAATGCCAGCCCTGTCGCCATTGCTATCACCCGGCTTAAGGATAATCGCCTCATAGATATCAGCAGTGCATGGCAAAAAGCGACAGGTTACTCACGGGAAGAGATCATTGGTCGTACCCCGATCGAATTGAACACTTGGGTCAATCCCGGCGAGCGAGATCAGCTCATCAGCACCCTGCGCGAACAGGGAACGGCGCGGAATTTCCCTTTTCAACTCCGGCATAAGTCCGGCACTGTTTTCGAGATGCTCTTGACAGCGGAAGTGATCGAACTGGCTGGCGAGCAATATATGCTGTCGCTCGCACAGGACATTACAGAACTCAAGCGTGCCGAAGAGGCGCTCCTCGAAAGCGAGACGAAATACCGCGGTCTATACAATTCCACCCAGGACGGAATTGCGATGGCAAATCTCAAAGGTCATTTTATTGAATGCAACCGGGCTTTTTTGGATATGCTTGGTTATACCGAAAAAGAAATAAAGGGTATGACTTATCAGCAGACAACGCCGGCGAAATGGCATGATATGGAAAGAAATATCGTTGTCAATAAGATCCTGAAAACGGGCTATTCCAATATCTACGAAAAAGAATACATAAGGAAAGACGGTACGGTGTTTCCTGTTTCTATGAGAGTATGGGCTACTAGAGATGATACAGGAAAGATCACGGGGTTATGGGCTATTATAAGAGACATCACCGAGCGCAAGCAGGCCGAGGAGGCGCTGAGACGGGCTGAAGAGAACTTCCGCCGGTCTCTGGATGACTCTCCGCTGGGAGTGCGCATCGTGACCTTAGAAGGTGATACCATTTATGCCAACCGGGTCATTCTGGATATCTATGGATACGACAGCATTGAGGAACTAAGAACGACACCACTTAAGAAGCGCTACACCCCGGAGAGCTTTGCCGAGTTTCAGATAAGAAGGGAAAAAAGAAAGCGAGGCGATCATAAACCATCCGAATACGACATAAGCATCGTAAGAAAAGATGGTGAAGTCCGGCATCTCCATGTCTTCCGCAAAGAAGTACTTTGGAATGGTGAGAGACAATTTCAAGTCTTATACAACGATGTAACCAAGCGCAGGCGGGCAGAGGAAGCGCTGATACAATCAGAGAAAAAGTACCGCGACATTTTCGAGATGACCGTGGAAGGTATTTACCGATCAACGCCAGCAGGGAGGTTTATCATCGTCAATCCGGCATTTGTGAGGATATGTGGTTATGCGTCGGCGGAAGAGATGACGGAAAAAGTGACCGATATAGCAAATCAGCTTTATGCGAGCCCGGAAGACAGATTGCGGTTTCAAAAACTTATCGCTGCTAAAGGAGAAGTGAAAGGCTTCGAGGTGCAATTCAAACACCCGACGAAAGGGCTGGCCTGGATTTCCATCAATTCAGAGGCACTCCGCGATGAACATGGTAATATCCAGTATTACAACGGGACGATAGAAGATGTCACCGAGCGCAAGCGGGCGGAGGAAGCAATAAAGGCATCACAGCAACAGTTACGCGCCTTTGCCGACCGGCTTCAATCCGTGCGTGAGGAGCAGAGAAAAGAGTTGGCCCGGGAAATCCACGATGAGTTGGGGGGCGCGTTGACCGGATTGAAGATTGACCTCTCCTTTCTGGCAAGCAGCGCACCAAAGAGCCGGGATAAAAATAAGAGAGATTCATTCCTGAGTAAAATGTTTGACATGTCAAAACTCATTGATGAAACTATTGGCACGGTCCGCAGGCTCGTGACAGAACTGAGGCCGAGCATCCTGGATGATTTTGGTCTTCTTGCAGCTCTTGAATGGCAGCTCCAGGAATTCCAGAAAAGGACGGGTATTCAAAGTGAATTTGTCTCAACCATGGAACACATCAAGCTGGATGAGAAACTTTCCATAGCGGTATTTCGTATCTTTCAGGAGGCTTTGACCAACGTGGCCCGTCATGCAAACGCAACAAAAGTTACCACGACTTTATATAAAGAGGCGGACAATCTCGTACTGAAAGTGGAAGACAACGGAAGAGGAATAAGCGCGGATGATATTCATAATACGAAGTCCATTGGACTCATCGGCATGCGCGAACGCGCGTTGTTTCTCGGAGGAACAGTCAATTTCTCCGGTGAGCCATCTAAAGGGACAACCGTCTCAGTGCGATTTCCATATAGGTCGCAAGAAGGAACGGGGAAGATTCCGACGAAATCAGGAAGATGAAATAAATAAAGCATGATACATGAAAAGAGGTTTGCGGAATGATCAGAATCATCGTCGTGGATGACCATCCCATTGTGCGACGGGGGCTGAAACAGATACTTCAAGAGGAGCCTGACGTAAAAGTGGTTGGTGAGGCGGAGAGCGAGCAGGAGGCATTTAAAATAATCCACACCATAGATTGCGATGCAGTTGTTCTTGATATTTCTCTGCCCGGCGCAAGCGGGGTAGAAATATTGAAACAATTAAAATACGAATACAAGAAGCTGCCCGTGCTCATTCTGAGTATGCATCCCGAGGAGCAATACGCGGTACGTGTGATGAAAGCGGGTGCCGCCGGTTATCTGACAAAGGAAAGCGCACCGGAGGAACTGGTAAGAGCCATCAGAAAGATAATCTCCGGAGGAAAGTATATCAGTTCATCTCTTGCAGAGATACTGATCACGGATATCGACGCGTCCGGAAAACCACGCCATGAAAAACTCTCTGACAGGGAACTTGAAATTATGCGCATGATTTCCCAGGGAAAAGCAATAAAGAAAATTGCCGAAGAATTATGTCTCAGCGAAAACACTGTAAGCACCTACCGCACACGCCTTCTCAAAAAGATGAATATGACTACTAATGCGGAAATCATCAACTACGCATTAAAGAATAAACTTGTCGAATAATAAATCAGAAGGAACCTTCCGCAACATTGCCTCCATTCCTACATCATCTCAGCTATTTATCAAAGAACTAAGTGCAGTTCAAATGGGGAATTACCTAACTCTTTATTCCCTCCTTTGTAGGGGAATCCCTACAAAAAAATAAGGGATCCTTGACAGACAAATAAAAATAAACAGTCTATTATTGAAACAAATAACACGGGGATGCTCGTGAATTATCTGTACTGATGCCACATTTTTCCTTCTCATTGTGACTAGGATTCGGCCACATCTCGCAGTGCGGCATTACAGACGTCCTTCAGGGTTTCATGAGAGTTTAAGTTGATAATTATCTTCCACCTATGAATAGAGGGAGGATATTGAAAATTGGGACGGAGAATAAAGATGCATAAAAGACTGTACAGGAATTTAAGAACTAAAAGGCAGACCGGGAGAAACATTGTCTTCACGTCATGCATTCTGGCAGAGCTCATGTGCGGCGAAAGGGAAATGAATTCATGAAGTGTTTTATTGTCGATGATTCGGAACGCGTTGTTGAAGGGGTGAGGGCTCTTCTGTCCAATATTGAGGGATTGGAATTCATAGGCCAGGCAACGAACGCAAAGGATGCTGTCGAAGCTATTGAAAGACTGAAACCTGGCGTGGTGATATTAGATATTCGCCTCATTGGCGGGAATGGGATGAACGTTCTTGAACGTATCAAGAAAGAACAGTCGCCGCCTGTTGTCATCATGCTTACCAACTATCCCTATCCTCAATATCGGGAAAAATGCAGGAAACTTGGCGCGGAGTATTTTTTCGATAAGGTAACGGAAATTGACGACTTTGTTAAAGTGCTAAGAAAATTGGCTCAGGATCCTTCTCAGGGAAAATTGCCATTGTGTAATTAATGACAAGGTCAGACGCATTACAAAATGACGAGCAGCAAGTTTGGGTCAAGGAGGAAATAATATGTCTAATTTAAAAGCGCATTCGCGTATCTCCACACTTCTTCTCACGGTGCTTGTGGTGATCGTATTTTCCGGGACCGCTTGCAATCGGCAGGAACAGGCCGGACCGCCGGAGAAGATTACTATAGCTTACGCAACTATACCGCATGCTGCCCTCTTTCATATAGCTTTAGCGAAGGGCTTTTTCTCTGCCGAGGGTTTAGATGTAACGCCTCAGTCACATGAATTCGGTAAAGTTTCCCTCGATTCAGTCCTCGAAGGCAAAGCGGATTTGGCGACTGCGGCAGATACACCCATCATGTTTGCCGTTACAGGCGGCAAGAGCATCTACACGATCGCCACAATTGCAACTTCAAACAAATCCATGGCCATTGTTGCCCGGAAAGACCGGGGAATTTCAGGACCCTCAGAGCTTAGAGGAAAAAAAATCGGGGTATCTCGGGGCACCGCAGCCGAGTTCTTCATGGATTCCTTTCTTTCTACACGTGGGATAGACAGGAAGGAAGTCAAGGTGATTGACCTCAATCCTCACGAGATGCTTGATGCCCTCACCAAGGAAAGGGTTGATGCAGTCTCCGTTTGGGATCCCACCCTGACGAACATAGAGAGGGTGCTAAAAGATCATGCAATTGTCTTCTACGATGACACCATCTACAGCGACATTTTTTGCATCGCAGCGCGGCAGGAATTCGTAAAAAAACACCCCGAAGCTGTAAGAAAGGTTCTGCGGGCACTCATAAGGGCGGAATATTTCATGAAGCAAAATAAAGAGGAATCGCTGCGGATTATCGCGGAAGCCACCAAGACGGACAAAGAGTTTCTTGGCGAGATATTGAAGTCTTTCGATTTCAGGGTAACCCTGGATCAGCCCCTCGTCGTGAGCCTTGAGGACCAGACAAGGTGGGCTCAACAAAGCAAGCTGACGGGAGGATCGGCTATGCCCAACTATCTCAATTTTATTTATTTCGACGGCCTGCAATCTGTAAAACCAGAAGCTGTCAGGATAATAAGGTAGACAAAAGGGGAACAGGATGAAGATCAAGACAAGATTGAAAGTGAATTCCTTTGTTAATCTGAGCATGCTTTGTCTCGTAATGCTGTCTGTTGGCTGGTCTCTATGGGTGGCGTCCAAAGCCAGTCAGGATGCGTCTCTTCTTACGCGGATGGAGCAAGTGAACTTTGAACGAGCGCTCATAAGGGACGACTACTTGCTGCATCAGGAGAAGCGCGCCGTTAATCAGTCGAGAGTGAAGGCTGAGGAATTCAAGCTATTGTTGAAAGAAGCCAGGGAGAGGTTTACGAAACCGTCTGACCGGGCGCTTCTCGAAGAAATAGAGGAAGCTGACAGCGCGGGTACATCTATATTCTCGAGACTACATGAGATGCGTATAAAAATGGCAAATAAAGGGCAAAGAGATATCCTTCATTCCGCGGGAGAAAGCAGGCTCGTCGGTCAGTTGATGGTGAGAAGCTACGCCCGTGCCCATGGTATCGGCAGGCTTCAGGAATCTGTCAAAAAAGCGTCGGCTACAGCCTATCAGAGATCAGTTTTTCTTATAATTACGTTGATGGTTGTTGCGGTGATTATCACCATCGCCAATACAGCAGTAATCAGCAGAAACCTGGCAAAGCGCATTACTATACTCCTTGAAGGGACTGAGATCATAGGCGCGGGCAATCTGGACTATCATATTCACATGGAAGGCGATAATGAGCTTTCGAGCCTGGCAAGGGCATCCAATAAAATGGCCGGCAAATTGAAAGAATCCCATACATCCGTGGAGAATTTATACAAGGAAATAGCCGAGCGCAAGCGGGCCGAGGATGAGATTCGCGCTACGCTCTATGGCATCGGAGACGGCGTAATCGCCACGGATGCTTCGGGCCATGTCAAACGCATGAACCCCGTAGCCGAAACTCTGACGGGTTGGAGCGAATCAGATGCCTTGGATAAGCCTCTTTTACAAATCTTCCGTATCATCAATGAGGAGACGCGCCAGCCAGTCGATAACCCGGTGAATCGGGTAATCCGCGAGGGGCTGGTGGTGGGTCTGGCAAACCATACTTTGCTTGTAGCAAGTGACGGCACGGAGCGGCCAGTCGCTGACAGCGGCGCACCCATCCGTGATGCAAACGGTGTTATCACCGGCGCAGTCCTGGTCTTCCGCGATCAGACTGCCGAGAGGGCGGCGGCGGCGGCACTGAGGAAAAGCGAAGAGAAATATCGGGACATCGTTGAGAACGCTATTGAGGGTATCTACCAGACGAGCACCTCCGGGCAATACATATCTGTCAATCCCGCTTATGTTCGGATGCTCGGATACGAGTCTGCCGATGAATTGATGTCGAGCATCGCGGATATCTCTAAGCAATTCTATGTTGATCCCAGCGAACGGGCCGAGCTCCTCGCTCTTCTCACCGAGCATGGTTCTGTATCCGGCTTCGAAATTCGGGCCTATCGCAAGGATAAAAGCATCATAAATTTAGCCGTGTCCACCCGTGCAGTTAAGGATGAGAAAGGAAACTTTATCTGCCTGGAAGGCATAGTGGAAGACATCACTGCACGCAAAGAGGCGGAGAAAGAGCTTCGTCGGCTGAATGAAGACCTTCTCCGCTCCAACAGAGAGCTTGAGCAGTTCGCCTATGTAGCATCACACGACCTGCAGGAGCCGCTCAGGATGGTGTCGAGCTACACACAGCTTCTTGCCAAACGATACGAGGGCAAACTCGATCAGGATGCCCATGACTTCATCCACTTCGCGGTAGACGGCGCCAACCGTATGCAGCGCCTCATCCATGACCTGCTGGCCTATTCCCGCATCACTACCCGCGGGAGCCCGTTCGCTCCTGTCGATTTGCATGAAGCGCTGGGGGAGGCCTCAGCAAACTTACAGACTGCGATTAGCGAATCCAGCGCGATGGTGACCAACGGCGAACTGCCCACGGTAAATGCCGACCGTACTCAGCTTGTGCAGGTCTTCCAGAACCTGGTTGGAAACGCGATCAAGTTCCGGAAGAAAGATGAGCCGCCGCGCATACACGTCGCCGGCGAGAGAGCAGGCGCAGAGTGGATTATCTCGGTGAAGGACAACGGCATCGGGATCGACCCGCAATACTTCAACCGCCTCTTCACCATCTTTCAGCGCCTGCATGGAAAACAAGAATACCCCGGTACCGGAGTTGGCCTCGCGATCTGTCAGCGGATCATGACGCGCCACGGAGGGCGGATTTGGGTGGAGAGCTCACCCGACGACGGCGCGACGTTTCGCTTCACGATGAAGGCGTAATCAGCCGGCAATGAATAAGAAAGGAGCAATGATATGGATAAGTACACCGAGGGCAAGCCCATCGATATCCTTCTGGTGGAGGACAATGAGGGCGACGCGCGCCTCGCGAAGGAAGCGATGCGCGACAGCAAAGTCAGGAACACTCTTTTCCACGTGCCCGATGGCGTGGAGGCCATGGCTTTCTTGCGCAAGGAGGGCAAATACGCGAAAGCACCGCGGCCAGATCTCATATTGCTTGACCTCAATCTGCCCAGGAAGGATGGGCGCGAGGTACTCGCAGACATCAAGGACGATAAGGATCTCAAGCGAATCCCCGTCGTCATCCTAACGGTCTCGAACGATGAAGCCGATGTCATCAAGACTTACAATTTGCACGCCAACTGCTATATTACCAAGCCCATTGACCTCGGGCAATTCATCAAGGTCGTGAGATCCATCGAGGATTTTTGGCTTACGATTGTGAAGCTTCCCGACGGTCCCCAAACGTGAGGTAAAAGCGATGAACCCGCGTAAGATCCGTGTACTGCTTATTGAGGATAACCCGGGAGACGCCCGTCTCGTAAGGGAGGTGTTAAGCGAAACGCCGGAAATCGGCATCCACGCTGTTGATCGGATATCCCTCGGCATTGAATACCTAATATCCAACCAGACGGACGTCGTGTTGCTTGACCTCGGGTTGCCTGACAGCCAGGGGCTTAACTCCCTGCGCGTCGTTTATGACGCCGCCCCTCACGTACCGGTCGTCGTCCTCACAGGACACGACGACGAGACGGTCGGACAGACGGCTATCCGGCAGGGCGCTCAGGACTATATAGTCAAGCCGGTAACGCAGGGACGGGCGCTCGCGAGGATTTTGCGTTTCGCTGTTGAGCGTAAGATATCTGAGGAGGAACTGCGCGCGGCCCATGATCGTGCGGAATGGCTGGCGCGGTTTCCCGAGGAAAATCCCAACCCCGTCCTGCGTGCGTCTATCGATGGAATCATTCTCTATTGCAATCCGGGATCAATGAAAATACGGGGGTGGGAGTATAAGGATGGCCAGAGACTCGCTGACCCTGTCCTTCCCCTTTTCGAACAGTCTATCACCGAAGAACAGGCTATAGCGCAGGACATAGAGATTGGCGGACGGTTTTATTCCATTGCGATCAAGCAGATTCCTGAAAAAGGCTACGCCAACATTTATGGCACAGACATCACCGAGCGTAAGTGCGCCGAGCTCCGGGAACAACTCGCACGCGAGGTACTGGAGATTCTGAACCATCTTGAGAGTCCTACGCAACCAATCCGCGACATCCTGCAGCTGATAAAGAATAGTACAGGTTTTGAAGCCGTGGGCATCCGTCTCCGGGAAGGCGATGACTTTCCGTATTATGAGGCCAATGGCTTTTCCGAGGACTTCATTCAGTCTGAGAGGTATTTGTGCGAATGTGACGAAGAGGGAAAGATCATTCGTGATGAACAGGGGCACCCCGTACTGGAGTGCATGTGCGGAAACATCCTCTGCCTCCGGACAGATCCCGCGTTACCCTTCTTCACCGAGAGGGGTAGCTTCTGGACTAACAGCACCACGGACCTTCAGGCCTCGATGACTGAGGAGGAACGTCAGGCGCGAACCCGCAACCGCTGCAACGGCGAGGGTTACGAATCCGTGGCGCTCATCCCACTCCGCTCAGGCGAAGAGATCATCGGGCTTCTTCAACTCAATGACCGCCGCCGCGACCGGTTCACATTGAAAACGATTTGTTTCTTCGAAGGGTTAGCTGCCAGCATCGGCATCGCGCTAGCCCGCAAGCGGGCGGAAGAAGAGGTAAAAAAATATTCGGTGGAATTGACAGAAAAAAATGAAGAGCTTCGCGCCATGACGCAGCAGCTCTGGCAGGCGGCAAAGCTGGCAACTATGGGAGAACTCGCGGCAAGCGTGGCCCATGAGCTGAACAATCCGCTGGCCACAATCAGCCTGCGTATTGAATCATTGCAGGAAAGGATGGCGGCGAATAACCCCGATGGACATTCTCTTGAGATAATCAAAAAGGAAATCGAACGAATGGCAATTCTGATTGCAAACTTGCTCCAGTTCAGCCGTCGCAGCCAGCAGCAGATATCAACGGTGGATATCTGCGAAGAGATAGAGAAGGCCCTGGAACTGATTTACTACCACCTGCGTAAGCAGAACATCGTCATCCGGCGGGAGTTCCCGAAAAAGGCGCCGCGCATCCATGCGGACCGTGAGCAATTGCGGCAATTATTCTTGAATCTGTTTACCAATGCTAGCGACGCTATGCCTAGTGGCGGAACGCTTACGATTAAAGTGACTGCACCGCCGGAATCCCAGCAGGTCATGATGGAAGTTGCTGATACGGGCACGGGTATTTCCCCTGAGATTTTGCCGAAAGTGGCGGAACCGTTCTACACCACAAAACCGGAAGGGAAAGGCACGGGGCTGGGATTGGCAATATGCCGGCGCATCGTGCAGGAGCATAACGGGGCTTTCGATCTTACAAGTGAAGGTATTCCCGGCAAGGGAACGACAGTGCACATTTCGTTGCCTGTTACGAACGGGACGAATTCGGCCGGACTGAAAAATGAATGACCGAGGCAAACGTTAGGAGCAAAGGATGACACAGACGAATCCAAACCACAAGGTGGGCCGCCTGATCATCGTTGATGATGAAGCCGAATTAATGACTGCTCTATCTGAGATTCTAACCAACCATGGGTATGAAGTTGCAGGGTATACAACGGGTGCCGAAGCCCTGACGAAGCTTAAGGAGCAGGACTTCGATCTGTTGCTGACAGACCTGATGATGCCCGAAATGGATGGAATTGAACTGCTTCAAGCCGCTTTCGTGATTGACCCGAACATTGTCGGTATTGTCATGACCGGGCAGGGAACAGTGCAGACGGCGGTGGAAGCCATGAAGACCGGCGCATTTGATTACATCATGAAGCCGTTTAATTTGAACACTCTCCTGCCGGTGCTGTCGCGAGCCATGGCAGTACGTCATCTGAGAACAGAAAACATTCAATTACGGGAAACCGTGGCGATGCATGAACTTGGACAGGCATTGGCATTCACTTCGGATTTGAACCAGATACTGGATAAAGTGACAGACGCTGCGCTGCAACAGTGCGATGCGGACGAGGCGTCTATTATGCTGCCGACATCCGATGGCAAAGAGCTTATTATTGCCGTGGCGCGCGGCGGGCATGCAGAACACATAGGAAAAAGAATACCGGTAGGACAGGGTATCGCGGGATGGGTGGCTCATAATCTAAAGCCCGTTACTCTGAATGGAGAGGTTCATGACAAACGTTTTACGCCGATCAACCCAAGGGCTGACATACATAACGCGATTTCCCTTCCGCTGCTCGTAGGGAACAGTTTAGTCGGTGTGTTGAATGTCAGTATCATCCGTTCCCACCGTCCTTTCACATTGGGGCAGATCAAGGCATTGGGACTGCTGGTCACCATCGCATCCTCCATTATTGAGAATGCACGGCTGTCTGCCGAGAAAAAACGGGCGGAAGATCTCTACAGAACCCTGGCCGAAGATTCTCTTGCCGCTGTCTTTATAGTGCAGGATGGGAAATTTTGTTTCATTAACGCTGCCGTTGCGTCCATGGGTTATTCTCCGGGAGAGCTCATAGGACGTGATTCTGATGCTATCATTCACCCCGAAGACAGGGATATCGTGAAGAAGATGGGCCGCGAGATGCTGCGGGGAGAACACACCGCGCCTTTCGAATACAGGATCGTAACCAAGCAGGGACAGATCAGGTGGTTAATGCAAATTGTATCTCCCATCCTGCATGAAGGAAGGCCGGCTATACTGGGTAATGCCACAGATATCACCGAGCTCAGGAGGGCGGAGGAGGCTTTAAAAAAAGCGCTTAATTTCCGGCAACAGTTGATTGATGCACTGCCGGTGCCGGTATTTTACAAGGATTCAGCGTGCGTATATCTGGGATGCAACAGAGCCTTTGAACAATTTTTTGGACAGAAAAGAAAAGAGATTGTCGGCAAATCGGTCTACGATATTTCGCCGAAGGAACTTGCTGATATCTATCATGAACAGGATCTGGCTCTGTTGCAAAGTCAAAAAATACAGATTTATGAATCTTTAGTAAAAGACGCAGGTGAAGTTGTTCATAATGTGATCTTCCACAAGGCAACATTCCCCGAAATGGATGGTTCAGTTGGTGGTTTGATTGGGGCCATTCTGGATATCACCGAGCGCAAGCGGGCTGAAGAAGAAATCAAGAAACTAAACGCCGAACTGGAGCAACGTGTCATTGACCGCACGGCGCAACTGGAAACCGCCAACAAGAACCTGGAGGCCTTCTCCTATTCTGCTTCTCACGACCTGAGGGCGCCGCTGAGGAGCATCGAGGGGTTCAGCCAGGCCCTGCTGGAAGAGTATCATGAGAAACTGGGCGAAACAGGGAAGAATTATCTGAATCGCATCCGCAAGGCGACGCAGCGCATGGGCTTTCTAATCGACGACCTGCTGAAGCTCTCACAGGTGACCCGGTCCGAGTTGCGCTGTGAATCGCTTGATCTGAGTAGCATAGCCCGGGAGATTTTTGAGGCGATACAGCAGAGCGGCCCCCAGCGAACCGTCGATTTGGTTCTTCAGGAGGGGGTTGTCGCCCGGGGCGATTCCTACCTGATGCAGATCGCTCTGCGGAACCTGCTGGACAATGCCTGGAAGTTCACCAGCAAAGAGGTCCGGCCCCGGATCGAATTCGGAACGACGGTCAAGGATGGAGAAATCGTCTATTCTGTTCGGGACAATGGCGTGGGGTTTGACATGGCCTATGTGGACAAGTTGTTCGGCGCTTTTCAGCGCCTCCATGCCAAGGAGGAATTCACCGGGACAGGGATAGGCCTGGCGACGGTTAAACGCATCATTACCCGCCACGGTGGATATGTCTGGGCGGAGGGAGAGGTCGGAAAAGGGGCGACATTTTACTTTACGCTGCCCCTGTGAAGTTTGATACTCAAAGTAAACCACTCATTTTTTTAGGTGAGAAAACCATGAAAGAGAAAATTATTCTGCTGGTGGAGGACGATCCCGATGATGTGGATTTGACGATTCGGGCCTTCAAGAAGAACAATATCCTGAACAAAGTGATTGTTGCGAAAGACGGTGTGGAAGCCCTGGATTACCTTTTCTGCACGGGCACGTATGCCGGGCGGAATGTGAAGGAAATGCCCGTCGTCGTCCTGCTGGATCTGAAGCTGCCAAAAATAGACGGCTTGGAGGTTCTGAGAAATATCCGTCAGAATGAGATCACCTGTCTGCTTCCAGTTGTCATCCTGACCTCCTCGGCAGAGCAGAAGGACCTGATCGACGGGTACAGCCTGGGCGCCAACAGTTATATCCGTAAACCTGTTGAGCTTGACCAGTTCGTGGAGGCCGTGAAGCACCTTGGGCTTTACTGGCTTCTCTGGAATGAACCGCCTCCAATGGGAAAGCGAGGATAAAGAAGATGAGCAAGCCACTGCATGTTCTCATGATTGAAGATTCGGAAGACGACGCCCTGCTGATGCTCCGTGAACTCAAGAAGGGCGGCTATGAGCCGTTGTATAAGCGCGTGGAGACCGCCGAGACCATGAGTGCCGCCCTGAAGGAAAAGACCTGGGACGTGATCCTCTGCGACTACCAGATGCCGCAATTCAACGGTCTTGCGGCCATTGCCTTGTTGAAGGAAACCGGTATCGACATTCCCATCATTATTGTGTCCGGCGCCATCGGTGAAGAGACGGCTGCTGATTGTATGCGGTTCGGCGCCCATGACTATGTGATGAAGGGCAACCTGTCGAGGCTTGTTCCTGCCACAGAACGGGAGCTGAAAGATATCTTGGTGAGACGGGCGCGAAAGCAGGCAGAGAAGGAGTGGGAAAATATTTTTCAGGCGATTGCGCATCCCACGCTTATCCTTGATCCCACACACGGCATCATAGCCGCAAACAAGGCGGCTGTGTGCGCCTCCGGCATGTCTCGAACAGATCTTATCGGTAGACAATGCTATGATGTCTTTCACGGCAAGGATGGATGTTCCCCGCCTCCGGGATGCCCCGTGGGAAAATTGCTTGTTTCGGGCCAAGCCGAAACGTTAGATGCGGAAATGGAAACGTTGGGAGGCGTGTTCCTCGTTTCCTGCACTCCTATCCATGATCAGCAGGGCCGTGTAGAAAAAATAATACATATAGCGATGGACATCACCGAGCGCAAGCGGGCAGAAGAAGCACTCCGCTCTTCAGAGCGGCGTCTGTCTGACATCATAGAATTTTTTCCTGATGCCACGCTGGTCATTGACAATGAGGGAAAGGTCATTGCCTGGAACCATGCCATTGAGATCATGACCGGGGTCAAAGCAGAGGACATGCTCGGCAAGGAAAATTATGAGTATGCCGTTGCCTTCTATGGAGAGAGAAGACCGACCCTGATTGACATTGCCCTTCATCCGGAACTGGAAAGAGAGAAATCCTATACCAACTTTGAACAAAAAGGAGACATTCTTTTCGGCGAGTCCTACGCCCCCGGCCTGTTTGGTGACGATGTTCACCTTTCGGCGACGGCTTCTGTCCTGAGGGATGTCAGGGGTAAGATTGTTGCGGCCATCGAGTGCATCCGAGACGATACCGAACGCAAACAGGCGCAGGAAGATCTTAGCCGGGCCGAGGCTGAGTATCGAAGCATTTTTGAAAATGCCCAGGAGGGTATCTTTCGGATAACCCCCGAAGGACAATTCATTACCGCCAATCAGGCCATGGCGGAGATGTTGGGCCATGACTCCCCCCGGGAGCTTTTCAGTGCCATCACCGACATTTCCCGTCAGCTCTATGTAGATCCGAGAGACCTTGAAGCGTTAAAGGAGATGATTAAGGGGTACGGACCTCTAAAAGGATATGAAACTCAACTTTACCGGAAGGATGGCAGCACAATTTGGATATCCCTGAACATGAATAGTGTCCATGATGTGGAGGGCAATGTCAACTGTTATGAAGGTATGATGGAAGATATAACTATGAGAAGAAAGGCGGACGAGGAACGTAAATACAATATCGAAAAGTTACGGAAGGTGTTGGGAGGCACTGTCAAGGCAATTGCTAATACCGTTGAAATGAGGGACCCATATACAGCGGGTCATCAACGGAGAGTATCTGATCTTGCCCGTTCCGTCGCAGTGGAAATGCATCTTTCAAGCACTCAGATCGACTGCATGCGCGTGGCGAGTATAATTCATGATATCGGGAAGATTTCAGTGCCCGCGGAAATTCTCAGCAAGCCAAAAAGATTAACCGACGCGGAATTCAGCCTGATAAAAACACATTGTCAGTCAGGGCATGACATATTGAAGGATATTGAGTTTCCCTGGCCCGTAGCGAGGATAATTCTGGAACATCATGAGAGGATGGATGGTTCCGGGTATCCGGGTGGGTTAACCGGAAAAAACCTGCTTGTCGAATCCCGGATTCTGGCGGTTGCCGATGTGGTGGAAGCTATTGCTTCACACCGTCCATATCGGCCTGGCCTGGGCATCGATGCTGCATTGGATGAAATTTCGAAGAATAAGGGAATCCTTTATGACGCGGAGGTCGTGCATGCCTGTTTAAATCTATTCCATGAGAAAGGATATACACTGCCGGTCTGATATTCATATTAACGAAATGCAGAACACGAATGTCCCATCTATCGGGCGTGAAAATATGTGCTCAATGTCATTTCGACCGATTAGGGAGAAATCCTTATTCAAGATTTCTCAGTCACTCCGTTCCTTCGAAATGACATGCCAAATCATGAATCGATAAGCGGTGTTTTACAACCCCGCCTGAATCGAGTTTTATTCGGGAGATTATTGATGTCACCGTTTGGCTTTAAATCAAAAGGAACATTTCGCTACCCATGGCTGATATTCTCTACGATTCTTCTGTGTATCGTAGTCAGCGCAGGATGGTTTGCGACGGGTTATTTAGGCGAGAGGGCCAGGCGGGAAATCATCAAGGATAACGAATCAGCAATAGCATTACTATCAGCCCACTTGACGAGTGAAATGAACAAAATCGAAGGGGCAGTGAGGTCTCTGTCAGGTTCTCCCTGGATAGCGCCTGCGCTAATTCCCCGTACGGATATAGATATCGCTCACGCAAACTCTGCCTTAGACCGTTACAATGCAGCGATAGATGCCTCTGTCAGTTTTCTTATGGATAGCTCCGGCATGACCATCGCCTCTTCCAACCGCAATGCCCGGGACAGCTTTGTAGGCACATCTTATGATTTCCGTCCCTACTTCACACAGGCGATGAACGGGAACCATGGCCGATATTTTGCCCTCGGTACGGTCTCCTTGAAGAGAGGCTTTTATGCAAGCTGTCCTGTCAGGGACAACAGCGGCACAATAGTTGGCGTTGTCACAATGAAAAAGGACCTCGATGAGGCAGCAATCCTTCTGCGCAATTACCCGTACTGCTTCTTTGTCCATCCGCACGGCATAATTTTTCTCTCCGGCAAAAAGGAATTGCTCATGAAAAGTCTGTGGCCGATAAATCAGGAAATACAACGGGAATTGCTTGCAGCCAAACAGTTCGGTGAAAAACCGTTTGAAGCAATCATGTCGCAGGAAGTTACTGACGGAATGTATGTTACGCTCTACGGAACCAATTATCTTGTTTCACGCAAGGTCATCAATCCTGAAGGATGGTCCATCGTGCTCATGGCGCCAACGGATAGGATTCTCATATATCAGTCAGTTGGTGTGATTGTGACATTATTGATATGCACTTTTATAATAATACCGCTCATAATCACTTATAATACAGCCAGATCAGCGGAAATCGTAAGGGAAAGTGAAGAACTTTACAGAACCCTGGCAGAGAAGTCCTTCGCCAGCGTTTACGTAGTCCAGGATGGTAAATTTTGTTTCCTCAACTCCAACGCCGTAGCCTACAGCGGTTATACCATGGAGGAACTGCTCAATAAGGACACGACGGGTATTGTACATGCCGAAGATAAAGAGGAGTTGAAGAATAATGCCGCAGAGATGCTTCGTGGAACACGCACATCCCCTTATGTATTCAGAATAATAACAAAAGAGGGACAGACCCGGTGGATCATGGAAACGGTAACGTCAATCATCTGGGAGGGAAAGCGGGCAATTCTCGGGAACTCTATGGATATTACAGAACGTAAGAAGATGGAGGAGGGGCTCATTACCTTATCGATAACTGACCTGCTTACGGGGCTGTATAACAGAAGGGGATTCATAATGTTTGCGGAACAGCAGCTGAAACTATCCAACAGGAGCAAAAGGGGAATGCTGCTCTTCTTCACCGACCTGGACGGCATGAAATGGATTAACGATACGCTGGGACATGAGGAGGGAGATAAGGCTCTCATAGAAGCAGCAACTGTCCTTAAAGACACCTTCAGATCATCCGACATCATAGCACGCATGGGAGGCGACGAGTTCGCTGTCCTTACCATCGATACCACGGACATAAATCCTGAAATCATTACTGCCCGGGTGCAGAATCTCATTGACATACGTAACCGCCGAGAAAACCGGAGATATACACTTTCCATCAGTGTAGGCTCCTCCTTCTACGATCCTGACAATCCGTGTTCGATTGATGAACTCATGGCAGAGGCGGATAAATCAATGTACGAGCACAAAAGAAGTAAAAAATCATGCGGCGTCAGCAGCAATTACACGCTGCCAGCTGATGTATTGTATTAATAAGCGAGAATTAATAGCTTTGGAAAGAAAGAGATTATAAGGCGGCAGGTCATGCAAGATGTAATGATACAAAATTCAGTCTCCTCCTTTGTAAGCGCGGGTACTCCCGGCAAGGGAACAAAAGCGCGCATTTCTTCACCCGTTACAAATGGGGCAAATTCAACTGGACTGAAAAATCAATGACAATGGTAAACGTTAGGAGCAAAGAATGACTCAGACAAATTCAAACCACAGGGTGGGCCGCCTGATCATCGTTGATGATGAATCAGAGTTGTTGAATATTCTGTGTGATATTCTAACTGATCGTGGGTATGAAACTGTGGGATATACGTCGGGCGCCGAAGCCCTGGCAAAGTTGAAGGACGAGGACTTCGATCTGCTGCTGACAGACCTGATGATGCCGGAAATGGGTGGGATCGAACTGCTTCAAGCCGCTCTTGTGATTGACCCGAACATTGTCGGTATTGTCATGACCGGGCAGGGTACTGTACAGACGGCTGTGGAGGCCATGAAAACCGGCGCATTTGATTACATCATGAAGCCATTCAATTTGAATAGCCTCCTACCCGTGCTGTCGCGGGCGATGGAAATACGTCATCTGCGAACAGAAAACATTCAATTACGGGAAACCGTGGCGATGCATGAACTTGGACAGGCATTGGCATTCACTTCGGATTTGAACCAGATACTGGATAAAGTGACAGACGCTGCGCTGCAACAGTGCGATGCGGACGAGGCGTCTATTATGCTGCCGACATCCGATGGCAAAGAGCTTATTATTGCCGTGGCGCGCGGCGGGCATGCAGAACACATAGGAAAAAGAATACCGGTAGGACAGGGTATCGCGGGATGGGTGGCTCATAATCTAAAGCCCGTTACTCTGAATGGAGAGGTTCATGACAAACGTTTTACGCCGATCAACCCAAGGGCTGACATACATAACGCGATTTCCCTTCCGCTGCTCGTAGGGAACAGTTTAGTCGGTGTGTTGAATGTCAGTATCACCCGTCCCCACCGTCCTTTGACATTGGGACAGATCAAGGCATTGGGACTGCTGGTCACCATCGCATCCTCCATTATTGAGAATGCACGGCTGTCTGCCGAGAAAAAACGGGCGGAAGATCTCTACAGAACCCTGGCCGAAGATTCTCTTGCCGCTGTCTTTATAGTGCAGGATGGGAAATTTTGTTTCATTAACGCTGCCGTTGCGTCCATGGGTTATTCTCCGGGAGAGCTCATAGGACGTGATTCTGATGCTATCATTCACCCCGAAGACAGGGATATCGTGAAGAAGATGGGCCGCGAGATGCTGCGGGGAGAACACACCGCGCCTTTCGAATACAGGATCGTAACCAAGCAGGGACAGATCAGGTGGTTAATGCAAATTGTATCTCCCATCCTGCATGAAGGAAGGCCGGCTATACTGGGTAATGCCACAGATATCACCGAGCTCAGGAGGGCGGAGGAGGCGTTGCGGGAGTCGGAAAATAAATTTGCTACGGCTTTCAGGAATAGTCCGGTCTCGGTAACAATTACATCTGTCTCAGATGGAAAGTATATTGATGTGAACGACATCTTTTTAAGAGATACAGGGTATACACGCGACGAAATCATCGGCCATACGTCAGAGGAGTTACATATTTTTGCCGACTCTAATGACCGTGAACGGTTGACTTCCCAGGTTCGTAAAAAGGGTTATGTTTATGGCATGGAAATGAGTTTCCGCATGAAATCCGGAAGAATTCGATACTGTTTGATCTCAACCGGTATTATTCAAATGAATGGACTGCCTCACTTTATCTCCACCATCGTGGACATCACCGACCGCAAACAGATTGAGGAAGCATTGACGAAGAGCGAAAAACACTATCGTTCCTTATTTGAGAACATGCTGAACGGATTTGCGTATTGCAGAATGCTCTTTGATGGCGACCGGCCGCTGGATTTCATCTATCTCGATGTTAATAACTCTTTCGAGACATTGACCGGATTAACGAATGTGGTTGGGAAAAAAGCATCCGAAGCTATTCCGGGCATACTTGAGTCGGATGCTGAGTTGATCGAAATCTACGGCAGAGTGGCCATGACGGGTAAGCCGGAGCACTTTGAGAAATATGTAAAAGCATTGCAGATGTGGTTTTCACTTTCGGTTTATAGCCCTGAAAAAGGACACTTTGTTGCCGTATTTGACGTTATCACCGACCGCAAGAGGGCGGAGGAGGAGCTTAGAAATTACGCAGCAGAGATCAGTGATCTTTATAATAACGCCCCATGCGGCTATCACTCACTGGGGATGGACGGAACCTATCTCCGCATAAACGACGCCGAGCTTCAATGGCTTGGATACACGCGAGACGAGCTCATTGGAAAGAAAACATTCTCCGACATAATAACGCCGGAAAGCAGGCAATTGTTCCAGCAAATGTATCCCGTTTTTAAAGAAAGGGGCTGGGTCGGTGGCGTGGAATTCGACATGATCCGCAAGGACGGTACTACCTTGCCGGTGCTCTTGAGTGCCACAGCCATTAAGGATGCGGACGGCAATTATATCATGAGCCGATCGACGATTTTTGATAACACAGAGCGCAAACACACGGAAGAGGAATTGCGAAGGTATCGTGAGCATCTCGAAGCGCTCGTAGATATCCGCACCGGCGAACTGGCGTCAAAAAACGCAGAGCTTGAAGAGGCAAGAACCACCGCCGTTTCAGCCAATCAGGCCAAAAGTGATTTTCTTGCCAGCATGTCCCATGAGCTTCGTACGCCGCTTAATGCAATAATCGGTTTCTCCGATGTTTTGCTGGAAGCATATTTCGGCGCCCTCAATGAAAAGCAGAAAGAATACATAACCGATATTCTGGAGAGCGGGAAACATCTCCTCAACTTGATCAACGATATTCTCGACATCTCGAAGGTTGAAGCGGGCAAAATGGACTTGGAACTCGCTCCGATAGAAATAGGCAATCTTCTTGCGAGCTGCGTGGTAATGATCAAGGAAAAGGCGCACAAGCACTCGATAGATCTCAAGGTCGATATTCCCGAGGAGCTGTTGTCTTTCGAAATGCTCGCCGATCAGAGAAAGATCAAGCAGATAATGTTCAACCTGCTCTCCAATGCCGCGAAGTTCACGCCTGACGGCGGCGCCATTACCCTTTCAGTAATGCGCACGCTGAAGGAAGGAAATGACGTTTTAGAAGTCAGTGTAACGGATACAGGTATAGGGATACTACCGGAGTATCAGGAGAGGATATTTGAAAGCTTTTATCAAATCAGGGGCGGTTTGACGGACAAGACACCGGGAACCGGTCTGGGATTATCGTTGGTAAAGCAGATTGCGGAACTGCAGGGCGGAGAGATACGGTTGAAGAGCGAGGGGCGAGGAAAAGGCAGTCAGTTCAATTTTACCCTCCCGATCAAGACCTGTCTATGAGAAAATTTATCATCCGCCGCGACGAGCTAAATTCCGGAACGAAGCTACGGTCGACGAATCGCAGGAGTCAACCTTTCAAAAAGAGATTGTCTCTGGCAAATGCGTGAGGGTAATGAATGAGCAAAGTCATATTAATCGTGGAAGACGAACGCCTGAACATGAAGCTTTTTCGAGATTTGCTTCAGGTCAACGGATATGCCACTCTTAAAGCAAGAAACGGAAGACAGGGTGTCGAAATAGCGCGGGAAAAGCAACCGGATCTGATTCTAATGGATATCCACATGCCTGTTATGGATGGCCTTGAGGCAACCCGCATCCTGAAAGCAGACCCTGTTACGGCAAGCATTCCGATCATTGCGCTGACGTCCGGAGCAATGGCCTCTGACAGGGAGAAAGCTGTCCAGGCAGGTTGTGACGGCTTTATGTCAAAGCCCATAGACATTCATGATTTTCTTGAAATGGTTGCAAGTGAACTCCGTGATGGAAGGGAATAACGGGAGATAATTATGATTCGCCAGATGCCAAGTATTCTATGTGTTGACGATGAATCGGTTAACCTGTCACTTCTCCGGGCTGTCCTGATACCGCAGGGCTACGAAGTTGTCACAGCGGATAATGGTCAGGCGGCATTGGAACTGCTCAACAAAAAACACGTTGACCTTGTACTCCTGGACGTCATGATGCCCGGGATGGATGGCTTTGCGGTATGCAGACTCATAAGGGAGAATGAAAAGCTCATGCGTGTCCCTGTCGTAATGATTACATCACTGACATCAAAACAGGACCGCATCAAAGGTATTGAGGCAGGAGCTGAGGACTTCATAGCTAAACCCTTTGATCAGGGTGAAGTGCTTGCAAGGATCAGAATGCTCCTCAAGATGAAAGGCCTCGTAGATAACCTGCACACGGCTTACACAAATATTTCGGATTTGACGGTATTCAGCAAGGCGACATTAGAGAATTTCAATCCATTGTCTTTCGATTTTTTATCCCAAATAGACGCAGTGGTCACCCGGATAATACGGCAGACCGCCGACGATCCGGAAAAACCAAAAATTGTACTGGTGGGAACCAGCGATCAAAAAAATGCCTGGAACTGGAACCAGTATGAGTTTTCCTATAACGATCTGGACAGGGCGCTGCTTCAATCTAAATCAGGCTTCTCCACTATTTTCAATCTGCCTGAAAGGGGTAAATCGAAAACGATATTTTATAACGCCGAAGATATTTCCCGTTCGGAGCTGCAACATTTTTTTGATGATCTGGTATCATTCAGAATCGTTGTTTCCAATGCAGTATGTTATTTGAGCAGGGACATCTGCATCATTGCGCTCAATTACGGCAGGAAAGTATCTGCATATGATGCCTCGGTATTGGACAGCCTGGTGCTCGACGTTCTCTTCCTGAAATCTCTCTCTGCACAGATCAAAGAGGTAGAGAATGCCTTTGAATATACCGTTTATGCCCTTGCCAGGGCCGCGGAAGCGAATGATGAGGACACGGGAAACCACATATTAAGGGTGGGCGAGTACAGCGCTATCCTTGCCAAGAAACTCAGAATGCCGGACGAATTTGTGAGGACTATAAGAGTACAAGCGACTCTACACGATGTGGGGAAAATACACATTCCCGCTGCCATACTCAAGAAGCCCGGGAAGCTGACGTCAGATGAATTTGTTGAAATGCAAAAGCATGCATTATATGGCGCTAAGATCATTGGGGGCCATGTGCAATTGACAATGGGGAGGTCTATCGCACTGACTCACCATGAAAGATTTGACGGCAGCGGGTACCCTAATGGACTGAAGGGCGCTGCAATCCCCATTGAAGGAATGATAGTTTATATTGCAGACCAGTATGACGCCCTGCGCAACAAGAGAGTTTATAAACCCCCTTTCAGTCACCTAAGAACATTAGACATAATTACCAGGGGTGATGAAAGAACATTGCCAAGACACTTTGATCCCCGCGTATTAAAGGCATTTCAGGATACGGCCCGCAAATTTGAGGAAGTATATGAAGAATTGAAATATTGATCAATCCTATTCAGACATATGTGGATTTGGAAAGGATAGTCCCATGAAGACTGTTATGAAATTAGCCATAATTCTCATTTTGCTTTTCCCTATGGCAACGTATGCGGAAATTAAAAATATAGTTTCGGAAGGAACCTACAACATGGGAGACGGAGAGACCCCCAGTGTTGCTGAAAGTCGTGCTCTACTGAATGCTAAAAGAGCTGCATTGGAAGAGGCGGGTACTTATGTTGAGAGCTATTCCAAAACGAAAAATTATCAGTTGACCGAGGACGAGGTCAAGGTTATTTCTTCCGGTCTCATGCAGGTCACCATCTTGGAAAAGAAAAGGACAATAGTCGGTGACGGATTTCGTTTTTGGGTAAAAATACAAGCCATGGTTAGCCCGGAAAAAATGGAGAACATGGCGACACGCGTTAAAGAAAAATCCGTTATCGATGATTACAAGAAGATACAGGTGGAATACGAGAAAAGCCGCAAGGAAATAGCCATCCTAAAAAAACAGTTACTGTCTGCGCGGAACGGAACGAATAAGAAAAAGATAGAGGCGCTCATCGAAAGCGACGAGCGGTTATTTCAGGCTAACGAATGGTTTGAGAAAGGATCCATTTATAACCTGAATCACGAGCACGATCAGGCGATAGAGGCATACACGAATGCTATTGCCCTCAATCCCGATTACATAGAAGCATACGACAGGCGCGGAATAGCTTACTACAATAAGGGACTACTTCAAAACGATAAACTTCTCATAGATCGGGCAGTCGAGGATTTTAAGAGAGTAGCGCTTTTAAAGCCGCAAACACTCGCCGGTGCTTGGGCACAAGGGGTCATCGATTTATCTCAAAACCAGTATGCTAAGGCCCTTGCGTCTTTCAGCAAAGCAGTCACTTTTGATCCCGAAAACGAGTTGGGTTATCTCGGCAGAGGAGTCACATATGCCGCCACGAAGCAGTTCGATCGGGCGCTGGAAGAATACACCATGGCGATAGCGACGAAAGGTTTCTGGCAGGCCATATCATACCAAAACAGGGCTATCATCTATGCTCAAAAGGGGCAGTACGATATGGCTGTCCAAGATATGAACCAAGCAATCGCTTTAGTCCCCAATAACGCCCACTTCTACTACTTGCGGGGACTTGCTCGTGCCATGACCAAAGACATGGAAAAAGCCACTGCAGATTACGATAAGGCCTGCAAGATGGGGAATAAGAATGGATGTGAACGGCTGCTTGGGCTGTCGTCGGTGGAGAAAGTGCAGGGGTCATATTATATAACTGCGGCTGATGGGGCGATAGGCGGCGAGTACGCGCAGCTCATAATTTTTGAAATCAAAGACGGCAAACTGACCGCCAGTGCTCCCCCTACTTCTGTTGCTGGTATGACGCTCTATAAAACGATTTCGGATATTGCCTTTAAGGATAACATACTCACATTAACGTATAGATCCCAAATACAAGAGATCTGGAGCGTGAGCTACATGACCGCTGATTTCACAGGCAATACAATGAAAATACCATGTAAATGGAAGTTGATCAGCGGCAATTCAGGATCCATAGGTTCTGAGTCTAATGGTTTTCTAATCCGCAACCAGAGGCACTAGGTCAAGGCGTTCATGGCCTTTTCCCCATCAATCTTCTCTTTGCATCAAATTGATATTTTCAATAGGTACTCAATGCAGTCCCCCGAAAGTTCACAATCCCCCGTTTATTGCGAAGCTCAAAGAAGCCGCGCCGCGTAAAGGATTTGTTGAATGGGGGGATTTTATAGCCTTGCGCGATAATCTTCCTGACTACCTGAAAGGGCTTTGCACTTTCGGCTATCGTACAGGATGGAGAATATCCGAGATAACAAATTTGAAATGGTCTGAAGTTGACCTCAATCAAAATATCGTGACATTGAATCCGGGTGAAACAAAGAATGACGAGGGCCGGGTTGTCTATCTTGATAGTGAGTTAAAAGATATTCTTGTAAAGCAATGGGAAGCAAGAAAGAAAAATGCGAAGATACTCCCCTATGTTTTCCTGAATGAAGAAAAGACGGATCGAGTTAAGAGTTTTCGCAAAGCGTGGCACTCAGCGTGTACGAAAGCAAAAATAGGCAGCCGTCTATTTCACGACCTGAGAAGATCGGCGGTTAGGAACCTTGTGAGATCAGGAGTCCCGGAAGGTGTTGCCATGAGGATAAGCGGTCACAATGTCTATATCTTAAAGATATTGCAAGAAGGAGATCCTTAGCAGTCACTAGTGCCGAGATGGCGTATGTACAAAGGCATCCGGAATACAACATGAACAAGGACGCGCCTGTGATAAACAAGGGCAAGGCTGTGTTATACAGCGAGCAGCAGGAAGCGGTCGAGTCCCGCCTGAAACAGGAGAAAGGGAATTTCGGGCTGTTATATTTTTATTCGCCTAACTGCGGTTATTGCATTGAGCAATCCGGTATACTTAAATTCTTTAGCAACAAATACAAGTGGGACATCAAGGGAGTGGACGTAACCAGGGAGCCGGATGCAAAAGCGCAGTTCAATATCGGTACCACACCTACGCTCCTGTTAGTGCAGCGGTCGTCAGGCGATTCAATCACCATAGCGGTAGGCGTCGTATCACTCGATGAAATAGAAGGCACGACATATAAAGCCATAAGGTATCTCAGCAAGGAGATTACGCCTGAACAGTGGAATGTCTATGAGTTTCAGAAGGACGGTTTGATGGACCCGTTGGCGACAGTAAAAACTAAACCTGAGATAAACAAATCTATCACTAACGATTATTGATGCAGTAATTTAAATTCACCCACGTATTGTTCACTGAGTATTTTTATCGAGCTCATTGAATTTTTATTGAAAGCATCAAACGTGACCGATTTGTTTATGTCGCACCTTTCATCCCGTAATTCACAAACATCATCAGATCAAACTCGCGTTGTGCTGCAAATTTCTATCAAAGCGTTAGGTTGAGATTTCTTAGGCACAATTGATTTCGGGTTGAAAGAGTGTAACGCCATTATCCAGTGGCGGTGCATTAGCACCGTCCGCTGAAACTATTTGTTGGCTGGCCACGGCGCCAACTGAGGATATTGGGCCAGTGCATCGGCTTCGGCCTTACAGTCGCGCGTAGGTTTAACGCCTTTGGCACGAACTGCCGCAAGTTCCTTCTTCGCGATTTTTATATCGGCACGAAACACCCGATCAGCGTGCAGTCGAGCGACAGTGGCAGCCCCCATGAAACGCCCCTCAACTACATCACTCTGCCAGTGAACGTTACATATCACACGGCTCTGTCCGAACGCCCGGCCTCTGGCGAGTATCGCATCGGCATATTCGGGAGAAATCTCACTAAGGATGAGCGCCCATGCCCAGCCGATAGCGCTATGTCCGGAAGGGTAAGAGCCATTCGTCTTCAGAAAATCTTCATCGGGCCGATAACATGTACGTTCTTTGTTTTCGACAAATGGGCGAATACGCTTGTACTTATCCTTAGCCTTGCAGGTAGAATAACTCACATCGTCATTGGTGCGGCGCATCAGTTTGTAGATGTGCGGCGTGTCCTGCTCAGTAATCGGGGCATTGAGAGCGCAGTCGAATGTGCCAACCACCCGCGGAAAATCTTTTTTGAGGTCGGCATCCACAGCAGCCAAGTGCCAGCGAGATGAGTCACGCAGAACGAGGCTATTTCTTTTGATATCGTTGTCAAGTGAAAACGCTGTCGAACCTTTGGTGGGAGGTGGGGGAATAAGCACCTCGCTATTGGGAATCGCCTCGCACGGTAAATATCCTGCGCATTTCTCTGGGCAGGCCGAAGCATCACCTTGCCTTTCAATACTCAAACAATCTGTGGTGATTGCAACGCAGGCCAGAACAATCATGATTTTATACAGCACAGCATTACACGTATATTTCATCATTTGAGATGCCTCCTTATCATTCTGAATGAAAGATTGCCTCGCTGCGGTGACCTACCCCCAGAACTTGTACCACATGTTAAGTTAGAATTCTGCCATTTTCTCCTTCAGGTTCAATAGGACACATTTTCTATATATGAATTATGAATTGAAATGGAGCAAGCACAAAAATCAGCGCCGCTAAACTGGAAACGAGTCTATATCTCTCATCGACCTATAACATTAACGACACCAGTGACAGGAACCTGTTCGATCTTTTTCTGCTGTCCTATCAGCTGTGAAATAAGCGATAACACATGCATCGTTTGGTCTGCACGACATCTGTCACCAAAATGTGGATCCCTTGGGATAAAATATTTAGATCCCTCAAAATCGACAGTTACAGGAGCATCACTATCGGTTTGCGATTTACGAACCAAAAACAATGAGACTCCTGGCGAATCGCATCCCGGTATGCCAATATTGGGAATAAATTTGGGGTCTATTTCTTCTCTACGCACTATTTCTCCCAAATAATACATTATCGCCTCAGGAGATCTGAGATATATTTTGCCCATTACCTTCTTATCCTTATCCTTATCCGTATCCTTACACTCCATCTGCTCGTCTTCAGTCCTGCCTTCAATTGCAAATCTTAAAGTCTCCTCACCCTCACACAACACAGTATATTTGGTTTTTTTCGATTTTAACTGATACCAATATTCCTCTCCATCTTTCTCAGTAATGATCTCAAAATCTGCTTTTCGAGCTTCGATTAAGTCTTTCGGACGCACTGGTTGCTCTGTCCTAACTTTAGGACTGACTAATTTACAGTCCTGGCTTTCTACTTTACATTTCATTTTTCGAATTTTATCTTGAAAATCTTTAAACTTTTTTTCGTCAGGGGGATAATTATCAAATAATACCTCCCACTCATCCTTGCTATTTTTTTTCTCCATCTTTTGGATGAAAAGATGCAGCAACATTTCTGGAGGCCAGCCCGACTTCCAATAGTAATCAAGTGTGCACATGGGCACAGGAGTCATTATGCCCCGTGTAAATTCTTGAGTGTCTAATACAGTAAGGTCAAAGTTTGGATTTGACTGATAAGTTGCACTCGGAGCAACTGAATATGCACCAGCATAACTAGGCCATGGACTAAACGGAATAGTTATGTTCCCCGTTGAAAAATTGTATTGCATATTTCCTCTCAGAGCATTGAAACTTGTAAAATATATAGGGTAACGCCTGCTTGCACGCAAAATATTACGCAGGAGCATTTGATTTTGCGCCTTTTCAACAACAATGTTAAAGTCAGATGAACTGTCTGCCAGTCGTTCTTTTGGAAACGGTCCAACACATCCGACAAACAAACCCAATATACTCACCCCAACGAATAACCTTAGTATAACATGACAATTTATCTTCATGACTTCACCTCCTGACACATGCACATAAATTGTTCGTTGATAAGTGACCCGCCAGTGGTTCCGGTACTGTCAATTTTATTGTGTAAATTTTTCATAGGCCACTTCTTGAAAGAATGGCAGGTTTTTTTGCACTTTTCCTACTGGGTTTGATCTCCAATGCAGTTCCATTTTTAAAGAGACAAAGGCCAGGAGACGATAGCAGGCAGACTCTCCGGCCAGTATCTCCATGGATTTTGTTCTCCGTTTAAATTCCTTGTTCAACCGTTCAATGATATTTGTGGTTCTCAATGAAATCCACTCTTCCTTGGGGAAGTTGAAAAAAGACAAACAGGCGTCAATGGATCTCTCTAAACAACTTACGGCAGAAGGGATATCCTTCTCCCATTTCCTTTTGAAGATTTCAAAAGATTCCAGCGCCGTCTCCTTTGAAGAGGCATAGAAGATGGTTCTTACATCATTCGCCACAGCTTGTTTCAGTTTCTTAGGTACCTTGGCCAGAACATTCCGGGCAACATGGACCTGGCAGCGTTGGATCTTGGCTTTGGGAAACTCTTCTTCAAAAACAGATTCCAATCCCGATAAACCATCCATGATTCCCAGGGTAACTTTCTGGCCATCCAATCCACGAACTTTTAAATCCTTGAAAAACTCCCTCCAGGAGGAAGCAGACTCTTTGTCCCCGGCTTGCAAACCTACAACCAGCTTGTGGCCTCTTTCTGTAACACCGATAGACACCAGAACAGGTATTAACTCAACACTTCTTCCCACACGCATACGGAAAGTCACACCATCCACAAAGAGATATTTGATGGGTTCCTGGGATAGATCTCTCATCCTCCACTTCTCAACGGCCTCTGTCAGATCAGTATTTGCGTGGCTGATCTCTGTATGGGAAATACGCCGCCCGATCAATCTACGGGAGATCATGGAAAGACTCCGGGTACTGATTCCCGTTAAAAACATCAGGCTTAAATCCCGGCTTATCTCTTCTTCGTACTGCTTGCTCCGGGGAATAACATTGGTCTTAAAATCACCCTCCCGGTCTCGGGGAATTTTGACCTTTACCTCCCCAATGTCTTTTAATGTGAAGTTACGATCATAGGTGCCATTGCGATGATTTATTTCATCCTTACCACGTTCATAGGGTTCTCTCCCCAGAAAGTGGGTGAGTTCCGCATTCATCAGCGCTGTCAGATATTGCCCAACGGTCTCTTTAATGTCCAATCGCACCATCTCAAAAAGTTGCTCCGGTTGCTCCTGAATCTCCTTGAAAATCTCCTTAACTTCGGCTACTGTAATTTCCAGTTTCATGGCGCTTTCTCCTTTCTCTCAGGTTTTGGGATAAACCCTTGTAAAGGAAAAGCGCCTTTTTTTCTACCATCATGAATTTACACAAAAGATTTTACACTACCGTGGTTCCTGTGGCACATTCAAATCTCATTTGAAACACAGATACCCAGACCCTTTTGAGAAATGGAGTAACGAGATGCGACAGTATCCGATCAAAAGTTGCCTTCTCCTTGCCGTTCTCAAGGAGCCTCTTTCTGAAATCATGAAGGGATGAGTGATCAAAGGGGCGTTCATCGATGCAAAGGCCCAAGGCGTATTTGATTTCGATATCGTACATGGCGGCACGTTCCATCTCCCGGTCTGACAGGTCGCGGTAGAACTGGATGATGGTCGCCATGGCAAGAAGAGACGGAGAAATTGGCGGACGGCCATTGTCCCTGCAGTACATCGATTCAAACTGCTCATCGTCCATGAGGGGCCAGATATTCTCTCTAAATTTCCGGTAAAAACTGTCTTTAGGAATCAGCCTTTCACAGAGAGCGTCCACATCGAAAAACCCTGTTTGTTTGCTTCTGGGCATGAACATATTTTGAGATCCCCTTTGCTGTGGAATAGTGATCTCTTATACATCATAACTAATTGATAGTAAAGGTAATTGCATGGGACAAACATTTCTTGAGATCATAGATGAGTTTCTTTTTCCTATTGTCTATCTATGATTGTACTAAGCAGAATCATCTTTTTTTTCTTGCTTCCCTTTACGCCATTTTTTTCTTTTGAATAATGAGAAGCTTTATTCCACAAATACTGAAAACCACACCGAGAATCACGGAGGTAATTTTCAGGGTCAACTGGTCATAGCCCATAAAAAAAGCTACAGTTAAAGAACCCAGTCCCGAGACTATTATTGTGATCGCTAGAATGATTGTGGCCATCGTGTTTTTTTTGTAAGTGAGAAATGAAAGTACCGCATAGATGAGCAATGCTACAATTCTAAGAATGCGGAAGGACGTGCCTTCCTGCATATAAATAAAAGAGTAAATATCTTTTATTAATTGCAAAGACAAAAAAGAAATCAGGATAAGATTCTTTTCAGTAAGCACTTTCCTTCCTCTTAATATTTTTCGGGACAACTCAGTTATTGCACGGTGAACATTTCGGTAGTGTAAAATCTTTTGTGTAAATTCATGATGGTAGAAAAAAAGGCGCTTTTCCTTTACAAGGGTTTATCCCAAAACCTGAGAGAAAGGAGAAAGCGCCATGAAACTGGAGATTACAGTAGCCGAAGTTAAGGAGATTTTCAAGGAGATTCAGGAGCAGCCGGAGCAACTTTTTGAGATGGTGCGATTGGACATTAAAGAGACCGTTGGGCAATATCTGACAGCGCTGATGAATGCGGAACTCACCCATTTTCTGGGGAGAGAACCTTATGAACGTGGTAATGGCGAGGTAAATCATCGCAATGGCACCTATGATCGTAACTTCACATTAAAAGACATTGGGGAGGTAAAGGTCAAAATTCCCCGAGACCGGGAGGGTGATTTTAAGACCAATGTTATTCCCCGGAGCAAGCAGTACGAAGAAGAGATAAGCCGGGATTTAAGCCTGATGTTTTTAACGGGAATCAGTACCCGGAGTCTTTCCATGATCTCCCGTAGATTGATCGGGCGGCGTATTTCCCATACAGAGATCAGCCACGCAAATACTGATCTGACAGAGGCCGTTGAGAAGTGGAGGATGAGAGATCTATCCCAGGAACCCATCAAATATCTCTTTGTGGATGGTGTGACTTTCCGTATGCGTGTGGGAAGAAGTGTTGAGTTAATACCTGTTCTGGTGTCTATCGGTGTTACAGAAAGAGGCCACAAGCTGGTTGTAGGTTTGCAAGCCGGGGACAAAGAGTCTGCTTCCTCCTGGAGGGAGTTTTTCAAGGATTTAAAAGTTCGTGGATTGGATGGCCAGAAAGTTACCCTGGGAATCATGGATGGTTTATCGGGATTGGAATCTGTTTTTGAAGAAGAGTTTCCCAAAGCCAAGATCCAACGCTGCCAGGTCCATGTTGCCCGGAATGTTCTGGCCAAGGTACCTAAGAAACTGAAACAAGCTGTGGCGAATGATGTAAGAACCATCTTCTATGCCTCTTCAAAGGAGACGGCGCTGGAATCTTTTGAAATCTTCAAAAGGAAATGGGAGAAGGATATCCCTTCTGCCGTAAGTTGTTTAGAGAGATCCATTGACGCCTGTTTGTCTTTTTTCAACTTCCCCAAGGAAGAGTGGATTTCATTGAGAACCACAAATATCATTGAACGGTTGAACAAGGAATTTAAACGGAGAACAAAATCCATGGAGATACTGGCCGGAGAGTCTGCCTGCTATCGTCTCCTGGCCTTTGTCTCTTTAAAAATGGAACTGCATTGGAGATCAAACCCAGTAGGAAAAGTGCAAAAAAACCTGCCATTCTTTCAAGAAGTGGCCTATGAAAAATTTACACAATAAAATTGACAGTACCAACATTTCTTCTTGTAATATTCTAATGCTTCTTTTTCATCGAATTTGTACATATCAATTAATGCGTTAATCCATGAATAGTTGTCACTTAGCTCTTTCCAACATTTATTGCCAGTTTCTTGATACTCGAGCAAAAAATCTTTCTTCATCTTATTCCTAAAATCATATGCCTGGAATGACGTAATAAACGGGTCAGGCCAGTCAAGAATTGTATGACCTCTTAAACCAAGTGGATCAATATAATTCACGGGGTTATTGCCAGCGTATTGGTAAAGGTTCGCTTCAATACTGAAGGGTTTTCCGACACTATCGACAAATGCGTATAAGTTTATCCCGCCTCTAAACCCAATCGGATCCCTGGTTAAGAACCTTCCTGCTTGGGGATCATAGTATCTTACGCGAGGTATTCGGATAGCTCTCCCACTTAGAGAGCTTCTTTTTTGATCCCCTCATTTCCCATGTACTCAATTACACTTGCACTGGTTTATCCCGTCGCTGAACCACCGTTCCCCTCAATTTCCTTATATGACCTTCACTTCACCATTGTTTCCACGCAAGCAAGTAGATAGTGATTGCAAGTGATAACAGATATAAGAATCCTCCTCCAAGGAGTTTGGCAACTGCAATAAATGAAGCATTTCTGTAACTCCGTAACATTGGATCAGATAATTGAGCTTCTCTACTAAATAGTGGATTATTATCCCGGAAAAATTTACTCCTGCTTGTGAACCTCCAATAATTCTTTATGATGATTTGCTGGTTTTCCTTACTATAACGAGAGTCAAGATATTGCCGAATATCATCCATCTTGTTGTTGACAATGGCCATTAGATTGAGTGCTCTCTTCCAAAAATAAAACACCAAGAAAGAATTGGCCAAACTTATCAGCACAATCTTTATAATTGATATGCTGCCATGACTTTCCTGCATCAAGCCCAGTGAGGGATAAATCGGGAATATAAACCCTAATAGTAAAAGCAAACATTTTTCTCTGGTAGTCATTTTTCGCACTGCTTCTTATTACAACAATCTCCCCAACATTGCAGTATTTTGCATTCACCCCAGCCTCCATATGCACCCCAAGCGCCGACTCCACCCCCTGTATTTATGTTTACTCCACCCTTGCCGCCCGAAACAGTTATTGCAGGCCCAGTGCCGCCACCAGCTCCAGCTCTTCCAATTGATCCTCCCCAAGATCCGCCAGCCATATCACAGACTGTGTCAGCGCCCCATGCATTTGTTGATGATCCTCCTAAATAACCTCCTGCGCCTCTGCTAAAGCCAGCGCCACTTCCATAGCACAAAATAATGGCCCTATTTCCATAACCGTCCCACATGTAAGAAATATCACCAGAACCTGACCCAATCCAGTAGCTCACACCTCCTCCAATCCCTACACCTCCTACCCATAAGCCAAATGGATCCACCCAATTCACGGGATTATCTTCCGCGTATTTGTACAGATTCACATCACCACCCGCAAACCCAATCGGATCTCTTTGGAGGAACCTTCCCACGGTGGGATCATAGTATCTTGCGCGAGGTATTCGGATAGCTCTCTCCCCTAGAGAGCTTCTTTTTTGAGATCCCTTGCATTTAACAGACAAAGAGCGAGGTCAGTTTTAAAATAAATAAGAACTCTGATTACCCCCACCCGATAGAGAAGAGGAATAGGAAACTGCCACCAAAATTTCGTTCAATTACATCATCAACCGAAATATTAAAAACATTAGCCCTATGGAAAATGGAATTATCGCAAACACCAATAGATCTTTTTTTGTCCTTTTACCGAAACTGATTTTAATAAAAATATCGCCTATGACTCTAAAAAACCTATTACTATCGTACTTAAAATAAGTAACAATAAGTAATATAGTCAATAGAAACATCACGAATATGGTGGTATTCATATCGCTGACTGTTAATTTATTGGCACCTATCATTGGCAACAACTCTCCTCGTGTACATTAGATACGAATGACCATCCACCCATGGCGGTAGCACTCAAGTCTATGCCAACTTGTGTCCCAAGGGGAAATGTAGTTTGCGCTTGACCAAGAACTGTTTGACTCACGGACCCTCCCCAAGGCCCTACTGCACCTGATAGTGAAATAGTACTAGCTAACCCGTTCAGATTATTTAGATTACCATATCCAGACGTACTGTCAGAAACATTTAGATCAAATTTTGTATCAGCAAATGGTATTCCTACTGCCGCACCAGCAAAAACTGCACTTACGTCGCCTACAAATCGTTTACCATTTATGCACGCTGTATGCATCTTGCCGCTTAAATATGCACCGCCAAGAACGAAACGCCCTGCAGAAGTTAATTCAACTTCCCCAGAGTAAGAAGCCAATCCATTTGGATCTTTCAAGTTCACCGGATTGTTGCCGGTGTGATACCGTCTGAAAACCCCCGTTCTGATCCAGCGCCCCGTCGTTTTTGAGTGACGCTGCAGTTTGCCGCTTCATTTGCTTCTGTCAGGAGTCGCTTCTGCTTTCAAAGAACGTTTAATCGCTGAAAGTGTCGCCTGAAGATCCCTTTTAAGAGGCCGGTCCCCTCTTTTAGTTACTTTATACAGCGGCCATCGCCGGTTTCGGTATCTTCGGTTTGAGCTTTCCGAGTTCCAGCTTGATCCACCGCTTGATGTTCACCGCAACGGCCGTGAAGTAGCATTGCAGGCTTACCTTCTTTAGCCCCCTGTATCTGGCCCTTCTCATGCCGTGGTATCTGGTCAGCTCTGAGAGCTTGCCCTCTATCGGCGGCCTGAGTTTCATATCTTCCTTGAACTGTTCGGTGAGGTTGTAAACCTCCGCTTCCCGGAGTTCCCTGTTGAATTTACTTATGCCTACCGTCCTTCTGCCATCTTTAGAATTGGTGCATTCGGGCTTGCGCGGGCATTTGCCGCATTCAGTCATGGGAAAGTGGAACATCCTTATTTCTTTCTGCCAGTCATAATAGCTCTGCTTGACCGTCACACCGGCAGGACAGGTCAGGAGGTTGAAGTCTTCGTCATAATGAAACATGCCTTTGGGATAGATGGCTTTTGTTCTATCGTTCTTCTCCCGAAGCGGAGCGACGACCTCAGTGCCGCTTTCCTTAAGTTCCTTACGGCAAGGGCCGTTACTGTAAGCGGTATCGCCAATCAGTTTGGTAGGGGTGATGTCGTACTGCTTTTGTTCAAGAACGGATTCAACCGTACACTCTCCATCGGGACGATTGCCCGGCGTGGCTTTGATGTTGGTGATGAATCTGCTTCCCACTGTTTCGGTGATGTTAGCTTTATAACCGGTGAAACGCTTGGTGTTGGATTTGGCGCCGTAGCGGGCATCGGGGTCTACAGGGGATACCAGAATGTCCGGCGGTTTCTCTTTGTACGCTTTTTCCTTCGGAGTGCCGTCTTCTTCATTGGTGATATTCTCCTGAAGGATTCTCTTTAGCATATTGATGCGGCGATTGAGGATTTCGTCACTGCGGATTTCTTTGACCTGTTCTAGCACTATGCGTGCATCGGTGACCACCTCGACGAGTTTCTTCCTTCTCTTTTCGATATCCAGGCGGCCGGGTGAATCATGATTGATTTCCTTTTTGCTGTATCCCGCCATATCAATTGATTCGGCAATCTTTTGATACTCAGCCTTATGGCGCTTGGCGAGGGGCTTCAGCACTTCGTAGATGCCTTTCTTGACCAGCGTCACCATTGTCGGAATAGCCACATCGGCAATGACGTGCGTCGCGTCGATACGCTGAATCTCGTCCTTCTTGATAAGGCCTGCTGTAACGAGGTGTGAAAGTATCCGATCAAAAGTTTCCTTCTCCTTGCCATTCTCAAGGAGTCTCTTTCTGAAGTCATAAAGGGATGAGTGATCAAAGGGGCGTTCATCGATGCACAGGCCCAGGGCGTATTTGATTTCGATGTCGTACATGGCGGCACGTTCCATCTCCCGGTCTGACAGGTCACGGTAGAACTGAAGGATGGTCGCCATGGCAAGAAGACCTGGTGAAATGGCTGGCCTACCGTTGTCAGTGCAATACAGGGCTTGAAACTGTCCATCATTGATCAAAGGCCAGACGTTTTCTCTGAACTTTCGGTAGAAGCTGTCTCTAGGAACGAGTTCCTCACAGATGCAGTCAGCATCATAAAAGCTGCTTTGCCTCTCGCCATATTTGAGCATCGTGACAGTTCCTCCTCGGCATGTTTATTGTGAGGATAGCCGAGGAGGGGAATATTTTCAAGGATATTTGGGCAATGCCATAGCAACTATTAATAACAAAATAAAAGCCACTCCAAAAATAACAAATGTCATCTGAGCTCTCGCCTTATAAGCAGCTAGCTTATCATCCCCGCTTTTTTCTTTACTGAAAACGGAAAGTAATAAATATATTGAGCCCGCGGGCCACCTTATCCACGCGCCGCCTGCCTCTATTAAAGGATCTTTGTTCATTAGTTTCAACCATTCATTATGATGTTTAATTTTCATGTAGCTATAGTATTTGCGATAATATATCCCCCAAAAAGCGAAACTTATGATCACAGAAAATAACATCGCAAATAAGAGGACTGGCTTATAAATTTCATCAATCATTACCAGCTACCACCAGTAAGCGTCCATGTATTTGTCCCGCCAGCGAACGCTCCAATATATCCGATTGAAGGACCAACAATTATGCCGCCACCCGTAACTGTATTATCAGGACTCGTATATCCTCCAACCGAAAAAGCACCAAGACCTAGACGTCCGGCATTTAAAAATGGACCGTTTAGCTGCGAAACATTGCAGGAATTATTCGCAGTAACCTGAACACCTCCTGTAAAACCGTAAACAGAAGCCGCAGCACCGCCACCTAAAACAAAGGTAACGGAAGATGACCAGCCCGAATACCATGGACTACTCGGATCTTGTGAAAAATTACCTTGAAGACCAATCATGCCACCAAAACCGAAAGCGGCACCAGTTACATCAAAACCAATCGAAAACCCCATCAATCCTCGGGGATCTATATAATTAATAGGATTGCTGGCGGTGTACGAATATAGGTTTGTATCGGATCTAATTTTTCTGACTTTTCCGACACTATCAACGTACGCATAGAGATTTACATCCCCGCCCATAAACCCAATCGGATCTCTCTGTAGGAACCTTCCTGCTTGCGAATCATAGTATCTTGCGCGAGGTGTTCGGATAGCTCTCCCCCTTAGAGAGCTTCTTTTTACCCCCCCTGCGCATTTAACTGACAAAGAGCTGCGACAACCTTAAGGGAACAACGAAGCAAAAGCGCCAACCACCGCCAAGTCGGGATTGACGGGAATTAGCTTACAATATGAAAATTAAAAATTCGACCCCAGTTGCTCCCCCACATTCGTCACCTATCCTGTAGCGATAAGTATAAGTTCAAAGGTTACATTCCCAGAACATCCCTTATCATTCGATAGGCAGCAAAAGCCCAACAACAAATTGTTGCAACCACAATTATGGGGAAAATTATAATTGCTATTGCGTGATGAGAATTCCAGAAAACATAAAAGGTTATATAACTACTTACCGTCAGCACTATGGCTAATACAACTGAATGGAAAACACTACGTGATTTAAAAAAGGTATACGATGCTACCAACAAAACAGTAGCACCAATAGTAAAAAGAACAGCATCATTGAGGGGCAATTTTAAGTATAGACTCACTGAAACGAAGAGAATGAAAGAAATAATGCCCAACAGGAATGGTTTACTTTTCATAGACCTAGCTGCTCCTGATTACTAACGGCACGATTTTTTATCATCATTCTTACATCTGAAATAATCTATATAGCAAATTGCGACCTCAGCAGCTTCGACAGTGTGACAATAAGCTATGCCAACGGCAGTCCCTACGGCGCACCCAGCTTCACATCGAGCAACACATTGAGAATACAGTGGCCCCGCAATTCGGCAGTTAATGGGGCAACTCATTGCACATACTGTGTAACCTTGCGCAACGTTTCTCATGCATCGCGCATCGTTTTCAACAGCACGTCCACAGCATTCAGTAAGAGCATCATCACATGAATCCAATCCGGTCGGATCCTTGTATTTCACGGGATTATTGGCCGCATACGAATATAGATTAATCCCGCCCCCAAACCCAATCGGATCCCTGGTCAGGAACCTTCCTGCCTTGGAATCATAGTACCTTGCGCGAGGTATTCGGATAGCTCTCCCCCTTAGAGTGCTTCTTTTTTTTATCCTTCAATGCACGCCTGTCAAAGAGCTGTAACAACTTTAAGAGAATTATGAAAAAGGTTCCAATCGCCGTGAAGTATCTTCCTTGCTACTCTTAGTGCCGCAGTACCGCTGAACAGAACAAACATTTAGCTCATAGGGCGGTTTAGTTGAACAGTTTCATAGTGGCTAAAAGTCAGGAGTCAAGCTTAGAGACAGCATACACATAGGAATAAAGGTTAGCCGTCAGAGGCATTTTTCCGACACTATCGGCGTAAGCAAACAAGGCGACAAATTAACCTGTCAGCGCCTTTGTGTTTTGTATGAAATGACAGTACCTATAACACACAAAATACTTAGTACAACGTTTATCGGATATGAGAACCATATTACTACATTAACAATAACTAGAAAGCATATTAATGAGTAGTCATACATTCTGATTGGTAGTCCATTTAGCGCTCGTTTTATAACAACTTTTCCGACCAGTGCTATACCAATCCAGCTTGCATATGCCATCAGTGCATGAGTAGATAGCTTGCCACCCAACAAAGGAGCAGCAAGATAAACGATGAACATTATCAGAGAAAATATTAGGAATAAATTAGCTAGAACAAGCGATGTGCCGTAAAGTTCCTTTTTATTCATCTGAAGATTCCTTATTGACATTTTGGTTTACATTCCTGTTTTCCCAGTGTTTCAATTCCAGTTGATATTCTATCGATTGCATCCGCTCCAGCTTCTGCGACAGCTCCACCGTATAGTACTGGCATCCACCAGAATTCTGGCCCTGCAGCAGAACCTACGGCTGACGCGATGCCAAATGAAATAGCAAAGCCAGCTTCTATTCCACCCGCAATAATATCGGCAATTGGCGCAGCGCACTTTGAATTTGGAAATGAATCCGAAAAAGAAGGTATTTTTACAAGAGGATTGTCGAACAAACCCAGTGGGTCTTTGCGGTTAATCGCATTATTTTTGACATATGTGTAAAGGTTAAACCCTCCTCTAAGCCCGATCGGATCCCTGGTCAGGAACCTGCCCACGGTAGGATCATAGTACCTTGCGCGGTAGAAGTAAAGTCCGGTTTCGGAATCGTATTCCCTTGCGGTGTAGGTGTACGGCTGTGTAATTGTCGGTGTGCCGTTCGTGATGTTTCCAAAGGTATCATATGCATAGCTCTGCACCACGCTTTGGCTTGCATTCGTTAAGGCTGCAATGCTCCCCAGTCCATCGGCATGGTAATAGTACACCTGACTGGTGTTGTCCACGGCCAGTGGTTCATCAATCCTTAGGCCTTGGGTGAATCTCGTCTGGACGTTCCCATACTGGTCGTAGGCCAAGATGATGGCGTCCTTGTCATAGACATAGTTGGTTATTGTTCCATTGACATTCTTCTGAATGCGTCTCCCGAAAGGATCATAGGCGTAGGTGATCACCGTATTGGGGTTTCCCGATATCGTCACCCCGGTCAGGCGGTTCTCATCGTCGTAGGTGTATGTGGTCGTGGTGCTGCCTGCGACCATCTGAATCCTGTTGCCGTTGTAATCGTATGCATAGGTCGTGGAGTCGAAATTTTGCAGTTCATTGCCGATATCGTAGCTAAGGTAGTCGGGGCCGTTTGGTCCCGTAAGGCGGTTGCCCACGTAGTCATACGTGTAGGCCTCTCCAAGGGTGCTCTGCAGCAGACGGTAGATGCTGTCGTAGGTGTATGTGGCTGTCTGGGTATCCGTCCTGGTGAGGCGGTTGTTCACATTATCATAGGTGTAGTTTATGTCTGCAAGGGTGGTCCCGCCCTGCGTCCTGTGCCAGACCCTTGTAAGGTTGCTGCTGTAGTCATAAAAATAGGTCGCATATGCGTTGTTAGGATAGGTGAGCGTGCTCCTTCTGCCGTCATTGTCATAGGTCAGGGCGTAGGTGCTGCTGCCGACGGTGATGCCGGTCAGTCTCCTCCCCGCATTGTAGGCATAGGCGATGGTCGTGTTCTCCGGCGTTGTCATGGACATCTTGTTCCCTGCAGCGTCATACGTGTACTGGATGGTCCGGTTGTTGGAGTCCGTTATTCCGGTTACCTTGTTGTTGGCGTCATAGGCGAAGGTATAGGCAATGGCTGAATTCCCGGCGTAGGACATATTGCCGTTTTGATCGTACTGATATTGGGTGATGCTCTGGTCCGAGTATTGTTTCTGGGTAAGACGGTTGTCGGCATCGTAGGTGTAGGTAATGGTATGCCCGTCGGGCTTCGTCTTCGTGATTACGTTCCCCCTTGAATCGTAGGTGTAAGTCGTTCCTCGGGCCAGCGGGTCGGTCTCTGTGACGAGACGGCCCGCCGTGTCGTAGGTATATGTCGTGCTGTGGTTTAGGGCGTCGGTAAGGGCGGTAAGCTTGCTCGTGCCGCTGCAGCCGCTCCCGCAGCCCGTGGGGCCGTAGCTCATCTGGGTGAGGTTGTTCAATGCATCGGTGATCTGCGTGGGCTGACCGCGATAGTTGTAGGCGTACGTGGTGGGGTTCCCGTTTGCGTCTGTCGTAGTTAAAACGTCTCCTTTATAATCATAGGTGAAATGGGTGATGTTGCCTCTGGGGTCGGTCACCTGTGTCATCTGGTTGATGTTGTTGTAGGTGTACTGCGTGACATTGCTCAGCGGATCAGTCATGGTGAGCCGGTTGCCTACGGTGTCATAGGTAAATGTGGTTTGGTTGGACAGAGGGTCTGTGATGCTGGTGAGGTTGTTGTGGGAGTCGTAGGCAAGGGTAGTAGTGTGGCTATTGGCGTCGGTAATTGACGTCACGTTGCCCTTGGAATCGTACGCAAAGGTTGTCACATTACTGAGCGGCGCCGTTATGGTGGTGAGGTTGCCATGCGTGTCGTATGTATATGTCGTCACTGCCCCTCTGGGATCGGTTTTGCTGGCGACCAGATTGAGACTGTTGTACGTATAGCTGGTCGTGTTTCCCAGGGGATCGGTCATGGATGTAAGGTTGCTGTTGCTGTCGTAGGCGTAGGTGGTTACACCCCCGTTCGGGTCTGTGGTGGAAATCAGGTTACGCTTCAGATCATAGGCATAGCTTGTGGTGTTGCCGAGGGGATCGGCCTTTGATGTCATGACCCCATATCCGGAATCATATGTGTATGTCCATATGCTGCCATCCTTTTCGGTATAAGCGATTGTCCCAGGTTGGGTATAGTTGATTGACCTTGTTTTGTTTTCAGGGTCGGTGGATGTCAGAACCTTTCCCTTCACATCATATGTGTATGTAGTTGTCTTGCCCGCAGGGTCGGTCTTTGAAAGCATCTGACCATAAACCTGGTTGTTATAAGTAAAGCTCCATGAATTGCCCAACGGGTCGGTGATCTGATTAAGGAGATAATTAGAGTAGCCTGAATTTGTCAGGGTGTAAACCCTTCCGCCGGGATCGGTGATCGTGTGTATCCCGCAGCCACTGCCATAAGTTAAAGTCGTTGTCCTTCCATTCGGGTCGGTGATGCCCGTAATGTTGTAACCGGAGTATGTTAAAGTGGTGGTGTTATTATTTCTGTCGGTGACGGAGGTGATATAGCCGTACGTATTGAACTGCTGGACTGTGCCGTCTTTCATGGTCCGGGTATATGTGTGGTTTGAGTTCTTTACTACCGTCGAGGTATCCCCGCTTCTGGGTTCAGGATAGTAGACTCCGGCAGAAGGCCGGAAATAGACCACGTTGCCGTCGCCGGTTGTGAGAACCAGGGTGGCGTTGTCGGGCAGAAGCCAGACTGTCACGTTGTAATTATGGGTCCACCCCGGGCCTACAGGGACATAGCTTGTACTGCCCATGCTGTTATAGTAGAGCGTGAGACCGGCCACATTTACAGAGTCATGGAGGTTGCCGCTCTTGACGTTGGCCGACGAGCCGAAACAGGCATTGGGAGCGCCAGATGCAGCGTTGCCGGTATCATGAGGTCCTAGGGCCGGCGGCGCCAGCGCCGGACTGCAGCCGCCAAGCTTCATGTTTTGACTTGCCCGGTCTTCAGGCGCTAAAGACACCTTATAATTAATCGAACCGCAGTAAGTACTGCAATTATCACAGATGTTTACGCTATTCAGGCAATAGCCGCAACCATAGACCGAATTTGCATAAGAGTTACATGGATTGGGGTTAAAATAATAAGGGGGAGCCATTAAGTCTCCGTGACAATTATAGTGATAAGTAGTCATGCTGCAGTATGCGACGTTGTTGTTCATATAGCATGAGGGATTCGACGATATCCTTACCGCCTCTCCTGAAGGCCCATAATCATTCACTGCCATCTGCACGTTTACGAATTGTCCGGTGGAATCCGTCAGTCGGATGATCGGATCATTTGCACGATTTGCATTTGAATTGGGAGCCGTATAGACAGTGGAATTGCCGTTCGAAGTAGATAAGGTGCCGCTTCCGCCCGTGATGAACCAGGTGTAAGGCCCGGTTCCGCCGGAGGCTGCCAAGGTCTGAGTGCTGTCACTTCCGCTGGTGCTCATTTGCCGAGATGTGTATCCTATGGAAAGAGGATCAGCGAATACATCTGAGATCAAATATGAAAAATTAATAAAAAGACTGAAAATAATGGCTACCACCAGGTATAACGTTTTTCTTCGTGTCATCTCTCCGCCTCCTCTCAGTTGACCTCTTATTGCTTCTTAAGATTAACAGTCCCCCGCTTTTTTTGACTTTCCCTGGATTTATAATATCTGCGAAAAGTTTGGCGTGTTGGATTGTGGGTTGCTTTGTGCCGCGCCGCAGCCGATGGAGAGACTGCTCTTGATTTGTGTCTTATCCGTTCACGAGATCAGCTGATATATTTTGAAGAATCTTACTTTGCATTTCTGAGAATGCAATACAAAAAAATATTGAAAAAATATGGAGGAAGTAATGAGACAAAATCAATAACGACCGGATGGCCATCCCGAAAGCAAACGATAGTAATCTTATAAATTCGGCAGGAAGTCGGCGAAAAATCAGGCAAGCATATTCGAAAAAACGAAGCAAATAGCGCCCATTGCTCTCGGAAACCTGCCTCCGGGAAATGCTGTGGCGCCGGCAGGCTTCCGATACGTTCCTGATTCTTTCGGCAACTTGTAGCAATGTGAGTCTCTTTTGTGCTATCTTCTTCTCGGCGGTCATATCTTCCTCCTTGGTAAGATGGTACCTTAGCCGAAGAGAAGACTGACTGCCATTTCTTAATACAACAAACTGTTTGGGAAGATATTAACTTTTACATTTTAGTGATGATCAACACTTGAATCCATTATTAATTCTACTATAATCATTGACATAAAAGTCCCGCTTTCCTATATTTCGCCTATAATGAGAGGCAGACATGAGATGAAAGTCAAATCCACTTCAAGGCGGCCAGATAAAAAGAATAAGCAATATACAGTAGCACCTCTCTGGAGTGAACCAGCGTTCCGGGAGCTGGCAGACAATATCATTGACGGTGTCTACTGTATCAACCCTGACGGATATCTTGCCTTCGTAAACAGAGCGATGATAGATCGATCCGGCATTTCATCTGATAAATTTTACGCATCTCACTTCCTCGATATAATTCATCCCGCATACCGTGATCTGGCCGCACAGAATTTTAAGAGAGTAATCAGTGGGGATAATGGCATACCGTATGAGTTGAGATATGAGAGGGCTGATGGACAGGAACGGATCGCGGAAGTGCATTCAAACCCGATGCGCATTGACGGGAAAGTCGTAGGCCTGATTGGAATTTCACGAGATGTCACCGAGCGCAAGCGGGCAGAGGAGACCTTGAAGGAGAGCGAGAAATGCTTCTCCGTCGCCTTCCATGTTAATCCGGCTCCTATGACCATAAGTACAATTGATGACGGGGTTATCCTAGATGTTAATGCCAGGTGGCTGAGTATGCTAGGTTATGCACGGAATGAAATGATCGGGCAAGAGCACGCAAAATTGCCAATTTGGTTGGATTACGAGGCCAGGTCATCTTTCATCGGGAAGTTCCTCAAGGAAGGCTTTCTCCGAGGCGAATCGGTGCAACTTCGTACGAAGAGCGGAGAAATACGAGACACCCTCTGGTCAGCCGAGCTGATCAAGTATAGAGGCAGAGAAGTGGTGCTGTCACTGCTTTACGATATAACCGAACGCAAACGAGCAGAGATTGCGCTGCAGAAGAGCGAGGAGAGATTTAGATGCATGGTCGAGACGACGCGGGACATCATCTATACCATCGACGTAAATGGTGTCCTGACGTATGTGAACCCGACTGCCGAGACACTCATGGGATACTCGATTGATGAATTGAAGGGGAAATCCTTTGAGCAGATTGTTGCACCTGAATGTATTGATTTGGTTAAAGATCGTTTCAAAAGGGCCATGAAGGGTGAGTTTATTCCAGTTTACGAGATCGATATGATCAGAAAAGATGGGGCGCGTCTACCCATTGAGTTTAACGGGGTGACGATCTACGACAGTGAAGGCAAACCTTCGGGCAGGTATGGCGTCGGTCGGGATATAACAGAGCGCAAGCAAGCGGAGGAAGCCCTTCGGGCTTCCGAACTCAGGTATCAAGCCATTTTCGAAAATACAGGGACCACGATGCTGATCGTTGAGGAAGATATGACGATTGTCCTTGCGAACTGTGGCTTTGAAAGTCTGACTGGGTACAAGCGGGAGGAGATAGAAGGGAAGAAGAAATGGACGGAATTCGTCGAAAAAGGTGATTTGGAAAAGATGATCACTCAACATCAGTTTCGAGAAGAAGGTTCGGGTCTCGCGAAGAAAAATTATGAGTTTCGACTTGTACACAGAGATGGCCATGTGAAGAATATAATCTTAACCGTCAACATGATACCGGGTACAGAAAGAAGTGTTGCTTCTCTCATGGACATCACTGACCGCAAAAAGGCTGAAGATGCGTTGCGCATAAGCGAAGAGCGCCACAGGTTGATCACCGATAACATGTCAGATATGATCCGCTTCACTGATATGAACGGAAAAATTCTATATTACAGCCCATCCCACGAGAAAATCCTCGGGTATAGCCCGGAGGACAGAGTGGGCAAAAATATCGAGGATTTTTGGCATCAAGAGGACAGGGAGCGTATTCATGAGGAGTTAAGGAACGCCCTCACATCTAAATCGCTCGGAAAAATTGACTATCGAATTCGGCACGCCGATGGCCACTATGTCTGGTTAGAAACGGCCCGCGATTTTGTTTCCGACGCCGACGGTAATATCAAAGCCGTTATTTTCAGTTCTCGAGACATCACCGAGCGCAAGCGTACTGAGGATGAATTAGCGAAATACCGGGAAGGTCTTGAGCAATTAGTAGCTGAAAGGACGCGAGCGCTGGAAGATAGAACCAAGGCCCTTGAGGAAGTTAATATCTCATTGAAAGTGCTCTTACGACACCGGGAGGAAGATAAAAAAGAACTGGAAGATCGCTTCGTAATGAATATCAAGAAGCTTATTATGCCATTTGCAGAAAAAATGAAAAGGACTCGCTTGGATGAGCAGCAGCTGACTTATCTGAGCATCATAGAAAAGCATCTCAATGATATCACATCATCGCTGACAAAAAGGATGCATCAATTCAATTTCACCGCTAGAGAAGTTGAAGTTGCGTCTTTGCTGAATGAAGGCAAGACAACCAAGGAAATTGCCAAGATCATAGGGGTCGCGACTAGCTCTGTTAATACACACAGGAATCAGATTAGGAAGAAGCTTGGCATCAGCAAAAAAAGAGTTAATCTCCGCTCTCATCTCCAATCCTTCGATTAATATTGAATTAATCTCCATATTATCTACATAAAAATCCAATATTGCCATTTTTGTGATCTATCTCTATACACCTCTATATATCTAACCATATTTCTCGCAAAAATTATAACCCTGATCATAATCCATTTTCATGAGGTGCTGTATTGCCTTTAGCCAAAATAATCTGTCCTTATTGTAATTGCCAGGTCGATATTAAAAAATTTGGCAATGGTTGGATAGGAATATGTTGCGAGACAGTTATATTCAATTCTGACCGGCAACCTTCTACAACGATCCATGACGACGCGAGGCAAGACCAGCATACAAAAGTCTTGATCAGTAGAGGGCAGGAGCAACTAGGTCAAGGATAACATAACCTGGAGAAAGGAATGTCAATATGTTTGGATCAACCGTTCTTGAAGTGGCGGTTTGCTTAGTTTTTATTTATCTTCCAATAAACCTGATATGCACTGCGATGAATGAATGGATTGCGTCCGCTATCAATATGCGTGGCAGAACCCTTTTTAAAGGGATTAAGAATCTTCTAAATGATCTGAAATTTAAAGGACTGTCGCAGCAACTATACTGTCACGGTTTAAGAGCAGCAATTTCCAAGTAGGCGGTAGATCCAGAGAAAACGAATAAAAATATTGGTGTAAAAGGAGGCATCTATGGGGCATAGACCAATCATCGGTGCATTGGTAGCCTTTCTTGTTCTCATCATTTTACAGACTTTACTTGTTCGGGTAGCGCAGAGACGGTCTAAACAAATCAAGGCGGCATACAGGCCGGGATTCATGGACTTGATTGTGACAAGTGAAGATGGGAATTACAGCCTGTCGCGGCTCCAGATGTATCTGTGGACTTATGCCGCTATCATCGGATATGTGGCGGTCTTCATGTGGGATATGAAAATCCCTGATATTCCTGAAAGCCTCTATATACTGATGGGGGTAAACTTTGCTGCCACAGCTGCATCAACAGCTATCAATACAACAAGAAAGGAAGTAACTAACGATACAACTAAGGACAAGCCAGATTTTGTGAAGGATATTTTTTTCGAGAGTGATACCAGCCTGGATCTGCCAAGGTCGCAGATGTTCGTGTGGACTATTGTTTCCTTAGGTGTGTTTTTTGTGTTGCTCTGTCAATCGTTCAATCAACCTATTCCTGCTGGGACGCCTTCGCTGCCCGATATCCCGACAGGCCTCATCGTACTTATGGGCATCAGTCATGGCGCTTATCTCGGCGTGAAGGGGGCTACCATCAAGAAGGAGAATGAAGCGGCGGTACTAAAGAAGACTGACGACAAGACCTATCAGGCTACACCGCCAACGAAATAAGGAGCGGGCATCAACATCTGTTGCAGACATTGTGATGTTTTGTGAATTCTTAAAAGGAGAAAAGAGAGGGACATCGCGACGCAAGACCTCAAACCATAGTTGGACACTCGGACAGCAATAAGAACGAAGGGGGGATAGTTATGACAAACAGAACCAAGAGAATTTTCATAAGTGACATTCACATGGGTGACAAAAGAAGCACGAAGGATCCGAACCATTATGGCTGGTTCATGGACAATATACCTGTACTGGCGCAATTTCTGGATGAGCAGCTAAACGCTCGCGATGTGAAGGATGTGGTAATACTGGGTGATCTCTTCGATACGTGGGTGATTCCCGTCGATGAAGACCCGCTCACATCATTCGCTGATATTTGCTCCAATCCGGATAATAAACCTGTTATCGACAAACTCAAGGCTCTTGCTAAAAACGTTGACATAAAACTTACCTATGTACCCGGCAATCACGACATGGGCATGAACACTGCCGCAATTTCGGGAACGAAGCAGTTTATGGAGACAACCTTCCCCGGTATCCGTTTCTTTTGTAACAGCTCAGTGCCTTGGGGGCGATACACCGTGGGGACTCTGGCGGCCGAGCATGGGAACCACTACTGTCTTTTCAATGCCCCGGACATGTGGACAACAACAGGTAGCTTTCTTCCGCTTGGATATTTTATCTCCCGTATAGTTGCCTACAAAGTCTCAAAGACTGGAACATCGGAAGATTATTATGACATCCTCGTCCGGTTCCTTAAGGATTTTATGAAGGATCCGGATTTTGTAAAGGACATATTCGAAGCTATTGTTAAGGATGCCGGCCTGAATCCAGACGCTATCGTCAAACTAAATAATGTTCCCGGCTATCCGCCTGATACGCTGACTACAGATGGTATTGGTAAGCTCTTTGGCAATCTCACCCAAAATTGGACATGTGCGCCGGTTCATGTTCCGGTTCTGGTAGCTACCCAAGAAGACGCTTTCGAAGATCTGTCGTCCGCGGCATCCTTGGCCTATTTCAATCAGCTTGATTCCAACGTAAACATCGTCATCTTCGGGCACACCCATCATCCTGACCTAGTCCCGCGCGACCTGAATCCCCAAGCGGACCCCACTGCCCATGCAAGCGATGACCCTTGGCACTATATCTATGCCAACTGCGGCTCATGGGTAGACGAAAGATGGGTGGACAAGGGCGTCAATGTTTGCACCTATGTGGAGACTGAGGAAGATGCAAATAGCGGACTACATTACGTCCGTCTCAAATCCTATACTAAGGACACTGTAACTCTAATTAAAGAGGAGTTCGTTAAACTCTGAGGGCAATCCGCTCAAACTGTAACCAAACGGGTCATGAACAATTTTTCGGTAGACATTCAATTTGATGTGAACGATGGGGAAAATATCTGAACAAGTTGAAGAAGTGATTCAAATGACAAAAATGTTAAAAAAAGCGCTTCTGTGGTGGCAAAAAACCAGACCGATTAAAGATGCTGAACACGTTTTTCTATGCCTTGAAAAGAAAAACTTCTGCATGGAAAGCTATGGCAAGCCTTTTAAGTACAGGCAACATTTTATGGTCAATTTATGTGAACGGGCTAAAGTAAAGCCTTTTGGCTTTCACTCAATCCGTCACCTGACTGCATCAACCTTGTACAAACTGGGTTATATGGTTGCAGCTATTCAGTCTGTCTTGAGACACGAGAGTGCAACTACCACGGCAAAATACATCAAGTCATTGGGACTTGAAGGCGCACGTTCAGCATTGGAAGCTTTATCGCAACAAAAAGGCAGGGTTTTGATTTTCAAACCACGGGAGAAAAATGAGGGAGAAAATCTTTCACAAAAAGAAAAAGCCGTCTCAGGAGCCGTCAACTCCTGAAGCGGCAAATCAAGAGTGATTCGATAATTTGTAACTACTTAAAATAAAGTAACATTTTTGGCGTCCCCACCGGGATTCGAACCCGGGTTACCGGCGTGAAAGGCGCGTGTCCTGGTTTTAACTAATCCCGAATATTTGCATAATTTCATATATTTCGATATGTTGCAAAAAAGCGTCGTGTAAAATATGGGGTAAATTGTTATGATTTTGCATACTGGGAAAAATAATTTTACCCGAAGTTTTACCCCATTTTTTTCAACTCCCTTTCCTCCTGTCCTGCTAATAATGACTATTCTTTGCTTATTCTTTTTCCTATGGAATGTGCTTTGCCAAGCTCCTTGCCCAGACCAAAGTAATAGCCATATTCAGGGGTATAGGTAATCGGTTTGATTTTCTCTACTGACAAGGCACCTTTATCATCCAAGAAGTTTTCATCCGCCTTGATATCAAGAATCTCTCCAATAAACTGCGTATGAAGTCCAATCTCATGCGTATGAATGAGTCGGCATTCAAGGATGAACGGAAATTCCCCGACATAAGGAGCATCCACAAGATCGCTTTTTACAGGGGTTAATCCGCTTCTTGAGAACTTGTCTTCGTTCCTGCCGGAGGTGATTCCGAAATAATCGACCGCTTCGACATACTTTTCCGAAGGGACATTGACGGTAAAAGCCTTCCGTTCACAGATACTGGCGTAGGTATATGTGGCCTTTCTCAGTGAGACGGTTACACAGGGCGGGGAAGAACAGCATATTCCGCCCCATGCTGCGGTCATTACATTGGGGTTCCCATTCTTGTCGTATGAACCGATCACTAACACCGGAGCAGGATAAATGATCGTTTTTGCACCAAGTGATTTTCTCATTGTTTCTTTCCCTCATATCTTTCTGAATGGTCTTTATGTTTGTTCCAATTATCAATATAAACTTTTGCCAGTTCCTTATCCTTGATGATTAAAAGATTCTCTGCATTCTTCTCCTCTGCAGCCTTAGTAAAATTAAAGCTCCCCGTAATGACAGTCTCCCGGTCAATTATCATGATCTTGTTATGCGCTATGGCATGTTTATCATCTATGAAGGTCGGAATGCCGGCATTCACAAGAAAGGTGGCTGCTGTATATCTTTCTTTCCGCTGACTCTTATCAAGTATTGCTTCCACTTTGACGCCTCTCTTGAAAGCGTCTGTCAGGGCCTTTGCAATTGGGGCTGATGTAAATGAATATGCTTGGACCAGGATCTCTGATTTGGCGTTGGTGATCTCTTTGACTATGGATTCGGTACACCCGCCATTGGGAGGAAGCAGACCTTTGTAATTTCAGCTTGGAAAGCGAATACTGTGGTGGCGACAAAGTCGAATCAGGAACGATAAAACTGTGCTGGTGATTTTTTTCATGGATTTCTC
>CAVSPA010000010.1:0-245229 GCA_963729715.1 uncultured delta proteobacterium
AGCTCCTCAGGGCCATTCAGGAGGGAGAAATTGATAGGTTGGGAGGAAGAGAAACGATTCCTATAGATGTTAGGATTATTGCGACAACAAACTCAGATTTAAAAAAGGTCATTTCGGAAAAGAAGTTCAGGGAGGATCTTTTTTACAGACTGAATGTCATTCCCGTAAGTGTGCCGCCTCTCAGGAGCAGGGTGGGCGATATTCCTCTACTGAATGAATATTTTCTGAAAAAATACAGTGAGCTTACGGGAAGAAAAAACCCTCTGCTGTCTGAGGCGTCGGCGGCGTTGTTAAAGAACTATGCGTGGCCCGGGAATGTCAGAGAGCTTGAGAACGTTATTGAGAGGGCTGTATTAATGGCCGATAAAGGCCCGATACGGCCCGAACATTTGTGCCTTGAGGGAGGTGAGGGGGAACCATTGGAGACTTATTTGTCAAGTGTCCCCCTAAAGGGGTCAACCCTATGGGAGGTGGAGAAGAACCTCATTTTCGACACCCTCAAAGAGGTCAATGGGAATAAGACGAAAGCTTCAAAAATTCTGGGCATAAGTGTTCGTACGATGCGCAATAAGCTTCACGAGTATAAAATGACGAATTTATGATCATGGCAGTCAAAAAAATGCCCCTCCGGGGAATTTCAAAAAGTTATGCGTAATCGTACAAGATCTTTTTTCGGATACCGTCGTTGAAAGCAGATAACCCAGTCGGAATCGGTAGTGTCATAAAATGTGGCAATTGAAAAAATCTCTTCATCCATCATGGTGGATATCTCTTTGAAATTATTCAGAGGTCATTCTCTAAGAGATGGGAAAAGTTTTCCTGGTTTCTGCAATGGCGTAGGTCATTCACCAGCTTCAGCGCTTTCCACAAGGCATTCGCCTCGATCAATGTATGGTGTCTGATAACGTAAAAAGACCGGTAACATGGATTGCTGGAGACTTAATAGTCGGTTTAACCTATGATAACGGATGTGCCTACAGAGGCAAACTGAGCAGCGTCGCCTGATCCTGCGTAGCGTGACACAAAGTCAAGTAGGATATTTCTGCTCGCTACGAGATCGTCGTGTTTCCATAAAATAGAGAGCTCGAGGCGAGGTTTAAAACATATTCATTTCATTTCTTTAGAAATGCGCACTTTTGGGGCAGTTTTGGTATATCATTTGCACGTATAATCCGAAAATGCTTTTTTGTACATTTTTTCACGGCGGGTAAAGGTTAGGAGGCTTATGGGTTTTCAGTTTGATAAGACAATGAATCTTTTGTCATCAATGATGGATTTCCGGTCTCAGAGGCACCAGTTAATTACTTCAAATATCGCAAATATCGATACGCCAGGATACACATCTAAGGATTTGCAGTTTAAAGGTATTATTGGGGAAGCTATGCAAAAAAAATTAGCAACTACGGACAAGAAGCACTTTTCTGGACAGTTTGCAAATGCCGGTTCAATAGACTGTGAGGTTGTCGATTCCGGAGAGAGAGTAAATATCGATACGGAGATGACGATTCTTGCAGAGAATCATCTTATGTATAATACGTCAGTTGAGCTGTTGTCCAGAAAGCTGAAAAGTATGAAAATCGTATTTAATGAGGTCAAATAACATGGATTTTCTTACACCCTTTAAAATATGTGGAGACGGACTTGCCGCCCAGCGGGCGAAGATGGACGTCATTATAAGCAATATTGCTAATATTCATACAACCAGAACGCCGGAAGGCGGGCCGTATATGAGACAGGTTGTTGTTTTTTCATCTGAAAATGTCAACGGCAATTTTGACTCTCAGCTCAAAGATGCCGTAAAAACGGTAAAAGTCGACGGTGTTCAGGCGGCTCAAGATGCTGAGGCCATTAAGATGATGCATAATCCCGGCCATCCTGATGCTGATGCAAAGGGCTTTGTGGCCATGCCGAATATAAATATGGTCACGGAAATGGTAGATATGATGCAGGCTAACAGGGCGTATGAGGCATGTGTTACAGCTTTCGATACATCGAAGAATATGGCACTTAAGACATTGGAAATGGGGAAGTAGTAAGCAAGTAAGAAACGGGAATAACACCCCGGAGGGGTGGGAGGTAATCTAACAATGAGCGACATATCAATCAGGGGCGATGCACTTCAGCCTTCAACAACTGCCGGTAAATTAAGAGATGGTGGTCAAGGGGGCAAGACAGAATTCATCACGATTCTTAAGGACAAGGTGAATGAGATAAACCAGCTTCAGTTGGATGCTGACCAAGCTATTACAAAGGTCGAAATGGGAAATTCAGGTAGCATCCATGACGCAGTCATTGCCCTGGAAAAGGCGGATCTCTCGTTCAGAAAAATGATACAGGTGCGAAATAAGATTTTAGAGGCCTATCAGGAAGTCATGAGAATGCAAGTATAATCTATCATTAAATTATTGTGGTAAATACTATGAATCCTATCGCTCAATTTCCTACCCAGATCTGGAAAGGCTTCAATACATTAGAACCTTCAAAAAAGATATCGCTTCTCCTCGTTGCTGCGGTCGCTTTTATAGGGATTGGAACTATGGTCTACTGGACCAGCATGCCGGAGTATCGCGTACTATTTTCAAATCTTAATTCTGAAGACGCAGGAAATATTGTTGCAAGACTGCAGGAAAAAAAGGTTCCCTATAAGATGTCCGCTGCAGGTGATTCCGTCCTTGTGCCCTCTGAGAAGATCTCTGAAATGAGATTGGAGTTGGCATCCTTTGGACTGCCTCAGGGCGGCGGGGTCGGCTTTGAGATTTTTGACAATAAACCTCTTGGGGCAACAGAATTTGTACAGCAGTTGAACTACCAGAGGGCTCTTCAAGGGGAGCTCTCCCGCACCATAAATGGATTAGACGAGATACAGCAAAGCAGGGTGCACTTGGTCATACCGAAAAAATCTCTTTTCGTAGAGGACCAGAAAAAACCGACTGCTTCCGTGATTATTAAATTGAAGTCGGGAAGAACCTTGCGCCCGCCGCAGATAGAGGGCATTGTTCACCTTGTGGCAAGCAGCGTGGAAGGGATGAATCCCTCTGATGTGATGGTCGTTGATAACAGCGGGAAGGTGCTCTCTGTGATACAAGATGAATCAAAGCTGGCGAGGATGTCGAATTCTCAGGTTGAGTATCAGAGAAATGTCGAGAAAGATTTAACCGGCAGAGTGCAGTCGATGCTGGAGAAGGTGGTAGGCGAAGGAAGAGCGGTGGTCAGAGTTTCTGCTGATCTTGATTTCCGTATGACGGAAAAAACAGAGGAGAAATATGATCCCGAAGAACCTGTGGTGAGAAGCACCCAGCGCCAGTCACAAAAGTCAAGTTCTACCGCTGCAACGGCGGGCGGGCAGTCAACAATTGCTCCTGTTGGTGGAAAGCAAGCTGGTCCGACGGCAGCGAAACAGGGTACTGGCAGTGAGCGCTTGGATGAAATTGTAAACTATGAAATTAACAAGGTTGTCAGCAAGACGGTGATGCCCACAGGGGACATAAAGAAACTGTCCGTAGCTGTATTGATAGACGGGCCATATGTGAAAAATGATAAAGGGGTCGAGGAGTTCCAACCACGGTCAAAGAAGGAACTAACAGATCTGGAGGAACTGGTGAAGAAGGCGGCAGGCTTTGATGCAAAAAGGGGTGACCAGGTTGTCATCACCAACATTCCCTTTAACAAGGGTGAGTTCGAAGCTGGAGCGGCCGGCAAAGAGACATGGCAGGAAAAGATTACGATATTTTATCCCGTAGTATATCCTATAATGAAGTACATTGTAATGATTATAGGTATTTTTCTGGCGATCATAGCTATACGGCCGCTCATCACCATGTTAATGGCGCGAGGAAAGATGCTGGATTATGCTACCAAGGAAGTTGCCGCACCGACTGTGGGTGAACTGGAAGGGCCTGCGGGTTCACTGGCACTGGGAGAAAAAGCAATAGGGACAGAGACTGATCTTGTAAGGCAGATGGCCAGTGCAGATGCCAGGCGTTTTGCTGAATTGTTGAGGATTTGGTTACGGTAGAGTAAATGGATCACGAGACATTATGAATGATGAAAAAGTAGCAATATTACTGTTATCCTTGGACGAGGAAGTGGCCGCAAGGGTAATGAAAAATTTTAGCTCTGCGGAGATTGAACGCATTGGCAAGCATATGAGCCGGCTCGATAGTGTGTCCATGGATGAGGTTAGTAATGTAGCCAAAGAGTTCTGCAGCTTGGCAAGGCAGAGGGGGGGGGTTCTGCCGGTCCACGGTGATACTTTACGAAATCTTATCGTTAAGGCTGCGGGAGCAGATATGGCTCACGATATTTTGGTCAATATTGAAAGGACGGCGCCAAATAGCGAATCTTATAATAATCCTTTGATCCGAAAGCTGCAGGATATAGATCCCCAGATACTGATAGATTTTACAAAAACTGAACATCCCCAGACGGTTGCCCTGATCCTCTCTTATATGGGAACTGAGCAGGCGGCAAACGTCCTGGAAGGCCTTTCGCCTGAGTTCACGAGCGACATCATAAAAAGGATGGCTACCTTAAAAAGCGTTCCGCCTGAGTTCATAGCGGATATTGCGAGAACCCTTGAAAAAGAGATAATCGTCGGTGGCGTAAGCAATCTTCAGCCCGGAGGCATTACCCTTGTGGCCGACATTATGAACAAGATGAACCGGAGTACCGAGAACGCCATTATGAAATCGCTTGATGATAATGTTCCGGAAATTGCGGCGGAGATACGCAAGAAGATGTTTACATTCGAAGACATTCTCAAACTGGATGATAGGAGTATTCAGGAGTTATTGAGGGAAGTATCCACGGAGGATCTAGGGCGCGCACTTAAGGTTGTAGATGAAGAGATGCGTGGTGTTATCTTCAAGAATATGTCCAAGCGCGGTGCGGAAATGCTGAAAGAAGATATAGAGATGATGCCTCCCACAAGGCTGTCGGAAATAGAAAAGAGCCAGAGAATCATTATCGATGCGACAAAGAAATTAGAAGGAGAAGGCAAGATTGTCATTATCCGCGGCGAGGGGGGTGACCAATTTGTCTGATAAGGTCATCAAATCTGAAAACATCGATCTGGTGAGTTCTGCTCTTGGCAAAAAAAGAGAATTCGTAAGATTCTATTCTAAGGGGAAGGGGGATGTCGGTATAGGTGGTGGTAAGAAGGGGAGAGCCGGGAACAATTCAATTCAGGGCGAACTTGCAGCGAAGAGTGAGAATGCCGAGAAAGAAATCTATGCCAAAGGATTTTCTGAAGGTCTAAGAGCAGGTGCTGAGGGTGAGAGAAAGAGGTTGTCTGAGGCCATGGAGGCCCTTGCAAATTCTATGAGGGAACTGGATAGATTAAAGAATGTATGCCTGGAAGGACATGAAGAAAAGATTTTGGACCTCGTCTTTTCTGTGGCGGAAAAGGTCATAAACTGCGAGATTACCACAAACAGGGACGTAGTCCACGGTGTTTTGAAGAGTGCTATAAAGCAGGTGCTCGATAAGGATGGGATAACTATCAGGCTGAACCCCGAAGATTACCGATATATGATGGAGATAAATCCAGGAATAATTGATGGTTTCGATGAAATAAGGAATATGTCTATCATTGAGGACAGCAGCATCAGGCGAGGCGGGGTTCTTATAGATACATCGTCTGGTGAAGTAGACGCGAGATTGGATCAACAACTTCATGAGGTCAGGAAGGCCATGTCCGGCAAAAGATGAGGGCAGAGCGAGAGGCACAAAGGATGAATCAGGCAACAGTCGGCATAGTATTTGATTACGATAGATATCACAGGTTAGTTACACAGGCGAACCCTATCAAGGTTTACGGTAAGGTAAGCCAGGTGATTGGTCTAGTGGTGGAAGGCCGTGGTCCCTGTACTTCAATGGGAGAAATGTGTGAGATTTTTTCGGACGGCGACGGTGATCCGCTCAGTGCCGAGGTCGTAGGTTTCAAGACGGGCAAAGTTCTCATGATGCCTCTTGAGGGTATCCGCGGAGTGGGACCGGGCTGCAAGATTGTATCACTCGGGAAGAAGGCGGATGTCAGAGTGGGGAGAGGTCTTCTGGGGCGAGTGATCGACGGCATGGGGAATCCTATTGACGGAAAGGGGCAGATAGAATTTCAAACAGAATACCCCATTTATTTCAGTCCCATCAATCCGCTGTGGAGGAAGAGAATTACAGAGGTTATGGATCTCGGTATAAGGTCTATAAATAGTCTGCTCTCCTGCGGGAAAGGGCAGAAGATGGGTATTTTCTCCGGGTCGGGTGTTGGTAAAAGCGTTCTTTTGGGGATGATGGCCAAGAACACCAAGGCAGATGTAAATGTCATAGGCCTGATCGGTGAGAGAGGACGGGAAGTGCGGGAGTTCCTCGAGAAGAATCTCGGTAAAGAAGGTCTTGACAGATCGGTCGTTGTTGTCGCTACATCAGACACGCACCCCATCATAAGGATGAGGGCCGCTTATGTAGCCACATCTATTGCAGAGTATTTTCGAGACCAGGGCAGTGACGTGCTCCTTATGGTTGATTCTCTGACAAGATTTGCTATGGCCCAGCGGGAAGTCGGTCTTTCCATCGGCGAGCCGCCGACAACTAAAGGGTATACCCCCTCGGTTTTCAGTCTTATGCCGAAGCTTCTTGAAAGGGTGGGTGCCGTAGAAGGAAAGGGGAGCATAACGGGTCTTTACGCAATCCTGGTTGAGGGCAATGACTTTGATGAGCCAATAACGGATGCGGCAAGATCGATTCTGGACGGTCACATTGTACTGTCCCGCAGCCTGGCGGCGAAGAATCATTACCCGGCGGTGGACGTTCTAAACAGTATCAGTAGGGTCATGATTGATATTGTGGATAAGGAACACAAGGTGAAAGCCAATCACATCCTGAATATCCTCGCAACATACAGTAAAGCGGAAGACCTCATAAATATTGGGGCTTATGTTAAGGGCAGCAACCCCGAAGTGGATTATGCGATGGAGATGATTGGCAGGGTAAATGCATTCCTGTTGCAGGCCATTGATGAAAGAGTAGGTTTTGAGGAAAGCAGAAGGGATATGTTTGCCCTGTTTGCATAGGTTCGGGCAGTATGTTTCAATTTGATCTGGAGGCGGTATTACAATACAGGGTACGAATAGAGGAGCAGTGTCAGCTCGCACTGGCCGAAGCAGCAAAACGTCTGCAGGATGCTATGGATGTCTTGGAAGGTTTGCAAAAGGAAAAAAATGATCTAATCCGGCAATTGGCAAAAATACAGGAAAAAGCCTTGACTTCAGATGTCATAGAGCGGCACTTCACCTTCATAGAATATCTAAAGTCCAAAGAAGAAAAGCAGGAAGCTATTATCATAAACATGAGGGAGGAAGTGAGTTCTAAGAGGGGGGACCTTCTGGAAGCTGCTAAGAAAAGGAAAACGATGGAGGTTCTCCGGGAGAAGAAAATGGCGACATATGTTTCTGAAATGGCAGCTAAGGAACGTAAAGAACTGGATGATTTTGCAGTAATCAAATTTGGCAATGGTATGAGAAAATGAAAAAGATAATTATCACTGTTGAAATTCTCATTGTATTTCTGTTTATCATAAAAATTCTTGCCATAGGAGAAATTGTGAAGAGATCGGAAATTTCCGACTATCTGTTATGGTCGGTCAAGTCTGCACTCGCTGATTCATCTTTGCAAACAGGTGTTGACACTCCATCAAAAGACGTTTCTGTAGATACATTGGCTTCAGAAAGAAGCCTCATGTCCACCTTGGCGGATAGACAGAGGCAGTTAGAAAATAGGGAAAATCTTATAAAACTTGAGGAAAAGAAGATCAGTTTACTGAGGAACGAGATTGTAGCAAGAATAGAGACGATCCGGGGTCGGGAAGAGAAAATGACCTCTACCCAGGAATCTGCTAGGTCTGAGGATAATACAAGATTCAAAGAATTGGCCAAGGCGTATGAAGCGACTCCTCCCGATAAGGTCGGTGCTCTATTAAACAAGATGGATAGCAAAACGGCAGCGGGGATTATCATGCAGATGAAAGTAAAGAAAGCCGGTGCGGTCTGGGGACAACTAAGTCCGGAGAAGGCTGTAGAAATCACTAAAGCTATCGCCAGTATATAATGCCTTCCAGCATTCTTTCCTAATCATAACAAATCAACTGCACTTCAGCTTTTGATTGCGCCTCATTTGGCTTCTGTAGAGAAAATCAGCCCCTATTTCTCTTGCAGGCTGTGCTATGTGATGCCGGCTCGGCGCGCGGAAAGACCATCGCCCTATCATGCTTTAGGCCACTTCTTAAGGCTCCTACCCTGAAAAGAGTATTCTTGAAAAGAACAAGCTACATTCTGCCTGGCAGCTTATTCCGCGCAAGGGGGGACTTGCAACACGTAATCCCGTCCGGGCTGTGAAATGCTCACAGCTTTTTTCATGGATATGTAGGTATTTTTGGTCGATGGCCGGCGATAGGGTGGGCAATATTTGCCTTCTCTGAAACTCTATCAGTTTTATATCTCTATAACATATTAAAGTTGTTCATTATTTAATCAGTATATGCCGTGGCATGTCTCTTGCTCAAACCCTCTTAAAAAAATGCCAGAGGATAAAATGGATTCTTCAATACCCCAGGTGACATTGAAAGGAAGCACGAACGATCAGTCCGCTGGTCAGGGCCTATCCTCTGTCAAAAAAAGGGCAAAGGGAAATGATAGCCCAGCAGGCCTTGTCAACCTAATCGGAGGGCCAGGTTCATTTGCAAGTTTACTAAGTAAGAAAGGCGATGGCGAGAAAGAAGGTGCCGTAGGTCAGCAGGCTGAAACAGTCGCTGGAAATGATGAGGTCGGGAAGGCTTCAATTGGCAGTATTGACAGTAGCCGAGAGTTTTTCTTACTCAATAGAGCAATGGGACATGCAGGAACAGAGGCTATTGCACTGGGAGTAGAGATATCATCTGAGAAGGATGCTAAGACTTCTTCCGGAATTCCGACAACAGGTGATATTGCAGAGGTGAAGACGAGAGAAAAATGGAATCCCGAAATCTCAGGGAAAACCCAAACCCTCAAGGGCGACGAGATTACGGGTGAAGAGGGTACTGTAAATCTGCTTAAGGGATCATATGCTCAAGAAGGAGGGGTTTTACACAGCGGATCAGTTTCAGAATTGGGGAAGAGAATATCATTGAAGCCGGGAATGGGTGGACTTAGCAGTGCAGAAAAAGCGACTTCAGGGGAGGCAAAGCTCTTGGATGGTGAAGCAAGCAGTGAGTCAGCAGCATTATCAAAAGATGCCTTGAAGGTTAACAATCTTTCAGGGAAGAACGCAGCCGATAGAGCGAAAGGCTTTTCCGGTGATGAAACGGAAGATCAGAAATACAGGCATGACCTAGACCCGTCGAAGGGATCAGGTGCCGAAGGATCAAGTAACAGCAAAGTTTTGCCGGATCCCAAGGGAAGCGAGTACTCTGCCGATGTTGCGAAGGACAATTCGACTTCCATCCATCAGATACAGATAGAAGGTCAGAAAATAGAGAATTATAAGAATCTTTCCACGGCGGGTCTTAAATCAGAAAAATCTCTAGAGAACGCAGCCAATGACATACAGACAGGTAAGAACGGCTCGTCACTGTCAACAACACAGACTGATTTTTCCATGGTGAGTGGTGTTTGGAACGATGTAGGGACAGGCGTGAACGATAAAAGCGTTGCTCCTGTCGTTTTCCAGGAAGTTGCAGGTCAAATCGTCGACGGCGCCTCGAATATGCTGATGAAAGATTCCAGCAGGATCGTCATTACCTTGGAGCCGCCTAACCTCGGCACAGTGAACATGGATGTCAGCGTTCAGCATGATACGGTCAGGGTGTCGCTTGTTGCAGATAATTATGAGGTTAAGCAGGTTTTGAATTCTAATCTCGACCAATTGAAAACTGCACTGCAAAGCCAGGGATTAAACATTGACCGCTTGGATGTACTTATCCATGATAGATCATATAATGGCAATCAAGGGTTTCAGACGGGTGGCGGTACCCTATTTGATGATGGGCGGGGAGGAAGTAACAATACGAAAGAGGAACGTCCTGCCCTTCAAATATTACAATCAAGCCGGAATGAATTGGATGAACCCTCTTCTGGTATTATCAGTTTATTTGTATAACTAATAAATAAAGTAAATGAGGTGAACAGTATGAGTACTTCTACAGTATCAGGTGTTAGCAGCGGGACCACGGTTGCCAGCACGGCAAGCAATCAAGTGTTGACGCAGGATGATTTCCTCCAAATGCTGATTGCCCAGCTTCAAAATCAGGACCCTCTCAATCCTATGTCAGGAACGGATTTTGCTGCCCAACTCGCCCAGTTTTCGAGTCTTGATCAATTAACGAATATAAATACGCAGCTGAGTTCTCTGGCCTCCACCCTTTCATCTACGAACAGCAGTCAGGTGGTTAGCCTTATCGGAGATGAAGTTGTTGCGAATGGAAGCGCTATCACGGTTAGCGGATCCTCAACAACACTTGCCTATAATTTATCGCAGAATGCCCAGCAAGGAACTATCAAAATTTATGACAGTAACGGAAATCTGGTAAACACCCTCACATTTGGTCAGCAACAATCAGGTAACAACACAACAACCTGGGACACCTCGAATATGACGTCGGGCACATATACATTCACTGTATCTGCTTTGGACAGCAGCGGGAAAGCAGTGACCGCAACCACGCTGACGACCGGTACTGTGACAGGAGTTACATACCAAAACAGTGTCCCATATCTTTCAGTGAACGGACAGAATATCCCTTTAACGGCTGTACAGTATATCACGACATCAGGGGATTGAAGTCATAGATTATGGGTTTCAGTGATTGTAGGCTATTCAAAGCATGCAAATACACATTAAATACATAAATATTGAGTAAACAAAGTATCAGGAGGTAATTAACATGGGAAGTGCATTATATACAGGGATTTCGGGTCTGAACGCCAGTTCCACAGAGATGGATGTTATCGCAAACAATATCGCTAACGTCAACACGGTTGGTTTTAAGGCCCAAACTACATTTTTTGCTGATGTCTTGAGCCAGAGTCTCTCGGGCGGTACGGGGAATATGCAGATTGGTCGTGGTGTAGAAGTATCGGACATTGAAACGCAGTTTGGTCCCGGTTCTTTTGAGACCACGTCAAATGCGACGGATTGCGCCATCAACGGAGATGGATTTTTTGTAGTTAAAGATTTGAACGGCGCTTCGTATTATACGCGGGCAGGATCCTTCAGCCTTAATACTAACGGCGATCTTGTCGATACGAACGGTTACACAGTTCAGGGTTACAATTTCTTTGGTGACAATCAAAACAGTATTGCAGACATAGACCTGAGTAACATACAGTCGGCCCCTGTGACGACAACCACCCTATCCGTTGGCGCAAATCTAGACGCAGCAACAACTGCAGGGGGCAACTTTACGACTACACAGACGGTGTATGATTCCCTTGGGGGTAGTCACACCCTCGGTATCACATATGAAAAGACGGATACGACTGGTCTATGGAGTGCACAGGCCGCCTTAGATGGGGTGAATGCGACAAGCCAAAGTTATAACGACCTCCAGTTTGATAGTACGGGGAAACTCACGGGAATGTATTCAGTTACCCCTGGTACAGTGGCAGGTGATGGAACTGATGTAGTAGCCGGTACCCCGGTATACAGCAACGTGGGAGATTTGTATGATCAATCTGGTAGTATCGTACTTAAAGAAGGAACCACTCCCGGGACATGGACAGTAACAGGTAATGGCGGTTATACCAATTTGTCAGTATCACAGAGTGTTGCAAATACTGTTAATATTGACCTCTATGGTACAGGGAGCATCGATATCACAGTGCCCTTGACAAAAGATCTGGGAAGCGGCACCCTCACTATCCCTAAACCCACTATTTCAGCTGAGTCTGCTCCGGTAAACATTCCCATTACCTTTGCCAATCTTTCCGATGGGGCAAGCATCGGCAGCGGTGGTATAGTTAACTGGAACCTGACCGGGACCGGAGCCTTGACGCTTACCGGTTACTCCAGCACGTCTGTCATTAACTCGACCTCTAATGACGGCTATGCCTCCGGTATCTTGCAAAGCGTTTCCGTAAAGTCTGATGGGACAATAAGTGGTTCTTTCACAAATGGGCAAACAGCAAACGTGGCGCAGCTTGTCCTTGCAAATTTCAACGACCCCGAGGGCCTGCAAAAAAAGGGGTCCAATCTGTTTGGTGAAACGATAACCTCGGGACAGCCCGTCGTGAACGTTCCCGGTAGTTCCGGAATGGGTACTATCCAGTCAGACAGCCTTGAACAGTCAAATGTCGATATCGCTACGGAATTCATCAATATGATAACAGCACAGAAAGCCTATTCAGCAAACGCTAGGGTCATAACCACTGAAGACCAGATGCTTTCGGATCTGATAAATATCAAGAGGTAATTTGGGTAGCCTGTTAATCCGGAAATAAGGGCTAAGGATGTTTCCTGAGCCCTTATTTTTTTGTCAAATTTCTGACTATTTGTCAAAAAAAACCTTGTGAAAACATCTGCGGCAGCACTTCAAGGATTGAATTAAAAATGACTCGTGAGCGCATCCTACCTTCCAGATTTGTAAAATATCAGCAATATCAGTGAAATAAGTGATTAATGTGGTCAGGCTTGTACACTTGCGTTTAGAGCCGTGCATCGGGCTTTCATACGGCCATGCGCATCCGTTTTCATCTGTCTGGTATATTATTTGCTACTACCAGTTAATGAAGATTTAACGTAAAGGTGTTTCAGGTATGAATGAAAATTTTATTATGATTGCGAGGTGGCAATGGCAAGAGAAGAAAAGGACGAGCAGGCCGTAGAGGATGTTCCACAAAAGAAAAAATTACCTCTGAAAAAGCTTATCATCATAGGCGTTGCCGCACTCATAGTGGTAGCCGGCGGTACCGCAGGGACCATTTACTATAAGAAAATGTCTGACAAAAAAGAGCAGGTGCAGCAGCAGGCACCCGTGGGGGCCGTGTGGCCCATGGAGCCTTTTATTGTGAATATACTGGATCAGGGCTCCGATAGGTATTTGAAAATTATTATAGAGCTCGACATTTCGGATAAGAACTGCATCGCGGAGCTGAACCAGTTGAAACCAAAACTGAGGGACAATATTTTAGACCTTCTCTCATCAAAATCCTATAAGGATATTGTGGATATTAATGGGAAGCAGCGCCTGCGGGACGAGATACTGATGCGGCTCAACTCTTTTCTGACAGGAGGAAAAATCGTCAAGGTTTATTTCACGGAATTCGTGGTGCAGTAGTTGATACCGATAGTTATAATGATACATCACAGACATATTTTTAACACAACGATATGAAGAAAAGACTGAGCGGAATTTTAGGATAAGTTCTTCAAAGATAGATATTCTTTCAAGGACTCGATTACAGAAACAGATCGGAGAAGTGGGCCGGTCACTGGAAGATAAGGTGCAATAAGGGGTTTTCTTATGTCCCAAATATTATCACAGGAAGAGGTAGATGCCCTTCTTAAGGGAATATCGGATGGTGATGTGGAGACAGAGTCGCAGAAAGAAACCGACCCCTCTGTTGCCGTTCGCTATGACCTGACCAGCCAGGATCGCATAATCCGGGGGAGAATGCCTACCCTCGAGATGACAAATGAAAAGTTCGCCCGCTTCTTCAGAGCATCTCTTTCATCGTTGCTGAGGAAAATGGTCAGTGTCAGTGCCCTTTCTATTGATACCATAAAGTATGGAGACTTCCTTAAAACATTGCCCGTTCCCACGAGTCTGCATCTCTTCCGGATAGATCCGTTGAGAGGGAATGCGATCGTCGTTGTTGAGTCAAAGGTTATATTCACCCTGGTGGATATAGTCTTCGGAGGTTCCGGAAGAGAGGTGTTCAAAGTAGAGGGCAGAGAATTTACGGCAATTGAGAACAGCCTGATCAAAAAGGTTGTCTTAAGTGCCCTCCTTGACCTGGAAAAAGCATGGAAGACACTCTTAGATGCAAGGATGACCTATCAAAGGTCCGAAATCAATCCTCAGTTTGCCCATATCGTTCCTTTGACTGACGTCGTCATAGTCGTCAATTTTGAGATCGAGATGGATTATACCTCAGGCGTCATGTCTTTGTGCATTCCATACTCTACGTTGGAACCGATCAGAGATAAGTTACAGGCAGGGTTTCAAAGCGATCAACTTGAAGTAGATAAAGATTGGGAAAAACGTTTGAAGGAAGAGCTGATGTCTTCCAGCCTCGAACTGGTGGCCCAGTTGGGATGCACCCATCTATTGACCCGGGATGTGCGGGATCTTAAAGTAGGAGACGTGATCGTGCTCGATCGATATGCATCAGACAGCATAGATGTTTACGTGGACGGCATTCCTAAGTTCAAGGCGTATCCAGGCGTGCACAGAGGAAATCAGGCGTTACAGATCCAACACTTAAACAGCAGAAAAGAGGTTACTCAGTATGGAGCAGAATGAAATAGATAATCTGACAAAGGGGCTGAATTCTGACAATAAGGGGGATGAGAATGTTACTTGGGATGACGTCAAAGAGGATATCGAGGCATCAAAGAAGCCGACCAAGACCACGGCAAGTGCGGCAAATTTTGAAGAGCTTCAGAATACGGGACGGAAAAATAGCGGTGCCATAGATATTGATTTTATTCTAGACATTCCTCTCACCGTAACCGTTGAACTTGGTAGGGCAAGAATGCTGATCGGAGAGCTTCTACAGCTAGGGCAGGGTTCTATCGTGGAGCTGGCGAAGTTCGCCGGAGAACCAATGGATGTCTTTATTAACCAGAGATTGATAGCCAAGGGTGAAGTAGTGGTAGTCAACGAAAAGTTCGGCATTCGCCTGACCGATATTGTCTCGCCTGCGGAGAGAGTCGGAAAGCTCAAATAGGAGAACTCAAATGGGAGCAGTAGATTTCTTTTCGTCACTGGTGAAAATGATATCGGCCCTTGCCGTAGTCTTGGGGATAATGATAGGCGCCATGTTTTTTCTCAGGAAGTTTATAAAAAGCACAGGAACGAACCTCGATGACGGGAACTACATCAAAATAATATCAACCAGATACATAGGACCGAAATGCAGCATAATGCTCATGGATGTGTTAAATAGCATAGTAGTTGTCGGCATCGCGAATAATCAGATTACCATGCTCACAACAATTTCAGATCCCAAATCCTTGGAGCAACTGAAGGATTTCGAAAGAGAAAAGAAGAGCCCAATTCCTTTTCTCAACAATCTGAGTTCATACAGAAGCAGGTTGCTCGCCCAGGGCCACAAGAAAAAGGGTTCAAGAGAAAATGAATAGGCGGGGCCATAAAAATCCAATGAGGTACGTGGCTTTCTTTCTGGTTCTCGCCGGGTTCTTGTTCTTAATTGTCCCTTCCGCGTGGTCTGAACCCCTCCCTATCCCCACTATTAATTTGAACATCGGCGGTTCCGGGGAATCAGGCCAGGTTTCGACAGTTCTTAAGCTACTTCTCCTGCTTACTATATTGGCACTCGCTCCTTCCATCCTTATTATGCTGACTTCATTTACGAGAATCGTTGTTGTGTTCTCTCTTCTAAGGCATGCCTTAGGTACGCAACAGCTGCCTCCTAATCAGGTCATCATCGGGCTGTCACTTTTTCTTACCTTCTTTATTATGACACCTGTCTGGGAAAAGGTGAATACCCAGGCCCTCCAGCCGTATTTCAATAATCAAATATCGGGCGAAAGGGCCTTTGAGCTCAGCAGCCAACCGATCCGGGATTTCATGATGAAACAGACCAGGGAAAAGGATCTCGCCCTTTTCGTAAAGATGTCCAAATCGAAAAGACCCGACTCACCTGCAGATATATCCCTGTCCGTATTGATTCCCTCCTTTGTAATCAGTGAGCTAAGAACAGCGTTTCAGATCGGATTCTTGATATATATGCCGTTTCTGGTACTGGACATGGTCGTGGCCAGTGTACTTCTTTCCATGGGAATGCTTATGCTCCCGCCTATCATGGTAAGCCTGCCCTTCAAGTTGCTGCTCTTTGTCCTTGTCGATGGCTGGTATCTTATCGTGGGGTCTTTGGTTCAAAGTTTCGGGCCGACTTAATTCAACTTCGGAGGATATTCTTAATGTCCAGTGATTTCGTAATAGGCATGGCAGTTGAAACCATAAAAGTGACCATGTTGATATCGGCTCCGATGCTGCTTATGGGTCTCATTGTTGGACTCGCCATCAGTATCTTCCAAGCCGTCACGCAGATTCAAGAGATGACATTAGTTTTTGTTCCCAAGATCGTGGCCGTCTTGATTGCTCTTATCATATCGTTACCTTGGATGCTGAATATAATGATCACCTATACCCAAAACATATTGTCAAATTTTCCCACGTATATACGGTAATCTGAAGTGAAGATATTTTTGACACTTGTATCAAGCATGAAATTCTCCGATTAGTTCATCTTTCGCATATGCCAAACATGTCAGCAGAACAGATGGAGATTTTAGCTCTGATTTTTCTTCGAGTCAGTGCAATGATCGTGACAATCCCCATAGTGGGAGACAGTACGGTTCCTATGAGGGTCAAGGCAGGGTTATCGCTATTGATTACACTTCTCCTCTTTCCCGTCGTTCCCACGGCGGCATGGAAACTGAGTTCTGATATTTTTTCTCTGGTATTCCGCATGGCAGGTGAGATCATGATCGGTTTCATGGTTGGGTTTACTTCCCGGTTAATTTTTGATGGGATCCAGCTTGCCGGACAGCTTATAGGTTTTCAAATGGGCTTCTCCATTGTGAACGTGATCGATCCCATCAATAATGAGCAGGTGTCCATTATATCCCAGTTTCAGTATCTTGTTGCTGTCCTGATATTCCTGGTCATGAACGGTCATCACATTTTCTTGTACGCCATAGGAGAAAGTTTCAGAATAGTTCCCCCTCTCGGGTTTCATTTTTCGGGAGAGTTGATGCAGTTGATTCTTGGCTTCGTGAAAAATATGCTGGAAGTTGCAATCAAGACAGGAGCGCCCATAATCGCTGTCTTGTTGTTCATGAGCGTTGGTTTGGGTTTGGTCGCAAGGACGGTTCCTCAGATAAACATATTCATAGTCGGGTTTCCCTTGCAGATAGCCATAGGTCTTATCGGTATCGGAATAACGCTGCCGGTTTTTCTGAGAGTTGTTGAAAATTATTTCTCAAATCTCGAGGGAGAGATTATTTCGCTTCTCCGTCTCATGCAATAAATGAAGACAGTTTTTTGACTGGAGTGTCATCAAATATTCAAAAGACATGCTTAATGCGATAGACCTAATAATATTTTCCTGAGCCACACGGGAGAGGCATCGAAGAGACAAGGCCATGGCAGACAACGATAGAGACCAGGAAAAAACAGAGCAAGCAACACCCAAAAGGCGGGAAGAGGCAAGAAAAAAGGGGCAGGTTGCAAAGAGTCAGGAATTAGCATCAGTTGCGATACTGCTCGCCTGCCTTACATATTTTAATTTTGACTCAGTACGCCTCGTTAAGAAGATGATGGATAATCTTAGCGGGTTTCTGAGATCATCCGGGACATTGCTTATCAATACCAATAATATTCAATCGCTTGCCCTGGAATGGATTTATGAATTCTTCATCCTTATAGCACCACTTCTTTTGACTGTTCTTGTTGCGGGACTCTTAGCAAATTTTGTCCAAGTGGGCTTTTTATTCTCACTGGAGGCACTAGCACCACGGTTTTCTAAGATTGATCCATTCAAAGGATTTCAGAGACTGTTCTCACTGAAATCCTTTACCGAATTGATTAAGAATACAATGAAGCTGTGCATCGTAGGTTATGTGGCCTATTTCACAGTAAAGGGCGAAATTGACGAACTTCCTTCCCTGATGGATAAGAGTATCGGAGACATAACAGCCTACATGGGGTTGATTTCATTCAAAATTATCTTGAGGACGTCGTGGGTGCTCGTTGTTCTGGCAATCATGGATTATGTTTATCAGCGCTGGGAGCACGAAAGGGGTCTCAAAATGTCAAGGCAGGAAATAAAGGATGAATTCAGACAGACGGAGGGGGATCCTCTGATAAAGGCCAGGATAAAGCGGATTCAGAGGGAAATGGCCAGAAAGAGAATGATGGCCAAGGTCCCGAAGGCCGATGTTGTGATCACAAACCCTGACCACATTGCAGTGGCGCTCGAGTATGATCAATCAAGAATGTTTGCCCCTGTTGTTGTTGCCAAGGGAGCGGGTTTTCTTGCTGAAAGAATAAGGGAGCTGGCAAGGCAAAACAATGTACCTGTTATCGAGAACAAGCCTTTGGCACAGGTATTGTATAAAATGGTAAAAGTAGAAGAGGTAATACCGGAAAATTTGTACAGGGCCGTAGCTGAGGTATTAGCTTATGTTTACGGCTTGAAGGAAAAAAGGGTAGCGGTGTAAAGCAAAATGACGACTGACGCAAGGACTGATTCTCTCCAACGGTGGGAAGGAAGCGGGACAGCCATTCTGGGTATCGGCGTTATCGGTGTGCTTGTAATCATGATCGTACCGTTGCCGACATTCATCCTCGACCTACTTCTTTCATTCAATATCACCATCTCCATTGTTATTCTACTCATGTCTATGTATGTCCTGAGACCTTTAGATTTATCCTCTTTCCCGTCCATTTTGCTTACGGTAACCCTTCTTAGGTTATCTCTAAATGTGGCTTCAACGCGTTTAATTCTGCTTCACGGCAATGAAGGAACCGCCGCTGCAGGCCAGGTTATCAAGGCATTCGGTACCTTTGTGGTGGGGGGAAATTATCTTGTCGGTATCATAGTATTCTTTGTTCTCACCCTCATCAACTTTGTTGTCATTACCAAGGGTGCCACGAGAATAGCGGAAGTTGCAGCACGCTTTACATTGGATGCCATGCCGGGCAAGCAGATGAGCATTGACGCAGACCTGAATGCAGGCCTCATTACAGAGGCGGATGCGCGAAGGAGAAGAGCCGATACTGAAAAAGAGGCAGATTTCTATGGGGCAATGGATGGAGCAAGCAAGTTTGTCAGGGGTGATGCAATCGCAGGAATCGTCATCATCTTGATCAATATCGTAGGCGGATTGATTATCGGGGTATTACAAAAAGGCATGGACGTTGCGGACGCGGCCCATACATATACCCTCCTTACCATTGGTGACGGCTTGGTAACTCAGGTACCTGCTCTCATTGTATCAACTGCCGCAGGCATGCTGGTGACGAGATCTACAGCTTCCTCTAATCTCGGTGCGGACCTTACTGGTCAGCTTCTTGTCCAACCTAAAGCTATAGCAACGGCGTCGGTTATGCTCTTTATATTTGGCCTTATTCCCGGTATGCCGAAAGTTTCTTTCATGATAATTTCCCTACTCAGCGGGTTCTTAGCATTCAACCTCTTTAGGTTTGCGAAGAAAACGGAAGCGATCAAGGAAGAAGCACCGGTAGTTGCAACTAAAGAGTCTGTAGAAAGGCTCCTCGCATTGGATCTCATGGAACTTGAAGTTGGCTATGGTTTGATTCCCCTCGTCGATGCGGCACAGGGCGGAGAACTGCTGCAGCGAATCAAGTCTCTAAGAAAGCAATTGGCTATGGATATGGGGTTCATAATACCGGCCATCCATATCAGAGATAATCTTCAGCTTAAACCCAACGAGTATTCGCTCCTTTTGAAAGGGGTTGAAATAGCAAAGGGTGAATTAATGCCCGGCTACTTTCTTACTATAGCCCCTGAGGAAAGAGGAAAAATAATAAAAGGAGTGGAAACGAAAGAGCCGGCATTCGGTCTTCCTGCGTTCTGGGTAAGTGAAAAGGAAAAGGAAAATATTCAGGCGAGGGGCCTTATGGTTGTTGACTGCGCCACTGTAGTGACCACTCATTTGACAGAAATAATCAAATCAAATGCCGACGAGTTACTGGGCAGGGAAGAAGTCCGAGCACTTTTGGACAATTTAGCACTCAGTCATCCCAAGGTCATTGAGGAACTCGTTCCCAATGTCATTCCTCTGGGAGTGGTTCAGAAGGTCTTGCAGAGACTCCTCAGGGAACGGATCTCCATTCGCGACCTCCTTACGATATTGGACACTCTGGCAGACTATGTGGCGATTACAAAAAATGTGGATCTGTTAACCAGTTATGTGAGGCAGTCGTTAGCGAGGACTATATCAAAACAGTACAAGGATGATAAAGGGAACATCTCTGTTGTAATTGTGTCACCGGAAATTGAAGATCATATCAATAATGCCATCCAGAATACCGAATATGAATCGTATCTTGTTGCAGATCCCAATTTAATACAGAGGATTGTAAATAATCTGCAGAAATTTATCAGTACATTTACGACAAGAGGACTCCAGCCGATAGTCCTCTGTTCGCCAAAAACAAGAATTCATCTAAGGAAGGTATTGGAGAGGTTTTTCCCCAATATCGTCATCCTTTCGCACAATGAGATCACGCACGACGTGAATATTAATTCGCTGGGCATGGTGGAGTTGTAAAATGCAGATCAAAAGATATGAAGTGGGCAGTATTCAGGAAGCAATGAATAAGATTAAGATGGATTTGGGTGAAGAAGCAGTCATCCTGTCGACAAAAAGGTTGAGGGGCGGGAAAGTACCGCTCTTTGAGGTGACTGCTGCCACAGATGAAAACAAGAAAAAGGTCGATTCCCATAAGCTACGTGAGACGCATGAAAGCGAAAGCCAACGTGTGAGTGCCTCAGCCGAAATGGATATGATCAGAAACGACCTCATTGAAATGAAATCTCTCATCAGGGACATAAGAAAGGAAGATCCCATTCGTAGAGAACTCAGCCAATTAAGAGAGTATCTGAACAATCTAATGAATGTCCTCGGCACCTGGGAGAAAAATTTATTTCCCGGGCCGCCATCGAAGATCTATTATCATTTGGTGGCAAATGGTGTATCCCCGGAAAGGGCTTACAGGCTGGTCAATACAATAGACAAAATAGATAATTTCGAAAATACATGCAAATCATTGGAAAATACGATCACAAATTCTATCCCAGTTGCGGATGGGAGAAAGAGAAAAGGTGTTATCGCCTTCGTTGGTCCCACAGGCGTCGGCAAGACGACAACCCTGGCTAAACTGGCGGCGCGGTATTCAATGAGTGAAAGATTAAGAGTCGGCCTTATATCGGCAGATACCTATAGGATAGCTGCAGCCGATCAATTAAAGACCTATGCAAAGATTATGGGGCTTCCCATAAAGGTGGTGTCCGAGAAAGACGAGTTCAAAGAGGCCCTCAGCAGATTTTCCGATAGAGACGTCGTCATGGTTGATACACCGGGAAAGAGTCGCAAGGATCAAGGCTACATAGAAAAGCTGCGCGATTTTCTGAGAGTCGGTGTCCCTGTGGAGACTAATCTTCTTTTGAGTTTGACGGCGAGCAGGGAAAACATGCTGGAGGCTGCTTCCAGATTCGAACGGATTGATTACGATAATATCATATTTACAAAAGTGGATGAGGCAACGGGCTTAGGTTCCATGTATGATGTGATTGATCAAGTTGGCAAACCAGTTTCTTATCTGACCGTTGGGCAGAATGTACCTAATGACATAGAAAATGCTAATCCGGGGAAAATTGCGAGACTGATAATACATCAGTCTTAGACTATGGAGGGTTAAGGTGGATCAGGCTGCGGTTCTCAGAATGATGAAGGAAACAGACAAAGGGACTCATAATATGACGCCAATAATCAAGCATAAAGGTGGTGTTGCCGGTGACGGTGAAAAAGAGAATATCAGGGTTATAGCAGTCACCAGCGGAAAGGGAGGTGTCGGGAAGACGTATATAACGGCCAATCTTGCCTACATTCTCTCGAGAATAATGAAGAAGAAGACCTTAATTATTGATGCCGACATGGGGCTGGCAAATATCGATGTCATTCTGGGAGTTTCCCCGAAATACAACATGCATCATGTCTTCCTAGGAGAGAAGTCGATGTCGGAAGTAATTGTACCTGGACCTGGCGGTATCAAGATCCTCCCTGCCGCTTCCGGTATCCAGGAGATGGCGGAACTCTCTAAAGGTCAGAAGCTTGCACTAATTGACGAACTGAATGACTTGAACGATGATTTTGAATTTGTGTTTATCGATACTGCCGCCGGTATAACGGGTAACGTTCTATATTTCAATATGGCTGCGAAGGAAGTAGTTGTCGTTGTTTCACCTGAACCTACTTCCCTGACGGATGCATATGCTCTGATTAAATTGCTCTATCGTGGTCGCGCCGAAAAAAGAATCCTGCTCATTGTGAATATGGCGAAAAATTCCCACGAGGCCAAGGAAGTTTTTACTAAATTAAGCAAGGCTACTGAACATTTCCTCGATCTTTCAATTGAATATCTTGGTTACATAATTTATGATGATAAGGTGACAGAGGCAGTCAGGCAACAAAGGATGTTCACGGAAATCTACCCTTATGCGCAAGCGAGCAAATGTCTGTCATCAATAGCTAAGAAGATATGCCGTGAAAGACCCGAGAAGTACAATTTCGGAGGCATGAAATTTTTTTCACGAGCCATCGTTGGTGGAGATAATGGATATAAAAAAGCATGATGAACTCGTCATGGATAGGAAGAAACGTGACGAATGCATTATGAAATATGCTCCTCTCGTGAAAAATATAGTTGAGAGGATTGCTGCAAGGTTGCCATCGCATTTGAATGTCAAGGAAGATCTGATAAACGTAGGTGTCATAGGTTTAATTTCATCCATCGAAAAGTTCGATAAGAAAAGAAATGTAAAGTTTGAAACATATGCCAGCTTCAGAATCCGGGGTGCTGTGCTCGATGAACTGAGGGCAAGGGACTGGATGCCCCGCTCGACAAGGAATAAACATTCAAAGTTAGAAGAATCATTTTCCTCTCTTCAAAAGATGCTGGGGAGGCCACCGGATGAAGAAGAGATGTGCCGACATCTCAATATTTCCCTTGAGAAATACCATAAGGTTCTTGATGAGGCAAAGGGAATAACACTTCTCAGCAGCGAGGATCTTCCTCCCGATTATCATGAAACTTATAGGAATTATGATTTTCTCGAGGACATAGAACAGAAAAACCCCTTTTCATTTCTCGCAACTAATGAATTGAAGGGCATATTGAAAAAGGCCATAGATGCTCTGCCTGATAAAGAGAAATTGATCTTATCTCTTTATTATTATGAAGAACTGACTATGAAAGAGATAGGCAGAGTGGTGAATCTGACAGAATCAAGGGTCTGCCAGCTTCATACGCAGGCTATATTGAGACTCAGAGGTACCCTCAAAGAACTCCGAGGGGTATATCGTTGAAGTCTGTTTTGACATGATAAAGGTATCGTAATATGGTGCGAAAAGTTGATCTAGATCTCTTGGAAGAACTGGATATTTCCGATACAAAAGGCCCTCATGAGGAAGGGGAGACAGCAGGAAGAAAGAAAGGCTGGAAATGGCTGAAGAGAAAAAAGATTATCGTCACAGCCATCCTTTTTACCTTTTTTTGTGTTATAGGCGTTTCTCTCATGATATTCCCTGCAAGGGATAATTCACGTATCGGTATCGAGAGAGAGCTTGTAGAAGTGAGATCGATACCGGAGAATATAGAGACCCTTGATAATTTCATAATTGACCTGAAGGACGAACAGGGAAATTACAGGGTGCTTGTCTGTGATATTACCCTTGTGATGAATCCGGATAAGAGTGTTTCGGGAAACAAATTAGACGCGAGAAAGAAGACATATGATGCCTTAAGGAATAAAGGCAAGTATGCACTGGTATCGTCAAAATCGTACAGCATCATAAGAAAAGAGCTGCGTGATGAATTAGACCGTCTCCTGGGTGGAGGAATAAAAGAAGTATATTTTACAAAATTTGTGTTATTATAAAACATCGGCTTAATGAAATAATTAAATCTATGACTGTTAATTTATTCAACTAAATGGAAGGAATGCCATGAAGAAATATGTTATTCTTGTTCTTCTTTTTATTTTCATGAACAATTTTTCTAGTCCATGCCATGCATTGACTCCCGATCAGATCATAAAGTTAAAAAAGGCGGGCGTCAGTGACAAGACAATTCAAATAATGCTCGAGCAGGAGAGGGATGCGAGACAGGAGAATCCTTCAGACCTGATTGGCGTGAGGGAAGTGAAGGACAAGGATGGCAACGTCGTTACAGTATACTCTACCGGCCATCCTACAAAAGAAAGCCCCGGTGATACTGAAGAAGCGAAGGTTGAGAAGGCATGGAAGATGTTGCAGAACATGGTCATCGATAATAGGAATAGGAAGTGAGATTGTGATTAGCGAAGACGGTAAAGATCAGGGAACAAGAAAAACGAAACTCGCTGATCAGAAAGATAATAAAAATGTATATTACCAGGAAATTTACAGTGTTCTGGAGAAAGCGTTTCATGATACATTTACTGAAGAACTTGTGCCGGGCATCGTTCACAATTTTGCTAATCCTTTAAATGGCATCATGGGGCGCTCCAGGTTGCTGCAGAGAAAATTAATAGATATCATGAAGAGCCCAGATGTAGAAAAGGATATATCTTATCAAGAGAATAATAAGAAACTGGTCCGTGACGTTGACTCTATAGCGCGTGAGGCTGATAGACTCTCTGGCCTTCTTCAAACCGTTATGGGGAAATTCTGTGCGATCAGTGATCGGACTGTGCAGAAAGTGAATCTATCCGAGCTTATCGAACTGGAGATGAGGTTTTTCGATTTTTATCTGGATTTCAAGCATAGCGTCAAAAAAACTTTGCAACTCGATAGAGAACTACCAGAGGTCAGGGGAGCCCCCGCTGACTATTCCCTAGCCTTTTCTACACTGATCAGATATGTGACGGTTGCCATGAAAGATAGTGCACCAAAGGAACTATATATTTCAACACAACTTGAAAATGAACAGGTATGCGTAAGGATCCAGAATCGAGGGGTTCCCGTTTCAGAGGAATTGAAAAGACTATTGCTTGATGAAGCGCAGTGGTCTGCTTCTTCTAGGGCAGGAACCGGAGAAGGGAAACTGCTATGCGCCTTTTCGTTGTTAAGGAAATGGGGCGCCGGCTTTGACATAACGAGTGAGAATGGTTTGAATACTATTATCGTATTGATGCCTTTTTACCAGGCAAAACATCGATTCGGCGATTAAAGTTAAAGGGCTGTTATGACGATTAATAATATAAGTATATTTGTGTTGTATTGCCGCAGTCTGTCCATAGCCGTTACACGGATTAAGCTTGGCAGAGGGCAATTTGTTTCTTACTGATTGCGCATCACATTGTCGTGGAGAAGGAGAACGATGGGCTAGCGAGGAACGCCACTTTTTCCAGGTCGCTGAGGATGAAAAGAGGGAGCTTTTGAGTCATGCTTAGACCCGTTGATTTACAACAAATATTGACTCAGTCCAATTCCATGGAACGTGTCCAGCAAACACAGCAGCAGCATCCGGACATGCAGCAAAGGTATTTTAGTGTTCAGTTGAGTGAAGAGACGAAGCACCTGAAAGAGGCCGTAAAGAATTCTGAAGAGACGGAAAAATCCAAAATAAGAGATGAAGAAGAGAAGGAGAGACGCCAGAAGAAGAAAAAATCTGAGGCAGAAAATACAGGAAAGATTGAAATGAAGCAAGAGTCTGGAGATACGGATGATACTGAACAGGGTGGTCGGATTGATATAAAGGTTTGATATGACAGTGAACTTGCTACTTGTCTGCCTGCTAATTGCTGATGTTATCTTGTGTCTTGCCACTATAAGTCTGATTGTTATCGTAAACAGGGAGATCAAGAAAAGAAGGGGAGGACCTGATGAAAATTGCCTTATTGAATTCAGGAACCTGCTTAGCGAGTCTCAGGTCTCTACGAATCATCTCGTGGAAGTGATGAACGATAGCAGGAAGGCGCTAAAAGAGATCGCCTATGTCCTAGATGAAAAAGAAGGCAAGTTGAGAGCCCTAGTTGAAGAATCAAGGGTTGAATATGAAAAGCTCACAGCCGCTGTTTCTCATGCCGATAAGAATAACTTGGATAAGAGGTATGAGGAGGTCATCGCCATGGTTAAGCAGGGTCTGGCTAAAAGGGAAATATGTCAGAGATTGGAACTAACAGAAGGGGAGATAGATCTGATCATTGATCTGGATAGGACGAGGCGTGATGGCACTCCTCCTTGAAAGAAGGAGCTCCCCGCTTCACAGGCCACCGCTTCCGTTTCGGAAGTCTTACGTAGGCCTCGACGGGCAGAACCGCGCCACCCATCGTTTATTGAAATACTATATGGTTCTGATGCTTTTTACGGTTTCAATTTTACGGCAGTTCCTGAAAGTGCCAACCCCATATTGAAATTTCAAAGAGCATTGTTTCTGAACTGGCTTTTATTCTATATGGCAGACTTACTATTGTAAAAAAAATGTGTGAAAAGGTGTATGCGGATGCTGCCGTATCCCCTGGTCGAAGCAACGGGTCTTACAGCAATTTTTGATAAGAATATCTGATGTCTTTCATTTTTATTCCAACAATTTCCAATTCTAAACTAAATCAAGCACAGTTCCACAGCAAGAATTCCATCCCCTTTCCTAGCATATCAATTGGTGAAATGCTTGAGGCCGGCGTTATCGAGAAAATAGATAATCAGAAGATGCTGATAACACTCAAGGGTGTCAGTATGACGGCAGATTCCGAAGTTCATTTAAATGCCGGTGATAAGATCCAGGTAAAGGTGGAAACCATTTATCCTCAGTTAGTCTTGCGCGTTATTGAAGGAGGTTACTCGGAGGAATCCAATCTCGTAGACTACTTGAGATGGTATAGGTCAAATCCTGACGCCTTATCACACATGATGACCGAGGCCATGAGAGAATTCAATTCAGCCGATCTCGGCAAGCTCTTGCGTTATCTTCCCGGGGCGAATTTTCAGAAAATATTCACTATTTTGAAATCACTGCTCTTTTCGACGGAAACAAAGGGCAGTAATTTTATTAGGGACTATCTTAGCAACCTTGGTCTCACAATGGAAAGCCAGTTGAGAAAGGTTATCGAAGGAAGATCTGATATTGGCAATGGCGATCTTCAAGTTGAAAGTCTTAAGGGTTTGTTGACAGAGCTGTCTTCCGATCTTCGCAATCTTCTCATGAACAAGGACTCCCTTGACGGCGAAGAAAAAATAGCACTGGACAGTCTCTCTAAGTATGTTAATTCGTCCATTAAGACAATTGAATCCCATCAGATTATTAATGTCATTTTGCAAGAGGCCGAGAACAAGTATCTCTTCCAGATCCCTATTGTCTTCCCGGATGGCGTAAGAAAAGGGGACATATTTGTAGAATATGACCGTCATTACAAAAAGGAGGGAGAGAAAAGTCGACATCGCATAATTTTCTTTTTGAGCATGGATGTTCTCGGTGACATGGTAATCGATGCAGAGTTGAAAGGAGATAAGATCGACTGTGTTGTGAAATGTGTGGATCGGGATGCATGCGAATTCATATCCTCCTTCCTCGAAGAGCTTCGGGAAAGTCTTCTCGCTCTGGGCTGCAAGATCGACATGGTTAAATGCATCGTGGAAGGTAATTTAGTCAAAGAAAGGATAAATTATTATCAGAATAGTGTATTGTATAAAAGGGAGGCAATTGATCTCTTCGCATAAGGACGTAAGGAGATTTCCCGAAATCGGCATCGTTTTGACTCAATATTTTTCTTGACCGTGTGAGGGGAAGCCCCTTTTGCAGGGAGTTTTGCAGTTGAATTCATACAGGAAATAGCGATGGCGAGAAAAGATGAAAAAATACGTGTGGCTGCGGCTCTAAAGTATGATCCCCAGAAGGACGCAGCCCCAGTGCTTACTGCTAAAGGTCGAGGCTTCGTCGCAGAAAAGATAATTGATATAGCGAAGAAAAACAGGATACCTATCAAAGAAGATCCGAATCTCGTCCAGATTTTGAGCAAACTTGAAATTGATGAGCAGATCCCCCCAGTCTTGTACAAGGCTGTTGCTGAGATACTTGCCTTTGTCTATTCTCTCAATGAGAAGCTAAGAGGGGAAAAATTTTCCCGGCCATAACTATTTGCCTACCCCATCGGATCCGGCGTGATCCACGTTGCCGGGTGTCTTGCCCTGTTGCTATGACTCTCCGATGGCATCAAAAAAATATTATTTAATTTCCTCAACTTATACTTCATGGTTTTATCTTTGTACTTCGTGATCCTAACGTCCCAGATACGCAGTTCTTCACTCACTGGCATGTGAATTGCACTCTGGAAACTCAAAAGCAGAGGGGCTAAGAGTAATGACCTACAGCATCGGTGAAATGGCAAATGTTTACCAGCAGACATTCGAGCAGCTGGATTTCATCGCAAACAATATCGCCAACAGTAATACCAATGGATTCAAGGCGGTGAAGTTATATTACAATGCGCCCAATCCGGAAAAAGAAATGGCATTTATTCCTCAGGTGGTCACTGATTATTCCCCCGGCACGGTACATAGGACCGACAATCCCCTGGATATTGCTCTTGATGGTGAGGGATTTTTTGCCATTCAGTCCGAAGAAGGGGCGGCCTACACAAGGCAGGGCAGTTTCACAATCGACAAAGATGGTAATTTAGTTACGGCGGACGGCGACTATGTCCTTGGTAAATCCGGCAACAAAATCAAGCTCCCTGATGGCGAAATAAATATAGGCGAAAAAGGTGATGTTTCAGTAGATGGCAATCCTGTTAATACTTTGAAAATAGTGAGTTTTAATAATCCTCAGGCCTTAGCAAAGGTTAAGGGTTGTCTTTTCGCGGACCCCGGTAATGCCGGCCTTACGGATAAGAATGACCCTTCAGTCAGGCAGGGGCATATAGAGCTCTCAAATGTGCAGGTCATAAAAGAGATGACAGATATGATCGATATTAATCGTTCTCTGGAGATGTACCAAAAGGTCATGCAGACAACAGCAGATCAAGACAAGTTAGCGACAAATCAAATAGGAAAATTAGCAGCATGATGAGATCATGCGGGCCATAAATAGGGAGGTTTTGTATGATACGGGCTTTATGGACAGCGGGAACCGGAATGGAAGCACTACAGACCAATCTGGATGTGATAGCGAACAACCTAGCCAACGCAAATACCACAGGGTTTAAGAAATCACGGGCTGATTTTCAGGATATGCTCTACCAGACAACTAAGAAAGCCGGAACAGAAACCTCTTCAGGTGGGCAATTGCCAGTCGGTATAGAAGTCGGTATGGGTTCAAAAATAATGTCAACTACAAGAATGTTCACACAGGGCGATGTCCAGCAGACTGACAGTCCATACGACTGGGTCATTCAGGGTGATGGTTTTTTCCAGTTGGTCGATAACAATGGACGCACGATTTATACAAGGGCAGGGAGTTTCATGACCAACAACAATGGTACTCTGGTCAATGGTAATGGCCTCACACTAACCCCTCAGGTGAGCATTCCGCAGGCTGCTGTTAATTTTCAGATACTCCAGGATGGGACATGGACAGCAACGGATGCTAATGAAAACAAACTGGCAAGCGGCAGAATTCAACTTGCCCGTTTTATTAATCCTTCCGGTCTGAAAAGTATAGGAAATAACTGTTACGACATAACGGACGCTTCCGGATCTGCTGTAACGGGAAGCCCGGGTGTCACAGGGTTTGGCACCATCCAACAGAATGCCGTCGAGATGTCAAATGTCAACGTTGTTGAAGAGATGGTTAATATGATTGCGGCCCAGAGGGCTTATGAAATGAATACTAAATCTATACAAACAGCCGACCAAATTCTCCAGATGATAAGCAATTTAAAAAAGTAAAAGGGTAGTGCAGTTTGAGGAATAGACAATGAAAATTCGGGTCTTAACTAGTATGGTACTTTTTCTCATAATGTTTTTTCTGACTGGTGTCGTTTCATCGTCGCTTGCGGCACAAGACAGGATCATCAAGGGAATAGAGATGAAGGCGTTAGTAAAAGATTACATAGAGAAGAATATGCCTTGGCAGCAGTATGGCATGAGGGTCGATTTCTTGGGCAGAATATCGGACTTGCATGTGCAGGGAGAGAAAATCAGCTGCAGAGTCACAAGCGGGCATGATGAAGCCTATATAGGCGATTCAACTTTTACCGTGGGGGTGTACGATGACTGTACACTTTTGAGGGAGGAGAGGGTCCATGTCAGGATGGAAGTGGCAATGGACGTCGTGATGAGTACTAAATACCTGATTAGGGATAAGGAAATAGATTCCGATAGCGTCAAGCTTGTCCGGAGGTGGTTTAACCAGATGCCGGCTTACGTGGTGACACAAATAGAGGATGCCGTGGGTAAGCAGCCTTATAACGACATAAGACAGAACATGGAGATCAAGAGGAACATGCTAAAGGCTGTTAAGGCCATGAAACGGGGGAAGATGGTAAAGATGATACTCGAAAGCGGCCCCATGATGATCGTAACATTTGGCATCTGCGAGGAAGATGGAAGTCGCGGCGATTACATAAAAATAAGGAATGCATCGTCAAATAAAACGGTTTATGCCAAGATTATGGACGATTCTTCCGTCAGAGTAGAATTTTAAGAGGCAACAACATGATAGATTCCAGACGGATTGAAGTTTTATTCATATTTTGGATGTTGATCTGTGCTGTAGGTTGTTCATCCAACCTTTATGTTAAGGCAGACCCCCAATCCATTCCACAAGAGACTAAAAGGAAACCTCTGCCAGGAGCAATCTGGGCAGGTGAAAATGCTACTAATTCTCTCTTTTCCGACAGAAGAGCGCGGAATCTAAACGACGTCGTAACAATTGTAGTGAACGAGGCGGCCACGGGGAGTAATAACGGAAACACAACTACCAGCAGGGACACAAGTACAACTGCCTCGGTTACGAATCTATTGGGACTGGAAGGGGCGATACAGGATATGCTCAGAAAGGGTACCACCGGCATAAACGTCGGTGGCGCTCAGTCGAATTCGCTCAAGGGAATCGGGTCATCAGAGCGGGACGGCAACTTGACGGCAACAATATCGGCGAGAGTTGTGAAAATCATGGGGAATGGTAATTTTATAATAGAGGGGAGAAAACAGGTTACTATCAATGCCGAAGATCAGTATCTGGTCATTACTGGTATTATTAGACCTGATGATATAGCATTAGATAATACTATCCAGTCCCAATATATTGCCGATGCAAAGCTTGTTTACACGGGAAAAGGTGTAGTAAATGACAAAATGAGACCGGGCTGGCTCACTCGCATTGTGGACTGGGCATGGCCGTTCTAACGTTCTGAAGGGTGGCAGAAGGTATGTTAAAACGTTCAACAAATATGATTAAAATATGTGGAATAATCACATGTATACTTTTCTATGTAATTTTTGCTGATAGCGTGCATGCAGCGAGAATAAAAGACATCGCGAGTATTGGCGGGGTCAGGGATAACCAGCTGATAGGTTATTCATTGGTTGTCGGCTTGAACGGTACGGGTGATGATTTGACGAACGGGTTTACGGCAATAACGCTAATTAATATGTTGAAGCGACAGGGACTTATGATACCGAGCAACACAGATATGAAGGCGGATAATATTGCAGCGGTCATGGTGACCGCTAAATTGCCTCCTTTTGAAAAAGTTGGGTCAAGGATAGATGTCGAAGTTTCCTCTATAGGTAATTCGAAGAGTCTTCTGGGTGGTACGTTGCTAATGACTCTGCTTAAAGGTGTTGACGGTGAGGTTTACGCTGTTGCCCAGGGACCGGTCGCCATTGGCGGCTTTGCGGCAAGTGGCGCTGCAGGTGGGGGTGTTACAAAGAACCACACAACTGCCGGCCGGATTACAAACGGTGCCACCGTTGAGAAAGAGCTACCATATGAATTTGGTAAAAACAGAGCACTCTCCATAAACCTTTATCAGCCTGATTTCACGACATCAACCCGCTTGGCGGAGGTGATTAACAGTTCGATGCACAATGTTGAGGCAAATCTTGTAGACTCAAGTTCTGTTGCTGTAAAGATCAAAGAGAGTGTGGGAATGAATGTGGTGCAACTTGTTTCGCTTATAGAAAACCTCGATGTTTCCGTTGATTCTGTGGCTGTTGTAGTTATGAATGAAAAGACAGGCACCGTTGTCATGGGCGAGAATGTGAGGATAGCTACTGTAGCTATAGCTCATGGAAATCTGAGCATTCAAATAAGAGAGGAAAAAAAGGTTTCTCAACCGCTTCCCTACGCTCCGGGAGCACCTGCCGGGAGTGCTGCACCAACCCAAAAAGGAGGCGTGATAATGGCTCCTGGAGGACAGACAGTGGTGACTCCTGAGAGTCATGTAACTGTGTCTGAGGAAAAAAAGAAATTGCTGGTGGTGCCGAGGGGAGTCACCATTCAGGAAGTAGTGAGTGCTCTAAATGCAATCGGCGTTTCGCCGAGGGATCTCATTACCATTATGCAAGCTATAAAAGCCGCTGGGGCACTTCAGGCTGATTTGAGAATTATATAAACAAAATACAGACTTTTTATGAAGTTCTCACCCAAGATGAGATGAGTCACAAGAAGGTTAGGTATCATGGCTGATCTTGCAACAGTGAAAGCACAGGCTACGAACCAGGAAATTCCTCAGAAAGGAATTGGTGCAGCGGGGAGTGAAGATGCTCTTAAAAAAGAAAAAAAACTGAAAAAGGCTTGCGCCGATTTCGAGTCTATCTTCACATATTACATGTTTAAAACAATGAGGCAAAGCATTCCGCAGAGTGGTTATCTTAAACAGAGTCCCGGTAAAGATACTTATTATATGTTATTTGATCAAAAGGTTGCCGAAGAGATGTCAAATAAAGGGAAAGGAGCAGGCTTACAGCAAACCCTTTTCAACCAGTTAAGCAAACATCGCTAAGAGCGATATAAAGAGTTTTTACTAAAGTTTTGTTGTCTTCTTGCCGATAAGTGTGATAGAGAAAGAATCATAAGGAGATTCGTAAGATGAAAATTTCTAAAGTCGATGATGCCGCAATCCAGGCTGTTCAGCAGTACCAGAAGACTGAGAAGGTACAGGAAGAATCAAGCGCGAAGGTAAGCGGAAGTGCGGCACCAGAGGAGAAAGTAAATCTTTCCACCAAGGCAAGAGACATCCAGCAATTGCGGGACGCTGTTAGCCAGCTTCCTGATGTTCGCGAAGATAAGGTTAGCGACTTAAAGGATCAGGTTGACACGGGCAGTTACGATGTAAACGGACAAAAAATTGCTGAGAAAATGGTGTCAGAGTCTCTTTTGGATACATTCGCCTGATAAAAATTTTTCCCCATTTTCCTCAGAAGTTTCATCCTCAAGAAAGAGCCCGCCGCATCATTTGTGTAGATTAGGGTTATATTGCCCTACTTTACAGGACAGCTAAGATTGTACAGAACGTTGAAAATATTAGGTTTTCCCGTTGCGAATGAGAATAACCATATTGCTTAGGCTTCTTCGCAATGGTGTTAAAAGCAATATGTCTGAAGTTTTAAGATAATTATGTAATAGGATGTGGATATGATACAGCATAACATTAGCCTTGATATGGATGAACTGCCCGCGCTTCTTGATTCATTGATAATTATCCTGAAGAGGGAAATAGTCGTTTATAGAGAGCTTCAGACCGCAATCTCACATGAAAAGATAATATTAATGAAACCTTCCCTCGAAAGGCTCCTCGAAAGTAACAGCAAGAAAGAGACTGTAATACTGAAGGCAAAAATGCTGGAGGAGGGGAGGCTAAAGCTTGTAAAAAAAATAGCAAAAATACTTGATCTCGAGGAGAATGAAATCAATCTGACCGCTTTGTGTTCTTATGCAGATCATGATCAAAAGAAATATCTGCAGGAGTGCCAGTCTGTATTGGGCGGTCTCCTCGCCAAGAGTCGGGAGATGAATAGAAATAATAGGGAGTTGATTAATTACTCTCGCCATTTTTTGCAGGGATCCATCGATTTTATTCACAGTCTCCTCTCTTCCACTTCGGCCTGCTATATGCCTTCGGGGAAAATGAGGCCGATCGCCCGGAATGGGAAGATGATACAAACAGAAGGATGAACCATGGGGAATATCGGGAGTGTCTTAAATATTGCGAGGGATGCTATTATAGCCAACTCAACTGCTCTTAATGTTACCGGGTCTAATATTGCCAATGTTAATACAACAGGTTACTCTTTATTGGTTCCCGAATTTGGCTCTATGGGTGTCTTTAATGCTGATGCAAGTCCGGAACAGCTTGGGGTCCAGATTACATCCATAGAGAGGATGAACAATAAATATCTCGATGCTCAAGAGATTCAGCAGGAGCCGAACGGAGCGTATAGTCAAGCCCAATTGAATGTCTTAAATGACGTGCAGAGTGTTTTCAATGCAAGTGACAGTGGGGGCATCAATGACTTGTTATCGCAATTCTGGAGTGCCTGGTCGCAAGTGTCCTCAAATCCCACCGACCTCACTGAACGGGATAACCTGGTATCCGTATCTCAGAGCCTTGCTTCCACGTTCAATCAGAGCGCGAACGAACTCATTCAGATCCAGAGTAACACGAATAGTCAAATTTCTGACACCGTGACGCAACTGAATGGTTACCTTTCCCAATTGGCCGATTTAAATAATCAGATTGTTCAGGCTAAGGCGGGAGGCAACGACGCGTCGAGTCTGCAGGATCAAAGATATACACTTTTGCAGAACATAAGCAAGATCGTCCAAGTGAATTACAGTGAAGATGCAAACGGTGCACTGGATGTTTATATTTCCAACGGCAAATCCCTTGTAGACGGTTCCACCGTCTACAAGCTTGGCGTGCAAGTCAACCCGAATAACTCGGATTACTATGATGTTGCTTTCCAGGACGCGCCGACCGTAGCGATCAATACCGATCTACAAGGGGGAACACTAGCCGGGCTCCTGAACGTCAGAGATACGGATGTTGGCGGTTATCTTAATAATCTTGATAAATTGGCAGCGGCAATCGTCAGCAGTGTCAATACTCAGAGCAGTTCCGGCTACGATCTAAATGGCAATGTCGGGGGGAACTTTTTTTCTCCGGCAGGGATCGATTCCCCTGTAGCGGCTAGTGGGAACGGCTATACAGGTACAGTGACTGCCGGAGGGGCTTATACTGGGACTACCAACACAGCCTGCGAAGTGCAAATTGAGAACGGCGGGGCGCTTGGAACTGCAACCTTTGAAGTTTCAACCGACGGCGGTCAGACTTGGGGAAGTGCCCAGCAAATGCCCGCGAGCGGAAATATAACACTAGGTGACGGAATAACTTTAAACTTTACCGCGGGCACCTTTAATGCTGGCGATGTTTTCAGTGTTAATGCAACTTATGCCGCCGCGGGCATGCAGGTAGATCCGGGCATTGTTGCTGATGTGACAAAAATTGCCGCTTCAGCTACTGTCAATCAAGACGGTGACAATGCCGCTTCGATTGCTGACATTCAAAATCAGAATAACTCATCATTGGGTGGCGTGACAATCGATAATTATTTTGATTCTCTTGAGACAAAAATCGGTCAGGATGTCTCAAATGCACAAAACAATAACGACCAGCAAACTGCCATCCTGAACCAGATAGAGAATCAGAGACAATCCGTTTCAGGTGTTTCCCTTGATGAAGAGATGATGAATTTGATCAAGTATGAGGCCGCTTACAATGCCGCAGGCAGACTAACCGAGGTTGCCAATACGATGATGGGTACTATAATTAATTTAGGGATAGACACGGCCATAAGCACCACATGAGGTTCATATTTTTGTTGACATTATGGGACACTTTTATTGATTTAGGGAGGTGCAGAGGGTAAGATTATGATTACACGCGTTACAAATCAAATGATGTCCGATTTACTGACTAACAGTATGTCCACCGTTGATAGTCAGTATAATAATACAATAGAGGAATTGGCTTCAGGAAAGCAGGTTAATAGTCCGTCTGATAATCCCATCGGTTTTTATCAGATTCTCAATTACAGGAGTGGGTTGGCGCAGATCAGTAATTACCAAGAAAATGTTAGTAGCAATAACTCATGGCTGTCTGCCACAGAGTCGAGTTTGTCACAAGTGAACGATATTCTGACAAGTATTCAAACAACGGCAATCTCACAGGCCAGTGCGACGGCGACCGCTTCAACGAGGCAGACTGCAGCTGCTTCCCTACAGCAGCAAATTGAACAGATCCTTTCTCTTGGTAATTCACAATTCGGAAACAGTTATCTCTTCGCCGGTACAAGTACAGATACAGCACCGTTTTCTGCAACGGCAAGGTCAACTACCGAATATACTGTCACCCCGGCAAGCGAAAACACTTATAGCAGTACGGTAGATACCTCAGGAGGCACTTACACAGGCACCGTGAATAATGCCTATGTCATTAAAATTGTGCAGGGCGGGACGCTTGGAACTGCAACATATGAAGTTTCATCAGACGGTGGTAAGACGTGGGGGGGTACACAGACAATGCCCGCGAGCGGAAGTATCGCAGTAGGTGACGGAATAAACTTGACATTCCCTGCCGGCACCTTTGCGGCTAACGATGTGTTCACTGTCAATGCATATGCAACCGGTTATTACAATGGTAACGGCGAAGAACTTTCCAATGAAGTTAACAATGGCGTCACAAGTAATTACAGTATCACGGGAGAAGAAGCGTTTACAAAGACGGGCACTGATACCGTTGATATTTTCACGGTATTAAACAACTTGCAAGAAGCACTGACGAGCGATAACACAACAGGTATAACGAGTTCACTTGATGACCTCACCACTGCTGGTGATCAAATTACCCGTTATATTGCGCAATGTGGAACCAGGGAGGACTCTCTGAATACCGCAAGTTCCGTACTTACTGATATGAACACACAGTTAACGACCGATGACTCAAATATCGAAGACGCTGATGTGGCAAAGCTGGAAACAAATTTTCAGCAGCAGCAATTAACCTTAGAAGCTATTTATAAAACAGCAAGTGATGTAGAGGGCATGTCAATCCTTAATTTCCTTCAATAGAAGGACGATTTCCCATATAATAAGGGGATATGATGTTAATCCTGACACGGAAGTTGGGCGAGTCGATAACGATCGGTGATGATATTAGGATTACTTTTCTCGAAGCAAAGGGAAAACAGGTCAGGATTGGAATTGAGGCCCCACCCCATATTGCCGTTCATCGAGAGGAAATATATCAGCTCATCAGGGAACAGAATATCAAGGCTGCAAAAAGGGGTAGTACAGAGAAGGATACTCTGCCTGATATTTTTGAAGGATTGAAAAATTTGCTTTTAAAAGATCAGAAAAAGCTTTGAAAATAATATAAGTACTGGTTCGAAGATATACTAAGCAGGGAGATTTATATAGTGAATATAGCTACCAGCCGCTTTGGGGAGATCGATGTAGATGAATCCAAGATCATTGATATGCGGGGAGGGATCCTCGGATTTGAACACCTGAAGAAATATATAGTGCATATGCAGGATGAACAGAACCCGTTCTGGTGGTTCCAGTCCCTTGACGATGGCAAGGTTGCCTTTGTCGTGATCAATCCATTTATCGCAAAACATGGCTATGAGCCGATCATAGACGATAATGATACAAAACTCCTCGAAATAGAAAATGCGGAGCATGTAGTCCTGCTGGCTATAGTGACCATCCTTCAAAACCCTTTTTCGGTTTCTGTCAACCTCAGGGCGCCTATAGTGGTCAATACAGAAAAAAAGATTGCTAAACAGGTTATCCTCGAAGATCAGACGTATCCTGTTCGGTATTACCTGACAACAACTGGTTCTCGTGGAGATGCTTCTACAGCCGGCGATAATAAAAAACGGAATAAATCTGAGGCAGCTTCCCTGTGAAAAGAAGGTGGGATCAATATGGTGTGGCGCTATTCTTTAAGCAGGATGGTTAAAAATAATGCCGACTAGCTCTCCCAATTTCGTATATAGATCTTGAAGGTCTTGGGGGGGGATTTCTCGTATAACCTTTCCCGTATCTGTGTCTTTGACGATTACACTGATATCATTATTTTTCTCCCCGTATGTTGAGAAGCTCACACCGATATTCATGGATTGAAGCTGCTTCTGGATTTGCTGGAGCGTTTGGTTTACTGCTTCAGTGCTCATAGGTCCGGATTCTTCAGGCGCCGGTCCAGAAGTCTCTTCCTGAGGCGGGTTATTTCCAGATACTGAACCCTGCAACGAAATTGCGGGCACACCCTGCACCGCCGGATTTATGTTAGAAATAGCCATACCCATTTCTCACCTCTATTCTTCTCCTTTTATTATACATATCGGCATTTGTACGTAAAACTTTATACCTTTCAAACCAAATTCAGCAATAGAGACGTAGTTTCTATTACGTAATCTGGGTTTAATATCCCTACGTCTTAACGTCAAGGAAGCGGGGCTCTCCGGAATTTCCCCTATAACCTTTGAACCACATCTGACTATGGCCAATCCCGGATAAGTCTTTTCTCAACTTATCGAGTTCATCTTCCGCGGCAGCCTCACAATCCTGGTTTAATCGCAGGGTTTTACTAATAATATTTTCGAGGGCCTTTATAAGGGATTGAACACGTTTCCTTTTTTCCGGTACTTCATAAGAGGGACGCGCCTCCCTGATCCTGCGGATTGCCTCGTCTACTCTGCCGATGAATGTTATATAATCGTGGCGCTGGGCGATCAACATTTTAATCGCTTCCACATTATGCTGTTCAATCATATCCTTCAGGAATGCGGTTGCAGACATGAAATCTTTAAAAACAGCCGTTTTCTGCTCTAATAATTCGCAGAGCCTGGAAAGATCGGCAGATACCGCTGATGATTTCTGGTCTGTCATTTCTATGCCCTCATTTCTCTTCTGCTGGTTTCCTTCTCCCGATCGGTGATGTGACGGAGACCTGGGTTCATGTCCTTGCGCTGACCGGTAAAAATCTCTTCCCATGCCGATTTTAGTTCTACCAAAATCCAGATAATGTGGTCCATGGCTCTTAAGTCTCTTTTCAAGTCAGCTTGCAATAAACGATGCGTCATGTAATTGTAAAGGGCGTGCAAGTTTGAGGCTATATTGCCTCCCTTTTCAAAATCGAGTGCGGTGTTAAGTGCATAAATAAAATCCATTGCTTTTTGTAATGCGTGTGCTTTTTCTTCGTAATCACGGGAGATGAATTTTGCCTTGGCAATCTTCAGATTCCGTATCGCTTCCTCATAGCACATTAAAACCAGCCTTTTGGGGTCCGCTGTCAATATTCCTGCTTGCTGGTAGGCTCCGATGCCTTTATCGTACATGTGATCCATCCTCCTTATTAATGGTTATACAATATTCACTGTAATTGCCAGCCGTTCGATGCGGCAGTGAGCCGCGAGGTAAGCCAGCTGTTTTCGTTTTGAATAGTGTTTATTGCAGTTATCCATAGTTACAGACTCGCTGAGCTCGTTGCAGCAGTAAGCTGCCAGCCGTTCGATGCGGCTGTAAGCTGCGAGGTAAGCCAACTGCTTTCATTTTGAATAGTGTTTATCGCAGTTTCCATAGTCACAAACTCGTTGAGCATCTGCTGTTTCTTTTGTGCAATCTGGTCATTCATCTGGTTGATTTCTGTTGTATAGTTATTGATACTATTTTGAAGAGACGTCTCCTTGAAAGTCGCATATCCACTGTAAGGATCAGTAATATTATAAAGGGCACGGTCAAAGAGGTCTGCCACACCGGTCGTTAATTTAATCGTTCCCGCATCAACGGGATATGAGTCCGATGATCCAGTATATTTTACGGATAGACCATCCGTGTTGGCGTTGCCGGTGTTCCCGGTAAGAACCTGTCCGGAGCCGGTTGCCTGCTCGCCACCGATAGTTCCTTGCACGTCGTTTCCACTGAATGTTTGAGGTGTTGCGGTGTTCCACAGCACCCCATTCGAGTCTGTGATTGTAAAACTGGATGCCTTGCCGTAATCATCACTGGTTAGAACAAGCTGGTTTTGACTATTTTGGGAGGCGGTTATGCCCATGACATAATGTCCGCCGGTCTGTCCACTCGAATCTGTGGCAAGTTCCTTATTTATTGCATTGATAATTTCATCCATGCTCATGTCTTTTGTCAGGTCGATAGTCGCCGTATTACTTCCTTGCTGAATTGAAATAGTGTCGTCACTACCAAGAGTGTCGCCCACCAGGACCGAGTCGTCAGATTTTGCTGAGCTCTGTGTCGCCGCCTGAGTGATAACAACGTCGTATGAACCGGCCTGTGAGTTCTGCGAATACCCTACATCGGAAAGACTGTTCGATGACGTTGTGCCCTGACCGACGAAGAGGGACATAATGTCGTTGAAGTTGGTCTGGAGGTACCCTGTCAAAGTTGTATCATCGACACTCATTTGTCCCGTAGCATCGACACTTATCCCGGCTTGGGCCAAAGTGGATAACTGGCTGTTGACACCAGATACACGCTGGGTAAGGACGGATGTGAGAGCAGATTTCACGTTAAGAAGTGTATTATCTCCAAAAAGAACGCCTCCTGTTGTATTTGTCGTTGTATTGTAAGAATCCTGTGTACTGATAGTGGATGCTACTGCATTATATGCGGTCACAAAGTTATTGATTAAAGTCTCGATGGCGTTAGTGTCCTGCGTGACATTCAGGTTGATGGTTGTGGAACTGTCTGCCTTGAGAAGATTCAGGGTGACACCGGGGATAACGTTATCGATGGTATTTGATGAAGATGTAACCGGTACACCATCTACTTCCACAGCGGTATCTTGACCGGCAACCAACACTGCCGAGGCGTTACCAAAGGCACCAAAGTCGAGTGAAGTTGCTGAGCTTTGATTTTTGATCTTTAAGTCAGCTATACTCAGTTGCGAAGTTTCGTTTCCACTTAAGTCGTTCACCTCAATCTTCCCGTCAGAGGTAACATAGGCCAAAACATTTCCGTAAGATGTATTAATTTGGTTAAGCAGATTCTGAACGGTCGTCGAACTCGTGATAGTCAAATTTGCACTTACTGAGTTGCCTGACGTATCAGTGCCCGAGAGGGTGATAGAGTCGCCCGACGCGAAGTTGTAGCCGTCAATGTTCTTCAAAAGGGTCGCTGCAGTTATGTCGGAACCATTGGATGTCATGGAGTTCCCCGAGACTACCCCTGTACTCGAGTTGCTCGTGTGATCCAGGATGCCGAGAGTGTTAAGGATATTATCCGCATCCGCAAAGGTCGGGGTTCCACTCCCACTGCTCTGCAGGATCTGGAGGCTGTAATACGTGGACCCGTTTTTCGTCTGAGAGACAACGGAGGCTGTCACGCCCGCATCCGCATTGTTGATAGCGGTGGCGATGTCTGTTAGGGACATACCGTTATTTAAGGATATTGATTGGCCGTCGATTGAAACATTCCCCGACTGAGTGGTAGTGAGGCCCAGAAGAGAGTTAATCGCCTCAGTTGACGAGGTAAAGAGATCACTCTGTGCGCCATTGGTGATGGAATTTTTAATTATTGGGGCTTCATCGTCTTTCCATCCAAATTGCTGCACAAGGTTTGCAGATGATCCGTTAAGGAGACTGATTCCTGCCGCACCGGTCGTATCACTGGTTAGAATCAACCGGCTGTCATTGGTGCCGAAGTTGACAACAGATGCTGTCACCCCGGAAGGGGATGCCCCTGTATCAGCTTCGTTAATGTTTGTCGCTACGTCGGCCAGTGTGTCTTTAGCGTTGACTGTAATGACTGTACCATTGATGACAATATCGCCAGCATAGCTGCTCCCCAGTGCTGTTGACGTGCTGGTGAAGGGGTTAGAAACTAATTGCTCCGCCTGGGCAAGATTGTCTACTCGTATAGTGTAATTTCCCGGAGATGCTGTGTCGCTGGTTGCAACGGAGAACAAGTTACTTGCATTTGAAGTACCGCTAATAGTGGACATGTTTGATGTGAAGGCAGAGAAATCGGAAGGGTTCTGCATGGCATCCGCAGCTGTCTTCAAAGAGAGAAGTTGGGTATTTAAAGACTGCCATGCCTGGAGTTCTGATTGGTCGGTACTCTGTTTGTTTTGAACAATAGTAACTCTTTGCTGATCAACAGCAATCAAGTCATCGACCATGGAGCTCCAGTCAATTCCGCTGGCGAGACCGGTGATATAACTGGTCCCTGCGTTACTGGTGATATTGCTAGCAGAAGTACTAGTAGTCATCTGGGAATCCTTTCTGATGGTTTCATCAAACTTTAACGATAAGTCTTAAGCGCCCCATGTTTTATAATCATTATCGGTAGAATTTTCTTGAAACTTGAGTCCTTTTAAACATTCGAAAAATTATATTCAATGTCGTTGCAGCGAGGGAATATTAATATTTATCAATGGTTTATAAGATTTCTCTCTGCAGCCGAAATGATAAATTGTAAATTTCTCAAAGCAATTGAAGAAGCGGAAGAAGTCGACGCGACTCCAGAGCATGATGATACGTTCTAGATACAAACCCCATGAGGCTTACAGGGTACGGGTCGAGATGTTTAAATGGCAATCGGGGAACCGCAAGGAGGTTAAAGTTGCGATGAACCTCCTGTGGTTCAGAAGGTAGAGGGTAATCCATCTCCATGATTTCACGAAACGAACCTGTGAATTGAATCTCAGTCACTAATCGAAGATAGGTTTTTACCTGGCCGGTACGAGCCGTTCTGTTGGTAGGGGGTGGCCCTAAAGGCCACTTCCTACCAAGATTTAGAGAACAAAAAAATATGCCAATAAAAAAGCCCCGCAATCAATGAATTGCGGGGCTTTCTGCTAGGGGTTTGGAGTCAGGGCTACTTAAACAGTGCGAGTACCTGTTGTGGTGCCGTGTTTGCCTGAGCTAACATCGCCGTACCAGCCTGGACAAGGATCTGTTCCTTGGTGAAGTTCGTCATTTCCGAAGCCATATCCACATCCTTAATGGCCGAGTTTGCCGACGTTAAGTTCTGTACGGTAGTTGTGAGGTTCTGTGATGCATAATTCAGACGGTTCTCGTAGGCGCCGTTGGCTGCCTGGTCTGTAGACAGGCGACCGATAGCAGTGCTTACAGCAGACATGGCGGCAGTGGCATCGGAAGCCTGCGTCCAGGCTGAATTGCTGAGCCCCAGAGTGGCAGCTGTTATGCTATTGAGTGTGACAGACAATTGTGAAGTTGCATCATTTGTATAGCCGATCTGGAACGTTCCGCCAGTACCCGAACCGGCAGTAACGACTATACTACCGCCACCGAGTGCAGCACCGAGAGCGGCTGTGGTAGCTGCAGCCGTCGTCTGGAAACTAATGCCGAGGCTATCGAAGTCATACGTATGTGCCCCATTACCAACGCTTTCTGTTTGCTGTGTGCCTGACCCATTTGTTATCGTCAATGTATCAGCAGTGGCGCTGTAGCTGACGGTATAAGTCCCGATTGCCGCTGAAGCCACATTAACATTGTAAACGTTAGCCGCGACGGTGATTGCAGAAGCAGTGGTGTTGACGCTGCCAAAGCTTCCGTCGAGCAGATTTGTGCCATTATACTGCGTCGAATTGGCAATCCTGTCAATTTCTGAGTAAAGTGTATTATACTCATTTGATAGCGGGCCTATATCCGCTCCTGCACTCGCTGCCTCCGTAGCAAGTTCGTTCATACGTGTTAAAATGTCACTGACGGTGCTCATCGCCCCGTCCGCCACCTGCAAGAGGGAGGTTGCTTGTGAGATGTTTTGCTGGGCAACATTTGCCCCGGCCACATTCGAGGTTAAGCTGTTAGAAATGGCCAGACCTGATGCATCATCCGAGGCTGAGTTTATACGATAGCCTGAAGAAAGTCTTTCTAATGATTTGTTCATTGATGCAGTGGAACTTTCCAGGTACCCCTGTGCACGTACTGCTGCAGTGTTATTTTGAATGTCGAATATCATTCCCATGATTTTTATCCTCCTTGATTTTATTATTTTTGATCTTTGGCATCCTTGCCAATTGTTTAGTAAAAAAATTATTATTTACAACCGGGGTTTCTTCGTATGATTTCCCGGTCACTGCGTCCTACTTTCTTTCACCTCCTCCCTTGCCTATTTTTTTCCTCTTTTGGCATTGTTATCGGCAGGGAGGGAAGAATACTTTAATTTTACATGAAAAGTGCATCCGATGGTTGACGTGAATTATGACGATTGATTGCTCGACTGTTAGGCGTCCACAAGAAGCCGGTTGAACTTACCGTGATCGACGATGGCGGGAGCGATCCGAATCGCAAGCCGGAGCGCTGGGTCGGCTAAATGCCACTGTTTCCTGCGGCAAAGTTCCTCAGCGATGTCGTAAACGATCCTCCCCATATCCTCAATCGAATAGAGGCAGCAGTTGGTATTAATGCCCAGCGTCTGCATGAGCGATTCCAGGGATTGTATAAAATCATCCCTTGCTTCGTCCTGCCAGCAGATCTGCGCTTGTAAGAGCCTCTTTTCAAGTTGTTCATCCGCCGTGAGTCCCTCATCTTCGGCTTTATGCAAGCAATCGGCGGCGGCTTTCAGATTGCCCTGCTGCAGGAAATCTTTGCCGATTTTCAGGCAAAGTTTTTTGCTCTCCCGCAAGAAGGCGGGGATATTCCCGCTGCAAATACCGGTCTCATAACTAATTTTTAACCATTTCATCCCTTTTTCAGTCATATGCTGTCCGAAATAAAGGTGGCAGATGTTTTCCGCCTTTTCCATTCTACTTCCTGAATCTTCGAATGCTTTCAGAAAGAAGGAGTCAGCAGTTTCAAAATCCTTTTCCAGGAAATGAATCAAGCCCAGACCCAAAAAGATTTCGTCTCTCTTAGCAAAACTAAAAAAGCAGGAGTTCCCTATGAGCGCCGGGTTTCTTTCAAATTCCTCATAGATTGAAAGATAACGTTGGGACGTAGTCCTGCACAGATCAAAGGACTGTTTCTTGAAATAAACAGAGGCAAGGATATGACACATATCTAGGTGCATGGGAAAATAATCGAGGGCTTCTAGACATACGCGTTCCACATTCTCTAATTTTCCCAGGTTATTGTATCCCTGTGCAACCGTATAGAATGCGATTGCAAAGAACTCGTCTCGTAACCTTTTCCGGCGCATGATTTCCAAGGCCATTTCACCGTATTGGACGGCCTTGTCAAACTCGCGGTGCATGGAATATGAAGAAGACAATTGATAGAGGCAGTACACGTCTTCCGGATCATTCACGAGCATCTCTTCCAAAAGCGTTGTCGTCCTGATATGCTTCGCTTCCATTTGTTCCGGTGTCAGATCATACCCGTAGTGTCGGATCCGAATCGCGCTGAAAGCTCCCTCACCCCGGACTTGTAACTGGTTATGGACCTTCCGCTCATAGCCCATTCCCGTGCCGTTGCGGAACAGCCGGATCGAGTGGAAGACGACGTGAACGGAGCCGTCCGTTTTCATGTCATAAAGACGGCAATGATAATAATCTGCCTTCCCTTCCCGGACGACGTCCCTCAGCGCCGATCCGTCTTCTGGAAACAACTCCTCGTCGGCGTCTACTATAAATAGCCAGTCGCCTGTGGCATAAGAAAGCGACTGGTTCCGGTGTTTGCTGAAGTCGTTTTCCCAGGGATGATGGTAGACTCTGGCGCCGTAGCTTTGAGCGATATCAACAGTGCCGTCTGTCGAACCAGTATCGACGATGATGATTTCATCCACATGATCGCATACGCTCCTCAGGCACCGCCCGAGACATGCCTCTTCGTTTTTCACGATCATGCATAGGGAGATCGTGGACTGCCTTTTATTTTTTATTGAGGTAGGTGGGGCGGTGCCCAAAAGCAGGCGGTCGAACTTACCATGATCGTACAGGGTAGGGGCGACCTGAATCGCCAACAGAAGGGCCGCTTCGGCGAAAGGCCGCTGCTGGCGAAGGCAAAATGATTCGGCAATATCATAGATAATCTGGCCCAGCTCATCAATAGACTGGCGGGTGCGTTTGGTATTCATGCCCAGCATCCGCATGAGCGATTCCAGGGATTGTATAAAATCATCACTTGCTTCGATCTGCCAGCAGACCTGTGTTTGTAAAAGTATCTTTTCAAGTTGTTCGTCCGCCGTGAGTCCCTCATCTCCGGCTTTACGCAGGCAATCGGCGGCAGCTTTCAGATTGCCCTGCTGCAGGAAATCTTTGCCGATTTTCAGATAGAGGTCTTTACGTTCCGGGAAAATAATCAGGTTGCTTGCCTTGCTAAGGCTGGTTTCGTATGCGATTTTCAGCCATAGCAGCGCCTTTTCATCCATGTGATGCTTGAGGTAGAAGCGACAGATATTCTCGGCAAGTTCCAGGCATCTGCCCGAATCTTCAAAGCCTTTCCAGAAGTATTGATCTGCCCCATCAAGATCATTTTCAAGAATGTGGGCACAGGCCAGGCGGAAGTAGATTTTATGCTTTATGGTGAAGCTGTGACAGTAAATATTTCCGATAAGCGAGGGATTTTTTTCTAAGGATTCATAGATGCTGAGGCAACGCTCCGACATGTACCGGCACCTCTCAAGATCCTGCTTCTCAAAATAGATGGATGCAAGGAGATGACATATATCCAGATGCATGGGAAATAAGTCAAGGGCTTCCAGGCAGAGACGTTCAACATCCGCTGTCTGATCCAGCGCGTAATAAGCCTGGGCTACCGTATGGAATGCGATTGCAAAGAACTCGTCTCGTAACCTTTTCCGGCGCATGATTTCCAAGGCCATTTCACCGTATTGGACGGCCTTGTCAAACTCGCGGTGCATGGAATATGAAGAAGACAATTGATAGAGGCAGTACACGTCTTCCGGATCATTCACGAGCATCTCTTCCAAAAGCGTTGTCGTCCTGATATGCTTCGCTTCCATTTGTTCCGGTGTCAGATCATACCCGTAGTGTCGGATCCGAATCGCGCTGAAAGCTCCCTCACCCCGGACTTGTAACTGGTTATGGACCTTCCGCTCATAGCCCATTCCCGTGCCGTTGCGGAACAGCCGGATCAGGTAGAAGACGCCATGGACGGAGCCGTCCGTTTTCATGTCATAAAAACGGCAATGATGATAATCGGCCTTTTCTTCCCGGACGACGTCCCTCAGCGCCGATCCGTCTTCCGGAAACAACTCCTCGTCGGCATCCAATTGAAATATCCAGTCGCCTGTGGCATAGGAAAGCGACTGGTTCCGGTGTTTACTGAAGTCGTTTTCCCAGGGATGATGGTAGACTCTGGCGCCGTAGCTTTGAGCGATATCAACAGTGCCGTCTGTCGAACCAGTATCGACGATGATGATTTCATCCACATGATTGCATACGCTCCTCAGGCACCGCCCGAGACATGCCTCTTCGTTTTTCACGATCATGCATAGGGAGATCGTGGACTTCCCTTTATTTTTACTTAAGGTTCTTTTTTTAAGTTTTTTCACCATCGCTGGTTTGCTTCCATTACTCAGGACGTAAATAGTCAGTTCCGATGGATTATGAGTCAGGTAATTCAACCCTAGGCAATCACATTTACTGCGTTCAGACCGTAAATCTTTTTTGTCTTTTATTTCTTCAAGGGACGTATGAAATATTTCCCCAAGGAAACAATATTTTTAAATTCGATCAATGCCTCAACATAACAAGGCCTCGCAATTTTCGTTTAACTGAGAAAATCAATTTGGGAACATCTCACTTTCCTCTAAGTGCAGGTCAGCCTTCTCCCTGTTTAGCCGTTTCAAAGGAACGTCACACCGTGAACAATGTTCAAGATCGTTGATGCGGCCCATTTTCATCAGTGTGCGTGCTTCCCTGAATACAGTTCCATTAAAGATCCTTACAGGATCTTCGTCAAAAGCGCTACCTAGCTTATAAAAGGAGGCGTCAACGTCGATACAACAGAACTGAATCATACCGGAGGCGTTGATGGTAATGCGGTCGAATACGTAGGGACAGGGAACGCTTTTGGGGATGGCGCATTCCGCATCAGCCCAATTGTGTCTGGGAAATCGCAGCACCATATCGCCCTGGCTTAGCGCCAGATATCGAGACCAGTAAATTGTATATTGTTGCCATTCATCTTCGTTCAGTTCCTGCTCGATCATCCTGACGCATATTGTTGTGGAATATCCACCAGAATCGCGAAGCTGTATTAACCTGTGGATATTATCAATAACCCGTCGGAAGGATAGGCCCTGTCTGATTCGTTCAAACTTGTCAGGAATCAGGCTGTCGATGCTGAATATGACTATGTCTATGCCGCTGTCCAAAAGCATGGATGTGCGTTGTTCGTCAAGGATGTCGCCGTTTGTAGGCAGGCTAACTTGACGGAATCTTGCTTCCTTGGCTGCCCGGATTTTCGCAAAGACATCCGGATCTAGGATAGCCTCACCCAGCCCTACTATATTCAGATATTCAATGCATTGCCTGTATGGAGTCAGCCTATCAAGAATACTGAGAAACATATCCTGATGCATGATCTGAGGCCGTTGGGAAGACGAGCGAATAGAACACATTATGCATGAAGCGTTGCAAATCCCATGCACTGTTTCAATGTCAATAACAGAAGGAGCGATAAAGTTTATCATCATAATATCTCTATAAAAATTGGGTGTGTAGAATCATAATAGGTAATTTACTTTATGCACTTCAGATATCCGCCTGGATTACAGGTGATAAGTAATTTTCGGTCTACGGCGTCATCAACAACGAAGCGGTCTGTTTCCTTCAGGAACGCCTCCAGCGCGGTTTTCGGGTTGTTTCCCGGCCCCCAGGGCCTCGGCCGGTGTTTCTGGATAGGTATATCTTCAACGATGGTATCGCTGCAGATGATGTAGTGTCCTTTGCCGACAAATGGTGAGTACAGGCGGAGTTCGGCAAGGACATGGTCGTGGCTGTGATAGGAATCAAGAACGACAAGGACCTCTTGGCTGTTGCCGATTATGGACACTATCTTGGCGAGGGTGGCCTGTTCAACGGATGACCCGGTGATGAGGATGATTTTTTCGGATAAAAAACCATATCCATTCAGTCTGTTTCTGAGGTCATCGGGGATGTAAATGTCTATGCCAATAATCTTTTCCCTTCCCAGAACCGTGAGCAGGGTTGAGTAAAAAAGCAGTGATCCTCCCCATGCAACGCCAAGCTCTATGATATACTTTGGCCGTGTTTTATAAATAATATCTTGGATGGCGAACATATCCTGAGGCAGATTCAGGATCGGTTCACCGAACCAGCTCGTCTGGTGAACCCAGCGATATTTATCGGCGTCGATTACCAGATCTCTTGCCCTGCGGATAAGGCCGTCGTCTTGGCTCATGGACAAGGCGGATTCCTGAAGTAGGCCCTCGAATTCTTCACGGGTCAGCATCTTTTTCTCAGTCATGACTGACCTCCCGCGCCTCGCAGAAGATTTATGGTTTCGGTGATGTTCTTTTCTATGGAACCGGTAAAGACAAAGCCAAGATCATGGAAACGCCGGCTTGAGACTTCATAGGACAACTGATTCATGATTTCCTCATCAACATACTGAATATTGATTTTACCGGTATACGGCCGAATGCAAGAAATGACATCGTTTACGGTCATGTTTTCCGTGACGATGTTATAGACTCGACTGTCGAAACGCCGTTTGTCAAGAATGAAAAAGAGGGCGGCAACAGCGTCGTTGATGGCCAGATACGGACGTTTCTGGTGCAGGGCCGTCCGCCAGACGGTGAGGGGCTGTCCCAGAACGGCCTGCCAGCAAAACTTGTTGACGGCCGTGTGAAAACGCATCCCCGGCGATATTCCAACGATCGTACCAAAGCGACAGGTAACGAAACGCAGGCCTCTTTTCGCTGCCATTTCCTGTAGGAGACGTTCTTCCATAAGCTTTGTCTCCGCATAGGGGCTCTGCGGCTTCAGGTCTTCCTCAGGACAATCCTCGTCCACCGTTGATCTTTGAGTTCCATAGACGCTTGTAGAGGAGAGGTGAATCATGGGGATGTTCAGGAGAGCGCAACTTTCGGCCACCTTTTTGGTGGCGTTATAATTTACATGTTCGACCTTTTCTCTGATCTTGAAGCTCCCTGTTGCGTCAGTGACGGCGGCCAGATGGATTACCGCCTCGCAACCGGTCATTACAGAAGGCAGAGCCGCCTCCAAAACGTCGCCCTCGATAAAACGATAGATACAGTCACCGGGAAGGTTGAACAATGAGGTGTAACGCTGGGTGGATAGGTTGTCGATCATGACGACCTCTGATGATGGTAAATGGCATGTAATCTCCCTGATCAGCCTTGATCCGATATGTCCCAAAGAGCCTGTGACGAATATCTTCATGATATCACCTTAAATATTTATCAAGACATGTTTCATAATACCCTTTTGTCAGTAAAAGGCCAGTTTTCAGATCCGTCATGGGTTTCCAGTTGACAAGGGGTTTGATCTTTTTATTGCTGATAATGGCGTCGCCGATCTCCATGGGTTTTCTGTCTTTCGGCCACTCGACTAATTTGACCTTGCCTGAGCCTATATACCTTACTGTGGCCTTCGCGATCTCGCAAACGCTATGGTGCTCATCGCCGACAGCGAAGAGCGTTTCGGTATTTGTCTTTTCAGTCTGTGATGAAAGGATTAAAGCTGAAACCACGTCACTGACAAAAATGGAGTTTCTTTTTTGTGCACCGTCGCCGAAAACAGTGATCGTTTTATTCTGCAGAGCCAGTCCTATAAAGTAATTGTTGAAAGTGAAATCGGCGCTGTGGATGCTTGCACGGGGGCCATAGGTGTTGGATATGCGGATGACCGTTGCTCTCAAACCGTACAAGTTCGCATAGATCAGGACATATTTTTCAGCGACGGTTTTGTTGGCCGAATAGATGTCCGTCGGAAATTCCGCGTGATTCTCATCGGCGGGCTGGTAGTGGAGCCTTCCCAACTGTGTGCTGGTTCCGAGATGGATAAATTTCGCTTCCCGGTTAAAACGTCGGATGGCCTCCAGCAGATTGATAACAGCACGGCTGTTCACGTCCAGATTGATCCAAGGTTCGCGGATGGAAAAGCTATGAGAGGTGGAGGCAGCGCAGTTGAAGATAACATCCTTTTCAAATATATGTTCAGACAGCCGATCCATGTTCAAAATATCATAGTGACAAAGTTGAACAAAATCTCTGATCTTATGAATATTAAAAAGATTTCCTCCTGAGCTTGGATCCATGCAATCATAAATGGTGACCTCGGCGCCTAAGTCCAGGCATTTGTGGGCGAGATTGCTGCCGATAAATCCGAGCCCACCGGTGATCAGAATCCTCTGGCCTCTCAAGGACGGAAGTTTAATTTCGTTGTATTGTTTCATCTTTCCTCTCCCTTATTTCTTGAATATACTTCTGACACCCTCGCATACCCGGTCGATCTGTGATTCCGTCATGATGAGCGCGCCGGGAAGATTAATGCCACGGTCACAGATGTTATAGGCTACGGGGTTTCGAGGGCGATAAATCGCCTCCTGTCCGGGGTATGCGGGAAGGGACGACAGCGGGTAGAAGAAGGGGCGCGTGGGCAGGCCTAGTTCCTGAAGCATTTCCATGGCTTTGACCTTATTCAGTTTATGGCTTTCCCCGATCAGGAGCCCGGTGATCCAGGCACTGTTGAATCCCCCTTCTGGTTCAGCGTTGAATTGAATATCTGCGATGTCAGAGAGACGCTCTTTGTAGCTTTCAAATATCCAGCGTTTTTTTGCAATCAATTCGTCGAGGCGCTGGAACTGAGCGTATCCCATGGCTGCCTGAAGATTGAAGGGCATGTACTTGTAAGTCACTTCGTAATTGAAATAGGCCGGGCCGTCGGGTCGGCGTCCGTGGTCCCTCAGGAAGCGACACCGTTCATTGAGCTTTTCATCGTCAAGAATCAGCATGCCCCCTTCACCGGTCACAAGGGTTTTTGTTCGGTGAAAACTGAATACAGAGCCAATCCCAAATTTACCCGCCCGTATTCCCTTATACGTTGAGCCTAGAGCTTCCGCAGCATCTTCAATAAGCGGAATTCCATTTTCATCGGCTATACTAATAAGTTCATCCATAAGAGGCATATTCCCAAAAAGGTCAACAGGAATAATGGCTTTTGTCTTTGACGTGATATTCCTTTTCACGGAATCGTGATCAAGGCACCAATGGACAGGGTCGATGTCACAAAAAACGGGTGTCGCTCTAAGATAGGTCACCGGCGAGGCAGTTGCAATCCATGTACATTCCGGGATTAGCACCTCATCTCCATCGCTTATGCCTAGAGCTGTCAATAACAGGTGGATTGCTGTGGTACAATTTGGTGTCATAATTCCATATTTGCGATTGTGGTACGCAGCAAATTCCCGTTGAAAAGCTTCTACATAATCGTAATTGTACCAGCCGTTTCTCATGCAATCTTCAACGACCTTGATTTCGTGCTCAGTGATCCAAGGGCCAGCCATATAGATTTGTTCCATATCTTTATCCTATATTTGAATTATTTTCGTTGAAGATCAGCTTCAAGAGACCAGCAATTGATACAGCATCTGTTATCAATCCGTCATTTATCAATTCTAAAGCAAACTGTAAGGGGATCCTTTTTAGGATAATATGTTCTGTTTCTTCTAATTCCATTTTTCCATGGAGTAGCTCTTTTGCTAAAAAAACAAAGACTTCCTCATCGGTAATAGAATTACAAGTATACATATGAAGGATAAGTTGCCATTTGTTAGCAGTTAAACCTGTTTCTTCTTTAAGCTCTCTTTTGGCAGCTCCCCAAACATCTTCATTTGTTGAGGCACCTCCTCCTGGTATTTCCCAAGAACATTGGTCTATAGGATACCGATATTGACCAACAAGCCAAAGATGTTTATCTTGTTCAAGTGCGATAATTCCGACTGTCCTTTTCTTAAACTTAATCTTGGCATATAAACTCTTTATTCCCCGTGGACTAATAACCTTATCTTCTTGAAGAATGATCCATTCATTCTCATAAATATCCTTTGAGGTTAAAGTCTTCCAAGGATTAACAATTTCTGTCTCATGAATAGATGTCAATTCAGGTTTCCTCATCCTATAATTAGACCTTCTTTCACAGCTGTGTTATCAAAAATATCTTTCTTGCCTGTCTATCAGCTTCTATTTGTTTTTGCAGGGACACCCACAACCGTTACACCTGCGGGTGTATCTTGAGTGACAACCGCACCCGCACCTACTATAGAATCATCCCCAATATGTATACGCGGCAGAACTGTTGCACCAGCGCCTATCCATACATTAATCCCCAAAATGACAAGGCCACATAAAGTAGCGCCAGGGGAAATTTCTACCCCATCTGATAATATGCATTCATGGTCAATAGATGCCTTTGTATTTATTATGCATTGCTTCCCAATTTTCGCTTCAGGATTAACAATTGAACCCGCCATAAACTGGCAACCTTTTCCAACGGTGGCATTTATTGCAATTTGGGCGCTATGATGCGCTATTGTAACTGGCAATAATCCTGCAGCAACCATCAGTTCATGATACTTCATTCGTACACGCCCATGGGGGTTGCCAATAGCAACGCAAAATCCAATTTCATTACGACGAGACTGCGATCGAAGCCATTCATGGAAACCATCTAATCCAAAATACAAAGGCACATCGGAAAAGGGGGAGGGAAGATTCGGCGTATCATCGAAAACAGCCACTACCTTGGAACCGTAGCTCTCAATAATCGGTCGTAAAACTTTTGCCTGACCAGTGCCACCCCAAAGAATTGTTATTGGTGGCAATCTATTTAAGTGATCATTCATTTTGGCGATATTCTTCCTGTAGAAAATGTAATTTAAAGCGGATTACTTAATCGAAGGACCTTTAATCCAGTCATATCCAAGTTCCGTGTCATCATGAGGAATCCTACCCTCATCTTCTGGATTGTACACGTTGGATGTTACGTAAAACAGGTGTGCCGGCCCGCTAATACATTTACAGCCGTGAGCTACGCCAGGCGGAATGCGCAGAACTCCTGCCGTCTGGTTTTCACCCATGAAAAGTTCCATCGTTTCTTTATAGTTTAAAGAGTCAGGACGTGCGTCATGTAAGGCTACTTTCAAAACACCTCCCGCTACATACCACCAGTCCACTTGCTTTTGATGAATATGCCAAGCCTTCACGACGCCTGCGTACATCAAAGAGTGGCTCCATTGACCAAATCCCTCGGCAAAAAATTCATCCGTTACACGTATGATTTCACAAAAAAACCCACGTTCGTCAGCGTGTGTTACCAAATTCTTGAACATAACACCGTCAATCATCATTTTTCTCCAAAAACTTTCGGATTGCCGTTACTATAGTGTGAAGCTCTGCCTCTGTCAGCTCTGGATATATGGGCATGGAGAGGATCTCGTCAGCCGCTTTTTCTGTCTCTTCCATGCCGTCTCCGCAGCGAATGCGCCCTCGGTAGGCCGGTTGCAGGTGGACGGGAATTGGATAGTGGATCAGGGCACCAATGCCCCGCTTCTTCAGAAAAGTTAAGAGGGCATCTCTTCTCCGTGAACGTACCACATAGAGATGATAAACATGGCTGGCATCCTGTCTGCAGTTCGGGATGCTTATGCCTGTTCCTCTAATATTGTCATCATATAATTTAGCGATGTCAGTCCTCTTGGTATTGTCACCATCCAAATAGCGAAGTTTTACCCGTAATATGGCTGCCTGTAGTTCGTCAAGGCGGGAGTTCCATCCGCGTGCATGGCTGATATAGCGCTCAGCCCATCCATATTCACGTAACAAGCGTGCCCTTTGGGCCAGTTCATCATTGGATGTTACGACTATACCGCCATCCCCTAATCCCCCCAAATTCTTTGTGGGATAGAAACTGAAGCAGGCCATATCGCCAAATGAACCAACATGCTTGTTTCTGTAAGTTGCACCAGTCGCTTGAGCACAGTCTTCAATCATGCGTAATCCATGTTTTTGTGCAATCTCGAGGATAGGTAGTAGGTTTGCGGATTGGCCATAGAGATGAACGGGAATAACGGCCTTTGTTCTAGGTGTAATCATTTTTTCCAACTTCGCCGGATCTAGCGTGTAATACTGCGGCTCAATATCAATAAATACTGGGATAGCGCCTGTTAATTCAATAGCTGCGACTGTGGCCACGGCAGTGTGGGAAACGGTTATTACTTCATCACCATGTCCGATATCACATGCCGCGAGAGCAAGGTGAATAGCTTCCGTACCGCTCCCTACGCCTATGCCGTGAGACAAACCGATATAGGTGGCAAACTCGTATTCAAAGGCTTTAACCTCCTCACCCAGAATATACCATCCTTTATCCAAAACCCGATGAATGGCTTCGTCTAATTCAGGCTTGTGTGCCAAATATTGGGCGTGAGGGTTACTGCAGAGGATCATCCGATTATTTGCACCTTCGGTACATAGACTATCCATTTACCACCCCTACCAAAGAAAGGCCTTTCTTTTGCCATAATCTCGTCAGCATGATTCCAACCGAAGAGTAATGCATAATCGGGGTAGTCTGTTTTGAATTCTTCATAAGGTCGAACAGGAATGTGAGCACCCGGACTGTATTTTCCTTGCTTGAGGGGTGTTGTATCACTTATATATTCCAGAAGGTCCGTGGTTATACTACAGTAGTTTGTAACGGTCGTACTTTTCGAAGTTGCAGCGTAACCGACCACACGTCTGTTTTCATTTTTGAGATTCAATAGAAGCTGTTTTAATTGATCCCTGGACTTTTCCACAGATTTCCGGAACAGCTCATAGGTTTCTCGTTGATGTAATCCCAACGCACGTTCTTTGTCGATTTGTGTCATTACGAAAGAAGACGGCGTATGAATACCTTTATGGGAAATATAGTATCTCATGGAGCCGCCATGAACGTTGTGTGGTTCAGTGTGAATAACTTCGAGATCGTACTGAGAGAATAAAAGGTGTATTGACTGGAGTGAAAAATAGAATGCATGCTCGTCATAGATCTGGTCATAGGCGGTTTTTTCCAGAATATCCCCGAGGTAAGGATCTTCGAAGATAAATATGCCGCCGGGTTTCAAAAGAAGTTTAATCCCTTTTGCCACGGAGTGAAGATAGGGGATATGACACATGACATTGGCGGCAATGATTGCGTCGGCGTGCCCGCTCTCCGATACAATGTGCCGGGCAATATTTTCATCAAAAAATGCACAGATGGATTTGACCCCCTTTCTAATAGCAGCTTCCGCTACATTAGCTGATGGCTCTATGCCAAGATGGCGTATGTTTCGCTTGGCAAAGTTTTCAAGAAGGATGCCATCGTTGCTCCCGATTTCGACGACAAAGGGGTCACAAACTCCTGCCAGAAAATTCTGCATGACCTTTTCGGCAAACATTCCAAAGTGACGTGCCATAAACAAAGAAGTTGACGAAAAGAAAGCGTATTGCTCATGAAACATTTTTTCGCGGTCGACGAATTCTAGCAATTGGACCATTTTGCATTCAGGACAGAAACCAACAATAAGGTTATAAAAATATTCTTGATAAAATTGATCCGGCATAAGAAATCCATTGGCGATCGGCATTTTACCAAAGGAAATGAAAGGTTCAATTTCGTGGGCACATATCTGGCATTGATACATAAATGCTTCCTTGATTATTAATGGTATTTAATGATAATTCTTGAGCAGTACGATGACACTTATTATAGGCAGTTCTCAGTTCTTCCCATTCCGGATAAATAAGAAGGGCTTCGCCAAGCGCCTTTATGACATTCGTAACATAAAAATGTTCAAGATGTTTTGCATGATCATGGATATCCGACCCATAGCGCCTTCCATCCCATGTACAATAAAAGCAACCCGCATTGACCAATAGGATAGCTCTGTTGATCTCATATCGTAGTTGTTTTTCCCAGCGCGTCCTAAAACAACGGATGATTTCATGTGTCAATTGTTCTTTTTTGTCCAAAGGAAGAGATGAGTAGTTTATCAATTCGCAATGTGAATAGGTCAAACGGCAAAATGGCAATGTAATACCTTCCTCTAACCAGGGCGGATCCATTGATAGGATCAAATCCGTGTAGTGCTCTTCGAAGGAGCGCTCGTAATTTCTTGTCAGGTTTCTTATAAAAAGAAAATCGTCAATTTGAATGATTTTTCCCATCAGAGCGACCTCGGCAAGAAAGAGAGTGTCATGTGCATAGGCGTCTTTCCTAAAGGAACGGGCCTTTCGGATGACCTCGCGTCTGAATAATCCGTACATTGCATTACACATCATCAGTTCCCAGATGACGTGAAGAAAGCGTTCACATGGATCGTCCTGATCCGCCTTGACGGTATCATTACCGATGCCTATATATTTTGAATTGTTTTGATAGACCTTCGACTTTGAGTACACGAGGACTATGGAATCATCTTCGTTAATCTTTTCAAAGGACTTCCTTATATAAGATTTCTCCATGCGGTCGTCATAAGATCCCCACATAAAGAAAGGCGCCGACGACAATTCAACAACACGAAAGAAATTTTGGACACCGATGCAGTTGCTGTGGTCATCTGTGGGGAAGTATTTTATGCGGTGATCCAATTTTTCGTAATGGGTAGCGATTTCTTGAACAAAGGGATCACTTCCATGGTCAGAAATGATAACCTCAAAGTCCCAATAATCTTGAGATAGAATTGATTCCAGTGAATCAGCAAGCATGGTGCCGCCGCTATAAATAGGGAATCCAATACTTACCATTGGGATATGCTGACAGTGCAAATGATTTACCGGATTCGAAATAGTGACAGGCGGCATTTCCAAATTATACCCCAATTGGTTAGCCAAAGAACCACAGGTATTATTCACAATATTTCTTATAGTGGGAGACCACATTTCCGGATTCGGAAAACGTCCATAGTTCTGAGAATTTAAACGCATTTCTAATATCTGTGCTATTTCTTTCTCACAGTACCCATCAATATTGAGGAATTCGAAAATTTCTTGGATTTTAGATGATCCAGATTGGATGTCCTCAAAACGAACGATCAGATATCTATCATTGTTTATTTTGGATAGAAATTTAAGTATCCAATTATAAGTTTCTACCCAAAGCCAGCAGATCTTTTCGATTTGGCTGAAAGACTTCCAAGTTAAATAGAATTCGGAAATTCTTGGAGGTTGCATTCGTATAGAATCGTCGGAACGGCCTTGATAGAAGTTTTGTTTCAGAGCGGATCGAACGAATTGATGCGGATGACGCACCAGGACGAGAAATTTGGAATGCAATAATTCTCGGGCGATAGCATCTGCGAATGGTGTCAGCGTGGGCGTAGTTTCACCATATACGAAGCCATCTTTCAGTGCTGCGGTAATGAGAGCAAAACGCTTCTGTCTGAGGACATCAGATTTATTCACATCACCGCTCCATGCCAGAACCGATTCTCCTTCTATCGCTGGAGTGGGATAGAAATGCATCTTAACTCTCTTGGACGAAGTCAAAATTTTCGATAGAGTATGAATTCCGCAACACCCGGTGGATAGAACAAAAAAAGATTCTGCCCGGTGTGTTTCATCAGGAACGTTTAGTGCTAAAGACGGTCTGTTTGAGTCCCGGTGGGAGAGAACACCGACCTCGTCAAGAATTTTTTTCATTTCCTCGTCCTGGGGGTTGCGCTGTACCAATTTTTTCAAAAGGGGCTCTATCGCCGACAACTGGTTTGTTGTTCTCAGCATATGTGCAAGATTAAGTGCAGCCTCCCGGTAATAAGGATCGATGGATAGCGCCTTGAGTAAGTAGTCGGTTGCCGTCTTGTTATTTCCCTCCTGGTAGACTATGACTCCTAGATTATTCAAGGCCTCTATGTTGGAGGGGTCTGTTTCGATTACTGAGAGGAAACATTGTTTTGCATCTTCGTACCTCCCTTTGCCAAAAAACTCATCAGCCCGTTCAAACAGGTTTTTTGTTCGGGCCAGGTCTTCATCCCTTACTGCATTCTTCATTTCCATGCACATATCCTTTCATGAAGAAAGTTCTGAGCCTTTTCGTGCTAAAAAAATTGATTTCAAATTGTACTCAATAGTCATGCCAGGACTTCAAATAGGAGACAGTACGTAGCTAGGAGATTAGCTTCTTCCCGTTCGGATAGTTGCTGCTTGTTCGTCTGCCTTGATTTGTTTTACCGGAGGGGAGAATTTACCCGATTTTCTCGATATAGCTTCGCCCCCTCAATTATAAAATGAGTCGGATAGTTTTAATTGACAAATAAACCTCATCCTATCGACAGGCCTGGTCTAAATTTTTACTGATGATGGCCAAGAACTGAATGCATTCTTGAAAGTCAGAATTTATTTTCAATCCCTTTTCCATTGTATTTTTTTGATGGCTTCCAATCACATGCTTCGATGTAAGCCCTTGCCATATTAATAAAGCCAATTCTTTTGATTTCTTTCTGCACGAGAATTCCCTTTAATAGTAGGTGTCAATCATTCAACCTGTCGGCTTTAAGCGAAAATCATGCCGTTTTTAACCAATGACATTAGAAATGAGGCGGCAAATAATTCCTGATAAGAATTTTTGTCGGGCATTCACTACTTGCTTTGCCATTGGGAAACATTTTTCAAGCTTTTTAAAGTTATCCTTTTTGGATCATCTGACTTTGTTGTACAATGAAACAGGCATAAGTACCTGTAAAGCTTTTATAAATGCTCTTTGAAAATTGACACGTTTTCTAATCTCGGATAGAGTAGTTAAATGAAAACGAAAAATACACTCCGAGACCTGTATAAATTTCCTGGATTCCGTGCCCGTGCCACACTAAAGCCACACCCGGAAGATACTGAAGGATGCATTGTGACCCTTGAGCGCCGCCAAAAAAAACGGTCTGTTCCGGCTGCGGTACAACGGCATCAAGCTATCGGGACCGGCGAACGCATAGAGTGCGAGACCTGGATGCCGGAGCAACCCGCATCTATCTTGAATTCGAGTATCGCAGGGTCGCCTGCCCGCATTGCACAGCCGTGAAGCGCGAGACTCTTTCAATGCTGGCCAAGTCAGCCCGGTTCACTCAGCGGTTCGAGGACCGCATTGGACTGCTCTGTCGCGAGATGAGCATCAAGCGTGTTGCGGAGCTTAACAACCTGAGCTGGGATCAGGTGTGTCGCATGGAGAAATGCTACATGCGCCGCCTGCTGGAGCAGCATCCACCTTCTCAGCAGCTTCGGACCATTGGCATCGATGAAATATCGACCCGTAAGGGCCACACCTATGCCATCGTTGTCGCCGACCTTGACCAGAGACGGCCGATCTGGCTGGGCGGACAGGGCCGCACCGAACAGGATTTGCAGTTGTTCTTCGACACCATGGGCCTTGAGCGCTGCAAGGCAATCGAACTGGCGGTCATGGATATGTGGAAGCCATTTCGCAAAGCAACGCTGAGTCATGCTCCCAACGCACAGATTGTCTATGACAAGTTTCACATCATGCGTCATCTGGCAGACGCCCTTGATCAGGTCAGGCGCAGCGAGTACAAACGTGTCAATGAGAAAGAACGTCGGTTCATCAAGGGGCAGCGCTATACGTTGCTGTCCCATAAAGCCAATTTAGATATTGAAGGCCGACGGGCCTTGCAAATGCTGTTAAAAGCAAACAAACGGCTTCATAAAGCCTATCTGTTGAAAGAATCGTTCGGGCAACTCTGGGATTATAACAACCCAACATGGGCACGAAAGTTCTTTGAAAGCTGGAAAGACCAGTTGCGCTGGCAGCGGCTTAAACCCTTTGAGAAGTTTGCTGCTCTCATTGAGCGTCACTGGGACGGAATCATCAGTTACTGCCATCCTGATCACAAGGTTTCACTTGGATTCATGGAAGGCTTGAATAACAAGATCCGCGTCATCCAGCGCAGAGCATACGGCATTAAGGATCAGGAATACCTGATGCTCAAAGTTATAACTTCCTTTATCAAAGAACCGAAATAGAATTAAATTTATGCACAACAAACCCAGAAGACCCTCCTTTTTAAGCTTTCGCATTTATATACTTCAGCAGGTCATTGCCTTCCTTGAACAGGGGATTGATTTTCAGAGCCTCCCGGATGGATGACTCGGCAAGCTTCCAGTCCTTTCTCTCCATCTGGACTCTCGCGATGTTGTAGTATAGCCCTTCGTCATCCGGCAGGATAGCGAGGGCCTTTTCAAATTCACCTATTGCCTTCTCGTAGGCCCCTTCTTTTCGGAAACGAATGCCATTGCTGTTGTATGTTTGAACAATGAAGGTTACCAAAAGGTCATTATCTGCAATGAGTTCTTTAGCCTGCGTATATTCTCCTTGGTCGATAACATTCATGATCAACTGAGCCTCCGCTTCCATGTCTTTGGCAGCATCCGTCCCGGATGTGTCAGATTTTTGACTAAGATCAACATTATCCCGTACCCCTTCGTCCCCCACACTGATTAACTGCTTAACGAACTCAAGCGAACTGCCGAGATCCTTTGCATGGAACGATACGGGTCCGAACATCTTCTTGAAATCTTTGTTTTCCGAAAGTGTAAGCTGAAAAGAATTAACCTCTTCCATCAGTCCTTTTTCGTCAGACGGCAGCATCTGCGTACTCAGGGTCTTTTCCAGGACTGACTTGAAATAGACAAGACAGGTGTGAACATTACCCTGCTTAATCTTTGCCTTGCATTCATGCAACTGCTTGATAATTTTTGATATTTCTTCTCTCTTGATTTCTGCTGCCATTTTTCTTCCTTCGACAGATGGTTACCATGCAAGAAGCATGCAATACTGGCCTCTTGTTTCAAACGCTCATGCAGGCTTCCTGGTGTTTAAATAGCCGTGTTCTCAGAAAGGTACAATTGTTGCATCCGATTAAATCGTTGCCGACAGTTCATTAAATACGGATTAAGAGTCAACAAGGAGTTGTTAATCTATGTCGCGGCGAGAAGTTCAAGTTTTCTATTACCTTCTCTTAAAGTTTTCCATCTGCGTGTCGATAACAAGGTACAGGGGTTGCAATGGATTAATTCGTTGCTATCGGTTCATCGCAAACATTCAAAAGGATTGATATGGCTGAATCTCTTTATTCTACCTCGGAGGTAGCAAGGTTATTCGAGATTAATAGGGTAACCATATACCGCTGGGTTCAAGAAGGAGTCGTGAAGGCATACAAGGTTGGCAAGCATCTGAAAATACCCGCATCCGAGGTAGAGAGACTATGGAAGGAGTTTGGTTTTCCCGAGGGACCGCACACGCGTGTTTCCGATCTTTCTCAGAAAGATGGATCATATAATCCTAAGTCCGGGGCGAAATATGAGCAACAAAAAAAATTAGTCATGGCGGTAGATAGTGATGAGTCGGATATCAAATTCATAAGAGAAATATTTGCTTCCGCGAAACTCAAAGGAAAATGCATCTTGGAGACCTATACAGACAATCTTGAGGCGGCCCTCGCCATAGGCAAAGAGAAACCCGATCTGCTGCTTATTAAGATGATGAAATCGGACGGAAGCGGTGAGGAGTTCGCAAAGAAAATCAGGGGGCTTCATTCTGATGTAAAGATCATTTTTATGGATGATACTTCCACGAACAGGCAGAAAAGAGAAGGCGCCGAGTTTCCTGATGATGCTATTGTGACTGCCGGACGGGCAGGGTTGTATCAAGAAATTACAAGAGCCCTCGGACTATATGATGGGCGCTGAGAAAAAATGCGCTTAGCAGACAGATCAAGTTACGGATGAGATACAGAAGGATTAAACAGGAAGCATAAATGGAAGGGGGATGGGACAGTTTCAGTCAATTAATTGGTCGAGTCGGTAATTTGTAAAATCAGCAAAGGATGACAGGTCACGAGATTAACAAAGGAAAGAATACAAAGGGGAGGGAAGAAATGAAAAAGCTGGTTATTGTAATCTTGATTGCAGCATTCGTGGCTGGAGGAGTCACGTTCGCTCTGGCCAAAGGCACAGCAAAGGAAGCCCAGGCAATGACAGATAAGGCAATTGCTTATTTTCAGGCGAATGGAAAGGCAAAAGCATTTGCGGCCTTTGATGATACCAAAGGGCAGTTTGTGAAAGAAGATTTGTACATCTATGTCGTTGATATGAAGGGGGACATTGTGTCACACGGGGCCAACAAGGCACTTATAGGACAGCATTTTATCGACATTAAAGATTCCGATGGAAAGCTCTTTTTTCGAGAGATTATCAAAGTGGCAACGACAAAGGGGAGCGGCTGGGTAGATTATAAGTGGACGAACCCCGTATCGAAGAAGGTCGAGCCGAAATCTGCATTTGTTAAGAAGAGTGGTGACTATATTTTTTGCTGTGGGATCTACAAATGAAAAAAAGGAGGATGAAGAAAGAAATGAAGAAACTGATGACAATAATTATGATAGCAGCCTTCTTCGCATGCGGGATAGCTTACGCTGGCACGGGCACTGCAAAAGAGGCCATGGCTTTGGTTGATAAGGCAGTTGCTTACTACAAGGCAAATGGCAAGGACAAGGCATTTCCGGAATTCAATAACAAGAGCGGGCAATTTGTGAATAAGGACCTGTACATCTTTGTTATGGACTGGAATGGGACGCTACTGGCTCACGGGGCAAATGAGAAACTCATCAATAAGCCAACAGGGGACTTGAAAGATTCGGATGGCAAGTACTTTATGAGGGAAATGGTCAAGGTTGCCCAGACTAAGGGAACGGGCTGGGTCGATTACAAGTGGACCAATCCGGTGTCCAAAAAGATCGAGCAGAAATCGAGCTATGTTAAGAGAGTCGGCAATGAGAATCTCTTGATCGGTTGCGGCATTTACAAATAGTTGCATAGAAAGTGGTCAGATAGGCCTGCTGCCTGTCTGACCGCAAAATTTAAAAGTGGGGGGGTATTGACGTGAAGAAAATCATCAGAAACCTGAAGATGGCAAGAAAAATGATGTTACTTCCAGCAGTTGTCTTCATAGCCCTCATTGCGCTGACATACGGCACATATGAGGGACTTTCGGCTCAAAAGACGGCTATGGATGAAATATTTAACAATAGATTTCAAGTATACCAGGAAACCGCTGACATCATCAAGAAGGTGGCTAACGTCCATGCAAATATCTATAAGGTTATCAGCTGGGCGGGCGCAAATTATGAAGATAAGAAGATCGACGCCCTGGCCAATGAGCAGAAGGACAACCTGGTAAAGACTATTGAACTCGTGAAAAGCACCTTGAAGTCGAGCGCTCTCAGTACGGACGAGAAGAAGCTCTTTCAGAAAACTCTCGATGATTTGCTGGAATATCAGAAACCGGCGGATGGTGTAATGAGTGTGGGGAAATCGGATTTGAACGCGGCAACGATGTTCATGGGTACATCGGATGAGAAATATCAGGTACTCAACCAGACATTGGAAGAGCTCCTGGCGCTCGAGAAAAAATTGGCCAGGGGGAAGTATGATTCTTCTGTCAGCAGCTTCAACGCCGTAGTGAAGACATATATAATTATACTTTTGATTGCAGTTATCCTGTCCGTGGTGACCAATATCATAATTACCAGACTCATTACGCAGCCGATCAAGGAGGCGAACGAGGTAATCAAGAAGGTTGCCGATGGTGATCTTACGCAGGAAATCAATGTGGATGCCAAGGACGAGATCGGCGATCTCGCTTCGTCTATCAATACCATGAGGATGAAGATGGGGGAAGCAGTAGGCCAGTCGCTCTCAATTTCTCATGTTCTGTCCGAATCATCTTCCCGGCAGGCAGCTGCGCTGGAAGAGACGTCGGCCTCTCTCGACGAGATGGCTTCCATGACCAGACAGAATGCAAGCAATACGGCTGAAGCCAATAAGCTGATGTCGGCAGCGAGGCAGGCTATCGAAAAGGCTAATGTTTCTATGGCGGATCTGACCAGATCGATGAAGGAAATCGCAACTGCCAGCGAACAGACCCAAAAGATCATCAAAAGCATAGATGAAGTTGCCTTCCAGACGAACCTGTTGGCTTTGAATGCGGCGGTGGAAGCCGCCCGGGCCGGAGAGGCCGGAGCAGGTTTTGCGGTGGTTGCCGATGAGGTCAGGAATCTCGCCATGCGGGCGACAGATTCTGCAAAAAATACGGCCACCCTGATCGAGAATATTGTTAAAAAAGTAAGGGGGGGCGAATCGCTCGTTAATGTTACAAATGAAGTCTTCAGCGAGGTAACGGCAAGCTCAACCAAGGTTGTCGAGCTGATGGGAGAAATCGCGGCTGCATCTCAGGAACAATCACAGGGGATTGATCAGGTGAACAAGGTTGTGGCTGAGATGAACCAGGTTACACAGCAGAATGCTGCCAGTGCCGAAGAATTGTCCGCCACGATGTCGATGTTCAAGGTTGAAGACAATAACAGAAAGAACATAGAGGAGAGTTTATCCCATAGGAAACCTGTAAAGAAGTTCACTCTTTCACAGGATAGCCAAGGAAGTGCCGAAAAGACTATTCCCTTGAAAGATGAAGACTTCGTATGACGTGAGGGAAAGACGTTTATGTCCGATGGTCTTGCACGTCTGTTGAGTTGTAGAGACGCGGGCCGGGGCAATACGCTTAGTTTCTGGCAATGAAGGTAGACGGTGCGGAAAATAGTATTATGAGGAGGTACTGAACTATGCCGGAGGCATCAGGAGTAACAAAAGACGGGGCAGTGTCCCAAACAGCGGACAGAGGGCTCCAAAGGGAAGGAAAATATCTTACCTTTGGTCTTGGGAGTGAAGAATACGGATTAGAGATACTTAAGGTAAAGGAAATCATTGGTGTCATGAATATTACCTCCGTGCCTCAGACACCCAAGTACGTAAAAGGCGTCATTAATTTGAGGGGCAAGGTCATTCCCGTCGTCGATCTGCGCCTGAAGTTTGGCATGGATGCCAAGGAATACAATGACAGAACCTGCATTATTGTTGTCGATATCGCAGTCAAGGCAGGCAAGAAGACGGTTATGGGCATCGTTGTGGATTCAGTTTCTGAGGTCCTCAATATTAAGGGTGAAGAAATAGAAGATACACCGACGTTTGGCGTGACACTGGGGACAGATTATATATTGGGAATGGCTAAGGTAAAAGGAGGAGTTAAGATCCTTCTCGATATCAACAAGGTATTGACGACAGATGCCGTCATGGCCGAATCGATGGTGCATTGAGACATCAGATAATTCCGACGTCCGCAACAAACTGTGACGATCGCAGCAATGATGAAGTGTGTAAGCGTATGGCGTCCATTGAACTGAAAGATATTGATTTTGAGAAAATAAGCCGTTTTGTTTACGATCTCTGCGGCATCCATTTACATGAAGGTAAGAAAGAGCTTGTTAAAGCGCGTCTGGGTAAGCGCCTGAGAGAGGGGAGATTTAAGTCCTTCTCAGAATATTATCGTTACGTCACCACTCAGCAGGGTGCAGATGAATTGATCTGTATGATCGATTCGCTCTCCACAAATTTGACCAGCTTTTTCAGGGAGGTTGAACATTTTCAACTGCTCCGAAAGATCATGCCGGAGATGGCAAAAATGCCGAGGAAGGGTCGTATCCCGAAGCTGAGGATATGGAGCGCCGGGTGTTCGACGGGTGAAGAGCCTTATACAATTGCTATGACATTGAAAGAATTATTCAACAATGGGCAAGCTGATATCAAAATAATGGCGTCAGATATTTCTACAAGAGTACTTAATGCTGCCGTAAAAGGCATATACCCTGAGGAAAAGGTCAAGGGCATTTCTCCCGATCTCTTAAAAAAATATTTTCAGGTTGGTCAGGGCGACTGGAGGGGACACTACAGGGTCAAGAAAGAAATTTACGAAATAATTGATTTTGTGCGGTTCAACCTTATGGATGCGCTCGCCTGCAATGATCCCTTTGACGTCATATTCTGCCGAAATGTCATGATATATTTCGATAAACCGACGCAGGGCAGAATGGTACGTAAATTCTATAGATACTTGAAAGAGGGCGGGTATTTGTTTGTCGGACGTTCTGAAAGTTTGACAGGGCTGAATCATCAATTCAAATATATAGAACCAAGCGTATATCAGAAACAATTATGAGCGAGATTGTCATCGGCATTTCAGACTTTAAGGTTAGCAATAATATAAGCGATGTGTTGGTTACCTATGCGCTCGGATCATGTGTCGGCGTCACCATCTATGATCCCGTAGTTAAAGTGGGAGGACTCCTGCATTTTATGCTGCCGGAATCGTCACTGGATATGAGAAAAGCGGGCGAAAATCCAGCCATGTTTGCGGATACAGGCATCCCCGTTTTGTTTAAGACTTGTTATGAACTTGGCGCAAAAAAAAAGCGAATGATCGTGAAAGTTGCTGGCGGGGCGAGCATTCTGGATGACGCAAATTTTTTCCGGATAGGCCAGAAAAACGTAACCGCCATGAAGAAACTATTCTGGAAGAACAACGTTTTTATCGAAGGAGAGGACACCGGAAGTAACTGCAACCGAACTTTTTCCATACATATCTCAACGGGTAAAGTCTTCGTGAGGACTGCCCATAACGGGACCAGGGAGTTGGTATGATCTCAGATAAAATCCTAAAATCCATCAAGAACATTCCCGCCTTTCCTGCGGTCGCAATGAAGGTGATGGCTTTGATTGATGATCCCAACTACTCCATAATGGATGTGGCAGATGTGGTCAAATATGATCAGGCGATCACGGCCAATATACTGAGGATATGCAATTCTGCATACTTTGGTCTCAACTACAAAGTCGTGACAATAAATGATGCAGTAATGCGCCTCGGTCAGCAAAATATCGTCCGTGCGGTCCAGGCTGCCGGAGTATCGACATTTTATAGAAAGGCTAAGGGGTATGGTCTGGAGGCTAATAAGCTCTGGGAGCACTCGGTGGGAGTGGCCCTCATGACCCAGATATTATCCAAGAGGATTTTTAAATGCGAGGATGCCAAACTTTACACTACGGCGCTTCTCCACGACATCGGCAAGGTTATCATGGGTGAATTCGTCGATGAGTCATTTCCGCAAATTCATGACCTTGTCTCAAAGGAGGGGATTTCTTTTCTTGACGCGGAAGAAAAGATCATCGGCATTAACCATGCAGAGCTGGGCGGCAGGATAGCCTCCCAGTGGAACTTTCCTAAGGATATGACAGATGCGATTATATACCACCACAGACCAGATTTGATGCAGGATGAAGACAACAGCGGAGCCTGGCTTGTCTATCTCGCCGATCAAGCCTGCATTATGATGGGTATCGGGTTGGGGAGCGACGGTCTGGCATACAAAGGATTGTCTGAGGTAATTATCAAATTCAAACTTCGCCAGAAGGATTTTGAAGAATGCATCATGTTGATGCTCGAGGATCTCGACCGTGCCAGAGAAGTGATCGGTATGGTCTAAACATGATGATATCATCAAGAAGTCAGAAAGGAATGATGAGGTGCCGCGATGTCTTTTAATGTCCTGATCGTTGATGATTCTAAATCGGTGCGTTCCGTTGTCAAAAAGATCATTACGATTTCAGGTTTCCGGATGGATCAATGCTATGAAGCCGCAAACGGAAAACAGGCCTTGGAAATCTTGTCGAAGGAGTGGGTGGATATCATTCTATCAGACTTGAATATGCCGGAGATGAACGGGTTGGAGATGCTGGCTGTCATAAAGGAGGACATCCATCTGCAAAAGATACCTGTGATCATTATTTCAACGGAGGGCAGCGATGAGAAAAGGAATGCTGTCTTAGGAATGGGTGCGAAACAGTTCATCAAGAAGCCCTTCTCACCCGAATGCGTGAGAAAAGTTCTTTACGAAGTCATAGGCATGGAGGATGGGGAAACGCATGAAAGAAATGAAAGAGATAATGATGGCAGCGATTTTTGATGTCGTCGAACAGATGTTTTATGTTTTTCTCGAGCCTGTAGGCGATGAATATTCAGACTATGCCATGGAAGCAGCCATACAGTTTAAAGGTGACTTGAAGGGTGAAATGAGCATCTTGGTCTCTGACGGATTAGCTAAAAGTATGGTTCACAATCTGTTAGGACTGGAAACAGGGCAAATGACTAAAGAGGACATAGAGGATTGTGTAAAAGAAGTGGTAAACATGATCTGCGGAAACTTCTTAGGGAGACTCGACCAGACAAGAATGTTTGATCTGTCCATGCCGTCATTTTCACAGCCCCCAAGAAAGGCAGTTGCGGGCAGTGATTCCTGCAGGCTGTATTTTGACTCTGACGGTGAGAGTTTCGGCGCCGTACTCAGACTGACGAATTAGCCGGAAGCGGGGTTCATACGCAGGCAAGACGATAGAATCTGGGCATTGCTGCTAACGCAAGAATGAGATGTTAAATGATATGACACAGCAAAGAATAAAGACACTGATTGTTGATGACTCCGCCATTGTTCGGAAAATACTTTCCGAAGAGCTGTCAAGATTCCCCGATATAGAGGTCGTAGGAACGGCACCAGACCCCTTTGTCGCGAGAGACAAAATCGTGAAGTTGCAGCCCCAGGTCATAACGCTGGATATCGAGATGCCGAGGATGGATGGATTGACGTTTCTCCGGAAGTTGATGAAGTACCTCCCGTTGCCGGTGATCATAGTAAGTTCGCTCACGCCGAAAGGGAGCAAAATGGCTTTAGAGGCGATGGAAATCGGGGCTGTTGACGTCATAGGTAAACCCGGGGGTTCCTATTCTGTGGGTGAAATGGGCGATATGTTGGCGGAGAAGATCAGGGTTGCTTCGGTGGCTAATATACGGCATCGAAGCGGCTACGAGTCAAGTTCTGAAAAGCCTGAACCCATAGGAGCACTTGCCGAAACGACCAACAAGGTTATTGCAATCGGGGCATCAACAGGCGGCACAGAGGCTCTGAAGGATGTTCTTTCCAGGATGCCTCCAAATTCACCGGGCATCGTTGTCGTGCAGCATATGCCGGCGAATTTTACAACCGCATTTGCCGAGCGGCTGAACGGCTTGAGCCAGATAACAGTTAAAGAAGCTGAAGACAATGACGCTGTGTTACAGGGCAAGGCTGTAATCGCCCCTGGCAACCACCATATGCTTTTGAGGAGAAGCGGGGCGCGATATTATGTCGAGGTGAAGGATGGTCCGAGAGTTCATCACCAGCGTCCATCTGTTGATGTACTGTTTAAGTCAACTGCAAGATATGCGGGAGCGAATTCAATCGGGGTGATCCTCACGGGCATGGGATCAGACGGTGCGGACGGGCTATTAGAAATGAAACAGGCAGGCGCAAGAACTATCGCGCAGGATGAAAAGACCTGCGTGGTTTTCGGTATGCCGAAAGAGGCAATCAAGATCGGTGCTGCCGACAAGGTGGTGCCGCTCGGACAAGTTGCGCAAGAGATACTAAGGATGGTTTAAAGATGTCGCGTGATCAGCTGATGAACTTAATTGACAACATAGCTTCGGACTTTCTCTTTCTGGAAGATAAAGATGTGGATATTCCCACGGCTGGGAGGTTTCTCAATCAGCTTGATGCAATTATCAGAGGTGCAGATGCTCTGAACATAGAACATCTGTCTTGCGTAGCCAGAGGCTTAAGCCGTCTCTTGGAGAAGAAGGTGCTGAATGAGGTCAAAGATACTGAAGCCGCTTTTGCCACCTTTGAAAAAGGGATAACCATCATGCAGGAGATTGATCGGAACTTTAGCAAAGGCGGTGACAATGAGTCTGACATCGGCAGTTTTGTGGAATCTGTAAGCGGCCTGACAGGCGCCGCACCGGCGATTGAATTGAAAGGAGGCACTGTCGAAAAATATGCGGAGCCCGATAATGAATTGGATGTTGGTTCGGAAAAGAAGGTCGAGGTACAGGATGAATCGTTATTAAGGGACTTTATAATTGAGGGGCTTGAATATATAAACGAGATCGAAGTGAATATATTGAATCTGGAACAAGATCCAGGGAATAAAGATTGTGTAAATTCCATTTTCAGACCATTTCATTCCATCAAGGGTGTGGCAAGTTTTCTCAACCTGGAAAACATAAGGGTTCTTGCCCATGACCTGGAGAGTCTTCTCGACAAGGTGAGAAACAATGAAGTTTCCGTGACATCCCAGGTTATTGATATCATTCTCGATGGTGCTGATGCCCTAAAGGCAATGATCGGACAGGTGAGAGACCGCATGGAGGGCAGGGCAGCGGCAGCCCTTGAGGTTGACTTGCCGGCTCTGGAGCAGCGCATACGATTTGCGCAACAAGGGAAATACGAACAGTCGGAACCAAAGAAAATCGGTGCAATACTCGTAGAAGACGGTCTGATCTCTGAAGATGCCTTGGAAGAATCACTTGAGCTCACTAAGAAAGCACCTGATATTAAAATCGGTGAAGCGCTGATCGCTGAAGGGAAGGTGACCCCCAAACAGGTATCCCAGGCGCTGAGAAAACAAATGAGCCAGGTCGTTGATGTGACGTCGATAAGAGTGGATACAAGGAAACTGGATGACCTGATAGACATGGTCGGTGAGCTGGTCATTACCCAGTCGATGATACGTCAGAGTCCCATCGTTCAGGCCAATATGGACAGAAAATTTTTTAGAGATATTTCCCAGCTATGCAGTATCACATCGGAGCTGCAAAGGACTTCCACGAGTTTGAGGATGATCCCCATAAAGCAGACTTTTCAGAGGATGTCCCGCTTGGTCCGAGATCTTTCGAGGTCTGCCGGAAAATCGGTGAATGTGATCACAGAGGGAGAGGATACGGAAATAGACAGGAATATGGTGGAAGAGATTTATAACCCTCTCGTCCACTTGATCAGAAACGCTGTGGACCACGGCATTGAGGCTCCGGAGAAGCGGACAAAGGCGGGAAAAGGAGAGACAGGAACAATCCAGTTGAAGGCTTACCATAAAGGCGGCAACATCGTAATTGAGATATCGGATGACGGGAAGGGGTTAGATAAAGAAAAAATACTAAATAAAGCAATTAATAACGGCACTATCGGTTCAGCTGCGGGCCTGTCTGATCAGGATATATATCGATTTATCCTGCTTCCCGGGTTGTCAACGGCTGAGAAGATAACGGACGTATCCGGTCGGGGCGTTGGCATGGATGTGGTTAAGCAGGCAGTGGACAAATTGAGAGGCAAAATAGAGATCAACAGCCGTTACGGTTTTGGAACCACATTTGTGACGAGCTTTCCCCTGACGATGGCCATTATCGACGGCATGATCGTGAGGATCGGTCGCGAAAAATACATTGTGCCGACTACCGCAATCAGAAGATTGCTCCGTCCCAATAAAGAATATTACAACACCGTCATCGGTCGAGGCGAGGTCATAAACGTTATGGGCAAGCTCCTGCCTCTCGTGCGGCTGCACGATTTATTCGACATAGAACCCGATTGCCGGAATCCGTGGGAAGCAACGATCGTCGTCGTTGATGGCGAAAACGGATCGAAATGTCTGCTGGTAGATGAGATCGTGGGTCAAGAGGAAGTTGTCATTAAAGGTCTAAGTGAAAGCTTGAGGCATGTAAAAGGGGTGTCGGGCGGCGCAATATTGGGAGACGGGAACATAGGACTGATCCTGGATCCGGAAGGTTTATTTGAACTGAGCGAATTGCAGGGCCTTGGAGGTAATGGAAAGAAGAATTGATCTTAAGCGGGAGGATGCATTATGGATGTCAACAAAAAGATAAAGATCCTGGTTGTCGATGACTTTGCGACAATGAGAAAGGTCATAAGGAACCTTTTGAAACAGTCCGGCTATGAAAATGTGACCGAGGCTGAAGATGGCGTGGCCGCCATGAGCGTGCTGAAATCGACAAAAATTGATTTTGTAATATCAGACTGGAATATGCCCAACATGACAGGCATTGAACTTCTAAGGGCCGTGAGGTCAGATAACGAGCTTGGCGCCATGCCTTTTCTCATGGTGACTGCGGAGTCTCTTAAAGACAATGTCGTTGAAGCAGTCAAAGCTGGGGTCAGCAATTATATTGTGAAACCGTTTACCGCTGAAGTTCTCGGTGAGAAGATTGACAAAATATTGGAGAATATAAAGTAGATTTGAAAGGCAATAATTATGGACGTTAAATATATTAATCCCTTTCTGGAGGGTACCATTGAGGTCTTAAAGACAATGGCCTTTGTAAATCCGAGGCCCGGTAAGCCATATCTCAAGAAGAACAATTTAGCCAAAGGCGACGTCAGCGGGATTATCGGTATCACGGGAACGATAAAGGGATCGCTTGCCCTAAGTTTCTCTACAGGCAGCATACTGAAAATAGTTTCGAACATGCTCGGTGAGGAGATAACCTCCCTCAATGGTGAAATCAGAGATGCCGTTGGCGAGATAACCAATATGGTATCCGGTGCGGCAAGGAAAAAAATTGAAGCCATGGGTTACAGTCTATCTGCCTCGCTTCCCACTGTCGTTTCCGGGAGGGACCACTCGATCATGCACGTCCTCGGCGGCCCCAGTATTGTAATACCTTTTGAAATGGATGAGGGGTCCTTCGTGGTGGATATCAGTATGGGTGATCCCCGGTGAGTCCGTGTTTTTCGGTCAGGTGTGATGAGCATTGTTGTGACTTAACGACTAATCTGGTTCTTTCATTATAGAGAGATTAGCAATGGATTATAAAGGTGACAAAAGAGAATACGCGAGAGTGGCTGCATATCTGCCCCTCGACATCCGTCTTGTTCCCACGGAAGAGCGTGATATTCATAAGCCTCGAATTTCCGGGGTAGCGGTGCTGGACAATTTTACCAAACCGCCTGAACTCGATGACAAGCCTCTGGCTCAGTGGCTCAACATGTTGAACGCTAAGCTTGACTCCATCATCAGCTCCCTGGCGGTTGAACGTGAGGGGTTTGGATCTCTGACCTTCAAGTCAATGAATATCAGCGCCGCCGGGATGGGCTTCAAGTCTAAGGAGAAGTACGATAAGGGGGCTTTCTTGGAATTGAAAATTTTGCTTTATATGTATCCCCACGTAGCTCTTTACTTGTACGGAGACGTGGTCACGTCGGAACGAGAAGGCGATGACTTTAATACGGCCGTGAAATTTACGGGCATGAGTGATGACATAAGAGATGAGATTATAAAATTTGTTTTTAGACGGCAGAGAGAAATCCTCAGTGCGAAAAGGGCATAGCCTTAGGAAAATATGATAGCCATAATAGGATTCATTGTTGTTAGCGGAGCCATTGCCGGCGGTTACCTTATGGAACACGGCAACCTATATGTCCTGTTCCAGCCTGCCGAAGTCCTTATCATCTTTGGTGCAGCCTTTGGTGCATTTCTGGTAGCATCACCTATGAAGGTAATTAAATCAACATCGGGCAGCGTTTTGAAGATATTCAATAACAAGCCTTTCGTAAAAGCCGATTATCTTGAAGTTCTGATGCTGTTAAGCGAGATTTTCTACAAGATCAGAAAACAGGGGCTTGTGTCAATTGAAGGCGATGTCGATGCGCCGCAGGAAAGTGCAATTTTCAGGAATTATCCGAAAGTCCTTAAGAACCATCATGCCATAACATTTATTACAGATACTCTGAGAATGGTCATCACGACAACGATCGAGCCTTACGAGCTTGAATCGCTGATGGAAACGGAATTGGAAGAACATCATGAAGATTCAATGATACCTTCAAAGAGTATGGCAAACACTGCGGACGCCCTCCCCGGTTTGGGTATTGTGGCCGCCGTATTGGGAGTGGTCTTAACCATGGGGAAGATAGGTGAGCCGCCAGAGGTTCTGGGTCACAGCATCGGAGCGGCGCTGGTAGGCACATTCCTGGGCGTCCTGATGTGCTATGGTTTCGTGGGACCCATGTCAAAGAACCTCGAATACATTGCCCAGGAGGAATTTCAGTATCTTAACGTTCTGAAAATCGCCCTCAAGTCCTTTGTCAGCAATAACGCGGCACCCATGGTAGCCATCGAATTCGGCAGAAGGGCAATTCCGGCGAAGCAGAGGCCCGACTTCGTAGAGGTTGAGGAAGCAGTCAGGCAGGTCAGGAAATAATGGCGGAAAGATTAAGACCCATAATCGTCATTAAGAAGATTAAAAAACATGAGGGACATCACGGAGGACAGTGGAAGGTCGCCTACGCGGACTTTATTACGGCCCTGATGGCTTTTTTTCTGTTGCTGTGGCTGCTAGCCATGGTTTCTCCCGAAAAGAGAGTCGCATTATCGCAGTATTTCAAAGAATTCACCGTCTTCAAGGAACAGGGTGAGAAAGTTACAAAAGGGGGGATTGGCATTCTCGAATTCAAGGGTGGCGGTCGAACTGCCGGTAACGCAACGGGAAAAATGGAAGTTATGTCTCCTGAAAAATTGAAGACAAAAATCAAGGCCGCTGTTGAGGCAAACTTAAAGACACTGAAGGATCAGGTTCTTGTTGACGTGCATGAGGGAGCTGTCAGGATACAGATTGTTGACAACGAAGGGAGCCAAATGTTTCTTCTGGGTAGCGCAAAGCCCACTGACAAAGCTCTGGAAGTACTATCTCTCGTATCCGAGACGATAAAGCAGACACCGAACAAAATTGTTGTTGAAGGACACACTGATGCCTTGCCTTACAAGGGCGGCGAAACGACCAACTGGGAACTCTCTACCGCCAGGGCGTCAGCTGCGAGACGGGTTCTTGAAAACGATGGCATAACAGCAGACAGGATCGCCAAAGTTGTAGGGTTTGCGGATAATGACCTACTGATCAAGCTTTATCCCAATGATCCTCGAAACAGAAGGATAAGCGTCATCCTTCTGCCTATTCAGTATAATAATGTCTCGGAATCATTTAATCGCTGAAGGCGGAACCAAGTTGCACAACTGCCGACTGGCAGTGCGTTCTTAAGAAGATTTAACCATGTCTTCTCCGCCAGCGATTAAGCCTTTCAAACGCCCCGTCAACGGCCTTCAACAGCATTTCGGTCTGCACCGGCTTTGTGAAAAAGTCGTCGAAGCCCGCCTCCCGGCATTCCTCAATATCATATAATGCAGCCCAACCGGTCATCGCGAAGATGATAGCAATGGGGTTGTCTTTTCTGATCTGTTTGCAAAGTTCTATGCCGTTCATGCCGAATAATTTGAGATCAAGAAATATTACCTCGATGTCTTCTTCTTTCAAAATTTCAAAGGCCGTCTCGGCCCCTTCTGCGAGTCGCACGTCATAGCCTTCGATGCCGAAAGCATCTTCAAGCAGATCGCGAACTGCCATTTCATCATCAACTACCAGAATTTTCTTCGCCATGAAACCGCTTCCCATCCCTCAATGCGCGGAGGTTGCTATAGATCTATTTGCATATCATCGGTTGTCATCGAGGTATTCTTGAATATTTCTCGCGCTACTCTCTCTGATTCTTTTCTTTCACCGAAGGTCTTATATATTTCTGCGTCGAAATGAACGAGGACCAGGCTTCTTACGCCGGCATCTCGGGCAATCCCTGCGGCAGTCTCCGGGTTGAGATGCGGCCAGTCCCCCGAGGACTGGCCGCTCTTGTATGCACATTCGGTTATCAGGAGATCCGACGATCTCGCCAGATAGATGGCGTTTTCGCATAAACCAGTATCGGGGCAGTAGCTGATGACTTTTCCCTCTATTTCAAATCTGTATCCTAAGGTCAGTGACAGGTGCCTGAGTTCTCGGGCTTCCACCGTGAATGGAAGTTTATCAGCTTCATCGGGCAATTCATACATTTTGACTAAGAATGGAAATTCCGAAATGGACGCCGTGAAGGGGGCATTGATAAGCGTTTTGAGAGTATCTCTTGTGCCGGTGGGGCCGCAGATATTAAGACCATGTCGGAATTTGAATTTACTCAGCGTATGCAAGCCTATAATGTGGTCCAGATGAAAATGGCTGAGGAAAAGATAGACGGGCTTCCCATCTCTTTCATGTATATATCGGTCCAGTTTGTAAAGACCGTTCCCGGCATCGAGGATAATCTCATAATCGTTTGTCCTTATGAGGATAGAGATGGTGTTCCCGGTGTCAGTATCATACCAACCGTTCGTACCCAAGAAGATCACTCTCACGTGTGCCGCACCAAACTTTCAGGAACCAAGGATCATCTTTCTTGCTCTGTCGAAAATATCCGTCCGAAAATCAGGGTAACCGGGAATAGTCTGGTTTAAATATTTATTGATATACTGACTGTCATATAGCAGCATTCTTTCAAATTCTCCCACCTTTCCTGATTTCTGCAAATTTTTTTTAACCTCCGAGGTAAAAATTTCTTCAAGTTGTCGCGCGTAATCCTTGGTCAGTTGCTTCAGGAATTCCTCATCGCATCCACTTGATTTAATGTCCCCGTACATCTCGCGAACCCATTGTCTTGCGGTTTCCTCAAACATACGCGTTTCTCTTTTAAAGAATACCCCAGAATTTATCCAATTACGTAAAGAACAAATAGTTTAGCCATTATATCACTCTTCGCTGTCAAAATCGGGTGATTCCGTGTCAATGAAGATTCCCTCGGTGCCGGCGGGAGATACATCAATCCTCTCCTCACTTTTCTTGAGGTCATCAGAGTCGTATCCCTGCCAATCAATTCTGAAATTCCTGTGTTTGATTCCTTCTTGGCTGTCCATCTTAAAATTGTTCCACAGGTTGAGTCGGGTCTTCATTCCGAATTCTGCGTTCGATATCTGAATGAGCACTCACTGCATTGATTCTTCTTTCATTCAGTTGCAAAACAAGTTTGAGCTTTTCAATTATTTTCCTTATTTGCCGTTAGCTGACAGCTTTCAACCGGAACCTTGCTTATTCCATTTGATGTTACATAATAGGTGAAAAACATTATAGGAGAGACAGAGGAGGCTGTCAACGATAATCGACTTGATTGTATTGTTCAGGGTTGTAGTATTATAGCTGTCGTGATAGTATCCGTGGCTATGTCGACAACTCACGTGTTATTAAATGGAAGTGCATCTGACTATTCCCGCCTTACCGGTAGAGTAAAGGGGCACGACATGGGATACCTTCCCTGGCGGGAAGTCCCGTTCTGTGGGATGTGAGCCTCAATGCCGGGACTGGGGTATAGTAAATGTCTAAGAGATTGATGAATAAGGATAGATCGCAAGGGATGTCAAAATCGGAAGAAACAATATCCGAGCGCGACTGGACGGAAAAAAAGGTGCGCGAAGGTGAGATGCTTTTTCAAAGCCTCACTGAAAACTCCTTTGCTGCCGCATTTGTTGTCCAGAATGGGAAGTTTCGTTACATAAACACGAGTGCAGTTGCATATGCCGGTTATTCGGCGGGAGATCTCATAGGAAAGGACTCGGATATTATCGTCCATCCGGATGACAGGGCGATGGTTAAGGAGAAAGCTCGCGAGATGCTGCAGGGAAGAGATTCCGCGCCGTTCGGATTCCGGATGGTTACCAAGAAGGGAACGATAAGATCGATACTCCAAATAGTATCTCCTATCCAATACGATGGCAAGCCGGCTCTCCTCGGCAATGCAATCGACGTAACACAGCGAAAGAAAGTGGAAGAGGCCCTCCGGGAGTCGGAGAGGCGTCTTGCGGATATCATCGATTTTCTGCCGGACGCGACTCTCGCCATCGACCGTGAAGGGAGAGTTATTGCATGGAATAGGGCCATGGAGGAGATGACGGGGGTGAAGGCTGAGAACATGCTGGGCAGGGGGGACTATGAGTATGCCCTGCCGTTCTATGGCAAGCGATGCTCTCTCCTGATCGATCAGGTGTTGAAGCCGGACAAGAAAACTGAACCGCATTACCATACCGTTCCCGACAAGGAGCAGGACCTTCTGATTGTAGAGACATTGGTTCCCTCGTTAAAAGGAAAAAAAGCCTTTCTCTGGGCAAAAGCAAGCCCACTCTACGACAGCAAAGGAGAGCTATTCGGTGCAATCGAGTCGATGAGGGACATAACCAAACGCAAAGAAGCGGAAAAGATGTTGCAGGAATCCGAGGAAAAATACCGATCCCTCGCATCCACTATTGATTTGATGTATCTCGTTGACAAGGATTGCAGGTATCTGTTCATGAACGAGGGGCACTTATCAAGATTTGGTATTCCTTTAGACAAGATGGAAGGGAGATTCTACAACGAGTTCCATTCCGAAGCGGATTCGAAAGAATTTTCGGACATCGTAAGACGTATCTTCGAGACGGGCCAAGCCGTCCAGCATGAGCATCGAAGCGGGAGAGACGGCAGGTACTTTCTCAGGACATTAAGCCCCGTTAAAGATCCTGATGGAAGAACAACAGCGGTAACGGTTGTTTCCAAAGACATTACCGTGCGCACGCGGATGGAAGAGGCGCTGAGAGAATCAGAGAGGCGCCTCGCGGATATTATTGATTTTCTGCCGGACGCGACACTGGCAATTGACCTCACGGGTAAGATTATTGCGTGGAATCATGCCATAGAGGAAATGACTGGGGTTAAGGCTTCCGACATATTAGGGAAAGGGGACTATGAGTATGCCCTTCCGTTTTATGGTGTAAGAAGGCCTATCTTGATCGATCTTGTACTGAAGCCGGATAAAAAAATTGAGCAGAGTTACTACTCTTTCCTGGAAAAGCAAAAGGAGCTCCTGATCGTAGAGACTTGGGTTCCTTTTCTCAAGTGGAAGAAGGCGTTTCTCTGGGCGAAGGCAAGTCCACTCTATAACAGCAAGGGCGATATCGTGGGTGCCATTGAGTCGATCAGGGACATTACGGAACGCAAAGAGGCGGAAAAAATGCTTCAGGAATCCGAGGAAAAATACCGATCCCTCGCGTCCAGTATTGATTTGATGTATCTCGTTGACAAGGATTGTAAATATTTGTTCATGAATGAAGGACTCCTATCGAGGTTTGGCATTTCCTTACGCGACGTGGAAGGAAAATCATATGAGGACTTCCACGCTGAAGAGGATGCGAGAGAATTTACGGAAATCATCAACCGTATTTTCAAAATGGGCCAGGCAATCCAGCATGAGCACAAGAGCGGAAGAGATGACAAGTACTTTCTCCGGTCATTAAGTCCCGTTAAGGATTCTGAAGGCAGGACAATAGCCGTAACGGTGGTTTCGAAAGACATTACCAAGCGCAAGAGGGCGGAAGAGGCACTGAGGGAGTCAGAGAGGCGCTTGTCGGACATTATTGATTTCTTGCCGGATGCTACGCTTGCGATTAACCGGAAGGGCAGCGTTATTGCGTGGAATCGCGCCATAGAGGAAATGACAGGGGTCAAGTCTGTAGACATAGTGGGAAAGGGCGATTTTGAGTATGCCTTGCCGTTTTACGGTGTCCGCAGACCTATCTTGATTGATCTTGTCTTGAAAGCGGACAAAAAAATAGAGCGGAGTTTCTATTCTGTCTTCAAGAAGGAGGAGGATCATCTTATCGTCGAGACGTGGGTTCCCGCTCTGAAGGACAAGAGAGCCTTCCTTTGGGCAAAGGCGAGTCCGCTTTACGACAGCAAGGGGCGCATCGTCGGTGCCATAGAATCGATCAGGGACATTACTGTGCGCAAGCAGGCGGAGGAAATGCTGGAAAAGAGAGAAGTTGAGCTTGAGGCAAAAACAAACGAACTTGAAGACCTGAATGCAGCCTTGAGGGTCTTGCTTAAGCAAAGAGAAGAGGATAGAAATGAGCTTGAGCAAAAGGTTCTGTCAAATGTGAAGCTCCTTATCCTGCCATATATTGAGAAATTGAAAAGCCGTATAGATCTGAAAGGCTCATCTTATGTCAATGTGCTCGAATCAAATCTGAGAGAAATCGTATCACCCTTTGCACAAAAATTGTCAGTCAAGTACTTGAATCTTACCAACAGAGAGGTTCAGATCGCCAACCTCATAAAGGAGGGAAAAACGACTAAAGAAATAGCGGCACTTCTTAACGTCTCCGAAAGTGCAGTCAATGTGTACCGGTACCATATACGACGCAAACTAAGCTTAACCAAGAAACATAATCTTCGCTCCTACTTATCCACGTAATTTTCGAAATGTTAAATATTCCTTAATATTACTTATAAATCTTTTAATATTGTCTTTTAGCATTTATATCTATATAAGGTGCTAAACCTGATCGCAGTTTAAAGCTTCCAAATTATCCCTTTTAAGTTTTAGATACTTATATCATTAATAGATACCTACAGTTAGTACAGTATACCCCATGACCTGCATCAAGAGGCTCCACAGAATGACAGTGGCGGAATAATGGCGAAGTGGTTCATCCTTGAAATTGTAGTAGCATATTTTATATAACGCCAGATTTAAGCAGTCGTCACGGGGAAATTATAAACGTGTATTGAACATTAAGGAAGGAGGTGATCATCAGTAATAGATTAGAGTTATGATCCGGTAAGCGAATTCTGGAAGACTTTAACAACTTTAATTGGAATCAAAAAAGGAGGATGACATTATGGCAGGAGAATTACGGCCTCGTTGGGGTCAACCCATGACAGGCATTATTTCTACCATAGCTTTTTTCTTGATCGCTTGGTTTACCTGGTATCTTTTCAGCGATCCGCGTGGACCGGTAGGCTTATTTCCGTATCCGTTTGTTCTGATACTCGCCTGGATGATTCTGGTGGGTTTATGGCAGCACATGTTTTTGGGTGACTGGCCGTTTCAGAAATTATCGCCACCCGTCAGAGGGGTAGTGATGACTATTGTGAACCTGATTGGTGTGTGGTTTATGATCGAAGTCATCTTTAATCGGGTTTTAGGTCTGGGTTTCAATTTTTTAAGTCAATCCAATCTTAATGCACTGGCAGCGGCAGGGGCAACGGTGTTGCCCGAAGCATGCGGGAAGACACTTACTTTCGAAGCGATGAAAGGTGCACACTTTGCGCAGAGTGCAGGCGTAGGATTTGTGTTGATTGGATTCTACGCGTATCCATTTGTTACAATCCTCTTCGGAAAATGGCCGATCCGTCCCAGTAACCTGGAGCAGCCCGCAGCCGGTGTTGCTGAAATCGGTTATTGCAGCTTGCTCGTCCTCTTCTTCTACGTCGTTCTTATCGTTCCCTTCTTTGGTTTGGTCTTCGAGAAGATGTTCGGTAACGCCTATGGGATGGCCACTCCCTGGTGGGGCGGTATAGGCGGCACCCCCCATCTGCACTGGGTATTCGGCTGGTGGGAGTGGGCGGTTATCGTCCTCTTCATGACGGCCAATGTCTGGCGTATGAAACCATGGTCGCTCATTAAGCTGCCGCAGCCCTGGAAAGGTCTCGTTTCTTTTTGCGGTACCATAGTACTTGCATACATTCTCGCTTTGATTTGTCTGAAAATCATCCCGCTATGGGCGAACATGGATGATATCACTCACCATCTGCCCGCCGGAGATAAAGGAAATCCCATACGGTTCCTGTGGTATCACTCAGCGGAGATCGCTGGCATGACCCTAATTCCTTTCCTGCAGTGGCACCACTATTGGGATGATATGTCCCCAGCGAAGAATGTAGATTCCTGGGGCGGATTCTGGTTCCGAACTTTTGGTGTGGTTATTTTAGCCGCAGTTCTGTATGTGTGTTACTACTATTTGAACTTCGGTTACTGGGGACTGGGCAATCACCACATGGAGCACGATATTGCTGAAAGGTTATTAAACGGTGAATCTCTCATCTGGAATTTCTGGTGGATTATCCCTCTTCTCTGGAATGAGTGGTTCTTCCACAAGTGGCCTTTCTACGTTCATGATGAGCATCATTAATTAATTCGAGTCGAGGCAAAGGGGCTTGTCAGCCCCTTTGCCTAACGTTTAGGATGATGCTATCCGGTTACAGGTATTCATTTACGTGAACGTTGAATGTGCTAATTAGTAATGTTTTCTTGAAAAGGAGGAAGTTATGGCGAGAATTCGCGGGAAAGCTAAGAAAGCTGAAATTATGACGCTTGAAGAAGCGGTCAAAAAATATATGCATAACGGGATACAGATTGCCTTCAGCGGGTTTACAGGGTTCAACAGAAACCCGGTGGCCTTTGCCTGGGAAGTGGTAAGACAAAAATACAAGGACCTGCATGTTATCGACAGGCATGGCAGTTGCTGTACCTGGCTTCTTAACACCGTCGGCGCTATTAAAATTTATGAAACCGACTGGATGGGCTGGGGGGAGATGGCGGGAAAACTCGACATCAACATGGAAAGGATTTACAAGACAGGAAAGATAATACTTGAAGACTATGCTCATGGTGCAATGGCGATGAGATTCCTTGCAGGAGCCATCGGCGCGCCATTTATTCCCTATTATGCCCCGCTCGGATCAGACCTCTATAATCCGGACTATGATGCACTAGGGAGAGCTGGCCTCAGAAATGGTAAAAATCCGAGAATCCCAAAGAAGAAATTCATCCAGATTGAAGAGCCTTTCTTTGGCGATGGAGAGGTCGTCCTCCTGCCTGCTGCAAGGCCCGAACTGGCAGTCATCCATGTATCTAAGGTGGGTGATAAAGGGACTGCGAGGTGGCGGGGCGTTGGAACGATTGATAAAGAAATAGCCTTTGCCTGCGACAAGGTAGTGATCACGGCCGAAGAGGTTGTTCCCGAAGGAGAGATGAGGAAGGATCCGGAAGCCAATCAGATTCCCTTCTTCACTGTTGACGCCATTGTGGAAGTACCCTGGGGAGCTTTTCCGAGCGGTGTCCCTTTCTATTATGACTATGACGCGCCCTTTATGAGGGAGATGGATAAAGCATCGAGAAACGCGGAAGATTTGAAAAAATGGATCGATGAATGGGTTTTTGGCCCGAAGAACTGGGAGGAATTTATTGTTAAGCTCGGTGCAAAGAAATTGTTGTCCCTCAAAGCGGACAGTACTACCGGATACAGCACCAAGATGATGCGGGGAAAGAACCCGGCGCCGAGGATGAAGATGCCTTTGTCCGTCGCTCGAAGTGGCTATTAAAGGAAAGGGGGGAATGAAAATGGCTAAAACAATGGAACAGTTGATGGAATTGATCGACAAGATACCCAATGAGAAGGCCAAAGCGGGTGAATTTATCCTGCCGGAATTGATGGCTATCGCCATTGCTCACGAGGTCCTGAACGATGATATCGTCTTCGCGGGTACGGGACTTCCCATGGTGGGGATTATGGCCGCCAATATGCTGAATGCACCCAACGCGGTGTTGATATACGAATCCGGGGTATGCGACGGGAAGACCATGCATGTGCCCATGTCCGTGGCTGACCAGAGGGCCGCCAATCTGGCTTCCACCCTTGGTGGACTGGTGGATACCTTCGGATATTATCTGCAGCAGGGTTTTGTGACCTTAGGGTTCCTCGGTGGGGCCGCTATTGATAAATACGGCGGCGTAAATGTAACATCTATCGGTGATTATTACGCCCCAGCACACCGCTTCACAGGGTCTGGGGGGAATTCCGACATAGGAACCATGTCGAAAAGAGTTGCGTACATCATCCTTCAGGAAAAGAGGAGGTTCCTGGAGAGGAATGATTATACCACAACACCCGGTTGGTGGTGCTGGGATTTCAAGACACGGGAGTGGAAGCCGAAAAAGGAGGTCTGGAAAGGCACACCTTATGCGGATTGCGGCCCCTGTGGCGTGGTAACTAATATGGGCGTATACCGGTTTGATGAAAAGGGAATCATCTACCTGGAAACCTGCCACCCCGGTATTAGCGTGGAGAAGATAAAAGAGAATTGTGGATTTGACTTGAATGTTTCAAAAATCAAAGGTGAGACGCCAAATCCGACTTACAAGGAGCTCTTTGTCCTCAGAGAGTTCGTTGATCCGGAATTAATCTTCCTGCCGGCGAAAACGGAATATCCCGCCGTGATCAAGTCAATTATTGGTTAGAAAGTAACTCTGATTATGTGGATCCTGTCAACCTGCCGCTCAGGCAGGCTGGCAGGATAATTAGAAGGGAGGAAGGCATACGAATTTAGATCTGATAGAAGAGCAAACAATTATTCAAGACACGGCTCGGCGCTTTGCGAAAACAGAGCTGGAACCTGTAGCAGCGCGGCTGGACCAGGTAGGTGATCGGGATACCTTTTTAAAAAATTTGAAGAAACTTGCCGAACTCGGTTTGATGGGCATCAATGTGAAGAGTGAATATGGAGGCTCTGAAGCAGGTGTTGTGTCCTTCAGTCTGGCGGTTACGGAGATTGCGAGGGCTTGTGCTTCTACGGCAGTGACCATGTCCGTTAATAATATGGTTTGTGAAGTAATTCAGGCTATCGGCACTGAAGAGCAGAAGATGGTGTACATCCCGAAGATTTGCTCGGGTGAATACTATGCCGGCGGTTTTGGCTTGACGGAAACCGTGGCAGGCTCCGATGCCGCGGCGCTTCAGACGTCTGCCGTTCTGGACGGTGAGCAATGGGTTCTCAATGGGTCAAAGATGTTTATTACCAGCGCCGAATACGCGGGCGTGTTTGTCGTTTGGGCGGTGACCGACAAGAAGGCGAAAAAAGGCAGCGGCATAAGCACATTTCTCGTTGAAAACGGTGCGCCTGGTCTTAAGATCGGACGGTTAGAGCACAAAATGGGGCAGCACGCTTCTTCAACAAATGAACTGATCTTTGAAGACTGCCGGATACCGAAATCAGCCCTGATGGGGAAATTGAATGGCGGCTTCAAGACGGCCACAGGAGAACTCGCCGGTGGACGCATAGGCATAGGATCTCTTGGTTTGGGTATCGGACTTGCGGCGATGGATTATGCCACACGATATGCAATAGAAAGAAAGCAATTCGATCAGTCCATAACGAATTTCCAGGCAATCCAGTGGATGATTGCAGAGTCCTATACGGAGCTCGAGGCGGCAAGACTTCTTCTCATGAATGCAGCGTTCAAGAAAGAGCAGGGCAAGCCCTTTGCAAGGGAAGCGTCCATGGCAAAGTATTTTGCTACCGAAGCGGCCGATAGGGCGTGTTTCAACGCGATTCAGATGCTTGGGGGGTATGGATACACCAATGAATTCCCCGTTGAACGTTATGCGAGAGATGTCCGTATTACATTGATCTATGAAGGCACCAACCAGATCCAACGGATGATAGTTGCAAGGGACATCATAAACAGCCTGAAAGAATCGGCATAAACGGACCTCTGAGCGTGTGACGCTCAAGGTTCTGCATATAGGCAGTTTAGGTTTCTGACTCATAGAAGATTAGCTGAAATCTTCAGATTACAAGGCCGAGTGGAAGTTTTCGCTATTGATGACCTGCGACTGCCGAAGCCATATTGTTTGTGAGATAGTGACGGAAGAGAACCTTCGACCGTTTAGTTTAAACAGTTGCTTTGAAAATTGTCATCGATAGCGCTCATGCCATATTCTCACTTTTCCGATGACAAAATCCGATTTTGCAAAGCTCTAAAAAATGGGGGTAGGAATGGAAAAAGTGCCGCAGAAATTGGAAAAGACCAGGGCAGAGATGTATGCTCATGCGCCAATCTCAAAGTTCGGTCAGAGAAAACCTGATTTCTCAACCATGGGACGGAAAATAAAAAATCAATTTAAGAGCGTCAGAGAAGTTGTCGTTGTAGAAGCATGCCGGACGCCTTACGGCAGATTCGGAGGAGCGCTAAAAGATTTTACAGCTCCTGAGCTCGGTGCCTTGGCAATCAAGGAAGTAATCAGACGGACAAACGGAAAGGTTAAACCATCTGACGTGGATTACGTTTTCCTGGGGCAGGTAGTTCCTGCAGGGTGCGGGCAGATCCCCAGCAGGCAGGCTACTATCCTGGCGGGTCTCCCCGAATCCATTCCCTCCATTACAATCAATAAAGTGTGTTCTTCAGGTATTAAGCCGATCGACCTCGCAGTCCAGATGATACAACTGGGACGGGCCGAGATTTGTGTAGCAGGCGGCCAGGAGAGTATGAGCAACGGCCCGTATGCGTTGCCCGAGATGAGATGGGGCGCAAGGATGGGCCTTCCGACCAGGCCCGCGCTTGATTTGGTTGTATACGACGGGCTTTGGGACGCATTCTATAACCGGCATATGGCCATTCACGGCTCTGAGGTTGGAGATGAATTTGGCGTTACACGGCAGGACCAGGATGAATGGGCCCTTCGCTCCCAACTTGCAGCAGTTGAAGCCATGAAGACCGGGAAATTGGACGATGAAATATTTCCCGTCGAGGTGAAGCAGGGGAAAAAAGTCGTCATCTTTGACAAAGACGAAGGACCGAGGCCGGAAACAACCTTGGACGGCTTAGCCAAGCTGCCGCCGGTCTTCAATCACAAGAGCCCGGTTACCGGGGGCCCCGGAAGCGTCACAGCCGGCAATGCGCCGGGCGTAAATGATGGCGGAGACGTGTGTCTCTTAATGAGTAGGCAAATGGCAGACAAGCTGGGCATAAAACCCCTGTTTACCATACTCGATTACGCTGAGGTTTCCCAGCCGCCGAAGGATATTGCGACAGTGCCGGGACTTGCAATCAAGAAACTTCTCGAGCAGAATGGCATGACCCTCGATCAGATAGATCTGCTGGAAATCAATGAAGCCTTTGCTGCCGTTGTCTTGGTCAGCGCCCGCAACATTTTGGGCATGAGCAAGGAAGATATGTATAAGAGGGTCAATGTGAATGGAAGCGCCATAGCATATGGCCATCCTATAGGTGCGACGGGCGCGAGGATCGTCATGACTCTTGCCTATGAACTGCGGCGAAGAGGTGGCGGGATCGGGATATGCGGAATCTGCTCGGGTCATGCTCAAGGTGACGCGATGCTGATCAAAGTATGAACGATTGACTTTCCCTGAGGCTCGAGTTCTTTCTTCCGACCACATCGTCGCGCTTATCTCCGATGAAATGGTACCGGGAAAAGACCTCTCAGTTGCCTTCATGGAAAGCTGATATTCTGAAAACAAAAAAATAACGGGAGGAAGGTAGTGATGGCAGTTAAGACATTCGGCGTTATCGGAGCGGGTCAGATGGGCAACGGCATAGCTCAGGTTGCTGCAAGCCCAGGGGGACTGAATGTAATCATGAATGATATTGCAGACCAGTTTGTAGACAAGGGGTACGATACGATTTCGAAAAATCTGGACCGCCTTGTTGCCAAGGAAAAGCTGACGGCTGACCAGAAAAAAGAAATCATGAGCCGCATCAAGAAGAGCACAAAGCTGGAAGACATGAAGGACGCCGATTTTGTTGTGGAGGCGGCGACTGAGCGAGAGGATCTCAAGCTTGGTGTCTTCAGAAAGCTTGATGAAGTCTGCAAGCCAGGGGTCATCCTTGCCACGAATACGTCCTCTATTCCCATTACGAGGATAGCCGGTGCAACAAAGAGGCCTGCCTTAGTCATCGGGATGCATTTTATGAACCCCGTTCCCGTGATGAGACTCGTAGAGATCATCAGGGGTTTGGCTACCTCTCAAGAGACGTACAACATGACAGAGGCCCTGTCCAAGCAGTTCGGGAAGGTTCCTGTCGAGTGCAATGACTTTCCGGGATTTCTATCGAACAGGATACTTATGCCCATGATCAATGAGGCCGTTTATACCCTGATGGAAGGAGTGGGCACGCCCAAGGCCATTGATGATATCATGGTATTGGGCATGAATCACCCCATGGGTCCTCTCGCGTTGGCTGACCTGATTGGTCTCGATACATGCTGGGCCATAATGGACGTTCTCTACAAAGGATTTGGCGATTCCAAGTACCGTCCCTGTCCGCTCCTGAAGAAATACGTGGATGCAGGCTACATGGGAAGAAAGACGGGAAAAGGATTCTACGATTACGGCAAGTAATGTCTGCATACGAAAAATATTCTTCGTGACGGGAATATACTTTCGACAGTTGTAGAGATAGCTTCAGCGGGGAGTGCAGCCTAAGATCGTGGCTGCAAGCCTCTGTATGAAATGTCCAGAGGTTGACGAGATAAATAATATGCACTCGGAAAGTTTTTCCGAGGCATCAGAAGAAATGGAAAAGGGGGTACAGCGGATGGAATTCAAGAACCTCTTGTTTACAGTTGAGGATGGTGTCGCTACGATAACGTTTAACAGGCCCAAGGCGTTGAATGCGATGAATACGGAAACCATGAAGGAGCTTATGGATGCGGCTACACTGTGTAGGAATGATGACGCCGTAAAGGTTCTCATCCTCACGGGGTCAGGAGACAAGGCCTTTGTAGCAGGCGCTGATATATCAGAGATGCAGAACCTGCGGCCAAAAGAGGCCCTTGCCTTTATGGAACTTGGTAATGAGACGTTGCGATTGATTGAAACGCTGCCCAAGCCTTCCATTGCTGCCGTGAACGGTTTCGCCCTGGGCGGCGGCACGGAGATCTCCATGTCTTGCGATATGAGATTTGCATCGGAAACAGCCCGTTTCGGCCAGCCGGAAATACTGATCGGATTGATACCGGGCTGGGGAGGAACTCAGAGGCTTTCACGGTTAATAGGAATGGGAAGGGCCAAGGAACTCATAATGGGTGGGGAGCAGATTGATGCGAAAAGGGCTTTCGACATTGGTCTTGCAAACAGGGTATTTCCCCTCGATCAGCTTCTCCCGGAAACGAAAAAATTCGCGCGGAAACTGGTCAACATGCCTGGTTTCGCCCTAAAGATGGCCAAGCATTCGATCAACTATGGTTATGATCTCGCGCTTGATAACGGGATCAGACTCGAAATGGAATGCTGTGCCCAGTGCTTCAGCACAGATGATCAGAAAGAAGGTATGAAGGCTTTCCTCGAAAAGAGAAAGCCTGTTTACATGGGAAAGTGATTCGCCGTTTTATAAGTGCATTAATAAAACATTATTCTAAAAGGGGGGTTATGAGCCATGAATTTTGGTTTAACAGATGATCAACGTGACGTGAGGGAGATGGTAACGAAGTTCGCAGAGCAGCAGATTAAACCTATCGCTGCAGAGTTGGATAAGACCCACAGGCATCCGGAAGAAATCTGCCGTAAGCTCGGCGAAATGGGTATCATGGGAATCGCAGTTCCCCAGGAGTATGGCGGTGCGGGCATGGATACAGTGACATACGTCCACAGCCTGATTGCGATTTCCAAGGCATGTGCCAGTTGCGGTGTTATTGTGTCGGTCAACAATTCCCTTTACGGGTATCCCGTATTGGCCTTTGGAACGGAAGAACAGAAGAAGAGATACCTTACTCCTGTGGCAGGCGGGAAGGTCGAAGGATGCTATGGGTTAACAGAGCCAAGCGCCGGGTCGGATGCTGCCGCACTGAAGTGTCGCGCTGTATTGAAAGGTGACAAATATATAGTTAACGGGACCAAAATATTTATAACGAACGGTAATGTGGCGCACTACTGCGTTTTAGCAGTCACGACCGATCCCGCGTTAGGATATAAAGCGGTCATTAATCTTATCGTGGATATGAAAAACACCCCGGGCTTTAAGGTAGGCAAGGTCGAGGAAAAGATGGGAATCCTTGCGTCCGGTACGGCTGAGCTTGTCTTCGAGGACGCTGAGGTGCCGGCGGCAAACCTCCTGGGTAAGCCGGGACAGGGGTTCAAGCAGATGATGATGGGACTGGATGCAGGGAGAATCGGCATAGGCTCTCAGGCCTGCGGTATCGGAAAGGCCGCTCTCGAAGATGCCCTCGCTTATGCAAAAGAGAGGGTGCAGTTCGGCAAGCCCATTGCAACGTTTCAGGCGATCCAGTTCAAGCTCGCCGATATGGCGATGGAACTCGATGCAGCGGAATTGATGCTGCTCCGCGCCGCTTGGATGGAAGACAACCATCTCGATTTTGAGAAGGAATCGGCCATGGCCAAGTGCTATGCATCCGACGTGGCGATGAAGGCCGCGGTTGAATGCGTACAGATATTCGGCGGCTACGGCTACACAAAAGAGTATCCGGCCGAAAGACACATGCGGGATGCGAAGATCTGCCAGATCTATGAAGGGACGAACGAGATTCAGAGGGTGGTTATCTCGAGAAAACTTTTGAGTATGAGATAACGCTGTCCATAAGACTCAGCTCATCTCCGTAAGAAGCAGATGAGCTGAGATTACGGAAGAGACTTTCGTTTTTCGGTAGATGCCTGGGTGAAAATTATTTCTCGATTCTGAAGGGTGAGAACTCGTACTCTTTTTTCTCGACTGCGAAAGCCACCCTGTCTTCTTCGTTAGCTGTGAGTTTGCCCTCTATAATGCGACGGCAGCCGAAATCGAAGAAACTCACCTGGTGAGTGGGGGTGTCATTTTCATCCATCTGCTTGTAGTACTGCTCTTTTTCAGACGGAGTCAGCTCCCGGACGACGAGTTTCTGGCATCGTTCCCTGGTTTCCCATTCACCCTGGCGTATGGTGACTCGGTAATTGCCGTGAAACTTTACAGGCATCTTGATTTTCATCACTGTACCTCCAGATTTCGTGCTGTTTCTAAGAAGGTTGCATAGCATAACTTTGGACGGTTGTCCATTTATTGATAACAGCGAGCTTGCGGGCATTCTTTTTCTGTTTGACAAACCAGCGTAGAGGAGAGAGATTCCGCGGATTCGATAGTTAGGTACTTATCGATAATAGCAATTATGTAAGATTTATTGGAAGGAGGGTAATATGTATTTTGCAAAAGAGGTGCTGAGCCAATCAAGCGAGCTCAGGAAAAAATGGGAGGATGAAGTCCGGAGGGTGGTCAGTAAAGTTCCTGACCAGAGGGAACGATGGTCCACAGTTTCAGATCTCGAGATCAGGAGGCTTTATGGTCCTGATGACATAAAGGACATGGACTTTGTCCGTGATATCGGATACCCAGGCCAATTTCCATACTTGCGTGGCAATCAGGCGACGGGTTATCGCGGACGATTCTGGACGTTCAGGATGTTTTCCGGCATGGGAAGCGCTGCGGAGACCAACAAACGGTGGCACATGCTTCTCAAAGAAGGACAGACAGGCCTCAGTACAGCATTTGATTTCCCGACTCTCATGGGCTATGACACGGACTCCCCCAAGGCCCGCGGCGAGTGCGGGAAGTGCGGCGTTGCCATAGATACCCTTGAAGATTTTCTGCAACTGGTGGACGGGATTCCTATGGATGAGATTACTACGTCCATGACCATCAATCCTCCGGCTACTGTACTCTGGGCGATGTACTGTGCAGCGGCACAGATCAAGGGCATACCTCTTACCAAGATAGGCGGCACGATTCAGAATGACATGCTGAAGGAATTCATTGCACAGAAGACTTTAATGTGCCCGCCGGAGCCGTCCGTCAGGCTCGTCAGCGACACCGTTGAGTTCGGCACGAAGTATGTCCCGAGATGGAACACCATCAGCATTAGCGGGTACCATATCAGGGAAGCCGGTTCCACGGCGGTTCAGGAGCTTGCCTTTACCCTTAGAGACGGCATGGAGTATGTGGAGGACGTGATCAACCGGAAGGGGTTGAACGTCGATGAATTCGCTCCACGGCTTTCATTTTTCTTCAATTCACATGTAGATTTCTTTGAGGAGATTTGTAAGATGCGCGCAGCCCGGAGGATCTGGGCAAAAGTTATGCGGGACCGCTATAAGGCGAAGGACCAGAGATCGTGGTGGATGCGTTTCCATACTCAGACCGCCGGATGTTCGCTGACGGCGCAGCAGCCTTACAACAACGTCGTCAGGACGGCCACGCAAGCCCTTGCCGCTGTCCTTGGCGGAACCCAGTCACTGCATACCAATTCCCTCGACGAGGTGATGTGCCTCCCCTCGGATCACGCCGTGCAGATTGCGCTTCGTACGCAGCAGATCATCGCGGAAGAGACCGGCGCTGCCAACACGATCGATCCTCTGGCGGGCTCGTACTTCGTCGAAGCATTAACCAACGAGATGGAAGAGCAGACATGGGATTACATCAACAAGATCGATGAGATGGGCGGCATGGTGGCTGCAATAGAAAAAGGGTTCCCGCAGCTCGAGATAGCCGATGCAGCCTACAAGTTTCAGAGACAGATAGACTCCTGCGAAAAGATTATGGTCGGCGTCAACAAATATGTGACAGAAGAAGAGATACCCATCCCTCTTTTAGAGATTGATGATAAAGTTGAAGAGGATCAGATCGCGCGGTTGAATGCGGTCCGCAGAAAAAGAGACAACAAGGCTGTCAAGAAGAGTCTTGACGACATTAAGAACGCCTGCAAGAAGGGTGAGAATGTCATGCCTTCCTGCATCGAGGCAGTGAAGAACATGGCGAGTGTCCAGGAGATATGCGACGTCTATCGTGAGATCTATGGCGAGTATCGCGATCCGGGACTCTATTAGGACTGATTGAAGGAGGAGATGGTAATGGCTAAGAGAAAAATTCGTGTTATGGTAGCAAAACCAGGACTTGACGGTCATGACCGGGGCGCCAGGGTTTTAGCCAGGTGTTTCCGGGACGCTGGCTTTGAAGTAATATATACGGGGTGTCATCAGACACCGGCGATGATTGCAGCGTCGGCGATCCAGGAAGACGTGGATCTCGTAGGCTTGAGCTGTCTATCGGGGGCGCATCGGTATTTATTTCCCCAGGTGGTTAATCTATTGAAGGAGAAAGGTGCTGACGATATCACCGTTATCGGCGGGGGAATCATCCCCGAACAAGATTTTCAGAAACTATATGACGCGGGAATCAAGGCGATCTTCGTGCCGGGTACTACCCTGGATACGATCGTGAATTGGGTTAACAACAATGTAAAGCCGGTGGAAAGAAAATAATGGAGAGAGGTAAGAAGATTAAGGCAGGGGACATCCGTACAGCCTCCCGCCTCATACGAGACATAGAAGACAGTATACCCGAAGCAAAAGCAACGATTAAACATATTTTCCCCTATACGGGTAAGGCCCAGGTAGTAGGGATTACCGGTTCTCCTGGGGCCGGAAAGAGCACTATTGTTGACGGTCTCATTGAGACAAGCCGGAAAAAGGAAAAAACGGTAGGTGTTCTCGCCGTTGATCCGACGAGTCCCTTTACGGGGGGTGCTACGCTCGGTGATAGGATCCGTATGCAGCGCCATTCGGAGGACACAGGCGTCTTCATACGGAGCCTCGCCACGCGGGGTTCGCTCGGCGGTCTCTCCAAGGCAGTTGGCGATGCCATCCATGTCATGGATGCAATGGGGAAAGACGTCATATTCGTAGAAACTGTGGGTACCGGTCAACAGGAGGTAGAGATCATACACTATGCCCATACGGTAGTAGTTGTCCTCGTGCCTGGTATGGGTGATGAAATTCAGGCAATCAAGGCGGGCATCATGGAGATCGCCGACATATTCGTTATCAATAAGGCGGATCGTGATGGTGCGCAAAAACTCCAGAGGGAATTGATGACTATGATCGAAATGTCATCGATTCCTCCCGGGGGTTGGAAGCCGCCTGTCGTTACAATCAGGAATTCCTTTAAGCCGGAAGAATTCGAAGAGGACCTTGGGACACTATCTTCCAAGGTCCACGAACACTATGAGTTTCTCGTAAGCAGTGATCTTATCGGTGACAGGCAGCGGCGCAAGAGGCTGCATGAACTCAATGAGGCCCTGCGATTCAGCATCCTCGAACCTGTATTAGAGATGCTCGTCAAAACCGGTGAACTCGACAGCATGGTCGAAAAACTGCTGAAGAAGGAATCAGATCCTTCCAGTCTGGCCGAAGAAATAGCGAAGAAGTATTTACAGGGGTGTTTTTAAGGGGCTTGTTCTTTTGTTTCTTTGTAGGCGCCGCTGAACATTTTGCGGCGCCGCACACATGCTGTATTTCATCTTGGCGCAAGTCCTGATAGTTGCCATCTGTATCCTGGTTGTTTTAAAACCAGTTGATGAGCGGCAGAAATACTCTTCTTTTCAAGTCAGGGACGGCTTTCGAGGTCGTCAAGCTTTTTCTTCTTTTCTTCGATAAGTTTTAGCTGTTCATCCACCAGCGTACGCCAGTGGAACCTCTGCGCAAAACCGGAGGACTGATTCATATTCATCCTGTAGTTTTCTTCGTCTCTCTTGGCCTTTTCCAATTCCTCTCTGACGACCCTGATATTCTCTTCCCTTTCTTTCTTTTTCGCATCGGCGTCACGATATCTCTGCAATCTTTCATTGCCTTCCCTTTCCGCCGCTGCTTTTTGCTCTTCCGGCAAATCAGGCAGTGACTGTGCCTTCTTGACATTGGCTCCGGGCGGTGGGCTATCAGTGATAATCACCGTGCCGTCTTTATCGATATATTGGTAAAGTGTTTGCCCCTGTGCTTCGCCGGCAACGGCAATCCATACAAAGCTAAGCAGCAGTAAATATACCGTTGGAAATAATCCGCGCAATTTGTAAGAAGCCATGCCTTGAGCCCTCCCAACTTCAGTCACTTCTGGAACAAAAAATATTCTAAATTATTGATGATGTCAATTGTATTCGTATACTTGCTCTGCATTTAAATCAAGGGGATTGGGGTGAATGTCCTTATGCGAGTGTGGAAATCAATGAAGCGTAGTTTACGGCGCTTTCTGTCTCGCGATCGTGGTAGGTATCAAAGTGAAGGATGTCTGCGCGGTTTTCTGCAAGCAGGCTGGCGAAAAGCAGAATGGCAGGAAGACCGCAAACGTGGTACCTGTCCATGGTTTCGGCTGCCTTCTGGAAGATATTCTCCGGCTCTCCCCGGCCAAGGAAAGAGAGCATGAGTTTGTCGCAGGCTGTCGCCTGGGGAAGAAGGGCATCCGCTGGCGCCTGATCGCCGAATTTTCGTCCCACGTGGGAAAGGTCGACTCCTGCCACAAGAAGTATGCGCCCTTTCTTTTCTTCCAGTAACTGCTTCATTACAGATACCATCCCTTGGAATCTCTCATCAGTCAGGATATTTCTTCCTTGATGGATGAACTCGTGGACGCTCCCGCACAGAATAGGCACTATGGCAAAGGGGCCTGTGAGGTAGTAATGCAAGAAAATGGTTTGAAACTCGATGGAATGTTCCGTCATGTGGCCGAAATCATCCGTTGCGAATGTTCCATCAGTCACCCCCTTCTTTAATTCTCGGATAAATCTTTTATCCGTCTTAATTTCCCCGAAAGGAGTTACGTAATTTTTTTCGGAGACGCTGTAAAGGCCTTCCTGCATTTGATGGTTAATCCCCAAAATCACAACCGTATCGTAGTTCTTGCCTTTCAGATAACGGTAAGTATTTACGTACATATCTTTGGCTATGTTGATGTCAATGTGGGGAGCGAGGATGCCTGAAATGTTATCCGTGATATGCCGCAAATATTCCTGACTGATATTGCTTTCTACATTCTCTATAAATTGTGCGAGCCCGGCCGGATCTGACAAATAGGACTTTCCCGCATGAACGGGAACTCTTGTCGGTCGGTTGCAGAATTCGCTGCGGAGTCCGCACATCTTCTGCTGGAAGAACGGGCTTTCCAGGAGACATGACCTGTCAAGAGAATCGATAAATGATTTAATCTCCGACACATAAACTATGCGACCGCCCTGCTGCTTCATCAGCACGGCCTGAATGTCCATAAGATCGTGAAGCCCGTCGAGGAGTTGCAGGAGGGGGAGTGTATTGAAATCAAGCGCGATGCCGTGATCGGTCAGATGGTAAGGATCATGAAAGGCGATCATCCGCCGACCCTTGATGGTCGTGGCAACGGGTTGAATGTCCCTTCTCAAAATGGGCTTATCCATATGCTCTCCGCTTAGTAGTTCGCTTATATTAGCAATTGTTTAAAAATGCAACGTCAACGTCTAAAGACGGAAAAAATTGCATGCTTCTTGGTGGCAAATTAGCGCCTGATATTCTTGCTGCCAGCCTATCTACGCGTAATTATGACGCATAGATGATGGTACAGTATTTGCTAAGTTTAAAGAGTGTCAGCAATGAGGCCTATAGGGAGGGGTGCATGATGGAAAAGAGATTGAGAATTGCCATAAATACCGGGGGAGGCGATGCGCCGGGTCTCAATGCGGTCATTGAAGCCGTTGTCATGGCGGCCTACAACAGAGGCTGGGAAGTATATGGCATCAAGAGCAGCTACGCCGGTCTCCTTAATACTGATGAGATTATCCATCTAACCCCGGAGACAGTAAGCCATATTTCCATCACGGGCGGGACGATTCTGGGAACGACAAACCGCGGCAATCCTTTCCAGATGCCGGTCACGAACATGGCCGGCGAAGTGGAGATACGCGATGTATCCGATAAAGTTGTCGAGAATTTTAACCGACTGCGTTTCGATTGTCTGATAGCGGTCGGCGGTGACGGCAGCCTGGGAATTGCTCACAGTTTATATAAGAAAGGCATACCGGTTGTCGGAGTCCCCAAGACCATAGATAACGATATCTGCGACACTGTCGTGACGTTCGGTTTCGATACGGCCGTAAGCATTGCCACGGAGGCCATAGATCGCCTTCATTCCACAGCCAAGTCCCATGAACGGGTCATGGTCGTTGAGGTCATGGGCCGTCATTCGGGCTGGATAGCGCTGAACAGCGGGTTATCCGGTGCGGCGCATATCATTCTTATTCCGGAGATACCGTTTGATATTGAGAAAATATGCGGTCATGTAATGGAATGCGAAGTCCGCGGCCGACGTTACGCCATCGTAGTCGTTGCGGAAGGTGCAGTGCCTGTCGGCGGTCACGCTGTTGAAAAAGGAAAGGGGGAAGTTGGCCGCCAGCATGCAGTTCTCGGCGGGGTAGGGGAGTACTTGGCAAAAGAAATTGCAAAACAGACCGGTAAAGAGACGCGTTCGTTGGTCCTTGGCCATCTGCAGCGCGGCGGCACACCGACAACCTTTGACAGGCTGATAGCCCTCCGTTTTGGCGCAGCAGCCGTCCGCATCGTCGGTGAGCAGAAGTTCGGGACGATGGTGGCCCTTGATCCGCCTCATATCAAGGCTGTTCCTCTTGAGAATATTATAGGACGTATAAAAACTGTACCCATAGATAGCGACAAGATCAGCACTGCCCGGGAAATCGGTATCTGCCTTGGTGATTGATAGGCCATACGAATTGACCAAAATAGAAGATCACCCTTGTCCGTCGATATTATTCTCTTGCACAATCTCCCTCATATAAAATATAAATTCTTATTGTCGCATTAAGTTTGTTTCACTGAAGGAACGTTTAATGGATGGGCAGTCAGGGATATTGCGAGCTAAGATAGGACTTCTTGTCATGGTGCCTTTAATCACGGTATCCATTAGTCTCGCTGTTCCTTGCCACTCTATGGACGAGAAACCATTTGCACCCTGGGACTTTAATAATACAGCTTCCAGCAGGGAAGAGACACCGCTGCTGGATACAGACGCATCAGCTTGCGGAAATTTTCTTATACAGGCAATCAGGTTTTACCAACAGTATATTTCTCCCGTGATCGGGGATCGTTGCCAAATGTACCCATCGTGTTCATCATATGCTATCGAGGTGATCAAGAAGCATGGATGCCTCATCGGGTCTGTCATGACTTCGGACAGGTTGATTCATGAGGCAAATGAAACGGATCATGCCCCTCTCATTGAAATAGATAGGGACTATGGATATTACGATCCTGTCAGCGGCAACGATTTCTGGTGGTATAAAGGTTCGGATGGGATTGCTTCACAACCGGGCGGCAGATAGGGGGCGCATTGCACCTGTTATTTTCTGAAACACTTAAGAGCTTCGGGAAGAAAAGGTCAGCTCTGTTCCCGCCATGTTCAAGACAAATTGCGAGGGCATGGCCTTCTCGATTTCGATTACAGATTTCCTTCCCGTGCAATGCGTAGGCACGATGTAAGAAGGATTTATTTTTTTCAACTCCTCGATTGTCTTTCCTACGATAGGCTCGAAAGCGGGACCTGCAAGGTGAAAGCCGCCCATGATAACATGGACGGGATTAACGCCCGTTACAATCCTCGCATGATTGACCGTATTGACGATGCCGGCATGGGCACACCCCGTAAGAACAACCAAACCTTTTCCCTTAAGATTTATAGCGATGCCCGTATCCTCCTCGATGGGATCCCATGTCTCTCTGTCTTTATCTGTAAAGAAAGCATTGGGCATGCCTTTTTCAAATTCGGTCTGACGATAAATCTCACCAAGATACAAAACACCGCCGTCTAAGAGAGTGAGAGGTTCCCTCGTCTCCCTCAGACGGACACCGGTTTTTTCTATTTTCCTTCTTGTTACTTCGGGAAACCGGGCCTTGAAGTCACCACCAAACTTGAGGTACCGTTTTTGTCTAAAAGCCGCCGGGTGAAGAACCAACCCGACTCCGTCTCTGCCGATCATCTTAACCAGTTTTTCAAAACCGCCGAGGTGGTCGCTGTGTCCGTGGGATAGGACCATCACTTCTATCGCACCCATGTCAACGCCTAGTACTTTGGCATTTGCGGCTGCGCCGTCCTTGGAAAATCCGAAATCAAAGAGGAGAGTTCTGGTTCGACCGGCGGTTGTAGTTCTTACTATGGCAGAAAAGCCATGTTCTGCCCGTATGGAAGTCTTTATCTCCCCATCCATGAGATAGCGGGCCCGCGAAATAATCGCACTATTGTCGGAGGCTGTGATCTCGATGAAGTTGTCCTGAAGCGTCAGGATCTCGACTTTTTCGACCTCCTTGAGAATTGATATTTTCTTCATTTAGTTTTTCATTTAACCTTTCAGGATGCGCGCACCTATTCTCATCTTGTCAAAGCAGTATGCCTCAAGCCCGGGAACGATCATACGGACAGTTGGGATGCCTGTGTCCGGCCTTGTCAGATCTACTGCTATCACACGCTCCAAACCCCTTGCCTGCAGCTTCCCGATTATCGTCCTGACGTCCTGGAGGATATCTTTGCCGTAGCTCACTTCAATATCCCGAAGGCCCTTGTAATTGTATGCATAGAACCGTGGATCATCGGTTCTTTCCTGCTCACCAAGATAGGCCGTCACGGGTTCGCACATACCTTCGATACCGAACTTCTGAATGAACAAAGCTCTGGTGGTCACGATCTCGAGAAGGGATCTAATCATGGCGACACGGGGATCAAGGTGGGCGCCGAAACCGTCTACGGGTTTCATTGAAGGATAAACCAGATCACGGGAAAAGGCGGCAATCACCGGAACTCCGATATCTGAGGCAATGTCTTTGGCGACGATCTCAATATCGGCGTCTGCGAATTTGTCAAAAATGTTGATAATGAACTGGTTGGCAGGTTCATCCTCGATAAAAAGGGCATCGTTGTAATTGCCTTCGTACCGTGCGATGCTCCACGCGTCACGCTCGATGAGCTCGGCAAGACCGTGCACAACGGCCTCTTCTATAGTATTGCCTGCTGCAATGCCGTTCGTATGGGTGTCTATAAGAAAGGCATCGTCGAGATGGTAGGGATGGTAAACCGCGCAGGCAGGGACCAGGGTATCCTCATCCCGCGCCAGATCGCATCCCCATGCCCAGTGAATATCCCGATCATGGTCATAATCGCTGATTTTCGAAAGAATCATCTCGCGGGGATCGAGGATGTTGAACTTCTTTTTCAACTGGTTATAGCTGCCGTTCACTAGCTTGCTCTTGTACTCGTCTTTGAATTCCGATGAATAGCGTTCGATCGACTCCATAGTCAGCGACACCTGGGCCTGAATTTGCGATACTCCCTTGCCTGTGTGGCTCGTTTTCGAACTGTCCGGCCTTATGCGATGGCAGATAAAGACCGGAATCCCGATTCTGTCGAGGTCCGATGCTTCGCAGAAGCCAATCATGCTGACCAGCTCTTTGATGCTTTGGATGAATTGAAGCGTGGAGTCCGGTGTCTTTGAACGGTGCGTCTCCAGGATGTAAACCTTGGGGCACTCTTTTAGTACTATACGTGGCATATTGATACTGAATCCTCTTAATCTTTCCGCTGGAAACGAGCGATGGCGCAATACCCCATACGGGAGCGTATACATATCAATACGCGTTCTCTTTTTCAATACGAGTTTTTCAAAGCAAGTTTTTGAGAAAGCCGCAACAATGCAAATTTACGGCAGCTATTAAAGAGGAACATCAGAGAGGCGAATAAGATTCGGGGGATAATTCAATCTGGAGAGGTCTTTTGTTTATCTGGTGGGCCGTATGGGACTTGAACCCACGACCAACGGATTAAAAGTTCCAAGCAACCCAAAAAATACTAAATTATAACCCCTTGATCTAAAGTCTGGTTTCCCGCAAGTATCTAAAAGTAATAAAAAAAGCAATTCTATCTATTCCACCTAATTCTATATGTTCCCCTTCCATTTCCTGGCTTCTATCACAATTTTATCACACCCGCAGCGGAGTTTTAGTCCGATGGTCATTTCCCTCTACCAGAGATCTCCCGTTCCTCACTGATTAAGGCAGGCTCTGATCCTTTGCAATTCCTTTTCATAATCCCTGACAATATCGTTGCTCAATCTTCGCTGGAGAATTTTCAATATTTCTCCATAAAACCAGATTTTTCTGTCAGCAGGAGCATTGAATTTGTCCCATAGTGAATCACCCTGTTTTTTGTGGGACTCGATCATGGCCTGAAGGTTATGTATTTTATCTGCCGCACAAACCATCAACGCCTTCTCGCTGTGACGTTGCAAGCCCTCCAGATACTTTTCTTTCCTATACACCCATGTCGCCGCGTCATCACTTGCCACATTGGGATCTTTATCTTCGCTCATCTCTCTGACAATATTCGCAACCTCAGTACCAAAATCCTTTTGAAGGTCACTATAATAATAACCTGGAACATCTTCCAGGATGTCATGAAGCAATCCGGCTATAACTGTATCTTCATCATCAGTATAAGAACTCAGAATCCAAGCGACTGAAAAAGGATGACTTATATAGGGCAGGCCTTCATCTGCTTTTCTGACCTGATTCAGATGAAGTCTGCAGGCTATATTAATGGCTTCTCGGAGTCTCTGTGTAAGCGGTGGGCGTTGGCTAGTTGTCATTTGTTTATGTTTTTATGCGACCTGAACCATACTTGACTTTACAGATATTGTCATATCGAGTCATGATTATTGAGTTCATCTACCAAATATTTCAATGTCGATTCAATGAGAAATAAAGATTATCAATCATGCCTATGGACTAATCTTTTTTCCTTTGAAGGTCTTGCCCTTGGTTTTCGAGCACTCACTATTGTTTTTTTTCTCCATATTTATTTTGTCGTAGTACGTATACTGCATCCAGGAATAGCTTGGCATCTTTTTCCGACTCCCATCGAAATACATAATAGCTCATAATATAATCACCATCTCCGTTAGTACTAAAGCCGAAATCGGATGAACCCAACTTTACAGGTATTTTGTAGAGGTTGCCCTCTTTTATTATTTCCTGACCTATTTGGTCATAGCTCGTCATGATTTTGCCGGGCGCATCCCGCCCCCGAAGTAAAACGAAGGCGACAAAGTCATCTCCATCAAGGTACACACGTTCGATTGTTTCCAATCCAGCAGCTCTGCGGCTCAGGGCAAGAGCGACTGCATCCCTTGCTTCCTGTACAGTCATCTTTGGCGTGGAATCAGGACTAATACGATAAACAACATCATCGCTAAAACCAATTTGGGGGATTGCTAAGAGGCAAAGAATAACCAATAAAGTTTTCATTCTTGAGAAGAATGAACGGACTAAACGATTTTTGATTTCCAACGATCCAATCTTTGATGAAGTCAAGACTACCGAGTTCCTTCTGCTATTCATACCTCCTCCTTATAACTGTCTGAAAACAACTCTTAAATAGAAACAAAAACCCCCGCTCTCTGTCTTGAGACACGGGGTTTCGATAATCACTCCATACTGTCACCCTCGCACAAAGGTTGAAGGGTTTATGAATCTTAGTCTATTAGTCTATTAGTTTATATATGTGTTTTGATTATCACGATTCAAATTTGAAATCTACGATGAAAATTGAAGATCAATATTTCTCCTTTTTTCTCACACCATCTTCTGTAGTTTCTATTTCATTGTAGAAAGTGTATTTTTGAGGAACATGTTTGACCTTTTGATATCGGCCTGTGACCGTCACCGAATCACCTCTATATATGGAGAGCGTCCCAGAAGCAAAAACATTCAAAGCATTGTTTGAAGAATCGATTATCATAAAGGTAGTGTATGGGTTGCCTTTCTTAGAAGTATTAAATTTCAGCGATTGGATCCGCCCTTCCACATGAACCATTTTCCCATCATACTGATCTGGATTACTAACAATCTCGGCAACAGAGGTTTTGATTACCTGTGCATCTACTATCTTGGGAATGAAGCAAATACATATAAGAGTCAGTATGACGAACAATACAAGTTCATTGCGTCTGCCCGTAATCATTTTCTCCCTCCTTCAATATCAGTCTTCGTGCTCGCAATTATGGCCTTTAATAACGATTAGGGGGGCAGGTCAGCTCATGGGGCAACCAGCATGACTAAAAAATGAAACAAGCTTGCCCCGTGTCGGCTGTATGCTTTTGTTGTACCTTCCCTATTACTTTTTATCGTCTCTCGTCGCCTCATCCCACGCCTCATCGTATTCTTCGTTGCTGTCAATGTCGAAGTTTGGAGGAGTATATTGTTTCAGATATTTTTTATGCCGCTTAATATCATCCTTCAGGAGGACAATCCATGCGATGGTTACGAATACTACTAACAACAGTAACACGCATAGTCTGTATAAATTTTCTATTGAAATCATACCGAAAAGATTTGCAATGGCGTCGATATTGGCAAAAGAAAATATCATTCCCGCAATTAAACCGACTATGGAGACGATATATGTTCTTGAGTGTTTCGATAAGTGCCTTCGTAGGTGTGGCATGGCATGTAAAATTTTCACTGGAAAAAATCTAAAGTGTGATTACATCTCTTTATTTGTGAGAGCCATATTCTGTTTACGACCGTTTGTTCTCAGAAAATTTATCAATAAAAAAATCACCATGGCTACGATGGCAAAGGGTAGGATATAACGGTATGAATAAGTATAAACAAGTTTCCATTTATCACCCAGATAATACCCCATCGTCACAAATGTCACGGTCCATAAAAAACCCCCGGCAAAGGCGTATATGGCGAATACCTTGTAAGGCATTACAGCAATTCCTGCAAATACTGCCGTTAAATGTCGAACCCCGGGAATAAAATAACCGATGAATATGGCAAACTTTCCATACTTGCTGTACCATTCTTCGGTTTTGTGAAGGTGTTTACGATTAATTCTCAATTTGGCTGAATATTTCTCTAAGAAAGGATGCCCAAAGCCCCTTCCCAGAAGATATCCAATTGAAATACCGCTTATCGTCCCTGCAAATGCCGCCAATACAGCTTGCGGATAACTGAGGGTTCCCTTAAAAGCCAAAAATCCGGCTAATGCCATTAGTGTCTCATCAGGTATGGGTAAACCCAGAATGCCGAGTCCCAATGCAGCAAAGATCCCGAGATAAGAGTATTTAATAAGAAATGGTAAAATGCATTGCATTTATCGGACACCATTTGATTCGAGTAGACCGGTTTCTCCCGATACCACCAGAGATAATCTGAATTGATCTTTCTGCTTCCCCAGTTCAAGAGAAACATTGTTGAGGACCTCTGGAAAGTCTTTCAGTATCTTAGCGGATACATGACGATAGGAAGCAGAAACTGCTGTCTTTGAGATCATGCCATTTGTACATTTTAACCTGAGGACAAATGCAGATATGGAGAGGGACGCAAGCCCTACCTCCGAGTTTGATACAGAAATTCCTGGCGTCATCTTGTCACCGTTAATTGAATAGGTCTGCCGCCCATCCGGGATATTAACTATCATAAAGTTATCATCAAGTGAACTCTGTATCTTCGTTTCAGGATCATACCCAAGAGTATTCAATTTCTCCAAAACCTTCAGGTTATCCGTGGGTATATATCTCGGGGTAAATATTGCTCGCACATCATCTCCATCAAATCTGAAAAACAGTTCTTCGTTCCTTTCCTTTTCAATCCAGTAATTCATATTAAGCTTCTGGATCTCCGGCGGGCATTTTCTCAGATATTGAATTGGTATTCCGAGACGATTGGCAATGGACTGCTGCGCTATTGGTCTTAGAGTATGGTAATCTCCAGAGACGGAAACTGTCTCCAGATTATCAAATGAGATGTCTTTAACCGGGATCAATTCGTCTGTGTGGTTCTGAGACATCATGTGAACTTGATCCATGACTTTTTTCAGTGATGTCATTGTTGACATATGTTAGCCCTCCCTTTCCTTATAAAATCTTAAATCGGGAGATGCGCCTTTCACCGCCTGACACAATGCTGACGCATTATATTTATCTGCGGCTCCCGCGTTGATAATATGAAATTTACTATTTGATGTGATCAGGCTGCCTGAAGCGGCGGTTCTGCTGTATGAGGAGGCATGTGGACTGATTGGCGCTTCTTCTTTTTCATACTCTTTTGAGACTCTTTCATAATGGCGTTTTTCAATTCGTCTTCGATGAGTTTCATCTATAAGCCTTCGTATCACGATAGGCAAAAAGGTTGAATATTTTTAAGAGCAATGTTCAAATGGTTTACATGAAAAATTAAGACTTACCCGCCTCATGTTCTGTGACTTCAATAACTCCATTATTGTTTCGTGAATCTTGATAAGACAATTATTCCTAATAGGACGAGAACAGCAAGGCCTGAAATTACAATTACCGCAATTTGTGTGAGCGCATCCGCTGCACCATACCATGTCATAAATTGATTATAGTATTGGAAATATAAATCCCTGAGTATATCAATCACTGACATCATCCTTTAGTAAGAAGGTGTTTCAAAACTGCATCGAAGAATAGAGTAATCATCTTTTTAATTTATATACCAATTATTCGTGCAGCAATCAATTGACAATATCATATAAATAGATACTCTCCTTTCATTGTATGAAAAAACGAACCCGGTTCGTTCTCTAACAATGTAATGGTAGGGTTGTTATGGAACTGAAACGGACTGAGTTATGATTGGTGCTGTAGATGTAAACTATATAACCTGGAAGTCGGGTAAATGATAACATAGCTGGTCTGGAAAAACTGGACAGGTGCATAAGTGGTAAAGTTGCTCTATAATGGACCCAAGGAGGAGTGGTTATGAGCAAAAGACCGAGAAGGAATCATGCACCGGCGTTCAAGGCGAAGGTGGCGTTGGAGGCCCTGAAGGGCGAGGAGACGCTCATTGAGCTATCCCAGCGGTACCAGGTACATCCGAACCAGATCACGGAGTGGAAGAAGCAGCTTCTTAAACATGCCCCGGAGATTTTCAGCAAGGACAGGAAGCCCGAACAAGTGCCGAGTGTCAAGGATCTTCACGCCAAGATCGGGCAGTTATCGATGGAGAACGATTTTTTATCCGTCGCGCTCGGTCGCATCGACGATGCGAGCGCAAAGCGATGATCGACAAGGGAGATAAACTTCCTGTGACACGGCAATGCGATCTTCTGGATTTGAGCAGATCTGGCGTCTACTACACTCCGGTGCCTCTGAGCGCTAAAGACATAGAGCTTATGCGCCAGATCGACGAGATCCATTTAGCGTATCCGTTTTACGGAAGCCGGAAGATTCGCGACGAGCTGTGGGCAAGGGGCTATGAAGTTGGTCGTGACAGGGTGCGACGGCTGATGCGTAGGATGGGCATCGAGGCGCTGTACGTCAAACCGAAACTCTCGGCATCGCATCCTGGGCATGTGAAGTATCCCTACCTTCTCCGCGGCATTGAGATCACGCGGGAAAACCATGTGTGGGCCGCCGACATAACTTATATTCCCATGGCAAAGGGATTCTGTTATCTTGTAGCGGTTATGGACTTGGCGAGCCGGATGGTGCTTTCCTGGCGGCTGTCCAACACACTGGACAGCACATTTTGTGTGGACGCCCTGGAAGAGGCTATCACCAGATACGGTTGCCCGGAGATATTCAACACGGACCAGGGCAGCCAGTTCACCGTGGAAGCATTCACGGATATCCTCCGTTCAAATAGCATTTCAATCAGTATGGACGGGAGGGGCCGGTGGATGGACAACATTTTTATCGAACGGCTGTGGAAAAGCGTCGAGTATGAGGATATTTATCTGAAAGCGTATGATTCAATCGTGGAGGTTCAAAAAGGACTTGCCACCTATTTCACATTCTATAACGAAAAAAGATGGCATCAAAACTTTGACAGGAAGACCCCGGCTATGGTTTACTTCAGCACCCAACTGCAGAAACAGGCTGCAGCATGAACATCAACCCGGAGCAGTTTCCCACTTATAAATCCCTGTCCCCTGTCCTAAGAAACCAGACCACCTGTTTACCCCAAAAGAAGAGAGACTTTTTGAGTAATATCAGAGAGGAAACCGATAAGAAACGAAGGGAGCTTTATAATGAAATGGAGAGGGGGAAAATCACCCCTGAGGAATTTGCAGATGCGGTAAACAAATTACATGACGCTCAGTTATTACGGATTGCTGATCAGATACGAAGAGACGACTATATTAAGTTATTTGGTACACCACCGGAAAAGCCTATTCATCTTGCCGATCCCAAGTTTGCGAGTTTATTCTTTAAAAAATAAAAGATTAATGTCTCCCGAGTAAACTACCACCGACCTTGTCGGTGGCCTTCAAAATGCGGCAAGCCTACGGACAATGTCCTTCGCCTTGCCTGATAAGGGTTGAAACGGCTATTCTAAAATATTGTTCACCAACATTGTTGGTTCACTTAAGGTGTGGGGCCTCCGCCCCCACACCCCACCACTGACAATGTCAGTGGTTTTGACAGATAAATAAACTGATTTATTAAGCCTTCAATTCAGACGTACAATGGGGACAGCGGGAAGCTTTTATGGAAATGGTCGATAAACAATAGAGACATTCCTTGGTAGTAGGTATGGCCGGTTTCGTTGCCTCTTTTCTTTTCAATGCGTTGATCTGCTTGATGATAAGAAATACGGCAAATGCAATAATGAGAAAGCTTATGACTGTATTGCAGAACACACCGAGATTCATGGTAACTGCGCCGGCAGCCTTTGCGTCAGAGAGAGTAGCATAGGGGCCTGCTATCTTCCCTGATTTTATGACCATGAAGATGTTAGAGAAATCAACCCTGCCGAGGAGAAGTCCTATGGGCGGCATGATAATATCATCAACCAGAGATTTTACTATTGTTCCAAAAGCAGCGCCGATGATAATGCCGACGGCCATATCGACCACATTACCACGCATTGCAAACTCTTTGAATTCTTTAAACATGCCATATTCTCCTTTCTTAGCCATTAGGAGAAATAATCTCCAGGGGCCTTTATGAACGAGATATCTTTCAAAAATAGAAGGCCTCTCACTTAGATTTTACAGATATTGAGAGGCCTTCTATGTTAAACGATCCAAGAATAGACATTATCTCTCGATAGTATATTCTACAGCGGCTTCAACCCTCCTGTTTTTCTGTCTTCCTTCCTTGGTTGAATTGCTCGCAATAGGTTTTGAAGATCCAAAACCCTTTGCAGTTAGCCGGGATGGTTCAATGTTGAATTTAGTTACCATGATATTTTTTATTGCTTCGGCACGCTTCTGGGAAAGATTAAGATTGTGTTTATTTCCCCCAACATTGTCTGTATGCCCTTCAATAACAATCTTCAGATCTGGATATTTCTTCATAACCTCGGCAACACTCTGAATGTCTTTATAATATTTTTGCTTTACAACTGCTTTGCCAAAATCGAACTTGATATCCAGTGTGGCTCGACCCTTTTCAAGTATCTTCTGCTCAACCTCAGGTGCTTTCTTCATCTCCTCTACTGGCAGCGGTGGTGGTGGTGGCGGCGGTGCCGGCACCTCGGCTGGCTTCTGGGTCAGGAATATTCTTTCCACAAAATTGGACATTGCTGAATCGTTTGCAAGGTCGTCACCCTTTACAGAGACTCCGCATTGTCCTGCCTTTACGATCTTGTCGAGGGTTTTGGCTCCTTGTTCGTCATCTCCTATCTGGACGGTGTAGATGCATAGATTATCACCATACTGGCTCTTAATGTTCGCTGCTGCCTTCACCGGCGCGTCGCCCATATCTACTCCATCCGTGAATATTACAAGCGCACTTTTGCCCTGTAGACCTTTCAGGTCGTTGCCTGCCGCCAAGATTACCACCTCAAGCGGGCTGTTCCCAAACGGGGTTTTCAATCTCTGTATAACCCCTTCAAGACTATCCGGGTCGTACTTTGTCATTCCATATTCTAATTTTGTGACGTTAAAATCCGAATAATTCTGACCTAATGTCCTCAGTCCGCCGTTGAGGCTCAAATCTGGAATGTAACTGTTAAATTTGCTGACGAGCGACTTTTCAATTAAAAACTTCTGCACCCCGCCATAGTTAAACTCCATCGATCCGGTCTTGTCGAAAATAATCTCGAAATTATTTGCGTTCTGAATGTACTGCCCTGATTTCGGCTTCATGCTTAGGTCACCAGCCTTAATGACAGGACTCGGCTTCTGTGTTGTGGCACACCCTATTAACAATGTGAATACTAAGAATGGAAATAGAATCCTGAAAATGCTTTTTGGGGACATGTCTCTTCCTTTCAAAAACTTTTTTTGTGATTGGTCTTGTGCCGTCTGCAACGAATTAGCATTGAATCCGCTTTTATCACGGACTGTGGCAGTCTTGAATTAAAAGATGAGATTTCATGAATCATCTCATTTCATAATAGGCAGGGCAGGAAACTGTATATGCGAGTCAGCTACTCAATATTATTTTAAAAATAGATTTTAATTCAGGCTGAGTCAAGAAAAAAGTTTGAACTTTCAAGTAAACTTGACATTATATAAATGGCTGATTTTAGTGGTTCAATGTAAATACAATGATGCTGAATGGATATTGATAACCGGTTGTAATCTTTAGAGGAACAATTTGAGTTGTGGTAGATGGGGATGGTGAGTAGAACTTCCTGAAGTCAACAAACTGCCATCTTTGATTTTCATTGTAGCTTTCAAATTGTAATCATGATAATCAAAGGCGTAATATGTAACATCAGAGATTAAGAGTCATAAACCCTTTAACATTGCGTGAGGGTCATATGGACTGATTACCGAAACCCCGTTTCTCAGAAGAGTGCGGGGTTTTTGCTTGTTAAGGATTATGAGAAATAATTATTATGGCATTCACTTTGCTCTAGTAAGCAGAAGAGGTTATAAGAATGAATCAACCGGCTTCGGTACAAGAAACTCCCCTCGTGATTCTGATAGGAAATCGGAAAGCGATGTCAATCGGTATTTGGATATTAGTATTAATTATTCCGTGGTCTATATTTGGCATAATTCTGCCAGTCTTGACGACGGGAGACTATAACTCAGTTTGGCCAGCTAGTACGGTAAGTAATGTTAGGAACATTTTAATGTTTTACTTAGCTTGGATCGTCCTTCTATTTGCACCAGTTTTTTTGGTACTAACACTGGGCAAAGCGGGAACTTATTATTTTTATAGCGACAGGGCGGAGCTACGCACTTATTGGATAAAAAGAAAATTAATGATTCCATATAATCGCATGCATGTTATCCGGCGAAGTGGGCGGATACTGATGACTGCGCAGAGTCTCCCCAGTTGGTCACACCCCCTGCTGCGCTTTAAGGAGGAGTATTGGAATAGTCTGTTTTTTGCAACCATTTTCGATGATCCAAAGATTGCAGGCATGAAAGCAGGTTTAACGCGAACATGGGAAAACCCTGAAGATGGTCCAAAGGTATTAGAGATTCTGAAGGAAAGAGCTTTTTCATTCATAGAAAAATAGACATTCGTTTTCCGTCAGAGTGAGGGAGTTGATTGTATGGATACTAAAGATGTTCAAAAGACGAACCCATTTGAGAAGCCCTTATTTGTACTGAGATATGTTCCCTGGCGTATCGTTTGGCGTCTCTTTATACCTATTATCCCTATAGGCTTGTCATCATTTTATGTCACCTTTGCTATCGGCATTTTTAAATACCCCTCAGACCTGGCTCACCAACTTGGGCGGATCGTAGCTTTCATGATGGTTATAGGCTGCTTATGGGTTATCTACGACATGTTGGGTATGGAGGGGGTATATCTATATAAGGACCAGGTGATCAAACGTTACAGGTGGGGAAGAGAGAACAAGGTCATTTTAGGTAGGGCAAAGTATAATAATACAGCGACCTGGTTCATGGAAATAATCGCAATTTTTGACGAAAGCCGCCCGCTTTTTTTGCGTAGTTTCAAGGATGTTTTTTTTGACGGAATGTTGGCAGCACCGAGAGACGTGAAAAAATTCAAGGAGATATTATCCGAGATCGCGCGAACAAAAATTGAAGACCTTGACAGCAACTTCTTTCCGACAAAACTGATACAAAAAGAAGATGAGTCATGACTAGCGCTGCCCCGTGGCAGGCCTAATAAGGCCGAAGAATCGCGTGCTGTCCCTATTTAACCCAAGCAAAATGTAGTGTGTATTGTGGCTGATTTTCGTGGTTCAATGTAAATACAATGATCCTGGGTGCATGCTGATAACCGGTTGTAATCATTATGGGAGCAATTTCAGCTATGATAGATGGGGTGGGTGAGTAGAACTTCCTGTTATGTAGCATCAGACGGTTTTCCAAGACATACTCTGTTTCAACTGATAATCATTGTTTTCTTTTGAGAAAAAATAACGTGTGCTATAATGATATCCAAATTATCGGGGAAAAAGAACAGCATATATAAATTAGGCGGGCGGTATTTAAAAGGAGAAATAAGTGCGACGGCATTTTGAAAAATCAATATTATTGGGGTTGCTATTTATTTGTTATTTTTCGATGGAAGGTCTCATTGATCGCGTGGCAATGGCAAATGATTATACAGGAAAATACACTAGAGAAACGGATAATGAGAGCGCCGATATTGTTATTAATAAAATTAATAATGGAAAGTATCATATTAAAGGCTTTGCGTTATGGGGCACTAAAAGCACTAATGCGCCGAATATTGGTGAATTAGATTTTACATCAAAAATTAATAAAGGTAGGATTCATTACACTCGCTATAAAGGAACGACGAACGGCAAAAAAGAATACTACATACTGAATATTGCATTCAATAAAAGAGGATTGGTCGCAAAAGAAAAGAACTGGGCTGGATTCTTCGGAATGAATGTTCAATTTACCGGGACATATATTAAAAAATAACACCGCATTTGCGATTTTATACAGACTGTATAAACATTGCTGGGGTAATAAATACTATGGTCAAATCATTCTATTTAGCACTTGTTGTAGCTACGTTCTTAGGATTATGCATTCCTTGTATGGCTGGCAGCGACTAGCCTCTAATGGCACTTAGATACGAACAATACCCGGTAAAGAACATTTTCAAAGGTAAACCTGCCGTGCCGCGATTGGAGGATCCCGATGCAAGAATGTACAGAACAGCGATTCGACGACAAGCGGTATCCGGTCCTGACTTTGCGGGGGAATACACTATTGTTAAACATGGCTGTGGCGCCTGCTGTCAGGGTTTCTTCATTATAAATGCTCGAACAGGTAAGGTGTATAAACGTCCGTTTGGCCTATCATGTCACTACAAGGAAGGAGTACCGGGATATGGATTAGTTGGACTCCATTACCGTCTTGACAGTAAGCTCCTTATTGCTAGGGGTGCGCGGAACGAACAAGGCGGTGGTGAATATTATTATGTGTGGGAAAACGATCATCTAAAGTTGCTAAAGTCACTTGAAGAACCGATTAAGCAATGAGTCTTATTTTAGCCCTAACCAGACGTTGGAGCTAATCGGCGATAAAGCAGGTCGCTGGCTCAACTCTATGTGGACCAGACTAAAGAAAAGAAACTGGGAGCAAACTGTGACCATTAATGTGAATCCTGTTCGGTTGTTTTACTGTGTTGCGATGGCGTTTGTGCTTTTTCAGCCCGTTGTTGGGCACGCACAATCGAGCCAGACGGAGAGACAACAGGCTGAGGCAATGCAATTTGGATTGTTATTGGGTGCCTCGGCGATTCAGTATGACCAATGCGTCGCTAGAGGATATATTTCTCCAGGGTCTCAAAAGGCTGAAGACTTAGCCAGACAGTTCATAAAGACTTCTAAACAAGCAGCACCAAATGAGGAAAAAGAGAATTATGCCAACGTACAAAAAGGATGGGATCTCGCCAAACAGAAAATCAACGAACAAGGTCCCAAATATTGGGAAGACAACTGTGTAAGAATCAACGAACAGTGGAATAAGTATCTGAAGATGTTAAAGCAGTAGCAGTCGCCTTTGTGGAAGACGTTGGGAGGTACAGTATCACCAGAGAATGGACAGAATGAAATGCATAATCCACCGTCTAACCCTTAATGCAGACGACTCGATACATTTGCGGCTGATTTTTGTATTAGCAGTTTTCAACCAGTAATTGTTATATTTTATCGCACCTTGGTCTCCAACAGTTGTAGGTGACAGCTGCATCCCTTCAATAAAGACAAAATTGCCAGCGCCCATTATTCTCCATATCTTTAGCCTGTAGAAGATTCTATTCTCTCCGGAACCCCGAAGACCTCACAGACAAAGAATATGGAGGTGCGTCATGACGACACAAGAAGCGATAACCCTGTTCAAATATTATCTTCAAGCAAACCACAAAGAGAGAACCATTGACAGCTACAGCCTTCTGCTTGACAGGTTCAATGCGATTCATGGAGAGAGACTACTGGAGGATATCAGTCCCGATGAGATCTTCCATTTTCTGGAAAGTGTGACGCAGAAGCTGTCTAAATCCACACGGAGGCTCCGGTATGCCCAGATAAAATCCTTTTATAACTTCATCATCGACCGCTGCTCACTGAATATGAGGAATCCCTGCAACACGACGCTGCTCAGCAAGGCCTTCAGGGCACCGAAACAGTTGCCACGCAAGATCCTCGACAGGGAAACGGTGGAAGAAATGATCTACAACGCGAAAAGGCAGCGTGACCGGTTGCTACTGGAACTTCAGGCGCGATGTGGATTGAGAATCGGTGAATTGCTGAAGATCAAGGTGTCGGATGTCTCTGACAGAACCATCACCCTTAGAGAACCCAAATCAGGCAAGGAGGTAGAAATGGCCTACATGCCGGAGAACGTTTCGAGGAAGCTGGCGGAATACGTCAAGGAGAAGGCCCTTCAAGGAGAGGATCGGATATTCGCCATCTGCTATTCGACAGCAAGATCCCTTGTCAGAGGGCTGGGAGCCAAGTTGAATGTCCATGTGTCACCCCATGATCTCCGGAGATACTCAGCCACTTATGCCAGCAGAAACGGTGTTCCCCTGGAAGTAGTATCGAAGGTAATCTTGAGGCACCAGGATTTAAAGACAACGCAGGTCTACCTCGGGAAGATCACCGATTCCGAAGCGATCCGATGGATGGACATCCTTCACGAAAAATAGGATCATTCAACATAACCAATTGGAACATGGAGGTCTTTGGGGTTCATAAATCATGTCCAGATCACCCCTAATGCGTTATCTTATCATCAGAAACTGCGAGTTTCATCCTGATAATATCAACCATTTATTCAGAAAAATCTGAATAGTTCAAACGGTATTCAGCGATGCAAAAAACTGTTGACTTGATATTCCTTGGAGGTTATATTCCTTCCATGGCATGGGAAGTTGAATATACTGATGAATTTGAAGCATGGTGGATTGGTCTGACCGAGGAAGAACAGATCGATATTGATGCGGTTGTCGGTTTATTGGAAGAAAAGGGGCCTCATCTGCCGTACCCTTATAGTTCAGATGTCAAAGGAACCAAGTACGGATCAATAAGGGAGTTACGGATTCAGCATAAAGGTAAACCGTATAGAGTCCTTTATGCCTTCGATCCTCGCAGAGCGGCAATTCTACTTATTGGCGGCAGAAAGACAGGTGGTACGCGTTGGTATGAAAAATACGTGTCTGTGGCTGAAAGAATCTATGAGGAACATTTGAAGTCTTTAAAAGATGAACAAGGGGGCGCATTATGAGCAAGCCTTACTCTATGCTGAGAGGAAAAATGAAACCCGCAGCACGAAAAGAAGCAGCGAAGAAGACAAAGGCCTTACTTGATGCAATGCCTTTGCAGGAATTGCGTCATGCCAGGAATTTGAGCCAGGAACAACTTGCACAAACATTGTCTGTCAGGCAGGCTGCAGTATCAAAGCTTGAAAAGCGGACAGACATGTATATCAGCACATTAAGAAATTTTATCAAGGCCATGGGAGGCGACCTGGAGATCATCGCCAAATTTCCTGATGGGTCTGTTCAGATCAGTCAATTTGAAGACATTGCTGCGAAGACAGAAAAGAGTAATGTACCGGCGTAACGAGAAACCTTCTCTTCTTCACAAACGGATTTGGCATTCCTGATGGACTGAGCATCTCACAAAGCAGTAACCCGAATCATCGGATGGGTTTATTGATAGTCACTTGAAATGTGCAATGGCTGGTCAGGTCTTTTCTTCGGTTGATAAAATATTGACAACTTCCTCAAGTGTCAGGCAATTTTGACTGGCATACTTTCTTTCAAACGGTAATCCTCATTGACTGTTATGAATAAGAAAATATATTGCAACATGTAAAACTTTCTGCTAAGCAGTCTCTGCACCCCACCTGATATCAGAATGAGAACATACTCATTGAAATCAAGATGGCTGCTTATCTCTCAGGTCTCTACGGAGAAAGAGGCACGCTATTAAGAAAACCAATCCCAAATCGAAAAAGAATGCTGGCCCGCGCATACGGGTGAAAAAAGACACGCCTAAGTCAGTGGAGAGCGGCACTGATATATCTCGCGTTGAAGCGGAAGCGGCGCGTCTGGCCACATTTCCCCAGCTAAACCCCAATCCAATCGCCGAACTGGACTTTGCGGGGCAGATCCATTACCTTAACCCCGCTGCCGAGCGATTATTCCCGAATATCAGGCAACGCGGAACAGGGCATCCGTGGCTGGTAGATTGGGAGTCGTTAGTGCGCAAATTACGTGAAGGCGGGACGAAAGTAATTGTCAGAGAAGTAAGAGTCGGCGCGCGTTGGTGCCAGCAAACGTTGCATTTAGTGGAAGAGACCCCGCGCATCCGTATCTACGGAATAGATATTACTGAGCGCAAGCTGGCGGAAGAGGAGCTTAAAAGACTCAACCGGATACTCAAGGCTATCAGCGACAGCAGTCAGGCTATGATGCGCAGCACAAATGAAACGGAATTATTGCATGAAGTATGCAGGATCATCGTGGAAGACTGCGGTCATGCCATGGTATGGATCGGCTATGCCGAGGATAATGAAGCCAAGACCGTCCGGCCTGTGGCATATGCCGGCTTTGAAGAATGGTATGTCGAAACATTAGAAATTACCTGGGCGGATACAAAACGTGGCCGCGGCCCCACGGGTACGGCTATCCGTACAGGGAAGCCGAGCGCTTGCACAAATATGCTGACAGACCCACTGTTCAAGCCATGGCGTGAAGAGGCTACAGAGCGGGGTTATGCATCTTCAATAGTTTTGCCTCTGATGGCTGGCGGCAAGGCCTTCGGCGCGGTAAACATTTATTCAAGAGAATCTGATCCATTCTCAGAAGATGAGGTAAAATTACTTACTGAATTAGCCGACGATCTTGCCTATGGAATAATAGTGACCAGGTTCCGCGCCGAGCGCAAGAAGATGGAGGAAGATCTTAAACACCGCACTTTAGAACTGGAAGCCGTCAACCAGGAACTCGAAAGCTTTAGCTATTCTGTCTCCCACGACCTTCGTGCACCTCTCCGCGCCATCGACGGGTATGCGCGCCTGATCCTCAAGAAACAGGGAGATAAGTTTGACCAAGACACCCTCGATAAATTTAACGTGATCAGATCAAGCACGCACATGATGGGCCAGCTCATCGACGACCTATTAACCTTCTCCCGCCTGGGGAGGAAACATATATCCCTCACGCAGGTGGAAATGGATATCCTTCTGAGAGATGCATGGAAAGAAGTGCAAGCGAGCGACTCGGAGAGGAACATTACGTTTACAGTAAACAGTATCCCGCCGGGCTACGCGGACAGGGCTCTCATCAAGCAGGTATTGACCAACCTGCTTTCCAACGCTGTTAAATTCACGAAATATAAAGATGCCGCCGAGATCGTTGTGGGGGGCTACGCTGATGGAAATGAGCACGTGTATTATGTCAGGGATAACGGCGCAGGCTTCGATATGGCCTATTACGATAAACTCTTCGGCGTCTTTCAGAGACTTCACAGCGCGGACCAATTTGAAGGCACGGGCGTCGGCCTGGCAACCGTCCAGCGCATCATACACAGGCATGGCGGCAGGGTCTGGGCGGAAGGTAAAGTGAATGAAGGAGCCATTTTCCATTTTTCTCTCCCCAAAAGCAGAGAATAGTATTTGCAGTCGTAAATTAGTAGATTTAGAGGCATTAGGCTTTCTCAAAGAATAATTCTTATATTTCCCTCAGAGTTCCTCCGATATCAGATAAGTCAAACACTCCTCACAAATCAGACTTTGAGGCACTTGCGTTAATTTTTCCAAGAGTCTACTATTATGTATAAATGATGTAATAGCATTCAAATTCATCCTGATGAAGAAACAAAAGCGTATTACTTTCACAATTCCGAACGAGGTAAAGCGTGACTGAAAACGAACCGGAAATCTTACTTGTAGAGCAGAGCAAATATGACGTGGAGTTTATGCTTAAAGCTCTTGAGAAGTATAATCTGACCGAGAAGGTTAAGGTCTTTCCGGATGGAGGAGAGGTTCTGGACTATATTTTTGCAACTGGTAAATATTCAGGGTGTGATACTTGCAAGAAACTCAGGGTGATTATACTGGACGTAAAGTTGCCGAAGGTTGATGGGCTTGAGGTTCTTCAGAGGATCAGGGCCAGCGAGAAGACGAGAATGATTCCCGTAGTCATTTTTTCATCGTCAACGGAAGACCGAGACAGGACAGAGGGTTACCGCTTGGGAGTAAACAGCTACGTCATTAAACTCTCCTCTTATGAGAACTTCGTCAATACTGTCGCCGAAATGGGTTCCTACTGGATGTTGCAGAACATCTCTGCCTGATGAAAGCGGATCAAGATGCTTGAGACAAGCCATATTGATGGTGCCTTCCTAATATATCCTCCCCTCAAGTATTAAAGACTTCGATTTGTAATCGTTGGTATAACCGATGCGTGGATACATTGCTGCTTAATGAGACATCCATGGATGTACTAAGGGAGAAGCTAAAGCTTCAGAAAGATGGCGTTGAACATGTCTTTTACAATCACTTGTTAAGGCCTGTTCAATTTCGGAACCTCATACGCGCATTTGATAAAGCCGTTGAAAAGGCTGGTATAGATGACCTGCGCTTCCATGATTTACCACATACTTTTGCTACTCGTCTTGTTCAGGGAGGTGTGGGGATATATGAGGTTCAGAAGCTAGGGAGATGGAAAAGTGTTACCATGGTTCAACGATACGCCCACCATTACCCTGAAAGCCTCAGACCGGCAATAGAAGTCATGGATGGCATTAAGAAACCAATTATCACAAATTTATCACAATTACAAAAAAATGGGGTTCATAAGCCCCATTTACAACTCGTAACATTTTGATATTGCTGGTGGGCCGTATGGGACTTGAACCCACGACCAACGGATTAAAAGTCCATACTGATGAAAATTGAGCACCGATGGGGATTGCAGGAATAGCCTGTGATCCCCATTTTTTTATTTATTTAAATGGTGACTTCTATTTTCATTTTTGTTGACTTTTGTCGAATAGTTTTTAATGGTAATGGTTACAGATAGCGTTACATTCCGGGGATAGGGAGCGGCCCCGAATGGCGGTTTTCCTGGACCGTTTGACCCGGGCAGACAACAGAGCCGCCCTGATCGTTCATTGCTTGCGTCTAAAGGAATATCCTACTTTTTCTCCTATCTCTTTCAGGGACAAACCCTTTTTTCTCAAACGTTGAAGTCTTCTCTGGGTGCTTTTGATCTTTTGGCCAGCCGGGGTCAATCTCTTAGCCATAAGCGCGAGGGCTTTCTTTTCTGTCAATGCCCGATTAAGGTCTGTTATCTTATCCAGAAAATCTTCTGATTTCTCGTAGCGCCAGTTGCTCCGCTTTGGAGCGAGCTTGCCCGTATTAATCCAGGCATAAACCGTTGTCCTTGGAATTTCATTATTCATTTTATCGGTAAAATACTTGCGATTATAGACCCTGACATGCGCGTCGAATCTCTCCTTCCCGTCGAACGCTTCTTTTGAATTTTCTCTTGTTTCGTCATTTTGTGCCCGTTCACCCATAGATATAAAGTGCATGAAGGACCGTAAGGCCTTTGCCGTCGGAGGGATTGAAAATGTTTGGAGTCGCTCAAGAGTGTTTGTCGGGAAATCGTTGCTCCCGGAGAAAGCGGTCAAAGCTTGATAAAAGACTTCTTTATCTGCAAGGCCGTCATGGTAGAGATAAAGCGCGGTCTGTAGTGTTATAGATTTTTTGTCTGGACGGCCAGGATCAACGACAAGGAGATTTTGATAAGGCAGTCGACCGGAAAGACTTGCCTTGAATCTCTTGACACCTTTCTTCCGCGTGTCATGGAATATTGATTCTTTCAACGGGCCTCGATGTATTGCCAAGCGAATGTTTTTCTTGTTGGGAAGCTGACCCATCAAATAGAAATGATCACCTTCTTCGTATATACGTAACTTACACGGTTTATTGTAAACGCTCGGATATTCTGCTTTCAATTCCTCCTTTCTCTGAAGGATGTACTTGTTAACTGTAGCCTTAAAGGCCCTCGAGTGCCCCACAATTTGATCTGCAATATACTTAATCCCTGAAATGTCCATGAGTCATGCTCAATGTCGCTTTTGGTAATTAATAGCCTATGAGTAAAAGAAAGGCAAGGAGAAACAAAATATGGACAAAGAAAGGTATGTTCCGTTGAGAGACTGGAGTCGCCTGAAGCTTTTTGGTTTTCCATGGCAGAAGTCGTACGTATATAAATTGATTCACCGGAAGGAGTATCCGCAGCTCTTCCTAAAAATAGGCGGTGTTGTAGTTGTGGATCTGAATGCTTTGGAAAAAATAATTTCGTCTGCATCGTGCTCGACAAGGGAAAATGTGCCTGAGAAGGAGGAGCCGAACACGTGTGGCCTAAGTTAGTTTTTATTTTCAGCGAAAAGGGGCTCGAGCGATTGCGGATTTTTGGAAAGACGCCCGAGGAGAAGAAAAGAGGTGAGGATTTGATTTCGCGGCTGGAGATTGGGTTGGTCCTCATCGACTATGAGCTTCGGGGTGAGCTCGATAAACTGCGTGAAATCCTGGGCTCTACAGAGCTTGCTGATGGCGGGCGGCAGAGGCATTGATAAGGAAGGGGGAATATTATTGTGAGTAGTGTAATTGTTCACGAGGGAGGTTTTGTAGAGGTGGAAATTGACCAGGGCCTGCTTGTCCTAACAGAGCAGGAATATAAAAAGGCTCTTAAACGTGGCGAGCCTGTTCTCAGAAACCGACAAAGGACCCCGGTACCATTAAAGAGGGTGCTACTCGATGTTGTTAAGAAATGTCAAGGTTTAGGGCGCTATGTCATTCCAGCCAACCAAAAAGTTCCGGCGCGAATATAGGCAACTCTTCCGGCAGGACCCGGCCGCAGCGAATCTCTTTCTTTTGCTTGCCGAGCTCGCTGATAAGAGGGGCCGGATTGTTACTGATGAGAAGGAGCTCGCCGTCTTGATGGCTGCGCGTTTTGAAGATCCCAAGGAGTATGCACTGAAATGAACCGGGGTTATATTAAACTGTGGCGCAAGCTGCTCGATGCCGGGTGGCTCAAGAACCATCGTACCTGTGTCTTCTGGATATATTGTCTATTAAAGGCATCACATAAAGCATACACGGTGATTGTCGGGACTCAGGCCGTTGATTTACTCCCCGGACAATTCGTCTTTGGACTGAGGAAAGCCGCTGATGAAACGGGCCTTACCGTCCGGCAAATCCGCACCTGTATTGCATTTCTAATTTCTACGCAAAATATGACAATCAAAACGACAAACAGATTTTCGATAATTACCATTGTAAATTGGGATATTTATCAACCTGCCAAAATCGAAAACGACACACAGAACGACAAACCATCGACAAGCAAACGGCAACATACAATAAGTAGAGAAGTTAAAAATAATATATATAGTCAGAATTCTCTCGAGGTCCTTTCCTATCTAAATGAGAAGACTGGTCGTAAATATCGTGATGCTTCCCATATAGAAGCTCGTCTCAAGGACGGGGGCACTATTGCAGAATGTAAGCAGATCATCGACGCAAAGCTGACAGACCGTTACTTCATTGATAACCCCAAATATCTAAATCCCGTTACGCTGTTCCGCAAGTCTCATTGGGATAAGTATGTCAACGAGGGTCCGGTCCCGACAAAGACAGAGGCACCATCACCTCTTACTTGCCCCCGCTGCGGGCAACGCATCGTGGTCGAGGCTGATTTACGGGAAGGGGGCTGCGTTCATTGCCTTCGCAGATTAGAAAGCGCGAGACCGAGTAGGGGTAACTGATGACTCGCAATAATAATATATCTCAACATCGTACACCACCCCACAGTCTTGAAGCCGAGCGTGCTGTTCTTGGAGGCATGCTCCTGGATAATAAGGCAGCCCCTATAGCCTTGACGCACCTGGACGCAGAGGGAAAAGACTTTTATTCAGAAGCGAACCGGACCATCTTTAAGACCGCCCTCAGCCTGATTGAAAAAGGCTTCTGTGATTCCCTCCTCCTTATCAATGCCCTCAGAGACAGAGGCACGCTCGATAAGGTCGGCGGTGCAAGTTATCTTGCGAGTCTTTATGACGACGCCATATCAAGCGCGAACATCGAGCATTATGCCCGGATCATCCGAGAGAAGTCTCTTGCTCGGGCCCTGATCGGTGCAGCTCAGTCCATCCTCGAGCTGGCCTATTCTCCGAATGGAACAGGCGCAGCGGAGTTACTGGAAGAAGCTCAGAGGTCCGTCTTTGAAATTGCCGCATCGGGGAAGAAATCAGATATCCGGAAAGCGCGAGAAGTAGCGTCAAAGGCTTTTTCTATCATCGAGAAACGGTATCAGCAAGGGGATGAACTGATCGGAATCAGCACGGGCCTGAAAGACCTGGATGATATTACCTTGGGTTTGCAGGACTCCGAACTTGTTATTGTCGCGGGAAGGCCAGGCATGGGGAAGACAGCCCTTGCCGTCAATATTGCCGAGCATGCAGCCCTGGAGGATGTGCCTACCGCGATCTTCTCGCTCGAAATGTCGGCTGAATCTTTGATGCTCCGGATCTTTGCAGGAATGTCCGGGATCGATGCAAGGCAGATCAGGCGCGGATTAATCGGGGAAGCCGAGTGGCCGCGTCTTGTGCAGGTTGCAGGTTTGATCGGAATGGCGCCGCTATTCATAGACGACTCTCCCGGGCTCACCCCCTTAGAACTGAAAGCCAGGGCACGGCGGCTGAAACATGAACACGGAATCGGACTCCTCATTCTTGATTACCTGCAGTTGATGAGAGGTACATCAAAACGAGAGAGCCGGGAACAGGAGATTGCTGAGATCAGCCGTTCATTGAAAGCTCTGGCCAGGGAATTGGAAATCCCGGTTATAGCCTGCTCTCAGTTGAACAGGCAGGTTGAAAACCGATCAGACAGGCGACCAGGGCTTGCAGACCTCAGAGAATCCGGCGCGATTGAGCAGGATGCAGACGTGATCATGTTCTTATACAGGGATGAGATTTACAACAAGTCTGAAAACAATCCTGAAAAGGGAGTCGCTGAGATCATCATCGGCAAGCAGAGGAACGGCCCTTCAGGATACAGGACCAGGGTACAGTTCCAGACGGAGATTCAGAAGTTCCGGGATCTCGCAAGGCAGGAGTCGAAAGAGGACCGGCGATATAGATAAGGCGAAAATACCGTTACACAGGCGTTACATGATGAAGGAAACCCGCACCGACAAAGGAACACAGAAGGACGCACGGATTGGTAATCCAATTCCGAAACGCCTCTTTAATCTTAAAGAGGCTGCTGCATACCTTGGCCGGCCAGTGTCCGGAGTCCGCACCCTGATTTGGAATGGCCGGTTGCAATATATCCAGGAAGGGAAAAAGCAGTATATCGATCTGAGAGACTTGGATAATTACGTCGATCGCAATAAACAAACGATGATTTAGGAAAGGAGAGACATCATGAGTGGCGTACTTGGTAGCATAGGAAACACATTATTCGGCAGCTCGCAGAATGCGCAGCAGACGGGCTCGACAACACCAACGTTTGCATCGCAGGGGCAATCGGATTTATTTAATCAGCTGACACAGCTTCTGAGCGGCCAGTTGGGACAGGGCGTCCCGACGTATACAGGCCAAACGGGTCAATCAACGGCAGCCGGAACGCAGCCCCTTCAGAATCTGTCTTACGACATGATTCAGCAGCTGTTGGGCCAGTATCCGGGCGGCGCTTCGAGCATACCGCAAACCTCCCAGGCGGGCGGCGTCTTGAGCAATATACTCAATACCGGCTTGGCATCGAACGTGTCTCAAGCTCCGACCTACGCGCAAGGTGCCGGGACCCTTGATACCCTCCTGCAGAATTGGGACCCCAAATCGGCCACGCAAATGTGGCAGAGCACGTATGTCAACCCCGCTCTCGACACATGGAAGAAAGACGTGGCGCCGGCGATCAACGAACAGTTCATTGGAATGAATGCCGAGCGTTCACAGGCCGACCCTGACGCCCTGGCCAAGTCTCTGGGTACGGTGCAGACGAATCTCCAGGGCCAGCTTGCAAACATTCTTTACAGCGGGCAACAGGCGAATCTACAGCAGCAGCAGACCGGCGTGAACCAAGCGCTTCAGTATGCAGAACTTCCGCTTTCATTGTCGCAAAATGCGGCTAACCTACAGGCCCAAGGAGTTACTCAGGCAGGTCAATACGGCACGAACATACTTGACAGTATCATGCAGGAAATCGGAACGGGTCTGTCCGGAGGTTCTACACAATATGGCGTAGCCCAGAATCAGGCCACGGCCGGTTATCAGAACTGGCTGTCAGGACAGGGTTACAGCAATCCCTATCTGTCATATCTCCAGCAAGCTTTAGGCAATACCTACGGAGCGCAGCCGATCGTACAGGGGCCGCAGACGACGCCGGGGCTTCTTTCCTCCATACTCCCAGGGCTGAGTACCGGGCTCGGCTTAGGAATGGGCAGTAACTTGGCTGGCAGCGGTTCGAGCTTAAGTGCTTTGTTAAATAGCTTAATGGGTAGCAGCGGCGGAAGTTCTCCATTATCTCTATTAACTCCACAGTCCGCACTCACAACTCAAGCCGGTGGTCCTTTCTCGGTATTATCAGACCTTGCACTTGCACCATAAGGAGGTAAATCATGGCAATCGTATTTGATAAACCCGCAGTAGTTGACCCCAACAATATCGCCGGAATCGGCTCGGCTCTCGGTACGGCTCTTGGGCAGGGCTACGCGCAGCAGACGCAGGCGAATAAGGAACAGGCCGTATTAGACCCAATTCTTGACCAGGTCGCTTTTGGTGATGACCCCAGAGAGAGGGCAACTTTATTGATGAAAGTGCTATCAAGCCCTGCTTTATCACAGCAATCAAAGGCAAATTTTATCTCTGCGGTACACGCACTTCCGACGCCGGAGAAGGAATCCAAAGTTGTCAACTGGTGGGATGAAAATGGTGCTCCGCATACCGAGGTAATTAAAACATCCGAGTACAATAAAAGGGCAGTCGAAATAGAGAAGGCTGGTGGTACTTTTGATAAACCAGGGCGGTCTATCTTGTACGACCAGACGACCGGCAAGCCTGTATGGCGGGGCCCAGAAACGAAAATGCAGCAGATGTTGGAAGGTCACGAGACTTGGACAGACGAACCGCCTGAGAAGGGAAAGCAATACTTGATCCGTAATGATGAGGACCCTAAACGGGTGCAGCAGATTACCTTGAAGTCCGGAGAGGAAATTCCGGAAGGATGGACTGAAGTCTCCGCTGGGAAAAAAGACGAGAAAGCGCCAGGGACAAAGACTTTCCAAATAGGTGGACAGGAGGTGCCTCATCAATGGGATGCCAAGGCCGGAGTGTGGAAGCCGATCAAGGGCATGGGCGGTCCGAAGTGGAATCCAAAGGGGGATGACGAGGACAAAAAGGTTAAAAGGTCGGATCTCCAGGCTGTGTACAGCTACGAGAAAAAGGCTTTTGCTGATCCTGATAGCTATGAGCTGTCTGAAGAAGAACAGAAAAAGTACGAGGAGAATCCCAAGAAGTATAAAGTTCCCAAAGGAATGCAACTAAAACAGGAAGTGCTCGATCACGCAAATGAGCTTCGTGGCGCGGCGAGAATGTCACTGAGGGAAGAAAAAGAAATTCCCTATAAGGAAACGAGCCACTCAACCCTCCTCGGAATCAAAATACCCGGATCGGAAACAACAAAAGATATCTCCGGATACGAATATCCGGAAGCGGGCAAGGAAACGGGTGCGAAGAAAAAAGAAGTTGCTGATGGTGATGTTGGCAAGCAACTGGAGGGCAAGAAGGCGGGTCATTACCGCGTCAATGGCAAAGAGATCAAATGGGATGGGTCAAAGGTGATTGCCGGTGCTGGGACCGAAGGCAAAGAAAAGCCCATGGATAAAATGCCTGATGCTGCAAAGAATAAAGACCGCATTATCAGAGACACGTCGACAGGCAAAAAATACAAGAGTGATGGCACACAGTGGAAGGAAGAGCCGGCGAAGTCAAATATCAAAAAAGACGCAAACCATGATCAGGCTGTCAGTTACCTGAAGGGCGCAAAGACCAGGGATGAAGCGATAAAAAAGCTTAAAGAATTGAAGAAGCAGGGTTGGACCCGAGAGCAGCTTGAAGGGATCGTACAGGACTCCGGCGCTGAATCGTTAGAAGAATGAAGCTCACATTGAGGCAAGAAATCTTTTGCAGGGAGTATGTCGTTGATTTCAACGGTAGTCGAGCAGCTGTTGCTGCAGGGTACAGTAAGAAAACCGCGGACCAGCAGGCATCAAGGTTGTTAAAAAACAGTGGAGTTCAAGGCGCCATCAAAAAAGAGATAGAGAAGCGGTCGAAACGTATTGAGATCACCCAGGACAGAGTTCTGGAGGAAATTGCCCGCGTTGCTTTCGCCGACCTATCTGATTTTTTGGATGTCGATGAGGCCACGGGGGCCGTCAGAGTGAAAGGATTTGATGAAATGCCGGTACTGGCAAGCCGTGTCCTTGAATCCATTTCAGAGGATCGGGTTATTCGGGAAGCCGCAGATGGGAAGCAAGTTATTATTCATGACAAGCGTAAAATCAAGCTGCACGACAAGATGAGAGCCCTTGAGATGTGCGGAACGCCATTTGGGCTTGTTCATGGAAAGGCTTAGGGTGGAAGGCGGGCTTATTCACCTGAGCATAAGTCCTGACATTAGGAAGAAAAAGGGATCGGGGTTGTCTAAGAAATGAATAACCTGGCCGACGAGGTCCGAGGGGTGATCACCGCGGAAGAATTCTTTGAGAAATATTTTCAGCAAAAAGCTGCCCTCTTTGATTTGATGGCCAATCACTTGTTTACGCAGTTTGTTGTTATCAACCCGACAGTGAAGAAATCGGATGAGCCGTTGCACGATGTTAAGGTAGTGAAGCTGCCTAAATCGTGGGTAGATGACATTAATCTATTTCTGGAAAAGTTCAGCTACAAGGATTTTGTGATCAATGGAGAACCTCTGCGGCCTGATTACACTGATTCTTCCTGGCTTCTGAAGGTTGGCCGCATCTGCACCTACCACGCAGAGGCGTACAGAGGGTTCGCGGGGCATGTCGATTTTGAGCTGGTGATGAAGATGGACGATGCCTCGAGTCGCTTGCTCGGAATCTGTCATGCGCTGGTTGCTTATTTGGCGGCTGCGGGCGACGAGGAAGCAGATCTCTTCTTCAGGCCTTCGAGCCTAAGCCATTGAGGGAAGAAGAAGGCCTCCGATGACTAAATACCTATGTTTCGTGTTTTATAGCCGTGTACACGCCGCATATTGAGTTTAGCGGTTCATATGAGGTCATTCTCAGACCCCCTTTTTCACGTTTCCGCTTTTACGACGGCCGTAAAGATGAAAGAGGGGATTTTTATGAACTCCTTCTTATGATTCCCAAACCCGCTCCCTTTCGGTTATCTGGTGGATGAAGTGCGGACGTTCCCTGAAGACCCTTTCCCGGTCCACATCAGTGATCGAACCCTCTGGAAGCCCGACAAGCTCATGAGACAGATGGTCGTGGACCAGAGGCGAAAGAGTGAATATACCGACCTGGCCGGCATAGCATCTCTGTCTGAGCGGCTGCACAAGTGTTATAAGTCCCGCCTGGAGCAATCCCGCAACTACCGCCTGTTCGATTGGAAGCTTGATGGTGTTCCTCTCCTGAATGATGAATTCCCTCATCACAAGCTGTTCGTTTAAGTCCAACCGCGCGAGGCGCTCCAGGACGTGCCGCTTGAATACACGCTTACGGCGCCATTCAACGAGGCGAGGAGTACCCCACCAAATGAACTCGACTGTAAGCATAGCAGAACCGAGTACCACCGCAACGATGCCGAAGGCAACATATTGCTGGCGAAACTCTGGTACGAAAAGGAGAATTGTGCCAGCGATCACCATGCAGGCTGACAGCTTGGGCGACTTAAGAACATCTATAATGTTGGCTAACCGTTCCATCTACTGAAACCTTTCTTGCACCGAACGTAGCGCAGCATGGCCATAGATGATGGGTTCGATATAACGTCCTCCATCATAACTAATGATTAACCTGCAACAGTGTCGGTATAAAATTATACTTCCTTTGAAAGTTCTTCAGATAATTTTTTCTCCCAGAAAAAGTGCCTATATATAGTAGCTCTTATTAAAGAAATTATGATGAAGCATTTAAGGCAAACAAAAAAGCTTATGATTGGTGATAAATAAATTCTCTTAGAATGATACTCGGGAGAAATGACAACGAGGAAAAATAGAGTAAGTATTATCCAAAGGATGGAGAGTATTTTAATGGTTTTCCTATAGAAAGGATTACTTTCTTCTTTCCATCTCTGATCAGAAACGGAATTAATCTTATCATCAACTAACCGATACTGGTTATCTTCTTCATTTAATAGGAGTTGGCATTTGTCGTCTTTGCAATAGTAGAATTCCTTACCAACGCTTAAACAGTTTTCACAAAGTAATTTACCGCATGAATGACAAAAAGAAATGGAATTCTTATCAGGATGATTAGAACATTTTCCTTTCATCTGTCATACTCCTTTATGAATTTCATTGACACTGTCTCTTTTTGTGCTTGCCTCGATATTGCCGCCCCAAGAGTTTGAGTGCTTTTTCCACTGCTTGGTGTGATTCCCAACAAGCGAGTCCGAATGCAGGCTGCCGCACTTCTGTCATACGTTCTGCCGATGCCATGAGGTGAGATGAAATATTTCTGGCAAGTTCTTGTCTGTACCACCGCGTAATGGCCCGATGGACAAATCCATCGATATCGAGGATGCAGACATCAACAAACTCATGGGCGGCCAGCAGGATTCGATCTGGGATTGGAACCCGTAGATTGCTGAGACGTGCATCGATGAGGGTCATCCATTCCCTAACGGCTTGTTCGAACAATGCGTTTTTAGATTCATTATTCATGCAGAGTGTCCATGCAGGGTCCGTAGGAAGCCAATCGAAAATGGCACTTCAAATTGTTAGGCGGTATTATTCTTTTCTTTCTTGATCTTGAAGGCAAGAATAGAAGCTACAGCAATCCCGATTGTGACAACATTAATGATTGACCATAACTTTCTGTTCAGGTGTATCCGAAAAATCGGGTTATAAACCAAAGCCGTGATTCCCAAAACCCACACCCAGCGCTGCTTTTCGTGTTCGTGCGCTTGGAAGGCGAGGTAGGCGAATATCCCGCAGCAAACCCAGCGTAGCAACATGTAGTAGCCGTAGGGATTGTCCGGGTTCAGCGCCCAGAGTAGCATTAGGCTCGCGATAACCTGTGGAATCCAAATTCTTAGAGATGAACTCTCCATAAAAGCTTCTTGTCATTATTTCTCTGCTTGCCCAGCTGGAGCCGGAGCGGGTGCTTCTTGCTGTCTTTCCTTTGGAAAAACCTCATCAATGATGGACGATCTCTTTCGTTCCCTGCATTCCTCGAAACGTTGAAATATTTCCTCCTCGGTGTCCAGCCGTTTTTGTCCAAGATACATCCTGTCAATAGTTTTGAGATATTCGATTTCTGATGTCGAGAGATTTATCAACGTGTAATCGATCACAATGGACTCCCCGCCCGATTTCCTGTCCTCCCTCCAGTAGGGCCGGAATTTCAACATATGACTCGCTCCGGTTATGTGACCGATTTTTGCGTAATCTTCCGACGTGAGGCCGCTGGCGATAAGTTTTTTCTCATCGAGAACATTTGCCAAATTGCTTCTATCTACGATTGGAATGTTGGAATAACGCATTGCCATCTTGATAATATCCTTCTCGGTCTCTTTGCAGAAATCATGATCCACCCCCTCGCATAGAAGGACAATTGATTTGAGATTCTTGATTCTGCCACAATCGAGCGCCCCCACATCGATGGTCCAAATGGTCAGTGTCGTGACGGCAATAAGTAGAAATATCTTCTTCATGTGACTTCACACTTTCTCGGTCGACGTCATTCTTCGGATATCATTTCTTCCGATGCAAGCTGGATCTTTAATGCCCACTCCCTTATGAGATCCTCGATATTGTTTGGCAGTCGGTCCGGTGGGTCCTGATCCAGATACGGGCTCACCAGGTCCGCCCTCACCAGCTCGTCGGCCTGGTTTCTCGGGAGCCCTCTCTCTTCCAGCTTGTACTCCGCGATCTCAGCCCTCTCTGCCACTCGGTCGAGCTCCTTTTCCAGCCTGTCATCCAGGAACATCCTCCACAAGTCTTTTGGCCCGTTGGCCAGAAGGTACTCCAGATGGTCGCTCCAGTACCGGCTGGCTTTCGGATTGTCCAATATCTCTTCTGCTGCCTGTAACACCCTCTCTGTCTCTTTTGTCTTCCGTGGCTTCAACAAGCCCTTGCGCTTCAATCTCTCCAAGAATATCGGAGCCAACTTTTCCGCTACTCGCTTCGATTGCTGTGCGGTCAATTCCTTCTTCTTCGGCCTCGGGACATCCTTTTTCATGGGAGCACCCCTTCCGAATGGTAGAAATACTGTGTAAGGAAACGGTTTGGTTAAAGGTTACTTCTTGGATTTCTTATCTTGCCGATCGTATTTCTTGAGAAGGTCCTGGATGGCCTCTTCCAGGAGATCATTAAGAGGTTTTTCGAGGTCAATAGCGAGTTTTTTAATCTCCTTCTGGAGATCGTTTTCGATTCTTGTTGATAGGTTTTTTCGAGCCATGACTGAAGGCTATAGAATAATCTTGCAAAATGCAACAAGAAATATGTTGCATTGTTCATTATATCGTGCTATCTGTATATCATACTTTACAGATGTTCACTCTCCAGACCATAGACAAATGAATAGTAAGCAAACAGATAAGCCTGAAGATACCCCATGTGGTGACGCATGGGGCGGGTAGTCTATGCCCGGGAGATGTCTTCAGGTTTAATTTTTTATGAAAGGAGATGAGGAAATGACAAAGGAAAAAACAATTAACAAAAGTGAAGGTGTCGAAGTCGATGCCACGGACAATCTAAATCGTTGTGCGTGGAAACTCCAGGGAATAGCCGGGTTGTTTTTTGACCAGCAGGACACAGGAAAGACTCTATCTCGAGATGAGGTGAATGGGATTTCATTTCTTCTCGATCAAATCGCTGATGATATTCTGGAGAACACAGAAAAACTTTAACTCATCAACCGCGGAAAGGAGAGCAAGAGGACTATGAAAAAAGTGACAAATATTTCTGAAGCTGTAGCGGAAGCAAAAAGGACAAAAATAGATCATCTTTTGGCTATGACAAGGGAAGTCCTGGAATCTGATAGTCAATTTTCTGAAATTCTGACCACAAATATCTTGTGCTGGAAAGAGACGGTAGATAATGAAAGACGAGTAAGAGCACTTGAGCTTAAAATGGGAATCGTTCCGGCCGCTCGGATTGTAAAAAAGTGAATCTGAATGGGGGCGGCGGGCAAGAACCGAGCGCGTCACGGGTTACGTGGCCGGCACGGAAAAGGACTCCCCTGGTCCCTGCCCGTGGCAGAACTCAGGAAGAAAGTGAGGGACTTTAATTATGGGAACGATTTATAAGAGAGGCAAGATTTTATGGATCAAGTATCATCGTGCCGGCAAGCCATATTACGAGAGCACTAAGAGCTCAAAAGAGGCCAACGCAAGACGGCTCCTGAAAAGGCGAGAAGGTGAAATCGCAGACGGTAAATTGCCGGGAATTTATTTTGACAAGATCCTCTATGACGAACTTGCCGCGGATCTCCTGAATGACTACGAACTCAACGGCCGGAAAAGTCTCAACCGATTGAAGATCAGCTTGGAGCATCTTGAGAAATCTTTCACTGGATATCGCGTCGTGAATATCTCGACGGCCAGGATCAAGGCCTACATCGATCATCGACTTGAAGAGGGCGCGGCTCATGGGACAATTAACAGAGAGCTCGCCGCTTTGAAAAGAATGATGGTGATAGGCTCCCAGAGTACCCCGCCAAAAGTCAATCGCGTTCCGTTTCTTCCCATGTTGAAAGAGAGTAATGTACGGAAGGGATTTTTTGAGCATGGGGATTTTATCGCTCTAAGAAATTCCTTGCCGGCATACTTGGCAGGGCTTGTCACGTTTGCCTATAAAACAGGATGGAGGCTGTCGGAGATAACCGGGTTGACATGGGATCGGGTTGATCTCGATAACGGAATAGTAACCCTGAATCCGGGGGAAACGAAAAACGATCAAGGCCGGACGGTTTACCTTGATGAAGAATTGCGGAAGACGTTCGTGGCGCTATTGGAAAGCCGGAAGAAAGGCTCCTCTGTTCTGCCCCAGGTATTTTTGAATGAGGACGGAAAGGATTGCGTGAAGAGATTTGACAAGGCATGGGCCTCGGCATGTATCAAAGCAGGTTTTTGGGCCTGGGGCGAAGATGGAAAGCACAAAATACCCACGAAGCTCTTTCACGATCTCAGGAGAACGGCTGTCAGGAACATGGTCAGGGCTGGAATACCTGAACGCGTTGCAATGATGATCTCAGGGCATAAAACAAGGTCAGTCTTTGACCGATACAACATCGTAAGTGATACCGATTTGAAAGAGGCTTCGAACCGTCAAAAGTTGTATCTTGAAAGCCAAACCGTTACAAAAACCGTTACAGTCATGGATTTCGAGAGGGGAAAAGGAAACAAAGCAGTACCTAAGCCTGCGGAAATACTGGTGGGCCGTATGGGACTTGAACCCACGACCAACGGATTAAAAGTCCGCTGCTCTACCAACTGAGCTAACGGCCCCACCCATGATATAATTTTTTAAGCTTGCCCTCTTACTAAGAAGACTCTTGAATTGTCAAGAAAAAAAGGGGTCAGTCACCAAAGGGATTTCTCATGATAATCGTTTCGTCCCTTCCAGCTCCCACAGAGACCAGCACGAGTTTCACGCCCGCGAGCTCCTGCAGTCTCTCTATATACAACCTGGTATTGCGGGGAAGCTCCCCGATCTGCCGGGCCTTGCCGATGTTCTCCTTCCATCCTTCCATCTCTTCATAAACGGGCTCGCACTGTTCAAGGAGGCGATGGTTCGCAGGAACGGACTCGGTGAATTCTCCCTGCGGCGTTCGGTAGCCTACACATATCTTCAATTTTTCGAGACCCGTAAGAACATCGAGTTTGGTGAGGGCGATACCCGTAATACCGGAGAGCCGTAAAGACTGCCTTACCAGGACGATGTCGAGCCAGCCGCAGCGCCGCTTTCTGCCTGTAGTTGCTCCGTATTCATGACCCACATCACGTATGCTGTCTCCTATTGCGCAGGTCAATTCTGTAACAAATGGACCTTCTCCCACCCTCGTCGTATAGGCTTTGCATATCCCGATGACTTCGCCGACAGCCGACGGCCCTACACCGGTTCCGCAGCTGGCATTGCCGGAGACGGTATTTGATGACGTGACATAGGGAAACGTGCCATGGTCGATGTCCAAGTGACATCCCTGGGCCCCCTCAAAAAGGATCCTCTTCCCTCTTTTGAGTTGGTCGTTTATGACCATCGATGTATCTGTCACATACGGCCGGAGGCGCTCGGCATAGGCTTTATATTCGTTGTAAATCGCTTCCGCATCCAGGGGTTCTTCCCGGAAAAGTCTCGTCAGATAAAAGTTCTTTTCCTCCACATTCTTGGTAACCTTTTCCCCGAAGGCCTGATCATCTAGAAGATCGCACATCCGTATTCCCACCCGTGCAATCTTATCTTCATAGGCAGGTCCGATGCCTCTTCCCGTAGTCCCAATTTTCTTGCCGAGGCCGTGAGACTCACGGGCAACATCAAGCTTCCAGTGGTAGGGCATGATGACGTGAGCTCTCTCACTCACGTACAGTTTCGTGTTAAGCGGCAAGAGTCCCCGACTCTTGAGGTTGTCTATCTCTTCGAGAAGAACTTTGGGGTTTACCACTACCCCGTTGCCGATTACGCAAATCTTGTTATCGTGCAGGATTCCTGAAGGTATCAAGTGAAGGATTGTCTTTTCACCCTTTACGACCAGAGTATGGCCGGCATTGTTTCCGCCTTGGAACCGCGCAATGATGTCCGCGCTCTTCGCATACAGGTCAACGACTTTTCCCTTGCCTTCATCACCCCATTGAGTTCCAACAACAGCGACGTTTGCCATTTGCCATTCTCCTGTCTACATCTCCAGTTGCGTAACGGAGATGATATTGGGCAGATTGCGGAGTTTATCGAGAACATCCCGATTTACCATCGTATCCGTCGTCAGGACTACGAGCGCCTCTCCGTCGATCTGCTCACGGCTCAAGTGGAGTCTCGCAATATTAACATTGTTGCTTCCGAGGCTTGTGCCAAGATTGCCGATAACTCCGGGTTTGTCGTAGTTGGATACTACCAGCATATGCCCCTCCGGGATTACCTCGACAGTAAATTTGTTGATCCTGACGATTCTAAGATACTGCCTGCCGAAAATGGTGCCCACCGCATAGCCGGCTTCATGGGCAGTTTTGACCGTCAGCGATATCATACTCGTATAATCCTTTGCCTCGCTGCTTTTTGACTCGACAACCCTGATGCCGCGTTCCTTGGCGATGAGAGGCGCGTTTATGTAATTAACGCTCTCATTCAGTATAGGCGTCAAAAGCCCCTTGAGCAGGGAAATGGTTATGGGAGCGACATTGTAATTCAGGATATCTCCGCTGTACTCTACTGTGACCTCGTTGATGCCGCCCTTAACCAATTGCGCCTCGAATGTCCCCATTTTCTCCGCGAGGTCTAGGTAGGGCTGGATAACAGTCAGCAGTTCGGCGCTTACAGATGGGAAATTAACGGCATTTTTAATTTCTCCTTTTGTGAGAAAGTTTACTATCTGCTCGGCGATGGCGATGGCCACATTGACCTGGGCTTCGTCAGTCGACGCGCCCAGATGGGGAGTGCAGATTACGTTGCCGAGAGCAAGGAGCTCTTTATTTTTTGTCGGTTCTTCTTCAAAAACATCGAGGGCGGCGCCGGCAACTTTTCCCGAGGTGAGCGCGTCATAGAGGTCCTTTTCATTTATGATACCACCACGCGCGCAATTTATCACATAAACGCCTTTTTTCATCTTGGCGAAAGCCTTAGCATCGATTATGCCCCTCGTCTCCTTTGTCATGGGGGTATGGACTGAGATAAAGTCGGACTTCTGCAGCAGTTCATCCAAATTGGCGAGCGTGATCCCCAGCTTTCCGGCCGCCTCCGGTGAGATGAAAGGGTCATAGGCGACAACATTCATCTTCAGACCCATGGCCCTGTCGGCAACGATGGTGCCGACGCGTCCGATACCGATGATACCGAGGGTTTTATTATATAATTCTGTCCCCATGAATTTATTTTTTTCCCACTTTCCACCTTTCATGGACGCCGTGGCCTGGGGTATCTTTCTCGCGAGGGAAAACATCATGGCTATGGTATGTTCACCGGTGGTGATGGTATTGCCTCCGGGGGTATTCATGCAGACGATGCCCCTCTTGCTCGCCGCGGCAATATCCACGTTATCGAGGCCGATTCCCGCCCGCCCGATTACAGAGAGCTTCTCCGCGTGGTCGATGATCTCCTTGGTGACCTTCGTAGCGCTCCTGATGGCCAGCCCGTCATAATCCTTGATGATGCCTTTTAGTTCGTCCGGTGTGAGGTTTGTCATTACATCGACCTCAATGTCCGGTGCGTTCTTGAGTATTTCAATGCCCTCGGCAGCCAGGGTATCGCTTACGAGAACTTTCTTCATGTTCGTCATCCTCCTAAATTAATTAATGAGATATTTTGATGATCCAAATGAAATCACAATTCTTTAATTTTCTGCATATAAACCTTTTCCATTTCCGTGAGGGCGTATTTAATATCTTCCGATTGGATCGTCGGGCCGCACCAGAAGCGGAACCCCGGCGGGGCATCCCTGTACGAATTTATGTCGTGCGCAATATTCTTCTTGGAGAGTTCGCTGGAAATGCTCTTTAAGAACTTTGCCTGATCGTCCTTGGAGAGCTTGCGGACTTTTTCACCGGTTACGGAGAGGCACACGGATGTGCTCGATCGCGTGCCTTTTGAAGCCGCAAGGAAATCTATCCAATCATTTCTTCCGGCCCATTCTTCCACGGCCTTAAGGTTTTTCTCGCTCCTCTCTATGAGACCGGCCAGTCCTATTTCCTTTGCCCAGTTGAGGGCATCGAGGTAGTCTTCTACACAGAGCATGGAAGGAGTATTGATGGTGTCGCCTTCAAAGATCGCTTTATCGACCTTGCCGCCTTTTTTCATCCGGAACACCTTGGGAAGCGGCCAGGGCGGATCGTAAGTCTCTATGCGCTGTACGGCCCTTGGACTTAATATGAGCATGCCGTGGGCGGCTTCACCGCCGAGGCATTTCTGCCAGGAGTACGTCAGCACGTCAACTTTTGACCAGTCGATGGTCATGGCAAATACGGCGCTTGTGGCATCGCAGATGGATAGACCCTCACGATCTTTTGGAATCCAATTCCAGTCGGGGATTCTTACGCCGCTCGTTGTTCCATTTGCAACAAAAACGCAATCATTGGACCAGTCGACTGACGTGAGATCCGGTATTTCCCCGTAATCTGCTTTCAGAATAGTGGGGTTCAGTTTCAAATGTTTGGTGATATCCGTCGCCCAACCTGCAGAAAAACTCTCCCAGACAAGTACCGTAACAGGCCTGGGCCCTAAAAGGGTCCACATGGCTGCTTCAAAAGCGCCCGTGTCCGATGCAGGCATTATTCCGATAAGGTAATCCTGCGGGATTCCCAGTATCTCCCTGCTTTGGGCTATGGCTTTTACCAATTTTTGCTTTCCGAGGGACGAACGATGGGACCTGCCGACCGCTGCGTTCTTGAGGAAATCAAGACTCCAGTGGGGCCTCTTGCTGCAAGGCCCGGAACTAAAATTTGGATTATGCATACTTTACTATCTCCTGATTTTTTTTATAGACATTGAAATATATCAGCATTGAAATGATTACTCAAGATTTTTTGAATTAGTTTCGTATTGACTGCTGGATTAAAAAAACATATGTTCATGCTATATTAGAGCATTAATAGGGTTATTTGATTGAAAAAGATTAAAACTGCCTTTTTTTGTCAGAACTGTGGCCACCAGTCACTAAAATGGCTGGGCAAGTGTCCCTCGTGCGAGGAATGGAACCGATTTGCCGAGGAAGAAATAAGGGCCATTGACCCCGCGGGTCCCGCGGGCATAGAGTTCAACGAATCCCCCTTGCCCATTGATGAAATCGTTGCCGATGAAAAAGAAAGGATGACTACGGGAATTGCGGAAATGGACAGGGTTCTCGGCGGCGGTATCGTAAACGGATCGGTTACTCTCGTCGGTGGCGACCCCGGCATCGGCAAATCGACGCTGCTTCTCCAGGTGGTCCACAATCTCGCGGAAAAGGATTTGAAGATCCTTTACATCTCCGGTGAGGAATCGGCAAAGCAGATAAAGCTCCGGGGCAAAAGGATCGGGGCCTCATCAAAAAACCTTTTCGTCCTGGTTGAGATTGACCTCGATAACATTGTCAAACATATAAAGGAGATATCGCCTAGGGCTGTGGTAATTGATTCCATTCAAACCATGTATTCACCGGTCCTCACGTCCGCGCCGGGAAGCGTCGGGCAGGTCAGGGAGTCATCAGCACGTCTCATTCTCCTTGCAAAAAAGACAGGCATTCCCGTCTTTCTTGTCGGGCATGTGACCAAGGACGGCTCCATAGCAGGCCCGAAGGTGCTGGAACATATGGTGGATACGGTACTCTATTTCGAAGGTGACTCGAGTCATGCATATCGTATCATCAGGGCCATAAAGAACAGATTCGGGCCGACCAATGAAATCGGTGTTTTTGAAATGAGCAGCAACGGTTTAAATGAAGTTGCGAACCCCTCGGCATTTTTCCTGACGGAACGGCCGGAAGGGGCGCCGGGTTCCGTGGTTGTGCCGAGCATTGAAGGCACCAGGCCGATCCTTATAGAGATCCAATCCCTCGTCAATCCGACCAGCTTCGGTATGCCGCGCAGGACGGCCATCGGGGTGGACCATAATCGGGTGGCCTTGCTTGCCGCTGTTATGGATAAGATGTGCGGATTCCGTCTCAGTGGACATGATATTTTTATCAATGTGGCAGGCGGCATGAAGGTGGACGAGCCGGCGGTTGACATGGGAATTGTTGCATCCATGGCCTCCAGTTTTCTCGACAAACCTATCGATAAAGGCACGGTGGTATTTGGTGAGGTGGGTCTTGCAGGTGAGGTGAGGGGGATCTCGCAAATGGATGTCAGGATCAAGGAGTCGGCCCGCATGGGATTTGTGCGCTGCATCATGCCTCAGACCTCCTCCCGAAACGTATCCGCAGAGAAAAAGATGGAGTGTATCAGGGTCAACAGTCTGAAAAAACTTCTGGAGTGTCTCTTCTGATTATGCCGAAAAAAATTCTTATTGTTGATGATGAAAAAGACATCGTGGATCTGATCAGTTACAATCTTGAGAAGGAAGGGTTTGCGGCTCTTAAGGCCTACGACGGGGAAAGCGCCCTCAAACTGGTTAAGGCGAAAAGACCGGATCTGGTCATCCTCGATCTCATGCTTCCGGGCATGAGAGGATTAGAGGTATGCAAATTTATCCGAAAGAATCCCGAAATAGAAACGCTGCCGATCATCATGCTCACGGCCAAAGGTGATCAGGTAGATAAGATACTGGGCTTGGAGATGGGCGCAGACGATTACATTACCAAGCCTTTCAATGTGAGGGAACTGATCGCCAGGATTCATGCGGTTCTGCGAAGGGCGGAAGGGCGTGCCGATGCGGTCAAGAAGGAACAGTTCGCATACAAGGGACTCCGGTTTGATTACAGCTCATATGATGTTACCGTTGACGGGGGAAAGGTCGATCTTGGCCCAACAGAAGTGAAACTATTGCGATTCCTCACCCAGCATCCCGGCAGGGTTTACACGAGGGATCAGCTTCTGGACTATGTCTGGGGCGATGAGACTTTCGTTGAGCCCCGTACCGTGGATGTTCATATCAGCCGTCTGCGGATGGCGATAGAAAAAGATAAGGATAAGCCGCAGTATGTCCTCACAGTCAGGGGGATCGGGTATAAATTTGCAGATACGAAAGCGTGATATAAAAGATAAGTTGGCGACCGTGACCGGAGAGCTAAGATTTACCGATACACATGAATGAATTTGAGATAATAAAAAGGAGCAAAATATGCATAAACCGATGCGCCTATTGATTTCATTTTCTGTTATTTTCTTGCTTGCCGGTGCGTCAATAATTTGTGCTCAGGATCAACAGAAATCATTAGATGACGATTTTCTTCACCAACTCTTTCTTTCCGCTAAGAATGGAACAACGGATAAAGAGACCTTGGTAAAAATGATAAACAGTCTGGCAAAGGAAAATTTTGATCAGCAGTACAAAGGGGACGTCAAAAACATAGAGTTGGAGGGCATCTACGAGCTCGCTAAAAACTGTTATGTCACCTGTCATACCGCGCAGTTGAGGAGCGGGGAGGAGGTTTTTCTATTTCATGCCCACATATTTGGCAAACTTGAAAATAGTGATATCCAGATACATGGCCGCGGAAAAGAGGATATGGCGGAGTTTGGAAAATTCATGATGATGAGCGAGAGCGGGAAAATAAAATTTATCAGATACTTCTTCAAAACTTATGCAAAGATTGAATTACCTTCGTAAGAAAGGTAGGTTCTAAATTGCCCCGTCGGCAATTCACGTAAAATAAAAATTAAAATCTCCCTGACATACATCCCTATCAAGCATCAGACATCTTAGCACCTGGGGTGCGAGACCGTACTCGAGTCCCAGGCTGTCAAACCAGCATTGAAGCCTGTAGATAACCCCACATTCATATTGATCAATGGCCCCTATTCTTTTTATTCCTTTGTATGCGAAGCAGTTACCCGGCTCAAATTCCCAGTGGAGCATATTTTTCCTTGCGAAAGACATGGTGATATTCATAAAAGCGGGTATAAATAAATAGGAGACGGGAATAAAGAAGTCTTTGAATTCCTGAAAATTCTCAATCTGTTTCTCCATGCCGAGGGTCTTTTTAATTCTGTCGATCTCTAGCGGTGCTAATGATCTAATGGCGGCTTTATTCAGCTCATTCGCCTTTTCTATGCCGAAGTTCTTTAAGCAGTGATAGAACCACATACCGTCATGGGTCATCCAGCATCGGTTCAAAAGGTCGACGATTTCTTCTTCCTGCGGTTTACGCAACAAACTCATGGGCGTATCCTTTCGTCACGCGTTCCCGTTACCATTCTTGCATAAGGACGGTTCAAGTAACTCATAATCTTCTCAACTGAAAGTTACCGTGGACAATGCAGCAGACGTTTCCCTGCTCATCCTTCAGTTCGAAATCGAGAGGCCAGTCCGCCTTCCCCGCTTCATCGGCGATTTTCCTGACGCCGTGGACCTGCTCAGGAGTCAAAGATGCCTCAACTGTGATGTCCGTTGTGGCCGGTTTCTTGAAGGCAATCGTCATTTCCTTCAAGAGAATATAATATTTCTTATAGTCGAAAGAGGCGAAGAAGAGGATCCCGCCCGCAAAATCCGCGAGCGAAAAGAGGGACCCGGCATATACGGTACCGACGTGGTTCACGTTCGGCTCTTTCGGCAGCATTATTCTTACCGACCGCTTCTCAAGATCGAGGATGCGCATTCCCATTATTTCGACTATCTTGATTGTCTTTTCGAGATAGCCGACAAGGTCCTTATACTCATCGCTGATTGCCATCTGGCAATCCTCCTAATATGATTTTATATTCTCGCACAGAAAGAACAAGTGTCATGCGGACCTGGCATGTTACCAATAATCAAGAATTAACCGCCATTAATTGCCGCAGCCGACTGTGCAATGTTATGTATCATTAGTTGCAAGGGAAATCTACAGTGATGTGGCAAGAATATATCAAGCGCTTACGGGAAGGGATGCTGTTAGTGGTTACACCTCCTACTTATCATTTGTGTTAATCATGAAGAGTAGTATGATTTTTGGAGAGAAAAGGCAGGAGAACGTGATTTCACCGGGGTCGTTGAACCCTTCTTGTAGTGTGTTCCCTGTCTCCCTGAACCCAAGAAGTCCTCAATCATAAGGTTTAAATTGAATTGAGTATTACCATGTCAAATCTTCAAAGCAAGGCTGACGACCATTTTTGCACTCTCAAGGAAACCGGCAAAGCTTGAGTCGATGCACAGGTGAAAATTACGTGGGTCCGTCCAATCGACGCCTGCCATGTGCCGGATGTACTTGGTCCTGCTCTGATCTGAATCTTTGACTTTATTGCGTGCTTCCCGGATATCGGTAATATTCTGCATCTGCATGACTCGTTTAACCCGAAATTCCCTGGGAGCGTGGATAAATACACGAATCACGTTAGGCCGCTCTCTCAGTGCATAGAAGCCGCCACGCCCTATGATGACGGCGTTATATTGATCAGCAATTCCTTCGATGATCTTACACTCCAGGGTGAACAGATCCCTCCTGTAGACAGGTTGTCTCATCGGTTGTAAAGTTCCCCCTGGGGGTGTTACGTATGATAATCCTTTGATAATTGTTTCGATAAGGCCTGGCGATTTTTCACCAACGTCTTCCAGCACCCTCACATCTGTTTCAAAATGTTCTGCAGCTTGTCTCAATATCTCTCGGTCAAAATATTTGAAGCCGAGCTCTTTCGCCGCCAGATGACCTATATACGCACCGCCGCTTCCTATCTGTCTTGATATGGTTATAGTAATATGTCGTTCTTCACTCATGCGACCCTCCGGTTCATCCATCTCTCTTTAAACCTCTGGCTGGCTCATGACCAGTATCTTCTTTAATTTATTTCTTCGCGTTCTATTCATCAAGAAGAATCTGAACGGTGGTGATTTTGACTTGAAAGAGATTACTTTTACCGAACTCCTCGGATTGTTTAGTACAATAAGGAGTGCTTGCTGAAAACACCTCCTATCTCAACGAAGGTTGTGGGATGCCGTATTTAGTGAAGACAATCTGCCAGATTTGATTGTTTCTTGCACGGAATGCGCCTGCACAGGACAGCAAATAATAATCCCACATGCGCTTGAATTTCTCGTCGTATCTCTTTTTCAACATGGTCCATGCCTTCTGAAAGTTCGCGTGCCAGGCCATGAGTGTTTTCTCATAGTGAGGTCCTAAGTTATGCAGATCTTCCGTAACGAACAGACCCTCGACGGCCTTGCTGATCTGAGAAATGCTGGGCAACATGCCATTGGGAAATATGTATTTGTTGATCCAGGGGTCGCATCTTATCTGGGATTCGTTACCGCCTATGGTATGCAGAAGGAAAATCCCAGTATCTTTGAGACAACGGTGGACAGTCTTCATGAAGATTCTGTAGTTTTTATGGCCGACGTGTTCAAACATTCCGACGGAGACGATCTTATCGAATGAACCATGGACATCGCGGTAATCGCAGTGGAGGATCTGCACAGGCAAGTCTTTGCAGAATTTCCTGGCATAGCTGATCTGCTTTTCGGATATATTGATGGCCGTCACCTTGCAGTAGTAATGTTCGGCCATGTACTTTGCAAATCCTCCCCAGCCACAGCCGATATCTAGGACACTATCATCTTTGCTGAGACCAATCTTCCTACAGATCATGTCCATTTTTTTGAGCTGTGCTTCGTTTAAGTATTCCGTTCCATCAAAATATGCACAGCTGTACTGGTTGTAAGGGTCGAGAAATGACATAAACAGTTCGTTGTCGAGATCATAATGCCATTCTGCAACAACACGGGAGCGTATTTTCGATTGCATATTGAAAAGCATAGCTGATAGGACAGGCATGAGGAATTTAAAGCTGTCTTTGATTTTTTTTTCCAACCCGGACGTCAAAATCTTACAAATAAATTCATCGAGTTGCCGGCAGTCCCACCATCCCTCCATGTATGATTCACCGAGACCTAAACTTTTGTCCCGCAGGAGCCGTGGGAAAGTACGTTCATCTCTTACGTGCATATCCCATGGACTGTTGCCATTGATGGTAATGCCTGTCGTAGCAAACATTTCTTCAAGCACAGATCTCTGTCTGAACATAGCACACCTCCTGCTCGATTCTTATGGTTTGCGCCTGCTCATCATTTATTTACAAGGCCCGATTTAGCGGCCCTACCTTAGTGTTCAATGAATTCTTTCAGGGCGACCGCGTTATTAAGCTCCGTCGCCTTGGCGGAAAAGAGGAGGGTGAGCGTGCGCTTTTTAGATTCCTGACGGAGCTGATCGATGATCCCCATTTTATCTTTGAGTTCTATCTTGTAGCGTTTCTTGAACTCGCCCCACTTTGCCGGATCATGGGAGTACCATTTTCTGAGCTCAGTGCTTGGCGCCATGTCCCTGAGCCAGTCGTCGACGGCGGCATCTTCTTTCTTGATTCCTCTGGGCCAGAGGCGATCTACGAGGATGCGCTTGCCATCACCTGGAGATGCCTGATCGTAAACCTTTTTTACCTTTAGCATAGTCCATCTCTCAAAGCGAACATTCTCCCGGCCGTTTCTTTAAGGTTGTCAAGACAGGATGCACTTGGCGGACGCGCCGGCTAATTTACCCATCAGCGACGGACAATCCTCTCTCGAATGATCCGCTCGATGCTCGGGAATGTCTTCCGCGCCGCCTCCGGGACAGGTAACCATTCGAATGTGCCGGGTTTGCCTTTATAGTAGTCGAACGGCGAGGCCCCGGGACCGATGGGCCTGCCTACGATAATCCTGCCCACCATCCCCGCCTCTTCATGAGGTATGCAGTAGTAATCGTATACGCCTTCCGCAGTGAGAGTGACCTCGAAGTGATTCCCGGGATTCACCAGATAACCGGAGTTCCACGGAACGGCATCTTCGGGGATTCTCAGAGAGTGATTGTCGTTCCGTGGATGGTATGCAATCGCAGTGTGGACATTCTCAGCCGCAACCCAGCGGACCGTTTGCCCAGGATCGATATAGATTCCGATGGGGTCAAACCAGACATCTCCGCCTGTTTGGTCGCTACGCATCCGGATTGTTGCGACACCGGCGGCGCTCGCCGTGCGGCAATACTCATATCCATTCAGACCTGTCAGAACCACCCGCATTATATCCTGCATGATGATGCCGCCGAGGACTGCCCCGCCCGTCTTAATAAAATTCCGACGTGTATGCATGATGCCTCTTGGTTTACTTCATCCCTGCCGCTTTTTCCGGCGAGACATACCACAGGATGACGTGGTAATGCGGATCGGGAACTCCCGGATGTCCGGCGTTGTAGTGCATATCCACATGATCCACTTTCATCTGGGCTACCTTAAGGTTTTTGAACTCCTTGTGTTCGTTTATGTCCTTGAGGGGAATCATATAGACGCTGCTCACGAGCTGACCCTTGCGGTCATACGCGAGAAATGGGCCTGCCGGCAGCGTTGCCGGATCCACATAAAGAGTTCCCAGGCCGGGGATGAAGTCCGGGAGGGCGACCAGAGAGCTCACCTTCTTGTAATTGCCGCCGGGGGGCGCCATTTTTGACATCTGCTTTTCCGCGCAGATACCTTCGATCGTTGCAGCGAAGATCATGATACCGATCGCCAGAACACACAATACCAAGAGACGCGATTTACCCTGTAAATGTTTCATCACCTTATTTCTCCTCCGAAATTTTGTTCAATAATGTTCAGTGAAGATTTCAACATTATTGTATGTGAAAAAAATCTATATGGCTATAGTCAACAATTCAATTGTCAACAATTCAATCAGGCAATCCCTTATTTACTGTTTCGAATTGTCTGAGCAATAAAAGACTGTCTAAGAATTTTTGAAGCAACAAATCAGTCTATGCCTGATTGCAAATTAATTTTTGATGAAGCATCTTTTAAGGAGGCGCACTCGTATGCATAAAATAGTGTTTGCGCCAGAGGGTGAAACCCCGGTGTCAATGGCGAAATCCTCTTTATCAGGAACATTTATGGTTTTTAAATCTCTAAGCTCATAATCGGGTGGGTCGACACAATAAATCTAAGTTACAAGGAGGAGAGTATGAGAAAAACAGCGATATGGATTATGGTAGTTGCAACAGCGCTTGCGATGAATATAATGTTTGCGCAGGCATCTCTGGCTCAGGGTGAAAAAGGGCAGGCGGCTGGGTCCGAATCCTCAGTTGGCCCATGGACTTTCTATATTCCGCCGCAGCTCGATACGGCGTTGACGGGAAATGAAGCCATTGTGGTTGAATCCGGCAAGGTGAAGAAAGTTGGAAATATGCCGGGCATTAAAGATGGCCTGCAGATGGCATTCGTGACGGATCAGGGTAACAGTTATGTTGTCTATATGGGGCCTAAGTGGTTCATAAACAATCAGAAGCTGAAATTCGCGCCTGGCGATAAGGTTGAAGTAAGGGGTAAGAAGGTTGGCAGCGCTATTATTGCCACGGAAATAAGCAAGGGCGAGTGGACCATGAAGTTTCGTAATGAAGAAGACGGCATGCCAACCTGGGAATGCTGCTTCCCTCGCGAGGTGAAGAAATTGCAGTAGAGGACGGGCGACCCACGACGACCCACCCAATTCTTGAGCCGTCTCTTGACTTGACAGGATCTGACTTGCATCCATCCCTCTTTTATACGGGGCACTGAATATTAGAAGATCTGACCTAGGGCTCGCGGAAACGCGTCACTTCTCTCATTGAATGAGTTTCTTGAGTTCCTTTTCGTCCAGACGGAACTCCTTCGCCAGATGCTCGACCGTGGCGCCGGTCTGTTCCATTACTTCCAATATATATTCTTTTAGGCTTGTCTGTTTTTCGCAGTCATTAAAATAATTCTTGAGCACAATAGCAAGCCCTTCGGATGGTATCGTATATCCTTTTTTTGTCGCCTCCCTTTCGCCTATGTCTTCCGGGATGCCAATAACCACAATTCTCTCATCAACGACGCTATAACGAATGCTATGGACCATAAGGCAGCTGCTGAAGCGGACCTCGGCTCCCGCTTTCGTGTATTGAACGCCGATCTGCAGGCGGTCCGGGAACTTCGGCAGAAGGTATTTGACGCTCACCCCTTTCCTCGTCATGTCATCGATAGCATCCGCAATATGCCTGGTCATCTGCATATCGTCAGCGGAAGGGGGCGTGCCGGTAATGCATCCGATTATCTCCTGCTTCGCATCAAGCATGGCGTTCATGATGGAGAAGAAGTATTCCTGACGCGTGAGGACTCTTGTAGCCCTCCCGACTTCCTTGAGCAGGGCGTCTCTTCGTTTTCCCTCGTGAATCCCATAAATCAGAAGTATGATGGTGGCGACAAGCAACACAGACTCAAGCAACAGCAGCCCGAATTCGAGAGTCATGATCAGGCCTCCGCCTTTTCGCCTTTCTCATGTATCTTTTCTTCATACCAGAGGTCGCTGTGTTGCTGTGCCCAGGCGGCATCCACATAACCCGTCCACATGCCTTCAAAAGCGCCCTCGACTCCCAGGGTTCCCATATAAATATGTCCGAAGGAAGCGGTGACGAACAGAACGGCCGCCATTGCATGGATCGTGTGAGATACTTGCATGGTGAAGCGGGTCTGCCCCCAGATGGGGAAGTCCAGCAGAACGCCGGTTACACCGACGGCGATCCCCAAAATGAATATGAGCCAGAACCAGCCCTTTTCGCCGCCATTGATCTTTCCCGTATGCGGCCGCGGTCCGCTGCCGAGCATGCCTCCCATGCTCTTGAACCATTCGAGATCCATCTTTCTGGGGATGTTGTAGCGCACCCAGAAAATGAATTCCAAGAAGATACCGATAAGAAGCAGAGGTCCGCAATAATTGTGGAGCACCTTTGACGCCGAAAGATATGCCGAATCGGCCCAATGGCCAAAAACCGGTATCAGCGCGATCCGCCCCAGAAGAAGGCTGAGTCCCGTGATGGCCATGATGATGAAAAGCACTGCCGTATACCAGTGGAGAATCCGCTCCCATGGCTGGTAACGCTCAATCTGTACCCCTGACCGCGGTTTCTCCAATTTGTCAGGACCGACACGCATGTAGAACAGGCTCATGATCACCAACGCGACGGCGATGATCCACTGGGAGAATGGCATGAGGAAGCCGTTGCGAAACTCGCGCCAGTTCTCTCCACTGTTGACAATCAAGATCTTATGGCCGGCGGTTGAGACCTTCGTGAAGCCCGGCAAACCTTCCCTGAGCACGCGCCAGAAGTTGGCCCGCGGATTGCTGACATCGGCGCCCACGGCCTGCCAGTAAAAAATTCCGGTCATCAGGAAAATAAGCAGCGTGCCCAGAGCAAATAAGCTGACGGTCCGTTTTACGGTTCGCGTTGCCATAATTCCTCCTATTTTCAGCGATCGGTTTGCACCAGCTTAAGGCGATCGATCAACTCCTGCTGATTCTTTAATGCCAGCAGGGGATCCTTCGCGCCCTTATATACGCCGGGTTCATGCATTGTTATTTTTCGGGACTCGGAAGAACAGCCGGCAAGCCCCGCAAGAAAGGCAAACGCTGCCAACACAAACAATATGCGTTTCATGGCTTCTTCTCCTTCTCGGATTTAAAATTGTAAGCCGTATTCCATCCCCAGGTATCGGGCCTGCTGCCCCGTTTGACCACGCGTTGGATATAGATATCGGAAACGACATCGCCGTCTCCGCCTAAGAGTGCCTTGGTAGCGCACATCTCCGCGCACAAGGGCAGTTTGCCTTCGGCGATCCGGTTCCGCCCGTACAGTTTGTACTCTTCGACAGACCCATCCGGCAGAGGCCCGCCGGCGCAGAAGGTGCACTTGTCCATCTTCCCCCGGGCGGCGAAAGAGTTCTCTTCCGGGAACTGCGGTGCGCCGAAAGGACAGGCGTAGAAGCAATAGCCGCAGCCGATGCATAGGTCCTTGTCGTGGAGCACGATGCCCTCAGGAGTAAAATAAAAGCAATCGACGGGACAGACGGCCGCGCACGGCGCATCCGTACAGTGCATGCAGGCCACGGAAATGGACTTCTCACCGGACACGCCGTCATTCATCGTTACCACGTGCCTGCGGTTTATGCCCCAGGGGACATCGTGTTCATTATTACATGCCGTCACGCAGGCATTGCAATCAATGCACCGTTCTGCATCACAGAGAAATTTCATCCTTGCCATGATTCGCCTCCTTCTTATGCCGGTGTGATCCGGCAGAGCGTTGCTTTCGTTTCCTGCATCTGGGTCACAGAATCGTATCCATAGGTGGTGGCTGTGTTGCATGCTTCACCCCGGACATAGGGCGCCGTCCCTTCGGGGTAGCGGTCATAGAGATCCTTGCCCTGGAACCAGCCGCCGAAATGGAATGGCGTGAAGACTGTGCCGGGCCCCACCCTTTTGGTGACCAAGGCCCGCACCTTGATCTTACCCCCTTCGGCACCCTCCAGCCAGATATACTGACCATCGAAGATGCCTGCATCTGCCGCGTCTTTCGGGTTTACTTCCGCAAACATCTCCGGCCGCAGTTTGGCCAGCCACGGGTCAGAGCGTTCCTCCTCGCCGCCGCCTTCGTATTCAACCAGGCGGCCGCTCGTGAAAATCAGAGGATATTGTGAGCTGTGGTTTACCGACTGAATCGATTGGTAGCGGGTGGGCAGCCGCCAGTATGCCTTACGGTCCGGATAGGTCGGATATTTTTTCACCAAATCAAATCTGGGCGTGTACAGAGGCTCGCGATGGAGGGGAACGGGATCGGGATATGTCCAGACGTTGCAGCGGGCTCTACCGTTGCCAAAAGGGGCGCACCCGTGTTTGATGACCACCCGCTGGATGCCGCCGGAGAGATCCGTTTTCCAGCTCTTCCCTTCCGCCGCCTTCTTCTCGTCAGTGGTCAGTTCATCCCACCAGCCGAGCGTCTTCAGAATGTCAGAGGTAAATTCCGGATAGCCTGTCTTGATGTCCGAACCTTTTGCATAAATGCCGTCCGCAGCCAGCAGACTTACGCCGTTGTGATCGGCACCCCATGCGGCCCTGAAGACCAAGCCGCCCTCTGCCACAGGTTTGCTTGGGTCGTACAATATGGGCGTACCCGGATGCTTCATCTCCGGCTTACCCCAGCAGGGCCACGGCAGACCGTAATAATCGCCATTGCAGGGACCGCCCTCGGCCCTTAGGGTAAGAGTATTGAAGGTGCCGCGGTGTTTTGCGTGCAGCTTGAGGCGCTCGGGGCTCTGGCCCGTATAGCCGATCGTCCAAGCGCCGCGGTTGATTTCACGCAGGACGTCTTCGATCAACGGCTCGTCATTCGTGACTTTGATGTTTTTGAACATCTCCTTTTCGAAGCCCAGCTTCTTTGCCAACTTGCATAAGATGGTGTGGTCCGGCAGGGATTCATAGAGCGGTTCGATGATCTTCTCGCGCCACTGCAGGGCACGGTTCGATGCAGTGGCCGAGCCATAGGTCTCATACTGTGTGCACGTGGGAAGCAGATAGGTATCATTCTTCCTGTCGCTCATTACGGCCATGTGCGTAGGATGGGGATCGGAGATAACGACCATATCAAGCTTTTCGAGAGCCTGTTTCATATGCACGCCGCGCGTCTGGCTGTTACAGGCATGGCCCTGGAAGAAGACGGCCCGGATATTGTCCTTCTGTGAAATGTTTTTTTTGTCCTCCATCACACCGTCGATCCAGCGTGAAACGGGGATGCCGGGCATGTTCATGGTGTACTGCATGTTGCCGCCCCCGGCATCGTACTGCCGGCTCATATCAAAGCGGGATTTAATCCATTCGTAATCGACACCCCAGACTCCGGCCCAGTGTTTCCAGGAGCCCTCGGCAAGGCCATAGTAGCAGGAAAGGGTGTGGCAATTGGGTCCGACGTCGGTTGCTCCCTGGACGTTGTCATGGCCGCGGAAGATATTGGCGCCGCCACCTGATATACCGATGTTCCCGAGGGCAAGCTGCAAGATGCAGAACAGCCGCACTGTATGACTGGCTATGTGATGCTGGGTAACGCCCATACACCAGACGATAGTGCTCGGCCGGTTTTTCGCCATGGTCTTAGCGATCTCATATACCTTGTCCTTAGGAATGCCGGAGACGTTTTCAACCTCTTCGGGCGGCCATTTTTCCACTTCCTTCCGGATGTCGTCCATGGCATAAACCCGCCGGGCGATATAGTCCTTGTCTTCCCAGCCGTTCTTGAAGACGTGCCAGAGCAGACCGTAAATGAACGGGATATCAGTACCGGACCGGATTCTCGCGTAAATGTCTGCGTGGGCCGCAGTGCGGGTGAAGCGGGGGTCCACGACGATCATCTTCGATCCGCCCTCTTTAGCTCGGAGAATTTGCAGCATGGCAACCGGGTGGGCCTCGGCCGCATTGCTGCCAAGGAACAGCATGGCCTTGCTGTTTCGCATGTCGTTGTAGGAATTCGTCATGGCGCCGTAGCCCCAGGTGTTTGCCACACCGTCCACGGTGGTGGAATGGCAGATGCGCGCCTGGTTGTCCACATTGTTTGTGCCCCAGAGGGCGGCGAATTTCCCCTGCAGATAGGCTCCCTCGTTGCTTGCCTTGGAGGACCCGCAGAAGAAGAGCGCATCCGGTCCGGACTCCTGCCGGATCTTCAAGAGGCGGTCGCCGATCTCACCTATCGCCTGATCCCAGGAGAGGCGCGTCCAGGCGCCGTTTACCAGTTTCATGGGATACTTCACGCGCCTGTGGCCGAAACCGTGGCTTCGGGCCGCAGCTCCTTTTGCACAGTGGCCGCCGAGGTTGAAAGGTGACTCGTAATCCGGCTCCTGCCCGACCCAGATCCCATTCTGCAGCTCGGCGATGATGCCGCATCCGACGGAGCAATGGGTGCAGATCGTCCGCCGGTATTCCGTTTGCAGGTCAGGCCTCGGGAAATTTCTCTTTTCCTCCGTCGTGGCTTGACGCATGCATGATAACGGCAGCAGACCAATCAGGGCGCCGCTTCCCAGCGCTGCGCCGCTTATTTTCATAAACGTCCTACGGTCAATGTATTTGGGAGTGGCAGGTTCAGAGGATGTCCTTCGCAGCCATTTTTTATTGAATTGTCTCATGCGTGCATACCTCCATAACATTCTGTCGGTCCGTTACATCCTTGCCGTCTCATAATATTTTCTTATATGATCCGTTAATCGATAACCTTTGCCTGGTTCTTCCTGCGGCAGGGGCTGTTTTGTCTTTGCTGTCGTTGGCCTGAGACGGCCAAGCAAAGCGGCAAGTCCGCTTGCGATTGCCGCGCTCTTGATAAATTTCCGCCGGTCGCACGTAGTTTCCATTTTCATCTTCTTTTCCTCCTTCGTTTATGGGGTGTTGAGCCTTTAGCACTGCATTTCAAGTATTCTCTTTCGGATTCGAGAAAACAGCTGCCGAGTGAGCCGACCGCGCGGTAAAATCCGGCGCTCTTTGCGGACTCCAAGTCCTTGAAGAAGGCCGTCATCCACGATGCTATATGCTGCCTGAAGAATTCCGCCTGCGTTTCGTAGGGCACATTATTCTGCTTCTCGGAGATGAGCGCCATTATTTCGCAGAGCGCACCGGCATGATCTTCCGAATCATGGTTGTCCGCCTGCCGTACGATGCCCAGACGAAACAAGTCGGACCGCAAGGATGCCAATGGCAGGGACTGAATCATTCTTTCCCTGTACCACGATGCGTATGGAATGACCTCGCCGCATCCCATGCCTACGAAGAGCCTGTTATATTCATTTCCCACAACGTCGGGCTGATAGTCGCGGCTGGCGAGGCGCAGCGCGCCGAGGGCTTTGTGCACCGTTTGGGAGATGTCCTCATCCCATTCCAGGTGTCGCAACACATTCAGATGTTCTCCCGAGGGTGGACTTACCAGAAGCGCAGCCAGTGTAACGTAAATGTCTGTGCGGATGTTTGCGTGCGAGACGAACCATCCTGACGCATCCGCGTTCATCATTACCGATTCCATGATTTCATATCCTCAGACATAAGGGCATCACGGGTGCGGCAGACGCGGCACATCTGCAACCGGCGCAATTGCCGTTCGTTCGCATACATCCAGTGGCCCTTGAGTCTTTCTTGCATGCGGTTTACCATGCCCTTCGAAGCGAAAGGGGAATCGCATTTGATACAACGGAACGCATCTGCCTCATGCAGCACTATCCGCACCTCAGGCACTTCGGGGTCGCACAGCATCCTTGTCTGTAGTTGAATCGCGTGCTCAGGGCATGTTTCCTCGCACAATCCGCATTGATGGCAGCATGATTCGAGAAACAGAAGCCGCGGCAGATTGCCGCCTGCGGTTAGCGCCCCTGAAGGACAGGCGGTTGCACACGCCATGCACAACGTACAGGCGTTGTGGTCTACGGCCACGGCGCCGAACGGAGAGCCCGCCGGCAGTATGAGCCACGGTCGTCTGGCGCCGGATTCGTCATAAAGATGCTGCACTGCTAGGCGGACGCGCTCTCGCCTGTGGTGCACATAAGAAGCTGCCAATGGCTGCATCGGAAAATTGCGAAATTGCACATCAGGAAAGTCCGTCCTTAATACGTCCTTCATATAATCATCATCCTCTTGAGGAATGACGACAAACCTGACCTTGCTTTCAGGCAGGTCGAGCCCTTTCAGTATAGCGCGGGCCAATTGCGCCTGCCATGCCACGGCCTCCCTGATCTTGGGCGGGTTCTGCTCTTCGCAGGCAATCACAACCTTGTGGGCGCCATAAGAGAGGGCAGCGAGGATTACATCCAGTCCTATGTAGCCGATTTCGTCCACCTCGAAAGTGACCACGCTGTCATTCTGCATGTTGCGCTCCGCGTTTTGCGAGTCAGAGATAACTAGGGTGTGGGGGAAAATAGAGTTTGCCTTGCGGTTCTCAAGGGAGCGCTGCAAGGTATCGAGAAGTTCCACCTGAGAAGGGTGCACCATACGAATCGCGTCCGCAGGGCAGACCAAGGCGCAGCCGCCGCATCCCTGACATAGGTAATGATTGACGGAAATTTCCCGCCCATCCGTCTGGATCGCACCAAGGGGACAAACCTCCGTGCACCGGCGACAGTTGCGCGTGCGCGACAGTCCATGAAGACAGCGGCTTTTCTGAAAGATCATAAATTGCGGTTTTTCAAATCGGCCTCGCATCTCCGGAAGCTCAGCCAGTACTTCATTGAGATCCTCTGGATTCTGCCCGGGCACGTAGTATCCCATAGGCAGACTATCTCCCGAAAAAGACGGAGTGGGCTGAAGATCAAGGACAAGGTCAAATCCTTCCGTCAGATACGTTTGATCCCCCTTAGCGGTCACCGTTGCGGAAAAACCGCCGAATGCTCCGGTAATCGAAATGCGATCTGCCTCGAGAAGCGCGGGTCGACTGAGCCTGGGGAAAGATGCATCTTTCGACGTCTTTTCCGTCACCACCAGGGTGCAGGTCAAGAGTTGATCAGTGAGTATTTTGCCGCAGGCGACGGCACGATCGGCATCCGTATCGATGATCAACGTTCGCCCTTGGGATACCACTGTCAAAGGTGGCAAGTGTTCGACAGGCTCAGGCTCATCGCTTTCTATCTCTATTTGTTTTCCATTCGAAGTCACCGCCTCATCTACAGAAGAGTCAATGCAGCCCTCCTCGCGCAGGCGGCCCATCTGATGGCGCATGTCTGCGGTAATAATGCCGTCGAGTGGCTCGAAGAATCGGTAGTTTCCGGAACAGTCGTTCAGATCGTCGGTGCGGTTGAACTCTGCGGAATGGAAGTCTATTGTTGCGCCATTAGCAGCACGATAAACGGAAGGCGCTGACACCCCGGTCATTTCGGTTGTGGAGCAGAGGTCAGAATTTTCCGATGGTATGCTTGCCGATTCCTTTTCCTTTTTCATAAGATGATCCTTAGCAGGGGAATTTGATTTATTCTATTACTGTAAATGATCATCCACTCAGCGATGTCTCAGTATTTAATAGAAACCAATCGGACATTTCTTGTCTACGCTAACGGTTCTTATACGGGCAGTCTATAAGGGTGTGGTAGATTTATGTTGGGGGGGAAATCTTATTTATTGCTCATCCTATGGATGAACGAAAGCAGCAAGATGACGATAAGATATATAGCGTATGGGGATTAAATTTCATCTTTACAGGAACAATCTGTTTTGGGAAAAAAGAAAAGCGTGAAGAAAGAAAATTATTCGAGAATATTAAACTTTGAGCAAGTAATGTCAATCCCAGGCGGATAAAACTCTCCGGTCATTCTTTCAGAAAAAATCTTTCTTCATATCTACTGTTATGCCGTTGCTTGCCAGGAGAGTTTTGGCGAGACCCTCGATTTTTGGAAGTTCGTATTGGAAGAAATAGCGGAAGGTATAAAGCTTTCCCTGATAGAAATTCATCTCCGTCCCGGTGGGATTCATCCGCAAGGCCTTGTGGATGGCAAGGGCCTGGAGGAGCCACTGCCAGCCTATGGTTATGATGCCGAAGAATTCCAGATAAAGTGTTGAGTCTGCCAAGAAGAGATCCACCTTTCCCTGCATGGCAAGGCTGATCAGATGCGCCGTGACCGTCTTTAGTTTGTCGGCGGCTTCTTCGAGTTCCCGGGTGTAAGACTGCAACGGCGGCTCTTCTTTGGCGATGGCTATGGTCCTTTCGATCTCTTGGATAAGCAGCATGGCCGCCTCTCCGTTCTTCATGGGCACCTTGCGGCCAAGGAGGTCGAGGGCTTGAATGCCTGTGGTTCCCTCGTGGATGGGATGGATGCGCGCATCACGATAGAGTTGTTCAATGGGAAACTCATCACAGTAGCCGTATCCGCCGAGACATTGCAAGGCGTGGCTCACGGCGAGGATTCCCATCTCCGCAGGATAGCTCTTGGCCACAGGCGTGAGAATTTCGAGGAGGAGGTTGTATTTCTCTTTTTCCTTTCCTTCCAGGACCTTCTCGAGATCGAGATATTTGCCGCATTGCATGAGGAGTGAAAGGGAGCCTTCCACGACGGCGCGCTGGAAGAGAAGCATCCGCTTCACGTCAGGGTGCTTGATGATAGGAACTTGAGGTGACAGGGGATCCTTGGCCGTAGGCGGCCGTCCCTGAGGTCGCTCCCGGGTATATTCCAGTGCCGCATAATAGGCGGCGGACGCAATGCCGGCGGCTGCGATCCCCACGGCGATACGCGCCTCGTTCATCAACTGGAACATGTGGGATAGTCCCCGGTTCGGCTGTCCAACAAGATAGCCCCTACAGTCACCGTTCTCGCCGAAGCTCAATTGAGTAATTGGCGCCCCGCGGTAGCCCATTTTGTGGTAGATGCCCGTCACGTGGACATCGTTAGAGATGAGTCCGCGATTATCATCGGGTCGCATCTTAGGGACGACAAATAGAGAAATGCCCCTGACGCCGGGAGGAGCACCTGCAATCCTCGCCAGAAGGAGATGTACGACGTTTTGCACACCGTCATGATCCCCTGTGGAGATAAATATTTTCTGTCCCCTTATCCGGTAGTATCCATGGTCACTGGGTTCAGCGAGGGTCGTTATATCAGATAAGGAACTTCCCGCATGTGGCTCGGTGAGGGCCATGGTCCCCTGCCAGTCGCCGGCGTACATCTTCGGGATATAGGCATTGATCAGTTCTTCAGTGCCAAAGGAATATATGAGATGGGCGGCGCCGTCGGTGAGGTAGGGATAGACGCTCCCTGCATAATTCGCTGCGGAGAAAATGAACATGGGGACGAATCCCAAAATCACCGGAAGCTGCTGCCCGCCCAATTCTTGAGGGGCCGTAGCGGATATCCAGCCGCCTGCGCCGCAAATCTGCATAATCTCTTTCACCTGCGGATGAACCCTCACCTGGCCATCGACGAATTCCGGCTGGTTCTTGTCCATTTCCCGCAAGCTGGGTTTGAAGAGATCCCTCCCCAGTTTCAGGGCTGTTTCAAGGATCATGTCGAAGGCCTCCCGGCTATGATCGGCATAGCGGGGATATTTGAGGAGGGAGGTTGCATCGAAAACCTCGTAGAGCAAAAATCTGATATTTCTTTCACTAACGAATTTATCAGCCAAGATTTCCTCCTTTGACGTTCGTGAGAGAGATGACAAATTCTGATTTGCCGCACAAGTTCTATTTCTTATTAGGGGCTCTTTTTTTCTATTCTGCCGTCGATGATCAGGTCGTCGCCAAGCCTTCGGACTTTTCTGTATGCTATTCTGAGCGATTCATTTATGCTCTTGATGCAAAGATCGCCGATCGCCTCAAGCCCTTTCCCTACGATCTTGGGAGCAATAATTATGACCACTCTATCAACCAGTTGTTCCGCCAATATGGATGTGATGATGGCCGCTCCTCCTTCAACGAGGACAGATGAGATATTCCTCTTTCCCAGTTCCATAAGAAGTCTCATCAGATCAACACGGCGATCCTTATTGGTGTCAACTGCGAGCACTTCAATCCCGAGATCCGCAAGCCGGGCGCGTTTCTCACGGTCCGCATTATGGGTGGTTGCGACTATAGTCCAGGCCTTGTCCTGGTCCTTCAGAATTCGTGCATCAGGAGATATACGCAAATGGGAGTCGACAATGATCCGGAGTGGGTTTCTCCCTCTGACGAGACGGACAGTCAGTTCCGGATCATCCTTCGACAAGGTGCCTGAACCAACGAGGACAGCATCATGATGACTCCTCAATGCATGAGCAAACTTGAGTGACTGCTCGGAGCTGATCCACCGGGAATGTCCCGAGGCCGTGGCAATCCTTCCATCGATGCTCTGGGCAAACTTGAGGGTTACGAAGGGAATTCCCGTCCGCATGAATTTTAAAAACCGTTCATTGAATTCCTTGCAAGCTTCTTCCAGGATGCCCACCGTCGTCTTTATACCGTGACGTTTGAGGGCTTCGATGCCTTTGCCTGCAACTGCGGGATTGGGATCAGGGGTGCCGATGACTACTCTTGCGGGTTTAGCGGCAATAACGCTGTCTATGCAGGGAGGTGTTTTCCCGTAATGAGTACAAGGTTCGAGGTTAATATAGATGGTCGCGCCCTTTATGGGTTCGCTGGCGTGGCTAATGGCATTGATTTCGGCGTGGTTGCCGCCGAATTTCTGATGATACCCCTCTCCGATAATCCGGCCCCTCCTTACAATAACGGCGCCGACCATGGGGTTGGGACTCACCCATGCCTCTCCTCTGCGGGCAAGCCTGAGGGCCCGTTTCATGTAGAATTCATCAGTCATGATGCGTCTTCCTCCCGGTGTCTGATGCATCTTATACCACGGCTGTTATGGATGTAAAGGGTGAATAACAAAAGAATGTTTCTGTTGTTGAGTGTGCTTTAATGTGATATAGGAAAGCGCAATTATCGGTCTTGAGATTGACTCCGGGTCAATCCGGTATTCTTGGGTTTGCACTGAGGACAAGGGTGACGCCCGTCCTCGCAAAAAAGGAGAAGAAATTATGAAGGGTGTTGTTTTAGCGGGCGGTTTAGGCAGCCGCATGTATCCACTCACGAAGGTTACTAATAAACATCTCCTTCCGGTTTATAATGAACCCATGATTTATTATCCTATAAAGATACTCGTGAATGCAGGTATTGATGATATCATGATTGTCACGGGCGGAAACAATGCCGGCGAATTTCTGAAACTCCTGGGAAACGGGGCGGACTTCGGCCTCAGGCATCTCAATTATACATATCAGGAGGGAGAGGGGGGAATAGCCGCCGCCCTGAGCCTTGCAGAGTTTTTTGCCGATGAAGGGAAAATCGCTGTCGTCTTGGGGGATAATATCATTGAGAAGAATGTCAGAAAAGCAGTTGAATCTTTTAAGAAACAGAAAGACGGGGCCCGCATTATGCTGAAAGAGGTGTCTGACCCCAAAAGGTTCGGCGTACCCGTCTTCGATGGAAAACGTATTATACGTGTTGAAGAAAAACCCGCCGCGCCGAAATCTCAGTATGCTGTCATTGGCATTTATATGTATGACAGGAGAGTGTTTGATTTCATCAAGACCTTGAAGCCGTCAGAGAGAGGAGAACTGGAGATTACGGACGTCAATAATTTCTATATTAACGAAGGAAAAATGGAGTGGGACATTCTTGATGGCTGGTGGAGCGATGCGGGGACATTTGAATCCCTGCAATATGCCGGTAATATGGTTGCGAAAACGGGAGCAAATAAAATGTGAGGACATCGAATATGATCGAAGGTGTCATGGTAAAAAAGCTGAAGGTCATACCTGATGAGCGGGGCAGATTAATGGAGATCCTGCGCGTAGATGATGAGATGTTTAAAAAATTCGGCCAGGTGTATATGACGACCGCCTACCCGGGAGTTGTAAAGGGATGGCATTATCATAAGAAGCAGTATGATAATATGGCCGTTGTAAAAGGCATGATGAAAATTGTTCTTTACGACGGCAGACTGGATTCTTCGACATATGGTGAGATAAACGAGTTCTTTGCGGGCGAACATGATTCTGTTCTGATACATATCCCCCCTTTCGTTTATCACGGATTTAAATGCATTTCCGAGGAAGAGGCCGTGGTGGTCAATACGCCCACAGAGGCATACGATTATAGGGAGCCTGATGAGTTCAGGATGCATCCCCATGATAATGATATTCCTTATGAGTGGGACCGGAAAGACGGCTGATGCATATAATCGGTAAACCGTTCAAAGAATCATTAGATGATTATTATTGCAGGAATGGAAACGGCCGAAAGGGATGCGGCGTGTTCTTGCGAAAGCTAAGCGAGAGGCATTGACAAGGTTCATATGGGCGCATTTCTGTATATCTTTCTTGCGTGCTTGGGCGCAGCCATTGGGAGCTTCCTCAATGTCTTGATCTTCCGGATTCCTGAAGGGCAGTCTATCGTTCTTCCATCTTCCCACTGCCAGAAATGCGGTCATGCCATAAGGGTTTACGATAATATTCCCATCATCAGCTATCTTATCCTGCGGGGGAAATGCAGGGACTGCCGTGAGAAGATCTCTTTGCAATATCCCGTTGTGGAAGCGATTACCGCAGTAATGTCAGTCCTGATATTCGTGAAATTCGGTCTGAGTTTCAAATACCTCTCTTCCTTCATCTTCACCTGCGCATTGATCGTCATCACATTCATTGACCTCCGTCACCAGATAATCCCCGATGTAATCAGTCTGCCGGGAATACCTGTCTTTTTTTTGCTTGCAGTTTTTTTTATGAATGTCACGATTTGGGAGGCTCTCCTTGGCATTCTGATCGGCGGCGGGTGTCTTTTTGCCATTGCTTTCACATATGAAGTCATTACTAAACGAGAGGGCATGGGGGGAGGGGATATCAAGCTGCTTGCCATGCTTGGCGCTTTCTTGGGGTGGAAGTCTCTGTTTTTCGTTCTGTTTGCGAGCTCCATGCTTGGTGCTGTTGTCGGTATATCGGCTATGATTATGAAGGGGCAGGACATGAAATACGCCTTGCCTTTCGGTCCGTTCCTGTCCATAGCCGCCGTTGCCTACCTCTTTGTGGGCGAGGACGTGACAAGGTTTATCTTCTTTTGACACTGACGGTTTTATCAAAATTTCTTGACTTCGAAGTAGTATAAATATACCGTGCTAAACACTGGGAAAGCGCAGGGAGAGGAGATCGAATGGCGTGACTGCTGTGGCTGACTCGTAACCTGCATGGTTTGGCTTTTGAATCCTGTTATGCAAATGAGAGGTTGGCCATATGGCCAACTTTTTTAGTATGGATGATAACGGTTTCTTGACCCCTGCGATTCTCCGGGTTGGAGAGATCTTTGGATGTTCGGTAAAGGTGTGTGGCTGAATGAAGCGCAGATTGCAAACACTACTGGGACAAGCCGTAAGGGCCTGTATCGAGAAAAAGTTAATAGAGGCAGAGGCTGTCCCCTATATTGAAATCGATATGCCGAAGGATGCCGGTCACGGCGACTATGCCTCCAATGTGGCGATGGTACTGGCGTCCCGTGCGAAGGGCAAAATGCCGCCCCGCCGGATTGCAGAGATTATCTCAAAGAATATCGGCAGCGGCGATGATGTACTGGCAAAAGTCGAGATCGCAGGCCCCGGTTTTATGAACTTCTTTATACGGGAGGACGTATGGTCTACCCTGCTTTACGATGTCGATAAACTTGGTGATCGTTATGGTGCCTCAGATTCCGGCAAAGGGAAGAAAATACATTTAGAGTTCGTCAGCGCCAATCCCACCGGGCCTCTCCATATAGGACATGCGAGGGGCGCAGTTGTCGGCGACGTCATTGCGAACATCATTGAGGCATCAGGATATTCGGTTTTTTGTGAGTACTACATTAATGATACGGGCAACCAGATGAACAACCTGGGGAAGTCCGTTCTCTCTCGCTATCTCGATCTTCTCGGCGGGAATGTAGAGTTTCCTGAAGGCTGCTATCAGGGTGACTACATCAAAGATTTAGCCAAAGAAATTATTTCAAGGGAGGGTGACCGTTATTGCTACATAAGTCAGGAAGAGAGCATCCTCATTTTTACCGATTATGCCGCGCGTGAAATATTAAAGGGCATAAAGGACGATTTAAAGGCCTTCGGCGTGGTTTTTGATAATTACTTCAGCGAGAAGGATCTTTACAAGGGTGATGGAGTGGCAAAGCTGCTTGCCGCTCTTGAGAAGAGCAAATTCGTTTACAACGATGGGGAAACGGTCTGGTTCAGGACGACCGCTTTCGGTGATGAGAAAGACAGGGTGGTCATAAGAAAGAGCGGAGAGCCCACCTACTTTGCCGCCGACATAGCCTATCATCAGAATAAATACCAGCGCGGCTTCGATAAACTTATCGATGTCTGGGGGGCTGATCATCATGGATATATCCCCAGGATGGCTGCCTGTATCGAGGCGCTTGGCCACGAAAAGGATTCGCTGAAGATTGTTCTGGTGCAGCTTGTGAGCCTCTTGCGGGATGGGAAGCCGGTTCCCATGTCCACCCGTGCCGGTGAGTTCGTGACCTTGAAGGAAGTCGTCGACGAAGTGGGAAAAGATGCAGCAAGGTATAATTTCCTGATGAGACGCTCGGACAGCCATCTGGATTTCGATCTCGAACTGGCAAAGAGGCAATCGAGTGAGAATCCCGTCTACTACGTGCAGTATGCTCATGCGAGAATCTGCAGCATCATGAGAAATGCCGATGAGCGGGGATACAAGATGCCGGCGTATGATGAAGTGGATCTGAGCTACCTGACTCTACCAGAGGAGATTAACTTGATTAAGGCAATTACCCGGCTTCCCGAGGTGGTTGAAGGCGCTGCGTTGTCCCTCGAGCCGCACCGCTTGACGTTTTACCTTAATGATCTTGCCGCCCTCTTCCATAGCTATTATAACAAGCACAAGGTCCTTTCTGATGAAGAAGGCCTCAGCAGGGCAAGGCTTTTCCTGACAAAATCAATTCTGACCGTGCTCGGCAATGCCTTAAGGATACTGGGAGTTTCAGCACCGGAAAGAATGTGAAGACAACAGAAGAGCGAAATGACATCCAAGAATGTTCGTGTATTTGAACTGAAACTAGGTAAACGGGCGTTGATTCTATTTATCGCGGGAATGTCCTGTTTGCTTTTTATTGTCTTTCTGTTCGGCGTGACGGTTGGTAAGAATATTGATACCTACCCGGAAAAATATTCACACGGTTTTCGGGGCATGATGATGGAAAAGCTTGGCTGGTCGTCGAACAGGGCGGAGACTGCGGTATCCGCGGGCGAAACACCGACAGAAACTGCCAAGGCGGGCGTGGAAGAAATTGTTCCTGAAGAAAAGAAGGCGCCTGTAGCAGTGGCTGCGGCCCCTGAAGAAAAGCAGCCTTCAGTTCCTGCCGTTGCGCAAACGGAAATCAAGCCGCCTGCCGAGCAGGAGAAATATCAGATACAGGTTGGCTCTTTCAAGGAAAAGGAAAAAGCGGACCAGTTATGCAAAAAACTTACGGGCCTAGGATTCTCCCCCAGGGTAGCAGAAATGCAGGTGCCGGAAAAGGGAAAATGGATGCGCATAACCCTGGAAGGTTTTGAAAGTCGGGAGGACGCGCAGAAAGCGGCGGAGCGTGTGGCAAGAAGAATAAAGGGACTCAACTGTGTCGTTCTTAGGATGGGAGCAAAGAATAACTAAAATCGAGAGATTTTGCCGGTGAGTAATGTTTGAGACGCTGACGGAAAAATTGGAAGACGTATTTAAGAAACTCAAGCGGAGAGGCCGCCTCGATGAAGATAACATTGTCTCCGCCTTGAGAGAGATACGCATGGCCCTTCTCGAGGCGGACGTCAATTTTAAAGTGGTCAAAGACTTTATAGATGACGCCAGGTCGAGGGCTGTCGGGCAAGAGGTTCTGGACAGCATTACACCGGGCCAGCAGGTCGTGAAGATTGTCCATGAGCGACTCGTAGAGCTACTGGGAGGGAAAAGCACTCAACTGAAATTATCCGGCCGCTTTCCTGCTCCGGTTATCATGGTCGGTCTTCAGGGATGCGGTAAAACTACGACAGCAGTCAAGCTTGCAAAGCATCTTGTCAATCAGGGCAAGAGGGTATATCTCGTTTCGTCGGACGTATACAGGCCAGCAGCCATAGAGCAGTTGCGGGTCTTGGGCGAGAAGATTGACGGTGTAGGGATTTACGCCTCCGCAGATATTCATGATCCGATGAGGATGTGCGTGCAGGCCGTCGATAAGGCAAGGAGCAATGGCTATGAGGTGATAATCATAGATACGGCCGGTCGGCTTCATATAGACAATGAAATGATGGATGAACTCAAAAGGATAAAGGATGCAGTTAATCCCGCGGAGATTCTCCTTGTCGCAGATGCCATGACAGGCCAGGATGCCGTGAATGTGGCGGGAAAATTTAATGAGCTTCTCGGCATTGATGGCGTGATTATGACCAAGATGGACGGAGATGCGCGGGGCGGTGCAGCGCTCTCCCTCCAGGCAGTGATCGGCAAGCCCATAAAGTTCATCGGTGTCGGTGAAAAAATCGATGCTTTAGAGGTCTGTCATCCCGAGCGCCTCGCTTCACGGATCTTAGGCATGGGTGATATCCTGACCTTCGTCGAAAAGGCACAGGCTACTGTCGATGAAAAACAGGCGCGAGAGCTCGAGAAAAAGATAAGAAAGAATGAGTTCACCCTTGAAGATTTCCGTGACCAATTGAAACAGATCAAGTCGATGGGCTCTATCGGCGACATTGTGGGGATGATTCCCGGATTGGGGAAGCTTAAAGCCCTGGCGCATGCAACACCTGATGAGAAGGAAATGATAAGAACAATGGCGATAATCGATTCCATGACAAGGAAGGAACGTTCGAATTATCTCTTAGTCGACGGCGAGAGGAGAAAAAGGATAGCGAGGGGAAGTGGAACTACGGTCCAGGACGTCAATAGGCTGCTGAAAAATTACGGTGAGATGAGGAAGATCATGAAAAAGTTAACGTCAAAGGACGGAATGAAATCGTTTCGCAGGGGCAATTTACCCTTTTAATTAAATAAAAAATGAATTATAAGTAAAATTCTTCCTTTATAAAGAAACGCATGTATAACGAATTACAATAATTTTCAGGAGGTGATAGATAACAGGGATGGCAGTTAAGATAAGGTTGGCGCGGCTTGGTGGGAAAGGCAGGCCCTATTATAGGATTGTGGTAGCCGATTCTGAATCTCCGAGGGATGGCAAATTTCTGGAGATTCTTGGAAGCTATAATCCTCAAAAAGATCCGGCGGAGGTCGTCCTGAAAAAGGAACGTGTTGTCGAATGGCTTTCAAAAGGAGCCATACCAACTTTGACGGTTTCCCAGTTGTTTGCAAAGAAGGGGATCACGAAGTGAACATAGTTGAAACAAATGGGGCCATGTCTTGAATCTCGAAATTGAATGGTTTTTCGGTTGAGGTCTATTGCAAATGAATTTATCGCGTAAGTAATCCGTGGAGGTTGTGACGATGAAAGAGTTGATCAAGTACATAGCTCAGTCTTTGGTGGATAATCCGGATTCCGTAGAAGTATCCGAGGTGCTTGGTGAGCAGACTTCTGTGATCGAACTTAGAGTTGCGAAGGAAGACCTTGGTAAAGTTATCGGCAAACAGGGAAGAACCGCAAAAGCCATGAGAACGATTTTAAGTGCGGCATCGACGAAGCTTCGCAAGAGGGCAGTCTTAGAAATTATTGAATGAACGAGACTCAGTTCTTTGAAATTGGCAAGATTGTTAAGTCCTGCGGTCTTAAGGGCCGTATGAAAGCGGCGTCGTACCTTGAGTCAAATGACAAACTGCGAAATCTTGACGAACTATATATAGGTTGCAGTAATGATATGAAGGGGCCCTTCAAAGTGAAGTGTGTCCAGAGCAGGGGAAAGATTCTTTTTCTTGAAATAGACGGCGTCGGAGATCTCGAGAGTGCGAATGCATTTGTCGGCTGCTCGATACTGATTCCTGCGGACAAACTGGAAGAATTGCCCGAAGGCGAATATTACTGGCGGGACATGATAGGCCTTACCGTAGTTACGGAGGAGGGTTGCTTTTTAGGCGTAATTGAGGCTGTTTTCCCGACGGGAAGTAATGACGTATACGTATGCAGCGGCGGAGATAGGGAGGTTTTGCTGCCAGGTATTGCCGATGTGATACGAAAAATCGATATCGATCGGGGGACGATGGTTGTAAGACTGCTGGAAGGTTTATAGAAGGCCATGATCAGGTTTGATATCCTATCCGTCTTCCCCGAGATGTTTGAATCCCCGCTTAATCACAGTATCTTGAAGAGAGCGCAGGAAAAGGGGATGATGGAAATCCATCTCCACAACATCCGCGACTACGCCGAGGATAAGCATAGAATGACGGATGACGCCCCTTACGGAGGCGGCGGTGGCATGGTCATGAAGGTGGAGCCAATAGACAAGGCTCTCGCGTCAATCGTTCCCTTGAGAGATGATGCCTTGGTAGTTCTCCTGACCCCCCAGGGAGAAACCTTCAACCAGAAATTAGTAGAGGAAATGTCCCGCTATTCTCGCATTGTTCTCGTATGCGGCCACTACGAGGGTGTGGACGAAAGGGTAAGGGACCATCTGGTCGACAGGGAAATTTCGATAGGCGATTTTATTTTGACGGGCGGGGAGCTTTCGGCTATGGTCATCATTGACGCCGTTGCCCGTCTGATCCCGGGTGTTCTGGGAAATAGTGAATCCGCATCGTATGATTCGTTTTCTACTGGTTTGTTGGAGTATCCCCACTATACACGCCCCGGTAGTTACCGGGACTGGCAGGTTCCCGAGGTGCTACTGTCAGGTAATCACCGGGAGATCGAGTCATGGCGGAGGAAGGAATCGCTGAAGAGGACATATTTGAGGCGGCCGGAGTTATTGGGAAGAATAGAACTATCTGAAGAGGATGGAAAAACACTCGAAGACATAAAAAAGAATTGTAAGTGACGTGATATGGAGGAGTTTGCGATATGAATGCGATGGAAATGCTTGAAAAAGAGCAAATGAGAGGGGACATTCCCGGTTTCAAGCCCGGCGATACCGTCAGGGTGTATGTGAGAATTGTGGAGGGACAGAAGCAAAGGATACAGGCCTTTGAAGGCGTTGTCATCCGTAGAAAAAGGGGCGATTGCCGGTCGAGCTTCACAGTGAGAAAGGTTTCCTACGGTGTCGGAGTTGAACGGACATTTCCCCTTCATTCACCGGTCATAGATAGGATCGAGGTAGTCAATCGCGGCAAAGTGCGCCGCTCCCGGCTGTATTACTTACGCGGTCTGAGAGGGAAAAAAGCAAGAATCAAAGAAATGGGGAAATAGGTATTAAACAAAACCGTGTGTAGAGGAAGTTCCCCGTATCCTTAAATCTTCACATGGAGGGATGCGGGAAGGCCTCCCCTTCTTTAGTCATGCCCCTCAGAACCACGTTTGCAAGTTTCTTATCCCGACTATGAACAGTTTCGAACGGCGAGCCCATCAACTTGGTTATAGATCGATAGCTGGCATTGATGAGGTGGGCAGAGGTCCCCTTGCGGGACCGGTTGTCGCCGCGGCTGTGATACTTCCCCCCGATTACAAGAACAGGGAAATTAAAGATTCGAAACAGCTTACAGCTAAGAAGAGAGACAGCCTTTCCGAAATCATAAGGCAAGACGCCCTCTCCATTGGCCTCGGTGTTGTCGAGGCCTCGATTATTGACGAAGTGAACATATTTCAGGCGACACTGGCGGCTATGAAGGAGGCCACATTGAATCTTTCCCTGACCCCTGACTATCTGCTTATTGACGGATCACATCGTATTTTTGTCTCTATACCCCAGGAGGCCATTGTCAAAGGCGACGCACGGAGCGTCTCCGTGGCGTCTGCCTCCATCATTGCCAAAGTCTCAAGAGACAGGATCATGGAGATCTATCATCGCCAGTTTCCCCAGTATAATTTTTCCAAGAATAAAGGTTATGCTACAGAGGAACATAGAGAAGCGATCAAGAAGCACGGACATTGCAAAATTCATCGAAGGTCTTTCGTAGTTAAAGACAGGACTCTCCTCCACATAAATTCCGAAATGGAGTTTTAAAAAAACTTTGCAGCATCGGGAATGATAATGAAGGTTTCTGATAGTATGCGAACCGGCAAGAAGGGAGAGGATATTGCTGTTGCCTATTTGAAGGGTAAAGGCTATCGGATCGTCGCACGAAATTACAAGTGCCCTTTGGGAGAGATTGACATAGTGGCAAAAGATGGGGATGCGATTGTCTTTGTGGAGGTCAAGAGCAGGAAATCGGAAGAGTTTGGCGATCCCCAGCTTGCCGTAGGATTGGAAAAGCAGAAGAAGATTTCAAAAATTTCCCTCACGTATTTAAAAGAGAAACATCTTTATCCCTGCAATGCGAGATTCGACGTCGTGCCGATCAATATCCTGTCTGACGGAAGCACCGTAGAGCTTATACAAAACGCCTTCGAGCTTGCCGTTTAATTACACCCGTATATTTTAATCGATCCATGCCTTGGGCTCTGAGACTTGCTCTTAAAGGCAGGGGGCGACGAGGGCCTTTACATACCGTGCAATGGCGACACAGGACGTCAACCCGGGAGATTCAATACCGATGAGATTTATCAATCCGGGATATCCTATATCGCGCTCATCCTTGATGATGAAGTCGTGGTAGGCCTCCCCGGGGCCCTGCAATTTCGGACGAATGCCACACATGTCCGGATGGAGATGTTCCGGTTTGATCCCGGGGAGGTAATTTACGATGGATTGATAGAATGATTCCCTTCTTCTTTCATCTATGCTGTATTCAATTTCATCTATGTACTGGCTGTCTGGGCCGAACTTGATACGGTTGCCGAGATCGAGAGTGGCATGAATGCCGAGGCTTTCCGTATTTTCCGGGGCCACGGGATAAACCAGATGATTCAGTCTTGGAGCAGGAGCGGCGGAAAAATAATTTCCCTTGCAGTACAGGAGACGGTATCCATGCTGTGCGATGTTAATGCCGGCCATGGCGGCGATACTGTCTGCATAGAGACCGGCGCTGTTGACTATGACCCTTGTGTGAAATCGGTATTCTCCCCCGTTTGTTTCTAATTCATAGATGCTGTCTTGGGCATGAATGGCTGTCACCTTCGAGCGGAGTGCGACCACGGCGCCGTTTCTTTCGGCGTTTATTAAGAAAGAGCGCATCAGGCCATGGCTATCGATAATTCCGGTGGACGGAGAATAGATGGCAGCCTTGGCGCTGACCTCCGGTTCGAGGGTCAAGGCCTGCTTCTTTCCCAGCAGGGTGAGATCGGATACGCCATTTCCCTCGGCATGCTTCTTTATGTTTTCGAGTCGTTCACATTCGGCGTCGTTGACAGCGACAATCAGTTTACCGATGCGCTTATGAGGAATGTTCCGTTTCCTGCATAGGTCATAGAGGAGGCGGTTTCCCTCTGTACACAAGGAAGCCTTTCGAAAGCCATGGGGGTAGTAAATGCCGGCGTGTATGACCTCGCTGTTGCGACTGCTTGTTTCCTGGCCGACGCCGTCGTTTTTTTCGATAAGCAAAACCCGCTCATACTCTGCAGAAAGCTCTTCCGCAATGGACAAGCCCACTACTCCGGCGCCGATGACAGTGATATTGAAAGAGTCGATGGGGGTCATTGACATCAAGAATGGATTAATGCCGATTTGCCGGTGGGATAGACATTGAAGCCGATATCGAAACATCGCTTGTGGTCAATGATATTCCTCCCGTCAAAGATGGAGGCCGGCTTGGTCATGGTATCATATATTTTCTGAAAGTCGAGGTTCCGGTACACGTCCCACTCTGTCAGTATCGCGATAGCGTGGCATCCCTTGGCCGCCTTGTAGGGATCTGCTACGAAGCTTACCTTCCCGTCGACGCCTGAAAGGTCCGCTGTTGCGTTCTTCAGCGCTTTCGGGTCGGTGATGACGATCTCTGCCTTCTCCTCCAGCAGCCTTCTGGTGATAAAAAGGGCAGGGCTTTCTCTTGTGTCACCCGTGTTGGCTTTGAATGCAAAACCAAAAAGACAGATCTTCTTGTCGGCGAGGGTGTTGAACATGGCGGTCAGCATATTTAATATGAAGCGCTCCTGCTGATACTGGTTGATTCTGACAACACTCTCCCAGTAGGTGGCAACGTCATGGAGACCATAGTGCCGGCAGAGATAGACTAAATTAAGAATGTCCTTCTTGAAGCAGGAACCGCCGAATCCGACACTGGCGCTGAGATACTTACCGCCGATCCGGCTGTCCATCCCGACGGCCTTTGATACTTCGGTGATATCTGCGTCCGTCTTTTCGCATAGTGCCGAGATGGCGTTTATGGATGATATTCTTTGTGCCAGAAACGCATTCGATACGATCTTGGAAAGTTCACTGCTCCAGATATTGGAAGTGATGATTTTTTCCCCGAGGCACCCAGTTGGCATAGATTTCCACAAGAGCCTCCCTCGCTGCTAAGCCACCTTTTGTATCCTGGCATCCTATGAGGATGCGATCAGGATTCTCGAGATCCCTTATGGCCGAACCCTCGGCCAGAAATTCGGGGTTGGAAAGAACATCGAAAGAAACAGAGTTCTTCGTGTAGTTCAGTATTTTTTCCATGGCCAGAGCGGTTTTTACGGGAAGGGTACTCTTCTCTATGACTATCTTTGACGATGCCGAATACTGGAGGATCTGCCTCGCCGTTTTTTCCCAGTACTGGAGATCTGCCGCCATGCCTGCACCCACTCCGAATGTCTTGGTCGGTGTATTTACACTGACGAAGATGATGTCGTTGTCCCTGATGCCGCCTTCGATATCGGTACTGAAAAAGAGGTTCTTGCCTCTCGCTGCCTTGACGATCTCACCAAGCCCCGGTTCATAGACGGGTAGATCATCGGAGTTCCATTCTGCAATACGGATCGGATTAATGTCGACGACTGTGACTCTATACTGGGGACATTTGTATGCAATCATAGACATTGTCGGGCCGCCTACGTACCCGGCGCCGATACACAGGATATTCTTCTTGAATTTCATGGGAGCCTCTAATCTTCAGATTAATTTGCGAAAATATTCAATTGTCCGCTCCAGGCCTTTCTCCAAATTCACATGCGGCTGCCAGCCCAGCATTTTACTGGCCAAGGAAATGTCGGGGTTGCGCTGCATGGGGTCATCCTCGGGCAGGGGCCTATGCACAATCTTCGAGCGGTTTCCCGTCATGCCTATTACGGTCTTCGCCAAATCCATGATTCTGAATTCGTGGGGGTTCCCCAGGTTTACAGGACCGATGAAACCGTCGTCACTTTCCATCATCGCAATCAGACCGTCTACCATATCATCAACATAGCAGAACGATCTGGTCTGAGAACCATCGCCATATACCGTGATATCTTCGCCTTTCAATGCCTGTACGACGAAGTTGCTAACTACGCGTCCATCGTTCAATGCCATACGTGGACCATAGGTATTAAATATTCTGGCAATCTTCACTTTAATATTGTTCTGGCGGTGGTAATCCATCATGAGACATTCCGCCGCCCTTTTCCCCTCGTCGTAGCAGCTTCTCGGTCCTATAGGGTTGACCCTTCCCCAGTATCCTTCCCTTTGGGGATGCATGTCGGGATCTCCGTATACCTCAGAGGTAGATGCCTGGAGAATCTTCGCATTGAGGCGCTTCGCCATGCCGAGGGCATTGATGGTCCCCATCACATTGGTCTTGATCGTCTTGATAGGGTTGTGCTGGTAGTGCACCGGCGAAGCCGGACAGGCGAGGTTATAGATATGATCCATCTCGAGGAAAATCGGGTTGATGATGTCGTGCCTGATTAATTCAAAATGAGGGTTTGCAAGGAGATGGATTATATTCTCCCTGCTTCCGGTGAAAAAATTATCTAGGCACAGAATCTCATGGTCCTGCTCGATGAGTTTATCGCAGAGGTGAGAACCTAAGAATCCTGCACCGCCTGTAATCAGTATGCGCTTCATGTCTGCTTATGCTGGGGATATTTCAATATCTCCGTTATGTTTGTTCAGAATCCGCTTTCTTCGGCTCTTCATAGCAGCCTGGAATTTTTGTTTTGATGGTTTTTTCTTGTCAGGTTTGGTATTAAACGAAAACCATCCCGATATGTCAATAAGAAAACGTACTCGGGGCCATTTAAATTGTTCAATGTGTCTGATATAATCTTTCTTTCATATGGGCAATAATATCAAAAAAGGTGCGCTTTATATCGTGGCAACCCCTATTGGGAACCTCGAGGATATAACCCTCAGGGCCATACGTGTGCTCAAGGAGGTTGGGATTATAGCGGCCGAGGATACGAGAAGGACAAGAAAACTGCTGGGAGCTTATCAGATCAGCACGCCCATGAGCACTCTCTATGATCGCATCGAAGGCGCGAAGAGCAGTATTCTGATTTCTAAAATGAATGAGGGTATCGATGTAGCGATAGTATCAGATGCCGGAACACCGGGCATATCCGATCCGGGGTATGTTCTTGTCAGCAAGGCTATTGCCGAGGGAATTGAGATTATTCCCGTTCCCGGTGCGTCAGCACTTGTGGCGGCGCTCTCCATATCCGGTCTGCCCACGGACGCTTTTGCCTTTTATGGATTCCTGCCATCGCGATCCGGCAAGAGGAAACAGTTTTTAGCGACTGTCAGGGACGAAGCGAAGACCCTGGTATTCTATGAATCCCCCAAGAGGCTAATGGAGTCGTTTCGCGATATCGGAGAAGTTCTCGGCGACCGGAATGTCGTCGTCTTGAGGGAAATGACGAAAGTCTTTGAAGAGGTCATACGGGGAACGGTACGTGAAGTGATCAATCAGCTGCGGGGAAGGGCTGTTAAAGGTGAAGTGACGCTGGTTATAGGGAGGGCAGAAAATATCCCTTTTTCGTTTTCCGATGCTGAAATTCTGGCGAAATATGTAGAGTTGAGGAAGAATTCCGATTCTTCCCGGAGGGACATTATCGAAAAACTCGCCAAAGAACTGGGAATCCCCAGAAGAAGGGTCTACGGGTTGGTGGCAAAGCATATTTGCTGAGGACGAAGACGGTCCTACTATTTCCTTGAACAGTTCCCGCAGGTATGATAACTCATTAACGTTCCGGCCCATATAGGGGCAGCATGATCTTTTTATAAAAAAGCCACGAACTGTGATAAGTGATGTGGGCTTCCTAAAAACTGCGAGCGATGAAGCGGTCACGTTGGAAGTGCTTACGGCCGCGCAGATCAGGGAATTTTTATACAAAGGTGCGAAGGTTCAAATGCCGCATGCAAAGTGGGAGTGCATATGGATGCGATATCCAAACATTTGGTTGGTGTGTTACGGGAGGGCAGCAAGGAAAACGTTCCGGATACGAGAACTGAGGATGTCCTTGTGGATGGCCGTCTATTAAAACCGGATGACAGGATCTACGACCTCGTTGACGTCGTTGATGAGAACGCCGGCGCTGAAACCAAACATGACCGAGAAATCATTGTCATCGATGGCCGGGTATACGAGAGAGTATCGAGACCGGGGAATGAAGTCCATGATGCAGTGGATGCTGTGGAAACGGGTTCCGGCGGATATTTTCATGATCCGGGCCTGAATGATGAAGTAATGAAAAAGGTCAGTGAAATTGCTGAAAGGATTGCGAAGGAGATAGTTCCTCAGATTGCCGAGAGAGTTATCAGAGAAGAGATTAACAAGTTAAAGAGATGAATCGGCTTTTTATTATTGTATTAGTAATTGCAGCTTGTACTTTCCTTTTGATCCCTGAGGGATTTTCACAGGATGATGGCAATATCTGGACAGTAGAGACAGAAGGTACGGGACTCATAACAAACAATGATTTAGCCGGTGCCCGAAATAAAGCCATCAATGATGCTTTGCGAAAAGCTGTAGAACAGGCAGTAGCATCGTTGATCCCTCTCCAGACCCTTGATAATAAGAGGTCTCAGGCGATCAGAGACGGGATATATACAAAGAGTAACCAATATGTCCACGATTACAAAATCAGCAGCGAGCGACAAATCCCAAAAGTCTATGTGATTGATGTCAGATCAGCGGTATTTATAGGCAGTATAAGAGATGATCTTCAGACCCTCGGGCTTCTCAAGCTGGACAAGGATAGGGTTTCGTCAACAGAGATAGCGGTTATAGTAAAAGGCCTGACAAGCTGTGCCGACTACATAAGAGCCAGAGGACTGCTCACGACAAAGGTGAAGGGCGTCAGAAATGTTTATCAGCGTCAGATCGCCTGGGGTACGGCGAGGCTGGGTCTGGATTTTCAGGGACCGGTCCAGTCATTATCGGATGAACTGATAAAGACGGGGCATTTTTCCCTGATAATTGGTCTCATAGATCGAAATTATTTTGAGGTCACCTTCTTGAAATAGAAATGACGGTGGAATGATCCTTTCCACGTGGGCCGTGAGTGCCCCTAGATGGAATGGAGTGAGGCTTAGATATTGATGGGTCGGTTTTATCGAATATTTGTGATGATAAGTGTGCTAATCGCCGCGCAGGGCTGCGCATGGAAGCAACCCTACACTGTGAATCCCGACTACAGCAAGAAAGGCACAAGGCTTATTGCCATATTGCCCGTGAATATGAAATCAGGTGATGCCAAGGCCGGCCAGATGCTGAGGGAAATGGTTCTTAATGAACTTTATTTCAAAGGTTATCCTAAAGTTTCGTTACAAGGCATGGATGAAAAACTAGCCAAAATATATAAGGGCAATATGGATTTCAAGAGAGAGAATATTCCTCCCAAGGCCATAGGTGATCTGCTCGGTGTCGATGCCGTACTGTATGCTTCTTTAGAAGAATGCTCCACTGACTTCTCATTTGTTTACGCGCCTACACACGTCTCCGTGTTTTTCGAATTGCGTAGTGCAAAGACGGGGGAAACTCTCTGGAGTTACCGTAATAAAACCGTAAAAAGGAATTACGGAATTTCGCGTGAACAGCTTGAGATGGAATCCTGCCAAGTCTATGAACCGGCAATGCAGGAAGTTGTAGATAAGGCCATGCGGACTCTGCCCGATGGTCCTGATTCTCCGGGATAACGCACCTCCACACCCTTTTGAACATGGACAAGGCCACAAGCTCTGCATGATTTTTTCCGGATTGCGGTTTCGGGTATGTATGTTTGACCACGAATAAGGAGACGCAGATGAAGAAGATAATATTTTTTTTGTGCATAATGTCATTTGTGTTGGTTAGTTCTCAAGTGCTCGCGGCAAAGAGAATTATGGAGCTGAAGATTGGCAGAGGCGAGGCCAAAGTCAATGTTTTGGATGGATCGGCTCAGATTCTTCAAGCCGGGAAAAAGACATGGCGTTCGTTGAACATGGGAGACACTCTCAGAGGCGGCGATGAAGTTAATACGGGATCTAAAGCGAGACTGGAGCTGGTCCTCCCGGACTATTCCGCAGTGCGCTTTGCCGGCAACTCCCATTTTATGGTTCTTCAGGTTGATTCTGGCGGTGATACCGTACCGAGGAACATGAAGTTTCATGTAGCTGTAGGAAGAACCTGGGCCAATGTCAGCAAGGCCGTGGGGAAAAGGGGTCAATTCGAGCTGCGGTCTGAAAATGCTGTAGCCGGTGTGAGGGGCACGATTTATCGTATGAATGTGGAGAAAGACAAGTCGGCCCTGGTAAGGGTATATGACGGAACCGTGCACGTATCGGGTGGCGGTTCGGCCATGGAGCCGCCCCCAATGATCGGTCCTCCCCAGAAAATCGCGGGTCCCACCCCGATTCCCGGTCCGAAGAAAGTCACAATGGAGGAATGGGTCTTTATTATTAAATCGATGCAGCAGATAAGCATTGGAGCTGATGGAACGGCGCAAAAACCGCGAGACTTTACTGAAAAAGAAGATCGCGACGAGTGGGTGGACTGGAACAAGGCGAGAGATCAGGAATTGGGATCGAACTAACAGCACATAATAAATCCATAGTGCAAATCGGACATAACAGCCAATGAATTTGCCCAATCTGTTGACACTGGTTAGGATCCTTCTTGTGCCTATCACGGTGATCTTTCTCATGCAGGGGGCATTTGGGAAGGCACTCATTCTGTTGGTTGTTTCAGGGATTACAGATGCCTTGGACGGCTTTTTTGCCCGTATATTAAACCAGCAGACAGTGCTCGGTTCATATCTGGATCCGATAGCCGATAAGGCCCTTTTCGCAAGCTGTTTTGTGACTTTGTCTATAAAAGGAGTAATTCCGGGATGGTTCACAGTCATCGTCATCAGCAGGGACTTTATCATCCTTGTCGGCATTGCCATACTGTCAATCATGTCCATCCCGTATGAGATCCGCCCTTCATTCATCGGCAAGCTTACAACAGCGCTGCAATTGATCACTCTGGTGTTCTTCCTTGTCTCCCGTATTCTTCCGGGGACGATCGATCATGTGTGGCTTTTAATTTTCCAGTGGATCACAATAGCGTTCACCATAATTTCCGGGCTGAATTATATGTTGAGGGGCATTAAACTAAACAGTCACGGGACTTAGATGCACCAGAGGCGTGCCTTCGAAAATACGCAAATCGCAATATTTGCTTGACATAACGCTGTATTACTGTTAAAAATCGTTCCCTTCTTTTGGAGAGCCCTGATGTAGGCACGTAGCTCAGGGGGAGAGCGCCATCCTGACGCGGTGGATGTCCAGGGTTCAAATCCCTGCGTGCCTACCATTTTTTATCAGTAAGAAATAAGAACGAGATATGACGATTTAATTATCAGTAAGGGCATCAGCGGGGGATATGCGGTGATGCCTTTTCTTGTAGAAGCATGATTGACTGTGTCTCAAAATAGTTTAAATGTTAAAAATTTCGGGTTTTAGTCTATGAATGAAATAAGGATTGTATTACCGGACGGTTCTGCCGGTCAGTGTAATCGCGGCACGACGATTAAAGGGATTATTTCATCATGGAAAAAGGAGATGCTTCCTTCACTGGTTGCGGCGAAACTCAATAATAAGCCTGTTGATTTGAGCCAGCCGATTATCGAGGAGCCCGCCGCGATTTCGTTAATCAGTGTTGAAGCGAAGGAAGGCCTCGAAATTCTGCGCCACAGCATATCGCATGTCATGGCACAGGCGGTGAAAGATTTGTTTGACGGGGTTCAGATTACTATTGGTCCCTCTATTGAAGAAGGCTTTTATTACGACTTTGACTATAGGGAGAACTTCACTCCGGAAGACCTCGCGAAAATTGAAGAGCGTATGCGCGAGATCATAGCCGCTGATTACCCGTTCGCTCGCCAGGAGATGTCGAGGCAGGAGGCCGTCTCTTTTTTTAGGGAAAGGGGTGAAACCTATAAAGTCGAACTTCTCAACGATTTACCAGAGGACGTAAGAATAATTAGTTTGTACAGCCAAGGCGGCTATGTAGACCTATGTCGAGGACCCCATGTTCCATCTACGGGGATGATCAGGGCTTTTAAGCTGTTAAATGTGGCAGGGGCATACTGGAGAGGCGACGAGAAGAATAAGATGCTCCAGCGTATATATGGGACAGGCTTTGCGACGGAAGAAGCGCTTGCCGAATATCTGCATATTGTCGAAGAGGCGAAGAAGAGGGATCACCGAAAACTGGGAAAAGAATTAGACCTGTTTCAGATGAATGACGAAGCAGGTCCTGGGCTTATCATCTTTCATCCTAAAGGAGCCAGACTGAGAAACATCATTGAGGACTGGGAGAGGAAGGAGCATCTGAAACGGGGATACGATATGGTTGTAGGGCCGCAGATACTAAAAGCCGATCTGTGGAAAAGATCCGGGCATTTCGACCATTACAGAGAAAACATGTATTTCACCGAAGTAGATAATCAGGCCTATGGTATAAAGCCCATGAACTGTCTGGCACACATGCTGATATATAAATCGAAGATTCGCAGCTACCGCGATTTGCCGCTTAGGTATTTCGAACTTGGTACGGTACACAGACATGAGAAAACAGGGGTTCTGCACGGTCTCATGAGGGTGCGCCAGTTTACCCAGGATGATGCACATATACTGTGCACGCCGGAGCAGTTAAATGGTGAAATCACCGCCATTGCAGATTTCGTAAGCTATGCGATGAAAGTTTTTGGTTTTGACTACGACGTGGAGCTCAGCACGAGGCCGGAAAAATCTATAGGCTCCGATGAGGAATGGGAAATGGCAACGGCGGCCTTGGAGGGAGCCCTCAAAATAAACAAGATTGAATATGAGGTTAATGAAGGAGATGGCGCGTTTTATGGGCCCAAGATTGATTTCAAGTTAAAAGACGCCCTGAAGAGAAAATGGCAATGTGCGACGATCCAGTGTGATTTTACACTTCCGGATCGATTTGATCTCAGCTATATCGGCGCAGACGGAGAAAAACATCGTCCCGTAATGTTGCACAGGGTGATATTAGGTGCAATAGAGCGGTTCATGGGTGTGTTAATAGAGCATCATGCGGGCGCCTTTCCAGTATGGCTGTCACCGGTTCAGGCAGTTCTGATGACTGTTACGGACAAGCACATTCCTTATGGAGAAAGGGTCTACACGGAGCTCGCTGAAGCGGGAATTCGTGCAGAGAGGGATTTTAGAAATGAGAAACTGGGATATAAGATCAGAGAAGCACAGATGCAGAAAGTACCCTATATGCTAGTAATCGGTGACCGGGAGATGGAATCGAACAGGGTTTCGCCCCGCGAGCGAAGTGGTAAGGACCTTGGCGCCACAGGTGTTAATGAGTTTATTGAATTGGTGAGAGAAAGATCTGCGCAGTATCAATAGCCGACAATAAGGAGATAGTTGGAAGCGGGAAGTCAACATGAAGACACTTGTAAGAACCGGAGGTCCGGAGCGTCTGGATTCTTTGACATTAGCATGTATTTAGGATATTGATATTCGACTTTAATATTATTCAGGAGGTGTCGCATAGCTAAGGATTTGAACATAAATGAAGAGATCAAGGCCACTGACGTCAGAGTGATTGATGAAGGCAAGCAGCTGGGCATTATGTCTCTTGCGGCGGCACTGGAGGTGGCTGTCAAGGCGGGGCTGGATTTGGTTGAGGTCGCTCCCAATTCTTCACCGCCGGTTTGCCGAATCATGGACTATGGAAAATTCAGATACCAGCAGAGCAAGAAGCAACAGGTCGCTAAAAAAAGTCAGAGCACCATTCAGGTAAAAGAGATAAGGATAAGACCGAAGACCGACGAACATGACCTGCAGGTAAAGATTAAACATATTAAGAAATTTCTCGGCCAGAACGATAAGGTGAAGATAACCATGATGTTCAGGGGACGTGAGATGGCTTATACCGACCTGGGCAGGAAGATTATGGAGGACGTGCAAAGGACGCTGGCAGATGTGAGCATTGTTGATCAGCATCCTAAGCTCGAGGGCAGAAACATGATTATGATGGTATCGCCCAAGAAATAGAAAGTTACAAAAAACTTGCTTCTGAATTGGAAATCGTAAAAAATATAAAAATCTGACTGCGGGACATCTTGAGTATCACGGCAGCCGTAATTTGCCCTTGTCCTAAGGATTTAGAAATTAGAAGTTGAAATTTTTCATGCAAGAGGAGTGATTTAATGCCAAAGATAAAGACACACAGGGGCGCGGCCAAACGGTTTAGCCTGACGGGAACCGGCAAGGTGAAGAGGAGTAAGGCATACGGTAGCCACATTCTCACAAAAAAAACGACAAAGAGAAAGAGAAATTTGCGGAAGTCTGCTATTCTTGACAAGAGGGATACCCACGGCATTAAGATGTTAATTCCCTACATGTAGGATAGAAATGAGACATTTAAACTAGATATTTTTTTGTCTTGATCATGGGATCTAATAGTTATTTTGATAAGAGTTGGGAGATAAAGAGATATGCCGAGAGTAAAAAGAAGTATCACTGCTAAGAAAAAGAGACGAAAAATCCTGAAAATGGCGAAGGGCTTTTTTGGTGCGCGCAGCCGTTTGTTGAGGACGGCCACCGAAGCCGTTGAACGGTCAATGAAGTACGCCTACAGGGACAGAAGAGTGCGAAAAAGAGATTTCAGAAAACTCTGGATTGCGAGAATTAATGCGGCTGCTCGAATCAATGAAATATCATATAGCCGGTTAATCTACGGCATGAAGAAAGCAGGCGTGGAGATTGACAGAAAGATCCTTGCCGAGCTTGCCGTTCATGATCCGCGAGGATTTTCTGAGATAGTCGGTATCGCAAAAGGTAAGCTGGCGGCATGCTGAAGGAACTTGAGGAGCTTCAAAGGCTGGCAGAATCCGAGTTAAAGAAGTCAAAGACCGAAGAGGAGCTCCTCGCAGTAAAAACAAAGTATTTGGGAAGAAAGGGTATTCTAACAAAGCTTCTCCGTGGCTTAGGAGATATAGAGCCTGAGGTAAGGCCACAAGTCGGGAATCGCTGTAATGAAATCAAAGCTACGCTGACTGCTGCAATAGAGAATGCTCTCAAAGATCGAGCCTCTCTCAAGAAGGGGGAGGTTCTTCTTCGCGATAGAATCGATGTAACACTCCCAGGCAGAAGAGTTCGTTTTGGCAAGGAACATCCCGTATCATCGGTTTGCAAGGATATTTGCGACATATTTGCGGGACTCGGCTTCTCAACCGTCCAGGGCCCGGAAATTGAGCTCGACTATTACAATTTTGAGGCTTTGAATATTCCCAAAGACCACCCTGCACGAGATATGCAGGATACATTCTATGTGGAAGATAATATCGTGCTGCGTACCCATACCTCACCGGTGCAAATAAGAGTTATGGAAAAGCAGCGGCCACCGATCAGAATTCTCTCACCGGGTAGGGTGTATCGACCCGATTCCGACATCTCTCATACCCCGATGTTTCATCAGATTGAAGGTCTCCTGGTTGATAAAGGAGTCACCTTCGGCGATCTGAAAGGTGTTCTTACGTTATTTCTTAAGCAGATGTTCGGCGGTGACACGGCGCTCAGATTTCGCCCCAGCTTCTTCCCTTTTACCGAGCCCTCTGCTGAGGTAGATATAAGGTGCGTCATGTGCAGAGGCGCGGGCTGTCGAGTCTGTTCTCAGAGCGGCTGGCTCGAAATACTAGGTTCCGGCATGGTAGATCCGGAGGTCTTCAAGAATGTAAATTACGACCCGGAGGAATTTTCCGGTTTCGCTTTCGGCTTGGGCCTCGAAAGGATTGCCATGTTGAAGTACGGGATATCGGATATCCGGTTGTTCTTCGAGAATGACTGGAGGTTTCTGGAGCAGTTCTGATGCTCAGGATTTAAATTATTGATAGCAGAAACGGCAATTCTTCTTCAAACAATTATGAAAATAAATCGTCTCGGTCAAATCACAACTGCGAATGATTAAATCCTAAACAAGCATGAATGTGGAAGACCACATTATCCAAGCAGTAGGATTTTGAATAGATATTTGAACTTCTTAAGGGTATCCACGATTCGCAGTTCGAATATAAGCCTCATGAATTTTAAATGATCACGGCCAAGACTTAGGATTTGCATTTATGTTAGTAAGTCTCAGATGGCTCAGAGATTATGTCGATATAAGGATTCCTCTAAGGGAACTTGTTGACCGTTTGACAATGGCTGGTCTTGAAGTTGAAGAGATAAAGGAGATCGGTCCTGCGTTTACCAATGTAGTTGTCGCAAAAATTCTTTCCGTAAAGACCCATCCGGAAACAGACAAATATTACTTCTGCGAAGTGGCTGCGGGCGAAGGCATTTATCCTGTGGTCTGTGGTGCGCGCAACATCGAGGCCGGCGATGTGGTTCCCCTGGCAAGAATCGGAGCAACATTACCGGGTGGCTATACGATCAAGAGTTCCAAAATCAGAGGCGCAGTATCGGAAGGGATGCTTTGTTCCGAGCAAGAATTGGGCATAGGTGACGATGCGTCGGGGATTATGATTCTTCCTCGCGAACTCACGATAGGCCTTGACCTGGCAGAAGCATTGAATCTCAAGGACATGGTCCTTGATGTAGGGATCACACCCAACAGGTCTGACTGTTTAAGCATCATAGGAATTGCCCGTGAAATTGCTGCAATCACCGGGTCCGCAGTCAAGTATCCGGACACCTTTGTTTCCGAAATTGAGCAGGATATAACAAGTATCACATCGGTTGATATACTTGATCCCGATTTGTGCCCGCGCTACAGCGCCAGGATTATAAAGGACGTAGCCATAAAACCGTCCCCTCTCTGGATGCGCCGGAGACTTGAAGCAGTGGGCTTGCGTGCGATTAACAATATCGTTGATGTCACCAATTATGTGATGATGGAGTTGGGGCAACCGCTTCATGCATTTGATTTCCGGTTTCTTGAAGAGGGCCGCATTGTGGTCAGAAGATCCCGCGGCGGAGAAACATTCACTTCTCTCGATGAGAAGGAACGCATTCTCGACACGGATACGCTGATGATCTGTGACGGCAGGAAGCCCGTAGCCATTGGCGGCATCATGGGCGGCCTTAATTCCGAAGTCAAAGAAGATACTGAAATTATACTTCTGGAAAGCGCCTATTTTACCCCTGCCTCAATTAGAAAATCCGCTAAGTCGCTGGGGATGACTACGGATGCTGCATTCAGATTCGGTCGGGGCATAGATCCTGAAGGCGTGATAAGGGCTCTAAACAGAGCGGCTCAGCTTATGGCGAAAATTTCCGGTGGGCGGGTTTGCAGAGGCTACATTGACCGATATCCTCAAAAAGTTAAAGTCGCGGGGAATATACCGCTCCGTGGGGAAAGGGTCAATGAAATACTGGGTACAGACATTGATGCCCCGGAAATCGTGAAAATACTGGAAAGTTTAGAGATGACTGTTCTCCTCGAAAAGGACGGCGTCTACCTGGTAACTCCACCCACGTACAGAGTGGATATTGCGAGGGAGATAGATCTCATCGAAGAGGTAGCCAGATTGTATGGTTATGACCGTATTCCTGTGACGCTGCCTCCCGTGTTTGTCACGGCTGTGACGACGGAGCGCCAGCAAATCGTCGTCGACAGAATACGGGACCTCATAAGGGGATCGGGTTACTCCGAAATAATAACGTTCAGTTTTATTTCCCCTGAATCGGCACAGCTTCTCGGAATCGGAGAGGATGATGATCGCCGAAATATGGTCAAAATACGGAATCCTCTTACGGAAGATCAATCGGTGATGCGAACAACACTCGTAAGCAGCCTTTTGGAGACAATGAAAAAAAATGCTCACAACGGATGTCTTGATCTTAAGCTTTTTGAGATCGGCAGGGTTTTCTTTCACCGAAAAGAAGGCGAACTTCCCGTTGAGAAGAACAGGCTGGGGTGTCTCATCACAGGCCTGTTTTACGATGATCTCTGGTGTTCAAAAATAGATGCGGATTTTTATGACTTAAAAGGCTGTATAGAAAACATATTTGATGGTCTCAAGATTGCGGGTCTGGAATTGAGATCTGATCACAGGGAAGCTTTCCTCCATCCAGGCAAGTCATGTGGGATGTATGCTAATGACCGGTTTATCGGATTCTTGGGGGAAGTGCATCCGGATACTCTTCTTGAGATGGATTTAAAGAATCGGGCTTATGTAGCCGAAATAGATTTGGATATTATCTCCAGTATGTTTTCAGGCGAAGTGTTGTATCAAGATCTGCCAAGATTTCCATCAGTCGTAAGAGATGTGGCATTCGTAATCGGCCAGGAAACGGAAGCGGATAAAATGCTTAAACTTGCCGTTGAAATGGGTAAAGAAATGCTTGAAAAAGTGAGTGTTTTTGATGTATATTCTGGTAATAATATTCCGGAGGGGAAAAGGAGTCTCGGAATAAGGTTTGTATATCGTGCTGCTGACAGGACCCTAACGGATGATGAAGTGAATCAGCTGCACGGTAAGATCGTAAGAAAGATTGTTGACTTGACTGGGACAAGGATAAGAGGAGAAGAAATCTAGGCGTCTGTAAGATTGGGGGAGGTTCGAAATGACAAAGATTGATATTATTCAGGATGTGTATGAAAAGCTGGGATTTTCCAAAAAGGATGCAGCGAAAATTGTTGAGTCGGTTTTTGAGATCATGAAAGACAGCCTTGCTCGTGGTGAGAAGATAAAGATTTCCGGTTTCGGCAACTTTTCCGTAAAGGATAAGAAATCCCGCAGGGGCAGAAATCCGCAGACCGGAAGTGAAATAGAAATATCTGCGAGGAAAGTACTTACCTTTAAGTCAAGTCAAGTGTTGCGCAAAGCGCTGAATAGTTAATTTGGATAGCAAGAAAAATCTGATCATCAATTCGCGATGATTCGGTAAAAAAGTCAAGAATCTGTTTTACAACTGGCCGCTTTTGAGAGAAGTACGGGTATCGAGTCACTGTGATGCCGAGAGATGATACGATCGGACACGTGCACCGAGGAACTTGCCGTGCGCTTGATGAGGGGGGTATCCAGCCCCAGACTTTTGGACTTTTTGCTGGGTCATCAATCCCGCGTACTAAACGAATCCATAAAGAAATTGATTTAAAGTGACCTTTCGCTGCATGTACGTATGAAAGGCTTCTATATAAGATCTTTGCTTTTTGGGGGCGTCGGGATTTAGGTTTCTTAATGAATGCGTCGATTCCGAACAAGGAATATTTCCGTATCGGAGAGGTCAGTAGAATCCTCGATGTAGACCCGTATGTCGTCAGGTTTTGGGAATCTGAATTCAAGTCAATTAAACCAATTCGCACTAAATCATATCAGCGTCTGTATAGGAGAAAAGATTTGGAGGAGCTGCTGATTATAAAAAAACTCCTTTATAGTGATAAGTTTACGATAAGTGGTGCCAAGAGACAATTGCTGAAAATGAAAAGGGGGGGAACGGAGCAGGATCGAGACGACATGCAAGAAAAGTTTGCGGAAATTAAAAAAGGATTATTGCAGATAAGACAAATGATAAGTTAAAAACGAAAAGGGACAGGCATTTTTTTCAATGAAAAAAGTTACCTGCCCCACCGTTCTTAATGTTTGGTCGATCTCTTGGACGCCTTGAGCGGATTGAGTTTCTGCGTGGCTTCTTTGATCTCTCTCTTAATGTGCGATGCTGTCGGACAGTTTCCAGAAAGCCATTTGCTGGAAGGTTCAGGATAGACCTTGCAGTACTGACCGGTCGGGCAATCTATAATTTTGATGCAACCTTCACACTTCTCTATTACCGTGTAGCAATTACCCCCATTAAATCCACAACCTTTCTTGGTCATGAAGGCACACTCGGCCCCAATTTTGACGGTTTGACAGACCATTGGAATCACCCCCTTTCGTATCTTCTTTTATTTGCTTAATTGTAGCCAGTTCTTGATTTAATAAAAATCTTTTTCTTGTAACAAAATATACAAGTATATGTCAAGAAAAAAGTTCATTGAATTAACTTGTCGAATATTGGAATGATAACAGTGTCAATGCCTTATCGAATAAATTGACTTCGGACTACAATCATGTTAGGCAAACACCTCCGATGGAAATGAGTTTGAAAGCGCGGAGAAATCATCATCAGGCTTTCAGGATTAATTGTGACTGACATGGTAGTGATAAAAACGTTTGAGATAAAAAATAAGCTTGGTCTTCACGCAAGGGTTGCGGCAAAGCTCATCAATGTATCGTCGCGATTCAAGGCTAAGATATTTTTTGAGAGGGATGGTAAAGTTGCAAACGGGAAAAGTCTCCTCAGTATCTTGACGTTAGCCTGTCCTTTGGGAAGCCGACTGACGATAAGAGCGGAGGGAATGGACGCGCGAGAGGCTGTTCAGGACCTTGGCAAACTTATAGAAAGTAAGTTTGGAGAAGATTGATGGTCGATGACGCAGGGAAAAGGTCTTTTGTTCTGAAGGGCATTGGTGTCTCGCCAGGCATAGTGATTGGAAAGGCGCACCTCTTTGATCGTTTTGATGCCCAGGTTTCCTTCTACAGGCTTCGGGACAAGGACCTCGTATCGGAAGAGACTAAGAGGTTTAAGGCGGCGCTGAAGGAATCGGAAAAACAGCTCCTTGAGGTTAAAAATAGACTGCGTGAACTGGCGGGACAGGAACCTTTATATATCATCGACGTACATTTATTGATACTCAAAGATAAGATGTTCATCAATCATACTATTCAGTATATCAAGGACTTGTGCATCAATGCGGAATGGGCCATCAAGATGACCATCGACAGATATCGAGAGATCTTTGATAAAGTGGAAGATGAATATCTCAAAGGACGAATCAGTGATATTCGATACGTGGGGCAGATGGTTACGAGAAATCTTGCCGGAGGTAAAGATGTCGTTCCGGATATTGCTGGCAAGGGGATAATCATTGCCGCAGACCTTTCGCCCGCGGATACTGCGCAGATGATGATGAATAAGGTGCAGGGATTTGCAACTGATATGGGAGGAAAAACATCTCATACTGCTATTGTGGCGCGTGCTGTTGAGATTCCCGCCGTAGTTGGTTTGGAGTCTATCACCAAAATGGTACGAACCAACGATGACATCATTATCGACGGCACGGCGGGGCTTGTTGTTGTGAATCCTGATCCGGAAATGATTAAGGTATATGACGATAAGCGGAGGCATTTTGAAATAGCCCAGGAGAATTTTCTGAAATATGCCAGACTGCCTGCTGTAACAAAAGATAATTATAGAGTGGATATAGGGGGGAATATCGAGTTTATCGAAGAGATTCCCACTGCTGTATCCCACGGTGCCGAGGGCATTGGTCTCTACAGAACGGAGTTTATCTACATAAATAAAGGACAGCTGCCCACGGAGGAAGAACACTTTTCAAACTACAGAAGTATCGTTGGTGTAGAGGGTTTAAATTGGGCGACAATCAGAACCTTTGATCTCGGCGGTGACAAGTTTTACTCCGATCCCAAGTTGGCCAAAGAGATGAATCCTCAAATGGGTCTGCGAGCTATCCGCTTCTGTTTGAAAGAAGTCGATATGTTTAAGGTGCAGTTGCGGGCGATTGCCCGCGCCAGTGCTTTTGGAAAGACGAGGATCATGTTTCCCATGGTTTCGGGCATTGAGGAAATACGAGAAGCCAAGAGGATCTTTTTTGAGGTTAAGGGTGATCTTGTCGCCAAAGGCATACCAATGGGTGATGACATTGAAATTGGCGTCATGATAGAAGTTCCGTCTGCCGTGATTATTGCCGACGAACTGGCAAAAGAAGTGGATTTCTTCAGCATAGGCACGAACGATCTTATTCAATATGCCTTGGCTATCGACAGAATAAACGAAAGAGTGACCTATTTGTATGAACCGCTCCACCCTGCCGTTTTAAGACTCATCAAGCACGTGATTGACGTCGGTCATAACGCGGGCGTTCGGGTTGCCATGTGCGGGGAAATGGCAGGCGAACCGGCGTATATCATGATTCTCTTAGGTCTTGAGATAGACGAGCTGAGTATGAATCCCCTGGCAATACCGCGGGTGAAAAAAATCATTCAGGAATCTACCCTAAAGGAATCCAAGACGCTGTTAGAGAAAGTTATGACTTTCTCATCGGCTGCTGTGATTCGAGAATTTGTCAACAACTATATGCGTGAACGTTTCCCGGAAGAATTCCAGACGAACGGCACTTGAGATTAAGTGGAGAAAAAGCATTATTGTCGTCGTAGGTATCGGGTAAACTGTGCTTCCTGCGGCCGTGTATCGAGACAATTTACAGCCGGGAACTTCATTTTCGTAAGAGATCATCATGTCCTTCCTGTCAAAAATTAGAGTGTGGATGGAAGAAGATGGAGATTTTTACGCAGGCCACCTGTACCGGGAGGATAACTTCCTCCTTTTCTGGCTGATCAAGAAGGTGTTGTCCAAAGTAGAACTTGCCGATGAGTATGTCGAAGCGCTAAAAAATCTGTCTGAAAGAGGTACAGTCGTATACGCCATAAAGAATAAGAGTCAGCTAAACAGCCTCATTATTCGGGAGCTGTCCGCGCGAAGGGGTATCCCCAGACCGGTTTACTGCCACGGCTTCAATATGATATTCTGGCAGCCTTTCCCTGCCCTTGCCAAGGTTGTCTTCTCGAGTATATCTCATTTGGTCTTCAAGAAATCAGTCCCTGATGCCGCGAAGAAAAGTTATCTGAAGCGGATCATTGCCGAAGGGAAAAGTGCGATAATCCATCTAGGAGGTTCGGAATTTTTTGAAAGCCCGGTTACCGAGGATGGTGTCGCCCAATTGATAGATGCTCAGAATAACTCAAGTGTTCCCGTCTATATTGTCCCCGTCATGATTACTTACGGCCGGAGAAGGGAGAAAGAGAAAGAAAGCTTTCTAAATATATTGTTCGGCCAGACCGAAGAGACGGGTGCGCTCCGTCAGCTTATCACCTTCCTCAGGTATTCTAATAAGGCTACGGTGATATCCGCAGAACCTGTTGACTTGGCGGACTATGTCAATAAGAACGCAGGCGCAAAAATAGATGTCTTATATCATGATTTGAGAAGAGAACTGATTGAACGGATTGACGAAGAAAAGATGAGTATCGTAGGACCTGTCTTGAAGTCGAGGGAAGAGATCATCAGTATGGTTCTTAATGATGGCAACCTTGATCATTTCATAGAAGATATGGCTGCACACGGGGCAAAAAACCATGTCTCCTTAGCTAAGGAAGCAGAGAAATATATCCGGGAAATTGCCGCCGACTATAATGATATGTTTATTGAGCTCTGGGATAAATTTCTGACTTGGTTGTGGAACAACATCTATGACGGCGTAGTAGTGGACAAGCCGGGACTTGCTAAAATAAGAAACTTATCAAAGAAAATGCCCTTCGTTATTATTCCCTGTCATAGAAGCCATATTGATTATCTTCTCCTTTCCTATGTCTTTTACGAGCATAATATACAGATGCCATTTGTCGCCGCCGGCACCAATTTGTCTTTTTGGCCCTTAGGATATCTATTTCGGAAATCGGGCGCTTTCTTTATCCGCCGTACATTTAAAGGGAATAAACTTTACGGCGAAGTCTTTGCCAAGTATCTGGAGGTCATCTTGAAAGAGGGTCTTCCCCTCGAGTTTTTCATTGAAGGGGGAAGGAGCCGCAGCGGCAAGATGGTAATGCCCAAGTTCGGCCTCCTTTCCATGCTTATTCAAGCTTACAGAAAGAGGGCCGGTGATGATCTGGCATTGATCCCTGTTTACATCGGCTACGATCGAGTCATCGAAGAAGAATCCTACCTGAGGGAGCTTGGGGGAGTTCCCAAAGAGAGAGAAAAGCCGTCAGATGTCATCAAGAGCCGCAGATTTCTAAGGAAGCGTTACGGGCGCGTCTACGTAAATATCGGTGAACCGACCTTCCTGAAATCATATCTCGCTTCACAGGAAAAATCTTTTGACGATATGAGTATGGATGAAAGGCAGAGCCTGTACAGAAAGATCAGTTATGAAATAACTCTGGAAATCAACAGGGTGTCCGTTGTTACTCCATTTTCTCTTATTGCCTCCGTTTTGCTGTGCCATGACAGAAGGGGCATATCACATGATGATCTCATGGCGGTGCTGAAATTATTTTATGACTATCTGAGCTACAAAAAAGTAAATTTTGCAGCAACCTTGGTCCACAAGGAAAAGGCCTTTGTGGATGCCCTCAATCTGTTTGATGAGTCAGGAATTATATCCAAGATGGGGGCAGAAGAAGAAGAACCGGATGAAATGGAAGAGATTGTCTACTCTCTCGAAGAAAATAACCGCTTGAACTTAGAGTATTACAAAAATAATATCCTTCACTTTTTTGTCCCCATCAGTTTTGTAGCCGCATCGCTGTCTTCAAGCCATGAGGACATGATACCCCTGAACCGGATTGTGAAAGATTTCCAATTTTTAAAGAGGCTCTTCTGGCAGGAGTTCATCTTTGATGACCGGAAGGACGACTTGGATGAGGTAAACGATGTTCTCTCTTATTTGAATAGCAGGGGCATGATTGCTGCCCTGGAACAGAATGGGCAGGCTCTTGTCGAGGTGAAAGGCAAAGGAAAGACGAATCTTATGCCTTTCGCCGGGTTAATCAGCAACTATATGGAATCGTACTGGGTTGTGATAAGGAGCAGCATGTATCTCAGGAAGGGAGCCATGTCGGAGAGGGACTGGATGAGAAAAATCCAGCAGCTTGGCGCCAAGATGTACAAGAAGGGGGAGATACGAAGAGCGGAAGCCATGTCGCAGTCGAATTATCAAAGCGCCATGCAATTCCTCCAGGATGCAGATATCGTGTATGTTTCGGTGGCAAGCGAAAGCGGCGACAGGAAAGAAGCGAACATATTTACGCTTACCGGAAACAAGGCTGAATTGGATTCTGTAAGACGCCGTCTTTTCGAATTCTTGTAATGATGGAATTGCGGAAGAATCAATCCATCCTGCTTGATGCGTCGGGACCGCTAATCTCATATAATAATCTTTTCAAAGTTTTACATTGCTGCTGCTTCCCACATTGCGGGTCCAATCGGCAGTTTTTGTTTGACATGAATGGCCGTTCGTGCTAAGGAGCGCCACGCAAATGGATAAGGATACGAAGAAGACGGCCATCCAAATGGCATATGCAAGCAGCATAGGCATTTTCATGGTTGTGCTGATCTTTGGCGGTCTTTATCTCGGCGTTTTTCTGGACAGGAAATTCGATACCGGCTATATTTTCACAATTTTCCTTCTGATTGCGGCCATTGTTGCAGGATTCAGAAACATATATGTCTTAATCAAGAAAATACCGGATGAAAAGCCGTTAATTAAGTATCTGAAAAGTGAACCGCACAGAAAAAGACCCCCTGCAAAAGAGGCTTGAGCTTACAAACTGGATCATCCTGGGAATATTGACGGTGATCAGTTTTATCTTCATGCCTCACAAGTTCGCCTTGGGCATGCTGTTGGGTGGCTTTATAAGCATCGTAAATTTTCACTGGCTCGTCCGAGATCTCCGAAAGGCGTTCAGAAGTCTTTCAGAAAAGTCAAATTCTGCCGTGACGTTTAAATATTACATCAGGTTTGGCGTTACAGCAATAGCACTGTATTTTATTATTACCGGAGATATCGTTGATATAATAGGTTTACTGATCGGGCTTTCAACAGTAGTAATTGCCATAGTAATTACCACAATTGCTTTATATTCAAAAAAAAATTGTGTTGAGGAGGCTAGATAAAAGATGCATTCTCTTTCATTCCTTGAAAACCACTTGATCCCTGCGCACATAATGTATACCTGGTTTGTCATGGTACTGCTTGCACTATGCTCTTTTTTGGCAACGCGCAAGCTGGATATTTATCCGACTAGATTTCAAAATGTGATGGAGGTTGTCGTCAGTGGTTTGGATTCTTTAATAACCGATACGATGGGTCATGACGGAAGGAAATTCTTTCCTCTCATTGCTACTATAGGGCTCTTTATTCTTACATCCAATCTCCTGGGACTTGTTCCAGGTTTTGAATCCCCCACGGCCAATCTGAACACGAATCTTTCCATGGCGCTGGTGGTCTTTTGCATGACGCACGTTATGGGGGTCAAGGTGCACGGGTACAAATACGTTAAGCAATTTATGGGTCCGGTGTGGTGGTTGACGCCGCTCATGGTGCTCATCGAACTCGTCAGTCATTTGGTTCGGCCCGTATCGCTCACGGTGCGATTATTCGGGAATATCGAGGGCGGGCATATCGTTGTTGCCGTATTGTTCCTGTTAGCTCCCTTCCTCGTGCCCATACCGATTCTTTTTCTCAAGATTTTCATTTCCGTAATCCAGACCCTCGTCTTCATGTTGCTCTCAATGATGTATATTGCCGGCGCCATGGAGGAAGCGCACTAAAACACGCCAATCTGAACAATAACAAAGTGAGGGGCCAAGAATTGAACTGTCTTGGCTCCTCTTTTATTCCCCGACAACCGAGGGAGGGAATAACGCTATGGGTATTAAATCTTACCGGTTCAGCCCGAGCACATCCAAAGATATAATCTATTATGCGGTTAACTCTGACTGACGCGGCCGGATCCGCGCAGATGCGAACCGTGACAATTCTCAGGGCTGTAACTGCGCGAATTATGCCGGCCCCAGTCGGCAGGATTCTCTATAAATATGATAAGGAGGCAATGCTGGAGATGTCTTTGAAAAGTGAAACCGCAAAACTGAATAGAATCATTTCCGTCATTTTCTTGACCATCATATTCATCTGCGCCGGGTATTCAACATCGTACGCAGAGAAGAACTTCTTGTGGCGTATTCAATCAAAGAGAAACACAGCATATGTGCTTGGTTCTATCCATCTCTTGAAGAAAGATGTCTATCCCCTCAGCAGAACGATAGAAGGCGCTTTTGAGAAATCGGATGTCCTGGCAGTCGAGACAGACGTCAGTGACATAAGCCGGCTGGATCTCCAGAAGTTGATGGAGAGTGCCTTTTACCCGGGCGGTGACAGCCTTGAAAAACATGTCTCCGCGAAAACCTTCAACCTCATCAAGGAGGAAACGGCAAGGGCAGGTTTGCCCATGGAGCTGGTCTATAACCAGCGTCCGTGGTTTTTGGGACTGACGCTGGAGTCGGTAGAACTAATGAAATCAGGCTATGACCCCAATTACGGGATAGACAAACATTTTCTTTCAAAAGCTGAAGGCAGGAAAAAGATATCAGAACTGGAGAGTCTTGATTATCAAATTAATCTTCTTGCAGGCTTAAACGACGATGAGCAGGAACTGTTTCTATTATATACATTGAAGGAATTAAAAATACTCGTGAAGGAAGTTGATAAACTCGTAGACGCGTGGAAATCCGGTGCCGTGGAGAAGATGGAGTCGACAGTGACAAAAAGCCTGACTGAGGACAGGCGATTCTATACTATTTATGATAAGCTGATCTATAAGAGAAACAGAAACATGGCACAAAAAATCGACGGCTACTTGAAGACAAACGGCACGTACTTCGTTGTTGTCGGGGCAGCCCATCTCCTCGGCGATAAAGGAATCATCCAGCTGTTGAAGGATAAGGGCTATTCCGTAGAACAATTGTAATGAATATCATAAAACTATTGACTGATCTTCAGGCCGCTGGCGAGAAGAAGCATAACCCCCTTTCTCACCATCATAACGGCAATGGCAGCGAGCAGAAGGGCAGCAAGCTTGGAAACCGTCCTGGCTCCGGACTTCCCCAAAAGGCGGATGATCGGCGCATAGAGCCAGAATGTGAAGCCGGCAATCAGTATATTCACGATCAGGGCGGCCACCGTAGCTAAAGGTCCATACTCCTGAACGAGGATTAATATAGTGGTGAGGACGGCAGGACCGACGATCAGGGGTACACCTAAAGGCACTGCGCCGAGACTCTCCGGATCGATCTGACTCCACCTTCTTTCCATGGACATTAAATCATCGAGGGAAATAATAAAGAGGAGGGTTCCACCCGCGATCATGAAATCAGAGACGGTGATACCCAAAAGATCCAGGATCACTTTTCCTACTGCCAGAAAAATAACGGCTACGATGGTTGCCGTAACAACGGACTGCACAATAATCCGGTTGATTTTTGGTCTGTCCAGCCCCTCGGTAAAGTTCATGAACATAGGCAGGACGCCGATGACATTCACCGCCATGAATATGGGTAAAAAGCAGAACCAGAACCTGTTCATGGGATCGCTGCCTCACACTTGGTATTATTCTACATTATAAGGAATAGAACAGAATAGGACAACAATAATTATGAAAGATACTTGTTACACGCTTGGAATATAGCACAGCGGCAAGAGACGCTGCTGCAATATGTGAATTTTTCTCCGCTGTGGCGTCCATGAGAAAATACTGTTTTGATAATAGTGGAGACGAATATAAATGATTGATAGAACACCAGAACGGAGTGGAGAACTCTTCAAATCAGGATTTCGCTGAGCCGAAAGCGTTTTGCTTTCCGTGGCAGAGAGCAAAAATGTTAGATCGGAATTAATTCCGAAAATCGCCAGCGGCTTCTGCGGCGGAATCGCAAGGACGAGCGGGATTTGTGGAGCGGTCAGCGGCGCCGTTATGGCGATAAGCATATTTTATGGAAGAGGCTTGCCGGATGAGCCAATCGATAAGAGCTACGTCCCAGTAAGAAAATTAATAGAAACCTTTGAGAACGAATTCGGTTCGACGAATTGCAGAGAGTTGACAGGGTGCGATCTGGGGACAGACAAAGGCAGGAAGAGATACTTTGCAACGAATATGCTTGAGCGATGCAGAGGTTATACTGAAGAAGCCACAAGAATGGCAATGTCAATTATCGAAAGAAAACCGCAGACGGAAGTTGTTGCAAACGCATAACAGCTGTCAACGAGATAATCAAGAACATGCTAATTCATTATTTCCAGCACGTGCCATTTGAGGGATTAGGAAGCATTGAAGGGTGGATACGTGACCGTCGATATCATCTGACGGCAACGAGACTCTATCAAAGTGACCCGATGCCGGACATGGAAGGATTTGACTTGCTCGTTGTCATGGGAGGTCCGATGGGTGTTCATGATGAAGATAGATTCCCCTGGCTGGCGACGGAGAAGCGCATTATTGAGAAAGCCATGGATAAGAGAAAGGCTGTTCTGGGAATATGCCTCGGTGCCCAACTGATAGCCGATGTTCTTGGTGCCAGAGTGTATCGTAATCGAACCAGGGAAATCGGCTGGTTTCCCATTGAGCTCACGGAGGCGGGGCGACGCTCTCCGTTATTCGGTTTCATGCCCGAGCGGTTGGAAGTGTTCCACTGGCACGGTGATACATTTGATTTGCCGGCTGGGGCAGTACATATAGCGCGCAGTGAAATATGCACACACCAGGCTTTTGTGTACAACAAGCGGATAATCGGGTTGCAATTCCACCTGGAGTCCACTGCGGCGGGCGTCGAGGCACTCATTGAGAATTGCTGAGAGGAATTAGCCGGTAGCAGATACATTCAGGCCCCGTCGCAATTGAAGGCCCATGCAGAGGCTTTCCGCGTTATCAACGGGGCAATGGACGAACTGCTTTCCGGAATTGAGAAAATGGTCAAGCAGGCATCATGACGGCACTGGTTACCCCCAACTGCTACATGAAGTTCAGTGGATCCACATCTACCCTAATATCCAGCGCAGTTACAGAAGCTCTTGAGATGATGTCTTTGGCAAGATCATGAACTGCGCGGGCGTCCTTGCCCTTCAAGAGCAGTTGCCAGCGGTGCCTTGCCTTGATTCTGGCAATGGGGGACTCTGCCGGACCAATAACTTCCACCTTGCCTTTCAACTCATTCTTTATCAACGAGTCTGCAATAAAATGTCTCAGTCCTTCAAGCCCTTCCATGCCCTTCTCTTTTGACAGGCTCGACAGTTGAAGATTAACAATCCGGGTGAGAGGGGGATAGGACAGCGCACTTCGCAGTGCAAGCTCATCATCATAGAATCCCATATAATCATGATCCTTCGCCCTGGTTATCGCATAGTGACCGGGATTAAAGGTCTGGATAATGACCCTTCCGGGAGATTCGCCCCTTCCTCCCCTTCCGGAAACCTGGGTCAGGAGCTGAAATGTTCTTTCCGACGCTCGGAAATCGGGTATATTGAGGGATGTATCCGCTGAAATTACACCCACCAGCGTGACGCAAGGGAAGTCGTGTCCTTTGGTAATCATCTGCGTTCCTACAAGGATATCGATATCACGCTGCGCAAGGGCCTTTAATATCTTTTCGTAAGCCCCTTTCGCAGATGTTGTATCACTGTCCATTCTTTCAATTCTGGCATGCGGGAAAAGCTTTTTGACTTCCTCCTCCAGTCTTTCCGTTCCCAAGCCGTAGGGGCGAATACGTTTTCCCTGACAAGCGGGACACGACGAGGAGGGTCTCATGGCATAGTCGCAATAGTGGCACTTCAGATTGCTTTCACTCGCGTGATAGGTCATGGATACGGCGCAGTTCAGGCATTTAAATACATGCCCGCAGTCAAAGCAGAATGTGAAGGTATAAGAGCCGCGCCTATTCAAGAAGAGGAGAGTCTGCTGTTTCTTTTTAAGTGTGTCATCAATCGCTTCTTTCAATGCCCGGGACAGGACATGAGAGGAAGCATATCCACTGCCCTCCACCTCTCGCTTCATATCGATGATTTCAATCTTCGGCAGTGGTCTGTCTTCCACCCTGCTGGGCAGGACAAGGTACTTGTATTTCCCCTTCATCATATTGAAATACGTCTGAACGGCAGGCGTGGCGGAGCCTAAAACAACCGTTGCTGAACTGAGGTTTGCCTTCATGATTGCGAGGTCACGGGCGCTGTATCTCATCCGATCATCCTGCTTGTAAGAGGTGTCATGTTCCTCATCCACGATAATCAGCTTAAGATTTCTTACAGGTGCGAAGATAGCCGAGCGGGCGCCGATGACGACATTGATGTCACCTCTTTGTATCCGCCTCCATTGATCGTACCGTGCAGATTTTGAGATACCGCTGTGAAGCACAGCTATCTCCGGGTCTTTAAATCTCTTGATAAAGCGGGTGAGCAGTTGCGGCGTCAAGGCTATTTCCGGGACAAGAAAAATTACGCCCCCCCTCATTCTGATAGTTTCTGCAATGGCATTGAAGTACACTTCCGTCTTGCCGCTCCCTGTGACTCCATGGAGGAGGAACGGCGAGAATCTGTTGTTCTGGAGGCCTTTTACAATCGCGCAAAGAGCATCTTCCTGATCCTCGTTCGGCGTAATTACGGATTGGCCGCCGCCGATATCAGGATTCTGACCGTGTCCCCGGGAGACTTCTTGTTCGCTTATGCGGACAATACCCCGTTGTTCCAATCTTCTTAGCAAGGGCAGGACATTCTTGAATTTCTTCGAGAGGAAAGCGACGGAGCAAGAGCCATGCGTACTGAGTAATTCGGTGAGCAAGGTTTGTTTTCCTGTGAGCTTTGTAACGGCTGTATCCCGGCAATTGAGATGGACGAGCTTTTCCTTTTTCGAGCTCACCTCCGGTTTCCCTGTTTTTAGTTCTTCAGCGACAAATCCCGCACCGATGAGGGCATTGATGTCTCTGGAAATGTCTTTCTTTCCGATTAATGTTTTTAGTCTATCAAGAGGCAGGCCACCCGGGAAATGATCGATAGTATCGATTATGCACTTTTGGACCGCAGAAATCATGGGGTCGTTTCCTTCCTGTCTCTTTCTGATGATAGTGATCCACCGGTCGCTTTTCGGATCGATTCCACCGGGCAGGATTTCGGCAAGCTCCTTTCCGAGAGGATAGATGTAGTATTGTGACGCCCAACGGTAGAATTTCAAATCTTCTTCGTTGAAAAGGGGTTCGGGGTCTAATATTTCTATGATTTCTTTAACGTCTTCGATATATGCCAGGTGAGATACTTCGACTATATATGCCGTGAGCCTTCTCTTGCCGAAAGGAACGAGAACCCGTTTTCCAATGGCGATTTCTCGCTCAAGAGCCTCAGGGACGGAATATGAGAATGTCTTTTCCGAAGGGATATTAACAGCGACTGTTACAAACATCGGGCTCGTTACCTGTTTGGACAAGGCGGGAAAATTGTATTACACTTGATCTGTGGGGTTGTTATATCTTGTTGTAATGCGAGGTCGTGGTTAAAGAGTATATGTATTCAGGATATCAATCGGGATGCTTATTCCCCTTTGAGCCTTTCTATCTTTTCCTGTTTGGTCTTGCAATCGATGCAGAGAGTCGTTACCGGTCTCGCCATCAGCCTCTTCTCAGAGATGGGGCCGCCACAGACCTCACACATACCAAAGACACCATCGTCGATACGCTTTATGGCCTCTTGTATCTTGAGGAGCAACTTTCTTTCCCTGTCTCTGATGCGGAGCTCAAAGTTTCTGTCTGATTCGAGAGTCGCCCGGTCATTGGGATCGGGAAAATTTTCCTTTCCGGTTGTCATGTCGGAGACTGTTTTTTCCGCCTCATCGAGGAGCTCATTCATTTTTTGGGTTAGGAGGTATCTATAAAATTGACGCTTCTCCGGTTTCATGGTTTGAAATTTTTCTGGTTTCGTGGCCATCTCGATCACCCTGTGGAACACTTAACATGAAGTCTTTATTTGAATTGTGTTTAATACACAAAGACTGCCTTCTTGTAAAGGAAAATAATCATTCGCCGGAGAAATGAATTAATTGCTAAAATTACAATGACTTATGATTTCATTAGTATTGGCAGTAGGCCTTTTTCACTTTTTCAATGATGTTTGTTGTCGATGATCCCTTGATTTCCGGAATGATAACTACCCTGCCGCCCCATTTCTCTATCGATTCCCGTCCGACAACGTCTTCCTCTTTCCAGTCGCCTCCTTTCACAAGCACGTGGGGCTTCAGATATTCAATTAACTCGAGGGGGGTCAGTTCGTGGAAAATCGTAACATAATCTACCGATTCAAGGGAGGCGACAAGATCTGCCCGCTCGTTTTGCGGCGTCAGCGGGCGTTTTTCTCCTTTCAGGGATCGGACCGACTCGTCACTGTTGAGGCCCAGGACGAGTATATCGCCTTGCTTCTTGGCATCTCGAAGATATCGGGTATGCCCGACGTGAAGGATATCGAAACAGCCGTTTGTGAAGACAATTTTTTTCCCTTCACCACGAAGTGCGTCAATCTTTTTCTTCAGTTTCTCCCGGGAATAGATTTTGTTCATTTGTTCCCTCTCCAGTCACTGTTCCTATAGATTTGTCCTCTGAACGAAGAACTTCCTCTCATACCTGCGAGAAATGGCATTTTAAAATATCGTTTCGGATCATGATCGTGATCAGGTCCGGGCGGAAGTCGGTCTTGCATTATCGGATATTTGCATGATCTTACAATGGCGATGGCAGTAATAACAAGAAAAGAATTATGCAAAGGACATATGGGGCTAAACCGCTCTGGCCAGTGTCAGAACCACCACTCGCTCGGCCCTGTTCTTCATGAGCACCCGTACACATTCTTTTACCGTACTGCCGGATGTATACACGTCATCCACGAGGATGATCCTTTCTCCCTTAACTTTACCTGAATCTGCGATGGGAAAAACACCATGAACATTCGTTTCCCGCTCCTTCCTTCCGAGGCTGATCCGTGGTTCCGTATACACATGCCTCTTGAGCGCCATGGAGTCCAACGGTATATGGACTCTCCTCGCCACTTCCCTGGCAAGGATTACGGACTGGTTGAATCCCCTTTCCCTCAATCTCTTGGGATGAAGAGGGACGGGCATGATCAGAGAATATTCTCCGATATTGAAAGTTGGGTAGGCGAATTCCGCCACTAATTTCCCGAGGATTTCGCTGATATGTGTTCTCCCGTTGCATTTAAACCGATGGATCGCTTCGGGGAGGGTGGTTTCGTAACGCCCGACGGCACGGGCGGCCACATAGACTGATTTTGAAACAATGCAATCATTACATAGGTGCCTGCCTCCGTCATCTCCGGCAAAGGGAATGCCGCAGCATGGACAGAGAGATGAGTGTATGAAATGTATTTTTGCATAACAGGCGCCGCAGAAGGGGAGATGCTCGTGATGAGCGAGGACGGCGTCGCATGTCAAACATCGGGGTGGGAATATGATGTCTGAAAGACCCGCGAGGATACGTTTCAATACTAAATCCCTTTGTCGAGAGCGGTCATTTCGGTTACCTCATCTCCGACATCCATACGCGGCGCATCTGGCCACAGCCTCTCAATATCGTAGAACTCTCTGATCGGATCGTAGAAAACGTGGATGATTACATCTTCGTAATCCATAAGAACCCATTTTCCGAGGCTCTCGCCCTCTATACCGAGGGGTATAATACCACATTCTTTAAGATTTTCTCGAATCGATGCCGCTATAGACTGGACCTGTCGGTCAGATGTGCCGCTGCAGATGATGAAGTAATCTGCGAAGGCAGATATTTCTTTGACGTTTAGTATGGTTAGGTTCTTGGCTTTTCTTTTAAGAGAAGCATTTATGCACAGGAGCAACCGTTCTTTTCCATCTATGTCTTCTTTTACCAATAACACCTCCTGAAAGAGTATGTGACGACTTTAAGCACAACGTCATCGCTTTTTTCGTTATTCTACAATCGTCCGCTTGCTTTTGGCAACTAAAATCTGCTGCTAAAATCTGCTGCCTCGCCAACGAGGGGTTTCCGCCGAGAATGCGGTTGTTAAATAATTTTCCGTATGATAAATGGAGGAGGAGCTCAGATTATTCTTGGCGGACACGGAATTTATCATGCATGATGTATTAAAATTGGTTCAGGTTCATATGCCGTTCCATTTTCTCCGCAATCAGTTCCTTCCTTTGGTCATAAGAGAAAGAATAAACCCTGAGATCAGCTTCAATCATTTCACGCTCGACCATTTCCGGAAAGATGACTTTATAAGCGTTGCCGATCAGCTCTTGGAGGCGGGATTGACCATCAGCTTCCACGCACCGTTCATGGATTTGAGACCCGGGGCCATAGATCCGGAAATCCGTAAGGTAACTATAGGCCGGCTGCAGCAGGTTTTTGATCTGGTGCCCTATTTTAGGCCCATCTCCGTGGTATGCCATGCCTCATTCGATAAGAGATACTACGTATCAAACGAGCATGAGTGGCTGGAAAACAGCATAGAGACGTGGAAACTATTTTTGGCACAGGCCGCTGATATGGACACCGTCATTGCCCTGGAAAATGTCTATGAAACTGACTGTCAATATTTGGCTTCGCTCCTCAATGCATTTACCTCGCCTCATATATGCTCTTGCTTCGATACCGGCCACTTCAACGTATACTCTGCTACGCCCCTCGGAGAATGGATAGATTGCATGGGGGTCCGCATCGGACAGGTCCATATTCATGACAATAACGGGCTTCTCGATGAACATCTGCCGGTCGGCGAGGGGAACTTCCCTTTTCATGCATTCTTTGAAATGATCCGCAAAAGGGGTCTTAAGCCGGTGATAACTCTTGAGTCGCATTCAGAAAAGCAGCTCTGGCGCATGTTGGAGAATATCAAGGCACAAAACCTGTTTGTGGGATAGCTTGATTGATGACCACAAAGATTGGCGTGGAGGCATCACTTGCTTAGATACATTGCCGAGAGATTGATATCCATGGTGCCACTCCTGATCGGTATAACGATGGTCTGCTTTGTCGTCATGCATCTCGCCCCGGGCTCCCCCACCGACATGGAGACACAGATGAACCCGAGGGCATCCGCCGATTACAGGGAGCGCCTGAATGCGATGTACGATCTTGATAAACCTCTCTATCAGCAGTACTTGTCCTGGGTCGGGAAGATTGCCGTCCTGGACCTGGGGAAGTCATTCTCCTCGGACCGCAGGCCCGTGGCACGGAAGATCATCGAACGCCTGCCTGTCACCATCCTCATCAATGTGCTTTCCATGGTCCTGATTTTTGTTATTGCTATTCCCATCGGCGTTCTTTCAGCCGTACACAAAGACTCCCTTTTTGATAAGATTACCGGTGTCTTCGTTTTCGTGGGATTTGCCATACCAACCTTCTGGCTGGCCCTGCTTTTAATGATCTTGTTTGGGATTGACCTGGGGTGGTTGCCTATATCGGGTATCCGGTCTTTGAATTACGACTATCTTCCTCCCGGGATGGTGTTTCTGGATGTGGTGAAGCACCTTATCCTCCCCGTTACGCTCTCCGCCTTCGGCGGTCTGGCGGGCCTTTCCCGTTATATGAGATCCAATATGCTGGAAGTGATCAGGCAGGATTATATCATGACGGCTAGGGCAAAGGGTTTGAGTGAGCGTAAGGTCATCTATAAGCATGCCCTCAGGAATGCCCTCCTTCCCGTTATAACTATCTTAGGGTTGTCCGTGCCCGGTCTTATCGGGGGGAGCGTCATCTTCGAGAGCATTTTCGCCATACCCGGAATGGGGCAGCTTTTTTATATGTCTGTCATGGCTCGGGATTATCCGGTTGTAATGGGAATTCTCTTAATCGGGGCTGTATTGACACTGCTGGGGAACTTGATTGCCGATGTCTCCTATGCCCTCGCAGATCCACGGATCAGGGTTTCATAGGTGTAGAGTATGGGGACTGATTTCTGGAAGAGGTTTAAAAAAAATAGAATAGCTCTTGCCGGGAGTTTTGTTGTCATCCTGCTTTTTGCTGTATCCATCCTTGCACCTGTGATCGCTCCCTACGATCCCCATGAGATTGATCTTAAGTTGGTACTTGCACCGCCTTCGGGCAGCCACCTTTGCGGTACTGATCAGCTGGGCCGGGATGTCTTTTCGCGGATGGTCTGGGGTTCCCGGATATCATTGAGGGTGGGGTTTGTCGCCACGGGCATTGCCATCCTCATCGGGGCAGTCCTCGGCGCTGTGGCAGGGTATTATGGAAGGTGGACAGATGCCGTGATTATGAGATTCGTCGACATTATGCTCTGTTTCCCGACTTTTTTTCTTATCTTGGCCGTGATTGCCTTGCTTGAACCTTCTATCTGGAACATAATGATCATCATCGGGCTAACAGGCTGGATGGGTATCACACGGCTTGTACGGGCTGACTTTACGTCCCTGAAGGAGAGGGATTTTGTACTCGCTGCGAGGGCAATAGGCGCCAGCGATTTGAGAATTATTTTTATCCATATCTTGCCCAACGCCATGGCATCTGTCCTCGTTGCGGCGACACTGGGCGTTGCCGGGGCAATTCTCACCGAATCGGCCCTCAGTTTCTTGGGGATCGGTGTGCAGCCGCCGACGCCGAGCTGGGGGAATATACTGACCGCCGGTAAAGACAATATTGATATCGCCTGGTGGCTCTCCCTGTATCCAGGGTTGGCAATTCTTATCACCGTCTTAGGCTATAACCTCTTGGGGGAAGGCATAAGGGATTCTCTTGATCCGAGGTTGAAGTAGTTGCAGTTACAAACCCCGGGATATGGCGGCGCTGTTCAGCACGAATGCTGACGGTCGTGTTTATTAAATCGGTACAATATCTCTCGGTAAGAAACTTTCGACGTTTCTGTATTCAGAGAAGCCCAGTGATCATTCCCAAGCCGACTATCGCAAGCAAAATCCCAACTATAAATTGCACGGATTTCAGAGTAATTTTTTTCAGTAATGTACTCCCCATGAACGCGCCTACAAATGCCGACAGTATTGCGGCGACAACAAGGTTAACTCCTATACTAGAGTCAAGTTCTCTGAACTGTGTAAAATTGAAACTGAGGCCGTAGATAAACAATCTCGTGATGTCGATTATTACTGCTGCAACTGTCCCGGTGCCGACAAACGTTTCCGGATTCATGCCTGCCTTAATCAGGAAGGCGCTGCGAAAGGCGCCCTGATGACCGGAGAGCCCGCCGAGAAATCCCGAGATTATGCCCCCTATGGGGAGATACATGCGATCAAAAGAGAGCCGTTGAAAACGCGGCAAAAATTCCAAGAACGAAAAAACAAGAATGACGCCCCCGATTGTTAGCTTCAGGGTGGAGATGTCATGCATTTTGCCATCGACGGTATATGATGCAAAAGAAGGCATACCGGCGAAGAGGTTTAGCGTCGCAGCCCCAGCCGCGGCGGCCAAGGCGCCAGGCAGGGCAAACTTTGCCACAACCTCCCAATCGGCCTTCTTTCCCACTAAGAACGTCTTGAATACATTGTTTGCTAGGTGAACCACAGCTGTTGCGGCTACTGCAACCTGTATGGGGAAAAAAAGAGCGAAGGCCGGCATAAGTACCGTGCCCAGACCAAATCCCGAAAAAAGTGTTGAGGCGGAAACGAACAGTGCGACTGAGCAGACTATGGCATATTCCATTTAGATAATTCTTTTCTAAATTTAAAAAGGCGCTTTTACAGTGTTGAACAAAGTGCCTGTTCGCAAGCTCTCGCTTGAACCGGCGAAGATGCTAACCGGTGGGACCACGGTCTTGCCAAAGGGGAGGTGAGGTGTCCGCCGGAGAATCTAGTACACTTCAGTCGGGCTGATTAATGGCAGACAGCTGCCAGTTGCCGCTTCCTACAGACCTCGCAAAAGTCCAGTATTCTTCAAATTTAACGGGCTCTGTTTTGCTGCCTGTAAGCAAGTCGCCGCTTTCACCGACTGTGTAGTCAAGAAGGCTCGCCACGATCCTGGCGGTGATAAAATCCGTTCCGCCTTCCTGCCATGCCTCCGTGATTTCCACAGACCTGACGGCGATATTGTCGAGTTTGTTGATCTTCTTTTCGGCCTTCAATTTATTTCCGTCTCTCTGCAAAATGCCGAACATTTCTTCTGTAAGTATATTCCTGACAAGGCTCATGTCGCGGTTAATCCACGCACCCTGAATCTTGAAGAAGTTATCCATGCATAGATCCGAAAACCTTGCTTCATCAAAAGAGGGGTCCATCTGACGAATGTGGCGCAATCCCGTTTGGACGTCAGCTTCGGTGTGTCCCTGATCCCGGGAAGAATCTGCAAATCCTGTCTGTTGTCCTATTGATGGGGAAACGCCGGCTTGGTAATGGTAGCCTGCCGTAGGTGCCGCTTCTCTGCGCCTCTTGATGAGCATATATAAAATGTAAAGCAGACCGCCGATGAGGATGATATCCAAAAGTCCGATGCCACTCCCGCCGAAACCGCCCATGCCCATGCCGTGGCTGAGTCCGCTAAAGAGCAAGCTGCCCAAAAAGCCGCCTGCCACGCCCATGGCAAGCCCTCTCCACATGCTCGGTTGCTGCTGCGGCAGCTGCGGAGTCATCGGTTGAGTGAGAGTCATTGACGGACTGGACGGTGATGGCGCCGAGTATGGTCTGCTGGGAGAGCTGAAAGACCGCGAACCGCGGCTGCCCATAGACATGCCGCCTCCCGCTCTGGCAAAAGCATCCAGCTCCATTATCCCAATGAAAAAAAACAGGAATACGAAAATGGTTACTCCTATTTCCCAATTTCTTCGCGACATATTTGCTCCTCCTTCGAGTTACTTAGCATCTGTGCGTATCTCTCGGATTGAGAGATACAAGTGCAAACTTTGGGGCTGGATTGTAGAAGATATGTTCCCAAGTGTCAACATCTCCTTTTCATCTCCTTTTCGTTTTGTCTTTTTCAGACAGATGTTGTATTAGAGGCTTCTGTAAGGGTTTGCCTGGATATACTTCTCGAAATCATGATATACAGAAATACCTCATATGCGTATAAATAATTGAGGAATATGTATGGGTGTTTACGACTTAGACGGAAAAATTATACAAGCGGCGGATCTGATAGTGCATACCAGGAATGTGGTCGTGTTTACAGGTGCCGGCGTTAGCACGGAGTCAGGCATTCCCGATTTTCGCAGCCCCGGTGGGATATGGACAAAATTCGATCCGGAAGATTTTACAATTCAAAAATTCCTCTCAAGCCCGGCGACAAGAAAAAAACAATGGCAGATGCTTCTTGATGGAGGCTTGTTTGCCAATGCCCAACCAAACAGGGCCCACCTTGCCGTTGCCCTGCTGGAGGAGATCGGTAAACTGAACTGTGTAATCACCCAGAATGTCGACAACCTTCATCAGAGGGCCGGAAACTCTCCGGAGAAGGTCTATGAGCTGCACGGCAATATGAGGTGGCTGAAATGCATGAGCTGTGATGCGCGCTATCCTGTGGGTGACGTCACAGATAGCTTCCGTGCCAAGGGGGAAGTCCCAGACTGCGAACGCTGCCACGGGATTCTAAAGCCGGATGTAGTTTTCTTTGGCGAACTCCTGCCCGAATGGACATTGAAAAATGCGACTGCTCATGCCACCAGATGCGAGCTCATGATTGTCATCGGGTCGTCTCTTGTCGTGTACCCGGCTGCGTACATGCCCATGTATGCTAAAGAGTCCGGGGCCAAACTGGTGATCATCAACAATACGCCCACGTCCTGCGATGATGTTGCGGATGTTGTAATCCATCATTCTGCCGGAGTAGTGATGGAGAGCATAATGGAAAATGTCAGAAAGAGACTCTGAGCGAGAAGATGCCGAATATTGTTGCCATAGAAACGGAAAGACTGAAACTGGTGCCGCTGAATCTCGAAAGCATAAATCCGGACGACCATCAGAGGATTGAGCAGAAGCTGGGCTTGCAGCTGGCGAGCATGATCCTGGGCGAGCAAATTGACAGGAAAATAAAAGCGGCCATGAGAGCCTCCCTCGAAGATGTAATAAGAAACAAGAAGCAGGATCAATGGTATGCGGACTGGCAAAGCGTCCTGATCATACTAAAAAAGGAAAACGCGATCATAGGGGGATTCTGTTTCCAGAGGTATCCTGATGAAGACGGCACGGTTCAAATCGGATATATGATCAGACCGGAGTATCAGAGAGAGGGATACATGACGGAGGCTCTGAAAAAAGGAATCTCATGGATATTTGAGCGCCCTGATATATCGGCCTTGCTTGCAGACACTACGAAATCTAACCGGCCGTCGCACAGGGTGCTGGAAAAGGTCGGCATGGTCGTATATAAAGAAACGGATAATAGTATCTGGTGGAGGATCGAGAGATGTGCCTGATTATCTTGTCCTACAAAGTCCATGATAGATACCCTTTCATCCTTGCGGCTAATAGGGATGAGTTCTACGAGAGGCCTTCGGCACCGGTTTCTTTATGGGAGGATGCCGTGGGCGTGATCGCGGGGAAGGATTTGCTGAGGGGTGGAACTTGGCTGGGTATCAGGAAGACGGGAAGTCTCGCCATGCTCACCAACTACCGTGAACCAACGCCTTTTGGGCGGAACGCCCCATCGCGGGGGTGGCTCGTAAGGGATTTTCTTGTGAGCGAGGAGGAACCGGAATCATATATCGAAACTGTTGCGGCCAAGAAAGATCAATATAACGGGTTCAATATGATCATCGGAGACCTGAATCGCCTGTTCTACTTTTCCAACCGCGGTGAAATGCTTGAACTGTCACCGGGCCTTTACGGTTTGAGCAACAGTATCCTCGATACGCCCTGGCCCAAGATCGAGCGAGCGAAAAAGGCGATAGAGTCCTTGCTCACAAGTAAAGAAGATCCTCTTCCGGAAGAGATTTTCGCAATCCTGAAAGACCGGTCAAAACCGGAGGCCAGCGAACTGCCTGATACGGGCGTGGGGCTGGAATGGGAACGGATTCTTTCCTCTATATTTATAACGAGCCCCATCTATGGCACCCGCTCCTCCTCAGTTATTATGATTGACAGAAAGAACCATTGCATGTTTATAGAAAGGGTCTTTAATGCACATCCCGAACCGTGGATGGAGGCAAGGTTTGACTTCCGGCTTCATGGTAATTGAGTGAAGTCAGAGACAGAAGAGAAGGCGCAAGATGTCGAGGCGTGAATATCCGGACAGGCCGATTTGTGGAGTCGGAGCGGTCGTAATCAGAGAAGGGAAGGTGCTCCTTGTAAGACGCGGTGTCGATCCGAATAAGGGACTGTGGGCAATCCCCGGAGGCTCACTAAACTTAGGCGAAACCCTGCAGGAAGGTGCGGAAAGGGAGATTCTCGAAGAAACCGGCGTTACCATCAAGGCAGGAGCACCTGTCTACTCCTTTGATTTTTTTGAAGAGGATAGTGAAGGGCGGATGCGCTTTCATTATGTGATTGTGGACATGATCGCTGATTACGTATGCGGTGAGGCGAAGGGAGCTGACGATGCCCTCGAAGCGAGGTGGGTTGCACCTGCGGAGCTCAGACATATGCACGTCTCAAGAAATACCCTGAGGATTCTGGATTTCTTGAAAAGTCATTTTCGCGAGGAGGTGTAGTCATGAAGGTCATTTATCACAAGGACTTTAATCAAACATACTGTTCTGATCCTGCCGCTGCGCCGGGCCGCATCGAGGCAGTCGTCAAGGCAATCCGTGACAAATGGACTCTTGTAGATGCAGTTCCCGCCCGGAAAGAAGACATTGGCGCTTGTCATACACCATCTCATATGGAAAGAGTGGCGAGAGAAGGGGTATATGATATTGCTGCGCTGGCGGCCGGAGGCGCCATACAGGCTGCCGAGATTGGCTTGCTGGAGCCATGTTTTGCCGTGATCAGGCCGCCCGGGCACCACGCCTCTGCCAATAGTGCATGGGGGTTCTGCTATTTTAACAATATGGCGATCGCTCTCGAAAAGTTAAAACGGGAAAACCGGATTAAGAAGGCGTTCGTGCTGGATATCGATCTTCATTTCGGCGATGGAACAGTGAATATCCTGGAAGGGACCGGTTATGTGTCCATCTGCAATCCTACGGCATCCAACCCGGAAGAATATCTGAAAAGTGTAAAAAGCCGCCTCTCTGAGGAGAAGGTAGATATCATAGGGGTATCTGCTGGTTTTGACAATCATGAACAGGATTGGGGCGGGCTCCTTTCAACAGCTGACTATACGGCGATTGGAAAAATGGTCAGGGATGCCAGCAAGAAAAACGGTGGAGGCTGTTTTGCCATCCTGGAAGGCGGGTATAATCATTCCGTTCTGGGACAGAACGTAATGGCTTTCATCGAGGGCATGGAAGGGAAGTAAAAAAAAGCAGGGATGGTTCAAATGCCATCCTTGCTTTTTTTCTATGCTCAGTATCAGCGATTAGACTTAAACTGTTTCAGTAACCCATCTTCTTCATGAAGCCCTGTCCGCTCAGTGGTTGTCTCTCTACCAATTGACCAACTTTCACCCTTTTTAAATCTTGCGGTTTGCCTTCCACTGTAACCCACGCGCTTTCCGCCTGGACCTGGTCTGTTACCGTCAGCTCAACAGGCAGTTTCACGATGTTGCAGGTTATCTTCTTGCTTCCACTCACAGGATCTTCGTCCTCCATTTCTTCGAATGTGTAAGCAATCATCTTTGTACCCGGCTTGAGCCCGACTTTTTCGCCAATGTTCAAATTTGCATATCTTTCCTTTTCATCCTGGCGCGTCCGCAATTGTCTTATATAACCTTTGACGGTGAACCATTTGGATAGTTTTGGCCTTGTGTTTTCTATTCCTTTGGATGCCGCCTTCTTGATGCCACCGACCAAGGCATCGTAGTTAGGGTAGGGGATTTTGCCGATATTAACTTTCCCGATGACCTTATCTGATAATAGAACTTCACCTGTTTCTACATCAAGAATTCTCAGTGTCAGCTCCGTACCGATGTTCCAGCCTTCCTGCGCTTCCAGACCGGCTGCCATCGCCGAGCCCAAGAGGTCAACGCCCCAACTGCCGCTGCCTCCTCTGCCAAGACCCTGTCTGGCAGACTCGTAGCTCTTGTACGATAGATCAACGTTATTGACAGAACCTGTGATGATGTATTTTACGCCGGCAAATTTTCCGAGTCTTACCAACGTCGATTCATCCACGAGCCCCGAACGCTGGAACTTTTGTTCCGATATGATTTTGTCCATTTCTTTTCTCGTAAAAACCTTCGCCCCTCCCATATTCACTAATTCGTTCATCACGCCGTCTTCAACACTCTCGGGGAGCTTTGCATTTATCTGTCTCTGCGTTACTTCTGAATCTCTCTGAAACTGCCGCTTTTCCTTGGTGCCCCAGACAACGCCGGCAGCTCCTGGAACAACACCGACAGCGGCGCCCCCTACGGCAGTTCGCTGACTTGCGCCCTGAACATGGGACTGTACCACATTGGCATAATCAAAAGTGGAGTTGTTTGTAAAATTGACGACAGCAACTTTCGGGAGCATGGCGTCATACGCAGATTTGCATGCTTTAGGCGGCGACTCTTTCGGTCCTTTGTCTACAGGATATGCCATGGGATCGATCTTCGGCACAGCTGCGCAGGCAGCCAAAAAGAATGACGCAAGAAAAAGTAGTGCGACTCTCTTAAACATGCAGCTCTCCTCCTTATTTCTGGTAATCCAATATCAGGGAATAGGGTGAAAAATTTACTACGTTAAAATTACCTTTCTGTTTTATGCTGTTGGCCAGATAGATTGAGTTCTCAGGGTAGCTGACTATGAACTCTCCCATCTGTTTATCCTCCACTCCTGTCACCCAAACAATGTTCTGCAGAGTATTTTTGATTTCCATGTTCGTATCAAGGTCGGTTACCCCATTGACCTTTATGTTTATTTTTTTGACATTGCCCTTGACGTAGGATGCAACTTTATCAAGTATCTTGGGGGTCAATTTTTCTGCGAGGTCTTTAAGACCTTCCGCGGCGGCATCCTCAACGTTGTTCGCGAGACCTTTGCCCTGTGCGGTATCCGCCGTAAGAATCTCCATACTGCCCGTCTTGTTGTTCTTGGCAACGATGCGATAGGTCAGTCTTACAGTAACATTATTGAATGGCATGGAGAGTCCGTAGCCAATGTCCTCTCCCTTCTTTGTCGATATGGTGTAATCGACCTTGCCGATGATGATTATATTGGAGAGGAATTTATACATCATACTCCTCACGGCCATGGTACTGCCACTTTGCACCGCCTTTTCGATTTCACGAGCGTCGACAGCCTGCGTCGGTGCCACGTCGACGACCTTATAGTTTTGATCGGTGAGTTTTCCGATGAGGGTCTCTGAAAGGATATTCGTTTCCTCGAATTCATCTCCACGCTTGCCTGGTTTCCTTGCCGGAATAAAGACGGCAAGGGAGTTGTTCAGGGCAAGGGAGGAAACGGCTTCCCTCGCCTTGGCAGGTTCAACACAGGCCGAGATTTTTACTGTGACCATGTCTTCTTTGCTGGCTTGGTCGAGGACCTTGTAGCTCTTGATGACTCCTTCAACCTGCGTCTTTATCACGTCTTCGACGAGTGTGAAATTTTGCACAAAGCTCTGTGCCTTGATTTGTGTTCCGACCGTCTGTTCGATGGCTGCCCATTTAGCTCTGGCAATGGCTTCCGTTTTTGCCGAAGGGAGATCATTATTGATGATGGCTGCTTCTCCCTGGGTATTTACGCACTTTTCTTGACACAGGCCCGCTGACACGGAGACGAAGCTAAGTAACAGTGACGCAATAACGATGATTATTCTGTACATTTTGCCCTTACCTCCGATGTGGGATCATAAGAACCGCGCAGCACTATACTGAAAAGGGTATGGTTTGTAAAGTACATTATGTTTTGCATGTCTTGAGGACCCTGTCTTCCAGTTCTCTCACTCACTTGCCGATGCAAAAAGCAGAAAATATTCTGTCCAGTACTTCTTCAGTAACCGTTTCTCCGGCTATTTCACCAAGACTTTCAAGTGCTTGGCGGATATCAAAAACCGAGAATTCAGGGGAAAGTCCCTGGAGGATGCCGTCCCGGGCCTTTGACAGGAGGTCCCTTGTTTTTTCGATGGCGATCTTATGGCGGATATTGGATACTATGTTCAGGGTGCGGCCACGGTCCGGACCATTGAGAACAAGACTGTGGATTGCGTCTTTCAGTGCCGGTATGCCGTCGCCGTGTTTTGCTGATATCCATAGGGGCGGCATGACATCGGGATAAAGACCTGCCAACTCATTTCCGTCAAGGGCATGAGGAAGATCAGCTTTGTTGACGACTATGAAGAATTTTTTCGTTTTGCACCTCTCGACGATCTCGACGTCCTCTTTCGTCAAGGCCTCGCTGCCGTCGACAACGACTATTGCCACATCCGCCTGTGAAAGTTTTTCCCATACGAGATCTACGCCTTCTTTTTCGACAACATTCTGTGGTTCTCTCAGTCCTGCCGTATCCGTGAGTTTCACAGGCACCCCCCTGATGGAGATGGTCTCCTCAATGAAATCCCTCGTTGTTCCCGGCAGGGCTGTCACGATGGCCCTTTTTTCACCGAGAAGCCTGTTTAACAGACTCGACTTTCCCACATTCGGCCTTCCCGCAATTACGGCATTAATGCCATCCCGGTATATTTTCCCCTCTTCGCATGTCGAAGCAAGTCCACTCAGTTCGTCGACAATGTCCGCGATATTTTTGGCGGCACTTAGGGGATCACCGACCGCTATGTCTTCGTCCGAGAAATCGATGGATGTCTCGAGGACGGCGAGGATATCAATAATCGCCTTACGTATAGTTTCAATTTTGCAAGCCAAGTCACCTTTGAGTTGGGAGACGGCAAGGTCAAGGGCCCTGTCAGTTTGTGCCATGATCGTTTCCGCTACCGCCTCCGCTTGGGAAAGATCGATGCGGTTGTTGAGAAAGGCGCGTTTCGTGAATTCGCCTGGTTTTGCAAGACGTGCACCTGCTTTGATGACTTCTGAAAGCACGGACTGAAGAATAAAACCGCTGCCGTGGCAGTTGATCTCGAGAATGTCTTCTCCCGTATAAGAGTGAGGTTTCATCATGAAGGAAATAAGAACTTCATCGATGACTCTGCCGGTGCCAGGTGAAATAATGTCTCCGTGATATAGTCGATGGCTGTTGAAGCCGTCAGTATTGTTTGATGGTCTGAAAATGAGGGAGGCGATATCTCCGGACCTGGGGCCGCTCACGCGTATGATGCCGATCGCTCCCGTACCCGGAGGAGTGGCTATGGCCGCTATCGTGTCTTCCAAGTCTGATAACCTCTCGAAAGCTAAATATCAAGTTAAGAAAAGGGTGATGATAAGGGCGAAAGTCAGAAGAGGTATCTTCTGACAAGCTCAGATTAAGACTCGCCTAAAGTGTGAGATATACAAGGGTGTGCAGCGTAGTTGCCCCGAGCCAGCATAGGAAGAGATGAATAGGCAAAATTACAGTTCCGGGCACATAGCACGCTGCCAAACCTAACTCTTCTTGGCCGGCATAATAACGATTTTTCTGAATTCCCCTTCGCCCCGGCTTTTTGTAGTCAATGACTCGTCATTTTGCAAAGCAAGATGGATGACGCGGCGGTCATGGGCGTTCATGTGTCCTACAGTCAACGCCTTCTTTGACCTTTTTACTTTTTCTGCCAGCCTTCCTGCCAGCGCAATGAGTGACTCTTCCCTTTTCTTTCTGTAGGATTCCGTATCCACAACGATCATCTTGCGGTTGTTTGAATTCTTGCTTACTGACTTGTTCACAATGTACTGTATGGCATCTAAGTTCTGCCCTCTCTTGCCTATAAGTAAGCCACTGCCATCACCCTTGATATTTAACAGAATCGTATCATCATTTTCGTCAACGGTTAATGGGCAATCAAGGCTCATTCTCTGCAAGATGCCTTGCAAGATTCTTTTTGCCCTCACTGCGGGTCTCTCTGCGGAATCTTCGGGCCCCGCCGGTTCTATCGAATCTGAAACAACAGATGATTTGCTTTGAGCACCTTTTCGGGATTGTGCAGGCGGCGTATCCATGGCCATATCAATGGACATGATACTTGCTTTAATTTTTGCCTTTTTAGAGCCGAGGCCGAGGAATCCCGTCGCGCCGTCTGAAATGATCTCTATGTTAAGTTTTTCCCTCGGAACGTTGAATTCGCTGCAGGCTTTTTCAATGGCCTCGTCTATTGTCTTCCCTTCGATTTCTATAGAATTCATAATAACTACCTCAATTCACTATCTGCGCTTATTAATGTAGTATTGTTGCCCGATGCTCAGTACGTTTTGAAAGAGCCAGTAAATAACGAGACCCGACGGAAAATTTACGAAAAGAAATGTGAAAACCACGGGCATGAACATCATAATTTTTTGCTGCATAGGATCGCCCATGGAAGGAGTCATTTTTTGCTGAACGAGCATGGTCGCACCCATGATGATCGGCGTAATGTAGTAGGGGTCCTTTGCCGAGAGATCATGTATCCACCAGTAAAAAGGGGCATGGCGGAGTTCAATGGAATACATGAGAGCCTTGTAGAGCCCAAAGAAGACTGGTATCTGAATGACCATGGGCAGACATCCACCCAAGGGGTTTACCTTGTGCGTCTTGTACAGGGCCATTGTTTCCTGACTCAGTTTTGCCTTATCACTTTTGTACTTTTCACGAAGTTCGGCTATCTTCGGCTGTAGTTTCTGCATCTCCTTCATGGATTTGTAGCTCTTGTTGCCCAGGGGCCAGAAGATAATCTTTATCAGGATGGTCAGGATGATAATGGCGATGCCATAATTGTGAACATAGCTGTCGAGAAATTTGACGGAGATCAAGAGCGGCATGGCGAGCCACTTCATCCATGAGCCGAAATCTATAGCATTCTCGAGGCCGACTCCCTGAGCTTTGAGAATGTCATTCTCCTTAGGTCCGAGGTATAATGAGTAGCCAAACGAAGCGACCTGTCCGGGAGGGATAATGGTGGGAGTGCTTTTCAGGTTCACAGAAACCATATTCCGGGGATCCACGGAAAGAGCAAGACTGGTCAGCGTCGGGTTTTGGGGCACCATGGCGGCAAGAAAATATTTGCTTTCAAACCCCGCCCAGGCGATATCAGGGCCGGCTAATTTTCCTGATTCAATCTTTTTGACTTCGTAACGCTCTACGTCTTTGGCAATGTAGGAAATAGGTCCATCATGCCCGTAACTGTCTGATTTTGAGTTCGGGTCCACATACTGATTCCAGGAAAGAAGCGCACTTTCACTGAGGGCTGCTCTTGATACGTTATGTATTCTGACTTCCAAATCAAAGGCATATTTATCAGGATAGAAAGTGAATATCTTTTCTTCTTTTATCTCATTGGCGAATGTCTGCGTAAAGGTGAGTATTCGGCTCTCAGGACTTTGTGTCATATCAATAGACACTGTATCGGATGTGAATACACTTTCAGGGTGTACGGCGACACTTGATTCGGGAAAAGTCATTGTGAGAGGTTTCGGCATGCCGTCCATAATGTGGACGAGTTCAATAGGTTCCGAGTCCTTGTCGAGAGAGCTGCGGTAGTTCTTCAGTTTGTAAGATTTCAGGCTGCCGCCTTTCGTGGAGAAAACGGCCCTATAAAGAGAAGTCTCCACAGGGATATCCTTTTCGATTCCCATGACCGGCTTTGAAAGAACGGTTCCGCCCTTAACAGTCGCCACCTGTGCCGGGGCAGCCACTTTACCGGCGGGCGTTTCTTTAACTGCCGTCTCCTGCCGGGCTGGTCCCAGTTGTTGCTGGGGCGGTTTTTTGACAAAAAATGCCTGCCAGACAAGTATGACCGCCACTGACAGGATTATGGCAAGAAAGGCCTTCTTGTCCATTCAATACCTCCGTACTTTAGTTTTGGTTTATTTAACTGGATCGTAACCGCCGGGGTGAAGAGGATGACACCGTAACAGGCGTATCAGAGCAATGTACGGTCCTCTGACTGGGCCATATCGCCGGATTGCGTCTATGGCATACTCGGAACAAGACGGGTAAAAACGGCAACATGGGGTAAAAAGAGGAGAAATGCACATCTGGTACAATCGGATAAATACAATAAGAATTTTTCCCAGAATCTGCGCGAACGTTATCTCATGCATCTGATTTCTTGATTAAGTGGCTTTCTAACTCTGTGTATACATCTTGATATGTCAATGTTGTTATATTTCTTTTTGCAATTATCACGATGTCTTGTGGAGTAGAAAGTCTTGGTCTGTTTAATCTAAAAAATTCTCTTACGAGACGTCTAATCCTGCTTCTCTCTACAGCGCCCCCCACCTTTTTACTGACCGTTATTCCCAGTCTGCTAATGCCCATTTCATTCTTACATACGAGGATGGTGAAATGTTCCGAATGGCTGCGCACCCCCTGCTGATAGACGGTCAAATAATCTCTTCTCTTGATAATTCTTACGTGCTTGCCAAAGGATTGTTTTTCCATGGACCGCTTTTTCGGGTGTTAAACGGCCAGCCTCTTTCTGCCCTTAGCTCGTCTGCGACTCAGGACCAATCTCCCTCCCCGCGTAGACATTCTAACTAGAAAGCCGTGGGTTCTTTTCCTCTTCGTGTTGCTGAAATTTGTCAGGTTCTTTTTCATTCACTCGACCCCGCTGAAAAATATTAAGATGTTTCATTAACCATAACTGGATTTGTTTGTCAAGATTAAATTGGATATGCGGAATTGATAACTATTGATAATTCGCTTTAATGTTAATATAATACGACCCGGACAGTGGGATATGAAGAAAGAAAGCAAAACAAAATATCAGCTTCTCAACGAATTGTTCGAGCTGAGCCAGCGGGTCGCAGAGTTCGAAAGATTGGAGGCTGAACACAAACTCGCAGATGAGATATTATCTGAAAGTGAAATACGATACCGCCGGATGGTAGATGCAGTCACCCCTTATACCTATTCGGTTGAGGTCAAAGAAGGACGGGCTGTCAGAACAAGGCATAGCGCAGGTTGCCTGGCTGTCACCGGCTATGGTCAGCAAGATTATGAACATGACACGAACCTCTGGTACTCTATGATACATCCTGACGATCGAAAGCTCGTGGAAAATGCGGTTAGCAGGATTATGGATGGTGATGATGTTTTGCCCATTGAGCACCGCTTGGTGCGCCATGATGGCGTGGTTGTCTGGGTGCGCAACACGATGGTTCCTTATCGTGGTGAAAATGGTCAATTGCTTCGGTATGACGGTTTGATAGAGAACATTACCGAGCGCAAGAAAATGGAAGAAGAAATTCTCAAAGCAAAAAAACTGGAATCCGTGGGCACTCTTGCGGGCGGCATAGCTCACGATTTCAACAACTTGTTGCAGGCTATCTTGGGCAGCATCACTCTTGCTAAGATGCACTCTGACCCTAGTGATAAAATTCATAAGTTTTTGGACACGGCGGAGAAGGTATCAATACGTGCGAGCGATATAACAAAGCAATTGATCACCTTTGCTCAGGGCGGGGCGCCGGTAAAGAGAACAATGTACATAGGGGAGTTTATAAAGAATACTGTGCTCTTCTTTCTCGGCGGTTCCAATGTGACTACCAAGCTTCATATAGAACCTGACTTAACTCCCGTTGATGTCGATGAGGGTCAGATGAGACAGGTGATTCACAGCATGGTCAGCAATGCCACGGAAGCAATGCCTGGCGGAGGCATACTCACGATTATCGCGGGAAATGTTGATGTCGTTGTGACGGACGAGCTTCCCTTAGGCGAGGGGAAATACGCAAAAGTGACGTTGTCCGATTGCGGCACCGGCATACCTGGAGAAAATATTTCAAGGATATTTGATCCCTTCTTCACGACAAAAGAAATGGGGTCTCAAAAAGGAACAGGACTGGGGCTTGCCATATCTTATTCCATCGTCAAGAACCATAATGGTCTAATAACGGTAGAATCTGAGGTAGGTGTCGGAACAACTTTTCATATCTACCTTCCTGCTTCGAAGAAAGATATCGCCACGAAAGAGCCTGCGGAGGATGAGCCTCCTGCATGTTAGGGGGGGCGTTTGCCGGTCGCTCAGAAACATGTGTGTCTTCTTCAATATTACCCGATTGACTGAATGAAGAACAGCAAGGGCAGTTGCGAATATACCTGTGAGTAGGCTGTACTTCGTAAAGGCGGGTTCAGGCGCCTGATGTTAAGACCATGCGGTGTTGAACAAATGTTTGCGAAGAGCTGAGTACAACGAGGGGGAATTCCTGAAGCGTTACAACTGATGCAGATGAGCTTATTTTTCAAACCGTGTGCAAAGGGAAAAGAGCCCATTGCCCTTTTGGTTACGTGAAGTTATTTTCGTACTTCGTGCTGCCGAAAATTACCAGACGCAACATCTTAAGGAGAGCAGTGCCTTTGAAAGGCTTGGCGAGAAAATATTGACCACCGACAATATTATTCCGGGGGAGCTCACTTGACTTAACGGCGCCTGTAAGGAAAATGATGGGAATCTGATCGGTGCCCGGATCTTCTTTCATTTCTGCGGCTACGCTGGACCCGTCTATATCGGGCATCACTATATCCAGTATGACAGCATCAGGTTTCAATAATTTAGACTTTTCCAGGCCTTCCTCTCCAGAATACGCCGTATAAACCTCGTAATCATTTGCCTTGAGCCAAGATTCCACAATATTAACAATATCGTGATTATCGTCGACAACCAGTATCCTATTTCCCATTGCGCCACCTAAATGTTCGTGCCTATGATTTTGGAACTCAAAGGCAGTGTGACAACAGCCTTGATGTAAGAGTGTATATTTCCGCCTATACTTCCATTTATTTTTTTAGGCCGAGCCGCGATCTACACGTATAACAGATGATAGAACTCATCCAGTGCGGTTTTCCGAACCGATAAGTTAATACACGCTTTCGGCAGACACTGGGGTACTTTCAAATGCGACCGGCGCCCGCAGCTTTGTTATGTGGTAATCCTCATTCAAATTGATAGTCATGCCAGACAGATCGGATTTTGCAACCGTTCCCGTAACATTTATGAGAATTGTTCTGCCCGGCTTTCCCGGTCTTGTAAAATTGAGAATGATATCCAGGCTTACCTGCAAATTCTCGGGAAGAGGTGCATCAGTATGGAAAAATACTTCTCTTGCCGAAATACTTGCAGTCCGAAGAAAGAAACTCCGCGCCTCATTTTCTGAGATAAACTCAATTCTGGCGGGAACTTCGATGTCGTACCTCTCAAATTTCATGGTCAAATTCGCCCCCGTCCTTTCCTAAGAATTAAATTATTTTTTCATGCCGGTCATCACCAATGCCCGTGACCTGTGCCTATAAGAAAGGCAAGCAGGAAGTATGCCACCGATACTACAAAATAACTGCAAATAATTTCATATACATATCACTGGAGACCATGAGGCATGGGAAAGAAATCCCATTTTTTGATGAGGCATGGCAAAAAATTGCCGCATCGAGTGAAGCCGCAGGCATACGGGACACTCACAGGAAAGTAGCGATCTTCCATCAGAGGTGGTTTATTCGAGGACCTCCTTACGTTAATCGGGGGAAATCCTAACCTTCATTAATTCATCTTCATCTGTCTCAAGACTCTACCGGTAATACGCACAGTGCATGTGTCATCATTTCTGCGACTCTATTTTTGAAATGACTACCTTTTCCGCATCTGAGACCACATGGATCTTCCGGCGGTGAGGCATGCATGAAAGCCGCCATTTCTCTGTTGCAGGAACGGAGAAAGTCTGCCTATTATGGCCGCGCAATTTCTTGCGGAAATGTATTGTGGAAGAGGTGTTTTATTGAATCAGTTCCGGATCGTTACCGAATTCGAGCCGAAGGGTGACCAGATAAAGGCCATATCGAAGCTTGTCGATGATATTGAGCAGGGGGCTCAACATCAGGTGCTACTCGGCGTCACGGGTTCGGGCAAGACATTCACCATAGCAAATGTCATTCTTGCGGTTCAGAGGCCTGCCTTGGTGATTGTACACAACAAGACTCTGGCGGCCCAACTCTACGGCGAATTCAAGACGCTGTTTCCTCAAAACGCCGTGGAATACTTTGTGAGCTACTACGATTATTATCAGCCTGAAGCCTATATACCGAGCACGGACACGTATATCGAAAAGGATTCTTCAATCAACGAGGAGATCGATAAGCTGCGACATTCTGCGACCCATTCCCTCTTGGAACGCAGCGACGTCATCATTGTTGCCAGCGTTTCCTGCATTTACGGTCTGGGATCACCTGAAGCCTATCATGGCATGCTGCTCTTCTTGGAACAGGGCGCGGAGCTTCCAAGGGACGAGATGTTAAGAAGGCTCGTTGAGATTCAGTATGAGCGCAATGACATAGACTTTCATCGTGGAACATTCCGGGTGCGCGGGGATGTGGTCGAGATATTTCCGGCGTATGAAGAAGAAAAGGCAATACGGGTCGAGTTCTTTGGAGATGTTATCGAGTCCATTTCCCTTGTTGATCCCCTCCGGGGAAGAAAATTAAATCCCGTGCAGAAGATATCCGTCTATCCGGGCAGTCACTACGTGACGACGAGAGACAATATGAAAAGGGCCATAACCGCAATCAGGCAAGAACTCGAGGAGAGGCTCGGGGAACTCCGCACACAGAATAAACTCCTTGAGGCGCAGAGGCTTGAACAGCGCACAAAGTTTGATATCGAGATGATGGAGGAGATGGGCTACTGCCAGGGCATCGAGAATTATTCCCGTCATCTCACGGGGAGAAGGCGGGGAGAACCTCCTCCCACTCTCATGGAATATCTGCCGGAGAATGCCCTTGTCGTCATCGATGAGAGTCATGCCACCATCCCGCAGCTTATCGGCATGTACCGGGGTGATAGAGCACGCAAGGAGACCCTCGTCAATTACGGTTTCCGTCTTCCTTCTGCCCTCGATAACCGGCCGTTGATGTTTGCAGAATACGAGGGCTTCGGGAATCAGAGGATATACGTATCGGCGACGCCTGCCCTGTATGAACTCAAGAAGGCCAAGGGGCGGGTTGTTGAGCAAATCATACGGCCCACAGGGCTCGCGGATCCGGAAATAATTGTGAAGCCCGTAATCCATCAGGTGGATGATCTCCTTTTCGAGATCCGTGAAAGGGTGAAAAAAGGCGAGCGCGTCTTGGTGACCACGCTCACCAAGAGGATGGCGGAAAATCTCGCGGCCTACTACCAGACTTTGGGAGTCAAGGTGAAGTATCTTCATTCAGATATTCATACCCTCGAGCGGGTAAGCATCATCCGTGACCTGCGTCTCGGCGAATTTGATGTCCTGGTCGGGGTTAATCTCCTCAGGGAGGGCCTTGATATACCGGAGGTATCTCTGGTTGCCATTCTCGATGCCGACAAGGAGGGGTTTCTTCGCTCCGAGCGGTCCCTGATGCAGACGAGCGGAAGGGCGGCGAGAAATTTATCGGGACAGGTGATAATGTATGCCGATAAAATTACTGAATCGATCAAAGCTTGTCTTAATGAAACGAAAAGGCGCAGAATAACCCAGATACGCTATAACGAGGAAAACAACATCACTCCCGAGTCCATCAAGAAAGGCATCAACGATATACTTGCTTCCATCTATGAAGCGGATTATATTACCGTCCCTGTTGCATTGAAAGAAAGCGAAGTCATTGCCTCGGAAGAAGAGCTGCCCATTATGATAAGGAGATTGAAAGAAGAAATGAAAGAGGCCGCAAGAAATCTTGAATTTGAAAGGGCCGCGGGGCTCCGCGATAAGATTAGGGAGCTGACGAGTATATTACTGGAAATGGGAGAAGAGGTCTGATTTTGTGTTTATGAAAAAGATCATCTCCGCAATAACGTTGCTGACTGTTTTTACGCTCCTTGCGCTTTCAGATATCTCACATGCTGAGACCCTCTCGGAGCAGGTGTGCGCTCATATTGGCATTAGCATCGGGGGGGCGGAACCGTCAGCGAAAGTCGCGTATCCTACGGGATTACAGTCCCCTTCACCGCTGCTCTTTCAATTCTATAAGGGGCGCGGGTTTTGGCCCGCCTGGAGCGATGATTTCGGTCCCTCTCCGGATGTGGAGGATTTTCTGGAAGTGATCCGCTCTTCTTACCGCGAAGGATTAAATCCCGAAGATTATCATCTCAATAAAATCGAAGCCGTGCTATCCGATTTATATGCAAGTCAAATTGGATTGGAACCTTATGATGTGGCAAGACTTGCCGGTCTTGATCTGATATTGACGCAAGCTTTTCTCCTTTATGCGTCCCACATGGTTGCTGGACGTGTAGATCACGAAAATATTTATCCTGATTGGGTTGTGAACGAGAAATCTGTTGATCTGGTGGCAGTCCTTAACGAAGCACTTGACTCGAAGGAGATGCAGAAGACGCTCGCGAATCTGGCGCCCCCTTATCCACGATACGCCAAGTTGAAAGAAAAATTGATAAAGTATCAGACCATTGCCGAAAGTGAAGGATGGCCTCGAGTTCCGGGTGGACCGAAGTTACGAAGGGGATCGCGAGGCAATCGGGTAGCCATACTGAGGCAGAGACTCACTATCTCGGGCGACCTCGCTTCGACGGTACGGGGAAAACCCGACATCTTTGACGGCGATCTGGAGTCGGCGGTACGAAAGTTTCAAAAAAGACATGGTCTGAAAGATGACGGGAGAGTCGGCAACTCGACGTTGAAAGATATAAACGTCCCCGTCGAAACACGGATACGCCAAATAGCCCTGAACATGGATCGCCTGCGCTGGCTTTCTGATGACATGGGGCGGAATTATATTTTCGTTAATATCGCTGATTTCTCTTTGGAGGTAATAGAAGATGAACATCCTGTGATGGCGATGCGTATCATAGCGGGGAAAGATGAGCAGCGGAGCTGTGTCCTGAGCGCCAAGATGACGTACCTGGAGTTGAACCCGTTCTGGAGGGTGCCGGACAGTATCGCAACCAAAGAGATATTGCCTCAAATAAAGAAAGAACCTGGTTACCTCGCGCAAAAAAACATAAAAGTATTTAAGGATTGGAAGGACAATGCAAAGGAAATAGATCCGAGGCTGATCAACTGGTCACGTGTCAGGGTGAGTAACCTCGGCTATAAATTCCGTCAGGAGCCCGGCCCCTTAAATCCCTTAGGGAGGATAAAATTCATTTTCCCAAACGAGTGCGAAATATACCTTCATGATACACCCGCGCGTCACCTCTTTGGGCGGACCCGCAGGGATCTCAGCCACGGTTGCATCCGCGTGGAAAAGCCCGTTGAACTGGCGACCTATCTCCTGAGGAACAAGGAAACATGGATACAAAAGAAGATATTGGCGGAAATCAAGAAAGGGAAACGACAGGTCGTGATGCTTCCCGAACCTGTGAACGTGCATATTTTCTACGGGACTGTGTGGGTGGACCGTGACGGAGTGCTGCAATTCCGCAATGACATTTATCATGCCGATGAAATACCATATGCCCCGCCTCTTAGGAGAGGACATGTCACCGGTACGATACAGTGACCTGTGCAGAGAAGATTTTTCCACAACTCTCATTCCAACCACGGCTATGCTGAACTCAGGCAAGATACTGGAATCTGTTGTATTGACTGCTGTCGATAGGGAGACCTTCTACGCATTTCATCATTCTGGCATGCAAGGAAAGTAATCATGCAAAGCATACGCTCAAAGCGTGTGTTTCTTGTGAAGACATTCTGTAACTATCAATGTGGTGAAATTAAATGACTGATCAATTAATCGTCAGGTTGAAGAATGCACCCACATCACCAGGCGTCTACCTCATGAAAGACAAGGATGACAAAGTCATATATGTGGGTAAGGCCGGCAATTTGAAAAACCGCATCAGGAACTATCTCGGCAGGACGGACGGTAGGTCCATGGTTTCCTTCCTCATCGCGAAGGTCCGCGATGTAGAATTTATATTAACAGATACAGAAAAGGAGGCCCTCATCCTCGAGAACAACCTGATTAAGGAGCACAGGCCTCGCTATAACGTCAATTTCAGGGATGACAAAACTTACTACAATATACGGATGGATCTGGCCGTTCTCTTCCCGCGCTTCCAACTCGTCAGACGCCCGAGAAAAGATGGCGCTCGCTATTTCGGACCGTACCCGTCGAGTGCTGCGGCAAAAGAGACGCTCCGTTTTATCCAAACCATATTCCGTCTCCGGACGTGCACAGACCGGGAAGTGATATCCAGAAAAAGACCTTGTATTGAATACCAGATCAAGAGATGTTTCGCTCCCTGTGCCGGACTCATCGATAGAGCATCTTATGAAGGATTGGTAAATGACAGCATGGCGTTTATGGAAGGCCGAGAGAAAAAGCTGGTGGCCGATCTTAGTGTACGCATGGATACTGCCTCTGCACACCTGCGCTTTGAAGAGGCGGCGGTCCTGAGAGACACGATTGCCGCCGTCGAAGAAACTCTGGAGAAACAGACGGCAGTCTCCAGATTCTTGATGGATCGTGATGTATTTGGTCTGCATGGCAAAGGCAACCTGACACAAATATGCATACTGTATGTAAGAAAAGGGAAGATTATCGGGAAAAAGCAATTTCCCCTATTCAGGATTGGAAGCCCTTCTTTTGAAATACTGTCTTCTCTTTTGAAACAATACTATGACGGCGGTGCTTATATCCCCGACGAAATAATCATTCCTCTTGATATAGAGGATCGAGCAGTTACGGCGGAATGGCTCTCGGAAAAGAAAGGGAAGAAGGTATCAGTAGCGGCGCCGAAAAGAGGCCATGGGATGGAACTGCTCAAGATAGCGGCAAACAACGCGGGAAGCATATTCGAAATGGAAAAACATAGAACCCCCGTGGAAGAAGTACTGAGTATACTTGCGAGAGAGCTCATGTTGAAAAATATACCGCACCGGATAGAGTGCTTCGACATTTCCAATATTGGCGGCAAGTACGCGGTGGGGTCAATGGTCACCTTCGTTGATGAAAAGGCATGGAAGTCAGGATACAGGCGCTTCAGGATCAAGACCGTTCATGGGGCCGATGATTATGCCATGATGTACGAAATCCTAAACAGGAGATATCGGGGGAAAGTCAATCTTCCGGATCTTATCCTTGTGGATGGAGGAAAAGGACAATTGGGCGTAGCTGTTGCAGTCCTGAAAGATTTAAATATAGAAGGCGTTGATGTTGTTGCTCTGGCCAAGGAACTCAGGCAGAGCCATACCGATAGAAGCGAGGATCGAGCTTTCATCGTAGGAAAGAAGGATCCTGTGTACGTTTCAAAATGGCCTGAAGCGCTTTTCCTGCTTCAGAGGGTGAGAGATGAGGCGCACAGATTTGCCGTTGCTTATCACCGGAAGTTGAAAGGGAAGGGGGATTTCCACTCTCTGCTGGATGACATTGGGGGCATCGGCACAGCGAAGAAGAAGGCGCTGCTTAGACTCTTCGGTGATGTTGGCAGGATCAGAAATGCGTCTCTACAAGAACTGCAAGGGGTCCAGGGCATCGGCAGGAAGACTGCCGCAAATATCTATGCCTTTCTTAACGGGCATGGACGAGCGAGTGATTTATGAGTTTCCCGGCTATCTTGATCATTGCCATAGGCTTGGGAATGGATGCCTTCTCAGTGGCTGTCGGTGTGGGAGCAGGCCTCAGGGCAGTATCATGGGGAGCAGTCTTTCGGCTTTCCTCTTGCTTCGGATTATTCCAGTTTCTTATGCCTGTGGCGGGTTGGTTTGCCGGGGTGTCAGTAGCGAATATCATAGCAGGGTACGGTCACTGGATTGCTTTTGGGCTTCTTCTTCTTGTGGGTGGAAAAATAATCATTGAGTCATTTACCGGGGAAGCAAGGGTCCACGCTACGGATCCAACAAAAGGGCTGACCGTCACAATACTCTCCGTGGCGACGAGTATCGATGCCCTTGCCGTCGGCTTCGGCTTAGCTCTCTTGCAGATACCTGTATTCTATCCCAGCATTGTTATCGGCGTAGTTACCTTCCTCATGACTATGTGCGGCATATTATTCGGAGGGAAACTGGGAGTGATTTTCGGCAAAAGAGTGGGAGCGATTGGCGGTCTCCTTCTTATAGGCATCGGTGTGAAAATAATAATGGGGCACATGGCATAACGATAAGGGGGTTTTGATCATTATGGAGCCCATGTATTATACTTCGACGTCCACAGCGCTTGGCGACGTGGGAATTGCCTGGAGACGCAAAGACTACGTTGCAACCATCGTGAGGATATTTCTTCCTGCTCATGACGAGCGGCTTGATGATCTTATCCGGCGCTCCTTTCCGGGAGCGACCCGGCAGTCTCACACAATGACGAAGCAGCTATGCAGGAGCATCCAGGGCCTGGCAGAAGGGCGAGATGTTACATGTTCTGAGAACATTCTTGATATGAAAATCTGCGGTGAATTTCAGAGAAGGGTACTAAGTCAGGTGGTGCGGATTTCACGGGGAAGGGTCAGCACTTATGGGCGGATTGCAGAAAAAAGCAAGGCTTCAAGAGGCGCACGAGCGGTGGGGAATGCCCTTGCGATGAATCCTTATCCTCTCCTGATACCATGTCACCGTGTGATTCGCTCCGATGGTTCTCTGGGCGGTTTCGGGGGCGGGTTGAAGATGAAAAAAGACCTCCTTGTTATAGAGGGCATCATATTTGATGCAAAGGGACGGGTTCTCGAGAAATTTCTTTATTGAACATCCATGATGGCGTCAGATGTGAGTCTGTGGTTTTCGGGCTTCTCTTATTATAACGAGGTTATCACGGTGGATAATCTCGTCGTAATCTTTGTAACCTAAGACCTGTTCGATCTTGGTTGTCTTCAGTCCCATGATTTTTCTCACTTCAGAGGAGCTGTAATTAACCAGCCCCTTTGCAAGAGTTTCTCCTCTCATGTCGACGCAGGTAATCGGGTCACCTACGGAGAAATCACCTTCAATATTGGCAACGCCTGAGGGCAGCAGGCTTTTTCCTTCCTTAATCAGGGCATCCCTTGCCCCGTCATCGAGAATCAGTTTACCGCGTGACTTAAGCGTAAACGCTATCCAATGCTTTCTGCTGCGCAGGCGGTCGTTCGTGGGCAAAAAAAGCGTTCCTATGTCTTTGCCTGCGAATATATCATGTAGTACGCCCTTCCTCTTGCCCGGCGCTATAATGCATGGAAGTCCGGAAGAAGTTACCGCCTTTGCGGCAATCACCTTGCTCTTCATGCCGCCTAATCCGACAGATGTCGTGTCATCCGTTGCCGCCGATTCTATCTCATCCGTGAACTCTTTTACCAGTGAGATAAGTTTTGCTTTAGTAGATACCGCTGGGTTCTGGTCGTACAGGCCTTCCGTACTGGTCAGATTGATGAGAAGCTGGGCATCCATGATATTAGTCATCATGGCTGCGAGATGATCATTATCCCCGAATTTTATTTCGTCAACGGCGACCGAATCGTTCTCGTTGATAATGGGGACGACTTCCCAGTCGATGAGGGTGGATAGTGTATTGCGGACATTCAAGTATCTCTTCCTGTCTGTAAGGTCACTCATGGTAAGCAATATCTGGGCTACAAAAATGCCGTATTTTCCGAAGGAATTGGAATAGACCCGCATGAGCCGACTCTGTCCGACAGCGGCGGCGGCCTGCTTCTGCGGCATACTCTTCAGCTTGCCTGTTATGCCCATTCTGTGTTTGCCGGATGCAATGGCGCCTGACGTTACAATTACGATCTGGTGTCCTGCTTTCCGGAGTTGCGCCATCTCGTCAACGAGTTGCTCGATAATCTGCAGATCAAGTCCGTCTTCGCCCGTTAATACGGCGCTGCCGATTTTGATGAGTACACGCTTAACGTTGGCGAGGGTTTCTTTCCGGTTCATAGCTCCCTCAGGTCACCTCATTATTATGCAGTTTTCTTGTGATTTCATTAATCACACTATCAATTCCTTCTCCGGTTATGGCGGAAAATGCTAATACCTTTATGCCGTTTCTCTTAAATATGTCAAATTCTTTTTTGAAACTGTCCCGCGTTACGGGAAGATCAATTTTATTTATGGCAACAACCTGCGGCTTTTCTCGGAGAGACGGGCTGAAAAGACTGAGTTCGTGGTTTACGGTCTCGAAATCCTGCCAGGCATTACTGTGCGATTCCTGGGATATGTCGAGAATGTGCAGAAGAACAGAGGTCCTCTCGATGTGACGGAGAAACCTGGTTCCCATTCCCATTCCCGCGTGGGCGCCTTCGATAAGCCCGGGGATGTCGGCTATCACGAAGGTTTCCAAGTCTCCATACTTTACGACACCCAAATGGGGCACCAGCGTAGTGAAAGGATAATCGGCGACTTTAGGCTTTGCCGCAGACACCTTGGAAATGAATGTCGATTTTCCAACATTGGGCAGTCCAATGATGCCTACATCGGCCAGAAGCTTCAGTTCAAGAGTTATCCAGCGTTCTTCACCCTGAATGCCGCCTTGAGCATGACGTGGCGCCTGATTTGTTGACGTGGCAAACCATGCGTTTCCCTTGCCGCCTGCGCCTCCCGCAGCCACGATAGAGGTCTCTCCATCAGCGGCCAGATCTGCTATGATTTCTCCCGTTTCCGCGTCTTTGACCAATGTGCCTATGGGAACAACTATTTCAACGTCGGGAGAATTACGGCCTGTTCTGTCAGCACCTTTTCCATGTCCGCCGTGTTTCGCCCTGTGGTGCTGTTTGTACTTTAAGTCAAGCAGTGTCCTGTGACTCGCAGAAGCCCGTACAACTATATCGCCGCCTTTACCGCCGTTTCCGCCGTCGGGTCCGCCCCGGGGAACGAACTTTTCCCGCCGGAAACTAACACAACCTCGACCTCCGTCGCCTGCCTTCACATATATTTTTGCTTCGTCAATGAATTTCATCGGACATGATCTTTTAAAAAAAAGAGGCACTTGAACAAGTGCCTCAAAGGAATTTACATACTTTAAATAAAATTCCCGGCCATTCTCACTCATGGCCCGTAGAGTCCGTCTTATAATTTGCGGACATTCACGGCTGCCTGCCCCTTATTATCCTGCTTTACCGTGAACTCCACGCGTTCTCCCTCTGCCAAACTGCGAAAACCCTCCCCGTCAATTGATGTGTAGTGAACAAAAACATCCTCTCCCGATTCCCGAGAGATAAAACCATACCCCTTCTTGTCGTTAAACCATTTAACAACGCCGGTTTCACGCTCGTCCATTTTCCTACAAGCCTCCTCCTTTATTTGAAAGCTGGCTATGAAGCATAAACGCTTACTTTTTTTCTTTTCTTGTCCAGCCTTTCATACATCACAATGCCGTCAATTTTGGAAAAGATTGTGTAGTCCTTGCCCAGAGCGACGTTATTGCCCGGATGGATTTTTGTTCCGACCTGACGGACGATAATGGTGCCGGCGTTAATCTTCTGCCCGCCAAACGCCTTAATACCACGCCTCTGGGCGTTGCTGTCCCTGCCGTTCCGGGAACTTCCCTGTCCTTTCTTATGTGCCATGATACCCCCGCTAAATGGAAATTTCCTTAATCTTCATTCTTGTCAATTTCTGGCGATGCCCCGTTTTTTTCTTGAAACCCTTTCTTCTTTTCATTTTAAAGACATTTATCTTGCCTGCCTTCGTCTGATCGATAATCTCGCCCTCAACCTTTGCACCCGTGAGGAATGGCGTACCCACCTTGACAACTTCGCCACTGGAGACCATCAACACCTCGTTAAAGACAATGATTTCCCCTTTAGAGCCATCTATTTTCTCGATCGAAATCTCATCGCCCTGTGAGACTTTATGCTGCTTTCCGCCTGTTTTTATTACCGCATACATACAATCAAACCTTCATTGGAGAAATTTGGAATGCACTTTATCGAAAAAAATCACCATTTGTCAACATAATTTATTTGGCGGAGTCGTTCTCTTCTTTAGCTGTAGTTGCAACCTGTCACAAAACCATAGAGTAGAGTCTTCTCCTCAAATAATGTTTTAGCGGCAGCCGTGCTTTTTCCAACGGGCCGTCAGGACGAACCGTCCCTGAGGAAGGAACTGTATTTGTAGCTGTTTTTCTCGATATCCCGGTATTTGGAAAGAGCGTAACTTGCAGGAAATGAGGCTCGCGAAAGATATGACAGAGAGTTCTTCTTGAAATCATCCAGCAACTCTTGGAAAACGACATTCTTCTCCCTATCCCTTACGAAGGCCCGCTCTTTCCTGTATTCGAAGAAGATCTCCGTGCCCATAATTTTTCTCACCCGCTCATAGTGATCAGATTTAGCAAAATAAGATGGCTGAAGTTCAATCCGAATCCTGATTAAGAGTTCGACCTTCGTTGTATCGTCCGCAATAGAAACGGATTTATCCCAGACTTCGACCGTTAGACCATTTGGCATGGGTATTTTTTCTATCAGTACCATATGGGATTTTTTATCATCTTTATACTTGACCTGCAAATATATTCCTCATATATAGGGGCAAAAATCTGCCTCCTGACTTCAGGTTCAAGAGGGAGGATCGTTTTAGCCGGGGATGTTTAGGCTTCATGGCGATCCGGGATCTTAATCACGGTTCCAAATCGGTTATCAGCAAATGAAAGATGAGACACTCATCCAACTTTGCCAGCCAGATGCAAACAAATCCTGCGGGGCGTGTTGCGGACTCTATAATTATGCTGACAGCACCAAAGATTCTCTGTCGAGACGATTAAGAGAAAGGACGGATTACTTTCGGGAAACGGTCAGGTGCAGAGAAGACTTACCAGACTTTTCCCGGACAGTTAAAATGTCGGAAGACGCGAGGACAATATACGAGGTTATCTACTGCTGTGAGTACCTGGGTTTCCTCGATGAAGCGGAGAAAAAAGTAGGGTGCCTCCTCCATCCCTGCCAGAACGGCGGCTCGGATATGAGGGGAGTTTCCTTTTATGGCAGGGAGCTATGTGAAGGGCATCTGTGTCCGAGCTATCATTATCTGTCGAGAGAAGAGAAGGTCGCACTGACAAATATTGCAAACGACTGGTACCTTTACGGCTTATGCATCACCGATATCGATTTGGTAAAATCGTATTTTCGCCTGGTCAGCGAGAGGGTTTGTGAAACGCTGTCACCCGCCAGATTGAAAGAAAACGGTCTTGAGGATATCATCCTCAATTTCTTTTCCTTCAAGATTTCCTGGCCTTTCAGGTCGTCTGCCACCAATCGTTTCGGCAAGTATTATTTCGACGGATCAGAGTATATGATCAACCGCATCGACTACAATGCCCTGGGCTGCGAGGGATCTCGATTCAACAGTATATTTCTCAGCCTTTCTTCAGAGTTTCAGAATATGCAGGAATTAAAGGAAGGGGAGAAGCTGATAGAAGCAAACATTGATGAATTCGCTCGCGCCTATTTGCCGTAATTATGATTGCTGCTCATGAGCAATCGGCATTTGCAAGAGGTGCGCTATCTTGAACATGGCTGGCACGGGGGGATCGTATGAGCGAAATAAAAAAAGAGATTCTTATTGCCAAGGCGGATATTGACAGAAGGGTTCGGGAATTGGCTGATGTCATCTCCCGTGATTACGAAGGGAAAGATCTGATCCTTGTCGGTATTCTTAAGGGTGCGTTTGTATTCATGGCGGATCTGATACGTTATCTGCGTATCCCGTGTCAAGTCGATTTTGTGCGCCTGGCGAGTTATGGTGGAGGAACCATGAGCACGGGGAATATCACGATCTCTAAAGATATTGAAACATTGATAAAGGGAAAGGACGTCCTCGTTGTGGAAGATATCCTGGATACCGGCCTGACCCTCTCTTCTCTGGTGGAGAGGCTCAAGAAAAGAGATCCGCGATCGTTAAAGATATGCGTACTCCTCGACAAAAAAGACAGAAGAAAGGTGCCGTTTGAAGCGGAGTACGTAGGTTTCGACATTCCGGACAGGTTTGTCGTGGGATATGGCATTGATTTCAATGAAATGTATCGCTTCTTACCGGATGTATGTGTCATCGGGGAAAGTTGATGGACAAGCCATTCTTCAAGATGGGATTGCTTAAGGAAGGAATCTTTCCGATTTACTGGAGGGTATATGGTCGCTGAATGTAAGAATTGTCAAACGAAATTCAGGTTTGATGAGACACTGATTGGAGGCGAGGGTGTATGGGTCAGGTGTAACCAATGCAAGCATGTCTTCTTTCTTGATAATGCGAATGAGGCAGGAACGGCTTCATTGGACGATAGAGAAAGTGGTAGGGATACAGAAGATATGAAGGAACCTGCATCTGATTACAAGAGAGCGACACAAGGGCAGATTATGTTGGATCAGAAGGAAGATATGAAAGAGCGGGAAACGGTGACGGTCGGGGATATTGAAAAGGAGGTTGGAGACATCGGCAAGCATAGGTCTGTCGAGACGGAAAATGTGCAAGATAATAGGCCGGGCCGGAATAAGATCACTGAAGAAAAGGCCGGGACGAAGCCGGTGGCGTCCCATATAAGACAAGTGGTGTATTTATTAATAGTGCTCCTCATGGGGGGTGCTTATTTTGCCTTCTTCGCCGACACCGATTGGCAGACGTCCTTCGAAAAAATATTCGGCATGTCTAAGAAAAGCGAGGAAGTTGGTCCCGCGCAGGTCGATGTTACAGATGTGAGACAGCGATTCGTGAATAACTTAACCATGGGGACAATTCGCGTTTTAGAAGGTACGGCAATCAACCGTTCATCGTATCCTATGACGAGAATAAAGGTTAAGGGGGAGGTTACCGATGCCTACACTGTTGTACTCGGAGTCAGGGAATCGTATTGCGGAAATCTGCTGAACGCGGATGAACTGGTGACCATGACTGAGGATCAAATCCAGAAGGAACTATCCAATCCTCAGGGGAGTGACGTGTCTAACGACCGGATTGTGCCCCAGGGTCGGATCCCCTTCATGATAGTATTTACGCGGGAACCGGCGGGCGTTGTGAAAGCGTTTGCCACGCCTGTAGGCGCAGAGCGCCTGCTGCCTTAGGGCTATACAAATGTGGAATTGGCTAATTTGTATTTGGGAATGATCCCCTCTCGCAGTATCACCGGAGGGTCAGTGGTTACATCTATGATTGTAGATCCTGAACCGCCCGGGGTTTGCCCACCGTCTATGACCGCGTCTATTTGATCTCCAATGCCTTGGATGACTTCATCGGCCGACGTACACTCAAGCTTACCGGAAAAATTAGCGCTTGTCGCCGTTATCGGGTGACCGAGTTTATTAGTCAGAGCGGTTGCTACAGGGTGGCTGGAGAGGCGGATGCCGATCTTTCCCGTTCCAGCCGTAAGAAATGCTGATACGTCCGGCGAGGCTTTGAATATGATGGTCAAGGCCCCCGGCCAGAATTGTTCCATAAGATAGAGTGCGAACTGCGGTATTTCCGCCACAAGACCTCTCACATCTTCGGCGTTGCCAATGATTACAGAGATGGGATTCTTAAAGCTCCTTCCCTTGATCACGAATATCTTCTTGATTGCATCTTCGATTTGTCCGTCTGCACCGAGCCCGTAGAAGGTCTCCGTAGGATAGGCTACGACTCCGCCCGCCCTGAGAATCGATGACGCTTCTGCAATCACGGATTCATCAGGTCTTTGGCGATCGATTTTCAAGACTTGTCGCATATCAGGCTTTCCTGCTTCTTCTCCACATCTTTGGCCATACGTTCTATGAAGGCATCCAGTTTTGTTTTCAGGCTCTTATCTTCGAGGGCCAGGATTCTAACAGCGAGCAGGGCTGCATTTTTTGCGCCCGCCTTGCCAATGGACATGGCCGCAACAGGTATGCCTCCGGGCATCTGCGCCGTGGAGAGCAATGCATCCATTCCGCCAAGCGGCGTTGCATCAATCGGCACGCCGATGACCGGCAGGATGGACTGGGAGGCAATAACGCCGGCGAGATGCGCCGCCGCTCCGGCGCCCACGACGATAACCCTGATGCCTCTTTGAGATGCCTTTTTCGCGAATGAGGATGTCCTTTCCGGCGACCGGTGGGCGGAAGTCAAGAAAACCTCGTGAGGAACTGCGAAATCCTTCAAGAGCCTGATCGTCTCCCCCATAACCGGAAGGTCGGAATCACTTCCCATAACTACGCTGACTATGGGTGCCTTCTTCTCTTTCATATCAATTAGTCCTCCATCTTGTGATGTCGCCAACGTGACAATACGCAAATCCCAAACAGATACAAAATTCCCATGTCCCAAAATAAGAGATAAAAACTCAGATGCAAGATTCCGGACAGCCTCTGTCAGTGTCGGAAGTGCCTCATCTCCGTGAAAACCATGGCCATGTCACGCTCATCGGCCGCCTTGATAACTTCCGCATCTCTGACGGAGCCGCCGGGTTGGATTATGGCGGTGATGCCTGCCTCTGCTGCCATATCGATGCCATCCCTGAATGGAAAGAAGGCATCGGAAGCCAATACACAGCCCTTTGTCGGCAGCTTGGCTTTCATGGTGGCGATTCTTACAGAGTCCACGCGGCTCATCTGTCCCGCGCCCACACCGACCAATTGGTCCTTTGTGGCGTAGACAATAGCGTTCGATTTGACGTATTTCACAACCCTCCACGCAAAGTCCAAAGCCTGATATTCCTCACCCGAGGGAGGCCTCTTTGTAACTACATGCGCTTTCCTGATATCAAAATCATCAGTATCCCTTTCCTGAATAAGAAGGCCTCCTACGACTCTCCGAAAATCGTAGCCTGCAGGGCGGGTTCCCGCCAGGGGAATTTCCAAAAGCCGCACATTCTTCTTTGCGCTTAATATAGCCCTCGCGTCCTCGTCAAATCCCGGCGCGATAATGACTTCAAGGAAAATTTTGGCCATATCCTGGGCTGCTTTTTTATCTATGGTCCGGTTTACAGCCACGATGCCCCCGAAGGCGGAAACGGGGTCCGTTTCCATGGCCTTCCTGAAAGCTTGGGCGATATCACCGCCGGAGGTGGCGGCGCCGCAAGGGTTGGCGTGTTTGACAATGATCGTTGCGGGTAATTCAAAAGCAGAAACCATCTGCCATGCCGCATCGCTGTCCATGATATTGTTGTACGATAATTCTTTACCCTGGAGCTGATGCGCTCCGGCTATGGCAGAGGGAGGCTGATCCGTTTCCCTGTAAAAAGCGGCATGCTGATGAGGGTTCTCTCCGTAGCGGAGATCCTGGGTCTTGACGAACTGAACGGTAAAAGTCTCGGGGAATGTTTTCGGGGCGCCATCCTTGCTGATGCTGCTCAGGTAGTTGGAGATAGCGCCATCGTATCTGGCAGTCAGTCGAAAGACCTTGGCGGCAAGAGCAAAGTTTGTATCCTCCGAGATTTTCCCTCCCGTGTTTTTCATTTCCTCCAAGATGGCGGAGTAATCAGCGGGATCGGTGATTACGCTTACATGGCGGTAATTCTTCGCCGCGGCCCGCAGCATGGTCGGGCCGCCGATGTCGATGTTCTCGATAGCGTTATCAAGGGTACAGTCCTTTTTTGCTATGGTGTCTTCGAACCTATAGAGGTTGACGACAACCATGTCGATCATGTCGATATGGTGCTCCGCAGCAGCTTTCATGTGGGCCTCATTATCGCGCAGCGCCAGAAGGCCGCCATGTATCTTCGGATGCAGTGTCTTCAACCTGCCATCCATCATTTCCGGGAACCCTGTATAATCTGATACATCAATCACATCTATGCCGCCCATCCGCAACTGGGCCGCCGTTCCGCCTGTCGACACGATTACTACATGAAAGACCTTGAGCTCCCGTGCAAACTCGATAATCCCCTTCTTGTCCGTGACGCTTATCAGCGCTCTTTTGATAGTATTCATTTTCATCTCATGGTCTGGAATCCTGATGATACCAATAAACCAACTTTACCTCCTTACTTGTTGCATGTGGCGTATTCTTTTTTCAATGAGTGGTTCCGTACCAATATCAGGTCTGTGATCAACAGGCCCCTTGATTTGGGAAGCAGCTCTTTCGGCTATCTCCTCCGCCTTATGAAGACTGTCTGCTATGCCGACGACGCCGATTGCACGGGATGTGCTCATATAAAGTCCATCTTCCCTTTTGTCAACTGAAGCATAGTACAGGCGCGCTGATCCCACATCGCCTACCTCGATTCTTGCCGAAGTCGATTGGGCGTGGGGATGGTCTTTGGGAAGGCCGTAACCCAAGGGGACAACGTACTTGCATACTGTTGCCTTTTTCTCAAAGTCTATGTTTATCCTGTCGAGGGTTCCCTCGATGATTGCTTTACAGACATCGATGAAGTCAGTGTTCAGGATTGGAAATATATTCATAGCCTCGGGGTCGCCGAAGCGCGCATTGTATTCGAGAAGTTTGATGCCGGATCTTGTTATCATGAATCCACCGTACATCACTCCTTTGTAATACTCCCCTGTTTCTTTATAAATTGCCTTTGCAACCTTCCTGGTAATTGCCAGCGCCTCTGCGACATTTTTCTTATCCATGAAGGGAAGGGAGTGATCTTCACAAGAGTATGATCCCATTCCCCCTGTATTGGGGCCTTTATCGTCGACGAACCGCCGTTTGTGATCCTGAACGGGAGGAGTTGCGACAACCGTCTTTCCGTCGCACAGGCACTGCAGGGAGAATTCCTCACCCTCCAGTCTTTCGTCAATAGTCACACTTTGATGTTCGGCCAGAACCTGTTCGCAGTACGCAAGCGCCTCTTCCTCTGTCTGAAAATGATCGCCCTGAACCATTACGCCTTTGCCTCCGGTCAGTCCATCCGGCTTGACAACTATACCGTCAAGTTCGCCCAAGAATTCTTTGATTCCTTTCATGCTTGTGAATATTTCAAATTTTGGATTCCCCGGTATATTGTATTTTTGGAGCAAATTCCTTGTGAAGGACTTTGAAGTCTCAAGACGGGCCAGGCTCTTGGTGGGACCGACTGCCGGAATGCCCATTTCCTTCAAGGCATCAACAACGCCGTTGTTCAGTGGGTCCTCCGGACCGACAATTGCAAAATCTACGGAGGTGCCTTTTGCAAAAGTGCTGATCGCCGTTAGGTCACTGTAGCTTCCCATGGATATCTTTTCTGAGATCGATGCGATGCCCGGGTTGTTGGCTTTCATAAATGAAAATAGTCTTGGCCGACGCTTAGATCTCATGACTGCTTCGGCGAAAGCGTGTTCACGGGCACCATTTCCGATCAAAAGTACGCTAATCATGGCATTTCTCCTCACACAAAGTTCTTGCGGCAAACTGTATCCGCATGCATATCACGTGACGCTGATTTTGAAACAACCTCCTTTTGTGTTCCAAAATATCGGAAAAAATCATCCGCGTCAAACAAAACTGATCGCACGTTGAGATTAATAGTCTGTCCTTCATGGAAAAAATTTGCTAAAGTAATCCATAACAATATCCATACTCATGACCAATGATTCAATACGGAGGAGTATTTTTCTGTAAAATTGGAATATCTTATTACATTCAAATTTGCACTGCTTGTAATTCTTTTTCTCCTGTCGGGATTCTTCTCCTGTTCAGAGGCGGCTCTTTTTTCGCTTACCCCCCTCCACCTCCACAAAATGAAGGAAGAACGCTCCCAGTTTCTGTCTCATGTAAGCAGGCTCTTGGAACATCCGCGAAGGCTGCTCATTACGGTCCTTGTAAGTAATGAATCAGTCAACATCACCATATCCGTCTTGGTGGCTTCCCTGTGCATACATTATTTCGGTGCAGACGGTCAGTGGTTGGCAGTTGCCGTTACCACCCCGGTTTTGCTTATTTTTGCGGAGGCGATACCAAAAACTTTTGCCGTTATACGTCCCATGACTTTTTCAGCGCTCGTCTCGCCTCTATTGGTGATCATCTCGAGGATTGAACGCCCTGTCGTATGGGCCTTGGAAAGAATATCATGGTTTTTTGTATCTCTGTTCTCGGCTGAAGCATCAGCGGGGAAAAAGGCTCTTACAGAAGATGAATTTAAGATCCTCATTGATGTCTATCAAAAAGAAGGGGGACTGGAAGAAGCACAGAGGGATCTCATACACAAGGTATTTGGTTTGGCCGATAAGCCGGTTTCGGAGATCATGATCCCCCGCGTTGAGATGTTTTGTCTTCCCATATCTCTCAGCATGACAGAGATGGAAGCAGAAATCATCAAGGCGCGGCATACAAGGATACCCATTTACGGCAGTGATCGGGATGACATTCTCGGGATCCTGTTTGCAAGGGACCTCATAAGCGGAATCTCCGGTGAAAGCGGCGGCCTTCACATAAATAAATTGTTGAAGAAGCCGTGGTTTGTTCCTGAGGTAAAAAGTGCGGCCAGTCTCCTTAGGGAATTTCAGACAAGAAAGATTCAAATTGCCATAATCGTCGACGAGTATGGCGGTGTCTCCGGCATGGTAACAATTGAGGATATCCTCGAGAGCCTCTTTGAGGATATATATGATGATTACGGGCTAAGGGACAACCTCTGGCAGAGAATCGATGACAGAACATTGCTGGTATCAGGAAAGATGCCTGCGGAAGACTTAAACAATCTGATAGATGTTTCGATCCGGCAGGAAGATTTTGACACCGTCGGCGGCTTCGTCTTCCATCTTTTCGGAAAACTGCCTGCAAAAGGGGAAGAGGTCGGCTTCGGTGATTATGTTTTTAGGGTGGAAAAAATGGGCAAGGCGAGGATCCTGAATATAAGGATTGAGAAGCGGGAGCAAAGTGGCGATGGATAACTTTTCTTCCCTCCTGTTGATTCTTTCCTGCATATGTCTCGAGGGACTATTCTCCGGAGGTGAACTCGCCTTCGTTGCCTCGGATGTCAATAAGATAAGGCAGAAGGCCAACATGGGGTCCCGCTCTGCCAAGATTGCCCTGAGACTTCTCGAGAAACCGGACTGGTTCCTTTCGACAACATTGAGCGGGACGGGGCTATGTGTAGTCACGAGCACCTCCATAGCTACCGCTCTCTTCATATCCGCATTCGGTTTGGCCAAAGGCCCGATATTGGCTGTCGCTGTCATGATTCCGACGCTTCTCATCGTGGGTGAGATTGTTCCCAAAAGTATTTTCCAGCAGCATGCGGAATTCATTGCCATAAGACTGTCATGGTTCATATGGGTGTCATCGTGGTTGCTGTTTCCCATAGTTCTTATCATCTCTACGATATCGCGGGTGGCTATCCGTATTTCAACGGGAGGAAAAGATATCGTCTCCGCATCCTATATTACAAAAGACGGTCTTAAACAGATCCTGAGGCACAGATCGGAAGAAAGCGATATCCTGGGCACGGAAAGGGAAATGATCAGAAACATCATCGATTTTTCCGAGGTAACCGCCGATAAAATAATGGTGCCCCTATCGGCACTGACATCCCTTCCGGCAACGGCCACTCTCAGAGAGGCGGTTCAACTTGCAGCTGAAAAAAAATACCTCCGCATCCCCATATATCGTGATCAGATATTCAATATCATCGGTATACTTCACTACTTTGATCTCTTGGAGGCTCTACACGGACGGTCTTCCAGTCATCCTTCTCTGTCTGATGGGAAAGAGACAATCGAATCCTATCTCAAACAGATGGTTTATTATGTTCCGGAGACAAAACTTGCCAAAGAACTCCTCGTTGAATTGCTGATCAGAGGTGAAAGGATGGCTGTCGTTGTCGATGAATATGGTGGTGCACTGGGCATTGTGACTATAGAAGACATCCTAGAGGAAATTGTAGGTGAGATTGACGATGAATACGGCAGCGGCGAAAAGATGTATAAGAAAATCGGGGCGGGGAAGTATCTCGTCAATGCCAAGATGAGCATAGAGAGGATTAATCAATTGCTGCCGCTCGACATTCCGGACGGAGACTATGAGACCCTCGGGGGATTTTTACTTTACAGGATGGAGAAGATACCGAAAAGACGAGATGCGTTGAGACATGGCAGCGCCCTGCTTGTGATCGAGGATGCTGACGCAAGGTCAATCAAGGAGGTCTTAATTGAGCTGCCGGTCGACGCCGATGTCAGCGGAAGGGATAAGACCGGCCCTTGATGGTTTATAATAAATGGTCGGATTAATTAGCCGGAGTCACTCAATCAATTAATATGTAAGGTTGTTGAATGAACGGGAATGAAAAACAAAAAGTGAGTGCCATCATTTTGGCCGCAGGTAAGGGGACGAGGATGAAGGCGGACGTAGCTAAGGTCATGCATCCACTCTGCGGGAGGCCGATGCTGACATATTCGGTCGATGCTGCCAGGGCAGTAAACGCGGAAAAGATCGTGGTCATCGTAGGTCACCAGGCAGGTCTCATCATGGAGGCATTCAAGAGTCAGGGTTTGATCTTCGTAGAACAGCATGAGCAGCTGGGAACGGGACATGCCGTACTTCAGGCGAGAGATGTTTTCCGCGGTTACGACGGCACCATACTGATATTGTGCGGAGATGTCCCCATGCTTTCGCCTTCAACAATCAGCGCCCTTCTGGAAATTCATATTCTGGGAAAATCAATTGTTACGGTTCTGACAACGATATTGGATGATCCCTCCGGCTATGGACGAGTGATCAAGGAAGGGGAGAAAGGTGATATATCGCGGATCGTGGAGGAAAAAGATGCGTCTCCTGCTGAAAATAAAATAAAGGAGATAAATACAGGCATATACTGCGTAGAAAGCAATTTTCTCTTCAGAGCCGTTCGCGACATTGGCAATGAAAATATCCAGAAAGAATACTATCTCACGGATATAGTTGGTATCGCCTGGCAGAAAGGTTTCAAGACCAGATCGTTCATCGCCGCCAATTCCAGCGAGGTTATGGGTATAAACACTCCTGATGATCTTGAGAAGGCGTCCGAACGCATGAAAACATGCAAGTGAAAATAGGAAATCTGACCCTCAAGAATAATGTTTTTCTGGCGCCCATGGCAGGCATCACGAATCTGCCTTTCCGGACCCTCGCCAGGGAATTCGGGTGTGGTTTAGCTTTTACGGAAATGATCAGCGCCAATGGCCTTGTCAGGAACACCGGGAGGAGCTACCGATACCTTCGATCCTCACCTGGTGACAAACCCTTAGGCGTTCAGATCTTCGGTGCCGATCCGGGTGTCCTTTGCGAAGCGGTGCAAATGGCAGCCGATACCGGTGCAGACCTTATAGATATAAACATGGGCTGTCCTGTAAGGAAGGTCGTAAAGACGGGCGCCGGAGCCGCCCTCCTAAGGGAGCCTGAGCGAGTGCGCCGTATCCTGCAAGCGATCCGGAAGGCGACATCATTGCCATTGACCATAAAACTTCGTTCCGGCTGGCATCGTGGTGAAACGGGAGCCCTTGAGATTGCCAGCATAGCCCAGGATTGCGGAGTAGATGCAGTGATACTTCATCCCCGTTCGGCAGATCAGGGATACAGCGGTACTGCAGATTGGAGTGTTATTGAGGAAGTGAAAAAAAAATTACATTCCCCAGTAATAGGGAGTGGCGATATAAGAAGCCCCGAAGACGCCTGCCGGATGATAAAAACTACCGGTTGTGATGGCATCATGGTGGGAAGAGCGGCGCTGGGCAATCCCTGGTTATTCACCGAAATCATAAGATATCTTGAGGAGAGGAAAGATACTTTGCCGCCCTCTTCAGTCGAGAGGGAGAAAGTTATAAGAAGGCATATGGAAATGGAAATCAATTACTCGGGGGAAAGCCTCGGTCTCAGAAATTTCCGCAAACACCTCCTCTGGTATACGAAGGGCATAAGGGGCGGCTCTCTGTTCAGGGAGATAGTGGGCAGGATACATGACAAGAATGACATATTGGATGCGGTTCACGGATTTTTCCATGCTATCGTGGAAGGCCCTCCCATGCCCCAGAAACAATAAAATAAGCGCTTGACATTTATGGGTCGAATTGGCATAATCCGAGCCAATTCCTTGGATAAAAATTACCGAGAGGTTCATTAATCTGCAGAAGCTTCTCCTCTTACTATTAACAGCCTATTTTTAGGGTGTTCGATTGCGGGGAATGCAGCTACGAACCGGATGAAAGATGTGATGGATTGTGGAACTTGTAAAATTTGAGGAATTGGAAAGCAAGATTAAAGATCTTATCGAAGAACATGCTTTACTGAGAAGGAAGAATCATGAATTGGAAGAACTTCTCAAGAGCAAAGGATTGGAATTAGAAGGGGCGAACAATAAAATAAGGGGATTAAACGAGGAAAGGGATTCTATACGCACAAAGGTGGACTCACTACTTGATTTGCTTCAGGATATCAATGTACAGCAATGAATACTGAGGTCGTGTATTTGGACAAGAGTTTTAATATCAATATACTGGGGCAGCAGTTGTCGGTTTTGTCTGATTCGGGGGATGAACACGTAGCAAGCGTTGTCAAGTACGTAACTGACAAGATAAGGGAAGCAGGAAGTACATCTGCAAACGCGAACACCTTAAATGTTGCCATACTGGCTGCTTTGAACATTGCAGATGAGTATATTAAATTTAAGGGAATGAAAGAAGATATTTGCAATCAATTAGAGAGTAGATCCGAGAGACTGATTGATCTTATTGATGAAATAAAGTGAAGTAAGAAGATATTATCCCCTGCAGTGTGCGTGATTAACATTCATTTTTTGAGCCAACACCTTGGAACCGGGGGCCTTTCCTTGTTAGCGGTGTGCATGTCTGCCGGCATCCCGTAAAAACGGGGGTGGAAAGCCTAAAGCAACAATAGGGTGCCCACCTTATCGGAAGGTTCAAAAAGGTGTTTAACACGGCATTGGCGGGGGTTTTATTTTATAATTAGGGCTTTCATCTGCATTTGTTCCCTCAGCCGCGCAGTGTAACCCAATCCCTTCCATCATATCCCCACTGATACAATAAGACTTGGACTTTTTTTGCGGCTATGCCGCTAATAAATGGTTAGTCAGAGTATCCTTAGGCGATGAGACAAGTTGAAAGCTCTTGCGTTGTAGATTCGTGCAATGGACATTTTATCCATGATAAGCCCTGGATATTTTGTTCCACATCATAGATTAGGGAGGTGAAGAGGCTTTGATATATAACACTTTAATCACGTTAATTGTAATTGGTTCTATAGCAGCTGGTGTCTTGTTAGGATATGCCTTGAGACAGAGGCTTTCCGATAAGAAACTGGAATCATCGGAAAACCTCTCAGCCAGAATCATAGATGAGGCCAAGAAGGAAGCGGAAACCATCAAGAAAGAGGCTCTCCTTCAGGCTAAAGAAAATCTTCTCAAGACAAAAACGGAATTCGAAAAAGATTCAAAAGAAAGGAAATTTGAACTCGACAATCTTGAACGAAGACTGCGGTCTAAAGAAGAAAATATAGACAGGAGATTGGACTCGCTGTCTCAGAAGGAAACGAATATTGAAAACAGGGAGAAGGGCCTGATAAACAGGGAATCGCAGCTAAATGATAAACATGAAAGGTTAAACCGTTTGCTTGAGGAACAGAAAGAAAAGCTGGAGAAGATTGCAGGCATTTCCTCCGATGAGGCGAAGAATTATCTCATGCAGTCCATGGAAACTCAAGCGAAACGGGAAGCGGCAGTTAATATAAGAAAGATAGAGGAGGAAGCCAAACGGACTGCTGATAAGAATGCACGAGAGATCATTACCTATGCCGTGCAAAGATACGCCAGCGAATTCGTTGCTGAGAACACTGTATCGGTTGTTAATCTTCCCAACGACGAAATGAAGGGCAGAATTATTGGAAGGGAAGGCAGAAATATCAGGGCTATTGAAGCGGCAACGGGCATAGACTTAATCGTTGATGATACACCGGAGGCCGTTGTCCTATCGAGTTTTGATCCCATCAGACGGGAAGTGGCAAGAATGTCCCTGGAGAGATTGATTACAGACGGCAGAATCCATCCGGGAAGGATTGAGGATATAGTGAAGAAGGTTAAGACGGAGGTCGATGCTATTGTCCGAGAGACGGGCGAACGCACATCTTTCGACGTAGGAGTACATGACCTCCATCCTGAAATTACGAATCTCTTAGGAAGTCTTAAGTTCAGGACCAGCTTTTCTCAAAACGTCCTTCAGCATTCTATAGAAGTGGCTCACCTTACGGGCATTATGGCTGCCGAGCTGAAAATGAACGTCAAAGAAGCCAAGAGGGCAGGGCTGCTTCATGATATAGGAAAGGCGGTGGACCATAAGGTAGAAGGCACGCATGCCGCAATTGGTGCCGATTATGCAAAGCGATTCGGCGAGTCCGCCAGGATTGTTCAGGCCATTGCTACGCACCATGATGATGGTCGAACCAATACGCTCCTGGGTGTACTCATTCAGGCGGCTGACAGCCTGTCGGCCGCGAGGCCGGGCGCACGCAGGGAGATGCTCGAAACATATGTCAAGCGTCTGGAAGAACTGGAAAGTATAGCGAACTCCTTTAGCGGAGTTGATAAATGTTATGCCATACAGGCAGGAAGAGAGATACGCATACTTGTCGAAAATGAAAAGATTTCGGATGACGATGCCGTAATGCTCTGCAAGGATATTATCAAGAAAATTGAAGCTGATTTGACCTATCCGGGACAGATAAAAGTAACTGTCATCAGGGAAACGCGCGTTTCAGATTATGCAAGATAGAAAACGTAGATGAAGATATTGTTTATTGGAGACATAGTAGGCAAACCTGGAAGACGGGCGGTACGTGAGCTTCTTCCCGAAATAATTTTTCAGCGTAAGATTGATTTTATCATTGCGAATTGTGAGAATGCAGCTGCGGGATTTGGTGTGACAAGAGACGTCGTTGAAGAGCTCTACGGCAATCACATCAACGTGTTGACTTCGGGGAATCACATCTGGGATAAAAGAGAGATTAGTGAATTTATTGGTGACTATGAAACTCTTCTCAGACCGGCCAATTTTCCTGCAGGCTCGCCTGGGTGGGGAAGTGTCGTCAGGCCTGATTCGTCGGGGATATCCTGCGGAGTGATTAATCTTATGGGACGGGTCTTTATGAGACCTATCGACTGTCCTTTCAGAGTGGCCGAAAGAGAAATAGAAAAGATGAAAAAATATACGAAGACAATTATTATCGATATGCATGCTGAGGCGACTTCGGAGAAGGAAGCCATGGGTTGGTTTCTTGATGGTCGCGTTAGCGCTGTTCTCGGGACGCATACACATGTGCAGACGGCCGATGAGAGCATACTGCCTGGCGGCACCGCCTACATTACAGATGTCGGGATGACGGGTCCTTTCAATTCGATCATCGGCATAAGAAAGGATGTTGTGATTGAGAGGTTTTTGACGCAGATACCAAATAAGTTTGATGTGGCCAAGGATGATGTTCGGCTTCAGGGTGTCGTAATCGACGTTGATGAGAAAAGCGGCAAGGCCGCAGGCATTGAGAGACTGACCGTGCATATGAGAGATTGAGAAGACTATCGGGACCGACGGTCATCCGGGGCGTTAATTTAATTAATAACGATATGCTGGGATGATGACGTGCTGAGCGATACGAACCCTTGAAAGGAAGCAGTGGAGAAGGAAGATTGAAGAACGTTTATGACGTCTTTACCGAAAGGGGATTTGTGGAACAGGTTACGGATGAGGCGGAACTGCGCACTCTGCTGCAGGATGCATACGTTACCTGTTATATCGGCTTTGATCCGACTGCGACAAGTTTGCATATAGGAAGCCTCGTCCCGATAATGGCTTTGATGCATATGCAGAAATGCGGTCATCGTCCGATTATTCTGATCGGCAGCGGAACAGGTCTGATAGGAGATCCGAGCGGGAAGACTGAAATGCGTCAGATTCTCACACGAGAAGATATTGACTACAATGCGTCTTGTCTGCAAAAGCAACTGTCGAGATATATGGATTTCGGAAAAGGTAAGGCCATATTATTGAATAATGCAGAGTGGCTGACTGGACTTAAATACATCGAATTTCTGAGGGATATAGGGAGACACTTCAGCGTAAACAAGATGCTCGCGGCAGAGAGCTACAGGATGCGTTTAGAAACCGGTCTCAATTTTATTGAATTCAATTACATGCTGCTTCAGGCCTACGATTTTTTGTATCTGTTTACCAATTATGGTTGTGCACTGCAGATGGGTGGAAATGATCAGTGGGGTAATATGCTGGCAGGAAGTGACCTTATTAGGAGGGTGAAAGGGAAGAACGCCTTCAGCATAACATTCCCCCTCATTACAACGTCACATGGATATAAAATGGGAAAAACTGAAAAGGGAACCGTGTGGCTCGACCCGGAACTGTCGTCTCCCTATGAGTATTATCAGTTCTGGATCAATACTGATGATTCAGATGTGGAGAGGTTTCTGGCGCTATTCACTTTTCTACCGATGGAAGAGATACGGGAAGTCCGAACTCTGATTGATTCAAGGTTGAACATGGCCAAGGCGGTGCTCGCTTTTGAGGCGACCAAGATAACCCACGGCAGTGAAGCAGCCATTGCTGCATGGACGGCTTCTGCGACAGCCTTTAATACGAAACCAATAGAAGAAGGGCTCTTTCCATCGAGCAGTATTCCGAGAGAGGACGCGGCACGCGATGTATCTGCAATTCCCACCTGTGAGCGATCACGGTCCGAACTCGAAAAGGGAATACCCGCCTTTAAGCTTGCCTGTGAAGTGGGTTTAGCCGCTACCAGTGGAGAAGCAAGACGCCTGATTGCGCAGGGCGGGATATACATCAATGATCGCCCAATTGAGAAGTTTGATGAAAAGATCACCATCAAGCATCTCAACGAACATGGAGAAATTCACTTAAGAAAAGGCAAGAAAAAACACGCCCTTATTACCGTGAAATAAATTTTTATTTTTTGGCAAAAATTTATCTTGACTATTGCCGAAAGAGTATGTAGAAGAACAAGTTCTTTTAAGTCTTGACGGATTTCTTTTTAGTACTGCAGTAACTCTTCGCGTATAGTGCTTCGAGAAATAAATCTTGACAGAATTGGTAATTTAAATTATTCTAAAAACTCGCTTTAGAATTGTTCTTTGTAAATTGAATAGTGGGATAATAGATTTGTGGGTCCTTTTCGATTTGATGGAAAGTTAGAGAGCAATCTCTATAAGGATTAAAACTGGAGAGTTTGATCCTGGCTCAGAACAAACGCTGGCGGCGTGCCTAACACATGCAAGTCGTACGAGAAAGTTCGCTTCGGCGAATGAGTAAAGTGGCGCACGGGTGAGTAACGCGTGGATAATCTGCCCTTTAGTTGGGAATAACTCATCGAAAGGTGGGCTAATACCTAATAATACTGCTTTCACTGCGGTGTGACAGTCAAAGAAGGCCTCTGTTTACAAGCTTTCACTGAAGGATGAGTCCGCGTACCATTAGCTAGTTGGCAGGGTAATTGCCTACCAAGGCGACGATGGTTAGCTGGTCTGAGAGGATGATCAGCCACACTGGAACTGAGATACGGTCCAGACTCCTACGGGAGGCAGCAGTGAGGAATCTTGCGCAATGGGGGAAACCCTGACGCAGCAACGCCGCGTGAGTGAGGAAGGTTTTCGGATCGTAAAGCTCTGTCAGGTGGGAAGAAACGTATAGAAGTAAATAGCCTCTATACTTGACGGTACCACCAAAGGAAGCACCGGCTAACTCCGTGCCAGCAGCCGCGGTAATACGGGGGGTGCAAGCGTTGTTCGGAATTATTGGGCGTAAAGAGCGTGTAGGCGGCTTGATAAGTCAGATGTGAAAGCCCTGGGCTTAACCCGGGAAGTGCATTTGAAACTGTCTTGCTTGAGTAGGGGAGAGGGAAGTGGAATTCCTGGTGTAGAGGTGAAATTCGTAGATATCAGGAGGAACACCGGTGGCGAAGGCGACTTCCTGGCCCTATACTGACGCTGAGACGCGAGAGCGTGGGGAGCAAACAGGATTAGATACCCTGGTAGTCCACGCCGTAAACGATGTTCACTAGGTGTTGGGGGTATTGACCCCCTCAGTGCCGGAGCTAACGCATTAAGTGAACCGCCTGGGGAGTACGGTCGCAAGACTAAAACTCAAAGGAATTGACGGGGGCCCGCACAAGCGGTGGAGCATGTGGTTTAATTCGATGCAACGCGAAGAACCTTACCTGGGCTTGACATCCCGGGAATCCCCTGGAAACAGGGGAGTGCCCTTCGGGGAACCCGGTGACAGGTGCTGCATGGCTGTCGTCAGCTCGTGTCGTGAGATGTTGGGTTAAGTCCCGCAACGAGCGCAACCCTTGTCTTTAATTGCCATCCTTAAGTTGGGCACTTTAAAGAGACTGCCGGTGTTAAGCCGGAGGAAGGTGGGGATGACGTCAAGTCCTCATGGCCTTTATGCCCAGGGCTACACACGTGCTACAATGGGCGGTACAAAGAGAAGCAACCTCGCGAGAGTGAGCAAATCTCAAAAAGCCGTTCTCAGTTCGGATTGAAGTCTGCAACTCGACTTCATGAAGTCGGAATCGCTAGTAATCGCGGATCAGCATGCCGCGGTGAATACGTTCCCGGGCCTTGTACACACCGCCCGTCACACCCTGAAAGTTGATTGCACCA
>CAVSPA010000011.1:0-52500 GCA_963729715.1 uncultured delta proteobacterium
GGGCGCAAGCGGGCCGAGGATGAGCTGCGCGATTCAGAGGAAAAATATCGGTCGCTGGCCTCTAGCGCAGATTTGATGTTTCTCGTGGACAGGGATTGTAAATACCTGTTCATGAATGGGGTGTACGCAGAGCGGTTTGATCTTCCAATGGAGAAATTGATCGGCAGACCTTATGGTGATTTCCATTCAGAGGAACCCACAAGAGTGTTTTCTCAGATTGTAGGAACAGTTATAAGCACCGGAGAATCATCACAGCATGACTATAAGAGTGAAATAGACGGAAGGTTCTTTCTCCAGACATTCAGTCCCGTTAAAGATCGAGAAGGAAAAGCGATAATAGCCGTGACAGTATTTTCTAAAGACATCACCGAGCGCAAGCAAGCGGAGGAGGCGTTGGAAAAAAGAGAAGAAGAGTTGGTCAAAAAAGCCGGTGAGCTTGAGGATGTCAATGCTGCCTTGAGAGTCCTGTTGGAACGCCGGCAACAGGATAAATATGAACTTGAAGAAATGGTGTTACATAACGTTAAAACAAACGTGATGCCTTATGTGGAAACATTAAAAAAGAATCTTTTAGCTTCAAAAGAAATTACATATGTCGATATTATAGAATCAAATATTGAAAAAATTATATCACCCTTCTCGCAAAGACTATCCTCGAAATATCAAGATCTGACTCCCAAAGAAATTCAGGTTGCCAATCTTATTCGAGAGGGTAAGAGCACCAAGGATATAGCTGAAATCCTGAATTTGTCATACAGGGCAATTGATACCCGCAGGCATAATATCAGAAGCAAGCTCGGATTGAAAAACAAGAAAACGAATCTGCATGCATACCTGTCAACGCTTTCTTGATGCCGGGCTCTGCTCGACTACTAATCGCGCATTCTATATATACCGATGGATCGCCGTTATTTCGGTGAGCCGGAATCCCGTGCGAGGGAAGCGAGAAATTTTCATAAATAATGTTCCATATGCGAAAATTTCCCTGCGGCGCAAAGCGGAACCCTTTATCATATTGAAATAATCACTTCACAACATGCTGATTTCACAATATAACCAAGCGTAATACTGTTTTTGCCCAGTATTTTCAGTGTATTTTTTCAGTATGGCATTCTTCACATCATATCTTTATAACATTCCACAGATTATTCTATTTTGCCGGATGGTGATCTGGATTTCATGTTCAGATGACGGAAAGAGGAAGTAATATATAAACAATATATCCGCGAGGAGCTTAGTCACTTGAGAAGGTAACACATCACCCTTTGCCATCGGAGGGCATTCATGGCAAACAATGATAATAAAAGTCTTCTAAAGTATATAAGGATAAACATACAACGGTATATCCACCTCGACCTTGCCCCATCGACTGCGTTTCACAAATCATCTTACAATCCAAGAACAGAAGCAATCAGTAACCATCCCGCCGTCCAAAAAACCATCATCGACATATACAGTCTCACGGAGCTTCTTAAGAAACTCAACGTTAGGGCATCCACAAGTCAGCGTTGATATAAAAAAACTAATTTCATCGTTTCTCAAGGCGAAAGGAGAAGAATTATGTGTTGCGGATCTGAAAGTTTAACCACCTCAAGCGGCTCACCCGTCTCCGCGAGCAAATCGGAAAAAGAAGCCGCCGAATTGACGAGCCCCGAAAATCTTACTTGCCATATCAATCATGATAAAGCGCCGCATGTATTTCTTGCGCCAGAGAACTTGAGTGATTCCTCTGGCCCGCCTGGCTCGCCCAATACTCACTTATCAGTCCTGCAGCTCGAGAACTCATCGTCGCAATCCGACACTGAGATTAATTCATCAACGAGCCAACATGAAGACCAGATGGCAGCGATGCTCAAGAATGAAATCTATGAAGCGTTCATAAAGTATAAAAGGGTCATTGGAAAAGCCTTTCAGCCGTTTATCCGTCTTGACCCTGCCAGGTCCTGCGAGGATTTCATGCAGGAAGCATTTATTCCTTTTTGCAAAGGATACTACTACTGCAGTTCGGAGAAAGTGGAAAAATCCAAGGCAACAAACCTCATTTACAATTGTGTGCGGCATCTACTTCGTTGACCAATATGAAAATTGGAGCGTTTTCAGGAAAGTGCATCGAATCACAATCGGAAACAGTTTGTGGAAGGAAAGCAATAACCTTCCCGGCCATTGCAGAAGAATAAGTGCGGAGACATAACGCCGATAATATTATGGATCGCGAACTGAAACACCCAAATCACTCAGATGCTTTACAAGGTTCTAATAATCCCGTGAAGCGCGCATGAATGCATCGATACCTCGGGCAACCCATTTAACAACCTTGACGAACCGTTTTACTGCACCATCAATGAAGTTATAAAGGTGTGTCCCAGCCTTCGGCGCAGCACAATTACACGCCACACCAAACAAGAGATAATAGAAGCGCGCCGCGTAATAAGTCCGCATGGTCGCGGTTACAGATACGAGATCGCTATTTACAATTCTATTGTTAAGGAAAAAGTTCTGAAACTACGACAAGAAAAAGAAAAGATAATAGAAGAAAAAAGACGAATTGTTAAATTAAAAAAGATTATCAAAAATCTCCATATGGACATTGATGAAAATAACATAAAAGAACACATAATTTCACTTCTTTAAGAAAAACCAGGTAAATATTCAATAGTCATATGTTCACTACCGAGCTGACCGGAGGATCAGTCATCGACTAACTGGGTATATGGGAAATAAGGCATATACTCAGTGGGTATATGGGGAATAAGGCATATGCTCACTGAGCATATAGAAATCAGTCATCGGCTCACTGAGCTGATAGGAGAAAAAGATTCCATTGCTTTGACAGAAAAGGAGAGCAACTATGTATTATAAAGAAATTCCCATGGACCAGATAAAGTTATTACCTCAATCTAAATTACCGCCCTTGCCTTCCATGTCGTCAGATGAATTAAATGAGTTAAAAAAAAGCATTCTAGAATTTGGAATTCTCCAGCCGCTTATAGTTACTGTAGCTAGCGATGATACATATCTACTACAGGCCGGCCATAATAGGCTACGAATTGCCCAGGAATTAGGTTTAAGCACTATTCCCTGCTTTGTCGCATTAAAGACATGATGATATTACCGATATACTGATGGGATCTCACACAGACGGATTTCGACGACACTTAACGCCTTCTCAAAGAAAAGAGTTGTTGATCTGGCAAATCGGCGTAAAAAAAATTAAAAAACGCACGTCAAAAAAACCAAATACCTCCGTATCTTCTTCATCAGAAGATGAATCAGCATTGTTAAAAAAAATTATTAGTCAAAAAGAGGACAATGATTGAAAATCTTCAGAATTGAGTTAGACAGCAAGAATAAGGCCTTTACAGAGAAAGAGGCTGAATTACAAAAAAGAAATCGCAGAAAAGAAAAACAAGATAAAAGAATTGAAGGAAGAATATAAGAAAGCGATAGTGGATGCTGAGGACATAAGGTATCAAAGCAATCAAACGGAACCATCCGATAATGAAAGGATTACAAAACTGCAAGAAGACTTAGATGACGCTAATAAGCGTGCTAACAGGATATCAGAAGAGCTGGAGACTGCAAAAAAAAAGCGAGCGGAACTGGAGGAAAGTCTACGCAAAGAGAAAAATAAAAATATAAGTATCACGGCCGGCATTAATGCAACATTGTACCATCTCAGACGGGAAACTATTGCTCAAGGCAAATTGCGAGCTGCCACGAGAACTCTTGGAGGATACTCAAAAAATAATTATAGACGTAGCTGATATTGTCAAACGTGACGAAGTAAGCATAGACACGAAACCATTTCTCACCTTGTTGAAAAAACTGGGCGAGACAGTGTCAGCCATCCCGTTCTATTCAAGCAAACAAGAATCTGTTGACGCTGTTGCCGGTCAGTGAATTTCTTGCACATGGAAAGCAAACTTGACGGAACTCCCGGCCAATGATTTTTTAAATTATATCTGATTTTTCTCCAGAGACTCACTTCTTCAAAAAGTAATATTCATTCAAGGCGGGGGACATATCCAATGCCAGGATAGCCCTCCACCCTCCTCCCGGTGACGATTCTTAGCTGTCTCCCACTACTCATGCCCATCAAGGAGCGCCACTAAATATTTCACGAGGTATACCGTGAAGATCAGAAAAGAAGGTTTCCTGTTCTGATGTTGACAGCGTCCTTGAAAAGTAGTATTCCCCCAAGCGGGGAGTTATGTATGAAAGGTGGTATCTATTCGGACCAACGCTGTCCAGTTTGCGGTTCTGTCTTCGAAGATGATCATAAATCGTCCCTCGCCTGTCCTGATCATCCACAATGCCATGCCTCGAGGTTCAAGGTTCTCTTCGGAACAATCACGAAACGCACCAGGTCATACGATGCTGCCTTCCGCTTTCTCACAGGCCTCCGTTTTAAGACAGACGAGAGGACCTTTGACGAAAGGGATTATCGGCGTGACAATCCCCTTGGGTTTACGAACTTCTCCCGGAAGTATCTTCAATACCGACAAGGCGAGGTCCGGCCTGGCTCATACAGGAATATTCGCCGCCATATCCAGATTGCCCAGGAGTTCTTCAAACAAATGAACGTCAAGGATATCCGGTATGGCCACCTCGAGGACCTTCTGCAATCTATCGAGCTATCCGATAAATCAAAGCATAACATCCTGTCAACAATTCATGCTTTCTTCGTATGGCTTCACCGTCGCCAGGAGATAAAGGAAATGCCGATATTCCCGACCGTAAGCTATGAGCTCGGGCGTAGGATGACCGTATCGAAGGACCGCCAGATGAAGATCCTCGAAGAAGTCAAGCGAATCGCACCGCTCAAGGTGTGGCTCGGCATTAAATTACTGTGCACCTACATCAGTATCCGTCCTGGTGAATTGATTAAATTGAAGGAAGGAGATATTGACATTGAAAACGGATATCTTTATTTCCCTCATCCCAAAGAGAAAAGGTTTAAGTCTGTTCCCATCTTGCCGGACGATATCGAGGCCCTTTCCAGCTTTCCAAGGAGTCTTCCATCTATGTCTTTTTTCCGACACGGCGGGGGCATATCAGGCGTGGCGGAAGGAGAATCATACGGCCTTAAATACTTTTACAAATGGTGGGTCAAGGCATGTGCAAATTTAGATATCGAGGGTGTTGACCTCTATGGCGGTACCCGCCACTCATCGGCCAGGGCAGCAAGAGCCTACCGCACACCGGAAGAAATAAAACGGGCCATGATGACGCGGACGAACAAGGCCTTTGAAAGATACTTTGAATCGAGGACCAGGACGTGAGGGATATTTACCGCGATGTTGGTACGGTAATACGTCCTGACTGGCCACTGACAGGGAAAAATAAGCCGTAAGTTATTGAAATCATGGTGGAGGCGGCGGGAATCGAACCCGCGTCCGAAAATATTCCACTGCAGCTTCTACATACTTGTCCTCTGTTTTAATCTCACTCTCGACAACTCCCGGAGGCAGGATTTATTGAGAGCCATCCCTTTTGGTTTTCGCCCTTTTCACTTCGGGAAAATGAAATCAGCTATCCTGCCTTTATGACGCCCTGATCTGATCCGACAGGCGGGATCAGTAAGACGTAGCCGTCTATGCGGCTAAAGCGTAATCGAAGTTCTTTGCGCTTAGATGTTTCCTACCTGTTTTACGAGGCCTGGTAGGAACCTCGGTATGCGACTACAGCTTCCATATCCCCGTCGAAACCTTTGCGCCCCCATAATGGAGTGGATATAGACTGCGCGTTAATATAGGTCGTGATGGAGTTTTAGTCAAGTCAATTCGACGTTGAAAAGGTGTTGCGGAGGAGTATACAATAAGGCACTTTTGTAATTTGTTGAAGATATGTAGCGCAGGACTTTAGTCCTGCTAATTGGCAGACCTGAAGGTCTGCACTACGTTCCCCCATGTGAGCAGAGATTCCCGAGTTGGAAATGACAAATACGCTTATTCTTTTCGCCGCATTCCCCGTTCCATTTCTCTGCGGTCGTCCTTGTCTCTCAGGCTCTCCCGTTTGTCATAAAGTTTCTTGCCCCGTCCGACCCCGATTTCCATCTTCACCTTTCCGCTCTTAAAGTACAATTTCAGTGGAATGAGGGTCAGTCCTTTTTCCCGGGATTTTCCGTAAAGCCTCTTGATCTCCCCTTTGTGGAGGAGAAGTTTCCGCACCCTCAAGGGATCATGATTCTCCCTGTTGCCGAAGGTGTAAGGACTGATGTGCATTTCATGAACGAAGACCTCACCGTCCTTAACCAGGGCATAGCTGTCCTTGAGATTAGCCTTCCCCTCCCGGAGCGCCTTCACCTCCGTACCTACGAGCGCGATCCCCGCCTCATATGTGTCGTCTATGAAGTAATTCAGACGCGCCGTCTTATTCTGGGCGATTATTTTTTGTCCTGCTGGTTTCTTTTTCGCCATGTTCTCTCAACTATAAATGATACGAATAGCTCAGATAAGACTTCTTGTCGCTTCGCTCCTAAGGAATGACATCGGAAAATGTCACTTCATATCTTTCATGTCTTGCGGCAGGTAGTCGCTCTTGATGTGCCTCAACGCCTTATAGATATTATTGCGGACGTTCTTGTTATCGCGCTCCATCTTTTTTAACAGTTTCTTGATGTATATCCGCCGGGAAGTATTGCTCGTTAGGCATCTATTCTTCGCGGAGGGCAGCCGCTGCTCCTTCGCATATTTTTTTATCAGGTCCTCCCCGATATAAGCGAAAGGACGGATGATATGCAGCCTTCCCTGAAAGATCGTCTGCTTCGGCATCATGGTGCTGATCTCCCTCCCGTAGAAGAGATTGATGAGCAACGTCTCTATAATATCATCTTTGTGATGGGCGAAGGCGATTTTGGTGCAGCCCAACTCCTCTGCTATTTCGAAAATCCTCTTCCTCCTCAACCGCGAACAGAGGAAGCAGGGGTTTTTCTTATTGTAATCACTGTGCGAAAGGGGCCCGATGTCCGTCTTTTCCATGTAGTGGCCGATGTTATCTTCTCTCAGGTATTTCCCAAGTTTATCATAGTCAGTATACGTCGGATCGAACCCCGGGTCAATGTTTACGGCGACGATGGAAAAAGGCGGCACGTACACCATGGGTGTATTAAGAAGATCAAGGAGGGCAAGACTGTCTGCGCCGCCGGACACACCGACCAGAACCCTGTCCCCCTCTTCTATCATGTTATAATCGAGGATGGCCTCTTCCAGCCATTTTTTCAGATGGAGAAAAAGTTTCGTCTGTTTTATCCCTGACACAACCGGCGCATCTCCTCTGTCAATTTATTTCTGATGTACACAAGTTTCCGTATTTAATCAAGGTCGTTCACATTTGTGACAACATCCTTGAATTCTCGTCCGGATTGGTATATGGAAAAGAACATATCTACATAAACAAGAGGAGGCCATATGACTGAGATCATCAACGTGTACGCAAGGGAAATTTTAGATTCAAGAGGCAACCCAACAGTTGAGGCCGAAGTAACACTTTTTTCGGGCATTACCGGCCGTGCCGCCGTGCCCTCAGGCGCTTCCACGGGAGAGCATGAAATGTTAGAACTCCGTGACGGCGACAAGAAAAGGTTCATGGGTAAAGGTGTAGTGAAGGCTGTCAATAACGTTATCAACAAAATCGGGCCGGAGATCATCGGCATGGATAGCCTCAATCAGCGGGAGGTCGATTACGCCATGATCCTGCTCGATGGCACGCCGAATAAAGGCGCACTCGGCGCCAACGCCATTTTAGGCGTATCGATGGCGTGTGCCAAGGCCGCTGCGGAAGCCATGGAACTGCCCCTTTACAAATATATCGGCGGCACCATCGCCAAGGATATACCCGTCCCCATGATGAATATCCTCAACGGCGGACAGCACGCGGACAACAACGTCGATATTCAGGAATTCATGATCATGCCCATCGGCGCGAAGAACTTCAAGGAAGGATTGCGCATGTCCGCAGAGGTTTTTCATACGCTCAAGTCCGTCCTCAAAGGCAAAGGCTACAACACCTCCGTTGGCGATGAAGGCGGATTCGCACCCAACCTCAAATCCAATGAAGAAGCATTTATAGTGATTGTGGAGGCGATTGAGAAGGCGGGATACAAGCCGGGAAAAGACATCTGTATCGCCATTGATCCTGCTGCAAGCGCATTTTTCGAAAACGGGACGTACGTCATGTCCGCAGAAAAGAAGCCTAACAAAACGGCTGCGGATATGGTCAAGTACTATCAGGACATGGTAAAAAAATATCCCATCGTGTCCATTGAAGACGGCCTGGCGGAAGACGACTGGGACGGCTGGAAGCTACTCACCGACGCCCTCGGAAGCAAGATCCAGATTGTGGGTGACGACATTTTTGTGACGAACAAGAAGAGACTGGAAAAAGGTATCGCCATGGGCGTCGCCAATTCCATTTTGATTAAGCTCAACCAGATCGGCACGCTGACGGAAACCATGGAGACCATTCAAAGGGCGAAGGAGGCAGGATACACGACTGTCATCTCCCACAGGTCCGGCGAAACGGAAGACAGCTACATGGCGGACGTGGCGGTGGCGGCGAACTGCGGGCAGATCAAAAGCGGGTCTTTATCCCGGAGCGAGCGTTTGGCAAAATATAACCAGCTTCTCAGGATAGAAGAACAGCTCGGTGATTACGCCGTCTATCCCGGAAGATCAGCGCTCTACAGCGTAAAAAAGAAGTAGCAGTAGGATCCGGCCCGTATCGGCACTGCGCGGGCTGAGAAAAATTAAAAGCCGTTGTCGGCGACCTCGGATAGTTCATGACAACGGCTTTTTTTGTGATTGAATATCTACGGCGTCTCTACGTATCTCACTTGTTTATGAGGGCCGCATGGGCAGCCGCCAGTCTCGCAATGGGCACGCGGAACGGTGAGCAGGAAACATAGTCCATGCCCACGCGGTGGCAGAGATCGATGGATTTGGGATCGCCGCCGTGCTCGCCGCAGATACCGACCTCCAGCTTGGGACGCGTCGCGCGGCCTTTCTTGGTGCCCATCTCGACCAGTTGGCCGACGCCTCTCTCATCGAGGCTCTGGAAGGGATCTTCGGGCAGGATCCTCTGCTGAAGATAAATGGGCAGGAATCCGCCGATGTCGTCACGCGAAAAACCAAAAGTAGTCTGTGTAAGGTCATTTGTGCCAAAGGAGAAAAATTCTGCGGTCTTGGCAATATCATCCGCCGTCAGCGCCGCCCTCGGCACCTCGATCATCGTCCCGACCATGTATTCGAAGGTCACGCCCTTTTCCTTCATGACATCCGCCGCCATACGGCGAATGATGGCTTCCTGATGATTGTATTCAGAAGCAGTACCCACCAGCGGTACCATTACCTCAGGAAAGACCTTGATGCCTTTCAGGGTCAATTCCGCGGCAGCCTCGAAGATTGCCCGAGCCTGCATTTCCGTGATTTCCGGATAAGCTATGCCAAGACGACAGCCGCGATGACCGAGCATGGGGTTGATCTCGTGCAGGGACTCCACACGAGCTTTGAGTTTCTTCACGGAAACACCGAGATCTTTGGAGAGCTCTTTTAACTGCTCACTATTGAGGGTCACGAATTCATGCAAAGGGGGATCGAGGAGGCGAATTGTGACAGGCAGACCCTGCATGACTTCGAGGAGGCCCATAAAATCCTGCCGCTGAAACGGCAAGAGCTTCATTACCGCCTTGCGGCGATCCTCTTCCTTCTCCGCAAGGATCATCTCACGCATAGGCATGATACGCTCCGGGCCGAAGAACATATGCTCCGTACGGGTAAGCCCGATCCCTTCGGCGCCGAAGGCGCGCGCCTGAGCGGCATCCTGGGGACGGTCGGCATTAGTGCGTACACCGAGTTTGCGGAATTTATCGGCCCATCCCATGAGCTCCGTATAATCCTTATTCGCCGCAAGGTCTGGCCTTACTGAAGGGACCTTCCCTTCGTAGACCCGACCTATCGAACCGTTGAGGGAAATCCAGTCGCCCTCCTTTATTGTCCTGCCACCCACCATCATCACCTTCTTATTCGCGTCGATGTCAAGGGCGGAGCAGCCGACGATGCAGCACTTGCCCCATCCGCGAGCGACCAGCGCGGCATGGCTCGTCATGCCTCCTTTTGCAGTCAATACGGCTTCAGCGACGTGCATTCCATGCACGTCCTCCGGCGACGTCTCATGACGCACAAGAATAATCTTCTTGCCTTCCTTCGTCCATTTCGCCGCATCATCGGCGGTGAAGACGACCTGGCCTGTGGCACCGCCGGGACCGGCGGGCAAACCCCTCGCAAGCACGCGGGCCTTTTGCTCTTCCACCGGATCAAGCATGTCATGCAGCAGTTCATCGAGCTGAGCCGGCCTCACGCGGAGGACAGCAGTGGCTTCATCGATGAGACCTTCGCGCACCATTTCCACGGCAGCTTTCACCGCTGCGGGTCCGTTGCGCTTGCCGGTGCGTGTCTGGAGCATCCACAGGCGTCCCTCCTGGACGGTGAACTCGATATCCTGCATGTCTGTGAAATGTTTTTCCAGCCTGTCTCGTATATCTGCCAGTTCTTTATACAACGGCGGCATAGCTTCTTCGAGGCTCTCAATGTCTTTTGTATCCTCCGTCTTGTTTTTCATGTTAAGTGGATTAGGCGTACGTATGCCAGCCACGACGTCCTCGCCCTGAGCGTTCACGAGCCATTCCCCATAGAATACATTTTCGCCCGTCGCGGGGTTTCTTGTGAAGGCTACACCCGTTGCACTCTTCTCGCCCATGTTTCCGAAGACCATGGACTGGACGGTTACGGCAGTGCCCCATTCATCCGGTATACCCTCGATGCGCCTATAGGAAATGGCGCGTTTTCCATTCCAGCTCTGGAAGACGGCGCCGATTCCGCCCCAGATCTGTTCGTAGGGATCATCGGGAAATTCTTTCCCGAGAATGTTTTTGACTTTGGTCTTGAATATTTTAATCAGCTTCTTCAGGTCTGCCGCGGTAAGGTCGGTGTCATGAACGACGTGCAGCTTTTTTTTCATTTTCTCCATCGCATGCTCGAGCTGTATGCGGACCCCCCTGCCCTCTTCCGGCTCGATTCCTGCCGCCTTTTCCATGACTACATCGGAGTACATCATGATTAAGCGACGATATGCATCATAGGCGAAACGCCCATTGCCCGTTTTTGCAACCAGCCCTTTCAGCGTCTTTTCGTTAAGGCCGACATTCAGAACAGTTTCCATCATGCCGGGCATGGAGGAGCGAGCGCCGGAGCGAATGGAAAGCAACAGGGGATTTCCGGGGTCGCCGAATTTCGCCTGCATAATTGCTTCCACGTTTGCCAAGGCCTGCTTCACTTGAGCTTCAAGCTCGGGCGGATAAGATTTATTGTGCTGATAGTAGTAATTGCAAACTTCGGTCGTGATAGTGAAACCGGGAGGCACGGGTATGCCGAGACTGGCCATTTCCGCCAGATTGGCCCCTTTACCGCCGAGTAGTTCTTTCATTTCCGCCTTGCCGTCTGCCTTGCCGCCTCCAAATTCAAATACATACTTTTTAGACATTTTTTCTCTCCTGAATCTCTCCATTTCTTGATTTTAGAGTCTTCTTCCTTATTCCATGTAAGATTAATGATGCAATAATGCGTAGCAACAATCATCCATGATATCATGGTTATCTATCAGTCTTGTCTTGTAATGTCAAATAGAAATGTGAGCAGAGTTGACATGGAAGGTAAAATGCGAAGAAATCCGGATGCTGAGAATGATCCATGTGTCTCTCCGGCACAGGTTTCCGCGTGAATCTCTCCAAACATGCCCGTTTTTGTGCAATATCCGTGAGGAAACTTTTCTTGTAAACGGCCAAATAACTCTTGACAGGATTATTTTTCATGTAGAATATTACGCCTATAAGTCATTGAGAAGGCGAAATGACAAGCTTGCCTTGCGGGAAACTGATCCGTGGGCAAGACGCGGCATATCAATTAAGAAAGGAGGTGAGTCCCGGATATTTGGAGAGACGTGCCACACGTCTCGAGAAACCAACCAAGTAAATAGGAGGAAAAAATGAGAAGGACTTTAAGTTGTGTTGTTCTTAGTTTGATCTTTGTTATGATGTTCGCCCCGTTAGCGATTGCAGCCGCTGCGCCAGCTGCTGCTGCGCCTGGTGCTCCCGTTGATTATACAAAGGCAATCGTGATTGCATGCAGTCTCTTGGCGGTGGGTATTGCCATGGGATTAGGTACAATCGGTACTGGCATCGGCATGGGAAACGGATTGAGCGGCGCTACAAACGCCGTCGGCAGAAATCCCGAAGCACAGGGAAAGATCCTGCTGACCATGATGGTTGGTCTGGCTATGATCGAATCACTCGCGATCTATGCTCTGGTTATTGCATTGATCGTACTCTACGCCAATCCTCTGATTAAGTTAGTTGGCATGTAGAAAACCGGTATTATAAGAAATCAGGGAGGGGGAGCGCTACCACGACTTCAACTCCCTCTTTTTTGCCCGATACAATTTAATCCCCGACCCCTTGTACCCTTCTTTTCGTTTACAAGCACTTCATTTGAATCATGGAATCATCAACATGCTACGATTTTGTTCGGAGACACACTGGAAAAGATGAGAGATTAACAGCGACGCGCACAGAGGCGGAGGCGAGAGCAGTCTGTTATAAGAGTGAAAAAAAAGGCCGGGAGTGTGCACCTCCCGGCCTTTTGCACTATTTATCCTCTTTGTCCTCTTCATCCTCTTCTTCGAGTGCGGCTTCCTGCGAACCTGCGGGAACTTCCGCTTCGATCGAACGCCCGATACCTCGCGAGAGGAGCGCTGATATGAAGAACAGAAGAATGACGGAAATGATGATGATAAGGACGATTGTCGTGGTCCATGCCTTCACTTCTTTTTCTACGTCCTGAGAAGCTTTAGTGGCCATCTCATTGAACTTTTCCACGTTCACTCCCATTCCGATCCACCCGAAGCCACCGGGTTTAGGGTAGTCAATGGAGTAGAATTTAATGGGCGCATACGCTACGAATTTCGTCTGCCCGGCAAATTTGTACGTTTTGATGCCTGTATTTCCGGCAGCCGCATCCTTTGCGACTTCCGGCAGGCCCGGATCCATAAAACCGAGAAGGCTGATGTTCAGTACTTCTTCTCCCTTCTTAGTCATTGCCTCTACAGTCTTATCGGTAAGAGGAGGAACCGGCGTTCCGTCGGGATACAGACCTTCTATGTGATAATCATTGGGGTGCGCGATGACGAGCCCTCGGTTGTCCACCATATAGGCGTAATTTCCTGTAGCTGCATCCGCCCTGAATACATACCCGGACTGGGTCGGTATGATATGATCGGTGTACCCGGCAACATGCTGAAAATCAAGGGCAAGACTGATAACGCCTGCAAATCCTTCCTTCCCGAAGATCGGCGTAGCCATGCGAATGATTCCCTGAAAACGTTTGCCCTTTTCAAAATCGAGCTTATTCACATACCAGCCTGTGACATGGCCTATATATACTTCGCCTTTATTAAGTTTCGACGCCTTGCTGAAGTAGTCCTCTGATTTGTATTTCGTATTGGCGGGATTACTCACATTCACCAGGCCCGATTTAGCGGCCCCGCCATTCACAATTTTTATCACCTCATTGCCATTCCTGTCGATGAGGGCCATCTCTGTATAGAGAGGGGCAAAGACCTGCTGGATTTTATTATCCTCTTTTACCCAGACGGCTTTCTTGTTTTCGTTCATAAATTGCTTGTAGCTTGCTTCGGTCGCGGGGATGATAGTTGCAATCAACAGATCCTTTTTTCTCTCCGTGAGAAAATTGGCAACCTCGTCCGCCGTATTAATGGCACGTATCTTGATTTCTTCCTGAGATTTCTGATCGAGAACGTTGATTGCCCGTTCTTTCGCTGTAATCCCTAATTTGAGAATGCCGTTGGCAATCAGAATAGCCATCAGTGAAAAGGGGATTACGATAAGCAGGAAGAATACTCTCGCTACCGTAAAAAGCTGCTTATCTTTTTTATTTTCTGGCATTGCCTTCTCCCCCTAACTTTTGTCAGATTTAAAGTTAATTTTCTTTAAATGAATTAACCTAAAAAATAACGCATGAAGGGGTTTGCAAACAGAAGTACAAGCGCAACAACCAGGGCATAAATGGCGATCGATTCCGCCATAGCCATACCGATTAGCATGGTCATCATGATCTTACCCTGAACGCCGGGGTTTCTTCCCACGGCCTGACATGCACCGTTAGTGGCAGTCCCGATTCCTAACCCGGCTCCTACGGCGCCTATACCCATAGCCAGGCCTGCCCCCAACATGGCGCCTACTGCGAAGAGGACTTTTGTGTACGATTCACCCGCCGGAATCGCTTCTGCAGCGTATACAAGCTGTGAGGACGATAACAGAGCAGCCATTGTTGAAAATAGAGTTAATAAAGTTTTTCCGAATTTCCGTAACATTTTTTTTCTCCTTTCCTGTTAAAAGTTAATCCAGAATTCCCTATCCCCATAACATGAAAACACATCGGGGGAAATAGGAAATATTATAAAACTGCGTAACCAGCTGCAACAGGCATGCCATTGATGCGCCTGCAAGGCTTATCGGCTCTAACATCACGCAACGACAATGTTATTCTTATTTATTTACTGAACGAAATGTCCGTTGCGAACGCATAATGTTTTAACGTTTTGTTCAATTGACTCTGCCGCTTGAACGAAAAGTGCAATGCAGTCCGAAGTAAACTACCACCGACCTTGTCGGTGGCCTTCAAAATGCGGCAAGCCTACGGACAATGTCCTTCGCCTTGCCTGATAAGGGTTGAAACGGCTATTCTAAAATATTGTTCACCAACATTGTTGGTTCACTTAAGGTGTGGGGCCTCCGCCCCCACACCCCACCACTGACAATGTCAGTGGTTTTGACAGATAAATGAATCGAGATTAAATCGCCTGCGCTTTTTTTTGTTTTCACATCTTTTTCCTTTTAATAATAAATCGGCTTCGAAGATACTGAGAGCCCTCTCCGGAATAATCCGTATATTTCTATTGAAAATTTGCAGTTTGACCGGTATATCATATGAAAACTAAGACTTTAAGAGGTCTATTATGCAGGAGATCTTAACGGCAGCAACGTATCTCGTTGTGTGGCTGATATGTGCGCGGGTAATCGAAATTGAGAGTGGATTGACTAAACTTCTTATCTCACTCGGAGCAGCCATTGGCGTATATATCGTGATAGGCGTCAAGGAATATAGAGACAGGAAAGCCAAAGGAGCGGATGATTGACAGCTTCTCTTTCAGATTTCATAAAGAAAAACCTTAGGGTGCCCGTCTGGCTCACCACGCTGATAGTCATTATCATGATTATCATGTTCTCTCTGATGATCAATCAGGCGAGAGTGAAGGAGTCGGCAGAGCAATACGGGAAACAATATATGACCATCGCCAAAGGCACAGCCACGGGGATAGATGATCTTTTTGACAGTGTGGAGAAAAGCCTGATTATACTTTCCCGGCATCATAGCGGAACGATGCGCTCAAACATGCGCGAGACTTACGACGACCTGGAAGGAAAGATAGATTTTTTGGCTATAAGCGACCGCGAAGGCAAGACCATCGAGGCATATCCGGGAACTTTTCATGACGACATCCTGAAGAGCACTTCAAACAACTCCGCTTTTCTCAAACTGATACAGGACATTAGGAAAACCGGCAAACCCAGGGTGAGCAGCCTTATTTCCGTGGATATTAAAGCTGCTAACGGCGAGGGGAAAAAATACAGGATGGTTGTCATCGGTGTTCCGGATTTCGATTTGGACAGGAGACACGGGGGCATCGTATATGCCGCGCTATCCCCGGCCTCAGTTGTCGAGCGTTACATAAAAGATACTAAGACCGACTTGCCATGCGATGCAATGATTGCCGATGACACGGGAACCGTCTTGTTCCATCCGCGGAATGAATACGTTGGCGCGGATCTTACTGCTGTTGTACGCGGCAAAATGGAACAGCCCATGTCTCCAAAAGACGGCATCATGAGGGACAGGGCAGGTTATGATGACTATGAACTGCTTCAGACAGGAGGAAGCTTTGAAAGAAGTATCGTGGGATACGCTCCGGCGGATTTGAACGGCCGAAAGTGGTATATCGCTGTCAGCACTCCTTATCATGTCGCCATTTCACATATCAGAAAAACATTCTTCATTATCATGCTCGAGGCATTCGTACTCATTGTCACGGTGATTGTCGGGAGCATGCTGGTCGTATATTCGGGCAAGAAACGTCTCTTACTCGAGGAAGAGTTGAAACACTTGAGGGACAGGGACAGCTGGAGAGAGCAGCTCGCAAGAGAGAAGAAAACTTTAGAGGGGATTATTGAGGGCTCTCCGATACCGACCTTTGTGATTGACAGGGAACACAAGATCATTTTCTGGAACAAGGCATGTTCGGACCTGATGGGCTATAACAGCAAAGATATGGTCGGCACTGATAAGCAGTACAGGCCCTTTTACCGCGAGAAAAGGCCGGTTATCGCAGACCTTATTGTCGATAACGATATACTCGAACTCGACAAGTACTACGGGGAAAAGAGCCTGCATAAGTCGACTGTTATTGAAGGCGCCTACGAAGCGCGGGATTATTTTGAAAATATGGGAGGCAAGAACAGACATCTTTATTTTCTTGCCGCCCCCATTTACGACGAGAGGGGAGAGATTATCGCTGCCATCGAAACGCTTCAAGACGTGACTAAGGAAGAAGAGATGGCCACGGATATGAAAGAATATGCGGAATCCCTGTCCAAAGAGAAAAAGACCATCGGAGGCATCATAGAAGGTTCTCCCATACCGACGTTTGTCATTGACGGACAGCACAAGATTATTTTTTGGAACCATGCCTGCACGGAGTTAACCGGATACGACAGCAAAGACATGATCGGCACTGATAAACAGTTTATGCCATTTTACCATGATGAAAGGCCGGTTATTGCAGACCTCATTGTGGACAATAATATCGAGGAACTCGACAAGTATTACGGGAAAAAGAGTGTGCATAAGTCAACCGTAGTGGAAGGCGCTTACGAGGCAAGCGATTATTTTGAGGATCTGGGCGGCAGGAACAGATACCTCTATTTTCTGGCTGCCCCTATTTATGACGAAAAGGGAGAGATTATTGCCGCCATTGAGACGCTCCAGGATGTGACGAAGGAAGAAGAACTGACCAAAAATATGAAAGAGTATGCGGAAAGCCTTTCCAACGAGATATATGAACTGATCAGGCTGCGAAGCGACATACAAGAGCTTTACAATTACCTTCAATCTATGATGGACAGCTCTCCGGACCGGATATTCGCCCTCAGCGCCGATGGCATTATAAACTACGTGAGCCGCAGGTCGGAGATAGATGACGGCTCGATGCCTCAGCAGATGGAGGGCAAATATTTCGCTGAATTTGTAGTTCCGGAGTACAGGGAATTTATGCTCAAGAAGTGGGAAGAGGTCAAAAGGGGAATACACAGGCCCTTCGAAATTGAGGTGACGACGAGGGGCGGCTTTAAGAGGAATCTCCTTATCACCACCGCTCCCATAAAGGGAACCGACAAATATCTCCTCGTGCAGCGTGATATAACGGAATTTAAAAATCTCGAGAAAAAATTTTATGACAGCCAGAAGCTCGCCGCTGTCGGTCAGCTCTCAGCTGGCATTGCCCACGAAGTGAGAAATCCGCTTTCATCCATCAAGATGAGCCTCCAGATTCTTGAAAAAAGATTAAATCCCGCGGGGAATGATTTGAAACGGTTCAAGATAGCGGAGAAAGAGGTTGAGCATCTCGAGAAGATAGTAAATGATATCCTGATTTATGCAAAGCCTGCAGAACCCGAAATGAAGCCTGCAGATATCAGCGCTTTCATTGAAAGTTCGTTATCGATGGTAGAAAAAGAACTGTACGACAAAAAGATAGATGTGCAGTTTCATAACGATCAAGGCATCCCCCCGATAAATCTTGATTCAGCGATGCTGAAGCAGGCATTCTTGAATATATATCTCAATGCCATAGACGCAATGGAAGAGGGAGGCAGGCTGCGGATAAGCACGAAGTTTGTCACAAACGAGCACAAGCATATCTCAATTGAAATAGACGATAGCGGTTACGGCATCAAGGAAGAAGATATGCCTCACCTGTTCAATCCGTTCTTTACAAGGAAAAGATACGGGACAGGCCTGGGCTTGACGCAGGTCAAGAAATTTATCGATTTACATCACGGTTCCATAGAAATATTCAGCAGGAAGGGCGAAGGAACGAAAGTTGTAGTTACTCTGCCTTTTGAAGAAAGCAAAAATAATTCTAAAACACCTGTTAACGATACCGGGGGACAAGCGCATGGCTAAGATTCTCATAATAGACGACGACAGCTCTATCTGCGAAACTATCGACCTTTATCTTACCGAAGAGGGACACGAGGTGCACACGGCCATGACCGGCACGGACGGGTTGAATAAATTTGTGCAAACCTCGCCGGACGTCGTTATCCTCGACATAAGGCTTCCGGATGTTGACGGATTCACTGTTCTTGAAGATTTGCGCGAGGATGACGAAGACGCCAAGGTAATCATGATAACCGCCCATCACGACATGGACACCACGATTAACGCCATGAAGGCTGGCGCATTTGATTATATCCGCAAGCCCATCAACGTTGACGAGCTGGATATAGCTATCCGCAAGGCCCTCAAATCCATAGAAATGGAAAAGAAGATAAATGGCCTCCTCATGGAACCTTCCCGGCAGTTCAAGGTCGGCGATATCATCGGCACGGGCAAGGAAATGAGCGAGATATTCAAGACCATCGGCATAGTCTCCCAGAGCAAGACGACCGTATTAATACAGGGTGAGAGCGGAACGGGAAAGGAGTTAATCGCCAAGGTCATACACAACAACACGTCGCCTAATGAGCCTTATATAGGGGTTAACTGCTCCGCCATTGTGGAAACCCTCCTCGAATCTGAACTCTTCGGACATGAAAAGGGCTCCTTTACGGGCGCCTTCGCCCGTAAATTGGGAAAGTTCGAGCTCGCCCGCTACGGCACGGTATTCCTCGACGAGATCAGTGAAATGTCCATCAACCTTCAGGCAAAACTCTTGAGGGTGCTTCAGGAGATGGAGTTCGAAAGAGTCGGCGGCAAGGACCGTGTCAAGGTAAACGCAAGGATCATCACTGCCACGAATAAAGACCTCAAGACCCTCGTGAAGGAGGGGAAATTCCGGGATGATCTTTTTTATCGCCTCAATATCGTATCCATAAATATTCCACCTCTAAGGGAGCGGAGGGAAGACATTGCGCCCCTCGTCGATTATCTGATCACCAAGATTAACCGTGATCTTCATAAGCGCATCCTGGGCGTGTCCGACGAGCTGATGGATACATTTCTTAAATACAGCTGGCCCGGAAATGTTAGAGAATTAGAGAATCTCCTTGTCAGGGCCGTTGTCGTCGCCAAGGGACAGATACTCGGGAGAGGAGACATCCCGGAGCTTCTCGATGACGTTGAAACAAAATGCGCGCCTGAAGAAACCGGCGGAATGGGCTTAATGGAAACGGGGAAGTTAGCGACACTCGATGATATTGAAGAGAGATACATCCGGCAAGTCATCAAGGCAAGCGGCAATAAGACGAAGGGAGAGATATGCGAAATACTCGGCATCTCCCGGCCGACCTTCGAACGGAAGCTGGAAAAATACGGGATTACTCTCGAACTCGACGGATGAAAGCACATTCCGCGAAATATTGTCTCGAATCAGCGTGCTGGTAGAACAGGATTATGAAAATTGTATCGGCGGAATTCGTCAAATCTGCAACCGAACCATCCCAATATCCCGAAGGGATACTTCCCGAGATTGCCTTTGCCGGCAGATCCAACGTAGGAAAATCTTCCCTCATCAATGCCATTACCAGGAAGAAAAATCTCGCCCGAACAAGCAGCACACCCGGTTGCACACGCCTCATTAATTTCTTTATAGTGAACAATCAGATCTCACTCGTAGACCTGCCCGGTTATGGTTATGCAAAGGCGCCGATTGCCTCAAGAAAAGAATGGGGCCCGATGATCGAAACGTACCTCATGCACAGGGAATCCTTAGAGTCGGTCATCGTAATCCTCGATGTGAGAAGAGAGCCTTCGGAGCAGGATCTCACGCTCATCGACTGGCTACGCCATTATGAGATAATTCCCACAATCGTCCTTACGAAGATAGACAAGGTTTCCCGAAGTCAGGCAAAAGTCTGCCAGCGAAAAATAAAAGAACAGCTGAGACTGAACACAGATCCCATCCTTTTCTCGGCGCGGACCGGCGAAGGAAAAGATGCCATCTGGAGGACAATAAGGGATCTGTCCGCCGGTGATATACACACCTGAACCTCCATCCGCTCATATATTCACCTGAGTTCAAGCGAACACATCTCAGCAAAACCCGCTGCGAGAGTTGAAGCGAGAGCTTCCTGAGCAGGCGGAATATCGGCCCTGCTATGGCGCCATGCGGCGGCGATAATTTCTCATTTCATTAAAGACGATTGAATGTTTCTTTAAATATCGAGCCCAATGCAGGGCGTTAAAAGCGGGGGCTGCAATTGATTCAATGGTAAACGTCGCACATTATCAATATGTTACAAGTATCGCAGGCGGATCATGAAAACTGGCATGAATATTTCATTACTACATGTCAAAAGGAAGGAAGAAATACAGGAGGATATTATATGAAAAAGATATTAGAGATATTGGCTCTCTCAGTATTTGTAGTGCTGGTTACAGCGACCTTCGGGACCGCCGAGTATGCGGCATCGACTGCGAGCGACTTCCCTTACTTCCAGTTTGGTTGTCTGATTGTCGGCGGGGTGACAATTATATCTCTGAGGCACAAATACCAGAAGATGTACACCCGTGAACTGGTGGCCGTTTTTTGCCTGTATACTATGCTCATCGCCCTCTTCACCGTGCCGGTAATTACCGCCATCAAGACCGTAGTGAGCTGAGGCTATTATCTATAGTACCCTTAGGCCCCGTAATGCACGAGCGTTACGGGGCTTATTTATTGGCGCAGGCTTTCTGTTTTTCTCACGTACCTACCCCATCTGTGGATGGTCTCTCTCCCTGCTGTTCGGTGCCCATCCGTCACGTCAGCCATTCCCCGGAAGATATATTGACTTGACATGCAGTATGCAAATCCATATACTTTGCCAAACAAAAAATCCATAACATCATTGGCCCTGATATTGAAAAAGTTGATGTTATGAAACAGGAGAGAGAATAGATAATGTGCCTCGGATTTCCCGGAAAAATAATTTCTATAGATGAAAATAAGCTCGCTATTATCGATATCAGCGGTACGCGTAGGGAAGCACGCCTTGACCTGGTAGATGACGATACGGTCGTCGGTGACTATGTAATCTGCCACGCGGGTTATGCCATTCACAAGATAGATGAGGAACTGGCGCAGGAGATGCTGGATTGCCTGAGAGTGATCGTTGAAAGTGAATCAAATTGACGATCCTTCCAAATAGAAGTTAACGGCTCATTAGAATGCCCCTTCCCGCCGCACAATCCCCCCAAGGCTTTTGACGGAGGCATATTATACAAAGCTATCTTTTTTGTCCAATTCTTGAACTCTTAGAAAATCAATCATAGTCTCAGAAAGGTATTCGACAATGCAATATGATAAGATTCTGCTGGATCATGGCGGTGGCGGTTTATTGATGAATGAGCTGATTGCCCATACGTTCCTCCCCAAATTTAAGAATACATATCTCGAGCGTATGGAAGACGGCGCCGTCTTTGATATAGGCAATATTAAGCTCTGCTTCTCCACTGATTCTTATGTAGTGAGTCCTATTTTTTTCCCCGGCGGCGATATCGGTTCCCTGTCTGTACACGGAACAGTCAATGACATTGCCGTGTGTGGAGGAATTCCCCTTTTTCTCAGCGCCGGATTCATTCTCGAAGAAGGTTTCGGCATGAATGATCTAGAAAAGATCATTGTATCCATGGCGCAGGCAGCATCGAACGCCGGTGTACAGATTGTTACAGGAGATACCAAGGTCGTGGCAAGGGGGGCAGCCGACGGAGTTTTCATCAATGTTTCCGGCATTGGCGTTATCAAGTATAAAGGGGTAATCTCTCCCCGAAGTGTGATGCCCGGAGATAAAGTGATCATTAATGGGACGATTGGAGATCATGGAGCAGCAATATTATGCAAGCGGCAGGACCTGGGCTTTAAGTCCGAGATTTTATCGGACTCGGCCCCGCTGAATACGCTCGTGGAAAGCATACTCTCCACCAGTCCCAATATTCACTGCATGAGAGATGCAACAAGAGGCGGTCTCGGTGCAATCATGTGCGAAATTGCAGATCAGTCCGCATGCCAAATCGTAATCAACGAAATAAATATCCCGGTGCGGGAAGAGGTAAGGGGCGTGTGTGAGATTCTTGGCGTTGATCCGCTCTTTCTCGCCAATGAGGGAAAGATGGTAGTATTCTGCCCGCCCGAAGATACTGAGAAAGTCCTGCAGGTGATGGCGGCACACAAGTATGGCAGGGCCGCCGCCGTCATAGGAGAAGTGGGCGAAAAGGGCCGCGGACGTCTCCTGCTGAATACCGTCATCGGCGGGGCAAGGGAAATTGACCTGCCGACTGGTGAACTCGTTCCTCGCATCTGTTAAGCTGCACGTACACGGCCGCAAAAAAAGCAGGCAAGACGCCGAGTACGTCTTGCCTGCTTCATTATTCCGCACAGAGAAGTTGACCTTCAGTCTTTCGTTTTTTCCGTACCTTCCTTGGCTTTGTCCGCGCTTTCACGCAGATGCGACAAGCGCGTAGACTGATGCAACTCAACCGGCTTGTCATAGAGGGAGGGGCGCCATTTATAAATCAATTCTATGGCATCAGAGGGGCATGCCTGCACGCAGGCTTCACAGACTATGCACCTTAGCGGATAGAATGCAAGCTCATTTTTTGCCTTATCTGTTGTAATGGCAACTGACGGACAGCGAAGGGCGCATACCCCGCACATAGTACACTTGTCGTCCAAGAATACTACGTGGCCCCGGGCGTTTTCAAAAGGCTCCCTTATCTGAACCGGATACATCCGGGTGGCATATCCGGTGAACAGGTTTTTCAAAATGGTCGGTAACATGAAGGGCATCTATTCACACACTCCTTTCGCCTTTACCTCTCCATGCAGCAGATGCATGGATCAATAGAGAGAACAATCACCGGCACATCGGGCAATTGACTTCCGGGTAACATGACTAACAACGAGGGAAGATTGTTAAAGGTCGGCGTTCTGATTTTCATACGCTCCAGATTGCGCGTACCGTTTCCTTTTGCATAATAGAAGAGTTCTCCTCGCGGAGCTTCCGTACGCATGATCGCCTCATTGGCAGGGGGGTTGCCCTTTACTTTCGTTGCTATTTCGCCTTCGGGTAATTTATTCAGCGCTTCTATCTGCAAATCGATAGACTGGAGGAGTTCCCTCGCCCTCACCAGCGCGCGGGCATAACAGTCACCAGCAGTCTCTACTATGGGCTCGAAACTGAGCTCACCATAGGCATCGTACTTGGTCAAGCGAACATCTTCGCCGACTCCGCTCGCTCTCAGCACAGGGCCGACGCATCCTAACAGGAAGGCCTGCTCCTTTGTTACAACGCCGACACCGACCGTTCTGGACTTCACTGTATAGTCATTGACCACGACCTTTATCAGGTCCTCGCTCTCCTTGCGGATTATGGGCAACGCCTCCAAGACCGTTTTTTTCTGTTCCTCATTTATATCCCGCCGCACACCGCCGACTATATTGACTGAGGGGATGACTCTGTGCCCCGCTGTCATCTCTATGAGATCCAGAACCCGCTCCCGTATGCGCCAGAACTGGAGGAACATACTTTCAAAACCGAAGGCGTCCGCCAACAGCCCTAACCATAGAAGGTGGCTATGGGCGCGCGCCATCTCCGCCCAGATTGTACGCAGGTATTTTATCCGGGGAGACAGTTCGACTGGCCACAACCTCTCCATCGCTTCGACCACAGACACGCTGTGGATGTAGCTGCAGATCCCTCAAACACGCTCACAGAGGTAAATATTCTTGGCGTATTCGTTAAGTTCACATGCTTTTTCTATTCCCCGATGGGCGTAGCCTATTACCGGAACCACTTCTACAACTGTTTCATCTTCATAAGAGATTCTCAATTGTACAGGCTCGGGCAGTACCGGGTGTTGCGGCCCAAAGGGTACTGTTGTACGTGTAACCATTAACTATCTCCTTTCGCAGTAGTCGACGTAACCTTGTACGTTTTCAAAAGAGGCGTAACAGGACTATCCTGAGCCAAAAGCAAGTGTCCGCCGTAGTCAATGGCGAGATCCGTCACTTTTAATCCGAACAATTCCTTCATTTCATTTTCAATAAGCACGGTGGCAAGGGTAACGCCGGAGAAACTCGGGACCGCTTCATCTTTTGTCACCTTATAACGCAGACCGTGCATAACCGTCCCGGCGTCATGGCTGAAGAAGTACGTCACCTCCAGATGTTGGTCAAGGTCGCTGCAGACAGCCGTCACGAATTTTCCGCCTGCATCCAAAAATTTCCTGCCTTCCGTTAATAACTCTTCTTTCTTAATCTCCCTTATATTTTCCATTCCCTACTTCCTCAGAGTTTCGATAGCTTTTGCAGGGCCATTACGACGCCGTCTATGATGGCCTCCGGACGCACGGAGCAGCCGGGAACATATACGTCAACCGGAATAACCTTGTCTACACCGCCCAGAACATTATAACAATTGTGAAATACACCGCCGGTAGAGGCGCATGTTCCAACACAGACGACCACTTTAGGGTCGGGAACCTGCTCATACAGATTCTTCAAGACCCGGGCAGTGCGCCTGTTAACGGGCCCCGTAATAAGAAGTATGTCAGCATGTTTCGGATTTCCCATATTAACCATACCGAATCGTTCTACATCATAAAGAGGAGTCAGACAGGCGAGTATCTCTATGTCACAGCCATTGCAGGAACTGTTATCAAAGTGTAGAATCCATGGCGACTTAACGCGAGACCTTTGTATCAATCCCATAGTTCTTAAGATACCCCCTTAGTGTAATAGATATAGGCTATATTGATTATTCCCAGGATCAATCCCACTGACCAGCTCAGGCGTACCATCCAGCCGACAGTCATTCTCGCAGTAATATTGTCAATGAAGAGCTCCAGTAAGAATGCAGCCGAAGCAATCAAGATTCCCACCCATAGCGGGTTCGTCCAAAAGAGAGAGATGATCCCGAGAAGCAGGATGATCTCGTACCACTCCGCCAGATGATAGAGGGCCAAATAAGGACCTGAGTATTCGGTAGTCACCCCTTTCACAATCTCCTGATGGCCGTGGTGACATGTCGAAATGTCAAACGGCGATTTGCGCATCTTTATAGTTAATACATAAAGAACTGCGAGGAACAACGGCCAGAGCGTGAAGAGCAAAGGTTTATCCTGTCTGAAAATCTCACTGATGAGAAAGCTTCCGTTCTGGGCGTAAATCGCGATCGCCAGAAGAAGCAGCACGGGTTCATACGCCAGAATCTGCATCAGCTCCCGGTTCGCGCCGAAATGGGCATATGGAGATTTCGTGCTGAAGCCGCCCAAAACCAGGCAGACGCCGGCAAACCCGAGGAGAAACACGAGGAGGAGAAAATCCGATTTCATGACGAGAAAAATCAGACTCGCTATCATAAAGACCAGGTATCCGTAGATCCAGACGAATTGCAACCTGCTTACGGCAATACGTTCTTTCCCCAAGAGCTTAATGAAATCATAAAATGGCTGAATGATGGGAGGACCATACCGACCCTGCATGCGCGCCGTTATCCTGCGGTCTATGCCGAAAAGCAAACCGCCGACAATGGGAGCACCTACCAAAATTAAAAGGACAAAAAGGAACTGTTTAATCATCATATAGCGATCACCCCGCATCCGAGCATAATGACCAAGAGTAAGATGGCTATTGCGTTTGCCCAGGGATTCACCCTTTCTTCGCCCAACGTACTCCGGTAATAATAGCCACCCAGTTGGAATTTAGTTTTGCGATCCGCTTCAGCCAGCCATTCATCAGTATCAGTACCGCCGGTCTGCTCGCCGCACATGTAAACCGGCCTCAGCTCCTTAGGCTTCACCCCGATCAGCATGAGCGGCAGGAGCAAGGCAACAATCAGAATCAGGTAGAGGGGCCACACGGGGAAAAAGCCCAAAATTTCCCTCTGCATAAAAGAGGGCGTTATCAGTATTAGGTTGTTCAGACCGAGGGCGATGACCTGATTCCCGGAAACGACGTCGTTCGTCGCAGCACGAAGGAAATTCTGATAAATCGGACCGATCCCCATACCGACGACGAATATGCCGATCAGCAAAGTCCACAAGGGAACAGAATAGCTCAGTGATAATTTTTCAAAAGGCCTCTCTATCTTCGGCAGAACCTGCAGCAGCCGCCCGAGCCATTTTGTCCAGAAAACTATCGTCAGGGTACTCGCGAGGGCGAAAAAGACTGCCGCGAGTGGAACCATGTAGGCGGCTTCCAGGGCGATCCATTTACCGAGGAGCATGCCGAAGGGTGGAAGGAACATGGATAGTATGCCTACTCCCGTAATAAGTGTGGTGAGAGGAGCCTTGGCGGCAAGGCCTTCCATGTCTTCGATATCGCGGCTCCAGATCTGATGCTCAATCGTACCGGCGCAGAGAAAGAGCAGTCCTTTCGATATGGCGTGGAAAATGATGAGCAGAATTGCTGCGGCGATGGAAAGGGGCGTATTAATCCCCGCGCACGCAATGATCAAACCGAGGTTGGCGATTGTGGAGTATGCCAAGACCCTCTTCCCAGTGGACTGGCTCACTGCCAGCGCGGACGCGGCAAAGAAAGTGAACGCTCCGGCAATGGCAATGATGACACTCAAATATGTCCCCGCATAAACAGGGGCAAGCCTGAGAACAAGGTAGACCCCTGCTTTGACCATCGTACTGGAATGCAGCAAGGCTGATACGGGCGTAGGCGCCACCATTGCTCCCAAAAGCCAGCTCTGAAATGGCATCTGGGCTGCCTTGGTAAAACCGGTATAGCAGAGGAGCGCGATCGGCAGCACGGCAAGAGAAGACTGAATGCCTCCTCCTATAATGCTCTGCATGGAAAGGGCGGATGAAGCTCCCTGCGTGGCGTAAAGATAAATTATGGCCAGAATAAAGGCAGTTCCTCCCGTGGAATTCATCCATACGGCACGCGCCGCGTTGTGTATAGCCTCTTTCGTTCTATCGTGCGAGATCAGCTGGAAGCTACATAATGTGGTCACTTCCCAGAAGAAGTAAAGCCAGACTAAATTATTCGCAAACACAAGGCCGTTCATGGCGCCCAAAAACAGAACGAGCCAGAAAAGGAATCTCGGCTGTCTGGATTTCTCAATCCCGGCATGGTGCTCATGGTCATACATGTATCGCAGGGCAAAAATACAGATGAGTGACCCTATGATGGAAATGACCATGGTCATGACAAGGGCCAAATGATCAATGACAAAAGCAGGCGCCACTTCAATATGGGCCTTCATGACGAACTCAAAGTATGCAAGCGGGAGAATCTGCGTGAGGGCGAAGATGAGAACCAGCCAGTTCCGCAACGATATGCCCACGTAAAGATAAAAGATAAGAATAGCATAGTCCAGGATTGTGATAAGTAAGCCCCAGTCAAACCCGCCTGGTGTATATGTGAAGGGTCCTCTTATAGAGAGCAGGATACTGTTAGCAATTAAAACTATCGCGGTTGCAATAACAATGACGTTTCGCGCATAGTAATTGCGGACAGCCAGTACGAGAAATCCTGCCGCAACAGGTAGCAAGATGGCGATTGCCATCATTTGATCAGCCAATTTTCCGCCTCCTTAAGTTCGTCTCTATATTTTCCATGTAAACGTCTGTGACTTGCCGCTATTGCCTTTAAAATGCCGCCATATGGGCGCAATTCATCCGATCGCACATTGAGAAAACCATCTGGGCATCTTGAACAAGAAAACGAACGGCTATGGGCAGTCATTTTTCTGGTGTCGTACTTTATATGTTTTTGGAAGTCAAGGAAAAAACGCCATCCGTAAATGTCACTGAAATGCAATACGCCAATATCATTTGATTTTCGGTTATGAACATAGTTGACAACGAATTAAGTCTCTTTATTTTTGATTCCTGCACGATTCTTTCCAAGGCTCCACTTTTCCAACGGGAAATTGCCTCTTATGACAAGACATTTTTTGCGTTCGGAAAAAAATGACGCTTCTGCGCAAGAAATATTGGGCGACCGTAGATTGGGCCTATTGTAAGCATTCACGTATTGTTTTCCGCTTCATGCTACGCCTTGCGCCGTCATCTATTGCAGTCTTGCGTATTTCTGACCCACTTTCGGCTTGACTTCACTAGCGAATTCGTATACGGAGTTTCTCGTTTTGAGTGACAGATGAAGGAGGCCTATTCTAATCAAATGACAAGAGAACTACAGGATGTACTTGGGAGCTTTGCCAAGAGCCGCGACAACCTCATCCCTATTCTTCAGGCGGTGCAGGGCGAGTACGGGTATCTCACCCCGGAATCCATGGAAGGCATTGCAGACTACCTCTGCATTTCTGAAAGTAGCCTTTACGGAGTGGCTACTTTCTACACCCAGTTCAAGTTCTCCAGACCGGGTGATCACAACGTGAGAGTATGCCTTGGCACAGCCTGCCATGTGAGAGGCGGATCGCGCATAATGGACGAGGTAAGCCGCCACCTGCATATACGGGCAGGTGAGACTACGGAGAATTATAAGTTCAGCCTGGAGCGTGTTGCCTGCTTCGGATCCTGCGCGCTCTCGCCGGTGGTGGTTGTGGATAAGAAGGTATATGGCAGAATGAACCCCAAAAAGATAAAGAATATATTAAAGGAATACGAATGAATTTCGAAGCCATCAAGAAAAAAGCCCAGCAGGAATGGGAAGCTTTCAACACGTTTGATAAACCGCGAATCCTCGTGGGAGCCGCAACATGCGGCCGCGCGGCCGGAGCTCTGGAAGTCTGGGAAAAATTCAAAAAGGAACTGGCCAGCCGGTCTCTTGAGGCAAACATCGTGCAAGTCGGAGACCTCGGCCTCTGTTATGCTGAGCCGTGCATCGAGATCGCCGTTCCGGACGGACGCCGCGTTCTTTACGGATCGGTGACTGAAGAGACGGTTCCGAAACTCATCGAGGACTTCATCCTGAAAGGAAATCCCAGGCCGGATCTCGCGCTTTGCACCTTCGGTCAGAAAAGAATCGAAGGCGTCCCCACCTTTGAAGAGCTGCCCATGGCGAGTAAACAGGTCCGCGTAGTCCTCAGGAACAGCGGCATCATCGACCCCTCCAATATCTATCACTACATCGCAAGAGGCGGCTACTCCGGCCTCAATAAGGCCCTACAAATAGGGCCCGAAAAGGTCATCGAGGAGATCAGGAACTCCGGCCTCCGCGGTAGGGGAGGAGCCGGATTCCCGACAGGGGTGAAGTGGGAACTGGCAAGAGGGAACAAAAGCGACGTCAAGTACATGATCTGCAACGCAGACGAGGGAGACCCCGGCGCATTCATGGATCGGGCCGCCCTCGAGAGCGACCCCCATGCGGTTCTCGAGGGCCTCGCCATCGGCGCGTATGCGATCGGCGCAAGCTACGCTATTGTATATGCCCGGGCCGAGTATCCTCTGGCGATAGAGCGTATCGAAGGGGCGATCCGACAGATGGAAGAGTACGGCTTCCTTGGGAAGAATATCCTCGGGTCCGGTTTTGACCTGACCGTCAAGATCAAGGAAGGCGCGGGCGCTTTTGTATGCGGTGAAGAGACGGCGCTCATGGCGTCCATTGAGGGACAGCGAGGGATGCCCAAACCCAGGCCCCCGTTCCCCGCTCAGGCCGGTCTGCATGGCCAGCCGACCAACATCAACAACGTGGAGACCCTGGCGAATGTGTCGGAGATCATGAACAGGGGCGCAGCCTGGTTCTCCTCCTACGGCACGGAAAAGAGCAAGGGGACGAAGACATTTGCCCTCGCCGGAAAGATCAATCGCACCGGCCTCATAGAAGTTCCCATGGGCATCAAACTCGGGGACATTATCTTCGATATCGGCGGCGGCATCCTGGAAGACAAACAGTTCAAGGCCGTTCAGACCGGTGGACCTTCCGGCGGCTGCATCCCTGTGAAGTACCTCGACATGCCTGTGGACTATGAAGAGCTGGCAAAGGTGGGCTCCATCATGGGTTCCGGCGGAATGATCGTCATGGATGAAGACTCCTGCATGGTGGACATCACGCGGTACTTCCTCAGTTTCACGGAGAAAGAATCATGCGGCAAGTGCACCCCCTGCAGGATGGGGACGCAGCACCTGCTCCATATCTTGACGGAGATCACGCAGGGAAGAGGCAAGCTTGAGTATCTGACCCTTCTTGAAAAAATAGGCATGACGTTGAAGAACACGTCCCTGTGCGCTCTGGGACAGACGGTTCCGAATCCGATCCTCAGCACTCTCCGCTATTTCAGGGAAGAATATGTGGAACATATTGTCGACAAGAAATGCAGAGCCGTCGTATGTGCGGCGCTCTTCAAGTCGCCGTGCCAGCACACGTGTCCCGCCGGAATGGACGTGCCCAAGTATATTGCCCTCATCCGGGCGGAACGCTTCGGTGACGCGTATAAGATCATGTTGAAAACAAACCCCTTCCCTTCCGTTTGCGGAAGGGTGTGCGACCATAAATGCCAGGCAAAATGCCGCAGGGGCAATCTCGACGAACCGCTCGCCATCAAATTCCTAAAGAGGTTCATCACCGACAATGCACCCAGGCCACAGACGGCCCTGGTGCCAGTCACCAGAAAGGAAAAGATTGCCGTGATCGGCGCGGGTCCCGCGGGGCTGACGGCGGCGCGCGACCTAGCCATCAGAGGATATAAAGTGACTGTGTTTGAAGAACTCTCCGAACCCGGCGGAATGCTCCGCTGGGCTATCCCCGCTTACAGACTCCCGAGGAAGATCCTGGCCGATGAGATCAACGACAACATAAAATCCCTCGGCGTGGAAATTAAATGCAATACGCGCGTAGGCAAAGACATCTCCCTTGAGCAAGTAAGCAAGAATTTCGATTATATCTTCATGGCTCCTGGAGCTCATAAGAGCCAGCCGATGGGCGTCGAGGGAGAAAATCTTAAAAGTGTCTACGGCGGCGTCGAATTTCTAAGAGACTTCCATACCGATGAAAAGGCTTGGTTAAGCGGCAAAAAGACACTCGGCTCAAAAGTAGCCGTTATCGGTGGCGGCAATTCCGCCATTGATGCCGCCCGCGTGGCTCAGCGGCTCGGCGCTGATGTGACCATTCTATACAGACGTGAGAAGAAGGATATGCCCGCGGCGGAAGAAGAACTTCTTGCTGCTGAAGACGAAGGGATCAAGATTAAATTTCTTGTTATCCCTCTGAATATCTCCGGAAAAGACGGCAAGGTAAGCGCCATTACCTGTCAGCGAACGAGACTGACTGAATTTGACAGGAGCGGACGTAGGAGGCCGGTAGCAATCGAGAAATCTGAATTCACTCTGAATATAGACACCGTTATTGCGGCCATCGGGCAAGTGTCTGATATGACCTTCGTGCCTGCGGAAAGCGGCGTGAGCGTCAACAAGTGGTCGACCTTCGACCTCGCAGACGGAAGTAAGTCCCAGACGTCGAATCCGAAGTTTTTCACCGGCGGCGATGCCCTGACAGGACCGGATACGGTGATCGGTGCTATCGCTCAAGGACACCAGGCGGCGCGGGACATGGACGCGTATATCAGGAAGATCAACAACGAACCGGCATACGTGGAACCTAGGGATGAATTTATCGACGTGCCGCTGGTCATCGATGAAGACTCCGAAGAGGAGCCGCAGGCGCGGATGCCTGAGCTGCACGTTGGCGACAGGAAGAAGAACTTCAAAGAAGTCGAACTTGGCTACGAGAAGAAGATCGCCGTCCTGGAGGCGTGCCGCTGCCTCAGGTGCGATGCGGAAATTGTTTAGTGGGAGGGATCTCATCTGACGGGAAGAATTCTCCCACACTTTGCTTACCACGCCCATGGTAACGGGAAAATAACGGGCGGCAGAACGCCTATAAAGCAGGAGAAAATTTGAGAATGAGTGAAATAACCCTTACGATTAACGGGAATCTGGTTAAAGCGGAACAAGGAGACACGGTCCTTACGGCAGCGCGGAAGGCCGGGATCGAAGTCCCCACTCTCTGCGACCACCCGGCGCTGGAGCCCTACGGCGCCTGCCGGCTCTGTATAGTCGAGATTGAAGGCATGAGGGGATACCCGCCATCCTGCACCACGCCTGCCGCTCAAGGCATGGTGGTCAAGACATCTTCCCCGGTCATCATCGATCTCCGCAAGGAAGTTATCAAGCTCTTGCTGAGCGGTCATACCAGCCCGTGCCTCGTCTGCCTCCATCGCGAGCCATGCGAAAAGTACCGGCCCCGCCCGTTCAAGAGCGGCAGAGCGACGCGATGCGCTTTCTGCAGCAACCGTGACCAGTGTGAACTTCGGAAACTTACCGAGGAATACAAGATTGACGATCTGGAAGTGCCCATCATCTACAAGCATCTGCCTGTCGAACACATGGACCCTTTCATGGACAGGGATTATAACCTGTGTGTTCTTTGCGGACGATGCGCCCGGATATGCGAAAAGATCCATACCACCGGGACCATTGCTTTCGTGGAGCGCGGCAAAGAAGCCCGGATTTCAACGGCCTTTGACCAGCCGCATGCCAAGACCGACTGCCGTTTCTGCGGCGCGTGCGTAGACATCTGTCCTACGGGTGCGATGAGCGACCGGTATGCCAAGTGGTACGGCGCACCGGACAGTGTCGTGGATTCCACCTGCATACTCTGCCCTGTGGGCTGCTCGGTTCGCCTTAAGACCAAGGACGGAAAAGTGATCAGCTCCGGGATGACGGCCTTCACGCGGGACGCCCGCATCTGCGCCGTGGGCCGGTTTGTGTTACCCCAGCTTCTCGACAGCCGTTACAGACTCACGTCACACCAGATACGTGTGGCCGATGGTCTTATCAAGACCGGCTATGAGGATGCCCTTGATCTCGCGGCAAGTAGTCTCAAGGCATATTCCGGCGGTCAGTTTGCCATGATCGCCCCCTCTTCGGCAACGCGTGAAGAACTCTACGTACTCCGGAAATTCACGAAAGATGTGATGAAATCGGATAATTTTATAGTGGAGCCGGCCTCTGTTCCGGATGCAGTAGCCAACGGAAGCGTCAAGGCGCTTTATGCTCTCGGTGATTACCTCCAAAGTACGAGACCCAAAGGACTCGACGTCCTGATCGTCTCCGACATGTTCCCGTCGAGGACAGAGAAATCCGCGGACGTCATTTTTGCTGTGGCCGGGCTTGTGGAAACCGACGGCACTTTCCTCAATGCTTCGGGTCAGATCAAGACTATGGCTGCTCAAGCCAAGGCGCCGACGGCCCTGCTGCCTGACTGGAAGGTCGTGTGCGATACAGCCAAGAAAATGGGCGCAAGTGGATTTGATTTTCAAGCATCCGAAGACATAGCCGAGGAAATGACGACCTCAAAGGGCAAGAAGATTCCACCCGTCGCTCCGGAGCCGTCCCCGCTCGACAAAGTGTCTGCTATCCCCCGGATGTACAGAGGCCATGCGATGAGCGACATAGTAACCGCCATGCGCATCTTCTTTACCGCTCAAGAAAAGGAAGAAAAGAAAGCTGCTCCCGTTCCCGTGGAAGAAGGAAAACGTTTCCGGATCTTGGAAAAAATCGAGATCGTACCGAACACGCACATGGTGACGGTTCATGCCCCGGTGATTGCAGAAAAGTGTCAGCCGGGTCAATTTGTGATCGCCATGGTGGAGGAGACCTCCGAGCGTATCCCCTACACAATATCAGACTTCGACCGTGAAAAAGGAACAATTACCATGGTGACCCTCGAAATGGGACGCTCAAGCCGGGAACTTGCGAACACTACTGCGGGCGAATATCTCGCCCATTTTGCAGGTCCCCTGGGGCGTCCGGTAGAAGTGAAAAAATTCGGGACGGTCCTCCTGGGCGGCGGCTGTTTTGGTGTGGGAGCCATTCTGCCTATCGCCAGGGTAATGAAAGAAGCCGGAAACAGGGTGATCTGTATTGAAGAGGCATCGAGCCACTACCTGCTCCACTGGCAGGATAGACTCTCTGCCGCCTGCGATGAACTGGTCGTCGTCACCAAGGACGGCTCCGCAGGCATTAAGGGCGGCGTACAGGAAGCGATCTCCATGCTCGTGGATCGGGGAGAGAAGATTGACCAGGCATACATCGTAGGCTGTACCTTCATGATGATGCTTGTCTGTGACGTGACCAGGAAACTGGGCATACCGACCATGACAGCGATGAACCCTCTGATGGTGGATGGGACAGGCATGTGCGGCTGCTGCCGCGTGAGTGTGGGAGGGGTTACGAAGTTCTCTTGCGTAGACGGACCGTTCCTCGATGGGCTGCAAATCGACTGGATCGAGTTAATGCAGAGGCAGGCGGCCTTCAAGCTGGAAGAAGTGCAAGCGATACCGCAGGAACCGCGTCCTGTGCACGACCATGGAGGAGACCATGTGTGCATGCGTGCGTGATCCCGCCATTATTTGCTATTGAACTTGTTATTCTTGGATTAACCTGAGATTGGAAAAAAATATGGAACCAAAAGAGAAAGAAAAAAAGCCGAAGGTCCCCAGGCAGAAAATGCCGGAGCAGGACCCGAGACGACGAAGGAGCAACTTCGAAGAAGTGCCTTACGGTTACACAGAGGAGCTTGCGCTGGCAGAGGCCAGCCGTTGCCTCAAATGCAAGAAGCCTCTCTGTATTACAGGTTGTCCGGTAAATATCCGGATACCGGATTTCATCAAGCTTATCGAAGAAGGCAAATTCATCGAAGCGGCTTGGAAGCTAAAGGAGCAAAATACCCTGCCTGCCGTGACGGGCCGCGTCTGCCCACAGGAGACGCAATGCGAGATCCTATGCATCCTGGGAAAGAAAGGCGATCCCGTGGCAATCGGACGCCTGGAGCGATTTGCAGCAGACTATGAGAGAAAATTCGGAACAGCTCAACTGCCGGAGTTGCCTTCACCTACGGGAAAGAAGGTTGCCATCATCGGCGCCGGACCTGCAGGCCTCACCGTGGCGGGAGATCTCGTGATGCTCGGGCACAAGGTCACCATTTTTGAAGCTCTCCAGGTGACCGGAGGTGTACTTGTGTACGGCATCCCCGAATTCCGTCTTCCTAAAGCAATCGTGAAATACGAGGTTGATTACCTGAGAAGGCTCGGAGTCGAAATCCTCACGGATTATGTTGTGGGCAAGGCCCGGACAGTGGAAGAGCTCTTCAAAGAAGGCTTTGATGCCATCTTCATCGGCACGGGTGCAGGACTTCCCATGTTTATGGACATACCGGGTGAAAATTTTGTTGGCGTCTACTCTGCAAACGAGTATCTTACAAGATCCAATCTCATGAAATCTTTCCGATTTCCTGAGTACGGGACAGCACCCATCCGGAGCAAAAAGGTCATTACCGTAGGAGGTGGAAACGTCGCCATGGATTCGGCGCGGACTGCCTTGAGGCTCGGAGCGGAGTCCATTATTGTGTATAGGCGCAGCCGTGATGAAATGCCCGCTCGTGCAGAAGAGATCCACCATGCCGAGGAAGAAGGCGTCCAGCTTATGATTCTGACAAACCCTGTGCGTGTAATCGGCGACGAACAAGGGAGGGTGAAAGCCGTTGAGTGTATCAAAATGGAGCTTGGCGAACCGGATGCGTCGGGAAGAAAAAGACCGATCCCCGTCAAGGGAAGCGAATTCATCATCGAATGCGATACGGTAATTCCAGCGCTCGGCAACAAGCCCAATCCGCTCATTGCCATGACGACACCCGGGCTTAAGACGACCCGCTGGGGCACGTTGGAAGCGGATCCCGACACTATGGAAACGTCCATGAAGGGCGTATTTGCCGGAGGCGACATCGTCACCGGTGCAGCGACCGTCATTTCGGCCATGGGCGCCGGGAAAAAAGCCGCTGCCAGCATGCATGAATACCTGATGACAGGAAAAGTGACAAAGCCTGTGAAGGAAGAAAAAGAGGGAGCGAAAGAAAAGAAGGAATAAAGCATCTCTTAGAATCAGAAAGCCCGCCGCAGAATTCACATTCCGGCGGGTTTTTCATTTAAGCCCGCCAAGTGCAATCTCCTCCAGTAACAAAGCCGTCTTCCCGGCCTTTTCCTTGACATAACAGCCACGTTCTCCTATAGTTTTTTTCATTCAGGCATTGTTCTTTCAGACTCGCGGCTCCATGACAATTGCACTTAGTAAGATTTATAGATTCTGATGCGAAGAGACTGCAGAGATGACCAAACCAAAAATAGCTTTCATGGGAACACCGGAATTCGCCGTTCCCTCCCTTGATATCTTAATAAGTAATGATTACCCGATCGTCACTGTCGTGACCCAGCCGGATAGACCGAAGGGCAGAGGCAGGATCCCCGCTCCGCCGCCGATAAAGGTCATCGCCGGAAAATACGGCCTGCCTGTCGTCCAACCCGAACATTTGAAAAACAAGGAATTTGTGGATTACTTAAACGGCATCCATCCGGATCTGACTGTTGTCGCGGCCTTCGGCCAAATACTGCCCCATGCGATTCTTGAAATCCCGAAGATGGGCTGCATAAATGTGCATCCATCCCTACTTCCGAGATATAGAGGCGCAGCTCCGATCAACTGGGCTATCATCAAAGGTGAAGTGAAGACCGGTGTAACCATCATGCAGATGGATGAAGGGATGGATACGGGCGATATTCTCACACAGGAAGAGACCATGATCGAACCTATGGAAACGTTCGGGAAGCTCCATGACAGGCTGGCAGTTATGGGAGCGAGACTCCTCGTGGCGACAATTGATATGGTAATGAGCGGTCGCTCCACGCACAGGCCCCAGGATGCATCGCTCGCCACATATGCCCCGCGGCTCGCGAAGGAAGATGGCCTGATACGGTGGGACGCCGATGTCCGCCAAACGATAAACCTCATCAGAGGCCTCTCGCCGGCACCCTGTGCTTATACCTTCTGCAAAGGAAAGATGCTGAAGATATTTTCCGCTGTGGGAGAAGAAATTCCCTCTCCGGAATCGCCGGGTAGAATCGGCCCGGTGACGGAAAAAGGTCTTCCCGTTGTGGCAGGAAACGGATATGTGTATTTGCAGGAGGTTCAACTCGAAAATAAAAAGCGAATGTCCATCCTGGATTTTCTGAGAGGCTTTCGCATGGCGCCAGGGGATAATCTGGGTTGAGACCTATCATGATAAAAACGCCTCGCCATATGGCCGTGGAAATTTTAGATCGCATGGAGGAAGAAGGCGCATACGCAGAACCACTGCTCGATGCATCTCTTTCGGTGCACCCTCAGATGAAAATCGAGGACAGAAGGTTAATCACCGAGATCGTATATGGCACGCTGAGGATGAGGGGCAACCTCGATTGGGTTATCGAACGCTTCTATAAGGGAAAACTCGACGCCATGGAAGTGAGCATAAAGAACATCTTGAGGACAGGCTTATACCAATTGCTCTTCACCGATAGGATACCGGATTTCGCCATCGTAAATGAGGCGGTTGGGATAACAAAGAGAATTGGCCGGAGAGGGTCAGGACTGGTCAATGCCATCCTGAGAAATTTTATCCGGAAGAAAGATCAGATCCCATATCCCGCAATGGGAAAGGATCCGGCACATCATATCTCCATTGTCCATTCACATCCCTTGTGGCTGGTAAGACAATGGATCGAAATGTTCGGCATAGAAGAAACTGCGGCGCTCTGCAGAGCGAACAATCAAGTGCCCCCTGTAACAGTGCGTGTGAACACACTCAAGACAGTACGCAAAAGGACAAAGGAGGAACTGTCGCAGCGTGGATTTGCGGTAAGGGAAACCGCCTTTTCTCCCGATGGTCTTAGTATATCCAATCGGACTACGTCCGTGAGAGAAACGGACTGTTATACCTCAGGGGGGATTCAGGTTCAGGACGAGGCCTCTCAGTTGATTGCCCGCCTCGTCTCTCCGAGACCGGGGGAAAACGTCCTTGATCTCTGCGCTGGCATGGGAGGAAAAACGGTTCATCTGGCGGCGGTCATGGAGAATCGCGGGAGCATTCTGGCCCTCGACATCAGCAAGAAAAAAATCGACGCCCTGTATCAAAACGCGAGCCGGCTCGATGTTGCCATTGTGGACGCACAGGTGGGAGACGCCAGAGAAAGACCAGGGAAGTCCTTCTTCGAGAGTTTTGACAGAATCCTCATCGACGCGCCGTGTACGGGTCTCGGCACATTAAGGAGAAATCCCGAGATAAAATGGCGAACCCTCCCCGGGGATGCCAAGAAATCTTCCTTTCTGCAGAAAGCCATATTGGAGAACGCCGCAAAGTACCTGAAGCGAGGCGGCACTCTCATTTACAGTACCTGCACAATTACAAAAGAGGAAAACGAAGAGGTGATTGAGGATTTTACTGACCGCCATCCTGATTTCATTTGTAATCGTCCGCCGGATGAGATAAATTCCGTTCTGGTCGACGACCATGGATATTTCAGGAGCTATCCCCATCACCATGGCACGGACGGCTTCTTCGGCGCCGTGCTTGTGAAAGGCATGGAGATGGAGAAATAGAATATCTGATGAAAGACTTCCATGGAGGCCTACAATGAAAACGTTTTTTGTTTTAGCCGCCATTTTGATAGCATCAGGCTGTGCATCACACGGCCCGGTTCTTTACCCTAACCAACACTTCAAAACCGTCGGGGAAGATCAAGCACACCGGGATATTGCAGACTGCGACCGCTTGGCGGCTGAATATGTTAAGTCAGAAGCAGGCAACACCGTGGCAAAGAATACGGCGGTAGGTGGAGCAACCGGTACCGTTGTCGGAGGTGCTGCGGGCGCAGTTACGGGACATCTCGGAAGAGGGGCGGCAGTGGGAGCGGCTGCAGGCACTGCAGCCGGCCTCGTGAGGGGAGTATCCAAAACGTCCGAACCAAGCCCGATCCACAAAAGGTTTGTGGAAAAATGCCTGAGAGACCGTGGATATGAGCCTTTGGGATGGGAATAGAAGCAACTGCAGATAGTGACTGTCATTTAATCTGAGGATATGAACTGTTACTAGCGTGGGAGGGAATGTACATGTTTCTAAAGCAGATGCAGGTCGGCCACATGGCGATATTCGCCTACGTTCTGGGTGATCCGGAAAGCGGCGAAGGGTTGGTCATCGATCCGGCGGCAAATTGCGGCGGCATCATCAAAGTGGCCCAAGAAAATAAATTGAACATCAAGTACATTGTTAATACCCACGGCCATGTGGATCACATATCAGGCAATACGGAGATGAAAAAAAAGACGGGGGCAAAGATCATTATCCACAAAGATGATGCCGAGATGTTCGTGTCGACGCCACCCATGGTCTTCAAGATGTTCGGGGCCGAACAATCCCCGCCTGCCGACATCACCGTCAATGACGGCGATCTTATAACCGTGGGCGGCATTTCACTAACGGTTATCCATACCCCCGGTCATTCCCCCGGCGGCATGTCCTTATACACAGAAGGGTATGTCTTCACCGGAGATACCCTCTTTGTTGAGGCCGTGGGAAGAACCGACCTCCCCGGAGGTTCATGGCCGGTGATGCACCGCTCTATCACGGAAAAGCTCTGGACACTGCCTGATGACACGAAGGTGCTGCCCGGACATAACTATGGAAGGATGCCGACTTCCACGATAGGCCACGAAAAGATGTACAACCCTTATATAAGATAGACACAGGAAGATTCAAGATGGACGTAAGAGAAATGATCTCGACTGATTTCAAAGGATTAAAACTGCAAAACAGGGGAAAGGTCCGCGACATCTATGAAGTTGCCAATTCCCTCCTTGTCGTCGCCACAGACAGGATATCCGCCTTCGACGTCATCATGCCCAGTCCCATTCCGGGTAAAGGAGAGATACTCACAAGAATGTCTGTCTTCTGGTTTAACATGATGACCGATATTGTCGAGAACCATCTCTTATCGACAGATCCCTTCGATTTCCCCGATCAGTGCCTACCATACAGAAAGGAACTCGCAGGAAGATCAATGCTTGTAAAAAAGGCAAAGCCTTTTCCCGTCGAATGCGTTGTCCGTGGATACTTAAGCGGCTCAGGCTGGAATGATTATCTGGAGAGCAGGACTGTTTCAGGCATCAAGCTTCCAGCCGGATTAAGAGAATCCGCAAGACTGTCGGAACCCCTCTTTACACCTTCCACCAAGGCCCCGGAAGGAAAGCATGACATGCCGATAACAAGAAGAGAGATGGAAGATACTATAGGTTCCGAAGAAACGGAAAATATCATTGAAAAAAGCCTTGCGATTTACACGAAGGCGTCAAGGCGTGCCGAAGAGGCGGGTATTATTATCGCTGACACCAAGATGGAATTTGGTATCACTGAAGATAGGCTGATCCTGATTGATGAGCTGCTGACGCCGGATTCTTCGAGATTCTGGCCAAGAGAGGATTACGAAGAGGGAAGACCGCAGAAGAGTTTTGATAAACAGTTCTTGAGGGATTATCTCCTCTCTATCAAATGGAACCAAAAACCGCCGGCCCCGAACCTTCCTGATGAGATTATCGAACAAACAAGGAAAAAGTATGAGGAAGCTTTAAATAGACTTGTCAGATAAGCATAGCTTGTGTCTCTTGACATATCCAAAAAGGTTATTAAATTAAAGCGTGCTTTATACAAGCGCAATAGTAATTGAAAAATGTCGACGAAGTTGCCCAACTATCAAGAAAAACAGCATATCCTCTACGTAAAACGCCCCTCCGAGAAGGATCTCATTGCATACGGTGATGCGTTTCTTGAGGAGGGAAAAATCTCCGATGCCATTGATTTTTACCAGAAGGCAAATTACGTTCACGGCCTGGAAACAATCAAGGATATGGCTGAACAATCGGGGGATATCATGCTTCTTCAACAGGTCTTGAAGCCTTTGAGACAAACAATCCCGGAGGCAACCTGGAACGAAATAGGCGAGCGCGCCCTAAAAGTCAAGAAGTACTTATTCGCCCTTTATGCCTTTGAAAAAGGCAACAATGATGCTATGGTCGGACGCATAAAGGAAATAATCAAATCGGAGGACGACGGTAAGCACTGATGTCCAAGCGCTGCTATTATGTTTGTCTCGGAGTCGATCGACAAGCTACAGACGAGGAAATAAAGAAAAATTATAGAAAACTGGCTATGCAGTATCATCCGGACAGAAACCCGGGCGATAAAGAGGCAGAGGAAAAATTCAGAGAAGCGGCTGAGGCTTACGAGGTATTAAGCGATAAGGAGAAGAGGGATATCTATGACCGCTACGGCCATGAAGGACTCAACGGCATAGGATTCAGAGGCTTCTCAGGTTTTGAAGACATATTTTCAAGTTTTGGTGATATCTTCGAGGACATCTTTGGATTTGGCACCGGACGCGTGGGGTCTCGGACATCACAGCGTGCCGGGGCCGATCTCCGTTATGATCTCAAAATATCGTTTATGGACGCCGCCTTCGGCACCTCCAGGGATATCGAAGTGAAAAAGACCCAGAGATGTTCCGCATGCCGTGGCACGGGCGCAGCACCGGGAAGTACGCCGGAGACATGCCGCCAATGCGCAGGTAGAGGCCAAGTCACGCAGTCAAGCGGCTTCTTCACAATCAGTACTACATGCCCTCAGTGCAGGGGACAGGGCAGGGTCATAACAAAATTGTGCCCGGAATGCATGGGTGCAGGCAGGGAAAGAGTCACGAAGACTGTCCATCTGAAGATACCAGCCGGCGTCGAAACAGGTTCGCGGTTGAGACTCCGCGGAGAAGGGGAAGATGGAGAATACGGCGGATCTCAAGGAGATCTCTATGTGTTCATCCATGCTGAGGCCCATGAATTTTTCGAGAGAAGAGATAACGATATATACTGCCAGATCCCCATTTCATTTGTCCAGGCCGCTCTGGGAGCGACGATTGACGTGCCAACCCTCAACGGCACAGAGAAGCTCAAGATTACACGGGGAACCCAGAATGGCTCCACCTTCCGTCTGAAAGGAAAGGGCATTCCAAACCTGAGGGGATACCGACGCGGGGACCAGATTATTGAAACCGCAGTTAAGATACCCGTCAACCTCAATAAAAAACAGGAAGAGCTTCTGAGAGAATTTGCAAAATTGAGCGGCGAATCATGATCCCCTTTAACCTGCAAATCATCCCTTCTAGGATATGCCGCAGAAAGTCTTCTAATGCCAACCATCAGCACGGCCCGCCTGTAAGAAGTTCGTAATAAGAAAAAATGGACAATTGGTAAAACATCATTTATAAGGATACTGGTTGTTGTTTCTGCATCTCGTCATACGGACCGAGACATGATGATGCGGAGATAGAATCCCTGCGCCGTTATTCGCGCTACTGTTATGCTGGGATCAGTCCATATTCGTGTTGCGGAAAAAATCAACTGCGAAAAAGCAAAAAACACAATAACCGATTTTTCTTGGAAAGGAGGTTCTATGATTATACTAAAAAACTGGTTAGCATTATTAATCATGATAATTTTCTTCACTTCCGGCTGCGCCGTAGCTGTAGTAGGAGGCGCTGCCGCGGGGGCAGGTTCAGGGACATACTTCTACATCAACGGCGATCTCAAAACGGACTACTATTATTCCTTTGATAGGGTATGGTCAGCCTGCGAAAAAACCGTGGCAGACATGCGCGGTTTGGACGTCGAACCACTCAAGGAAATCGGTTCGGGAAAGATTACCGCGATGATTGAAAATGAAAAGGTTCAGATCACCGCAGATTATAAGGCAAAAAATGTCACCACCGTTTCCGTTCGGGTGGGCGTCATGGGTGACAAACTTGCATCACAGCTCCTGCATGATAAAATCGCTGACAATCTCACGAGAAAGAAGTGACCGTAGAATCCATACCGTCTCTATTCAGTAACAGGAATATGTGATGAAAAAGAAACTGGCGGTAGGAATAACTCTCGGCGCTATTCTCGTCTATCTATCCATCAGAGGGATCAATTTCCAAGACGTCGTTCAAGGCTTCAAAACCATCAGGTATGAATATGTGCTGCTCGTATTGATCATCATGTTTATCATACAGGTCTTGAAGTCCTTGAGATGGGGACTCATCCTCAGTCCCATAGTCAAGGTCGATCAGCTTTCTCTTTTCTCCGTCACAAGCGTGGGCTTCTTAGCCATTATCGCCGTCCCGGCACGTCTCGGTGAACTGGCGCGTCCCTATCTGATCACCAAGAAATGTCATATCCGGATGTCAGCCGCCGTCGGTACTATTCTTGTGGAACGCGTCTTTGATTGCCTGACGGTACTATTGATATTCCTTCTTGCTTTATTCTTCACACCATTTCCGCCGTGGCTGATCAGATCAGGTATTGTTTTTTTCCTTATCACTCTGGTCATATTGATCGGCATGATATTTATGATATTAAAAAGGGAGGTGTCTCTTAAGGCTCTAAATTCGACTTGCAGGAAGCTCCCCGAAAGATACATATTGAAACTGAACCATTTGTTCCATCAATTCATCGACGGATTCAAGATCATAACTGAGCCCAAACTCCTCTTATACGTGATCTCTTTATCTATCGGGACATGGCTGCTGGACGTCGCTGCGATATATTTTATGTTTTTAGCCTTTGGCCTTTCCGTGCCGCCTGCCGCTCCCTTTGTCGTGATGATTATCCTTATGATCGGAATTAGCATACCTGCGGCGCCCGGTTTCGTAGGGAATTGGCATTATTCCTGTATCCTGGGACTTTCGCTATTCGGTATTCCCAAGGCAGAGGCTTTAACCTTCTCTGTTGTGTTTCATGTCATATGCGTGGGAATTATAATCATCCTCGGATTGATGTTTCTTCCCTCAAACAAATTTTCTCTCTCCGATTTGAGCCGGCAGGAAAATTAGTCTTCTATTGTTTCAATGTATCGTCAAGACCGTATCTTTTGATTTTCCTGTGAAGGTTGCTCCGCTCTATACCAATGGCCTCCGCAGTTTTTGAGATATTTCCATCAAACTCCTTCAGCTTCTTTATGATATATTCTTTCTCAAAATCCATTTTTGCCGTTCTGAAAGAGTCTGACGCAAATAAAGGAAGTGCTTCTTCCGGAATTTCATGGCTTCCTTCCGTCAGCAGAGGAATGTCTCTAGCCGCAATCACGTCTTGCGGAACCATAATCACGAGCCGTTCGATGAAATTTTTCAACTCTCTCACGTTGCCCGGCCAATCATGCTCCATAAGCTTGGCCAAGGCGTCATCGGCGATTGTCTTTCCCTCCTCATGTTCTTTTAGGCTGAATTCCTTTAGAAACCAGTTTGTCAATACGGGAATATCCTCTTTCCGTTCTCTCAATGGGGGAACTCTGAGAGGTATGACGTTCAGCCTGTAGTAGAGATCCTGCCTGAATCTACCCGCTTCCATCTCCAGTTCAAGGTCCTTGTTAGTCGCAGCAAGCACTCTGACATCCGTGGGTATGAAAGTGTTTCCTCCCACCCGTTCAAATTTCTTCTCCTGAAGAATTCTGAGAATCTTCGCCTGAGCCTTCAGGCTCATGTCCGCCACTTCATCGAGGAAGATAGTCCCTTCATGAGCAAGATCAAATTTCCCCCTCTTTTTCTCAGTTGCACCTGTAAACGCGCCCTTTTCATGGCCGAATAGTTCACTTTCTATCAGGTCCTCCGGAATGGCTGCGCAGTTTACTTCAACAAACGGCTTGTACGCCCTCTTGCTCAACCTGTGTATCGATCGGGCAACGAGTTCCTTTCCCGTCCCATTTTCCCCCATGATCAGGATCCACGCGTTCGTAGGCGCTACGATGCCGATCATCTCTTTCAATTCGAGTATCGGCGCACTGTTACCCGTCAGCTCATAGTCCTGACTGATCTTCTGCTTTAATAATTTATTTTCCTCTTCCAAATTAATCAACTCAAACACGTGATTGACAATGAGTATCACCTTTTCCATGGAAAGCGGCTTTTCAAAAAAATCAAAAGCCCCGAGCTTCGTAGCCTTAACCGCCGTTTCAATAGTTCCATGGCCGGATATCATTATAACCCTTATCTGCGGGTATTGTGATTTGATCGTCTTCAGGGTCTCGATGCCGTCGATGCCCGGAAGCCATATATCCAAGATCACAAGGCTCGGCAGCTCGTCCTTGACAATTTTAAGGGCTTCTTCGCCCGAGGCCGCCGACAGGACTTCATATCCCTCGTCTGTCAGGATGGACCCCAAGGATTGGCATATACTCTTTTCATCATCTACAATCAGTACTGTTCTTTGCATAGTTCTACAAAAACCTGTTTATTTATTTTACATCGGACAAATTATTAATAACCTTTAGCCCGAATCAGTGCCCTCCGGGATCGGCAGCTCAAAAGCCACAATGGTCCCTGTGGGCACATTATCTCGGACGCTCACATGACCGTGGTGATCCGATATAATCGTGCTCACGATAGCAAGACCCAGCCCCGTACCGGTTCTTTTCGTGGAAAAGTAGGGCTCGAACATCTTCGCCTTGTAACTGTAAGGCACGCCATAACCGTCGTCTGCAACCTCGACTTTGGCCTTCCTATGGCTTTTATCAAAGGTAGTCCTGACCACAATATGACCATTGTTCTTGCTTACGGCGGCAACTGCATTATCCAAAAGATTAACCATGACGCGCTTAATCTGCTCTGAATCGAGATTCAATTTTGGCATATCCTGATCTGTCTGAAATTCAAAATTGATGTCTTTGTGAGCATCCTGAAAAAGAACAACGGAATCGCATATGACCTCATTGAGATCGCTGAGAACAAGGTTGGTGACGGGAAGTTGGGCATAACGGGAAAAGGCATTGACCAGGTTCTTTAACACGTCAACCTGATCTATTATTGTCTTGGTGCACTCGTGAAAAATGGCGCCATCATCACCGAGCCTTTCAGCGTACTTCTTCTGCAATCGCTGGGCTGAGAGTTGGACAGGAGTCAATGGGTTCTTGATCTCGTGGGCCATTCTCCTGGCAACCTCCCTCCATGCCGCTGATCTTTCGGCCTTACGGATCTGCGTGAGGTCTTCAAAGACAACCACCATGCCCATATAATTGCCGTCATCGTCGCTTATCAGCGTTATCGTCATCAACACCGTCAACACCCTGCCTTTAAGCATCAACTCCAATTGTCTTTCTATGAAATTTGTTCCGTTCTCTCTCAGTTCCTTGGACAATTCATCCACTAAAGCCAGATGTTCGCTAATTAACACATCCTGGAATCGTCTGTTGAGGATTTTTCCCGTCTTTATATCCAACATCCTTTCAGCGGCTTTGTTGATTATTGTGATGACGTCATTACCATCAATAGAAACAACACCGGCGGAGACGTTGCCGAGAACTGTTTCCATATATTTTCTTCGCTGCTCAAGATCTATATTCGCCTGCTCCAGTCCCTCTTTACTTTTTTTTAGGTCTCTTGTCATCTTATTGAAGGAATCGACGAGAATGCCTATTTCATCGTCCGCCACGATTTCGATCTGATGGTCCAGTTCTCCGCGGGCTACCTTATTCGTTGCCAGAGCGAGATCCTGTATGGGTACTGTGATGCCCTTGGCAAGATACAGTCCAAACCATGTGGCGGAAAAGATGACTAAAAACGTCACGATGAAAAGCGTGATGATATAGGTGAACTTTATAGGGTTCTTCAGCAGCGTAATCTGTCCATACTGCTCGGACGTCTTAGAAATAATTCCCATCCTATTTACAAGTTCTTTGGGAACGTGATAATTGACCGCGACGACACCTATAACCTCCCCCGGACTCACGTAGGAATAGATAGGTGCCACGCCGCGAATCAAATCCCCAACATCCGATGATTCCACAACAGACACTTCCTGACCTGTAAAAACGTCTTCGAGCATCTTGGGGCTGAGCGGCTTGGGCTCGATGTTGGGATTGTCGGGATCTCTTACGAGGAGGCTCCTTTCTTGGTTGTTAAAATAAACCTCAAGCAACCCCAGCTTATAATTCTTCTGACGCTGTTCAATTAAGGCTTTCAGATATTCTGCCCTCTCCTGATCGTAAAGGCGATTTTTTGTGATGTCGGAACTGATCTGCCTCGCATAATATTTCGCTTGATCCGCAGACTGCTGATAATAGAGGTGGGCGACCTCAACGGTTTTATTCAAGGCGTCTCCGATTGTAATGTTAAACCAGTTCTCTATGCTGTATGAAAAAACACTGATGGCTACTAAGAATAGTGTCACAGTAGGAATCAGAGATAAGCCGACGAACGCGGCCACGAGCTTAGTCCGGAGTTTCGATCCCAAGACGCCGCGCTTGCTTTCGAAAAGCAGTTTGACGACATTTCTGACTATCAGGAAAACGAGGAGGAGTATGAGAATTACAAGGATCAGAATGATATTGATATTTAGTATCAGCCCAAAGATGAGCACGTTGTTTGATATGGGAAGAATGACCCCTGCGCGAGAAAGTTGAATCCCCAGCAGGCTTACTATGACAATGAGAAGGATGGTGACAATAATGATTATGCGTTCTCTTCTACGCCTTCTTAATTCCCGATCATCCTTGATTAAATGATCCCTAAACATACCTATTGACCAATCCTCTGTCGGTACCAATCAGTCTCAAAATCCCATAGTGAAACAAAAAATAAGACATATTCCATATGCATGGGAAGCCGTATTTTATCCAATTTGGCCTTGACCATGACGTAGTAGGATTTGTCCTTCGACAAATCCTTCATGGAAGCCAACAAAATGCCATTCAGTTCTGACATGGCCTTTTTGGCTGCATCAAAATCTTGAAATTCCGATTGTTTATATCCTTCTATTGACGATATATAAAAAACCTTCTTCACATTATCATACTTAATTGTTTGTTTGACAATCACACTGGATATATCGTCGTCGATCCAGTTCGGCCTCTCCTGATAAAGATCAAGCAAAAAAGTAAACGTCGTAGGAACACCTGCCAGGATGGCTGACTCCATTCTTTTCGTAAAACAGTTAGTCACTTTCGCGTAGACCATGACCTGATCATCACTGTCGGTAATGACAATATCCACTATCCTCGCGTCCCGACGATATGAGCTTAGGGGAAAAACAAGAAAAAAATAACAGGCAAAGAATGCAGCCAAGAGAAGGATTGGTTTACGCATACAAGCGCCCTGCGCCACCATGAGTCATAATACGGGCACATAAATATATTGTGAGAAATTTCCTGTTCATTACTCGAAACATATTACTGAGCAGGAAGATGCGTCTCAATGTCCCCTCTTCACCAAACTATAGATTTATTTACTGTTTTGATTATTTACACGGTATACTAAGAAACTGCGCTATAAAAAGCAAGTGTAATTTATGGAAGGGCCAGCGGATAAAAGACGATATAAAGCTTCATGCAACAGGTAGCGGAGTATTTACTGTGTCGAGGATACTGAAGGACGGAATATTGAGAGACTTAAATTCATTTTCATCGCTGTCTCTGTCAATATGACTTACCATCTTCCAGCATTCTTGGTGAGCCATCAGTTCTCTGAGAAGAAGATTGTTTAACCGGTGTCCCGATTTATAAGCTACGAAATGGCCTATGATAGGCATTCCCAAAAGCGAAAGGTCGCCGATGGCATCCAGAATCTTATGCTTCACAAATTCATCGTGACATCTCAAACCTTCTTTATTGATCACCCTCCGTTCGTCCAATACAACCGCATTCCGGAGAGATCCCCCCAACGCCAAACCTTTCGCCTGAAGATATTCGACATCCTTCAAAAAGCCAAAAGTCCGGGCCTGGCAGATGTCCCTTTCGTAAGCGACATCGGAAAAAGTCATATCATAAGACTGCTGACGGATAAGGGGGTGTTCGAAATCAATCCCGCAGGTGATCTTAAACTCCGGAGACGGAAGGAGCATGGCTGTGCCGTCTCCTTCAGAGACGGAAATCCTCTTTTGAATCACCAGCAGTTTTTTACATTTATTCTGTATCGTCGTGCCGACGTCTTTTAATAGGTTAACGAAAGGAAGCGCGCTGCCATCCATGATGGGAATCTCAGCAGCATCCACTTCCACGACGGCATTATCAACGCCCATACCGCAAAGCGCAGAGAGCAAATGTTCAACTGTCGATACCGTCGCACCATTAAGACCTATGGTTGTAGCCAATATGGTGTCACGGACATTCTCGAAATCCGCCTTTATCCTCACATCACCCGGCAAATCCTTGCGAATGAAGATAATGCCCTCATCGACTCCGGAAGGCTTCATTGTCATGCTAACTTTCCTTCCCGAGTGAAGACCAATATTCCGGCAGTTAATTTCGTGTTTGATGGTTCTTTGCAGATGCATGTTTCCGGTCTTCATAGATTAAAGATACTGGTTCAATAGCAATTAATATACCAAGATATTTTTAACTAAGATGGCATTCTTATAACACGTGTAACGAATTAAATATACATATTATTTACTGATAAGCGGTTCACTATTGTGAAGAATACGGACCCACAATTGTGTGGTGGAAAAGACACAGTATGTACACAGCATCACAACAGGGGCGGCACCTGAAAAATTTTATCGGTTCGTCCTTAACTGCATCCGGGAAATTCTTCGGAGTTCGTTTTGGATCCTCTCTTAGCGGGGAAAAATCTCTCTTTTTCGCTGTAGATACACCCGCAATAGGGTTGCCTGTACATACCCATTTCCTTGGAAATCTTTATTCCGTCGCGCCAACCCACGCGAAAATCCTGATAGTAGAATTCGAGCTGATGCTCGACCGCGAGGCTCTCTCCAATCTTCTTAATCAGCGCGTGATCTTGAAACTTGCTATAGAGAAGGGTAGTAGTGAATCCTTCGAACCTTCCCTTCTTTGCCATATAAGCCGTGCGCTGCAAGCGGTCATAATAACAATAGCGACATCTGTCTTTTTCCCTGAATGCCGTATTCCTTAGAAACTCCTCCAAATTATACTCTTCCTGGCATGTCACGCTTAAACCAGATTTATTGGCATACTCGGTCAGGGTATCAACACGTTTTCTGTACTCTCGATAAGGATGGATATTGGGATTATAAAATAGTCCATGTATATCGTGACCACCAGTTCTCAATTTCTGAAGCGGGTATACGGTACACGGCGCACAGCATATGTGCATCAAGAGCCTCATGACATTTACTTTCCGGTATCGAAAGTCCAGGCGCTCTGGACAATTTGTTTGAGATATTGTTCAGTATTCCTTAGGGCATCACATCAGTGGTCAGAAGAGCCCCTTTTGGCCGTCTTCCGTCCACTCCCTGCTGAAATGCTCGTAGGCCATCCTTGTAGCGACCCTTCCCCTCGCCGTCCTCTGCAGATAACCTTCCTGTACCAGATAAGGCTCATAGATGTCCTCAATTGTGGTCCTCTCTTCGCCGATCGCAGACGAGAGACTATCGATCCCTACAGGACCCCCGTTAAACTTGTCAATGAGTGTCAGCAATATTTTTCTGTCCATCTGATCAAAACCCTTATGATCGACCTCGAACATTTCGAGAGCAGCAACGGCAACCTCCCTGTCAATGAACCCATCTCTCTTAACCTGGGCAAAATCTCTTACCCTTCTAAGCAGGCGATTGGCAATGCGAGGAGTCCCCCGGGAGCGTTTTGCCATTTCCGCTGCGCCTTCAGAGTCTATATTAATGGCCAATATCTCAGCCGATCGCTCTATTATGACTGTGAGTTCAGAAACGGTATAAAAATCGAGCCTGAAGCTCATGCCAAATCGATCCCGTAAAGGCGATGTCAGCAATCCGGCCCTTGTCGTTGCACCCACTAAAGTGAATCTCGGTATCTCAAGTTTCATGGACCGTGCAGAGGGCCCCTGGCCGATGAGAATATCAATATGGTAATCTTCCATGGCAGGATATAGTATTTCTTCGACGACGTGAGAGAGTCTGTGTATCTCGTCAATAAACAGAATATCGTGATCATGAAGATTTGTGAGGATTGCCGCCAGGTCTCCCGGCCTTTCCACAACTGGTCCCGAGGTCACCTTGATATCCACCCCCATCTCTCTGGACATGATGTATGCAAGTGTTGTCTTTCCGAGACCCGGAGGCCCGTAAAGGAGGACATGATCAAGAACATCATCTCTCCTCTTAGCAGCTTCAATAAAAATGGAAAGATTAGCCTTGATCTTCTCCTGCCCGACATACTCCGCCAGCATTTTCGGACGTAAAGAAGTTTCATATCCCTTTTCACCATTCAGGCTTGCGGGACTTACGAGGGGATTTTTCGTCTCCATCTTATGATATCCTGTTCTTCAATTATATTTGCCCCACTATGAAATCGCCGGAACCTAACCGGCCAAAATCTTCAGGGCTTGCTTCAGCAAGACGTCGAGAGTCAGAGATTGTGGAGATTCGTTGAAGATTCTGTCGACCACTTCCCGAGCCCTATGATTCTTATATCCGAGATTGATAAGTGCTGACAGGGCATCATCTTTCACAGAGTCAAGAATCACTATATCGCCATTGTCTTTGTAGATGACATCACATGCGCAGAGTTTCACCATCTTGTCTTTGAGCTCAAGGATCATCCTTTCCGCCGTTTTCTTTCCCACGCCCGGTATGGATACCAATCGATTTAGATTTCCGTGAGACACCGCCTTCATCAGATCTTCGGCGGAAATTCCTGAAAGTATATTCATGGCGAGCCTTGGACCTATTCCAGAGACGGAAAGCATCAACTCAAACACATCCTTCTCTCGCCCTGTACCAAACCCGAAGAGGCTGATAGCATCAGGCCGCACATGTGTGTATATATGAAGTGTCACAGGTTTGTTAGTCTCTGGAAGTGTATAGAAGGTCGTAAGAGGGACGAAGATGCGGTAACCGACGCCATTGGCATCAACAATGACGCTGTTTGTAGCTTTGTAAATCAATAATCCGTTTATCAGAGCAATCATCTTAGATTGATACCGCCTTCAAAGAATTGAGGTGACAGATGGCGATAGCCAAGGCATCGGCGGCATCGACAGGCGGAAGAGTGGATAGGTTCAATATGGCTTTGACCATATTCTGGATCTGGTGTTTTTCTGCCCTGCCGTACCCTACAACGGCTTTCTTGACTTCGAGGGGAGTATATTCATAGACTGGTACGCAGCTCTGTGCACCCGCGAGGATAACTATGCCCCTCGTTTCTCCCTGTCTGATGAGACTTTTTATATTCTTTCCATAGAAAACATCTTCTACAACGATGACATCGGGAGATGACTGATTAATGACCTCCAGTAGATTATCGTATATCATGGACAGGCGTGATGACAGGGACGAACCTTTTGCCATTTTAATTTCTCCGTGCATG
>CAVSPA010000012.1:0-76984 GCA_963729715.1 uncultured delta proteobacterium
ATAGCTTTGATATCGGAGGTGAGCTCTGCTTCCGAAAAGAGATTGCCCTTGGCACTTTTTATGACCTGGGCGAAGAGCACTGCTTTCAATTTTCCGGTTACCTTTAAACTCAATCTTTACTATCCTCATATCTGCGGCTATCTTGACGAGTATCTGTGTCCGCAATTGGCCAGAGATGGAGCCGATGGCTTCGATGCCCTTGCCCTGTGCGAAGGCGGCGTGTATCACTCTTCCCTCTCTTACATCAATGACTCTCGCGTCGACGCTTATTTGCTCTCCAAACACGGAAAGACTTCCCATGATAACGTAATCGGCCGCTGCAGCCTTTCCGACGTTGACGGCAAGCTTTTCATCAATCACCTTGCCCTCTATGGCTTTGGCAAACGAACTTCTCTCAACTATATGGATGCTTTTTGACTCTGCCACTGTCTGTGAAGAGTCCTTTGTATAGGGCTTCCTGGAGATTGGCTGTATTTGCCTTGGCGTGAACTTCGAATGGCAGGATGGCAATTTTTTTACCGTCTTCTGCAAGAGCATTAGCATTATAATGATGCAGCAACAGGAGAGAAGCCAAGAACATGATGATTCTTATGCGGACACTATTATTATTCATAGGCGTAAATCTTCCCATCTCTTAATCCTATGTTCTTCGACATCCTGTCGGCAAGCGCTCTGTTGTGGGTAACGACGATAAGGGTGATTCTTTTATCTATTCAGGTCCATGAGGATATCTTCTATCTTTTTGCCTGTTTCGGTGTCAAGATTTCCGGTGGGCTCATCCGCCAAAAGGATTTCCGGTTCCATGACAAGTGCCCTCGCCACGGCAACCCTCTGCTGCTCGCCTCCGGAAAGTTCGCCGGGTTTGTGGGTTAACCTGTCTCCAAGCCCTACCTCATGCAATATTGCTGCGGCCCGCTCTCTCGCTTTCTTGCACCGCAGACCGTCAATCAGCGCCGGCATCATCGTATTTTCCAGACTGTTAAACTCCGGCAGCAGATTATGGAATTGGAAAACAAAGCCGATTGTTTTGTTTCTGAACTCGGCCAGTTTTTTCTTGCCCACTGGAAGACATTGATGCCGTCAAAGAGCACAGTTCCCGATGTGGGTGATCCAGTGTTCCCAGAATATGGATCAGGGTGCTTTTCCCCGCACCGGAAACACCCAGGATGGCAAGAGACTCGCCCCGACCGATGGTGAAGTCGAGACTTTTCAAGACTTCAATTGCGTCACCATCCTTGATAAAGGTCTTATTAAATTATTGAGCTGAATCATCAAGTAAAATTCTGAATTCTAAGATTGAGTCCCCACATCTTTGCAATTTCTTGCTCCATATTTCTCAGGCATCTGGAATTCAAGGCATGGGCCTCTGCTTTCCAACGATCAATCGTATCGTAAAGTTTCCGCCGGGTCCAGTTTGGAGGCCCTCCGGGAGGGGTAAATAGTCGACAGGAAACATATCAGCATGGTCCCTAGACAATGATCGCGACATCGCTGTAATTGACCTGGGAAGGCAACTGGCTCAGGTAATATACATCTCCGGGTAGTATTTTGAAACCGAAAAGATTTTCAACGGATACAGAAATTTTCTCAAGGTTCAAGGCAACCGCAAGCCCTCCCAGGCAGCCCATAAGAGTACCGATGGCGCCGATCGTTACCCCCTGAAAGACGAATATCTTCATGATGCTGCCGGAGGTCGCCCCCATCGATTTCAAAATGGCAATGTCTTTGTTTTTTTCCATGACGATCATGATAAGTGTGCATATTATGTTAAATGCCGCTACCAGAACGATGAGACTAAGGATAAGAAACATGACCCGCTTCTCCAGTTTCAGGGCGGAAAATAAGTTCTTGTTCATTTCCATCCAGTTCCTTGCCCAGAAAGGGAAGCCAAGTTTCTTTTCTATGGATTTTGCGATGATATTAGCCTTGTAAATGTCATTGACCTTGATTTCAAGGCCAGTAACCTGCTCTCCCAGGTTCAGGAATTCCTGGCAGTCCGACAGAGAAATATATGCGAGGGTCGAATCGTATTCATAGAATCCGGAATCAAAGATGCCCACGACAACAAATTTTTTCATTTTGGGAACCATTCCCATAGGCGTGGAAATGCCCATGGGTGAGATTATGCTCACGGGGTCGAAAAGGAGAAGCCCCATATTCTTTGCCAGTTCCTTGCCTATTACAATGCCTGGAAGTGTCGATGTGTCCTTGGTATAACCGAGGGTGCTCCTCTGTTTTTCGGAGAGATAGTCCATGTTTCCTTCGTGCATTTTCCCCAGGTTAATAACTTTGGAGGCACTATCTACGGATATTCCTCGCAGTATCACACCGCTGGTGCGCCCTTCATTTCTCAGCATGGCCTGACTGTATATAAATGGCGTTGAAGCGACTACACCTTCGACGTGTTCGATCTCGTTCATAACCGTCTGGTAGTTTCTCATCGCTCCCGTGTACTGCATGAGAACCACGTGGGAATTTATTCCCAGTATTTTATTCCGGAGATCAGTCTCAAAACCGTTCATTACCGCAAGGACAATTATAAGTGCGGCAACACCTAAGGATATCCCGGCGATAGAAATGAATGTTATAATGGAAACAAAGATCTGCTTTCGCTTGGCCCGGAGGTATCGGAGACTGATAAACAATTCAAAAGACATGATAGATTTTACTCTTCCTTGCTTCTCAAAAGGGGGAAAAGGATAACATCCCTTATAGAGGCAGAATTCGTGAAGAGCATCACCAGCCTGTCTATACCTATTCCTTCTCCTGCTGTAGGCGGCATACCATATTCGAGTGTTCGGATATAATCCTCATCCATTTCATGAGCCTCATCATTCCCCGCTTCTCTAGCCCGGAGCTGCATCAAAAATCTTTCCCGCTGGTCAACAGGATCATTAATCTCGGAAAAGGCATTGGCAATTTCTTTCCCACAAATATAAAGTTCAAATCTGTCAGTGACCCCAAGCTGATCAGGCGTTTTCCTGGCCAGGGGAGAGACCTCAACCGGATAGTGAGTTATAAAAGTCGGTTGTATCAGCTTGTCCTCCACTCGTTCTTCAAATATAGCCATCATGGCTATTCCCGGCGCATCACTGTCTTTGATGCTCAGCCCGAGATCCTTTGCGCAAGCGATAATCCTTGCACCGTCGTCCAGAACTTCGGCAGCTATCTTGCCGTATTTCACAATTGCATCTCTTACTGAAATGCGCGGCCACGGTGGCGTCAGGTCAATCTCAGTTTCCAGATACTGAAACTTCGAGGAGTCAAAAAGTTTACAGGCGATGAAGTTGAACATCTCTTCGGTCAATGCCATCAGATCCTCGTATGTGGCATAAGCCTGGTAAAATTCCATCATAGTAAATTCAGGGTTATGGAAGGTGGAAATGCCTTCATTCCGGAAATTTTTATTTATTTCGTAGACCCGTTCGAAACCGCCTGTAACCAGCCGCTTCAGGTACAGTTCAGGGGCTATTCTCAGATAAAAATCCATCCCCAGGGCATTGTGATGGGTCTTAAAGGGGCGTGCCATGGCGCCACCCGCTTTGGGCTGCATCATGGGGGTTTCCACTTCCAGGAAATCTCTTTCCTCCATGAAGCAACGTATCAGGTGTATGATGCGACTCCTCCTGACAAAGACATCCTTAGTATGAGGATTGACAATGAGATCCAGATGCCGTTGACGGTATCTGGTCTCAATATCTGTAAGGCCGTGCCATTTCTCCGGCATGGGCCGTATCGCCTTTGAGAGCAGCCTCAGCACATCGCAGTCAATCGTCAGCTCATTAGTCCTGGTTCTGAACATCTTCCCTGCGACAAAAATTATATCGCCCACATCGAGTCTCTTAAACAGCGAATAGGATATTTCTCCGACCTTCTCCTTTCTGACAAAGATTTGGAGCTTTCCAGTTCTGTCCTGAACAGTGGCAAAAGAGCCTTTTCCAAAGTCTCGAATGGCCATCAATCTTCCCGCTATGGAGAATCTCTCGTCTATCTTGCCTAAGGCATCGCCGTCCATATGGGCAAAGCGTTCAATGATAGATGTCGCCGTATCCGTTACACGGGCATCATTGGGATACAGTTCGATACCGTCCGCCTTCAGTGACTCTATCTTTTCCTTTTTCTTCCTGAGTAGTTCGCTGTCTTCCATAAATGCCTTATCCAATTTAATATAAACCAAATTTGAGTATATTTTTTTGGGGGATTAGTCAAGCATGATTTAAAATCCGTGATTTAAAATCCGCAGGTACCGTGAGATTCTTGAATGGCTTGTAAAACAGACCTCGTGTGAACGCAAATCGTTTTGGGAGCCACATTTTGAATATGAATCGAGGTAAAGGGGACAGTGAAGGTGTAATAAGAGGTTAATGCAGGGCGGTCCTAAACTAACCGTGATTGTTCACTATTCGGGAAGCCTCTCAGCCATGACTGCTTACCTTTCCCAGCTTGATGGCGCAGAATTCGCCGCACATGGTACAACCTTCATCTTTTGCGCTCTTACTGGTTTCGAGAAGTCTTTCAGTCTTCTCCGGATCAATAGAGGCCTTCACCTGACCCTGCCAGTCAAATTCCTTTCTGCACCGTGCCATCATGGTGTCCTTCTCGAAGGCACCGGGGATTTCCTTTGCTATGTCTGCAATGTGCGCCGCAATCTTCGAAGCGATGACTCCTTCCCTGACATCTTCAAGAGTGGGTAGACGGAGGTGCTCTGAGGGAGTTACGTAACAGAGGAAGTCTGCGCCAAAGGATCCGGCGATCGCCCCGCCAATCGCCGAAGTGATGTGATCATAACCTGGAGCTATGTCCGTGGGCAGTGGTCCCAGGACGTAGAAAGGTGCGCCGTCGCATAAGCTCTTCTGTAGCTGTATATTGGCCTGGATTTCATTGATGGGTACATGACCGGGGCCTTCGATCATGACCTGGACTCCTTCCCCTCTCGCCCTTTTTGCGAGCTCGCCCAGGAGAATGAGTTCCTGCACCTGTCCCCTGTCAGTTGCGTCGGCGAGACAGCCCGGCCGCAGACCGTCGCCTAGGCTGAGAACCATGTCATAGCGCTTTGCGATTTCCAACAACCTGTCATATCTCTCATAGAGGGGGTTTTCTCCGTCATTAAATGACATCCAGTTCCTGATGATGGAGCCGCCTCTACTGACAATGCCTAAGATGCGTCCTTCCTCCTCTATGCATGCTACACTTCTCCTTGTCACGCCGCAGTGCACGGTTATGAAGTCAACGCCGTCCTCGCCATTTTGCTCTATAACCCTGAACATATCTTCAGCAGTCATCTCAAGGATAGCTTGCTTTGCCTCTAGCATCTCGGCAGCAGCCTGGTATATGGGAACCGTCCCTACGGGAACGGTTGATGCCTTGATGATCGCCTGCCTGATCTTCCTGATATCTCCCCCTGTGGAGAGGTCCATGACCGTATCCGCCCCCGCCGCGACCGAGATTTGCACTTTCTTTATCTCCATGTCCAATTCGACGCGATCCTTGGACGTACCGATATTGGCATTGATCTTTGTCCTGAGACCTTTGCCTATGGCAAGGGGCGCTATTGCAGTGTGTCTTTTGTTGCGGATCACCACGATAGTGCCTTTTTCAACACCGTCACGGATAAATTCAGGGGATACCCCTTCCTTTTTAGCGCACAGCTTCATTTCTTGAGATATTAAACCTTTTCGTGCTCTCTTTAATTGAGTCATTTTAGTAACGCTCCTGTTATAAGAACTATATAAACAACACGGGGCATAACCTTTCTGAGGATATGCCCCGAGAGAAATATTAGCAGATTCCGTTTCCTCCGCTGGGATTATCCAGATCAGGTTCTAAGGGTATATTCTCAGCCTCGTCAGCACCCCTGTACAGTTATCGTCTACTGCATTTTTTGCAGAAAATCAAGCTCAAATTCGAGGGTTGCCCAGCTTTAGATTGCCAATATCCATAATGTTTTGTATGATCCGGCAACTAATCAAAAAGTGTGCAATGCCTAAGAGTTACTCTCAATCTGACCAAAAGAAAATCAATAACTTGACCAGCGAGATTCTGCCAAAAGTGTTGTCAATGTCATACGGATTTCGATTCAGTGACAATAACTTTTGGCAGCTGAAAATTACCCGCTTTCACGGTCCTTGTTTCAATGAGGAATTCTTCCTCCACATATTATCAACCTTGATGAAAACGCGAGACTTCAAACCGTAATTATTAATATTCTTTCCAAAATAATTGTGCTACGATCTCACGATTAAAATATTGTGGGACTGTCGGAAAACCAGGCGGTAAACGGAAAATACAAATCTCAACTTTGAATATCGCGAGAATCTGGTCTGCTCGACTCAAAAAATTTTTAGCTCAGAGTGCATCTATGAGAGTTAATAAAGAGCTAATAAGATGAGCATGGTTATTCAAACAACAATCCGTTGTATGATGTTGAGGGTACTTCTGGTGGTCATCGCACATGTTGTGCTCGCGTCACCTTGCCCTGCGTCAGCAGCTCTAGGTGGCGACGAAACAACGGTGCAGGCTGATCAAGCTCGCATGAAAGGCACACTGCGAAGCACGCAAACCAAGGCGTACACTGTGCATGAGATTAAGGCGCAAACAGGCACTGTCGTGAGGGAATATGTTTCTGCGGCTGGAAAGATATTTGCTGTAGTCTGGCAAGGCCCATTTTTACCGGACTTGCGCCAACTCTTCGGTTCGCATTTTGAACAATTTTCGCAATCAGCTCAAAACCTCAAAAGTAAGCACCCCCGGGGCCGTGGGCCACTCATGATCCAAGAGCCTGGGTTGGTCGTACAAACTGGAGGGCATATGCGGGCGTATTTCGGCAGAGCTTACATACCTGAACTGGTACCACAAGGAGTCCCCATCGAGGAGATTCAATGAAGAGCGTCCGTATTTGCATACTGATCTTAGCATTGTTCGCGGCGTGGACGTTGCCTGTAGGCTGCGGAGGGGGCGGAGGTAGTAGCGGGAGCAGCGGAAGTGGCGGAAGCAGCGGAGCGGTTTGCGAAAGTTTAGCCGCGCAGACCATTGCGGCCCCCACCACAAATGTGCAGACAATTGCTGTGAACGGTGGGCCACCAGGTATTGGCTATATCTATAGTAATGCTGCGTTTACAAGCGTTAAGGTTTGCCTTCACGGAACTGTCACATGCCAGACGATCGATTACGTCTTGGTGGACACTGGTTCTTTTGGGCTGAGGCTGTTGTCTTCTGCCCTTACAACGCCGGGACTATATGCGACACCAACCGCCGGCACTAATCTTGGCGAGTGTGTCCAATTTGTAGATTTAACCTACGTTTGGGGACCCATCCAAACGTTCGATGTCTTCGTAGCGGGTGAACAGGCAAGCTCAGTGCCAGTTCACGTTCTTGATCCTAACTTTTATGCGAGTAAGATCCCAAGCACTTGTACGAGTGGTGGCTATAGTATAGTAGATGATCTGGCGGACTTGGGCGCCAATGGAATATTGGGCGTAGGGCCAATTCGGTATGACTGCGGCAGCACTTGCGTCACCCCTTCGTCGTTTCCGGACGGTTATCCCTATTATGAGTGCACTGCTTCGGGATGTGCAGGAACGGCTTTACCTCTGTCACAACAGGTGCAAAATCCAGTGGCGCTGTTTTCCACGGATAACAATGGCGTCATTATTGAGTTACCGGCTGTTTCGGGCCCGGCTGCGAGCCTGAGCGGCTCGCTCGTATTCGGAATCGGTACACAATCAAATAACGGGTTGGGCAGCGCAACCGCGCTTACTCTAAACAACAATGCGAGCATTAGCACGACTTATAAAGGTACAGTCCTGCCTTATAGCTTTATTGATAGCGGCTCGAACGGATATTTTTTCCCGGATGCAACGATACGCACGGACGCAAACGGATGGTACATTCCCTCCTCCACATTGAGTCTCTCTGCAACCAACGAGGGAAACAATGGAGCTAGCAACAATGTGTGCTTCAGCGTGGGTAACGCGGACAGCATGCCCAACGATGCCGTGCTAAACACGCTGGCAGGCTACGTGTCGCCGTCTTTCGGCTATTTTGACTGGGGATTGCCATTCTTCTACGGACGCAACGTTTATACATCGATCACAGCCGATGGAAATGGGTCGTATTGGGCGTACTAATCAGGGCACGGTTGCAGGACACAAGCCTCTATAATCAATTTATCGGGTTTTCACCGTATTGCCTCCCTTTTAAAACGAGACTGGTTAATAGTTTGGTTCGTTGTTGAAGTGCGATGATTGCACATATATTCGAAATCAGTACTTCCTTGTTATCCACAAATAGGAGACGATGAAAATAGTTTATGCCTTCTCTTGGGAATGATTATCTTTATTGAGACCCCGATTATCCGTGGGACGCACACATCCAAGCATAACGCATCACGAACAAGATGCATATAAGACGAGTCTGTCCGAAAAAGGCGCAATTATCCTTTTAAGTCCCGGCAAATCATAAGATGTCCGGTGTTTTTTTCATCATAAAGCGTAAGGATGCGTGGCAGGCTGCCTGTCTCCTTCAGGGGACGAAGCCGGAGTCCCAGACTGATTGCCTTGTCCGGGGAAAGAGCCCCCTATTCTTTGTTCCAAGCATTAGACCCTATAATCGCATAACCCTAAAAATTTACATCATTCCTGTCACCAAGCCAGGCGACCTTGTTTGCAGGCTTGAAGTTAAACGAACAGGGCCCCGTTATGGGCATGCCCACACAGAGGGTGAGAAAAAACACCATAGAATGTGATGCTTCTGTCCCGGAACCACCAGCGGCTAGATTTTATGAATATGCGGAATGACATAAAATCCTTCCGATATCTTATAGCGTGCCAATAACGATTTGAGAATTGGATACAGATCGAAAGACGAATCCATCATTATCTCGATGTTACCGTCAAAATTGCTTTCCTTAATAATGCCTTTTATTCTGATATATATGCCCTTGCCCTCCATAGTAAGTGAATTAACGGCAATCGAGGCATCACCAATAGTAAGCAATCCTTTAACGTTCCTAAATAAATGCAATGGTAAGGCGCTGATCCCCATGAGCGACCCTTTCAGCATCGCATTGTCAATTGAAAAAATAATTTCTCCCTTCTGATGCCTTCTCTGAAAATTGAACATGAGGTTGCCGTCACCATACACGCCTATTTTTTCAATAATAGGCAGACCATTTATCTGAATATTTTTCCCATCGATATGCAGATCCATTCCTCGCTGTTCTTCGGTAATAGTACCGTTAATCGTGCCATGATTTATCTGACCACTGAAATTTAATCGGGGTGTTAGCTCAAGGAGGGAATGTAAATCTGGTGTTACGTTTATATCTTGAATTATAATAATAGGTACAATTTCCTGGCTTGCTGACGAAGAACTTATTTCTGCACCCGGATATAATATAAGCCCCTGTTCCGCTCTTAAAGTGTAAAAAATGCCTTTTTTGAAACCTATCAGCTTGATTTTAATGTCACGGCCTTCCAATGATTCCGTAATATAGCCATTGATCAAAGATTCCGGGATGGCAAGCCATACGACCCAAAGAAAGAGGAAGAAAACAATCAGCGTAACAGCAATTCTTTTGATATAAGACCCCCTTGACTTATATGTGTCAGGCGATACACCTGTCCTATGGATGGATTGTCCTATCGGCTTTGAATTATTTACTTTCGTTTCTGTCGAGATGACATAGGGGTGGTCGAAACTACACTACTGTATCTGAGGACTGCCGAAGAGTGATACTGCCATTGTGGCGTCAAGCAGTTCAGGATTTTCAAAGGACTTTTTTATAACCACTCTTTTTACGGCTAAAATCATGGGAGCATTTTCAATCTTATAAAACAGGTGAACCAATTCGCTCATGTTCAGCTTTTCCATCTGTATTTCCGCTGACTCTTCACTCATCTGATCCATGATCTTCTTCGTTCCCGTCAATTTAATGGATTTCATTTTCTCCTTGATCCCAAGCGAAAGAGAAATATCTCCTATTGCCTGATTTATGCTGTTTGTTTTTGTGAGAGTTTTTTTCTGTTCTGTAGCGTTGACACTCGCCCTGAGCGATCTGTATTTTTGGGTTAAGGTGGAAAATTCATGATACTTCGCCGTCAATGCTGATAATTCTTTTTCTGCTGCCCTATCCCAAAGCAGATTGGGGATGATCAGTATATAGAGCCCGATCAGCACCACCGCAATAACCATCTTTTTGCGGGATGCCCGGTCTTGCCAATAATCACGGATTAAGGTAAAAGCAGAATCGAATTTCATAATGATTGTCCCTTGGCAATGACGGTAAAAAGAATCTTCCCATGCGCCGACGTCTTAACATCAGAAATAGATACGTCCTGCAGAAATTCAGAAAGTTTCATTTCAATCTTTGAAAGATCATCCATGGAACTGGTCTCCGCCTTCATTTTAATCAACCCCTTTTCAATTTGAATATCAGTATAGACAGTGTGCGACTCCCTTCTCTTTGATAAATCCATTAGAAACTGAAGAGTGGTAATACCCGTCAGTGTGTCACTCTTTTCTTCAATTTCCCTGATATGAGATTTCAACTGGTTCAGTACATCGATAGTCTTCTTATCGCTCGGGAAAAGGCTGCTATACGAACCACGCATAGCACTTGTTATTGTAATCAGGTCTTTTTTTATCATGATTGCCTGGAACATTATACTCGCATGTACGAAAAACGCCAACAGGAAGGCAAGGACAACCGTTATCCTTAAAGCTTTTCGTGTTCTTTCGGCATCCTTCTTGTAGGCAAATTGCCCGATTCTGAGATTGATGGTAGGTTTAGCGAGTTCGTTCTCTGCTGCAATGATACGCTGGTCCTGATCCCATTTTTGAAGACCGATTAGATGTTCGGCTATTGATACCCGAAATCCCTCCTTGTCTGGATCTTCCCCTGCTTTGACAACTATCCGGAGGTCGATAGATGTGATGACCCGCGGGTCAATGTTATTACGGGCGAGTTCCGTAAGAATGTGATTAAGGATATCCTTCCTGGCGTAAGCCACAAGAACTTCAACGGAAGAGTCATCACCACCCATAATGATACTATCAAAAATAATCTCTTCAGGGCCGTTTATGATGTAATTATCCAGCTCAAGAGGAATGGCTTTCGTTATTTTTTCCCTATCTGAGAACGGGAAATTCAAGATTCTGAAATTCAGGACGGAGGCGGGTATACTTACATAAAACTCATCTATACCCATCCAATCATTCTGCGATACATAGTCCAGCGTCGTTTCGTAGGTATATCCATCCCCGGTTATTTTAAAGAGATGCATAAGGGATTGATCGGCCACATACTGGTTAGTCTCTTGAGACGAAAGGTGCGGTCCGCACATGGGACTGTTCGTATGGATATCAATGACACCTATTTTTTTCACTACGTCTCCTGCCAGTACCTGACTGTGAAGCCTGCCGCACTATTTTCCACGACGCAGTCTATAATACGCTTTAACCGGTCTTGTGATGCCTCGGAAGTTATGCGTAACTTCGAAGCCTTTACCGCAATCTTACCCATAAGGGACTGCCCTAACTGTCCTTCGAAACCTGCCACCTTGACTATATCACTGGTTTTCTGAAAAGGTTCGACAGATCTATAATTAACGATTCTTTCGGCAAGCACGCTGGTCATTGTATCGTCTAAAGCCATCAACACAGGCGTGGAAGCGGTATTAATGTTGATGATGTTCGCATATACGGCACCAACACCGTAAACTGTTACAAGGGGGACCAACTTCTCACACGCCTTGGAATCTGCGATTAACCAAAGTTCATCTACACTGTTCATATAGGCATTCTTTGCGCTTACTTCCAAAATGCCGAGTCCCGTCTTTCTATTGCGATTTATCCAGTCGGCAATCTTGTCAGCAATTTGTTCATCAAGTTCCAGTTGTACAAGAAGTCTTTTGAGGGATTCGTAGGCCGCATTGTTCAAAGTGCCATTTGGTAAAACTAGTGAGTTGAGGTTGAATTTTGCGTTTTCATCTTCAACCTTGACCATCACATTCCCTTCAAAATTCTCTAGGACATTGGCAACGGGTACCGAAACGGTTCCGGGGTAGGTGTATGAGTAGCGTTCATAGTTATCTGAAGCCATTTTTATCGCAAGGTTTATTCCTGACTTGGCAGCAAGGGACAGGCTCTGGACATCTCTCCAGTTGTATAGCGACGCATTTGCCGTATACGTCGCACTAGCAAACTCGACCACCATGGCCGTCATTATTGCCATGATCATCAGTACGATTACAAGTGCCATTCCCCTCTGAGACCTGTTCATATGGCTGTTCCAATCCTCACTTTGGCCGTTTCAAAGATAGAATAAGGCATGGCATCCTTGTCTTCTCCCTCTCTGTTTTTCATACGTATGGTCAATATTATCTTCACCGCTTCGGGTGCAATCTTTGAGAGGGAGCTGTCCCATGTTTTTACCCATGCATTCTGGTACTTCGCTTGCAGTGTGAAGGTTTCGATGTCTTCCAATAGATCCATCCTATTGTTTTCAGCTGACTGAGACAATGCAGATACCATACTCTTCGTGATTACCAAGATGCCGTTTCTTTCCTCAACGGCATAGTTGATATTTGCAAGTCCTTTAATTAAAGGAGATGACGAGGTCACGGTGAGAGATGAGGCCTGCCGTCCATAAAAATCCCTATCATCCATTTTAAAGACACAATAAGAATTATCCTTTGAATAAAAAGCAGCTTCAATCTCCCTTTTTAAAGTGTCAACCAAGGCACGGGACTCCTGGAGCTTTACAAGAGATTGATCCACATTGAACAATGCCCTGTTAGCTAATATAAAAGTGCTGTAAAGCGTAATAAGTACCATGGCCATGATGGCAATCGCAGTTAGAATCTCAATTAGCGTAAAGCCCCTACTTCTTTCTTGAAGCTCTCTCTTTTTTATGCAATATTTCGAAGGTATCATATTTGTTTCCGAACCAACTCCGATAAAGTTATACTTTCCTTTTCATTGCCAACAACGACTATAATTTCGGACATCCCGTTAAAAGGTGAATCCTTGACCTTCGTTTCATATTTCAGCGTATCATAGGGCTCCGGGAAACGACCCTTGTTTTCCTGTGGATTTTCCTCCATTTCCTCGATCTTTTCCTTTGCAAGATTTGTAATGTTCGTTACAGCAAACTGCCTCTGATTTATCCCCAGGTTATAGCTTAGGGTGTATAGCAAGGTGATCAGTAGCCCCCCAACAATGGCGAGGCTTATCATAACCTCCAGAAGCGTAAAGCCCCTTTTTTGCCTTTTAATAAAGGATTGCCACCTCACAGAAGCTTTTCGCAATGACATTACGAAGATCCTAAATCCCCTCATTTGCTAATACCTTCACCCTACCGCTTAGGGCGTTAAAGACAACTGCCATGGACGATTCGATGCCAGTTAAATGAACCGAGAAATTCTCTCCCGCCCCTACTGGACTCAAAAAAACCGTCACTTCACCACTGGAGATATTCCCCTTCGCTTGCGTTGTAATATGGGACAGAGTGTCAATTCTTTCCATTTTTTCGCCGTCAGGTCCTTTGTAGTGCATTGTCTTTTCATTAAAATTTATATTTACAATATAGGTTTCTTTTGTGGATATGGCGCTGTCATTGAGATATCTCAGGGTCGACGCAATATGACCTGCTTCAGACTTTAGCTTCCCATCCTTCTGAAGTGTAAAAGTTGGAAAAGAGACGGCAAGAACAACTGAGACAACAAAAATAACGACAATTAGTTCTAAGAGGGTAAATGCTTTATTACTGCAGATCCCAATTCTTAATGTCAGCATCCTTGCCCTCTCCACCTTCCTTGCCATCGGCTCCATAACTGATAATATCGAAATCCCCATGTAGCCCGGGACACAGATATATATAGGGATTGCCCCATGGGTCCAATGGGATCTTCTTCTGCTCCAAATAGCCGCCGTCTCGGTATTTGGGTGGGATCTGCCCCACTGTCGGCTTCTCGATCAGGGCCTCTAAACCCTGCTGGGTATCGGGATAAAAGCCGTTATCGAGCTTGAATAATTTCAAGGCTATCTCGAAATTTTTTATCTGAAGCTTGGCATCTGTGATACGGGCATCATCTGTACGCCCGATAATCCTTGGCGCTACCAGGGCAACTAATATGCTCAGGATGAAAACAACAACGATGATTTCAAGCAGGGTGAAACCTTCTTTGCGAGAATACACAGCTTTCATGCTTTTTCTCCTGTTTTTATTTCATGAGACAGGCGAAACGCTTGTCTTATGCCCTCTACTTCACCAACTGATTTAATTGGAAGATAGGCAGCAATACTGCCAGTACAATAAAACAAACTATGAGGGCCATAAATATTATCATAACCGGCTCGAAGATCGAGATGGTTCTGTCAACCTTCCTAATAAACTCTTCTTCATAAGATGATGCCGCTTTTTCCAGTGTTTGAGCCAGTTTCCCCGTCTTTTCACCGGTAGCTACAAGCTGCACAAACACGGATGGAAAACCCTCTAGCGATGATGCAACCGTCTGCCCCTCTGCAACTTTTTCTCCTGCATAAAAAATGTTGGCTTCCAAGGCCCTGTTCCCTATAGCAGCAGCTGACAGCTTCAGTGCTGCTAACACCGGCAGTCCACCGCTGATGAGAACCTCCATGGATCGTGCAAATCTTGCATAATAGAGACTCTGCATAATGCCACCAGGCAGTTTGAGGATAAGCCTGTCTACCCTTTCCCTGTTTTTACTGATGTACTTCCTCACGGACATGACGCTGACGGCCAAAATACCAATTATGGCCCACCAGTATTTAGCAAAGGCATTGCTTATCGATATGAGGATCATTGTTATAAATGGGAGTGTACTTTTCGTATCCGCAAATATCCTGACAAGCTTAGGTATGACGAAGGTAAAGAGAAATGAGAGGACTATTATACTTACTCCCGCCATCAGTATGGGGTAAATCATGGATGAGCGTATCTTTGATCTCACAACGCTTTGATGTTCAAGGAAATCGGCAAGCTTGGCAAGGACGATGTCTAACGCCCCGCTTGCTTCACCAGCCTGTATCATATGAATGTAGTGGCCGGAAAAAATATGACCATACTCCTGCAATGCCTTGTACAAACTTGCACCACCTGAGAGTTGCTCTTTTATTGCTATTAAAATCTCCCTGTAATATCCCTGATACTCATCGGAAAGACTCCGCAAAGCGTCCATCAAAGGCACACCGGAGGAAATGAGGATGGAAAGCTGACGGGTCATATTTGGCAGAAATGTTTCATCTCTTCCCCGGAATACCCCCTTTTTTTTCTTCGTAGCAGATTCAACGACATCCGTGGGCAGGACTTTTCTTGCCTTAACCTGAGAGATCGCGTCACGCAGCGTCGGAGCCTCGATGGAGCCTCGTTCCTCTGTGCCATCTGCGGCATAACCTTTATAATGAAATATCGGCATAATCCTTCTGCGTCACTCGTAAAATTTCCTGAAGAGTCGTAACCCCGCGTATGACCTTATCGAGACCATCTGTGAAGAGGGTTTTCATGTGCTTTTCAACAGCATAATTTTTTATATCCTGCGCACTGACTCTACCCGATATCATCTGTCTGATTTCAGCATCAACAACCAGGAGTTCATATATCCCCGTCCTCCCCAAATATCCACTTTCTCTGCAATGTGAACATCCTTTCCCCCTGTATAATGTTGACACGTTGGCGGACAGATATACCCAATCTGCGCCTGTTGCCGTGTATTCCTCCCTACAGTGCGGGCAAAGTGTCCTGACAAGCCTCTGGGCAAGGACGGCAGAGAGGGACGATGCGACGAGGAAGGGCTCTACGCCCATATCGACCAACCGTATCACGGCAGAAGACGCATCAATGGTGTGTAAAGTACTCAGCACAAGGTGACCTGTCAGAGAGGCCTGAATGGCAATCTCTGCTGTTTCATAATCCCTTATCTCACCGACCATGATGATATCTGGATCCTGCCGCAAAATGGATCGGAGACCGGATGCAAACGAAAGTCCAATTTTGGGATTGACATGTATCTGTCCGATGCCCTTCAGTTGGTATTCGACGGGGTCTTCTATCGTGACGATGTTTTTCTCTTCTGTGTAAATTCGGTTCAGTGCCGCATAGAGAGTCGTCGTCTTACCACTTCCTGTGGGACCCGTGACAAGAATAATACCGCTTGTCCTTGCTAAAAGATTCTCAAAGGACACCCTTTCATTTTCATCAAATCCCATTTCGGCAAGGCCTATCAGGCCTTGCTTTCTATGCAACAACCTAAGGACGGCGCGTTCGCCGAAAACGGTTGGAACGGTTGATACTCTGAGGTCGATATTTTCCCCCCCGATGAGAATCTGTATACGGCCATCCTGGGGAAGTCTCTTCTCGGCAATATCCATACTGGCCATGATTTTCACCCTGCTTATCAAAGCATCCTGAATGATCTTCGGAGGGCTCAAGACCTTGCGCAGGATACCATCAACCCGCATGCGAACTTCAAGCTCCTTTTCATACGGCTCAATGTGGATATCACTGGCCCTTTCCTTGGCGGCTTGCTGGAAAAGGGCGTTAAGAAGCCTTATGATCGGTGCATCTTCAATCAGTTCAAGAAGATCCTTTGGTTTTTCAAATTCGGTGGCAACTGATGAGAGATCATCACCTGATATGTTGTCCATAACTTCCACAGCAGTGCCTAGCTGACCATAAAAACGGCTTATGGCATCGACAAGAATCCCCTTTTCCACTTTAATGGGACGCGGCTTTAGATCATATTTTTTTGCAAGTTCAGAAACGGCAAAGACTCCCTTGTCATCTGCAACGGCTGCTACAAGATAACCCCCCAGCTTCTTCAGCGGAAGGATAAGATTATTCCTGGAGAATGAGAACGGGATCTCTTGCATCAGAGAAATATCTACATCATCATCCTTGATGGTTTCTACGAGTTCCATATCTCCTTCAATAATCCTCCTATTGTTTCGTTTAGTACCATGTCCAATATTGATCGCGTCATTTATCATTTCCATCATCACTAAAAGACACACCTGATTCCAGGTCTTATCCACATCTTTCTTATTCTTCCGGTTTCAGCTTTGATAATCGTCCTTCAGATTTCAGTTGGACAAAACTTCCGGAATGCGCTTCTAAAATTTTCTTTTTCTCCATATAGTGGCAGGCATCTTCAATGCTGGTAAAATGTCCGATCAATATTCTATACTAAACATCCCGTTTCCGCGCTTTAACTCTTTCTATGTAAATATCTAGTTGTGTTTTTATCAGATCCTCTACAAACACCATCGCATCTTTCTTTTCTGCCTCAGGATAAGCTATTATCTGAATGGCATATTTGCCATTTTTTGTAACCCTTCACGGGGCAGCAGGAGCAAACTCTTTAGTTTGACCCTTAAGGTTTTTATCTTCAACAGGTAAGACTGCAGCAGGTTGGACATTTGGCTTTACAGAAGTTTTACTCGCTGCACTTGAAGGAATAGAGGGTCGCGATAATTTACCTTCACTACTGCATTTGAATAAGATTAATGGGTTCGGCCTTCTGTACCTCCGGCAACGCTGAGAATTGATTGGCAGCCTCTTCCAGGCTTATCCCCTCTTTTAGCTTAATGCGATATGTGTTCTCCTTGACAATTTTCATAATCGCAGCCTTCTGACGAATAACAATAGTCTTCGCTGCTTCCTCTGTCACGCCGCTTTTGAATGTCACGATCAGCTCTCCTTCAATATAAAGTTTCTCTTTTTGGGTAAAGTCATTTAGCTTATCTCTGGAAAGCTGGCCCAAGTTAGCTGCTTCTGTAACTATATGAGGTGTCAAAAATACTAAGAGGTTGGTCTTAGTCTTCTGGGTCGTCTTGTATTTAAAAAGCCATCCGATCAGGGGAATGTCACCGAAGAAAGGTGCCTTCGTCGTTGTCTCTTCTTCGCTATCTTGCATGAGCCCACCAATTACGACAGTTTGTTTATCTTTAACGACCACCGATGTTTTTGTCGATCTCTTGGTAATCGTCGGACCGACAGTGGTCAAAATATTATCCGACTGCCCCCCGATGAGTGCAGAGACCTCCTGATATATATCCATCTTTACGTATTCACTCTCAGAAATCTGGGGGGTGATCTTCAGCGTAATGCCTACATCCTGCCTGGTGATGTTGTTAAGCACTGTATTCGCAGTCGTGATGTCCTGTTGTCTTGATGCAATAAAAGGGACATTCTGGCCAACGAGAATTTGCGCCTCTTTGTTGTCTGATGTTAATATCTGCGGAGTTGAAAGGACGTTTAGGGCATCCCTGAAATCACTCAAACTAAAGAGTACCGCAATACCGGGAGCTGTCACATTCGATGTCGCCCCAGGAATCATGGTCTGTGGTATGGTATAATAATTGCCCAGGCCTCCGATGGTAAGCCCTGTCAGACCGGTGATGATAGAGCTGATTGTGCTTGTGTCTACGCTTCCGACACCTGCAACAACTACCGGCGCTCCACCCGACTGTACAGCAGCCCGCCATTGCGTGCCAAGTTGAATGAGTTTATTCAAAGATATCTCTGCAATCATGACCTCAACAAATACCTGCCGCCGCCGCTTATCCAGTTTTTTGATGATCGGCAATATATTCTGATAGTCGGAAGGGGATGCAACAATAATGAGGGCATTGGAGGCCTTGTCCGGCGTTATTGTAATCCCGCTTACGGACTCAAATGCTGAGGCAACTGGGGGCTGCTTCTGAGGCTGTGCCTGCGCCGATTTAGTGAGTGTTTCCATCACTTTTGACAGTTCGGTTGCATCAGCGTTTTCAAGGAAATAGATGTTAATCGATCCCCGGTTCTCTAATGGTTTATCAATGGCATCGATGACTGACACGACATTTGCAATATTTACACCTGAGTCAATAACTAAGAGCAGATTACCCGGACCGAATACCGATATGTATCCATCTTTCGATATGATCGGGTGGACTAATTTCATTACTTCTGCCGCTGAAACATATTTCAGTGGAATCAATTGGGCCGCATAGCTTGCATTGACGGGCCGCTTCTCTTTATCAAATTTTAACCCTTTCTGTTTTGCCTCCGAAGTGGGAATAATGGAATAAGCGTCTACGCCTGAAGGAATAACAGTAAACCCTTTCATTTCCAGAACAGCAGTGAAGAGATTGAATGTATCCGATACACTCAGTTTCGTAGGTGTAATTATCGTTATCTTTCCTTTTACACGCTCATCGAGAATGAAATTTTTGTGGGTTATTTCACTCACAAATTTTGTGATGACTGGTAGATCGACATCTACAAAGTTGAATTCCACCATGCTGTCCATCTTAAATGCCGCCATGGTATCGGCTGATATTGTCAAAACACACACAAGAAAAATTAGCATTGAGAGTCTTTTAACTAACACGTTATACATAGTTTACCGGTCTTCCTCATCTGATTTGATAATTGAGAGTCACCCTGTTACCGTTTCTGATTATGTCTAATTGTACTTTATCCATCCCCTTCAAGGCCATAAATGTCTGAAGTGCATTCTCTGGATTTGAAATGTTGGAGTCATTGATCCGCAAAAGGATATCGCCATTCTTCATACCCAAGTTATCGTAGAAACCATCTTTTCTTACTCCCTGCAGAATGAACCCATCTAGCTTACCCTTTACCATGTTAGGGATAAACTTTGCATCAGTCATGATCTTAGCAGGATTATCCAAAGCAACTAGTGTCGCCTTTTGGTCTATGATATACTCCCCTGTCCCGACAGATCGCACTGGTCCGGTTATTCCTGTAGTACCCTTGGTAGCCTGCATATCGTTTAAGGTCAGCTGATCGGCCATACTAATTTTCATCATTTTCCCATTTTTCTGAATGAATATGCTGTCTTTTTCAACCGTTTTAAGCTTTCCCAACCCGAATACCATCTCTCCAGTCTTGAACATTGATTGTTTTCCATCACCGCCAATAAAAACGGCATAGCCGTTTTTATCACTTCCAGAAATTGTTCCCACGAGCCTAATATCAGAAAATGCTGCTTGGTCTCCATGGGAAGGACCTTGCTTTACCGAACCAGCAGATACGCCAAACGGGTTGATTTGAAGGAGCGCTTCATATTCCTGAAAACTTTTATTTTCATGTTTGCCGGATTCGATCGGGGCAGTTGAAAGAGGTTTCACATCTTTTTTTTGAACCACCGTTATGATATTCCTCGCAAAAAAAACCAGAGAAGCAAGTAGTAATAACCCGATGGTAATATTCACGACTGTTACTATCTTCAAGTAATGACGTTTTATGCTTATAACTGCCATACTGCAAATCATTCAATTAACACGTCAGACACTATTCCAGTCTTTCTTCAGAAATAACATGAAACACGGGAAAATCGTACCAAACACTTATCACTAAGAGCAAATGTATGTTGCAATCTTACAATTTTTCAACGGCCCATAAGATTTTTCCTGTCAGTCAAACTGATAAGAATGGACACTTTTAAAAGCCCCGACAAAAAATAATTAAGTATTATGCCTAATAATAGTTTCTTTGTAGTAACACAAAAAAAGATAAATGTCATGGCAGAATTCTAACTTAACATGTGATATATGTTCTGGGAGGGCAGAGTCACCCTTTGTGTTGAATGGATATCACGATCATGACAATAGTTGCAGGTAAATTCAGACTGTTTGCGTTTCTGATTGTATTTAGTCACGCTCTTATTGTAATTCCGACAATAGGTCTTGCTGACGAAAAATCAGACAAAGGAGAAACGTCCAGGACACCTTTAATTTCTGAGTTAGGGCTTATTTCCGGATATGGAAAAGGCTCAGTTTACGAAGGAAGCTATCAGGTGATTCCTTTTATCTTACGCATTGGGATTGATGCAAAAGTCTTCTTCTCGAGTCTAGCTGGCCATAAAGGAACTATTTCTTTAATACTTGAACCTCAATTAAATTATGTTACGGAACCTGAAAAGGACATAGAGTTTGGCATCGGTCTCGGGGTTCAGTATTCTTATCCGCTGACAGAAAGGTTCTCCCCTTATATTCTAGGCGTGGTAGGTCCCCACTATTTCAATTTGGAAACAGAGACACAAGCAAAAGGATTTATATTCTCATGCACTGCCGGCGCAGGGTCTTATTTCTTCTTCACTAAAGACATAGCCCTTAACATTGGATACAGGCTTCGCCACATGTCTAACGCGTATACCAGAACACCAAACTATGGGATTGACAGTCATTTTGCCATCGTAGGACTGTCAATTTTCTTTAGATAAGAAAAGTCATAAATTCATGGACAGGAAGAGGAAGAAGTGGCAGAAGATGAACATTATGAGGACATCTACGACTGCGCGAGATTGGCGAATTAAGGTAAGGTAATCAAAAATATTTCAATTACATTAGAAAATTTATGTTACTTAAAGAAGATTGAATCCTGCCGGAGGTAGTATGAAGAATTATAGCAAGGTAGAACATATGAAGTTTTCTGTAGCGATGTTGGTTTTATTATTAAGTATGGTTACAATAGTTATGCTTTCAGGATGTGGCGACTTGTTGAGCTCCGAGACATTTACGATTTCTGGTGTGATCACATCAGGCGGCTCACCGCTCTCAGGTGTAACAGTAACTCTTTCCGGCGATGGTTCGGGGGTCGTGACTACAGATAGTCATGGTAATTATAGCTTTGATGTATCGAACTACAGCTCATACGTTATTACCCCTTCACTTGCAGCATACACCTTTAGACCGATAAACCGGAGCGCCTATATCTATGGCCTAAGTGGGAGCGGTTTCAGCTTCAGCGGTTTTGGGAGCGGTGCGGTGTCGACGTCATATCACACCGTTTACCTTAGGAGCGACGGCACGGTCTGGACGTGGGGGTATAATAGCAATGGTCAGCTTGGTAACGGGAATACGACTAATAGTGATACCCCTGCGCAGCTGGGCGGACTGTCAGGCATGACAGCCGTTGCAGCAGGCTATGACCATACTGTTGCCCTGAAGAATGACGGCACGGTCTGGACGTGGGGAAGTAATAGTAATGGTCAGCTTGGTAACGGGCCTGGGCCTGATAGTCATAGCCCTGTGCAGGTGGGCGGACTGTCAGGCATGACAGCCATCGCCGCAGGCTATAGATTCACTGTCGCACTGAAAAATGACGGCACGGTCTGGACGTGGGGGTATAATAGCAATGGTCAACTTGGTAACGGTAATACGGGAACCGATAGTAATATCCCTGTGCAGGTGAGCGTAACGTCAGGACTGTCGAACGTAACAGGCGTTGCAGCAGGGTACAACCATGCAGTTGCTCTCATGAACAGCAGCGGCGGCACAGTCTGGACATGGGGAAGTAACACTAATGGGCAGCTTGGTAACGGAACTACGACTGATAGTAATATCCCGGTGCCGGTCCCTGGGTTGGCTCCCGTAATAGCCATTGCCGCAGGCAACGCATTCACTGTCGCCTTGCGGGAGGACGCGCTCAACAGCTCAGTCTGGGCATGGGGGTACAATAATGTTGGTCAGATCGGTGATGGAGCTACGACCGACGTTTGGAGCCCTGTGGAGGTAAGCGGAATGGTCGGCGCGGGCGCAATAGGCATAGCCGCAGGCTCCGACCACGCTGTCGCTATGAAGACTGATGGCACGGTCTGGACGTGGGGAGGTAATGGCAATGGTCAGCTTGGCAATGGGACTACGACAGGCAGCGTTACCCCTGTGCAAGCAAGCGGAATGTCTGGTGTCGAGGCCGTTGCTGCAGGCGTTTACGATACTGTTACTCTGAAGATCGACAGCACGGTCTGGACGTGGGGGTACAATCTCTATGGTCAGCTTGGTAACGGGACGATAATCGATAGTGATATCCCTGTGAAGGCAATGTAGCCATAAACTGGAAGTATACGGGACATATTCTGAATTATCGTAGATATCGGTAATAATTTATAATGATTTTCAGTGTTGCCCTGTTAAGCGATTGAATATTGCATAATTAATGAGGAAAGAACAAATGTTTCTTCCTCATTAATTTCTTGTCAAATACTGTTTTTCGCGTATTTATGTTGTGTGATTGTAAAATCTAATGTGTAGCCGAAACGCATTTTATCAGTGACGAACTCTTTTGGCGTTTTGTGGTTAAATTCCTTTGGGCAAGCTACTATCGAGAGAAAAAAGATTGTTGTGCTATGTCAGCATGAAGAAAATTTACGAACTCAAGTCGCCAGTTCCGATAATGGGATTAGTTCATTGATAACGGGTAGAAACATGCAAAGGTGGGACAGTTCATTTTCTGTTCATATAAAATCCGGCTTTCTTCCTTGTAATAAAGTATCCAGCGATTATAACGGATATCCAACCTTTCAAACAATACTCCTCAGATTACATCAGTAAATTCCTTGCCAGAAATCTGCTATTCTTACTGTGTTTACTGCCTTGATGGTCAGTTAGGTTTTTCATCGCCATTTTTCTTGACATACGTAATTCCTTACATTACGATAATATCGTAAGGAAATACATCATGAGGAGGGTGACGGTATGCAATCGATTATTACGTCTAAGTATCAAACGACCATTCCAAAGGCCATTCGCGAAAATATTGGTCTTTCCGTTAAGGATGCCCTGGATTGGAAGGTGGAGAGAGGAAGAATCGTTGTTTCGCCAGTCAAGCAGAATTTCCTTAAATACCGAAACACAATTAAAACGGGTCCAGGAAACATCGCCGGTGACATTGAGGTTGCACGGAATCTCCGTGTGGAGAAATATCGGTGAAGAAATATATCATAGATACCAATGCCTTGATTTCCTTTGTAACAGATCGGAATCCAGATCAACAGCAGAAGATTGCCCCTCTTTTTGAATCGGCAGCAAATCTGAAGGCGCTGATCCTATGCCATCAGTATGTCTTAACCGAATTCATCTATGTAATGGACAGGGTCTACCACGTCCCGAAAAAGGAGATCAGGGGGATAATTACCGATTTAGTGGATATGCCTGGTATCGAGGTTATTCATGAAATCGATTTTACTGTGGTGTTGTCCTGCTGGCCCGATCCGATCCCTGATTTCGGCGATGCTGTCATTGCCTCGGTCAGTAAAATCAGAAAATCCGCAATCGTTACATTTGACCGAAAATTTGCTAAAAACCTAAAATCACTCGGCATGAATTATTGGCTGTAAAATGTGCGCAATAGAGAGGAAAGCTCTACTGCTTAACTTTCGAAGCTTGCCGGTAAGCGACTTTCAGGGTGGAAGAAGATGATTCACCCAGGCCATATCATGAAAGAGAGGCTTTAGACTATCCGATTCATTCATATTTGCCTAAGGCGTGCTTCCTGAAACTCTCACACATCTGTTTTTCCTATTTATAATAGATTTCTTTTGCAAAGCGTGATAATCAAGTGCACGTCTCGTCTTAAACAATAGCGATTATATTCCTGATCCATTCAACCTTACATGAGAACAATATGGGCTGATTTCAAAAACCTCTTTTCTCTATAACGAAGAGATCGGGGTTTTTTGTGGAGGTGAGTCTCGTGCCAAATGCATTGCTGGTTATTAGGGACAGCGACCCTTTTTTATTCGCGGTCAAGAATTAAATGGGCGCTGTTGTCCCTATTATGTGCGGGGTGAGGACAAGCCGGTTCCGGCGGAGGCGTGAGTCAGGAGTGGAGTCAATGTCGATCAGCCACAAACCTTTATGAACCCGACTTACACCGAACGACAGGGCCAGTTCCTGGCCTACATCCATCAATACAGCATCGTGAACGGTTGCGCTCCGGCTGAAGCAGACATGCAGCGGTTTTTTCAGATCACGCCGCCGAGCGTGCATTCGATGGTGCTCACGCTGGAACGGCGGGGCTTCATTCAGCGCGTTCCTGGGCAGGCGCGCAGCATTACCCTGATCGTTTCGCCCGAATCATTGCCCCCCTTGAAACGCGTTCAACCTGGACCATACAAACCATGACAAACGCAACCAAAAAGCCTGGCGGCTGGAGCACCGTCCGCCAACACCTCACCGCCTGGGACAAGCCCGCGCTGCTCGCACTATTGAAAGACCTGTACGAAGCTGCCGGGGTGAACCGCGACTTTATCCATGCCCGCAGTAAGACCGGAGATGGCGATGGAGATGTCTTGGAAAAGTATCGGCGCAAGATCGTGGAGCAGTTCTTTCCCGCACGAGGCGATGGCAAGCTGAAGCTAGTAGAGGCGCGCAAGGCCATCCGCGACTACCGCAAGGCCACGGGCAACCTCCCCGGCACGGTGGAACTGCTGATGACCTATGTGGAGAACGGTACGAGATTCACCGCCGAGTATGGGGACATTGACGAGCGGTTCTACAGCAGCGTGGAGTCGGCGCTGGACGAACTGGCCACCCTGTTGCGCGGCAAGGCGCGGGGAATATATCCACAGTTCCGCGACCGGTTGGCGAGAGTGGAGCAGATGTCCGATGGTATCGGCTGGGGATTTCACGATTTCGTCAGAGATGTCGTCGGGCAACTGGAGGAGGAACTCGGCGGTCGGTGACTGGCACTGCGGCAGGTTTACCGCTCCCCGTGCGAGACCACATAGAGCACGCAGGGGAAATTTTAAAACCTCATCTGGCTATTCCACGTCTTAAAAAGAAGGAGTACACTTATGTAGTGCGTTAATTAATTTTCGGGGGAAAGCTGCCGCACAAACGCTTTCCCCCAAGATCTCGCTTTCAATAAAGAACGGCCTAAATCTTGGTCAAATAGGATTCATTGATAAGTGTTAGCGGTAATCAAGACAAGACTTAATTGGGAACTGACTGTCAAGTTAAGTACAGGTTAGAACAAATAATACAGGTCAATCATTTATGTTGTGCGATTGTAAAATCTAATGTATAGCCGAAATGCATTTTGTCAGTGACGAACTCTTTTGGCATTTCACAAGAAAGAGGAAGGAGGGGGGAATAATGGTTAACAAGGCATTATTAATAGGCAGGTTGGGAGCGGATCCTGAGGTAAGATACACACCTGATGGTACTATGGTGGTCAATTTTCGTTTGGCAACAGATCTTCAGTGGAAAGACAAGAACGGAGAAAAAATTCAGAGAACGGAATGGCACAGGATAGTAACCTATGGCAAGTTGGCCGAAATCTGCAGCAATTATCTTTCCAAGGGGAAATTGGTATTTGTTGAAGGCCGAATTCAGACGCGTTCCTGGGAAGATAAAGACGGGGTAAAACGATCCACTACGGAGATTGTTGCGTCAAACATGCAAATGCTGGATTCAAAAGGGCAGATGCGGAGCCAGGATGCCGCCGTTGATGATCAGACGCTCGGTTCAGCAGGCTCCGAATCAGCGCCAGACGATGTTCCTTTCTGAGTTATACCTATTATAATATTGTAAATGAAAAAGATGTAAGCAACTAAGCTTGCATCTTTTTTTTTTGGTGCGCCCGGCAGGGCGCACTCACTTGGAGGTGTAAGTCCTCTACTCGCCCGGCAAGGGGAAGAGTTAGCCGAACGGCAAGGGTGTCGCGGGCGACTGCGAATCTGGAGGAAGCCGAAGGCAAAGCGCTGGCCTGACGAAGAGGAAGCGGATAAGAGGCGGCACGGCGGGGTAAGGCGGCCAATATCGTCAAAGCCCGAAACTTGCACGGGACGCCGTAGCGTATATCCGACAGGCATAAGCGTGAAGGTGGGTGCATCATACCCGGGGAGAGCTGCATGGGTGCCAGGGGCGACCTTAGTGCTACCGTCATCGAGAGGTGTCGGGAGGCTCATGCAGAAGTCAGCAGAGGCCATATTAGGCGCCAATCTGGGCTGAAGGGCCGAACATTGAAAGCCGCAAGTAGGCGGCGGGACCACACGGACAGTTGATGAAGACAGAAGCACCACAGCAAGTGGTTACCGACAAGGAGTTGCCGGCGCGGAACGCCGGTATGGCCTTGCCTGGCGTCGAGGCTGACGTGACGACCCACCGGCGGACGAAAGCGGAGTTGGAGCAGACAAGCGTGCTGATGGACACCGCGTGCGAACGCGGTAACCTGAAGCTCGCCTATCAGCGGGTGGTTGAGAACAAAGGCGCTGCCGGAGTCGATGGCATCGGCATAGCCGAGTTTAAAGACCACCTCAAGCAACACTGGCCGACGATCAGGGCCAAACTGCTGGCGGGGAGCTACATTCCCTCGCCGGTACGTCGGGTGGACATACCGAAGCCGCAAGGCGGGGTAAGGACACTCGGCATTCCGACGCTGACGGATCGACTGATCCAGCAAGCGTTGCATCAGGTGCTCTCGCCGATTTTCGAGGCCGACTTCTCCGCATCGAGCTATGGCTTTCGACCGGGGAGGAACGCCCATCAAGCGGTCAAGGCGGCCAAGCAGTATGTCGCCGAAGGTCGCAGGTTTGTGGTGGACATGGACTTGGAGAAATTCTTTGACCGCGCCAATCACGATCTTCTGATGGAGAAGCTCTCGAAGAAGATCGGAGACGGGCGAGTACTGCGCCTCATCCGCCGGTACCTCGAAGCGGGCATGATGGCAGAGGGGATCATCTCCCCGAGGACGGAAGGCACTCCGCAAGGTGGGCCACTCAGCCCGCTGCTGTCGAACATCCTGCTGACGGGACTGGATCGGGAACTGGAGAGCCGGGGCCACGCCTTCTGCCGATATGCGGACGACTGCAATATCTATGTCAGAAGCCGACAGGCAGGGGAGCGGGTCATGGCGAGCATCACCCGGTTTCTGGCGGACACGCTCAAGCTCACGGTCAATGTGGCCAAAAGCGCGGTAGCGCGTCCATGGGAGAGGAAGTTTCTGGGCTACGGCCTTACTTGGCATAAAGCCCCGAGACTACGGATTGCACCAGCCAGCATCAAACGGCTGGAGGATCACATCCGGGTCGTGCTCAAAGGATCGAGAGGGCGAAGCCTGCCCCACACCATTGAAGAACTCAACCCGGTGTTCCGAGGATGGGCGGCGTACTTCAAGCTGACCCAGACCAAGGGCGCCCTGGAAGAGTTGGATGGGTGGATCAGGCGGAAACTGCGATGCAGCCAATGGCGACAGTGGAAACGCCCCTATACTCGCGCCACGAATCTGATGAAGGCAGGACTGACGGAAGAACGGGCGTTTCGCTCGGCCTTCAACCAACGCGGGCCGTGGTGGAACAGTGGTGCAAGTCACATGAACCAAGCTTTCCCGAAGTCCTACTTTGATCGTTTAGGTCTGGTCTCGCTGCTCGATACTATGCAACGACTCCAGGGTGTTCAATGAACCGCCGGATGCGGAACCGCATGTCCGGTGGTGTGGGAGGACGGCGGGGGTGACCCCGCCTCCTACCTGATGACAGAATAAATTATTGAAGTAATTTGCATTATATATAGTGCATATAATGGTAATATTGCTTATTATGTACTAAATATAATTCATTGTAGTTGACATATATTAAACTATCTGTTATATATTCCCCCAAGCATAGCTTTTTATGAGGTGAATCATGGATTTCGGGAATGTGAGCGATAAGGCTATCCTGTCTGAAATCGGCGTGCGTGTTAGCCGCCAAAGGCTGAACCGTAATATCACACAGGTGGATCTTGCGAGGAGGGCGGGTGTCGCGCGCATTGTCGTCCAGCGCCTGGAAGGTGGACGCGGGTGTACCCTAGAAAACTTTGTTCGCGTTTTGCGGACGCTTGGGCTTTTGGATCAACTAGATGCTTTCCTGCCGGAAACAGGGTTGAGCCCTTTGCAGCTTGCTAAGTCCAGGGGGCGACAACGTCTGCGAGCCTTCGGCAAGCGGCAAGACCTAAAGCATGAGGAAGGATAGCCATGGCTGAACGCACACGAAGCGTCAAGGTAGCGACAGTTACCCTATGGGGGCGCAAAGTGGGTGCCGTTGCGTGGGATAACGACCGGGGCTATGGTAGCTTTGAATATGAGCCCAGCTTTGTTAACGGAGGGTTAGAAATCGCGCCCTTGACTATGCCTCTCCGGAGTGGCGTGTTTTCGTTCCCGACGCTGAATCGCGATACCTTCCGCGGGCTACCGGGTTTGCTGGCCGATTCTCTGCCGGACACATTTGGTAATAGCATAATTGATATCTGGTTAGCCCGACAAGGGCGCAGCCCGAAAGAATTTACACCGGTAGAGAGGCTGTGTTACATGGGTGTTCGAGGTATGGGTGCGTTAGAGTTCAAGCCGGCGATCGGACGTCACGCGCGCACATCAGAGCCGATCGAGGTATCCGAACTCACGCAACTGGCGGCCGATATTCTGCGGCACCGAGCGGACTGGGCCGTAAATCTTAGAGGGACAAGAACACACGCCCTGGATACAATCATCCGCGTTGGTACGTCTGCCGGTGGGAAGCGTGCCAAAGCGGTAATTGCATGGGATCCCGAGACGCACGAGGTCCGCTCTGGACAGGTTCCGCCGCCGCCAGGCTTTGAACCGTGGATTCTCAAGTTCGATGGAGCCAATGAGGCTTCCCTAGGAGATCCTCAAGGATTTGGGCGGGTCGAATATGCTTACCACCTGATGGCGGTGGCAACCGGCATCACGATGACAGCGTGTCGTCTTCTGGAAGAGAACGGGCGGGCACATTTTATGACCCGTCGGTTTGATCGTACCGATGAAGGCGAAAAAATACATATGCAATCTTTATGCGCTCTTGCCCATTACGATTTTAATGCGGCAGGGCAATACGGCTACGAACAAGCGATGTTAGTCATCCAGCAGTTGAATCTGGGATACCCGACCATGCAAGAAATGTTCAGGCGTATGGCATTTAATGTTGTGGCTAGGAATCAGGATGATCATACACGGAATATTTCATTTCTGATGGACCAAAATGGTGTATGGCATCTTTCGGCGGCTTTTGACGTTGTATGGGCCTTTAATCCCGCCGGTAATTGGACAAACCGTCATCAAATGAGTATTAGCGGGAAGAGGGATGACTTTACAAGGCAGGATATCCTTGCCGTGGCAAAACAATATGGAATCAGAGGGGCTCAGGAAATTCTGTCTCAGGTTATTGATACGGTTGCGCACTGGCCAATGTTTGCGGATGAAGCAAAAATACCGAAGAAGCTCATGAAGAAAATCTCACCGACACACCGTCTTAGATTATAGTGTCTTTAAAAAAATCGGTGTGTTGGCTGTTGATAACCTGACTATTAAGATACCATAAATCATGTCCGTAAACTTTGCATTTCACCAAATGTAGCAGCACAAGAGTAGTGGATGCTATAACATTGCGAGCATCCCTAAAATGTAAAGATAATTTTGTAATTTCTTATGTTATATTTACATAAACTCAATATTTATGGGCAGTATATGCGAATTAATCCATTTGCAGAAAGTGGTTATGAAAATGTTTACATTCCTATGGTAACCTTAACCTTTCTAACCTGCTCTGTTCTATTTCTTTTCGTCGATTTTCTTAGTGCCCTGCGCCTTGTCGTCCTCGTCTGATTCGCGGACGGATTTCTTAAAGTTCTTTATACTTTTTCCAATCGCGCCGCCGATTTCCGGAAGTTTGCCGGCGCCGAAGACGATGAGAACAATGATGAGAATTACAATTAACTCAGGCACGCCTATTCCAAACATATTTACGTGACCTCATTTGATGATGATTATCAATTCTAAAGCACCAGGACGCCGTTCTCAAACCTATAATATTAGGGGAGCGTTAAGTGCACAACTTGGCCTTCTTTACCCAGATTGCCGAGAGATTTTCCTTGAAATGTAATGTCGATACCGCCTGCGTTGCCGACAACAACAGTAAAGCGCGACGCTTCTCTCTCTACTTTTTCACCGGGTTGCAGCAAAATTTCATACGGTTGATTATTATCTGCAGTGATTTTTAGCCATGTCATTTCTCTGGCTTCCATGGTTATCTTATGTGTTTCGGCCGTGTCGCCTGGGTTTTCACTGATTTCCTCAGAAGGTGTTACCTGTTTTACCTTCTCCTTCTCTTGAGTTTCGCGGGGGGCTGGTTGCGCCTGCGACAGAGGAGCGATTGGTTGGGCATCTGCTTCTTGAGGTTTTGCAGCAGCGTTTGTCTGAACCTGAGCTTCACTCTTGGGGACTTTTCCAATATCATCGGTTGTTTTTAAACCGGTTGATTTGTATTCCTGTTCGGGAATTTGATTTTTCACGACGTCGATTGCTGTTTCATATGGAGATAACGAGAAAGTGACAAAACCAACGATAATAATAATCAATACTGCCCACAGGAAAGCCTTGTAGAACAGCCTTGCAGACTTAGGGATTTCTTTGATTTTTACATCCCGGTGAGTCGGATTGAGTGTTTCCAAGTATTTATCATAACGACTGAGAATTACATTGCTGTCGATGCCAACAGTCTTTGCATATGTTTTTATGAAGGACCTCGTAAAAACGGGCGGCGGCAGCAGATGAAATTCTCCATTTTCAATGGCTGCAAGAGTGGCTACACTGATCCGGGTACGTTCGAAAATGTCCCTTAATGTGAGCCCTTTGGATTCCCTGATGGATTTGGGATCGTATTCTGCAATACCGAAGCCTTGGTAGGGTTTTGGCGAAGACCCCGTGTGTTTTATCGTATCAACCATGTTCAATATCCCGGTTAGATGTCATATCAAGAAGAATAACGGCTTGCAAAACCTAGCCCTAAGTAAATCACATTGAACGCGTAATTACCACCAATTTCGGAGTCACGCAATAGAAAGATGCAGCTTTCAAAAAATCGGAAAGCTTGGTATACGTCACCATATTTTTATATTTAGAATCTTACGGTATGCTTGTAATGGTTATGCCGGATGGAGCCAGGGCTGATTAAAATCTATCGGCCAAGCACGAAGTCTGAAACTAATGCGAACACAGAAAGCTAGCTTTTACCAGGACAAAAAAGTTCAGAATTTTGACGTGCGAATTTGAGTAGTGCAGAATTGAAGATATCTCTCGATAGGAATTATTAGTTTATGGATGAGAGTACTAATTTTATAATAGCGGTAGCAAGAGAAGCAGGAATATTCTTGAAGGGCAGGCTCAATGAGAAACATGCAATAAACTATAAAGGGGAAATAAACATTGTCACCCAAGAGGATCGGCTTTCTGAAGGGATGATTATTTCCAGGATTCGCGAGAGATATCCCAATCATGACATCCTTGCTGAAGAGTCGGCACAAACGGCGCGAGCTTCGGAATACCGATGGATAATCGATCCCCTGGATGGAACGACGAATTACGCTCACGGGTATCCGGTTTTCTGCGTATCCATTGCTTTTGAAAGAGCTGATGAAATCCATGCAGGTGTTATTTACAATCCCATGTTGGACGAAATGTTTGTGTCGGAAAAAGGGAAGGGTGCTTTCCTGAATGGTCGGAAAATCACAGTATCAAATACGGCCGATCTTTCCCGGAGTCTACTGGCTACCGGTTTTCCTTATGACATAAGATCTGACAGAAACAATAACATCAATTATTTTAACGGTATGGCGAAAAGTGCCCAGGCTATTCGCAGGGCCGGCTCCGCCGCTCTCGATATGGCCTATATTGCGGCAGGCCGTTTTGATGGATTTTGGGAACTGAAGCTCATGCCGTGGGATACTGCTGCCGGGTGGCTTATGATCAGTGAATCGGGAGGTATTGTTACGGATCTCTTCGGCAGTGCATTTCATCTTGAGGCTCCGCATATCCTGGCCACAAATGGAAAGATACACCGAGACATGGTTGAGCTGCTTAAAAAGATTGATGGGGAGACCGTCTCCTGACTTAGCCCTCTCAGAGATTCACTTGCCTCAATTGCGATGAACAAACGATTCCCGTGCCTGTAAATTGCGGCAGGAGCAAACCTCAACCGGCAGCTGACAATGTGAACATCTATTTTACTTTCATAAAACGAATGGCCAATGTATTATTTTTACAAACGCTGTAACGGGCCAAATTTTCTCTCATGATTCTTATATATCCACCGGTTGTTAAACCCTGTGAACCGCCAGCGGGACTGGCGAAGCTCGCAGGTGTCATGCATGACCATGACATCCGCTGCAAAGTAATTGATGCTAATTTGGAGGGTATCTCGAGCCTCCTTTCTGCATGCGAAATAGGGAGAGATTCCCCCCAAACGCTAACGACTGAGAGTAACAGAGGTACGATTCCTAAAAATTCATTGAATACTTGGACGAACCGTTCATTTCATAACCTGGGAAGCAATATTGCCGCTTTAAGCTCTTGGGAGACCTATAAGAATGTTGATCGTTATAAACGGGCGGTAGCAGACATCAACAGGGTTCTCGAGGTAGCGGCATCGGAGAGCGGTGTGCATCTGAGTCTCGCTAATTACCTTGATCGGAATCTCTCTCCGGTCAGAAGTGCGGATTTGATAAGAGCTTCTGAAACACCCGAACGCAATCCCTTCTATGGATATTTCAAGAAGCGTCTTGGAACGGCGCTGGAGCAGGAATGCCCTGCCATTGTGGGATTTTCACTAAACTATCTCAGCCAGGCGCTGTGCACCTTTGCCATGATCGGCTTCTTGAAACGGGAATACCCCGGCATCAGGGTCGTCTTGGGCGGCGGGCTGGTCACATCGTGGATGCGGCGGGATGGATGGTCGAATCCATTTGGCGGCCTCGTTGACGATCTGGTGGCAGGGCCGGGAGAGGCCGCGCTTCTTTCAATTCACTGTACTGCCTCTCGGCAGGCGCATCATGCTCCCGATTATGATGTATCATCCATGAACAACTATCTGGCTCCGGGTTCGGTCTTGCCTTACAGTGCATCGAGTGGCTGCTACTGGAGCCGTTGTTCCTTCTGTCCCGAAAGGGCGGAGGGAAGTCCGTATGCACCCGTACCCGTGGACCGGGTACTCGAGGATATCAGCAACCTTGCCGAAAAAACAAAACCCGCTCTCGTCCATCTCCTGGACAATGCCATTAGTCCGGCACTACTGACGGGTATGGCGGCATCATCATTCAGCATTCCATGGTATGGATTTGTGAGAATATCCTCGCAGCTGACGGACCTTGATTTCTGCCGGGCGCTGAAACGATCCGGTTGCGTCATGCTGCAGGTCGGACTGGAATCGGGGGACCAGGATGTTCTGGACAGTATGCAAAAGGGATTTGATCTCGCGACAGCTTCCGCTGCCTTGAAGACGGTGAAGAAGGCCGGTATCGCAGCCTACGTCTACCTGATTTTTGGAACTCCGTGGGAAACAGTTGCTGAGGCGCGTAAAACCCTCGATTTTGCAGTCGGGCACAGTAGAGAGATCGATTTTCTCAACCTTGCAATTTTCAACCTCCCGGCCAATAGTCCGGAGGTTCGGGAACTCAGGGTCAGTGATTTTTATGAAGGTGACCTGTCGCTTTACCGGAGTTTTTTTCATCCGAGAGGGTGGAAAAGAAGTCTTGTGAGGCAATTCCTTGACAGGGAATTTAAGAAACATCCTTCCATTGCTTCCATATTGAGGAAATCGCCCCCCGTATTTACGTCCAATCATGCCCCCTTTTTTATCATGAAGGCTCGCTAAATATTTGTTCTATGAACACCTTTGTCTTCGCCTTAGGGCTCAAAATATTATATTGATTTATCTGGAGCTGTTCATTAAGATTACGGGCAATTAGTTGGAATTAAAGGCACAAAAATTGCAATGTTTTTATGGGATAGGAAAAGATAGGCAGTGAAAAATGGGCAGTTCATGATTCGTTTTCCTCAAGGGAAAAGGTAATGGAAAAAATTTCTATTGTTAGAAGGCGAAGAAACGGGGTTTTTGAGCCCCGAGGGCAGCAGCAACCTGAAATAGGTTCACAATTGCTTCACGGGCAGGAATTGATCGAGATTCCGTCCAGCGTGTTGAATGAAAGTCCGAGGTGCCTGAGGGAAGTGTCGCACGGTTTGGAAGAACCGGACAAGGATATTAATGACGCGATTTCTGTTAATCTGACTCCCGAACAGTATGATCTCGTTAAGTCAAACCGTTATGTAAAATATTTCCTGAACGGAGACTCAACAGGCGTATCTTTGGATATACAAAAACACACAGAAGGGCAGATTATTTTCAATTTCCAATTCAAGAAAGTAGATATTGTGAGAATGCTCAAGGCGAAACATGTCTGTCAGATGCTGCAGATCAGCAACAGCCTGCTCATGAACCTGGTCAAGTCAAAGAAGATCAGAAGCTTCAGGGTTGGCAGGCTCAGACGCTTCTTATTGCAAGACGTTCTTGATTATCTCTCAAGGAGTGAAGAGCTTACTGAAAGCTCTGAATTATAGAACTTTAATAGTTTCAAGTGTCTCATTCAGCCAGCAAGGAGGTTATGAATCTATGTATTACGAGTACTGGGGTCTGCAGAAACCGCCTTTTGACAACGTCCCTGACCCGACGATGTACTCAGATTCTCATTCTTCAATGGAGAACGCCATTGCAGAAACTCTATTTGCCATTGATGAAGGGAATGAATGCATTGCGGTGATTGTAGGTGATGTAGGTCTGGGTAAAACCTTGTCACTGCGGATTATTATTGATTCTCTCGATCATGAAAAATATAAGATTGCACTCGTTACAAATCCGGATATGTCGTTCATCGAGCTCTTGAGGGAAATCATTGGCCAACTCACCGGCAGGAAGTGCGAAGAGAGAAGAAAAATTGATCTCCTCGAAAAATTTAACAAAATTTTGTTTGACACTATAGATTCAGGTAAAAAGGTTTTGATATTTATCGATGAGGCAAATGCAATATCTCCCACCAATCTGGAAAGCCTCAGATTACTCACGAATATGCAGGATGACCAGAGGAATTTATTCACCATCGTGCTTGCAGGCCAGTTGGAACTGGCTCGGAGGCTGGAACACCCGAAGCGCGCCAACCTTTTGCAACGCATAGGGACGTTGAGCAGGATTGATAAGATAGAATCTGAGAATCTCTTAAAGGGGTACGTTGAAACCCGGCTGAAGCTCGCAGGAGGAGCGAGGCAGATTTTTGCTGATGATGCATATGGTTTTTTGTGGGAGTATTCTGAACACGGTGTTCCCCGTCTGATAAATAAGATGTGCAAATTATCATTGAAGGCGGGGGAGACAAATGAGTTTATGCTGATTTCAGGGGAAGTTGTTCGTCAGATCGGCGAGCGCTTCCGACACTTGACGGGGCCTGCCATCCCGAAGAGGAAGCCGAGAAAGCGGCCCGAAAGTGAGGTTGTCGCAGAAGCAGTGGAAAAAGAATCGGTACAGGTTTCCGACGATCCCGGGGTGCTTTCCGTTGAAGCCTTTAAGGAGCGACGCCGTTCCAGAGACGTCGAAGGGTTACAAGAAAAGGAGATCATCGCAGAAATGGCGGGGCCTGCGGAAGCGCCTGCACCCTCTCCCGAAGCGCATATGCTCAAAAAGGACATTAGTGCAGAAGTGGAGGTAGGCGGTTTGAAGTTTGCCGTGAATATTCCCCACCACATTTTCAAACAGGCCCAATCGTCCACTCATGAGCATCGGATGAAGATTGCCGGCGCTCTCGCCGCGCAGATCATGAAAAAACATGAAGAGCTTATAGCTGCACCGTCAGTTGATCCTATTTCCATGTGGAGTGATCTGCGTGAGTTTGTCGTGAGCAGGCTCAAATGAGAGGGCGGGAAAAATCCTTCCGGTCTCTTCATCACGGATTTTACTTTGTAAGCTCGTGGAGAAGGTATTGAGCCCTTGGCTTTTGCGGATTTATGGAAAGGATAAAGTGAAGCCGCCGGATTAGTTCCTCCTTCTTTCTGCTGTCCGGGTTTGTATGGTAAGCCTGATACTCAATCTGAGCGAGATTAATATTAGCTTCTTCTTGATAGGGGTTTAGCGCAAGCGATTTCTGGTAAGCCGTAATTGCTTCTTCAGGTTGGCCCGTGATTTCAAAAATAGACCCCAAATTATTCCATGCCTCGGGGTTCTTTTTATCGATCGACAAGACATTCTTAAAGAACCCAATGCCCTTGTTATAGTCGCCTAACTGGACATACAGGGTCCCCAGGTTAAAGAGGACTTTGACATGGGAGGGATCTCTTTCGAGGACGCCTTGATATTCCTGTATTGCTTCATCGAACATATCGTGGCGGTCATAGAGAAGTGCAAGAAAGAATCGCGGTGTCACTGCATCGGGGTCAGCTTCAATGGCTTTCTTATACTGTTCTACGGCTCTGTGATAATCTCCTTCCAATTCGAAGACGTGGCCTATATTAAACATCGCTTCAATATTGCCCGGGCTGAGTATGAGCGCCCGTTCATACATCTGCCGCGCACGTCCCAACCTTCCCATTCTCTCGTAGACATAACCGAGGTTGTTGTAAGCTTCGGGATTATTTGGTTCGAGTTTAGCGACCCTCTCTAAACATATCAGGGCCCAGTCGTAATCTTCTCTCTGGAGATAAATAAACCCGAGATTTACATATGCATCCGTAAACCTTGGATCAAGGATGATACTTTTTTTGTATGCTTCTATTGCCTTATCGGATTGCGGATCGAGAAGGTCATATCTGCACCCCTCCATGAACCATTCCCTGGCTGGATTCTTTTCATCCATTGAATCACGCCCCTGTTACGAAACAAATTCTTACACAAGATAAGTTAAGGTTACCTATCAACTTTAATCAATTCCTGTCAAGATTAATAGTCGGCATATTTGTCTAATTTCTTGAATTCGGTAGCGAGCGCAAACACCTTCGCTTGCTGCGTGGTAAGCGAGTGAATGCCGAACGATACTTTTCCTTAAGAATCGAAGATTTTCCGCAGCTTGCTGTGGAGAGCTTCAATGCTCACTTTTCGGGCTGTGACTTTGCTATTTCCTCTTCCGTTAAATAACATGCTGGATCGGCAGCCCATATGTCTCCCGTTACCGCTTCCGCCCTCGCCCGAAAATTTCCACCGCAAATATCGAGCCAGCGGCAGTCGGCGCATCTGCCTTTCACGTATTTCTTTCTGTCTTTAAGCTTAAACATCAGCTCGTTTGAAGTATCTATCCAGATCGTGCTGAAAGGACGCTCTCTCACGTTTCCAAACGTGACTCCCCTCCAGAACTGATCGGCATGCACTTCCCCATCCCAGCTCACGCAGCCGATGCCGCTTCCGGAACTATTGCCCTCATTTACCATGAGGAGTGACATAGCTTCCCTCGCTCTTTCGGAATCCTCTTCCAGCAGGCGCATGTAGACATAGGGTCCATCGGCATGGTTATCTACCGTAAGTATCTCTTTGGGCTTTCCCCGGTCGAAGAGGTCTATGGTTTTGTCCATGATAAGATCCAGGACTCGTCTCTTCTCATCTTGGGAGAGGTCTTCTTTGGCCAGTTTCGAACCGCGGCCGGAATAGACTAAGTGATAAAAACATGCCCGGGGTATGTTTTCCTTCTCCATGAGTTCGAAGAGGGCAGGAATATCCGCAACATTCTTTCTGTTCATGGTAACACGCATTCCCACTTTGATTCCTTCATCCCTGCAGATTCTGATTCCCCTCAGGGCCATCTCAAAAGCTCCCTTTACGCCCCGAAAGCCGTCGTGGGTTTTCTCCATCCCGTCGATACTTACACCAATATAGGAAACACCGATTTTGTTGAATGTATATGCCAGTTCTCTTGTAAGCAGGGTTCCGTTGGTCGATAAAACAACCCTCATACCCTGATCTACAGCGAACTCGGCCAGTTCAGGGAGATCCTCCCTTATCATAGGCTCACCGCCTGAAAAAAGGAGGACCGGTGATCCAAAGGAGGCAAGATCGGATATCAGCTTTCTCCCCTCGTCTGTGGTCAATTCATTGTTGTATCTGATGTTTTGTGAGCTTGAGTAACAGTGCATGCAGTTGAGATTACACCGTCTGGTCATGTTCCAGACTACCACAGGCCGTTTGTGCTTCTCTCCTCCATAGCGGAGCGAGTCCATAGTTTCTGCTTTGCCGCAGCATAGCCTCGAGATACTTATCATATTTGCCTCAGAGCCTCAGTTCATACCCTCCGCCAGAGACACGTTCTTAGCCACTTGTTGAGAAGTAATGTCCACAGGTTAGATGCTGGTCTGGGGGGGCAGATTCTTCTATCGGTGTTCACGCATGTATAATATTTTAGTCTATCGCCAAAATACTTGCAAGGTATTATAGCTAAGCGCACCGTGCCGCTATCGGATACCTCTCAAGACATTCTGCGGATGCCATCACTTCACGACCACGACGATGATGCGCGGGGGAGGTCTAAGGAAAATTTATATGTGGACGTTTATTTCCCGTCTCTCCAGGCGTCTTTCCGAGAAAAAAACCTGATCATTCAGTAATTCCCAGGCACGTTCCTTGCTGAAATCGGAAACATGTCCATCCTCGATGACTACGACGCCCTGGTCCCTGAGGTCCAATAAGACCTGTTGAATCTCAACCGGCTCTTTTCTCGTATACATGGCGAGTTCATGAAGGGAGTCGCCGTCGTCCGGCATGGGCCACTTCATGAGAAAATATAGGACGGTAATTAGTCTGGTCCAGGCTTGGGCAAGTTCGCCCAAGGCGTTGCCCGTTTCCCTGATTCTGATTGAAAATTCTTTGAGCATAAAAAGAGACACGTCGCCGCTTTCCCTCAACAGGCTGCGAAAGGTCTCCTCGTCGATCACAGCCACATTGCTGTCCTCCGTCGCTTGTACAGAAGCGGTACGAGGTGCTTCGATCAACGCCGCCATTTCACCGAAGTATTCTCCCGGTCCCATTTCGGCAAGGACCTTCTTTATCTGGCCGGCAGTTTTCTCCACGCGCATGTTACCCATGAGGATGTAGTACATTTCCTGTCCGGTGTCTCCCTGTCTGAAAACATAGGTGTCTTTGGGATACATGCGGCCGAATTTCCTAAACAGGCGTTCCTCGATTTTCATAATTTTCTTTCTGGGCTTTAAGAAGGCCTTTTCAAGGAGGATCAGATTTCTTCTCTGGTAAGAAGAAATAAGCTCCGCGCAGAATAGGAGGATTAATGCCACATAGAAAACCCAGAGCACAAGAATGACCACGGTTTCCAGCGAACCAAATATCAGATTATATTTTTTATCATCGGACACATACCAGGTAAAAAAATGTTTAGCAATTTCCATTAAGACTGAAAAGATGGCAGCACCGGTCAGTGCACTGCCCCAGCTCACTTTTCCCGTGGGAATTATCTTATAGACAATCGTAAAAAATGCAACCGTCAGCATATACGGCAGTACATAGCGAAATACCGCTCCGTGCAAGAAGGTAATAATCATGAACTCATTGCTGAAAAGAGGAGGTTGTTTCACAACGGTTGTTGAAATATATGTAATCCCCACACTGGCGACGCCCACAGCCCACCCCATGGGAATCATGGCAATGGCAAGGAGGTTTGATACGACATAATTTCGCTGGCCCCTCGAGCGGAAAATCATGTTCATGGCCGTCTCCATAGCACTAAAGATCATAGCAGAAGACCATATCAGACTTATGATCCCGACCCAGCCCAGGAGTTGCTTTTTTTGCTCCATAGGGCCCAGTTGGGACAGAAGGGATTCTGAGATGTAAGGATGAAAACCCCGGATTTTTTCAATGACCTCGTTCTGAATGTTCGGGTGTGAGCTGAATATATAGCTTGCCACCAGCAGGGTTAAAATGAAAAGAGGGATAAAAGAGAGCATCGCATACAGCGAAATGGCTGCAGCCTGATTGGTATTGCCGTTGGCCTGAAAATTTTTTATCGCGTCACCGAGTATGTCCCATGCTGTTGCAAGAACGAGATGGGGCCGTTCCATCTTACTCTTCAATTTATCGTATTTAGATTTTGTTTTTTCGGACATGGCTTATGATTTTTTGGAGAGGCTGTACTGTTACTGCATTACGGACGTTCCTCTGTGGAAAATGGAATGCAAGCCGAGAAGACTATATGAAAGAGGCTTGGGTGTGTCAAGTTCAAAAGAGCGCATAATTTCGTTGAAAAGGTCTTTTGTATCCTGTAATCTTCCTGCCATGAGAAATTTAGCGTATTTGGGTTTGTTGATTATCATAACCGCTCATATAGCCTTAGGGGGCTGCAGTCAGAAAGACGAACGAGTCACCGCCAGAAACCTGACCGATTCAGGACCTGCCTATGGGGACATTATGGTTGAGGGCTCCATTGGTGATGCCAGCAATCTGATTCCCATCCTTTCTTCAGACAGTACTTCGCATGAAATCTCCGGACTGGTCTTTAACGGTCTCGTCAAATATGACAAAGATGTAAACATAGTGGGAGACCTCGCTGAATCGTGGGAAGTATCCAAGGACGGGCTTGTCATTACGTTTCACCTGAGGACGGGTGTTAAATGGCATGACGGCCATCCTTTTACCGCCCGCGACGTCTTGTATACATATCAGGTTACGATTGACCCCAAGACGCCCACTGCCTATTCCGGTGACTTCCTCAAGGTGAAGAAGGCAGAGGTTCTCGACGATTATACCTTCCGGGTTTCTTATGAGAAGCCCTTCGCCCCCGCGCTCATGAGCTGGGGAACAACGGTTCTGCCGCAGCATCTTCTCGAAGGGAAAGACATCACAACATCTTCCTTGGCGCGCCATCCCATAGGCACAGGACCGTATATCTTCAAGGAGTGGGTGCCGGGCCAGAAGATCGTCCTCATCTCCAACCCGGACTATTTCGAGGGCAGGCCGTATATCGATGGTTACATTATGCGGATCATACCGGATACCGCTACCATGTTTCTCGAACTGCGTGCAAACGGCATCGACCGGATGAACTTGACACCTCTTCAGTACACGAGGCAGACGGAAAACAATCTCTTCCGGAAGAATTTCAACAAGTACAGGTATCTCTCCTTTTCGTACACTTACCTGGGCTACAATCTGAAAAATCCGCTGTTCGCAGACAAACGTGTACGGCAGGCCATCGCATATGCTATCAATAAAGACGAAATCATCGAGGGCGTCTTACTGGGCTTGGGCAAAGAAGCCACGGGTCCCTACAAGCCGGGCACCTGGGTTTATAATCCCAATGTAGAGACGTACCCGTACGACCCGAAGAAGGCAAAGGAGCTTTTGGCGGCTGCCGGGTGGAAGGATACTGACGGTGACGGCATACTGGATAAAGATGGGCAACCTTTTGTTTTTGAAATCATCACGAATCAGGGCAACGAAATCCGGGCAAAATGTGCAGAGATTATTCAGAGGCGTCTTTCCGAGATAGGCATAAAGGTTAAGATTAGGGTCCTAGAGTGGGCTGCCTTTGTAAATGATTTCATTAACAAGCGACGCTTTGATGCCACGATCCTGGGCTGGACCATACCTCTCGATCCCGATATATACGATGTTTGGCATTCGAGTAAGACAGGACCACAGGAGCTGAACTTTATATCATACAAGAACGAAGAGGTTGACAGACTCATAGAAAAGGGAAGGGACACCTTCGACCAGAAAGAAAGAAAAAAATATTATGACAGGATCCAGGAGATATTAGCGGAAGACCAGCCGTATACGTTCCTGTATGTCCCCGATGCCCTGCCGATAATCCATGCCCGCTTCCATGGCATTAAACCTGCACCTCTCGGAATCGGATACAATTTTATCAAGTGGTATGTTCCCAAAGAGGAACAAAAACTGGTCATGACGAGATGAAGCTGCTACGTGACTTAATCACCGGCATTAATGCGGTTACATCCGCAAGCAATTATCTCTGAGGGCAAGACTCTTTTCTGCCGAACAGCGTCGGACGATGATTAGCTTTTTTTTGAAATCATTATTTCAGCATCTGCCATGACAGCACCATCACGGATTTGCCTTTCACCAAACTCTCGGGCCAATAGGTTTTACTTTCAGTCTAAAATGGGTTATAAATAAAATCTATGGAACGGCACAAAAAAAGCTCCGTTGAGGGTCAGGAGCTTAAGGATCATGTCATAGAGTTCTGTGAGTCTCAGGGAGCAGACCTTGTCGGTTTTGCACCTGTGGAGCGTTGGGATGACGCCGCGGAGGTGCCGCCCGATTTCCGTCCCCGGGCCCTCTGGTCACCGGCACGGACCGTTATCGTGATCGGCCTTGAAATGCCCCTTCCTATCGTGGAGACGACACCCTCCGTCCTCCATATGGAGCTGTACCGGACGGCAAACCGGAAGCTGGACACGCTGGCCTATGATCTGACCCGACATCTCAACCGTATGGGACACGCCTCCTTTTTTTTCGGCCGCGATGTCTACGCCAACCTGAAGGCCCTGCGAGATGCGCCCATGGCCGCATTCAGTCACGCTATGGCAGCGAAATACGCCGGCCTCGGCACCATCGGCGTCAGCCACTGCCTTCTGACGCCTGAATTCGGTCCCAGGGTGCGGTTTGTTTCCGTCTTCACGGCAGCCGTCATACCGCCAGACCCCCTCGTGGAGAAGGAGCTCTGCATCAAGTGCGAACTCTGCTGCCGTTGCTGCCCCAGGAAGGCTCTCACGATGCGCGAAGACTGCGTAATCGGTGACTGCGATAAAATGGCCTGTCTAACAATGGCCGAAGATCTGACCCGAAGAGGCTGCTATCCCTGCGGTATCTGCACCAAGGTATGTCCCATTGGCAAGGATCGGGTGCTCTACAAACAGAAGGGCATGCGAACGAAATACCTCGAGGAGGCCAAGGCTCTTGCCGCAGACCCCGACGATCCCAAATACAAGTCATGGACGCATGTACGGAAATACGGACTCACGAAGGAGAAGGCCGCTCCGGTCTCCAGAACAAGAGAAAACGGGAAGAAAGAGGAAGCGTGAAGATGGCGGTCACAAATCTGGAACAATTCTGTGAAGGCTTTAAAGACCTTCTTAAGGGCAAACCGGACATATCAACACTCATCAGAACAGGCCGGACTCTTTTGAGCGAACTGATGAGTCAGAAGGAGTGGTTCGGCGACATCCTTGAGAGGGTTCTTTTCGATAAGGAATTTCCCGAAAGCCAAAAGCCCGGCATCTGGCCCAACGAGATTACTCTGCACAGAAGTTCCGACCGCTCTTTCCTTGTCCTGTGCTATATTTGGGACCCGGGTCTAAGTGATGCCATTCATGATCACGGATCATGGGGAATCATCGGAAGCTTCGTTCAGTCCATCGGGGAACGCAAGTATATGCGCCTGGACGATTGCAAAAAAGAAGGGTACGCAGAATTGGAGGAGGTTTCTTCGACCGTCCTCAATCCGACTGAAACGACATATGTGCTGCCTCTGAATAAGGGAATTCACAGAATGGAAAACTTCGGGAGCGATACGGCCATCACTATTAATATATACGGACCGAACGTCCGGAAAGGATATGTACAGTTCTTCTACCCGGAGATGAATTCCGTAAGCAGGGTCTATCCGCCGAAAACCCTCAGGGAGGCCTTGGCCGTCCGCGCCCTCGGGAGCATGGCGGCGCCCTGGAGCGAGGAGTTGCTGAAACGCGTACAGGCGAGCGCGCTTCCCGATTACATTAAGAAGGAGGGCGAGATTTCGCTGGCCAAGCTAAAGACATGATGCTTCTACCGCGATGGGGATGATATAGTCTCGAGAAGGTCGGCATGATGGTAGTATGTTAAACACCTTTAGCACTTGAAATCGCGGACACTCTGATGTAGAAATGACTCATCAACAAAAACCGAAAGGAGCTTAACAATGAAAAGGCATTCCTTGCTGATTGGCGTATTGTGTCTGTTAGTGGCTCTCTCCGCATGCGGCATGCAGAGCGTGAGACATGGAGCTATGATCGATGAGGCGAAGGTGAAAAGCAATGTTATCGACGACAAGACGACAGAGTCCGACGTGGTGCTGATGTTCGGTTCCCCCACTAGGACCATGGAAAATCCGAAGAGGTTTATCTATGAGTGGTCAGAAACAAGCAAGTCCACTATACCTTTGTACGGCTCGACGACCACCGTAACCTACAACCTCATTATCCTCTTTGATAGCAATGGTGTCGTAAAAAACCATAATATTATGAAGACCGGTGAGGAGTCAAAAAAAGGTTTCGGCGAACAGAAAGACAAGTAGGTTGTGTTTGGTTGAGATAGGTTGGAAGCAAAGAATAAAGAATAAAATCCGAATATTTTTATAATCAAAGCGTCATACGGGCCTGACCTTGCCTTCTATTTGTACCGGATGCAAGGTTGCAGGTTCGTTTTCTTGATAAAGTTTGAGTATTATTTGCCATCTCAACCCGTGAGAACCGCATTTCATCGATTCACGACTTTTAGCATTAGCACTTGAAATCGATGCCTCCCAAATTCTTAGTTACTTCACACGGTTTTTGTTTGGAGAATTCTGTGGGTATATGCTGATTCCCACGAGATTGTGATCGATACATTTATTTATAAGAACTAATCAGGGGCCAATGCAAATGATCAAACCAACACGGACCATAAGTAAACTCATAAACGGGACGCCTATTACCATCGTGGCCCTCGGCGATTCCCTGACGCAGGGCTGGATGGTCTCGAATGGTTATATTGATTTCCTGAGAGAAATGCTTCGCAGGAAGTTTCCTGAAAGCAGATTCAAGCTTGTTAATAGCGGCATACCTGGCGATACGGCTGATTCCGGCCTTTACAGACTGATGGGGGACGTTCTTTACTACAATCCCGATTGCGTCTTCATACAATACGCAATCAACGATGCCTTTTCGGGATTTACAGAGCAGCAATTTAAGAAGAACATAAAAGGTATTATTGAGAAAATTAACGAAAATGCTCATACGGATATCATCCTGATAACCTCAGATTATATTGGGGACAATGATGATAACCGCAGCATAGAAAAATATTATCAGCAGCTCACAGCGCTGGGAGAAGACTACCGCATTCCTGTCGTGCAGGTGCACGAGTACTGGAAGAAGAAGATCGCGGATGGAATCCCGTTCGAATCTTTGGTGCAGTATGATGGCGTGCATCCCACAGAGGAAGGTTACAGGCTCATGGCGGAGGCCGTCATGAAGCTATTTGAGATAAACGGTTAAGGACAGTACGTTTAGACCTTGTCTTCTTCGGCAGGCGTTATTAAATTAAAAAAAAGTGTAAGGCATACAAAACGGAAATATTCTTCTTGCCTCTATTGCCTTCACCTCCATCTCAGCCCGATGGAAGGCGTGCATGACTATATATGGATGAGCCATTCATTACACTCGAAGATATCACAATTCGCTTGCGCGATAAATTTATCCTGTCCCATACTTCGTGGAATATTCTGACCGGCCAGCATTGGGCGATACTGGGACCGAACGGAGCTGGCAAGTCTTCGCTGGTCAGGGTTCTCACAGGCGATGTCCCCTATGTTCGGGGCAGCATCACTCATCACTTTCCGGAGTATCCCGCCGAGATAATTGGTTGTGTGTCATCCGAACTCCAGGAACATTTGATCGCAAGGGAGAAATTTCAGGATATGTCGCGCGATTTTGCCGGCAAGCTTGATGATTTTGAAAAAGCGAGAACAACAATTCTTGCCGGCGATCATGATGGAAGGGACGACTTGCCTGATTTTGAGAGGATTGTGGAGATTCTCGGTATTGGCTACCTTCTGGATCGCGGTATACGTTATCTCTCCTCCGGCGAAATGAGGAAGGTGCTAATTGCCAGGGCATTAATCAAATCTCCGAGGCTCCTGGTTCTCGACGAACCTTTTGCCGGCATCGATACGGGATCACGAAAAGAAATCACCGAATCCATGAAAGAACTTGTGAGGCAGGGACTTCAAATAATCCTTGTTACTCACCGCGTAGAGGAGATACTTCCCTTCATCTCGAACGTACTCTTCGTCAAGAATGGCAAAGTCATGATGCAAGGCAAACGAAACGACATCCTAACAAGTGAAAATCTGAACCTTCTGTATGATGTGAAATATTTCGACCATGGGTTTACATTGGACAACAGAAAGCCCGGAGCTGCAAAAAGTGCGTCATATAAAAACGGGATATTAGTGGATATGAGAAATGTGTCCGTGAAATATGGGAATATACTGGTCTTGAATAATTTGACCTGGACTGTCAGGCGACATGAAAACTGGGCGATTGTCGGGCCGAGTGGTTCTGGGAAAAGCACCCTCCTGAGTTTGATTGCAGGCGATAATCCTCAGGCATATGGCAATGAAATATACTTGTTCGGCAGGAGGAGGGGAACGGGAGAGAGCATCTGGGATATCAAGGGGCGTATCGGCATGGTGTCTTCAGAGATGCAAACGCTCTACAGAAAAGAGATAATTGCATGTGATGTGGTGGCATCGGGCATCTTTGACTCCATAGGACTCTACAGAAATCTTAATTCGGAACAAAGGCAACAGGCCGATAAATGGATTGAGTTTTTCGGCATATCACATATTGCACATAATATATTCACGCGCCTTTCTTTCGGGGAAAGAAGGATGGTGCTCCTCGCCCGATCCATGGTGAAGTCACCCGAGCTTCTTATACTTGATGAACCATGCCAAGGTCTCGACCAGGAGAATCGGAAGCTGTTTATGGGCCTGATTGAGATGATCGGCAGAAATACAGATACAAATCTCTTATATGTGACGCATTATCGAGATGAGCTTCCTGCATGTATTGACCATATTCTGACATTGAAAAGCCGGAACAAAATGAAATAGGAACGGCAATATGATCGAGCGACAGCTGGCATATTCGCTCTTTATTTAGTATATATCATTTTTATGGAATCACGCCAAATTTCCGCAGCATTTTCCCAGGGTTCCACCTGCAAGCCCACCCTGGTATGGGTTTTCCCCTAGTATTTCTTACGCATTTTTCCCGTATTGCTTTTTTGAATGCACACATATTGAATGGCGACTGCATCTACCGCCCGGGCCGACTGATGAGTCTAAGAAATTCAGATTAGCAATCAGCGATCCGTTTCCCGCTTTGTTTTTGACTTTTCATGGGGTCACAAATGATGAAATCGAGAAAGGGATTTACGCTTGTTGAATTGATGATCGTCATTAATCGGCGGATTAGCACTTCATGTCTATACGCTGAACAGGAATCTCAAGTCAGCGGCGAGAGAGATAGCATCTGATTTTTTTGTGTACAGAGCAAGGGCGGTATCTGAGGGCAAGACCTATCGAATCGCCTTTGATATTGACGGAAACAGCTATACCATCCAACCGGGCTCATCCACTCCTGTCACGCGGAGTCCTATGGCATTTGGGTCTGACATTAGAATCATAGACGCCAATTTCGGAGCAGGGGAGACCGTTAATTTCCTACCCAGAGGAACCGTGTCACCATTCGGAAATATCAAACTCAGAAACAGCAGGCAGTCCAATGCGACAATCAAGGTCAATATAACGGGAAGAACGTATGTCAAATTTGATATTAAATAGAAGGTGTCGAAGAAAGTGCGATACATGCATAACATCTCATTTTCTTATGCCCATTATGATCGCACCTTGAGGCGGCTTTTCAAGTAATTCTTGAATTCTTCGTAGCTTGCGGAAAGCTCAAAGGCCCCCCCTTTTTTCTGATCAATGCCCTTCATGCTCTCTGGCAGTTCAGGGTTTATTCCCAAGAGGTCTTTGATTTCGTCGGGAAATTTTGCTGGATGGGCTGTCTCGATGGATACGCATAGAGGGAAGTCACCATCTCGTTCCAGATATGCCTCAAGGCCTCTCCAACCTACCGCTCCGTGGGGTTCCAGAAGGATTCCATACTGATCATATGCCCTTCTGATTGTTTTTCTTGTCTCCTCGTCGGTGATACTCGCGGAGAAGATCCATCGCCTCATCGCGTCTATGTCCGGGTATCTATGCACAGTGCCCCCGCGATCGACTGTTCCCCCGTACAGGTCGAAGAAGCGGGCGAGGTTGCTTGGATGACCCACGTTCATGGCGCTGGAAAGACACGCCCGAGAAGGCGATATTTTCTTGTACACACCTGTCTCCAGAAACCTGGGAAATTCGTCATTCTCGTTAGTAGGCATAACAAGCCTTTTCACAGGGAGGCCCATCCTTCTTGCATATTCGCATCCCAAGGCGTCGCCGAAATTTCCCGAAGGAACGGAAAAAACTATTTCTTCGCCAGTTCCCGCAAGTTGTGAATAGGCGTAGATGTAATAAATAATCTGCGGGAGTATCCTTCCGAAATTTATCGAATTTGCCGAGGTCAGGTTAAGGTCAGTGAAAGACGGATCCGAGAAGGCCTGTTTGACAAGGTTCTGGCAATCGTCAAACTTGCCCAGTACAGAGACGGCCTGAACATTTTCGCCGATGGTGTCGAGCTGTTTCTTCTGCCTGCCACTGACTTCGCCTTTCGGATAAAGTATGTAGACGTCAATACCTTCGACGCCTTTGAAGGCCTCACCAACAGCGCTTCCTGTGTCTCCCGATGTGGCAACGAGGACATTCAGCCTCGTATCCGGATCACGGAAGTAGCTCATCAAGCGGGCCATCATCCTGGCTGCAAAATCCTTGAAAGAGGCGGTGGGTCCCTGATCGAGCCTCATGATGAATTTGCGGTCTACCACTCTTTCGATGGGGATCGGGTAGTTGTACGACTCTCTGACAATTTTCTCCAGCGCCTCGCTGTGGATTTCATCTGCGAGGAATGCCGTCGCAACAAGTATGGCCGCTCCCGTGTAGGGTGTCCCCTGCAGGGCCATGATACTCTGCATGGGAATGACCGGGATGGGATCCGGCATGAAAAGTCCTTCGTCGGGCGCCTGACCAAGAAGGAGTGCATCTCTGAAAGAAACAGAATTCTTCCATGGAACCAGGCCCGGGATACCGGCGAGATTCCTATTTGTGCTATAGTAATAGATTCTCTGCGACATGGTAAACTAAAGATATCCTTCTGAAATATTCCACCACACAGTGGATACGTACAAGTTATAACTATCACAATAGCGGTGATCAAGCAAATACGTAAATTTTTTCTTGACAACGACATTTTTTTGGCTTAATCACTACTCAAGCGATAGTATTAGTAGTAATTATATACAAGATAGCTTATGAAACTTTCCACGAGAGCTCGATATGGAGTCCGGTTGATGGTTGCCTTGGCCCTTAATTATGGGAAGGGCCTCGTATTTCTGAAGGACATTGCCAAGGGAGAGGATATCTCTGAGAAGTACCTCAGCCAAATCATCATACCCTTACGCGGAGTCGGTTTGGTTAATTCCAGCAGGGGGGCATATGGGGGATATAGTCTTGCCAAAGACCCATCGCAGATTACGATGAAAGAGATCATGAACGTACTCGAGGGAGACTGCTCCCTAGTGGACTGTGTGAAGGATCCATCCAAATGTCCGAGGGTGCCCATCTGTGCGAGCCATGACGTCTGGGCGATCATAGGCGGAAAGATTTCAGAGACCTTGAGTTCGATAACCCTGGATATGCTGGTCAGGATGAATCAGGAAAAAGCTCAAAAGGCGATGATGCATAATATCTGAAAGATGCCAATATCCCAAAAGCCTCTTAGGAGGATAAACGGCAGGACGGATAATGGATCATCTGGCGAGGATTTAGAGTGAAAAAAATATATCTTGATAACGCAGCGACGACCCCGGCTGATGTGAAGGTATTGGAGGCCATGTTGCCCTTCTTTTCGCAGGTGTACGGGAATCCCTCAAGCCTCCATGCCTTCGGTCAGGAAGCCAAGCATGCCATCGAGGAGGCGCGGCACATCACTGCTCAGTTCATCGGCACCAGTGAGGAAGAAATTATTTTTACCAGTGGGGGAACGGAAAGCAATAATTCTGCGATCAAGGGCGTAGCCTGCGCGAGACGCGATAAGGGGAATCACATCATAACCTCGCGAATAGAGCACCATGCAATCCTCGAAACATGCCATTTTCTCGAAAAACACGGGTTTCATGTGACCTATATCCCTGTCGATGAATTTGGCTTGGTTGATCCTGCCGATGTGAAAAAGGCGATTACGGGAAAGACGATCCTAATCTCTATCATGCACGCCAATAATGAGATAGGAACAATCGAGCCGATTGCTGAGATCGGTAAAATTGCAAGAAAGAAAGGCATATATTTTCATACCGACGCCGTTCAGTCTTTCGGTCACCTCCCGATAGATATCGGCGAACTGAACGCGGATCTCCTCAGCGCCTCCGGGCATAAGCTGTATGGACCAAAGGGTGTGGGGATCCTATACGTCAGGAAAGGCATACGCATGCTTCCCTTTATGCATGGCGGTGATCAGGAACAGCGCCGCCGTGCATCGACCCACAACGTGCCGGGGATCGTCGGTTTTGGAAAGGCTGTGGAACTGGCAAAGGAAGAGATGGCAAGAGAGATCGAGCGACTGACTCTGCTCCGTGATAAACTGATCAAGGGCATTCTTGAGAAAATTAAACATGCGCGTTTGAACGGGCACCCGAAAGAGAGGCTCCCGAATAACGTCAATGTTTCTATTTCATATGTGGAAGGCGAATCCATGCTGTTGAATCTTGACATGGAGGGGATCGCCTGTTCAACAGGCTCTGCCTGTACTTCATCGTCTCTGGAGCCTTCGCATGTGCTCGCGGCTATTGGGCTTTCCCATGAGCTTGGCCATGGGTCTCTGAGATTTTCCCTGGGTAGACTGACCTCGGAGGAAGACATAGATTACGTCCTCAAAGTCCTACCCGGCATTGTCCGCAAACTGCGCGCTATGTCACCTCTGTACAAGAAGGAGTTTAAATAATGGAGTACAGTGAAAAGGTAATGGAGCATTTTAGAAATCCAAGAAATGTCGGTGAAATTGAAAATCCCGATGGGGTCGGAAGGGTGGGGAACCCCGTGTGCGGCGATATTATGGAACTCTATATAACGATTAAAGATGGTGTTATTACAGACGCGAAGTTCAAGACCTTCGGCTGCGGCGCCGCCATTGCCACAAGCTCGATGGTCACGGAACTGGTAAAGAATAAGACGATTGATGAGGCTTTGAAAATCTCCAACCGGGCCGTAGCGGATGCCTTGGGTGGACTGCCGCCCATCAAGATGCACTGCTCGGTCCTAGCGGAGGAGGCGCTCAAAAAAGCCCTTGATCATTACCGCGCGCGAGCTTCACTGCCGACGTCCGGCAAGCAGCATAAGAAATTGCAGATTGGATGAAGCACTTGGGTAAGATGACTAGAAAAGTCTTGGTGGCCATGAGCGGCGGCGTCGATTCGTCCGTTGCGGCCATGATTATGAAAAATGAAGGGTACGACGTAGCCGGTGTTACCATGTGTCTCGGCATCAGAGACGCAGGGGATAGTGTCAGGTGCTGTGGCTCTGCCGCCGTCGATGATGCGAAGAGGGTTTGTAACCGGCTCAAAATCCCGCACTATGTCTTCGATTATGCCGAAGAGCTTGAGGAAAAAGTAATTGCAAGATTCGTGGGTGAGTATCTGAGAGGAAGGACGCCGAACCCCTGCGTAGACTGCAACCGTTACCTCAAATTCGGGAGTCTTCTGGAAAAAGCAAAGGTTCTCGGGTTTGATTTTCTTGCCACTGGACATTACGCGGCCATTGAACGAAACGAGGAAGGTTTGCATCTGAAAAAGCCCCGGGACAGGAGGAAGGATCAAACTTATTTCCTGTATCCCATTCCCTATGCCGGCCTCGGGTCCATATTGTTTCCTCTCGCATCCCTGACGAAAGAGGAAGTCAGGAAGATGGCAACGGAGGCTGCGTTGCCTGTTGCTCAAAAAGAGGAGAGCCAAGACATCTGTTTTGTGACGCAAAAAAATTATCAGGCGTTTCTGTTGGAAAGGGTGCAGGATTTGAAGGCCGGTCCCGTTTTGGATATGCAAGGGAATGTATTGGGCGAGCACAAGGGGATCATATTTTATACGATAGGCCAGCGGGGTGGCCTGGGTATCAGTAGTAGAATACCCCGATACGTTGTCTCCATAGATCATGAGAATAATAGCATCGTCATAGGCGGAAAGAATGACCTGAAGGCGAAAGGGCTTGTTGCCGGAGGTTTGAATATGCTTGCTGAGACCTGGCCAAGCCTCGTTTTCGCCAAGGTCAGATACAGGAAGAAAGAGGCGCCCTGCGCGGTAACTCTCGAGAGCGACAGTGTCTGCGTGACATTTGCAGAAGAGCAGGAGGCAATCACCCCGGGCCAGTCCGTTGTCTTCTATGCGGATGACCGTGTTCTGGGGGGGGGAATTATTGAAGAGGTTTTGCATGGAACTTGTTGAAAAAATCAACCGATTACGAAAAGAGAGAAACGCCGTCATACTGGCGCATAATTATCAGATCCCCGAGGTTCAGGATATCGCGGACTATGTCGGAGATTCGCTCGGGCTGAGCATCCAGGCGTCAAAGACTCCTGCCAATGTCATTGTATTCTGCGGCGTCTATTTCATGGCGGAGACGGCGAAGATTCTTTCACCGGAAAAGACCGTTCTCATCCCGGATGCGAATGCGGGCTGTCCCATGGCGGATATGATCACAGCCGAAGAGCTCCGGAAACTGAAGCGGGAACATCCTCATGCGAAGGTTCTCTGCTACGTGAACACAACGGCTGATGTCAAAGCCGAGTGTGATGTGTGCTGCACCTCAGGGAATGCGGAGCGGATAGTGCGGGAGGCTTTTCGGAGTGATGACGAGATAATTTTTGCTCCGGATCAGTATTTAGCTCATAACATATCGACACGAGTTGGAAGGGACTTTATTTCCTGGAAGGGCTACTGCCCGACGCACGTGAAGATACTGCCCGAAGATATCGCCAGGAAAAGGCTTCTTTATCCTGACGCCGAGGTCATGGTGCATCCGGAATGCACACCGTCTATCACCGAGTTGGCTGACAAGGTTGTCTCGACGGAGGGCATGATGAGGCATGCTAAGGAAACAAAGACGCGGGAATTTATTATAGGGACGGAAATAGGTATTCTCCACCGTCTGAAAAAGGAAAATCCCGATAAATCTTTCTATCCTGTATCTGAACGGGCTGCCTGTCCGAATATGAAACTGACGACACTGGAGAAGGTATTGTGGGCTCTGGAGGGAATGCAGTACGAAGTTACCGTGCCTGAGGAAATAATCAGGAGAGCGAAAAGCAGCCTTCAGATAATGCTTGATCATTAGACCAAAGACATAAGAACTGGAAACGGTGTTATCAAGAAAATAGAAAAAGATGAACTGTTGGGAATTTAAGAAATGCGGGCGTGAAGCGGGTGGTCTAAATGCGAAAGTAAATGGCGTGTGCCCAGCATATCCAGACCATGGAAGGAAATGTGCACGAGTGGCTGGTACATTATGCGGAGGACAAGTCCAGGGTACATTTGCCATGAAGTTATTAGGCTGTATAAAGTGCGATTTTTTTCAGAGCCGGCACTACGACCGTTCTTACAAGAAAAATAATACTGCCTTCCATCCCTCCCCTTCCGCAAGGGGAGGGGAGGATTCTTAGGGAAAGTATATGGAACCGTTTGACATTACTATCATAAGAAAAGGTATTCGGGAGAAAGTTTCCCGACGTGTCTCGGAGGAGATTCCCCTTACCATAGAGGTGAACGGGAACGAACTCGTCACATTGCTCTCGAGCCCGGGGGACCTGGAAAACCTCGTGTACGGTTTTCTTTTTAACTCGGGCTTTATTGAAGAAGCCAGTGACGTCAAGAGTCTGATCATTGACCGCGATCGGTGGAAAGGGGCCGTGAAGCTTGCCCGGGAGGGCATATCTGAAGAGATGCTCTTCAAGAGGATATATACCTCCGGCTGCGGTAAGGGAGTCATATTTCACAATCCCCTGGATGTGATGAACAGGGTGCGGCTCCCCGATGGATTTACAGTGGATTACAAGAAGATCGAGGAATTCATGGGAATGTTTCAAACGAAATCTCCCGAGCATAAGGAAACGCGAGGCGTGCACAGCAGCGCCCTTGCGGACGGCAACGATATTCTTATCTTCCGCGACGATATAGGCAGGCACAACGCGATCGATAAGGTTATAGGTGAAGCCCTGTGCCGGGGACTTGAGCTTGAAAACAAGATGATCTTAACGAGCGGCCGCGTGTCCTCGGAGATCTTATCCAAGCTGCTGCGGTGCCGGATACCGATAATCGTGGCCGCAGGAGCGCCGACCAACCAGGCCGTAAAACTGGCAAAAAACGTTAATCTGACTGTTGTCGGTCTCGCACGGGGAAGTATAATGTGCATCTTCAGCGGCGAGGAGAGAATCGTCTAACAAACTGATTCATTGCTCTGATGCGGCAATCAAATATGCGTCATACCGGACGCAATCAGGTATCGAGTCTGGCATGAGTTGCCTCTCCCCATCAATCGCTGCGATATTTAATTGCCGTTTCCTAACACGATGACATGAAAGGTGAGATGACATGAGTAAGATCGACACAAAATTGAAAATTGAAACCCTGGCCCTGCACGGCGGCCAGGAAGCGGACCCGACGACGGGAGCGCGGGCTGTCCCCATTTACCAGACAACTTCTTATCAATTCAAGAATACGGAACACGCCGCCAATCTTTTTGGCTTGAAGGAGTCCGGCAATATTTATGTGCGGCTGATGAATCCCACAACAGATGTTCTGGAGAACCGGATGGCGCTTCTGGATGGCGGCGTCGGTGCTCTGGCGGTCGCGAGCGGCCAGTCGGCAATCACCCTGGCGCTCCTCAATATCGCACAGGCAGGCGATGAGATTGTTTCGGCTGATAACCTTTACGGGGGGACATACAACCTCTTTCATTATACCTTTCCCCGTTTAGGGATAAATGTCCATTTCGTCAAATCAAACGACCTCGCTGCTTTCGAGAGAGCAATTACTCCGCGGACGAAGGCCATTTACGCGGAGTCTATTGGCAATCCGAAGCTTGATGTAGCGGATCTCGAAGGCATGTCCGGCGTTGCGCATAAGAAGGGCATTCCCTTTGTCCTGGATAATACCGTGTCACCATATCTCCTGCGCCCCATTGATTTCGGGGTTGATATTGTCGTCTATTCGGCAACCAAATTCATCGGAGGTCACGGGACATCCCTTGGCGGCATAATTGTAGACTCAGGGAAGTTTGACTGGACGGGGGGAAAGTTTCCTCTTATTGACGGGCCTGATCCGAGCTATCACGGGATTGATTTTGTGGAAGTTCTGAAGCCCAGGGGAAATATTGCCTATATTATGAAGGCGCGGGTCTGTCTGCTGCGTGACCTGGGACCGGCGCTCTCACCGTTTAATGCCTTCTTGTTTCTGCAGGGGCTGGAGACTATCCATTTGCGTATGCCGCGCCATTCCGAGAATGCCCTGGTCGTGGCGGGGTATCTCGAAAAACATCCGAAGGTCGCCTGGGTCAATTATCCGGGGCTTAAGTCCAGTCCGGAAAGGGGAAGAGCTGCCAAGTATCTGCCTAAAGGTGCGGGGGCGATTCTCGGATTCGGGGTCAGAGGCGGTTTAGAGGCAGGCAAGAAATTTATCGATTCGTTGCAACTCATATCACACCTGGCAAACGTGGGAGATGCAAAGACCCTGGCCATCCATCCGGCGACGACGACGCACCAGCAGCTCTCGGTGGAGGAACAGTTGGCAACGGGCGTGACGCAAGATTTTATTCGCTTGTCTGTGGGCCTGGAGCATGTTGACGACATTATCGCCGATATCGATCAGTCCCTGGCAAAGATATAATTTGAAGGAGGCAATTATGGGCAACATATATTCAGATATCACGAAGACGATAGGAAGGACTCCCCTGGTGAGACTCAACAGGATGCAGGCAGGGTCGAAGGTGGATATTGTAGTGAAGATCGAATCCTTCAATCCGCTTTCCAGCGTGAAGGACAGAATCGGCGTTTCCATGATCGAGGCGGCGGAGAAAGCGGGTCTTATTAAAAATGATACGGTCATCATCGAACCGACAAGCGGAAACACGGGGATTGCCCTTGCCTTTGTGTGTGCAGCCAAAGGATACAAGCTCATTCTTACGATGCCCGAGACGATGAGCATGGAGAGACGGCAGTTGCTGACTATCCTGGGAGCGGAGCTGGTGCTGACGGAAGGGGCTAAAGGAATGAAGGGCGCCGTGGATAGAGCGGAGGAACTGGCAAAGGAATATAAGAACAGCTTCGTACCTCAGCAGTTCAAAAATCCTGCTAATCCTGAGATTCACCGACGCACAACGGCGGAGGAGATCTGGCAGGATACGGACGGCAAGGTTGATTATATTGTCTCAGGAATAGGGACCGGCGGGACAATTACCGGCATCGGTGAGGCGTTGAAAAAAAGAAAGCCGTCGGTGAAGATGATTGCCGTTGAACCGGCGGATTCACCGGTGCTGTCAGGAGGAAAACCCGGTCCCCACAAGATTCAGGGGATTGGCGCGGGGTTCGTACCGGATGTGCTGAACAGGAATGTGATGGACGAAATCATCCAGGTGTCCCATGAGAATGCGGGAGAAATAGCCAGACGCCTGGCGAAGGAAGAGGGTATACTTGTGGGAATATCGAGCGGCGCGGCCATGTGGGCCGCGCTCACGGTGGCGAAAAGGAAAGAGGCGGAAGGCAAGATGATCGTGGTCATTTTTCCCGATAGCGGGGAGAGGTATCTCTCGACGTGGCTGTTCCAAAAATAGCAGGTGGTTTTTTAGATGACGGAAACAGGAAATAAGACAGATAAAGATAATTCCGTAGGCGTTGTGGAAACGCAGCATTATACTTATGCCGGACCGGGCAAGGAACATAAACTTGAAAGCGGGGAAAAACTGGGACCGATCACTCTCGCTTATGAGACATACGGAAAGTTGAACAGGGAGAAGACGAATGCGATATTGGCGCTGCACTCCCTTTCCGGGGATGCCCATGCGGCGGGCGTTCACAGTGGTCAGGGCAATAAAGGCTGGTGGGATGACATGATCGGGCCAGGAAAGGCCTTCGATACAGACAGGTATTTTGTCATCTGCTCGAATGTCATCGGAGGCTGCAAAGGATCGACTGGTCCCTCTTCGATGAACGAGGCTACGGGTAAGCCTTATGCCCTGGACTTTCCCTTTATAACAGTAGCCGACATGGTCCATGCCCAGAGACATCTGATGGATTTTATCGGAATTGAAAAACTGCTGTGCGTGACTGGCGGCTCAATGGGCGGCATGCAGGTTCTTCAGTGGGTTGCCTCTTACCCGGAGCGGGTGAGGTCTGCCATCCCTATTGCCACGACACTTAAACATTCTCCCCAGCAGATTGCCTTCAACGAGGTGGTAAGACAGTCCATCATGGCTGATCCCGCGTGGCGCGAGGGGAACTACTATGAATATGGCCAGCCGGAAAAAGGGCTGGCGGTGGCGCGCATGATCGGTCATATCACCTTCATGAGCGATCAATCAATGGAGGAGAAGTTTTCACGGCGGTTGAAGAGCGGGCGTTTCAGCTTCGGATTTGACGCCGATTTTGAGGTAGAAGGTTATCTGCACTACCGCGGTGCGAACTTCGTGAAGCGCTTCGATGCCAATTCATATCTCTATATCACGAAGGCGATAGATTACTTCGATCTCTCTGGAGGCAAGTTGATACCGGCCGGAAAAGCGATTGATACGCGCTTCCTGGTCATTTCTTTTAAGTCGGACTGGCTCTATCCATCCTATCAGTCGCAGGAGATAGTGCGGCTGTTGAAAAGGAGGCGTGTCGACGCAACATACTGCGAACTCCGCACCACTTATGGACATGATGCCTTTCTGGTTGAAGTGGAGGAGCAGACAACCCTGATAAAGCATTTTCTCGACAAGACATTCAATGGTTATCTGGTGGTGAGTGATCATGGCATCTAACGACATCCGTCTCGACCACAGCATAATTTATTCTATCATCGAGCCCAAGTCCCGGGTGCTTGACCTGGGATGCGGCGAGGGTGACCTTCTCTATCCCCTTGTCAGGGATAAACAGGTTCGGGCTCAGGGCATCGAGCTCGATGACAAGGCCATTCAGGAGTGTGTCAAAAAGGGATTGAGTGTTTTTCACGATGATATTGAACACAGCTTGCGTGAATATCCGGATAATTGTTTTGACTATGTGATTCTGAACCAGAGCATGCAGGAGGTTAAGCACGTTGACTTCGTCATCCATGAAGCCCTGCGCATCGGGAGCAAAGTCATTGTCGGGTTTCCAAACTTTGCTTTCCTCCGATCCCGATTCATGCTTTTTTTCCTGGGGAAGTCGCCGATCACAAAGTCGCTTCCTTATCTCTGGTTTGATACGCCCAATGTCCGTTTCTTGAGCATTGATGATTTCAAGTATTTTTGTGCGGAAAAAAATATCCGGATCATAGAAGCCAATTATCTGGGGGAAAGAAAAGTCGTCCATTTCTGGCCTAATCTATTGGCATTGAATGCTGTCTTTGTTTTGGAGAAAGAAATTACGGAAGAATCGTGAAGCCGCATGGAGCGATTTAAGATTGGGCAGTTCGCGAATTTTCTGATACGATGAAAAAAATAGATATCGTAATTGCTGGAGACTTGGAAAGATGAAAGAGGGCAAGGTTTTGTCCGTGAATATTTCCCAGGCGAAGGGCGAAAAAAAACATAATATCGGTTGCAGTCTGTTGCTGGTGGACCATGGTTTGAAAGATGATGCCCATGTAGGTTTCTGGATCCGGCAGGTCAGCCTGCTGGCTATGGAAAGCATCGAAAAGATCAGACAGAAGGGCCTCGATGTACAATACGGTGATTTCGCCGAAAATCTAACCACGGAGGGTATCGATCTTCCCTCTCTCCATGTCGGCACGTGGTTGAAAGTGGGAACTGAAGTCCTTCTGGAAGTCACACAAATCGGCAAGGTCTGTCATGAACGGTGCAACATCTTTTATGCAGTCGGTGACTGCGTCATGCCCCGGGAGGGGATCTTTGCGAAAGTCTTGATTGGCGGCGAGGTACGGGTGGGTGATCAGATAGAGTTTGCCAAATAGGTGGATGATATAATCATCTAACAAGTGATGACGGGTCATTAGAATCGGCCGCTTCCCGTCAGTAAGGATTTTCGAAGTCATAAATCAGAATATCCCTGATCGTAATTCGCTCCATTATAAATTATTATAATAAACAATCCTAAATTATAGGTGGGAGATCGCCTATTCTTGCCGGGAGGCTGAAACCATTGATCAGTATCCCAAACACTAAGGCCAATTCCGTGACGTTGGAAAATAATATAATGGTGAAATTGTTGGTGACGTAAATTTGCCTTTGGCAAGACAGGAATGCAGGAAACAAGTTTAATGAAGAAGGAGGGGTTTATGAAAAAGGTCACAGTAGTTCTGGCTATTCTGTTCTTAGCATGCGGACTGGCCTTTGCGAAAGATTACACGGTTACAAAGAAGGCGGGTCCTTATACGGTTCTTGTAAGAATGGACAAGAATCCCCCGATTGCCGGCGAGAATAATATAGTAATAAGTATACAGGATGCTGCCGGCGCTGACGTTGTTGATGCGGCTGTCATGGTCGAATACTCCATGCCCGCTATGCCCGGGATGCCGGCGATGAATTACAAGACTAAAACTGACGCAAAGAGCAAAAAATATGTGGCAACCGTTGATTTTTCCATGTCAGGCGCATGGAGCATAAATGTCAAAGTCACACGCGCCGGAAAGACGCAGTCGGTAAAATTTAATGTGGACGTCAGCTAAGGCTTGGCAAACAATAATCTTTGCTCTGGTGATGTTTCTTCTGGGGACTCCGGCTACGGCCCAGGACCTCAAGCTCTCCGACCTTGTTGATGAAGCATTGAAAAACAATCCGGACATCAGGGCTTCACAGGCGAAGATAGAAGCTGCCAAATACCGCATCCCCCAGTCGAAGAGCCTTCCCGATCCGCAGTTTTCGTTCGGCTATCAGAACGAGGGATTTAATAGGTACACCTACGGTGAGGAACAGGGTTCCCAGTGGATGTTTTCAGCGTCGCAGCAGTTCCTCTTTCCCGGCAAGCGTGCGCTGAAGGGAGACGTGGCAGAGCGTGACAGCCAAAGCCTGGAGGCCATGCACGAACTGCTCAAGCTCAAGACGGCGGCGCGGGTTAAAGAACTGTACTACGATCTCTTTCTGGCTTACAAGAATATCGACCTCCTGAAAGACAAGCGAGACCTCTTTACCCGGACGGAGGACTTGACCCTTGCCCGCTATGCAGCAGGGAAGGCGATGCAGCAGGAGGTCCTCATGGCGCAGACAGAAAAATACATGCTTCTCGAAAAAGAGGAGATGTTGAACCAGAAGATTCTATCTCAGGAGGCCATGCTTCGGGCCGCAATAGGACGTGAGAAGGGGCCACACCTCGGGCGACCCATCGAACCAGTCTATGTGCCATTCACAATCACCCTTGATGAGGCCTTGCAGATGGCCGATCAGCACTCACCGGAGATCAGATCCAGGACAAAGATGATCGAAGCAGCAGACACCAGGATACTGATGGCCCAGAAGGAGTACTACCCCGATTTCAGTATCACCGCCGGCTACTTCAACCGATCCGGTGACTTCAAGGATATGTGGAGTGCGCTGGCGACAGTGAATATCCCCCTGTACTATAAAACTAAACAGGAACCGGCAGTCCTTGAGGCAAAAGCGTCTTATGCACAGGCGAAACAGGAACTGGAAGCCGTTAAACTGATGATAGCTGCAGCCATACAGGACAATTTCTCTATGATAAGATCATCGGAAAAGCTCATGGACCTTTACAAGAACGGCTTGATCCCCAAGAACTCTCAGGACGTCGAGTTGGCCCTGTCCGGATATGCCACCGGGAAGACGGAAGCAATAGTCGTGATTACGAGACTGAAGACTCTGCTTGATTACGAAATACTTTACTGGAGCCAGTTTGTGGAAAGAGAAAAAGCTATTGCGCGACTCCATGCCATTACGGAAGGTCCGGCTTCATCGTCGGGAGGTGCGAGCAAATGAGAAAGCGAAATACCTTGATAATGTTGATCGCCGCCGGTGCATCGGCAAGTATGTTCCTTCTCGGGATCATCTTTTCCACACCGCTCTTGGCCCAGGGCCATGCGGGTCATACTGCTCAGAAACCCGCGGCCACGGAGAAAGATAAGACGGTCAAGCCCGAGGTCCAGCAGGAAGAAGCGGCAGAAGAGATTCCTCAGATTGAGATCTCTCCCGAACAGCAGCAGCTCATCGGCGTGAAGACGTTCAAGGTTACGGCAAAGCCCATGCAGAAAGTCATACGAACGGTGGGAAGGATAGAGGCCGACGAGAAGAAGCTGGCCACCATCAATACCAAGGTCGAGGGCTGGATCGAGAAGCTCTACGTGGACTACACAGGCCGTTACGTTAGGAAAGGGGAGCCACTGGCGGAGATTTACTCTCCGGAGCTTCTGGCGACCGAGCAGGAGTACCTCAGCATATTGAAGTGGACGGTTAAGCAAACCGTCCCCGCGGATCGACCCGACGCCGCCCAGTCGGGGCGCGACCAGACAAATACACAAGCGAGCTCTGAATCCGTATCCGAATTACGGGACATGATTACAAAGGACGCCAAGGCTACGCTGGCTGCGGCCAGAGAGAGGCTGCGGCTCTGGGACATCTCCGAGGAACAGATCAATAAAATTGAGGAGACAGGGAAGCCCGTCCGCACTTTAATCCTTTACAGTCCGGTAAGCGGGTACGTTACACAGAAAGCGGCCATCCAGGGGACGAAGGTAATGCCGGGAGAAAAGCTCTTCGATATAGCCGACCTCTCCACACTCTGGATAATCGCCGATATTTACGAATACGAGTTGCCCTTTGTGCGGGTAGGCCAATCCGCGCGCATCACCCTCAGTTATTTTCCGGGCAGGGAAATGGTTTCACGTATCGATTATATCTATCCCACCATCTCAGCGGATACGAGGACGGCGAAGGTCCGACTGACTCTGCAAAATCCGAAAGGCGACTTCAAGCCACAGATGTTTACAAATGTGGAAATCAGGATCGGTCTCGGTAAAAAGCTTGTCGTCCCGGAATCGGCGGTGATCGATACCGGCGTCGAACAGGTCGTTTATGTAGACCGCGGGAATGGCGTTTACGAACCCCGGGTTGTCCAGGTGGGCCTCCGTGCGGACGGCGCGGTGGAAGTCCTGCGGGGCTTGAAAAGCGGCGAGAAGGTTGTCTCATCGGCCAATTTTCTGATTGATTCCGAAGCGCAGCTCAAGGGTGTTAAACCCTTGCGTAAGCCATAGATCAGAATTGAAAGTTTAATATGATCGCCAGAATCATTGAATACAGCGCCCGCAATAAGTTTATCATCTTTCTCATTATGTTGATTTCCATTGCCTGGGGCTACTGGGCGCTGAAAAATGCGCCGCTCGATGCCATCCCGGACCTGAGTGATACCCAAGTCATCATCTATACGGAATGGACAGGCCGAAGCCCCGACCTTGTGGAAGACCAGATCACCTATCCGATTTCATCCACCCTGCTTGCCGCGCCTCAGGTACAGGCAGTCAGGGGTTTTTCCTATCTTGGCAGCTCGTTCATCTATGTTATTTTTAAAGAGGGGACAGATATCTACTGGGCGAGAAGCCGCGTGCTCGAGTATCTTCAGGCCGTTAAGAACAAGATTCCCACTGATGTGAATCCCGTCCTTGGTCCGGATGCGACGAGTCTCGGCTGGGGTTTTTCCTATGCCGTAGTTGATGAGACGGGTGCGCATGATCTTTCCGAACTCCGCTCGATCCAGGATTATTCGCTCAAACTGGCGCTGGAAAGCGTTCCCGGCGTTTCGCAGGTCGCGAGCGTGGGCGGGTTTGTGAAACAGTACCAGGTAACCATCGACCCGAACCGCCTCCTTGCCTTCAATATTCCGATCACCAAAGTGTTGGAGGTAATTCGTAAGAGCAATCGGGATGTGGAAGGCAGGGTTCTGGAGATGTCCGGCGTCGAATATATGGTGAGAGGGCGTGGATACATCAAGAACCTTAAAGATCTAGAATATGTCGCCCTGGGCACGGATAACGCGGGAACGCCGATCTACTTAAAGGATGTGGCCAGCGTCCGGTTCGGGCCTGAAATCAGGAGGGGGCTTGCGGAACTGGATGGCAGGGGAGAGGTCGCGGGCGGCATTGTCGTTGTCCGCTTCGGTGAGAATGTCCTCAATGTCATAGAACGGGTCAAAGAAAAGCTGGAGAAAGATATCATACCCAGTCTCCCCAAGGGTGTTAAAATTGTCACCACCTATGACAGGTCGGACCTGATCAAGCGCTCCATCGATACCTTGAAAAGTGAGATCATAAAGCTGGCCGTCGCCGTCAGCGTCGTCTGTCTCATCTTCCTTTTCCATTTGCCGAGCGCCCTCGTGGTGATCCTCACCCTGCCTGTCGCTATCATCATGTCATTTATCTGCATGTACTATCTGGGGGTCACATCGAATATCATGAGTCTCAGCGGTATCGCCATCGCCATCGGCGCCATGGTTGACGCCTCGATCATCATGGTGGAAAACTCCCACAAGAAGCTGGAAGAATGGGAGGCACAGGGTAGGCACGGAGAGAGGATGGATGTGATCATCGAGGCGGCCAAAGAAGTCGGCCCCTCCCTCTTCTTTTCACTCCTCGTAATCACGGTGGGCTTCCTGCCCGTCTTCACCTTACAGGCGCAGGCGGGGAGGCTCTTCAAGCCGCTCGCCTATACGAAAACATTTGCGATGCTCTTCTCATCATTTCTGGCAATCACACTGACGCCCGTATTGATGACGATTTTTGTGCGCGGGAAAATAAGACATGAAGATAGAAATCCCATCAGCATCATCCTGCACAAGCTTTATGAGCCTGTTGCCGGACTCGCCCTCAGGTTCAAGAAGACAGTTATTATAATTGCCGTCCTAATTCTGATTGCTACTATTTATCCTTTTATGAAACTCGGTTCGGAATTCATGCCGCCCCTTTACGAGGGGTCACTTTTTTACATGCCCGTAACCATGCCCGGGGCGTCCATCTCCGAGGTCTCCAAATTGTTGCAGATGCAAGACAAGATACTCATGAAGATTCCGGAAGTCGCCCAGGTCTTCGGGAAGGCCGGCCGCGCCGAGACCGCGACGGACCCTGCTCCCCTGGAGATGTTCGAGACGGTGATCAACCTGAAGCCCGAATCGGAGTGGCGCAAAGGTATGGACGTGGAGAAGATCAAGAACGAGATGAATGACGCATTGTCCATACCGGGTGTTTCTAATTCTTTCACTATGCCGATTAAGGCCCGTATAGACATGCTTGCCACAGGGATCAGGACTCCTGTGGGGATTAAGATTCTCGGGTCCAACCTGGAAGAGATAGAAAAAATAGGACTTGCCTTGGAGCATCACATCAGGGAAATCCCGGGGACACGGAGCGTCTATGCGGAGAGGGTTACGACCGGATATTTTCTGGACATCGTCGTGCGCAGGGATGAGGTGGCGCGATATGGCCTGACGGTGGACGATGTCGGCGAAGTCATCCAGGCGGCCATCGGGGGGATGAACCTGACTACTACCATAGAGGGAAGGGCGCGCTACCCCGTGAATGTACGCTATGCACGGGACCTGCGCAATGATGTGGAAAAGCTGAGGCGCGTGCTGGTTCCTGTGATGATGGCGAACCGCCCTGTTGCCCCGCCAGCCCCGGGCATGGTGGCCCCGTCAAGTACGCCAGGGTCCTTCCGTGTGCCCCTCGGGGAACTTACTGATATCAAAATTGTCAAAGGGGCGACAGCCATAAAAAGCGAGGAAGGGCTCCTGACCTCCTATGTCTACATCGATTATTCAGGCGGGAACATCGGTGGTTATGTCGATGAGGCCAGGAAGAAGGTGGCCTCCTTGAAAATCCCCGACGGTTATCGCCTTGCCTGGAGCGGCGAATACGAATACCTGATTAAGACCCATGAGAGGCTGAAACTCGTCATTCCGCTAACGCTCTTCATAATTTTTGTCCTGATCTACTTCAACACGAAGTCAGTCATAAAAACGGCGATCGTCCTTCTTGCCGTTCCGTTTTCTCTCGTGGGGTCGTTCTGGCTTCTCTACATCCTCAATTACAACATGAGTATCGCCGTGTGGGTTGGCATCATCGCCCTCGCGGGGCTCGATGCGGAGACGGGCGTGGTGATGCTCCTTTATCTCGACCTGGCCCATGAGAAATGGCAAAAAGAGGGAAGACTGAAGAATGCCGTTGACCTGAGAGACTCCATCATGTACGGTGCCGTGAAGAGAATTCGCCCCAAGATAATGACGGTGAGCGTTATTCTTGCGGGGCTCGTCCCCATCATGTTCAGCCACGGCACGGGCGCCGATATCATGAAACGGATTGCTGCGCCCATGGTCGGCGGAGTGGTTACCTCCACCATTCTTGAATTGATCATCTATCCTGCCATCTATATGATCTGGCGGAGCCGCGGACTTGCTAAAGATTAAGCCTTTCCTGAATTCGGTAGCGAGCGCCAACACCTTCGCTTGCTGCGGGGTAAGCGAGCGAATGCTGAACGATACTGTTACTTCAGAATCGAAGATTCTCCGCAGCTTGCTGCGGCGAGCTTCAAACCTGAAAGGATTTCCATATAGGCTTTGATGACACATCAAGCGTAACCAGATAGGAGGCTGATATGGGTCGCACAAGCAAAGTCATTTTGTCCATCGTTGCCGTATTCGTCGTGATCGTCATCGCAGCGTATTTCGCTCTTCCCCCCTTCCTGAAATCTTTTCTTGTCAAAACTCTTTCGGAAAACCTGCACCGCGAAGTGGCGTTAAAGCAGATAAGCATAAACCCCCTGAGGCTTACCGTGACTGTCGATTCCTTTCAGGTCAAAGAACCTGGGGGAACGGACACCTTTGTCGGCTTTGACAGCCTATTTCTGAACATCGACAGTCTCTCCATCTTTCGCAGGACCCTCATCATGAAGGAGATCAGGCTCACAAATCCCGTTATCCGGGTCACGCGCCGCGCCGACGGTTCCTACAACTTTTCCGACCTGATCCCCAAGGAAAGTGAACCCGTGGAAAAAAAGTCAGCGCCGCTGCCATTCTCCTTGAACAACATCCACATAGAGAACGGCACGGTCGACTTCTGGGATGGGCCGAAGAAGACCGTCCACAAGGCCAGGGATATCAACATCAGGATCCCTTTCATCTCCGATATGCCCTACTACACTGATGAATACGTCACCCCTTATTTTTCGGCGAATATCAATGGCGGCCTCTACACCATAGAGGGCAGAACGAAACCCTTTGCCGATTCCAGGGAATCCTCCTTTGATATCGACATCAAAGATCTTAACATACCCTATTATCTCTCCTACGTGCCTCTCAAGATGAATTTCAAAATGTTGTCAGGAGTACTGAGTACAAAGACGAGTGTTTCCTTCATTCAGCATCGCGACAAGAAACCATCCATCGCGATAAAAGGCGATACGACGCTCAAAGACCTTGCCGTTGACGAGCTGGACAAGCAGCGCCTGCTCCGCATTCCCACCCTTCAGGTCTCCGCCGCTTCTCTGGAGCCCCTTACGTCGGTATACCATTTCTCAAAGATTGCCGTGTCCTCTCCGGAACTGATCATCCGGCGAAACAAAGCGGGGAAATTGAATCTGCTCTCGCTCATCCCTCCGCAGAAGGAAGTCAAAAAGAAGGATGAGGCGCCTATGATCCTGAAGATAGACGATCTGGGAATTGAGGATGGGAAAATCCAGTTCTTAGATGCCGTGCCTCCCGGGGGAGGCCGGTTCGACATCGGCGGCCTGTCTCTTAAAGGAGGGCATGTATCCACGGAGCGGAACACGAAAGCCGACATATCGCTTTCTCTGCGCCTGAACAAAACGGGCGTGATTACCGTTGCCGGTCCCGTGGGTATTGATCCGCTCTCTGCAAATCTTGCCGTTAAGGTTCAGTCCGTGAACCTTGGCGCTGTGCAGCCTTATATCGATGATAAATTGAAGGTCAGCATAACCGACGGCAAGGTATCGACGTCGGGACATCTCAGTCTGCAGGCCGTCGATAAAGACAATCTGAAGACGAGCTATGCCGGCAATATCCTCATTGCCAACTTTGCCACGATCGATAAGATCAACGGTGATGGTCTCCTGAAGTGGAATTCGCTCTTCTTTAAGAACGTGCAGGCCGGTAACAATCCCCTATATCTCCGTGTCGGTGATATATCACTGACGGATTTCTATGCGCGGGTGATTATCCTTCCCGATGGGACGATCAATCTCCAGCATCTCGCAGAAGAACAGGGAGCGGAGAAGCCTAAGACAGCCGTGCCAGATAAGAAAAACGCGGAGCCGGCGGACAAGCCCCTGAAGGATATCCAGATCGGCGCCCTAAGTCTGCAGGGAGGCACCATCGATTTTCAGGATCGATATATAAAACCGAATTATGGGGCCAAGCTCGTGGAGATTGGCGGTCGCGTTTCCGGAATTTCTTCCATGGCCAGTAAAACGGCGGATGTAGATCTGCGCGGGAAGCTGGATAACTCCGCTCCCCTCGAAATCACCGGCAGGATCCATCCATTTCCGGATAACCTCTTCGTAGATCTCAAGGCGGGGTTCAAAGACATGGACCTGAGCCCGCTGTCGCCTTATTCGGGAAAATATGCGGGATACAGCATCAGGAAGGGGAAGCTCTCTTTTGATTTGCAGTACTTGATAGTAGAGAAGAAGCTGGATTCCAAAAACAAGATATTCCTCAATCAGTTCCTGTTCGGCGATCGTGTGGAGAGCCCGCAGGCGACGAAACTCCCGGTGAAGTTGGCCATTGCGCTTCTGCAGGACAGAAAAGGAGATATCGACCTGGATATTCCCGTAAGCGGGACTCTCAATGATCCACAATTCAGCGTCTGGCAAATTGTGTTCAAGGTGATCGGCAACCTTCTTGAAAAGGCCGTAACGGCGCCGTTTGCCATCCTAGGTTCTCTGTTCGGTCATGGGGAGGAGCTCAGTTATGTCGAGTTTAACGACGGCAGTTACTCCATAGGCGGAGCAAGTTTGAAGAAGGTGGAAGCCCTGATCAAGGCCCTTCATGAGCGACCTGGTTTAAGACTCGATATCGAAGGCCACGTGGATATCGAAAAAGACAGGGAGGGATTGATGCGGAATCGGCTCATCGCAAAGCTGAAGGCCCAGAAACTGAAAGACATGATCCGTCACGGACAGAAGGCGGTTTCCGTGGACGATATCCAGATTAATGAGTATGAATATAACAGATATCTTGCCTTGGCCTATGAGGCGGAAAAGTTCCCGAAGCCGAGAACAGCCCTCGGTGTGAAGAAGGATCTGTCGGCCCCGGAGATGGAAAAGTTGATGATGACGAACCTCGCAGTCAGTGACAGCGACCTGAGGCTTTTGGCGTCCCAGCGGGCGATACAGATCGAGTCGATGCTCCTGAAAGACGGTACGATCTCTGCGGACCGCATCTTCGTCGTGGAGCCCAAGACCCTTGCACCGGAGAAGAAAGAGAAAGCGAAAAACAGCAGGGTCGATTTCCGGCTGAAGTAGATGCTCGCAATAAGGGTTGAAGATCCGCACATGGCGGCTATTTGCCGAATAGTTCGACCTTGACCATGTTCTTACGGGCATTTTTTATAGAATACATAACCTTGTCGGGGATGTTGATCATCTCATCGACTGAGCTGGGCGGCTTTAAGTAAATGACGACCCCGATGCTGAAGGTAACAGTCCAGTTTTTCTTCTTCATAGCGTTGAGGAGGTTGCCCCGGACCTTATTGAACAATGTCTCGACGGATTCGTAATCGCCTGTTTCCGGAAGGATAACAGAGAACTCGTCTCCTCCAAGCCTTGCAACGGTATCTGTGTTGCGGAGGTTGGCGCGGAGCGTATCACTGACAGTTATAAGAATACTGTCGCCTACGGCATGTCCAAAGCTGTCGTTAATGAATTTGAAGTTGTCGAGGTCGATGTAGGCAACGGTAAAGGGATGTGTGTATCTTGCTGCCCTTCTCATCTCCCTTTCAGCCAGCTCAAAAAATACCTTCTGTTCATCGCGCCCGTTAAGCTGTCCGTTCTGGAAAGCGATTTTTATTCGCTGAGCCTATCTTTCAATGCAGACAAAATATACGTGAAGATAAGAAACGTCCCCAGCATGACCGCAGTGTTCCAGTAAGGGACAATTGGATGTGAGTACTGCTCTGTTGCAGATAAATCTGCCAGGAACCAAACCGAGGCGGTAATTGTGGACATCAGCAGACCGATGTTCCATCCTGCGTACCAGGTTACGAAGGAAATAGGAAGCAGGTAGAGTATTGTAATCGTAACTTCCCTGCCGGTAAGATAATCTATGTAGCCCATCAAAGAGATCAACAAGAACCCGATAAAAATGACGTACGATCTGGGACTGTCTTTAAGCAGTTCATCCAACTTTGTTGTCATTGCACACCACCTGTCAGGCCAGGCTCACGCCAAAGATTGCTCAAGAACTGTCAATCCAAAACTGTGCTGATAATAATGGTGATTTATAGCTTGCCTATATATCACGAATCCCGGCGACATATTCATTAATTATCACTGCATCGAAACGGCTTCAATTCTTCGTTGACACACGGGTCCACTTCCTCTATATTTGCCCACCGGAAATCTCATCACGAATCTTCCCCTGGAAACGAGGATGAGAACATTTTCATTCACGTCCGGTCATGACGCAGCTATTTCGGGATACCGCAGGGGCGAGGCAATGAGACAGAAGGAAATCAAGAGAAGATCAGACTGGAAAGATCTCTATAAGAGGAAGACGTACGAGGAAGTGGAGCTGGAAGTGGGAATGGAGCTCCCTCATGGCCCGGTACTTTTTTATAATGAGCTGGTGGCGGACCACAGCACGAACCCGAGGAATGTCGGCAGAATGACGGATGCGGACGGGTTTGCGCACGTTGGCGATCCTTCCTGCGGCGATGAGATGCAGCTCTGGATTAAGATAGACGGAGGAAGAATTTCGGATATTAAATTCCAATCATCCGGATGCGCCGGTGCCGTGGCGACAAGCAGCATGACAACGGTCCTTGCCAGAGGCAGAACCATCGAAGAGGCGAAGCGGATAACAGACGCTGATGTCATCCGTGCCCTCGAAGGCATACCCGGCCGCGATGGCACCTGCATTCTTTCAGGTATCAGTGCTCTCCTCGCAGCCATCGGTGACTATGAACAAAAGAACACCACCAAGAAATGAGGTCACTTGAACACCTCGATGTAATCAACGTATGAGACAGCCCCTTCCCCGGTATTATCGGAGTCGTTCATGATGGCGATCCCTGCCGTCTGGGGCGGATCTTTCCCGAAGGCAGTTCTGTAGTCGTCCAGAATATTGACCGCCTCCTCGACCCAGGTTCCGGTCTTCGTTCGTCCTTTCTCAAGGATGACGATCTTCGCCCTGTCCGTGTATGGGCTCGTGATGATTCTCTCCGCAATGTCCTGGCCTGTCCAGACGTAATTCAACGTACTGTCAGGCGGATATTTTCCGTAGAGGGCTTTCGCAATCCCATACTCGAGACGCTCTCCGACACCGGCCCGTTCCGGATCATACTGAAATGTGACATAGACCCTAATGGGGTAGTCGTCTCCGGATTGATCTCTAATGTCTCCTTTCGTGTAGACGTTGTCCGCCTTCCACTTCCAGCGCATGTGCGGGTACTCGTAAACGTTCCATGTTTTCCTATAGACAATGGCAGACGCCGAACCGTGGCTTTCCGTTTTCAGCAAAGGGTGTCCTTTCTCGCTCACTATAGTATATGTTGAATGCTCTTTGATCTTCGGAAAATAGAGGGGTTCCCAGTTGGAAAGATTTTTGAAATCCTCACGGAAGAGTACCTGTTTGTTTTCGGCAAGGGCGAAAACGGCCGAAAATGTGATGGCAAATATTAGCACAGTATTCCGGAATTTCATAACTGCGGATACCTCAATAGCCTTCTTCTGTTAATAGCATATGAAAATATCGTTCAGATGGAAAGAACAAAACTTGAAAGCCTTTGAGATAGAGACATCAACAATCTATTGACCCAGCGCCGGAGAGGATGGACCGGTTGCCATCGCGGCTCGAGACCGCCGAGGAGTTCAAGCAAATGCATGGAGCTCTTACCATATTTAGCAAAGCAATCCTGACAGCCTGTGCAGTATGTAACAATGGTGTTCTCTCCCGCTGCTTCAATAATCCGCTCCGTGAATTCGCCGGCCAGTGTTGGGTATAGAGAGGACAGTCCGCCGCCGTAACCGCAGCACATGGGTTCCTGAGACTCGGCTATCGTCTTGTCCACCCTGCCTAATAATTCTCTTGCTCGCTGTATGATAAGGCTGCCTGAGTGGCAAATCGGGCAGGGGTGGTGAAGATATATGTGTTTCTGTGGTGCAGTCGTGAAGGCATCCCGCGGCAGGATTTCGAGAATATGTTCGACAGTTATATCCTTAAGAAATTTTGAGAGGATCTTCTGGCAGTTGATGCAGCCCGTAATCACGCGGGATATGTTGCGCTTCCTAAGCCTTTCCTGGATTCTTCTTGTGGCTGCGCTGACTGTGTCTACGTCGCCGAACTGATGCACAGGGTCATAGCAGCAATCAAGCGCTACGCCAACTTGGGTGTTGAGACGGTAACTGAGGACATCGATAGTCCTTCTTACAATGGCGGGATACAACCCGGCCAGGCCGCATCCCGGCCAAAAGACCGTGTCATGGGAAGAATAATAGACGAACGGGAAATGATGCCCCACATCTGCAAACCTGCAAGCCCTTCTTAAGACTTGTCTCACTCTGTCAGGAATATTTCCCGATTGGATGAGGTCGTGTTTTGCATAAAAAAGGGCCTCAGCCGGGAAGAGACCCGAGGGGCACATGCTGCTGCATACGCCGCAGTTTGCACATAATAAGACATCCGCGGGACATTCCGTTATTATTTCATCTGGTGTCCCGCGGGTCTCAATGAGGGGACAGGCTGTGGCGCACGAACCACAGCCTCTGCACGCACCGGCGTCAATGAACACCTGAACTTCTTGGGAACGTCCCATTCCATTCTTACTGGACTTTTTCAACAGGATATTCTGCTTCGTTCCAGGCCTTGATGCCGCCGGGCTGGCGATAGGCGTTTTTGTAGCCGAGCCGAGTGGCCCACATCGCCCCGTTGTGGCTTCGGGTGCATTCTACAAATCCGCAGTAAAAAACGATAACGCGGTTCTTGTCGGGTCCAAGGACCTTTTCCAGACCTGCTCTCGTCTTATCGTTGAGTTTCGTCATTTCCGGTCTGGGGAGTTCGAAATTCACGGCCCCGGGGTAATGTTGCTTCTTGAAACTGGCGTCGTATGGCTGGGTGTCAACAATCAGCATATCTTTTTTCTGGTCGATCCAGCTTTTCAGCTCCGGCGTTGTTATGACCTTGTAGCCGCCCCTCTCCACTTCCTGCGCAAATGTTACGGCGCTCTTTTCAATGTCGAGTTCTTTAGCGCCCCAGGCAGCAAGGCCGGTGCCGGCAAATCCGATAACGAAAACAACACTGATTAAAATTACGAATAATCTCCTCTTCATCATGCTTCATGAACCTCCTCTTATCTTTAGTGTAGAAGCTATCAATTCCACGACAGAGCCCTCAGGGCGTCTCCAATCATTGTGATTAATTTACCATACGTTATATAGCTTATTTGAATAAGTCAAATTCCCATAAGCTATAGGCATGCGCCCTTTATGCTTATTTGTTATGGGGATGATAAGGACTTGCCGATTCTCCGGCACGACGTGGCATGACCTATCTGAAGGGGAAATATTTCTTTACGAGGTCCAGGAAGTGCTTGTGGTAAATCATCAGAGGAAATTGTTTCCTGTAAACGAGGTAGAAATATCTTTCCATGTTGCAGTTGCTGACATGAAGAGCGGTCAGCAGACCCTGGGATATTTCCCGTTTAACTGCAAAAGAGGACAGGATCGAAACGCCAAGACCAGCGAGTATCGCCTCTTTGATGGCCTCGGAGCTTCCCATTTCACAGACTACGTTGAAGGAGGAGAGGCTTGTATTAAGTTGCTTCTGGAGGCATTCCTCGATGAGATCGCGTGTTGCCGACCCTTTTTCTCGGATGATAAAAGGTATCTTTGTTATATCTTCTGCTCTCGCAGTCTTTTGTTTTGCAAGATGATGGTCGAGGGGGACAGCAAGAACGAGATGATCCTTCCATAGACGCTGCACAACCAGCTTCTTGTTTGCGGGTTCTTTGCCGATGAAACCTATTTCTGCCTGGTCATTCAGAATAGTTTGCAGTGTTTCCTCGCTGTCGTGCATCTGCATGTGAACCTGTATGCCGTGGCGTGTTTGTTTCAGACGGCTTATTAGGTGAGGAAGAATGTATGTGGCCGGTATGGTACTGGCAGACAAATAGATATGCCCCGATTCCTGTGCCTTGTGTCTTACGACACGTTCTTTGGCGTCCTCCCTTAATCTTATCGCCCGCTTTGCATAATCATAGATAATCTGGCCCTCCGGCGTAAGAGAAATTCCAGTTACTCCACGGTTGACCAATCGCGATGCTGCCGCTTCTTCCAGGTTCTTGATTTGCTTGGTGAGAGACGGCTGGGAAAGGGAAAGTTTAGCAGCGGCCCTGGTAAAACTGCCTGCTTCAACCAACGCCATGAGGACTTCCAATTGCTGTATCGTGATATTCTTGAATTTATCCTCGTTCATACAGGGGAAGCTACCATAATAATGCGCCGCAATCCAAGCGGGAATCTTTATTAAATATCCATGCTCCGTGATTTATTTCTGCAATACAAAATATTGACGCGTTTTGCCGATTACTGTAATATGCCGGCCATGGACGAGAACCCCAAGATACGCCTTACCGAGACGGTGCACGGAGCCGGTTGAGCCTGCAAGATCGGTCCGGGCGACCTGAGTGAAGCATTGCGTGATTTGCCGTTGATTACCGATCCGAATCTGATCGTCGGGCTGGAGCATGCGGAAGACGCCGGAGTTTATAAACTCCGTGACGATCTGGCCATTATACAGACGGTGGATTTTTTTACGCCTATTGTGGACGATCCTTACACGTTCGGCCAGATAGCCGTTACGAATGCCTTGAGCGACGTATATGCCATGGGAGGAAGACCGCTTACAGCACTGAACATCGTCTGCTTCCCTGCAAAGACAATGGATATGTCCATACTCCGGCAGATTCTCCAGGGAGGGCTCGATAAAATGCGCGAAGCCGGCGTCCTTCTCATCGGAGGGCACAGCGTGGAGGATGAAGAACCGAAATATGGGCTTTCTGTCGTCGGCGTTGTGCATCCTGACAGAGTCCTGCTAAATAGAGGCGGCAGGGCAGGGGACAAGCTGATTCTCACCAAGCCTCTGGGTACTGGCATTGTGAGCACGGCGCTGAAGGTCGGGCTGGCCAATGAGGCCATTGTGGCAAAGTCGACAAAGTACATGACCACACTGAATAAGAAGACGGCAGAGCTCATGCTGGAAATGCCTGATATCCACGCCTGCACGGACGTTACGGGATTCGGATTCCTGGGACACGCCTGCGAGATGATAGAGAACTCCGACGTGGGCATCCTCATCCGTGCGTCATCAGTTCCATTTTTCCCCGAAATAAAAGAATTTGTCGAGAAAGAAGTTGTGCCCGGCGGGCTGGAACGGAATCGCCAGTATCGTGCGAAGTTCATCGATGTTGATCCGGCGTGTCCCGACTGGATGGTGGATATCCTGTTCGATCCGCAGACTGCCGGCGGACTGCTTATTGCCTTGCCGGAACCGCAGGCAAAAACATTAATCGGCAGGATGCATGCTAATGGTATCGTTGAAGCGGCCATCGTGGGTGAAGTCATATCAAAACCGAAAGGGAAAATCAGGGTTCTCTATCCGTAGTCATTGAGATGTCCGGAGGTCTCGTCAAGCGACGCTATGAAACGCATTGAATCCTTCCTTATTAAAGAAGAGACATTACACAATGTAATGAAGCTCAAGACCATGGTGAAACAGGATGATGCCCTTGCGGTGCTCATGTTCGGCAGTCCTGACCCGGACGCTGTTGCATCGTGCATGGCCCTTCAGGAGCTCCTGCGGCAGACTGCCGGTTTATCGAAGTGTACCTTCGTTGCCACGGAGCCCGTAATTCGTCAGCAGAATATCGAATTCATCCGGGCGATGAAAGTGGACATTGAGCTGTTGAGCAAGATAGATATCCGCTCGTACCCCGTGATTGCCATTGTAGACGCGCAGCCGACCTTTTTCGGCGATGCCCTCCAAGGCATTCAGCCGCAGATCGTCTTTGACCATCATCCCTGCACGACGGTATGGCATGCCGAACTTGCCGACGTGCGGGAGAATTACGGTGCCCTGTCGACAATGATGACGGAATACCTCCTCGCTGCGAAAGTGAGAATTCCCAAGAAACTCTACACAGCCCTCCTTTACGGGATCAAGGCGGACACAAACAATTTCGAACGCGACGTCATACTGGAAGACATCAGTGCCTACTACCTTAATTTTGCACGCGCTAATCGCCAGCTCATCCGCCGCATCGAATTAAATCAGGTTCCCGAGCGCTTCCTCAAGTACTTTGATATTGCGTATCACAACAGGCGGCGCTACCGTGACAGGATCATGTGCTTTCTGGGCAGGGTGGAAAGCGTCGATGTGTGTGTTCAACTGGCGGACTCTTACCTGCGCATAGTCGGTATATCCTATGTCATCGTTGCCGGCATCGTCAAAGAAAGGCTTGTCATTATTTTCCGGGGCGATGGGTACCGCCAGGATTGCGGGATTATTGCCGCAAAGGCTTTCGGAAACTACGGGAATGCCGGCGGCCACAGAAGCGCCGCGCGCGTGGAGATTCCCATCGAAACGATCAGGGAAGTAGTAGGAAATGATCTTTCCCAAGAGGCTATGGACCGCTTCCTTATGCAGCGTCTCCGCGGAAAGCGCAATCTGATCAATAATGGAAAGGTGTTCAAGCCGCCAGTGTTACCTTCCTGAGGGAAAAACAATCCGTTGTCATTTAGAAGGAGCGTAGCGACTGAGAAATCTTTCGTCACAGTTGTAAAAGATTTCTCACGGAGTTTACCCTGAGTAAAACGAAGGGTTTGAAATGACAAGTGGCGCTCATACATGAATGTAGCAGATGACATCTGTTACTAACTTCCTATTATCATCAGGAATGCAATTTCTAAAAATATGCAACAGTACTTCTGGAAATCAACAGATATCATCCGTTTTCAAATCAGATAATTTATTAACAATAAAAACAGG
>CAVSPA010000013.1:0-28104 GCA_963729715.1 uncultured delta proteobacterium
TCCGAGGGGCCTACCCTCATCTCCTGGTTGGGTAGAGTCGAGGCGCGGACCGGACTTCGTATGATGCCGACGTTTCCTCGTCCCCCCCGCTCATTCCGTACGGCGGGTTTTCCCCGATACGGCTGGAAGGCTCGCTTTCAAGTGGGACCTTCCCTGACTGTTTCCAGCTTAAGTTTGCTCCCGACATACGCTCGTTCCGGCCTGGTTTGTCACCACCCTTAGTGTACCAATCAAGTCCGCCCTCTTTTCCTGCTCAGTGTCAGGTCGACGCCTTCTTGATACACCGCCTTGGAGGGTAATAAGCCCTCCGCCCCAGGGGTCCTCGCTCTGGTCCGGGTTATGCTGTCCCGGTCCGTCATCACTTAATCGACCCCCTCCGCCCCTCTCGCAGGCACATCGCGTCTTCGCCACCTTTGTGACTTATGCTCGATGTCTTCGCTGTGCGGGGCGCCTAGGCGACCCGCGAGAGGTTCCGAGCTTTTGCTGTTCATTCCTTCCTAACATGCCATCCTCTTCAACCCCGGGGAGTTCAGTCATCGTTCTTGTCCAATATTTCGATGCCGACATGGGCCTTCGCCAAGCTGCAAACGGCTCGGCACTCCCGATATTCCCGCCATCCGTTTCACGCGGGGCCACATTTCGGGGCTTCTCTGGTTCGCTCTTGCTACGGCCTGCTAGGTTGCTCGTCCCCCTGGACGGATCAAACTAGGACTCTCCCAGCCTCCGGGGACTTTTACTTCCAGGCTTTCGATGAGTTGGTCACCCTTCTCATCGCTGGATATAACTACGGCAGTCATTGGACCCCTCTGCCGGCGGGACTTTCACCCGCTGGAATAACAGCTAGCCTCGCTGCACTGCAGCCTCGTGGCGCACTTACGATATCGAAATAAAAAATCCTTGACATAATTGTTTAGGTATATGCTTAATTGATTAAGGAATGTGGAATGTAAGTACGGAAGCAATGACGATGGAACCTGTCCAGATTTTTAAAACCCTAGCGGATGAGACGCGGTTCAAGCTGATCAAGCTGTTGCTGACCCATGACCTTTGCGTGGGGGCCCTGGCAAAGCACCTGAGCATATCGGAAGCGGCCGTTTCCCAACATTTGAAATTTTTGCGGAAAGCGGAATTGGTCAGGGGGGAAAAGCGGGGCTATTGGACCCATTACACGGTGGAAAGGGAGAAGCTGCACGAGCTGGCCGGACTCCTTGGAGAATTGACCGATCTGCAGCCATGTCCCGAAAGCGTTTGTATCAAAAAACTAAATAACAAAATCGATTGTCACAAGGAGGAAGAAAAAATGTGCGACTGCAAGTGTCAGTATCCGGAGAAGTTGAAAGGGAAACCTGAGGAGTGCACCCTTGAGCAAATCAAGGAATGCCACGGGGACACGGAACATCCTTGCGTGGACAAAAAGGAAAAGAAAAAAGAGTAGTGGGGATGCGTAGCGCATCAATGGGTCATTCCGTCGATTGCCCAACAGACCAAGGGCATGGCGACTTGACGATCTTGGAAGGGGCCCATCCTCCATTCACAAAGGGAGATTGATTAATGGGTAAGACGGTGACGATTCAAGGGTTATTTTTGTCCTTCTTCCGACTTGGACTGACGGCATTCGGCGGCCCTGCAATGCTGACACACGTCAGGGAACTCTCGACCCGCCGCCATCAATGGATCGATGAGACTGATTTTAAAAACGGCGTCGCCCTCTGCCAAGCCATACCGGGGGCCATAGTCATGCAAGTGGCCGCGTATGTCGGACTCAAGGTTCGGGGAATTCCCGGGGCATTGGCTGCCTATGTAGGTTTCGCATTACCAGCCTTCATCCTGATGTTGATCCTTTCGGCTTTATATGCCCGATTTAACAGCCTTCCAAAGTTCATCTCTCTGTTTAATGGCCTTCAGGTGATAGTCGTTGCGATCATTTTTAATGCGGTCTTATCTTTCGGCAGGAACATCGTAAACAATTACAAAAGCATTATCGTAGCGATCTTGTCTGCTCTCTTGTTCTGGTTGCGTATAAGTCCTTTTACTGTCATCATTGGAGCCGGAATTCTTGGCATGACATTGTTTAGGGTATCTATTTCGAGTGCTTCTTCTTATGACGATAAAGGAGAAAGAAAGTGGAACACAAAGGAACTCGCTGGTCTTTTGGTCGTATTTTTCGTCTGCCTTGCCGGTCTATATTTTATTAGCCCTATCCTCTTCAGTCTGTCTGCAGTAATGCTCAAAATAGATCTCTTCGCCTTCGGAGGAGGCTTTGCCTCACTTCCACTTATGCTTAATGAGGTGGTGATCAACCGGGGATGGCTGGACAGCAAGACCTTTATGGACGGAATAGCCCTCGGCCAGGTAACCCCGGGTCCCATTGTTATTACAGCAGCCTTTGTGGGATATTTGGTCTATGGGATTATGGGTGCGATCACAGCGACAATCTCTATATTTACACCTTCATTCTTTCTGGTGGTTACAATTGCACCATTTTTTGACCGGTTGAAGAACTCCGTATATTTTATGAGAGCGATAGATGGGATTTTCGCATCCTTTGTGGGGCTGCTCTTATATGTTTGCATCAAATTCACAATGACTGTTCCCTGGAACGCTATCAAGATTCTTCTGGCACTCGTGGCATTAGTCGCTTTGCTTCGCAAGATAGACACCCTGTATATAGTATCAATAGGAGCCGTTATTTCCGTATTTGTTTTGTAAGATGATTTAAATCAACCAGTATTTCTAATGGTAATCGTTAGGTCTCATAGGTACTCAATTCTAAGGATAAGGTAGGTGAAGCCAATAAAAAGGTTTGCCTTGGTAAGTCTAAAAGAAAAACACACACTCCTTCCTGAAGTCAAGCATGTCAATATTCTGCCGTTGATACTAGATTTCAAACTGTATTCAGTGATGACAGAAAATATTGCCTTGATATTCCTTTTCAATCGCAATTTATCCTGGAAGAAAAATAGAAGAAAAACAGAACTTGACAATTGTCACGTGACGCGTTATCATAAACGCATGATAAAGACCTTTTCTGATAAACATACTAAGGATCTTTTTGAAACGGGGAAATCGAGAAGGTTTAAACCGGATCTTCTCAGAAGAGCTATACGCAGACTCGAATACATTGACTTTGCAACGTGTATTGACGATCTTAAAACGCCACCGAGTAACCGCCTTCACTCTTTGAAGGACGACAGAAGCGGACAACATGCAATATCTATTAACGACCAATGGCGCATATGCTTCCGATTCGTTGATGGCGATGCATATGATGTCGAAATAACCGATTACCATTAATGAGGTTTACTATGAGTTCAGCAAATAGAATAAATCGCAAGATAAAACCAACCCACCCAGGGGAAATGCTACGCGAGGATTTTATACCGGATTATGGGTTAACTGTGTCCGGACTTGCCGGAACGCTTGGGGTATCACGTCAGACAATGAATGAATTGCTGCGAGAACACAGGTCACTGACACCTTTAATGGCATTGCGTCTAAGCAGGTTATTTGGAAATTCTCCGGAATTTTGGCTTAACGCACAAAGAGCTGTTGATCTGTGGGATGCTCAAAACAGTCACCGTAATGACATAAAACGCATCAAGCCGCTGAAAGCAGCATAGGATACTGCGGTGATTTGGCTATTTTGAAATATTATGAGGCAACTTTTCTTTATTGAAGCCTTCCTCAATAGCCCGACAGATATTTCCGGTATACTGTACTTCACTTCCTAATCAACGTAATGACATATTTCGATTCACTCAAATCGAAGGCCTTTTCTGACAAAGGCCTATTCTACAGTTGACTGATAACGAGACATCCTATAGAATATACTTACGTCATCCAAAAAGAAGGGGGACGTCATTTGGCATATCCGCACTCTATACATCTTCCTTATTTTCATTCTCCTATCTTCGACGCCTTTTCTCCATGCTGCACGGAACGGCGCATAGCCCTGGTCACCGGCAACGGCTAAGAGGGAGACCAGAAAGGGTACGCAGGCCACGTGCCGGGAATATCTCAAAGGAGGAAAATCATGAAAAAGGTAATTGTAGTTCTGGCGATTATGTTCCTGTCAAGTATGGCGGCACAGGCACAGATGGGCGGTGGGATGATGGATCGTGGAATGATGAATCAAGGTCAGGCCGGGGAGTCGCAGTCATCTCCGGTGGCCACTCCCGGAGCGAGAATATTCAGGGCTAATTGCGCGAGCTGTCATGCGGACGGGGGAAATGTTGTAGCACCCAATTTGCCCCTGAAAGGTTCCCGTATGTTGGCGGACTTTAAAACATTCCTTAATTTCATTCGCCATCCCGAAATGCCTGATGGATCTAAAGGCGCAATGCCTGCCTTTACTAAATCTAAAATATCCGAGCAGCAGGCGAAGATACTCTATCAATTTATTACCGCAAAATACTGAGGAGATCCAGAAGATGAAGAAATATCTTGAAATATCTCTTATGATAATAACCGGTCTGCTTGTGTCCTGCGCCCGTGAAGGTTACTATGGCCCGCAAGGTCCCGGTGGATGGGGTCCCATGATGCATTATGGATTTGGATATGGAGGGATGTTTATGTAGATAATACCCCTGATCGTCATTGGATTGCTGATCTATTTCATTGTTCAGTCCCAGAAAACGAAGGGCCGGACGCCGACACAGAATGAAAGCCCCCTGGATATCCTGAAATCACGTTACGCCAGGGGTGAGATAACGAAGGAAGAATTCGAAAGGATGAAAAAAGATATCGGCGAATTATAGAATCATAAAGGAGAGGAAATATGAAGCCATGCATGGCTGTGCTCATCATTGTTTTATGCTTTAGTCCCGTCCTGAACGTCTACGCTCAGTCTCACGATGATCCAGGGACCAGTGCAAACTACGACCGCGGCAAAGCTCTCTACAAGAAAAACTGCCAGTTTTGTCATGGCGCCAGAGGAGACGGAAATGGCCCGGCGTCTGGCTCCATGTACCCGAGGCCTGCCGATTTCACCAATCCCAACTTCTGGAAAACAAACAATGACGATAAGATTGCCGGAATCATCAGGAACGGACTCGGCATGATGCCCGCATTCAGGATTTCACCCGATGGTATAAAGACCATCATCGAATATATTTCTCATACGTTTAAGCGGAACCGTTAGATAATATTTTTTATTGGTGTCCAAATCATTGTATCTAAGCGGTGAATTCGATCATGCGATTTCAGAATGGCGGAATAGAAATGTCGGGAGAAGTATTTAAAGCTGCGGCCTTTCTTTTTGCACTTGTGTTATTCACTCTCTTTCTGCCGGATAACGCTTTCAGCGTTCCCAGTTTTAAACGCCAGACAGGCATGTCGTGCAACGCCTGTCACACGGCATTTCCCGAGTTGACTCCTTTCGGGCGCGCTTTCAAATTGGGCGGCTATACTCAAAGTAACAGCGACAAGCCCTATGAGTACCCCCCTCCGATAGCAGCAATGGTCCAGGCGTCTTATACAGAAGCGAAGGGCTTGAACACGGGTATCGCTCCTTTTAATAACGGGGTCAATGACAAAATTAATATCCCCCAGCAGGCCAGTCTGTTTTATGGAGGAACAATTTACGGCAATGCAGGGGCATTCGTGCAACTTACCTACAGCGGCATCAGCAACAGTCTCAATCTGGATAACACTGATCTACGTTATGCCGATGACGTAACATTGGGCGGGAGACCATTGGTTTACGGAGTTACAATCAACAACAATCCCACGGTTCAGGATGCCTGGAATACTACCCCGGCCTGGGGCTTTCCCTATGCCACTTCCGCCGTCGCCAACACACCGGCTGCATCTGCGGTAATAGATGGCGGTCTTGCCCAACAGGTTGGAGGCGTTGGCGTCTACGGCTATTGGAATAACCTCATCTACGGTGAGCTCTCAGTCTATGGCACAAACCGCAGAGGCATAACCAGACCCCTGGGCGCCGGCACAACGACAGATACTGTTGTCGACGGTGCTGTCCCTTACTGGCGTCTGGTGCTGCAGAAGGTCTGGAAGGAGCATTCCTTTTCACTCGGCACTTACGGCCTTGTGGCAAATATTTTTCCTTCCGGCAACACCGGCGGGCCGACAGACAAATTCACTGATACGGCACTGGACGCCCAGTATCAGTTCATCGGCAAGAAGCATATATTCACCATGCAATCGACATGGATCCACGAAAGACAGGACTGGGATGCCAGTTTCGCCACAGGCGCTACCGCGAATTCCTCGGATTATCTTGACACGTTTAGAATCAACGTCAATTACTATTACAGGGCAGATATTGGAACCGTAGGCGGGACGGTCCGCTACTTCTCTACGACCGGGAGTTCAGACCCCGTACTGTACTCACCAGCGCCGGTAAGCGGCAGCAACACAGGCAGTCCGGACAGTCGGGGTTTCCTGTTTGAGGCGGATTATCTTCCGCTGGAGAATGTTAAACTGTCGCTACAATATATAATGTACGACAAGTTCAACGGCGACCGGTCAAATTATGACGGGTCCGGCAGAGACGCCTCCGACAATAATACGGTATATCTCGTGCTCTGGCTCTTGTTTTAACTGCTGAGCAGCCGTGGGGAGTTTTAGTGTTACTCTCTTTCCATCGTTAATCCTCGATCTGGGTAAATGTCCCCGCTGAACATAGGTAGGTGAAGCCCGCAATTCCTCCGGGTCGGCGATCTTGATCAATTGCCAATCGGATTTTTTGTAAGTCCTTCCTGAAATCATTAGGCCGAACAGTTTCATCTCTATAGTAGATTTCTTCTGGAAACAGTGATATCTGAAAAGCCTATTAGAGAATAAAATTCATGAACCCTTAAACCCTGCGTGAGGGTGCTATGGACTGATTGTTGAAACCCCGTTTCTCGAAAGAGGCGGGGTTTTGTGTTTGAGGAGGTAATTATGAAATGGACCAATAAGATTTTGGGATTTATCTGCCTGTTCCTTCTTATCTTTTGTGCGGCCACGCCTGTTCTTACAGTAAAGAGCGCTGATATGATGCAAGCGAATCACTCAGCGCTATTAGTGATGGACGTTCAAAACGGAATCGTTCAGCGTTTCGCTGAAAAACCAGAAGTCATGGTTCCATTTCAACGTGCCGTGAGCGCTGCCCGTCGTGCTGGGATTCCGGTTATTTTTGTTCGTGTCGCGTTCCGTAAAGGCTACCCTGAAGTAAGCGCAAAGAACAAAATGTTTTCGGCCATCACAAAATTTGGAAGCATGACCATTTCTGATGCTTCGACGCAAATTCATTATTCGGTAGCGCCGCTTCCGGATGAACCCGTCGTGACGAAATTACGCGTGAGCGCGTTTGCCGGTAGTGATCTTGAGATTATTCTCCGCGCCCGTAAGATCGACACGCTAATTCTAACTGGTATTGCAACAAGCGGTGTTGTCCTTTCAACTTTGCGAGAAGCTGCGGATAAGGATTACGGGCTCGTCGTTCTTTCCGATGCGTGTTTAGATGCAGATCCAGAAGTCCATCGCGTGCTGGTTGAAAAGTTGTTTCCCCGTCAGGCGGATGTTTTAACCGTGAGTGAGTGGGCTGACACCTTACTGAAGCAGGGAGAATAGATGCAGAATTAATGCAGGGAATGTTAATTCGCAGTGTTTGTTTAAAAAATTAAAGGTATATGGAGAATTTATGCGAGAGCAACTTATCAACAAAATGAAAAATACCTTTGGCGACGACACAAAGAGAATCAACCACGCTTTGGCGGTCCTTCATTTTGCCGAGGAAATTCAGGTGGCAGAGGGAGGCAACCTCGTAATCGTCCAAGCTGCGGCTATTCTCCACGATATAGGCATCCAGGAGGCGTTTAAAAAATACGGATCCACGGCTGGTGTACACCAAGAGATTGAGGGCCCGCCGATTGCAGACATCATTATGAAATCGCTTGAAATCGACGACGAGACCCGTCGGCATGTCTGCCTGATCGTTGGCAGTCACCACAGCGGCAATAAAATAGACACTCAGGAGTTCCGCTGTATCTGGGACGCAGACTGGATCGTCAACCTGAGTGGCATGTATGCAACATGGTCCCCGGAAAAAAAACAGCATACAATCAAGAAGTATTTCCGCACGGAAACAGGAAAACGCTTGGCCCGGGCAAGTCTTGGACTGGAAAAGGAAGGGTGAATACAAAATAAATGGCCATCATCACAGAAAATGGATGAATGCATGAATAGGCTCAGGACTTCTTTCTTTGCATTTCAGAAGCATTCTCATTTGCTTCTTCCTGAAATCCTCAAACCGCTAACTTCGATTTTCATTGTAGAGTTCAACCGGTAATCCTCAACACACAATGGATATTTCTCCGTGATTGATGTATAGAACCACATTCATATGTGGGAGGGTGCACATCGATGAAATCCATTCTGATAAGAACCAGTTTTCTTTCCTTATGCCTGCTATTATGCATTCCTATGAAGTCTAATGCGGCCAGCGAGCAACGGACAGCCCTTGTAATCGGCAATAGCAATTACAGTTCTGGCCCTCTCAAGAACCCCGTCAATGACGCAACAGATATGGCTGCTGCGCTCCGTAAAGCAGGGTTCACGGTAGTTCTGAAGAAGGATGCAAACCTTGAGACAATGGAGCAAGCCATAGAGGATTTCGGTAACCGTCTGAAACGAGGTGGTGTGGGCCTTTTCTATTATGCTGGCCATGGAGTTCAGGTGAACGGCGTCAATTATCTTGTTCCTATAGGAGCTAAGGTTAACAAGGAATCGGACGTGCGATTCAAAGCCATTGACGTTGGGCGAATCCTCGCCGAGATGGAGAACGCCAACAACGGCCTGAATATAGTGCTACTCGACGCCTGCCGTGACAACCCCTTTGGCAAGAGTTACCGCAGTGCCTCCCGTGGCCTATCTATTGTGAGCAATGCTCCGACCGGCACGTTCATTTCATACTCCACCGGTGCTGGCCAAGTGGCCAGGGATGGTGAGGGAAGGAACAGTCCCTACACAAGGACTCTTCTTCAATATATGCGGGAACCCGGGGTGCCAATTACGGAGCTATTCATAAAGGTTCGCCAGAAACTACGCAAGGAGACCGGGCAGGTGCCGTGGGAATTATCATCGCTGGAGGGTGAATTTTATTTTGTACCGGGAGCAAAAAAGGCAGCGGCAGATTATGTGGGAGATGAACCTCAAAAGGAAGAAAAATCTACACAGATTCAGAAGCAAGAGAGTTCAGCCTTTGCTGATTTAAAAAGGAAGATGGAAGAGAGACGTGAAAAAGAAAGCCAATGGGTAAAGGATTTTGAGGATGCTAAACAGATGGAAGCGGATAGCCCGGATATGGCACAGAAGATTCAGGTGTGGCGGCAGTTTCTTGCAACTCTGCCTAATGAACTTACCGCCAAGGGCAATGAAATTCAGAAACGCGCGAGCAACAGAGCAGAGATGTTGGAACACTGGAAAACAATTGGTAAGACACCACCCAAGGAAATCAGGAGCGATGGGCGGTTCATAGCCTATGATGACGGAACGGTGCTCGACACCCGGAACAAGCTCATGTGGGCAGCGAAGGATAATGAATATGATCTCAATTGGGTGAGCGCCAAGAGTTATTGTGACAATTATCGAGGGGGTGGATACAAAGACTGGCGGATGCCGACTGAAGAGGAGCTGAAGGGAATATTTGGTTCAGGAGAACCAAGACCTGGAAAATGCCAACAGGCTCAAAGTATGACCCTGACGGAATTGATTAATCTGTCCTGTTATTGGGTATGGACATCTTCAACCAATATAGTCCCTGGTGGTCAGGCTGCCCTCTATGCTGATTTCCGGTATTCGCCAGTGAGCAATTCTATGTATATCGGAAATTACGCACAGAAGGAAACGTTATGGCTACGAGCCCTTCCGGTGCGTTCTATCAAATAGGTATTGATAGCGTTTGCTTCTTCCCGAAATGTTGTTCTTCTTAATCAGCCTATTGATATAACTTTCAAATACTTATCCTGACGTAGGCTTATCAGGGTGGATCAATAAAAATTGGTTGTAACATGCAAATTTTTGAGCGTGATTTTTCCAAGCTGAGATACTACGAACTTCCTTGCTTGTATCAAATACTAGAGAACAAAAGATATTGCCGAGTTGTTGGGCTATTCGCAACAGACGGTCGATTTTCACAGATTCAACATTCGAAATAAATTGGGAATGAGATACAAGAAGTCAAATCTCAGATCAGGCTTGCTTTCCTTTAAATAGTATTCTGAGTGGTCCGCAGGGGATTTATTCGATCTGATAGGGCCAGGTCATTCGAATAATCCGCCAATAGATTAGGATAGGAGTTTATAGGGGCACGACGTTTTATGTTTCATATGAGACGCACGAATTTGACGTGCTCTCGATTCTCGCACCGCATGTTAACTTAGAATTCTGCCATTGACACTTCCTTCCAGCTATGTAGGCGAACCACCGAACCCACGGGGTCAGACTTTAACCGAGAACGTTTTACACGGCACAGCCTACGAGTCTGAAGCCATGCAAATTTGTAGATATCAGTGCATGAAAAAAGAGTTGGAAATGTGACCGTCGATTGAGGATCGTCAATTGCTTCTTTCCTGTCCAAAATTTATTGGAATCGAAAATCCTCTCTTAGTCCTACCTTAATCAGTCCACTTCCCTTTGAAACGCTACATATAGCTTAAAGCTCATCCTTTTTTAATTATGCCAGGGGATATGCAGAACTGCGTATGCGATTATGCTCATTATTGGTCTTTCTTCATAAGCAGGCTTTCCCCAAACTCGATGTAACTTGCCGTATCAATGCACATTTTTTCTTAGTGGGCAATATTCGCTTAGATGGCAGTGTTTTTGCACATTAGGGAGAGCATCAGGTTGTCAGTGACAGTAATCGCCCAACACGTTGGCGATTATAAATTTTATTAACCATCAACCATGAGGAGGAATGCCATGATCGTGAAGAACATGAAGGACACTCAAGAGACATCTATTTCAAGTTACCCTTACAAGGGAAAACCACTGCCCGTCAAGGACACATCCATCCGCTGGTTGTCGCAAGCAGGTCCGGCAGATTCGCCGGAATATGGTTTGAGATTCTTTACTCTCGGACCAGGCGGCAGCATACCCATTCATAATCACCTGTACTATCAGACGATGTACATTTTGAGCGGGAAGCTTATCGTAACATCTTATTCCAAAGAAACTGATGCCAAAGTTGAAGAAAAAACAATAGGGCCACACGATTTTTGTTTTGTGCCCACCATGGAGCCACACAGCATTGTTAACCTGAGCAAGACCGAAAGCGCCACTCTTCTGTGCTGCATCGGCGTTTTATGTTCAGACGACACGATATAGACGCTTCAGAGGAGAAATTACTATCCTCAGTGACAAGGCAACAGACAAACAGTCTGTTTCGGAGTCAAATGTGCACCCATAAAAAAATAACAGAAAAATTAGGAGGAGAAGGATGAGTTATACAGTTAAATCAGTTTGTCTGGGATCAATCGAGGCGGATCAGTCGGGATTCACGTATATGGCTTTCCCGGGAGTTCCCATCGTTCTGGATGTGGCGTACTTTATTGTGAAAGGCGCGCCCAAGACCATTCTTTTTGATACGGGTTCCTGGTCCGCCTTAATGGCGAAGTACTGGCCGGGCAAGGGTGTCGATTTCCAGACATTTGAAGAGTCTCTGGCAAAAGAAGGTATGAAGCCCGAAGATGTCGATATTATCATCACCTCGCATATGCACCACGACCACGTTGGTAATCATTTCAAATGTAAGAATGCGGAAGTCTATATTCAGGTCGAAGAATTCGCTTTTGCACAGGCGCCTCACCCTCTGCATGCGCAATACTATCCGAAAGACTTGATGGACCAGATAGACGCCATGAAAGTGCGCTTGATACGAGGCGATTATGAATTATTTCCCGGTATTCGCATCATGCTCACGCCGGGTCATACGCCGGGCACCCAGTCTCTATGCGTCGATACCAAAGAAGGGAAAACGGTTATTCCCGGTCAGTGCACGACGTACCATACGTTTGTGGAACCGTGCAAGTGTCTTCCGAAGGGCCATCCATTTGCCGCTTGGGAGGTATTCAGCCAGACCATTGCAACAGACATGAATCAGGCGTACTGGAGCAATCTACAGGTAAAAAAGATGGCTGATGTCTTGCTTCCCTGTCACGGGCCCGGATTTGATGAAAGAACAAAAAAATATCTGCCGCCTTCAATGAAATAGATTGTTTGCTTTGTCATGAAACCTGATTGGCGGATATAGAAAAATATTGAGCAGGTTACATACGCATTAAGAGGCATGGGTGTACTTTCCAATAAGTGCGGCAAATAGTCCTTCATGAGGTCAAAGCAAAGGTGTGCACAGTTGGGCGCCATGCGAAGCTCCTCATGAAGGACGCATGATGCGAAGTTAAAAACTCGGGAAGGTTTTGGGGAGGTTGAATAATATGGCGTACATAATTGCGACAGCGTTATTTGCATTAGCTCTCTTGCTGACAGGGTATATCACAACAAACTATATCAGGGGGCTTCACTCATTTAATATTGCCGGTCGTGAGCTGGGTATCTTTGCGGGATTCACCGGGATAGTTGCCACAGGTGTCGTAGGTCAAATGATCGTAATGCAGTCCGGGCTCGCAGTTAGTTTCGGTTTCCTGGCAAGCTTGAGTAGTACTGTGCCTTATGGATTAGGATTGTTTCTTTATGCATTTACTGTAGGCCCGGTTATTAGAAGGTGCGGTGGCCAGACGTTAGCGGAATTCATGGAATCAAGATTTTCCAAAGAAGCAAGGTTAATTACCAGTATTACACAAATTCTTGGAATGATGGGAGTTGTTGCACTTTCGACGGTTGCGCTCGCTAACATTACTCAAGCCTTGCTTGGGTGGCCGTGGCTTGTCGGGATCACTGTTTTTTTTAGTATGTATGGGCTTTTCATTATCTTTGGCGGGTTTTGGGCAGTTACAACAACAGACATATTAGAGTTGATAATAAAAGTCGGTATAGCACTCCCTGCTGTTACAATTTACTTAGCGATTCACTACGGAGGATTTGGTTTTCTTATCGATTCCTGGCCACATAATTTTCTTACAACCGGATATGCGGGCGGGCAAATGAACATTTTCTCGCCCATTCATCCAAGTTATTTAACACTTGGGTGGATGTTCTTTGCAATAACGATGGGGTCTTCCTATTATTGGATGAGGGGCGCTGCAGCGAGAGACGAAAGAGTTCTGAAACTTACATATATTATAGGAGGACTCACGATCGTCTTTTTGGCTCCAATCATCTATGGTATCTACGGGGCATACGCGGCGGTGCTTAATCCCGGAGCTTTCCAGCCGTTAGGAAAATTATCAGTAGATGCTGCAGTAGGTATGTTAATGAAAAAGTTGAATACCGCGGTAGGAGTGACTTTATATGTTGGACTGTTAGCTGCTTCTCTTTCAACCGGAGCTATGGCCCTTATCGGAGTTACTGCAACATTGCAGAGAGACGTTATCAAGGGGACTAAGTGGGGGAGCACCGTCCACGGCGGGCGTATTCTAATTGTCCTCACACTCATCGGGATATGGCTTTTGTGCTTTTATCCAAGGGCTATTGTTTACCTGTTCAGTTACGTCTTTGCGTGGTTTATTCCCTCCTTTGCTGCCATATTATTCGGGTTCTACTGGAGAAGAGTAACTAACGCAGGAATAGTTTGGGGAATCACGCTTAGCAGTTTGGCGATGCTGGTGTTGCAATTGGGTGAGTTGACGGGTATCTTGAAGACATGGCATATCGCTCATCCAGCCATAGTTGGAAGTATCGTTGTGTTTGCTGTCATACCGGTTGTGAGTATTTTTACGATGCCGAAATACTTTGGCGAGTTGAATTGGAAAGCCAAGCCTTCAGAAACGGAACTATTACAACCAATTCCTGCAGGAATTGGTGAAGCTGAAAGAGAAGTAATGAAGGCAATTCGACGAGGTTATGTAACTTTGGCAGATATCGTTGATTTATTTTCGGATAAGGCATCTTCAGAAGTGAATGAAATAGTTGAGCGCTGTGACGCCAACCGTTTGATAGAGCGGGAAGCTTTGTACGGACTGGGATTATTTACCTTCTCTTTGACGGATAAAGGTGTGAAGTTACTGGAGCCTCTTTCCTCTGAAGATGAAAAGCTTCAGACCAAAGGACTGGATACGATGTCAATCGAGATGTTAAGAATTGCTGATAGAGATCCGAAGAATTATGTGGATGCTTTCATAAAAGATGGGAAGACCGTACTTGGAGCACAGGCGGTTGCCAATAGATTGGTTAAGCTTGGTTATGTTAAAAACAAGGGGATTTTTCAAAGAGAAATTTAAATAACGGAAAAAGGTAGAGAAATTCTTCGTCAAATAGATAAGGGGGTTAAGAACAAATAGGTTCCTATCAATGACGATTTAAGCGTGTGCCCGTCTTGTCGAAGCAAAAGTGTACTGGTCCCCCTACTCCACATGAGTTGACCAGAGATCCGGACTGGGACGAAGATGAAAAGATGCTTACGACGTATGACCTGGGACTTGATAACAGGTCATCTGTAAAGGTGTTTATAGGTATTGATAAACCGGACTTGCATAAATTACCTTTTCTCTGAAGCCTGAAGATCTTGCCGCCCTGCCAGCGCTTTCAAGAGATGAACAGGAGATGTTTACCCATAGAATTATGCTTGAGGATTTGAAGGTTTTACCGGCTAAATATCAGTCAAAGGAGACGACCTTATGAAATTTGATATGCCAACATGCGGAGGTTGCAGGACTTGTGAATTAGCGTGTTCGTATCATCATACCGGCGAATTTGCTCCTTCAGTATCCAGTATTAAAATTCTCGATAAAGAAGACGGCGCTGGATATTACGTGTTGTTTCTTGAAGACAATGAGGAAAAAGAGAAAGGTTGTGACGGTTGTGTTAATTTGGACGTCCCCTTGTGTGTAGAATTCTGTAAGAAACCGGAAGAACTAACAAAGATGGTGAAAGAACTCCTCGAAAAGGTGAGATCAAAGGGAAGAGAAGCGGAGATGAATATCAGGCCCGCGCAAGGTTTGCGTTAATCGCCTTCTGCTCGTCACATAAAGTAATTCGTAAAGAAGGACGGGAGAAAAAAACATCAAAGGGATATGAGATGTCAGAAAATGGAAGTCTATATACATATGCTGGTAAAATTCTCCACATCAATTTAAGCAATGGGAAAATCTGGACGGAGCCTACATCAAAATACGCCAGGGAATGGTTAGGGGCATCCGGAATTGCCGTCAAAATCCTCTACGATGAATTGAAGTCCTGGGTGACGCCCTATGATCCGGCGAATAAGCTCATCTTCGGTTCGGGGCCCCTTGTGGGAACGACGGCGCCCGGAGCGAATAAGATGAATGTAAGTACATTGGGTCCGATGATTCATGGATGGGCCAGTTCCTGCAGCGATAGTTACGTGGGAGCTCAACTAAAATTTTCTGGGTATGATTCCATTGTTTTTGAAGGAAAGGCCCATACGCCCGTATATTTATGGGTCCATGATGATAAAGTGGAGATTCGGAATGCCAGCCATTTGTGGGGGAAGACGACTTGGGAGACCCTGGACCTAATCCGAAAAGAGTTGGGCGATCCTTCCTTGCATATTGCGTCCATCGGGCCCGCGGGCGAGAATCTTGTTCGCGGCGCATGCATTGTCCAAGATACAGGGAGAGCGTTTGGGCGCTGTGGTACAGGGGCCGTAATGGGATCCAAGAATTTGAAGGCGATTGTGGCCAAAGGCACGGGTGCAATCAGGGTGGCCCAACCGACGCGGTTTATGGAAGCTGTAAAAAGATCCCGAGCCTTGTATAAGACTGCCCGGAGTGTAGAGAACTTTCATAAATACGGGACGCTCTCTATTTTCCAGGCGAAGCAAGACGTATGCGGTATTCCGTACAAAAATTTTCAGGAGGGGCGTATCCCGGATGATATGGCCGCAGTTATGCACCCTTCTAAGACTTGCGATAAATATACGATTGCTCCCGTAAGCTTCCCCGGATGTGGTGTGGGGGGATGCGGCCGGCGGCTACATATCACAGAGGGACCTTATGCCGGACTCAAGACCGAGTGCAACCAGTGGGAGGTTATGGGAACACTGCAGGGCCGTCTCGCCGTTTGGGAACCTACCTTTATGCTCAAGATCAACGCCGTCTGCAATAAGTTGGGACTGGACGTGGATGCAGTTGGAGGCGCCATCGGCTGGGCGATGGAGTGCTATCAACGGGACATCCTCAAAGAAACCGATACGGACGGTCTCAAATTAAATTGGGGCGACGCCGGCGTTATTCTCGAACTGACTCGAAAGATTGCCTACCGGGAAGGTTTTGGGGACATATTGGCGGAGGGATGCGCAAGGGCGGCCGACATCCTCGGCCGGGATAGCAGGTACTATGCTATGCATATTAAAGGTCAAGATCTCTACGAACCGCTTCGGGGAGCGAATGCTTGGGCCTTGGGAGTCACCACCGCTACCCGCGGTGGAGGTCATACCTCGGGGGCTCCGGTATGCGAAACGGTTCCCAATTTGGACCTCAAGAAAGCCAAGGAGATTTTTGGGGTCGATAATGCCGACCAATCTACCGCTTATGAAGGGAAGGCTAAAATGGTGAAAGTCATGGAGGTCGTTCACCGGGTATGTAACTCTTTCGGTGTTTGCATGTGGAATACCATTGCTTGGGATTTAGGAATGCCCGGGTTGCCAGAGTTAACCGAACTTTACTCTGCGGCTACAGGTTGGGAGACTTCGGCGGAAGACTTGGAGAGGCTGACGATGAAGCAGCTGAATTTGGAGAAGGCGTTCAACCTGAGATTTACTGCTTTCGATCGAAAAGATGACATGCCTACCCCCAGAGATCTAAATGAGCCCATCCCCAAAGGTAAGTTAGCCGGTGTTAAAATCGATGAGGAAAAGTGGAATGAACTGCTTGATGATTACTATGATCTTCATGGATGGGACAGAAAAACCAGTTTCCCTACGAGAAGAACTTTGATTGATTTAGGGATTGGCGATGTGGCAAACGACTTAGAAATGATCGGCAAATTAGGACGAGGAGCATGAAAAATACTGGCCGATAAATGAATCATAAATTGTCCTAAACGAGAGTTGGTTTGATAGTGGGAGAACCTGCATTGCAAGCGGGGTTTACGCCACTAACTTCTCCCTCACATTCTTTTCTTGTACGTCTTCAAATGGGGGCTACTTCATTTGTGCGGTTGTCTCCACAGAGAAAGAGCTTGTTGGACAATAAGGCTTTATCCTTTGCAGCTTAAGAGTTTATCACACTAAAAAGTGACCGTTGCGAAGTGGTGAAACCAGGAATCAGCGTTCATTAATGCAGTGGAAGGAGGTTTTCAATATTTCAACAATTGAATTCGCAGGAAAACAATACGAAGTGGATGAGGACGGTTATCTCCAGGAACCTGACAAGTGGAGTGAAGAGTTTGCCCAGGCCTATGCGAAAGAGGAAGGCATCGAGGGTGTCCTGACCGAAGAGCACTGGAAGATTATTCGCTATCTGCGGGGTTATTTTCAGCAGTTCGGTATGGCTCCTATTATTAGGAAACTCTGTAAAGATAATGGGATCAATAAGCAGAAGCTCGACGAACTCTTTCCGACAGGACCTGCCAAAGGGGCCTGCAAGCTGGCAGGGCTATCGAAACCAGCCGGATGCATCTGAACGATATTATCAGCAGTGGGCGCATCGTGTTGAATAGGGCTCAAGGAGCGATAGCACATGGGTTGTGTGGATCGTAATCCGCACATTTTCCGTAAGATTATTTTTCCGGGTGCTGCTGCGTGCAGAAGCTTATATCTTGTTGCTGCGGATATGCGACAGGAATCTGAATGTCTTGTCAGCATCTGAGAAATTCTTTAGTCTAAATTTTCCTCTCGCTGTCGCTGGGGCATGTTTGATTGCACGACCTTCCCATGGGGTTGTCTGAACCGGTGATGGCGAACGGAAATCTCCTGGTCCCCGCAATCAACAGAACGACGCTGATGGGCTCATTTGCGGATGCATCGATGAAGTGGGCATCGCTTGGCCCGGAACGTTCTTCCCGCTCATCCATGATAGTCTCACACAACATGACGCGCCAAGTTCCATATGAAGCGAATCCAAACCACGCGTCCCGGCTGCAATGTCCCGGCCCACGCCTTTGAGACTTGCCTGAAAGGCCGGAATGGTTTATATGAGAGCCGATATGAAGCATAAAGCCGTTTAACTTTGTCTCCACTATTTCAAGGGAACTATATAAGAATGAAAATGGGCAATTCATGTAAAGACACCGATATTTTAAATATCATCATGGAATTCGCATCAGATGGAATATTTATTGTCGATAAAAATAGTATCATCGTGGGAATGACTAAAGCTTACGAGAGAATGAGCGGGATAAAAAGGGAGGAGATCATTGGTTTGCCGGTCGCTACCTTATTGAACATGGGATTATCAAAAGTACCTGTTCTGGAAATTATTGAAGAAAAGAAACCTCTATCGGATATAATAACATACTCCCGAACAAACAAGGAAATTCTGGTAACCGGTATTCCCATTCTTGATGAAAAAGGTGATTTAAACTACGTGGTACTTTGCTTCCGGGACCTCTCCGAATTAAATGCTCTGCAAAAAGAAATATCTAATTCGCAGAAATTGATACAACAGTATAAGAATGAACTTGACGTATTGAAACAAGATGCTCCCCATTCTGATATTATTGCCAGAAATCCTAAAATGAAAAGGGTCCTCGAATTAGCAAGAAGATCGGCAGGCGTTGATTCAACTGTTTTAATATTGGGTGAGTCAGGGGTCGGCAAGGATTTAATCGCCAGATATATTCATCAACACTCCGACAGAAGCATAAAAGGAAAGTATATAAAGATCGATTGCAGTTCGATACCAGAGACGTTGCTGGAGTCGGAATTATTTGGATATGAAAAAGGAGCTTTTACGGGTGCGAGAGAAACCGGCAAGCAGGGCCTTTTTCAAATGGCAGAAAAGGGCACTCTTTTTCTCGACGAAATCGGCGATTTACCTATACAGCTTCAAATGAAATTGCTCAATACCTTACAGGACAGGAAGATAAACCCTCTCGGCAGTCTGAAATCCATTGATGTGGATGTAAGAGTTCTGGCTGCAACAAATAAAGATTTGAGAGCATTGGTAGAAAGCGGATCATTTCGCAGTGATTTGTTTTATAGACTTAATGTTATTCAAATAGACATTCCACCCCTTAGAGAAAGAAAAGAAGAAATCATCCCCCTGGTGTTTCATTTCGCAAAAAAAATATGCTTGAAGTACGGCATAGAAAAGGACTTCTCATCGGAGGTATTGAGGCTTTTTGAAAATTATGAATGGCCGGGAAATATCAGAGAATTGATAAACGTCGTTGAACGGTCAATCGTATTGTCTACCAATAATACTATTCAATTGCAGGACATTATGGAATTGAGTCCTATTTTCGCCAAGAAGACGCATCCTCCATTGTCAGCAAGGAAGAACAAAGCATTAAAAGAAGCATTAGATCAGGCTGAACGCAACTTGATATTAGATACTTTGAACGAAAAGAAGTCATTAAAATTGGCCGCAGAGGAACTCAAAATAGATATTTCAACACTTGTTAGAAAAAAAAGGAAATATAAAATCAAATTCGACGGCAGTTTTGACTGAGTTATGATAGTATTGGCGGGCTAGATAGAAAATATAAGGTGGCAGGATCAATCGCAGGTCAATGCGAACTATGAAGAGATTACCCCAGATTCATAGTGATAAATGATGTGAAGAGGATAATCTAACTAGTTCACTTGAAGGAGGCAGACGATGAGTTCCACAAATGATGTTCGGTCATCATACACAAGGCGTAGTTTTCTGCGTACTACAGTAAGTGTTGCATCAGCAGGATCAGCATTGTTATTGCTTTCTGATGACATTATTGCGGGCAATAAGCCGCCGCAATCAAAGCTGCGTACATACAATGGCAGCACCGATCCCTATCCGATACCCTGGCTGGATAAGAACGGCAGCCATAACCAGCCGGCAGGCCCGAACTTGGAACCGTCGCACATTTTCCATTTTAAAGGGCGGGTTGCCCGCTGCGCCGGTTTCGTCGGTATGGGTACCGACAATAAAGGCAACCGGATTGCCTTCGGCACACCAACAACCGATTACGGATACATGCAGGGAGAATACTTTGCCGGGCGCACTCCTCAGACAGGCACATTCACTCATATATGACTCACTTTGTTCCAGGGGCAGGCTGCCCCTGCAAACCAGATTCACGATTTTCATCCCCCTATTTCACCTTCCGGGTTGTACTGGGTGGTTCCGGTTCCTGAAGGGGGACTGATCATTAGTCCCGACGGGCAGACAGTAACACTTGAGATGAAAAACATTGCGGTTGTCGATCAACCGAGGTGGCCCGCCCTTGATGCCGTCGGCATGCCGGCTGTTATGAGTTTTAAGATGATATGGGAGGCGACGGACGAAAAAATCATTTACGACGATCCGCAGAAACAATTTCGAGTGGAAGGCTATCGCGCTACATCACAGCTTGAGGCGCAAGTTAAAGTTCCATCAATAGGCTTCTCATGGAAATCCGACCCCCTATCAGAATCGCATGCCAATTTTGCGATCATCGGGAATGAAGTGAATGGACGTTACTACAGTCCGATGAAGTAATCTGTTATTTGGTTGCCGCTTTCGGCATGGGGGCTAATAAGCGGTTCGACTGGAGTGCGCGAAGCGAGTTTCTTACTCAGCAGAACTGTTTTGGGCCATCTCTTTTTCGATATTGAAAAGCCCCTGAAGATAAGGGGTTTCTGAGACCGATTTCAGGCCCTTTTCATTTTGACCACTCACCACACGTGCCAATATAACTGTGTGACTATCTGGATGCAAATCTTTCAAGCAAACCATCCAGGCACAAGTATAGCCCTTGCCGGAACCCATCGGGCCCTCGCCCATGTGTAAGTCAGTCAGTCCCTCTGCGCTCGGATATCAACCGCATCACCGGATTGCTAATCTATGTCTGATCATGAAACCGTTCGCCCCAGGCCAGTGGCGTCACCCCGTGGTATTCATGCATCGACGCGTCCTCGACAAACCGTAAACGTGTGGATCAGCGCTGTGGTTCAGCAGCAGACGGACACAGCCATGCTTTGTTTACTTTGAGAAAATCGGGCCGCCCATAATGAAGCATGTTCATGGATATGTCCTACCGGCACAGGCGCTTTTCCCGTGCGGAGCAAAGAATTTGATCACTGCGGGGATGCGCCAAATAATGACTTCCAGCCAGATCAAGCACGCCGACCCCTGCTCCCTATACAGATATAACTGCAGTTCAGTTGCTGCATTAACGCCTTCTCGAAACTCAGGTAACTGGGCTAAGCGCCAAGTTCCCGCACAGTGCGCAAATAGCCGACGACATCCTCCCGGCTGAGCATGCCCTGAATTTGCCCATCTGCCATCACGGGAAGTTGGTTGACTCCATCGCGGTCCATCTCTTTCAAAGCTTCCCATAGTTCCGTACCGGGCCGCAACTGTTTCATCTGTTCGGCTGGTATCATGGCCTTGGCGGCTGTGATAGTCGGCCAATCGGAACGTGGAATCTCCTTGATGTGATGCAAAGTCAACAAGCCGACAACTGTGTCGCCCCGTTTGACCACGAAACTCCGGCGACCGCTCGCCAGAATGTGATCGTCCACCAAGTGTTGCAAAGTGATGTCGGGAGGAATGGCTGCATATTGCCGATTCATGGCTTGGGAGACCTCATGGCCGGCCAGCATATCTTGGAGCCCCAGTTGCTGAACCTGCCCCCTGGCGGCACTTTCCAGAAACCAGCCGATGAAGGCGATCCACATGCCGTTGAAGATGTTGCCGGTAAATATTTGCCACACGCCGAAGAAGATGAAGAGGTAGGCGACGAATCGCCCCACGTTGGCGGCGATTGATATCGTTGGGTGGCACAAAATGATTATTTTATCAATAAAGGGGCAGCGACGAAGTTGAAGTGCTTTGTCGTTGGGCTTATATGTTGGTCTTTGGGTGTTGTATTATTTTACCTTAGCATAACAAAAGAGATCATATTTTTACGGATTATAGGGGGTTCAATCCTGCTCGTTGATTTTTTTATACTATTTAAAGCCTTGGAGAGAGCTCTCTACACTCAAGGCGGAAGCAGATATACAGGAACGCCCGGAGTTGTAGCCGTTTTTTTATTGTTTTCCATTATTGGATTGCCTGTGGCATTTACTACACTGGGAAAAAGCTTCTAAATACGGAGTAAATGGGGTAAATGGGGTTAGCCCTTGCCAGAGGTCTGACATATGGTGTTGGGCTAAAATCCAACTAATATAAAACCATCATGGGGAGGATTTCTTATGAAGAACATGGTTTTTGCGTTTCTTGTTTTGTTAGTTGCGGTTGTTTGTTTTTGGGAAGATTCGATTATTCGCGCTGAAACACCAAGCAGTAAGTTACAAGAACAAGGGACACTCAAAGATCAGCGAGACGGGAAAGTTTATAAAACAGTACAAATTGGCAAACAGACATGGATGGCAACAAATCTTGCCTATAAAGCAAACAGTGGCTATTGTGCATACAACAACGACCAGAGATATGTGGCAACATACGGCTACCTTTACGATTGGAAAACGGCAAAAGTTGTATGCCCCGCAGGCTGGCATTTACCAACCGACGCTGAATGGACAGCGATGACAGACGAATTGAAAAACCCCAATACCAGGCGTTTCCCAGGCATTCCGGCTGGCATTCGTTTTCCAGATGGCACATTCGACTTAATTGACACCAACGGTTACTATTGGAGTTCTACCGAGCACAATACAGACTTCGCGTGGTATCGGGTCATGTTAAGAGGCCATATAGTAAGAGAGAGTATCGATAAGAAAGCCGCTTTTTCTGTGCGTTGTGCTGAGGATGAATAGACTATTATTCTATTTGATTATCAGACGCTCTGACACATGCCACAATGTGCAATGACGAATGAAAATCAAACAAATACGCCCAACGAATAGCTGCACAGGACGTGGCAAAACAGCGCGCCACGCCGGTGAGCACCATGTTAGGCGGGAAGGTCTCGCTAAGTACAGCCACGCAACCAACGATCACGAAATGAAACTGGATCGAGAGGTACCAATATGAACCACAAACAATCGAGCATGGCATACGGGTGTTTGGTGTTCTTGACAGCTTTGTCTCTGGCGAGCTGCAGCATAAATCAATTTAACTACCGGCGCATCTATTCTGGTGCTCCACTGCCCCGCAATGAGGTTGCCATTGTTATTAAGCCCGATTATTGCTTTATTACGGCGCTGGAAGAAGACGGGAAATCACCGAAACAAACGCCACTCCTATGGGGAGACATTGAGCTCCTTCCCGGCAAATATACGTTGTATATACACTGGGGGAAGATCAACACTGGATATGCTTCTACTACTATCACGAAGGCGAAAGAGCCGCTTCCTATACAAATCATTGCTCAGCCCGGCCGTGTCTATTTCATCTATCCCGATTTCAGTGAGCGCGGCAGATGGAAACCTGTAGTTATAGACAATGTTACTGACAAGGACTTTGAATCGATAGCGACTAAGTATCTTAATGTGCCGGTGTGGAGCTATGTCGAAGGGATCTTGAAAGGTGAGCGCCGTTCACTCATGCAGACCGAAAAGGGTTATTGGCAATAGGAAGAGTCAAAAGACAACCAATCAAACCTCAGTGGAGCAAGCATCGACTCAGCATCCACTCAAGGTTAAATCTGGTGCCTCTGCTGATGAAATCAAATGGAAATATCAACCTTAGGTTAGTGGAGGTAATATGAAGTATCTTTTGCTACTCGCACTACTTGTTGTTGATTTTTTTATCTGTCTTTTTGGTTATTTGTTGATTGGAATCTCTCTGGAGAAGAAACCCAAACAAGGTGAAGCGGTGTTGGTCGATGCGCGAAAGAGAGTCCTTTCCTCGTTGAAGCTATTTCTTTTTGCGGTGCTAAGCCTAAACATAGCCATTATCCTCGCCATATTCTTTAAAAAGTTAGGATATCTCTCATCGGGATTTTTTGTACTAGCTGGTATCTTGGTTTTGCTATTTGTCGTGCATAGAAGGAAATATAGCAAGGTATTTTCATATGTATATTGGTCTGAAATGCAACACAATCAGGTTGCCTTAAGTGGTGTTACAACAGCTGTAGATTGTGGATATAAGGGGAGATGTCCCAAATGCGATCTAAAACTGGAATATGGGTATACACAGCCTATAAGCGGGAAATATCAATGTACCTACTGTGATTGCGTTTATAGTTTGTCGGGTGATTAGCTGTTGCGTTTCCAGGCGGACGCTGGCCACTTCAATCTGGAATCCTCAGTTCTGATGAATGTCCACTGCTGAACAGTAGGTGTATCATTCAAGAGTATCATCTCATATAATTTGCCTATTGATTGTCTGATTCTTAGTATTTTTTCATTCCTGCCTTTATAATTCCGTCTTCCCCAAAGACCTCACAGACAAAGAATATGGAGGTGCGTCATGACGACACAAGAAGCGATAACCCTGTTCAAATATTATCTTCAAGCAAACCACAAAGAGAGAACCATTGACAGCTACAGCCTTCTGCTTGACAGGTTCAATGCGATTCATGGAGAGAGACTACTGGAGGATATCAGTCCCGATGAGATCTTCCATTTTCTGGAAAGTGTGACGCAGAAGCTGTCTAAATCCACACGGAGGCTCCGGTATGCCCAGATAAAATCCTTTTATAACTTCATCATCGACCGCTGCTCACTGAATATGAGGAATCCCTGCAACACGACGCTGCTCAGCAAGGCCTTCAGGGCACCGAAACAGTTGCCACGCAAGATCCTCGACAGGGAAACGGTGGAAGAAATGATCTACAACGCGAAAAGGCAGCGTGACCGGTTGCTACTGGAACTTCAGGCGCGATGTGGATTGAGAATCGGTGAATTGCTGAAGATCAAGGTGTCGGATGTCTCTGACAGAACCATCACCCTTAGAGAACCCAAATCAGGCAAGGAGGTAGAAATGGCCTACATGCCGGAGAACGTTTCGAGGAAGCTGGCGGAATACGTCAAGGAGAAGGCCCTTCAAGGAGAGGATCGGATATTCGCCATCTGCTATTCGACAGCAAGATCCCTTGTCAGAGGGCTGGGAGCCAAGTTGAATGTCCATGTGTCACCCCATGATCTCCGGAGATACTCAGCCACTTATGCCAGCAGAAACGGTGTTCCCCTGGAAGTAGTATCGAAGGTAATCTTGAGGCACCAGGATTTAAAGACAACGCAGGTCTACCTCGGAAAGATCACCGATTCCGAAGCGATCCGATGGATGGACATCCTTCACGAAAAATAGGATCATTCAACATAACCAATTGGAACATGGAGGTCTTTGGGGTTCATAAATCATGTCCAGATCACCCATAATGCGTTATCTTATCATCAGAAACTGCGAGTTTCATCCTGATAATATCAACCATTAATTCAGAAAAATCTGAATAGTTCAACCGGTATTCATCACAGTTCAAAAAAAGCTATGGAGTTTAATCGTGATAATATTTCTTGACAAGTGTAACCATATTGGTTACAATACGTCAAATGATAAAATCTTTTATCCATAAGGGTCTGGAAAAATTTTCTACGATGGCACCCGTAAAGGCATACAGACAAAGTATGTTTCCAAAATAGAGACGATATTGGATCGACTTGACGCAGCAAATGAAATCAAAGATATGAACTACCCCGGCTCCGGCCTTCACCTGCTGCATCCAAGAAAGAAGGGGCGTTGGGCGGTAAAAGTGTCCGGCAATTGGCGGGTGACGTTTGAATTTAAGGGTGGAGACGCATTTAACGTAAACATTGAAGATTATCATTAAAGAGGATGATTTATGAGAACACGAAAGAGACCGCCTATTCATCCAGGATCTATTTTACGGTTTCATTATTTGGAGCCGTTGGAAATTTCGGTAACGGACTTAGCGAAGAAGCTTAAATTGTCGAGAAAAACAGTATCCAAGATATTGAATGAAAGAGGTGCCGTGACAACAGACGTTGCTTTAAGGTTATCGAGGGCGTTTGATACTACTCCTGAATTATGGTTGAACCTTCAAAGAAATTACGATCTCTGGCATACGGCCAACGAAACCACTGACTGGCAGGCGATAAGACCCATATTAAAAATTGCCCACGTAAGCGCGTAGGGCCTCAATATTGATGCAATTAAGTTCCTCTTGATATTCTCATTCCGGTAGAAACATGTAATAGTTCAGCGGTCTATTTTCTGTTTGTATTGCGCCTCAAATCCTTCCTGAACTACTCAAAAATCCAACCTCAATAAAAATGCACGATTTCAAACTATAATCATTGACTATGCTTTCTCAATAATTATGACGGCAATAATGTGACACTGCGGGAAGCCCGATGGCTACTGGACAAATTTTCCATGTTTTGCGAAGTTTGCTTTTAGACCTTAATATACGAAATGATTTAAATAGTTATTCAATTATAATTATGTAATGTTTTCCTTTTGAAAAAAAATGCCATGTGATATGATAACGTCCAAATTATCGGGAAATGCGAACTTCGTATATTAATTGTTAGACGAAAGGAATACATTATGAAAAAAATAATATTTTTTGTCACTGTTACATACTTGTTTGTATTGTCCCCATTGTCTGCGGATTCTTGCACGGTGTTTCGACTAAAAGCCAACGACGGATCGATCATTGTCGGGCGTTCAATGGAGTTTGCTGTTGATATGAAATACGATGTCATCGTGGTACCGAGAAATAAAGCCTATGTGAGTCCCGCCCCTGATGGAAAAGATGGTTTATCCTGGAAAACACGTTACGGTTACGTCGGGATTGGATCATTCGGAATGGAGTATGGCTTATCAGACGGAATAAATGAAAAAGGACTTGCAGTCGGTTTACTTTGGTTTGAATCTGACATGAAATGGCAGGATGTTACCCCCCGCGAGAGGAAACGCGCCCTCGCCCAAATTATGGTTGGAGATTGGATTCTGGGCAACTTTGTAAGTGTGGATGATGTAAAGCGAGAAATCCAGAAATTGAAAGTCTTCAAATACACGGACCCAAAAACAAAAATATCCCCGAGCGTACATTTTATCGTTTATGACGCAAATGGCGGTTGTATCGTTATTGAGTATGAAGACGGCATGTGCAACATCTATGACAATCCCCTCGGCATTATGACGAATGCTCCCAGATTTCCCTGGCAGTTAACGAACCTGCGTCAGTATGTCGGTATGTCGAGTGAAATGCCGGGATCCTACCAGTTGTCGGGATTAACATTTTCAACAACAGGCCATGGGTCGGGAATGTTTGGTCTTCCCGGCGACCTTACTCCACCGAGCAGATTCGTCCGTCTCGCTGTTTTAACCAGGTTTTCCGATATACAACCGGACGCCGAAAGAACGCTTAATCTTGCCCAGCATGTCATCAATACGTTTGAAATCCCCTTCGGTTTGGTAACCGATACAATGCCGGACAAAAAAACTATTCTTAAGGAATCCACGCAGTGGGTCACCTTTCGGGATCTCACAAAACGTATTCTTTACTTCAAAACATACGATAACCAGAATCTCCGGAAAATCGATATGAATAAGATTGATTTCTCAGGAACATCGGTGAAGCGGATTCCGCTGTTCGGAACATCTGAGATTATTGTGGATGTCACTGATCAAGGGCGTTGAATTGACCAAATGAGCGAACGGGGAGATAGGTAACAGACTGTTCTGGGTACATGGGTAACACTTTTATGTGAACGCCTAACAAAATCAATACAACCGATCGCTGCGCTCCGGGCGGTGAGTTACTCGCTCTCTACTCGTAATCATCAGTCCTGACAAATTATCACCACTCACCCTTTGTAGATGAACGAAACAGATGACCACTCTGTATCTTCCTGAAAGAGAAATTCCTCAAGTCTTCCATTAGACGTAACATTTCTTGTGGAAATCAACAAATGTCATCTCTTCTGAATTACGAAGGTCAAAGAAAGAGAAGCCAACATAATGCATTTAAGAGGAAGCCGGA
>CAVSPA010000014.1:0-66408 GCA_963729715.1 uncultured delta proteobacterium
CGCGAAGCTGTGGATCACGCCCCTCGGCCCGAAATTCTTGCGGAAATTGGGAAACTCCGGATCGTTAGCCTTCGGATAGTCGGGAAGCTCCGGCTCCTCTTCCGCATTCAGATGATAGAGATTACCGTAGAACTCATCAAACCCGTGCGCGGTCGGCAGCATCTCGTCCTTGTCGCCGAGATGGTTTTTGCCGAACTGCCCGGTGGCGTATCCTTGCGCCTTCAAGAGTTCCGCAATGGTCGGATCCTCCTTGCGGATGCCGAGATCGGCGCCCGGCAATCCAACCTTGCTCAGACCTGTCCGGAAGACGCTCTGCCCCGTGATGAAGGCCGAGCGTCCGGCGGTACAGCTCTGCTCGCCATAATAGTCGGTGAAGATCACCCCTTCTTTGGCGATAAAATCGATGTTGGGGGTGCGATACCCCATCAGGCCGTTTGTGTAGGCGCTGATGTTCGACTGGCCGATATCGTCGCCCCAGATAATCACGATGTTGGGCTTTGTAGATGAGGTTTGCGCTGCGGCGCAGAGCGGAAACGCCAACGCAAATGCTGCGACAAGCAAAGATCGCATTTACTCTCCTAACCGAACTCGAAGACTTGAAGAAACACCAATCAAGGGAAGCAGATTGAGCTAAGATCGCATCAGCTTTTTGCTGACTTTATTCTGACGGGTACGCAGTTGTTGATACGTCCGCCCGGTAGCGCTGCAAAGGCAAAGATTCATCTTCTCACGAGGTCGTGATGCGAAAACGATACCGGCAGCCATCACGCACAGGACGGGCTCGGAGATGGCTGCCGTATTCGCTGCGTGTCTAGCGGCAGGCTACCCAGGTGCGGCAGACGCGGCGACCGCTAACAATGTGATAAGCGGAGCGCCGTCTTCCGCCGCCACCGCCGACCTTGCCGCCTTCGGACTGTCCGCAGGCGTCTTATTCCCGCCTGAGAGGGTGACGGCTTCAGCCCCCGCGATCGAAAAGCAAAGACAGGCGGCCGAGAGAGCCATCGTGAGCAGTAACTTCATGATTTTACTCCTAGATTTAAACAAACCTTCCTCGGTCGCGGGATATTAACACAGATTGATTTTATTGCCAGGACCGCAACATTAAATTTCAGGCGCAAGGCACAGGCGGGGAACTCCTGCCACCTCCGACAAGAGAAGTTCCGGCTAATGCTGACAAACGAAAAGTCCGGAGCAGGCCTTGCGCGCGTCCAAGTCGCGCCTCTTCGGCAGGCTGGCGAGATTCGAAGTGTTGGGAAGTCGGAAAAAGTTGTCAGCCGGTTCGAGGCCTACGCTTTCAAGACGCTTTTGGCTGCGCACTGTAATCGCCATCCCGGTCCGGCCGGATCGTAATCGAGCCGGACTTCCGCGTCGAGCGCATCCTCGGCCATCCGTACAAGCACGGTCTGGCCAAACCCTTTGCTGCTTGGGCTGGCCACAGGCGGCCCATCGCGCTCCGTCCAGCCTATCGGAAAACGGCGCCGCCTTCGCCCGTCAGCGACCAGTCGAGAAGGATATATCCCGTCTCGTTCGAGAGCGCCCCATATTTGCTTGCGTTGGTCGCCAGTTCATGCACGGCCATTCCGATCGTCTGCGCCGCCGATGCATTGAGTTCGACTGCGGGGCCTGTAAGCCCCACCCGCGATCCCAGCGCATCCTTGAAATGGGCGAGCTGCGAGCGAATGAGATCGAGAACCGCCACGCCCTTCCACGTGTTGCCGACGAGCAGATCCTGGCTGGCGGCGAGCCCCCGAATGCGCTCGGAGAAAAGCTCCACGAACTCCTCTCGCGTCTCGGTTCGCGCCGTCTGGCGCACGATCGCCTGGACCACGAAAAAGGTTCTTGGAGCGATGGTGAACTTCCCGAAGCGCATAGGACATCTGCTCTTCACTGAGCTTTCGCGCCGTGATGTCGAAAGCGACGCCCACCATGCGGTACGGCTCGCCGCCGTCGAAATAAACCCGCCCCTTCGCTGCGATCCAATGAGGAAGGTCTGGCCAGACCGCCCGCATCTCGACATCGTAGTCCTTGCCGCGGCGGATCGCCTCAGACACCGCCGCGTCGATCCTCTCGCGATCGTCAGGGTGGACGAGTCCAAGAATACCGCGTAACTCGTCGGCGCATCGAGAGACAATCCGAACAGCGTCTTGCAGCGATCGGTCCGGAAGCTCCTGCGAGCGCAAATCCAGCTCCAGCGCCCGAGGTTCGCCGCCTCCTGCGCCAGTTGCAAATCCGCTTCGCTTTCGCGCAGCCGCGCTTCGATGCGGTCGCGTTCCTCCTCCGCCTTTTTCCGCTTGGTGATATCCTCCACGACCGAGATGAAATAATCGATCGAACCGTTCTCCCGCCTCGCGGCGCCGACCGTCAATTGATCCAGATCGGGGAGCCATCCTTGCGGATGTAGCGCTTTTCCATGCTGAAGTGAGAAATCGCCCCGGAAAGGATGCGCTGTCGCTGAGCGAGATCGGCGGCGATGTCGTCGGGATGGGTGATGTCCCGAAAGGTTTTTCCGGCGAGCTCCTCGGCCGAATATCCGACGATTTCGCAGTAACGCTTGTTGACGAGAAGCCACTCCCCGCTGAGCGCGACATGGGAGATGCCGACGGCGGCGTTCTCGAAGGTCGTCCTGAAACGCAGCTCGCTCGCGCGAATGCGAGCTTCGGATAAATCGTGGCTCGGGGTTTCCAGATCGCTATCCGGCTGGAAAGAGACATTGACTTGCTCGGTCATCCGGGCGGCCGGATTGATGTCACTGGGGACAAGTTTTGTAACCAAACTCACATTCCCTTCTACACTGTTACCCGCACAGCTTCAACCTGAGATGCCGTCCGGCAGGTTGACCTCATCGTGAGCTGGTCGAGCCATCGGCCGCATCGCTTGGATATCGCCTTCGCGTTGCCCGCGAGTGCGAGAGGACGCTTCGCCGCCTTCGCCATGCCGGAAACGCCAACGGCGTTATCCGTCGCCTTCCCATCGGCGGCGGTGGAAGGAAGCCCCCGCTTCGTGCCAACAAAGATAGATCCACGCATGGTCGCCTCGATTTCGGCTCGGGGCGGCGCCATGGATATTTCTTGGACCACGATCACTCAAACCATCATCGCGAGCGCGGTCGGCGGCTCGCTGGTGTTTGCCGCCGGTCGGGCGTTGAGAGCGTACCCGAAGGTCAAAGCCAAGCGCGAGACGCGCCCAGCGGATGGAAAGAAATTCACGCTCCTCGTCGCCGAACTCGAAGGCGATACGAACAAAACTCAAACCGACCACATCATTTCGGAGCTTGAAAGACGGTTTCCGCAGCACGGCGACGTTGTCGCTTAATCTGCCTTATCCGGAGGCGCTTTCGCTTGGCCACGGCGAGCGAGCCAAGGCTTGGAAGCGGCGGAAAAACGCGGCCAGGACTGGCTTTATGTGAAGAATGGCGATGTCCTGATCTGGGGCAAAGTCGCGGGAAAAAGTCCTACGGCTGCGGTTTCTGCCGAACCGCGGCGAAGGCGGCGGGGAAAAATCTTATGCGCTGAATGAGACGCTGGAACTGCCGGTCGATTTCGGCTCCGATCTCGGCGCAGTGTTGGCGGCGCAGGCAGCAGCCGCGATCTCGCCCGTCTACGACAGAAGCGGCCAAGCGCTTGCCGCTCTCATCGCGCCGATCGTGTCCAAGCTGAAACCGCTCGCCGAAAACCCGCCTGTGAGTTTTCCGGATAAGACGCGGGCGCAACTCTGGCATGCTTACGCCGCCGGTGAATACCGCCTTGGCGAAGAGCGTGGCGATAACGTTCGTTTAGCGTCTGCAATCGCTTTTTACAAAAAGACGCTCACCATTTGGACGCGCGACAAGGTCCCGCTGGACTGGGCCACGACGCAGAACAATCTCGGCGCCGCTCTTCAAGCGCTCGGCGAGCGGGAGAGCGGGACGGCGCGTCTGGAGGAGGCGATTGCGGCCTGTCGCGCGGCGCTTCTAGAACGGACGCGCGACAAGGTCCGCTGGACTGGGCCATGACGCAGAACAATCTCGGCATCGTATTGGAGTGCTCGGCGAGCGTGAGAGCGGGACAGCGCGTTTGGAGGAGGCGGTTGCGGCGTATCGCGCGGCGCTTCTGGAATGGACGCGCGACAAGGTCCCACTGGACTGGGCCGCGACGCAGAACAATCTCGGCATCGTGCTTTCCACGCTCGGCGAGCGCGAGACGGGACGGCGCGCTTGGGAGGCGGTTGCGGCCTATCGCGCGGCGCTCCAGGAGCGGACGCGCGACAAGGTTCCGCTACAATGGGCCACGACGCAGAACAATCTCGGCATTGCGCTTCGAGCGCTCGGCGAGCGGGAAGCGGAGACGGACAAAGCGAAGGGCTGCGCGACGCTGAAGACGGCGCGAGATCATTATGCGGCGGCGTTGGAGGAATTCCAGAAGGCGGGCGCGAGCTATTATGTGGAGGGGACGCAACGCAATGTTGCGCGGCTCGATGGCGTCATCGCGCGGTGTTGCGGGTGATGCGAGCGGCGGAAAGTTATCAAGCCGGAAGCGGCGCGAAGCGCGTTGCGAAATGCTGGCTTGCAGGCCAGCGTCGTAGCCCCTCACCCTGTCCCTCCCAGCGAACTTGCCTCGGCGAGTTCGCTGCTCAAAGTGACCGCATCAGCAAGCGGATGCGGTGGGAGAGGGAACGCCGTCTCAACCGGTGCGGCGGAACGCCCTCTCCCGGGCGAACTGCAGACCATCCGGGCCGGTATTGTCAACAGCTTGACCGAATGGAAGAACCGTTGCGGCAGCGGTTTGGCGGACGATACAGCTCTTGTGCTCGTTAAGGCGACGATCACCCACTTTGCCGCTCGACTCGCTGAAGTAGATAAGGCTATCGCCGGAACGATCGATAACGATCCCGATTTGAGCGCCAAGCGTGATCTGTTGTTGAGCATTAGCGGCGTGGGTGAAGTGCTTGCGGGGCTTGTGGTTTGTGAATTGCCGGGAACCGATGTTCTCCGCTCAAGCGCGCAGGCCGTCGCTTATGTTGGATTGAACCCGCGGTCGCATCGGTCAGGCAGTTCGATCGACCGGCCCACGCGCATTTCCAAAATTGGCAATGCTACGCTGCGCAGTGCATTGTACATGCCGGCGCTATCGGCGATGCAGCACAATCCCGTGGTCGCAGCTCTCGCTAAACGGCTTAGGGCTCAAGGCCGCCTTAAGGGCAAACAGATTGCGGTGGCGGCGATGCGCAAGCTGCTGGTGCTATGTTTCGGCGTGCTCAAGAGCGGCAAGCCATTCGATCCCGCGTTAGCCATGCCGAATTAGCAGCACACGGCCGCAGCACATTAATCGCGACGGCGGATGCAAACAAAAATCGCAATCTGAGCCAGTTTCTTTGTTCGGTTTGAATGGCCGTTTCTTCGCCCCGGCCTGCGCACAAAAGGGCGCTGCGCGCAGGGGCTGTCAAGACGGGCCATAGGCCCCCGCGAAGCGGCTTGGTCTTGATGGCCCCGAGCACGGCGCCATGCTTACGGCGAACAGGGCATTCACAACTCAGGCGCCGGTTTCCTGGATCATGGAAAATCAACCGGCGAAGCGCCAGAACCCAATTTTGCTCTTCAAACGGTCACGGTATCTACCGCGATAAAAAAGCCCATAAGTAAGCATACAAGTAGTTTTGGAGGCAAAGCGCCATGATCGAGGCGCCCCTGCGACAGCAACAACCCACCCCCGGCTGCCCCTCAGCATGAGACATGCCAAAAACGCTGCAACTGGCCAAGCCGTTTTCTGAATCCGGGGGCTGGCGCCGAGGCACGTTTGCGCTTCGAGCCGTCGGCGGCCAATCCTCTGACAGAATTCGTGGCTCTTCAGCAACATAGTTGCGTCTTTTTCGCCTTATCCAATCGTTTCGGGCGGCGATGAAGCCAAGAATCAGCTTACTTACTAAGTTTAGAGCTGCTGCGACTGTCGCCGTGTCATCTGCTCTTCTAGCGGAGCCAGTGCCTTGGCCCATGCGGGTGGCTGCAAAGGATGCTGCACCGCTGCGTCTGTTTGGGCTGCTTTCTACGCCAGAACCTCCGTTTCATTTTTGATAACGGAAAGCTAACAAAGGACACGAGGAGCGATGCGCCAGATAATTTTGGGCGCCGTAGGGGCTATTGCGCTTGCGGTTTCTGCACAAGCGGCTGATCTTGCCGCTGGTCCCGGTGGATTGAAGGACAACTACGTGCCGGCTGCCAGCTGGACCGGTTTCTATTTTGGCGCGCATGTGGGCGCTCTTTATCAAGGGGGCAACCTTACGCTCGGCGGGACCGATCGGCCGGGGCCGGACATGACATTCGACCCTAACCTCGGCACGCTTAACGCTATTGGCGGCCTCGTTGGAGGCTACAATTATCAGGTCGGATCTATGTGCTGGGTGTTGAAGGCGATGTGGGGTGGACCAATTCGCTGGCCAAGGTCTTGAGCGGCAAGAACTGCACAACCACGGCCGGTGGCATAACCGACGCAAATTCATGTAACAACTTTTACAATTGGCATTCGTCAAACGACCTTTCGGAAGACGTGACGAGCCACATCCGGGGGCGACTGGGTTACGGGGCTGGCCCGCTTCTGCTTTATGTGTCGGGAGGCCTCGCGCTCGCAGAGGCCGAATCTCAAGATCACCGGCTGGTGCAATATACCGGGGGACTGCGTAAACACCTTTCACGGCGGACCCGGCAACACCACTCTGGTCGGAGGAAGCATAGGCGCGGGCGCAAAAATACGCCTTGACGCCCCACGTCACCATCCGCGGTGAGTGGCTCTTTTCGCCTGAAGCTGCATGTCCATCTCGCTAATCTCATCCAGCAACAAGGTACCTCCATCAGCCAGTTCGAATTTACCTAATCGTCTCTGCACTGCACCGGTAAAGGCTCCCTTCTCGTATCCGAACATTTCGCTTTCCAGAAGAGTGTGGGGAACGGCGGCACAGTTAACGGCAACAAAGGGCATAAGTGCTCTATTGCTGTGACGATGAATATACCGGGCAAACAGCTCCTTGCCTGTGCCACTTTCACCTTGAATCAGAACGCTGGACTTACTTTTTGACACACATTTCAGCAATTCAAGTAAGGAAATAATTTTCTTATCGCAGGTAATAATCTCTTTGGAAGATGACTGCGCTTCTTCTTTATCTCTAGACTCTCCTTCACTTGTTACATGATGCGATAATACATTTTTTACAACCGACTCGAGGTCTTCAAGGGAAAAGGGTTTCATTATAAAATCAGAAGCGCCCTCCTTCATGGCCTGAACCGCCGTATTAACAGTGCCGTAAGCAGTTATCACGATGACATGAGTTTTCGGTGAAATCTTCTTGATACCTTTCAGCAATTCCATTCCGCCCACTTTGGGCATTCGCATATCCGTGATGACGACGTCAAACTGCCCTTTGCTAAATTTCTTCAGGGCATCTGCGCCATCCACTGCTGCTTCCACTTGGTACCCGCAGCTCAGGAGAGATTCAGATAAGGCCATCCTCATAGATGGTTCATCATCAACTACTAAAACCGGCCTCTCATGCATGTCTATCACCTAAGATGTTTTGATATTTAACGACTTCAGACCTACTCGTCTGTCGAAACAGAGGTAAGGTAATACTGAAGACGGTTCCTTCCCTTTCCGTGCTCCCCACATCAATAGACCCACCGTGGGCATGAACAATATTGTGAACGATCGCAAGGCCCAAGCCGGAGCCCCTCTCTCTGGTGCTGAAAAAAGGATCAAATATCTTTTTCAGATTATCTCTCGTAATACCGATACCCGTGTCTGAGATCTTGACTTCAACGTTTCTCATGCCGTCTTCTGAGCGCAGGGGAGATACAGCCGTTTCAATTCTCAGACTTCCGCCGTCAGTCATCGCCTGTATGGCGTTTAATAAAATGTTGAGAAAAACCTGCTTGAGCATCTCGGCGTCACCTCTCACACAGGGATCAATGTCTGAGTACTTAACCGACAGCGATATGTCTTCCTGTTTGATAATTGGGTCGGAAAATTGAAGCACTTCCTTCACTATGCGATGTAGGTTAACCTTCCTCATCAGGGGATGCTTCTGCGTTGTGAACAGCAGAAGGTTGGAAATTTTGTTGTCCATATTCTTTACCGAGGTGATAATATGCGACAATCTTCCATGATGCCTTTTCTCTTTCATATCCTTCATTAACAACGAAGCGAATAGCTCAATACTCCCAAGGGGATTTCTCATCTCATGCGCTATATTTGCTGCCATCTCCCCCATGGCTATGAGCTTTTCCGTTCGTTTCGCCATTTCCTCCAGCTTCTCGACCCTTGTAACGTCGCGCAATATAAAAACTTCCCCTATGATTTTGCCCTGTTCAGCCCTCATGGGGGACGCGAAGATCTCTATGATCCTGTCTTTCAAATTCACTTTCTTGCCCGTGTCCGTAAAATAATCCGCATAGGATGATGCATTTCTGTCGAAATCCGTGAGATCACCAAATAAAACCCCTATATGTTTTCCTGTAGCCTCATCCTGTGAGATATTGAAAAACATTTCTGCCCACTTGTTTAGCGTTGTTATCCATCCGTCGATGTCTGTGACAACAACGCCGGTGGTCAGGCTTTCAAGTATGTTTCGGAGATAGTTCTTTACCTCCTCTTTTTCCTCAATTGTTCGCTTCAGCTCCTCATTTCTCAATTCCAATTCCCTATTTATCTCTTGAAACTTCAGTTCAAGACTTGCAAAAGAGTTCTGAAGCCGTTCGGTGGCTTGATTAAATTCATTGAAGGATTTTTGTAGGAAGAGATAATGGTCTTCTGCCATTTCTTGATCATTCATGATAATGCCCAATCCCTGTAAATATTCATGCTCTACTGATGATTAGGGTCATACTTGTCATCCCAGTTGTATTCTCTTAGCGCGTAGTCGGCGAGATTCGACCAGAAACCTTCGCCACCCTTATTCTTCAATTCTGAAAAAGTCTTGTCCGCCATCTCCGAATTCTTCAATCCTGTGTATCCCTTCCCTACCCCATAGAGCGACCATAAGCCTTCGGCGCGCCCGCCAAGGTATGACGCCGATTGCTTGTACATGGATATGGCATCCTGGTATTCCTTTTTCTCAAACAGACAATCGCCGAGACCCCTATATGAAGCAATCAGAACATCGACAGAGTATTTTTTGCTTTCCTTGTTGTAGACTTCGATAGCCTTCCGGTAACTGGCCATCGCCGCTTCCAGCGAATTTATTGCCTTCAGGCAGTCGGCATTCTTCCGGTAGACCTCGGCCATGCCTTCAATGCCTTCTCCACGAGCCAAGACCCTCGCATAAGCCGATGCCGCCTTATCAAACAGGCCCTTCTTAAAGTAGACATTCCCCAGGATTCTATCTACGTGCAACTGTATATGCCCGTCCGGCGATGAATGTTGGACCATCGCTTTGCCTTGAGATTTTGTTTGGCGGCGGTTCATGATCAAACTTCGGTCTTTTTCCGGCGGAGCCGCTGACAACCGCTGAAGTATCTTTTCGACATTATCGTAATTCCGTCTCTCACAGTCGATATCGGCAATAGCAATCAATGTCTTGTTTCTATCGGCAACACTTCCGGACGTCTTCAGGAGTTTCTCAAAGACTTCAGCTGCCTCATCATAGAGGCCAACACGTCTGAGACTGTCACCCATACAGTATGCCGCTTTGAAATTATCTCCTGTGATCAGACCGTGTTCTCGAGACTTAAAGTATACTTCTGAAACTGCCAGATGATCCCCGATCGCATAATTCTCATCCACGATCCGGTCGGTAGATATCATGAAATACTTGATGACCTCTCCTTTGTACCTTCCATTGGGAAAGCGAGAGAGTAAGAGAGCATAGGTATCAAAGCTCTCCTTGTGTCTGTTATTTTTGTACAGGAAGTAACCTTTTTGAAACAGCAACTCCTCCACATAATCGCCGGAAGGCTGCCCGGCCAAGAGATCATTATACGTCTTAAGCGGGTCCTGGTAATTCCGCATTCCCTGAAAATATGACGGCAATCTCATTCCCGGCTTCTTTACACCCAGATTGGCCATGATAATTGCACTTTCCGTCGCTTCACGGCTGCTCGGATATTTTTCTATCAAGAGACTGAACATCTTGAGTGAAAGGGGAAGTTGATCGAGTTCCATATAGGAACGGGCAATGGCGAAAAGAACTTCTTTGTTGCTCTCCTTCTCCGGGAATACATTGACATAGAAGAAAAATATCTTCAGTGCATCGCGATATTTCATGCTCCGGAAGTAATGAAACCCGACGTTCAAAAGGACATCTTCGGGAATGGTTTCCAATTCAGGCCACTTCTTCAAGGCATCGCCATACCATTTATCGGCGATTTCCTCCTGATGCATCTGCGTATAGCAATCACCGAGATTAAAGTAAGCCGTCTTAATGTATTCTCCCGCCGGGAACTTGCGCACATATTCCTCATACTTCTGAGAGCTCTCGTCAAATTTTCTCGCCTTGTAGAGCATTTCACCTATTCTGAACGTAATCTCTGGAACGTAATGAGAGTCGGGATACTTTGCGTAAAGATTTTCGAATTCCCGCTTTGCTTCATAATAGAAATCCAAGGCAGCATAGGCATTAGCTACTCTGTATAAGGCAACGGCATTGTCATCGCGGGAATCGGGATACTTCTGTACAATATTCTTGTAAAGATCGGCTGCATTTAAGAGACTATTCTTATTCCCCTTTATTCCGAGGAAATAATGGCATTCCGCTATGGATCTCATAGCCTTTTCTTTTTTGGGGGATTCTCCGGACTCCTGCTGTAAGACAACTTTGAACTTTTCCAGCGCCTCGGCATATCCTCCCCGTTGAAAGTCTCCCATGGCCTGATCATAGATAGAATTGTTAGATTCTACGCCGTGGCTGGCTGTTGTTACCGCATTCGGCTGGCCTGCTGCTTGACCTTGCTCATCGACGTTGCTGCCGTGAGTCGATCCGCTGAGCTGTATTATGAGCATTAGTATTAGGGCAGATGAGATTATGAATTTCTTCATTCTTCTAAAATTCAAATGTGTCGAGAGCCACAGACTCCCGCACTCCAATTCTCTCGTTAATTGTCATTTCAAATAGCGGGTGTTCGAAGACATCTGCAACCAGGCTTTTCCCACGTTCACCTTTGGGACACCTTTCCGTACTGCGTAGAAATATCCTTTAAAAGTAGCTCAGCTTAATTTCCTGAGCAATTTATGTACCATCCGTTTAAGAGAGAGCTTTTCTCTTAATAAACAGAAGCTTAAAGATGTTTTCCGGCAATATGATGCTACCGTCTGAGCATAATTTACGTCAAATAGTGACCATGCAGGCCAAATTTTTGACCGGATCGTTAGACGCATATCGTGAAATGCATCCTTGCCTTATATCTTCATCTCTTTGGCATGAATATCTTGAAGTGAAGGGCGGGCGTTGCTGTTAATTAAGGGAATTCTTCGGGAAGGCGCTAAGGAAATCAACTGACTGGCGGCAGAGAAGATTAACGGGTTAGTAGTAAATTATTGCAAGATGATTTCCTCAGCCGTAACACAATCGCGGGGGATATCTCTTCTGTGGTGTGCTGACAGGGAGGGATAGAGGGCCAAACGCGAGTCAATGCCTGCCCCTGGGAAGATACTTGCCCGCGCAATCGTCAACAGCTACTGAAGCTACTGACCAATCTTGAACCTCTTCAATTTCTCAACAAAAGTTGTTCTATTTAAGTTCAGTAATTTTGCAGCCTTGTTCTTTGCTCCTCCAGCCTTTTCCAGTGCTCTGGACAGCAAGTCCTTTTCAAGCTGATCAACACAGGCATTATAATTGACCCCCTCATCAGTTATTTCTACACCGCTGCTGACAACACTGTGGGAGGGTGCCATTGCTATTTTCTCCGGAAGGTCTTGAACTTCTATTTCACCTTCCTCTTTCAAGACAACGAGCATCTCGATTAAATTTTCGAGTTCTCTGACATTTCCAGGCCATGAATATTTAAGCAGGTACTCCATCGCTTCCGGGGTGATCCGAGCCACGCCCTTTCTCTTTAGTTTGTTGAATTTCGACAGGAAGTGGTTAGCCAAGATCGGGATATCAACCTTTCTTTCCCTCAGAGGCGGCAGATCAATAGGTATGACGTTTATACGGTAAAAGAGATCTTCCCGAAATCTTTTTTCCTCTATCGCCTTTTCCAAATCCTGGTTGGTTGCGGCAATAATTCTTACATCAACCTGCAGCGTCTTCACTCCTCCGATGCGCTCAAATTGCTTCTCCTGAAGCACCCTTAACACCTTCACCTGGAGTGCAGGACTCATATCACCGATCTCATCCAGAAATATCGTCCCGCCATTGGCTAATTCAAATCTGCCGATTCTGGTGCGCAGTGCTCCTGTAAAGGCACCTTTCTCATGGCCGAATAACTCGCTTTCAAGCAGCTCTTCGGGAATGGCACCGCAGTTTACGGCAACAAGGGGAAAATTTATTCTCTCACTGTTGAAATGTACGGCCTTGGCAACTAATTCTTTGCCTGTGCCGCTTTCGCCGTAGATCATGACCGTACTATCGGAAGTGGCGACCTTTTCAATCGTTTCAAAGATCCTTTTCATCCCATCGCTGTAGCCGATCATGTTGTCGAAATCATATCTTTTTTTCAAACTTCTCTTGAGGGATATATTTTCTTGTCTCAGTTTTGCGTAGGATAGTGCCCTTTCAATCGTCAGTGTCACGAGATCATCTTTTAGCGGTTTGGTGATATAGTCAAAAGCACCGAGCTTTATCGCGGCCACGGCCGTATTGATAGTACCATGTCCGGTAATTATAATTACGATATTCTCCGGACTAATCTCCTGGATAAATTCCAGAAGCTGGAGACCATCCATATTCGGCATCTTCAAATCAGTTATCACGAGGTCGTATTTATCTTCGATAAAGGCATCCCTGGCTTGCTTGCCGTCTTCGACAGCCGTAACCTCGCAGCCATGACTCTTCAGAAGTTCGCAGAGGTTCTCCCTGCTTAGTTCATTGTCCTCAGCAATTAATATTTTTGCATTTTTCATAATAGATTCTTTAAGAAGATCCTCAGTTGAGACGATATAAGACTCAGCTGGACTTAGCGACGCCCAATGTTAACAAAAATTGAACAATAGTCAAATAGAATATTAGCATAATAGCCATTTATGATTGAGATTTTACAATATTCAGACACTGACCAAAAAAGAGTTAAAGTTTTACTGTTTTCTTCCGATAAAGTAAATGAGGGATGAGAATACACTTGGTGGGGTTCGAGGATGACGATTTCATCTTATCAAATTGACAATATTCTTAAGGCGTATAGTAAGCAGAACAAGGTCAGGATCGGGACATCACTTCAACCGGACATGACCAAAGGTGCAAAATATGCCGACATAGTCACTCTGGACTCCGGCGATAAAACAGCTGCTTACGATAAAATTTCATACAGCCTGATGGATATTCTCCTGAAATCCAAGAAGAATAATGACTGAGCGGGATCATTTATCTTTTTCCGCAGATAACACCCACGATAGAGCGCGTATGTTAAGTATGAATGAAGTAAGTTCAGAAAGAAAATCCATCCTGGTAGTCGATGACGACATCGGCACTAGATCGCTTGTCGTAGATGCCATATGTCAGGCGGGCGCCTATGCAGTTACTGAGGCGTCCGATGGCGTTGAAGGCTTGGAAAGGCTGGGCGAAAACCATTTTGATATGGTCATATGCGATGTCATGATGCCTGGCATGAACGGCATGGATCTCCTGGACAAAATTAGAGAAATCAAACCCACGACACACGTGATTCTTATTACGGCCTACCCCACCATCGGACTGACCGTTTCCGCAATGAAGACGGGCGCAGTAGACTTCCTGGCAAAACCATTCAATATTGACGATCTCTTATACAAGATTGACGTCTATCTAAGGGCAAAAACGATTCTCAGTGAATACGACAAGCAGACAACAGCCACCTCCCTAACTACCAAGATAAGCGACTTATCTACACGCAGCTACATATATGACAAGATCGAACTCACGAAAAACAACGATGAAATATTTCAGGAAATGGTTGATCTTGCTCTGAAGGTCGTCGGCGGCGAGGCATGCTCTATACTCTTGTACGATAAGGATTCTCAGGAATTTGATGCTGTTGTGGTCAAGGGAGTCTCACAAACTTTTTTCAAAAGCGTAATTATGTCGTCTTTATATTCTATACTCAGAGATACCGTCCGCAAGAAGGAGCCCTTGCTGCGAAACCTCATCAAGAACGCCGCATATTCATCTGTCGTCTGCTCGCCCTTGAAAATCAGGGACCAGGTCTTCGGCATCATAGCTCTTTCTGGAAAAAGCAACGAACATGTCTATACGGAAAGAGATCTTTATTATATCCAGAGTATTGCTAACAGGGCGTCTCTCAATATCGAGAACAGGCTTCTGTACGAAAGTCTGTACACGAATCTCTTGAGTACCTTTCAATCGCTCGTTGCTTCCATTCAAGCTCGTGATTATTACACGGAAGAGCACTCCATGAGGGTGACGGATATTGTTATAAGAATAGCAGAAGCAATGAGTTGCTCTCCGAGTGAAATCGAATCGCTCAAGATAGCGGCAACGCTGCATGACATAGGAAAAATCTCCATACCTGACGACATCCTTCTCAAACCCGGCCGACTCACTACTTACGAATTCGATGTTATAAAGAACCACCCAGTGATTGGAGAAAATATCTTGAAGCCCCTTCCCATCTTGGATACGGAAAGATTAATAATCCGCCATCACCATGAACGGTGGGACGGTAATGGTTATCCCGATGGCCTCCAGGGTTCCAATATTCCCCTCTTTTCGAGGATGCTGGCAGTTGCGGATGCGTTTGACGCCATGACTAACAACCGACCATACCGGAAAGCAATGGATGTAGATGCAGCGGTCGCCGAGTTGAAAAGAAATGTTAATCGTCAATTTGATGAAGAAATCGTGAACTACTTTATAAGCACTCTTCATAGGGAATCGACCATGGTGCCCCGCGGTATTATGACTGATACCGGGCATGTCATGTAGCCAGTGTGTTCAAGAGTAAATCACCCTTCAAATCTTAAATGCATCCCCCCATACAGGAAAAAGTCAGGCCACCGGTTTCCCGCGGAAAACATTCGCCCCGGAGATGTTGGAAACCCTGTGTGATGGGCATGCCTGCGTTACTTGCGTTACCCGGTGCGGTCTCCTTATAACGTGCAGATCATACTCTCAACCTGTCGCGACATAAGGTCCCGAACTCCAGAAAGATTTGTGTGATGCAATTGAACTGCCGGAAATGATGAGAGGTGAGTAAATGTTGATATCCTGGCACAGCCGATCATCTGCAGAAACACTGCCGTTATTTTTTCCTTTCCTTTTTTGGGGCAATTATCTGTTCTGTCTTCTGAATGTAACTGCCGGGATAGTTGATGTCGATACGTTTCTTTTTCATGTAAGCCAAGGCTTCCTCACGGCTCGCAAAACGACCGACCAGAATTCTGTATAACGTTCCGCCATCTTTCGCAGTCATTTCAGACCAGTAGGCATCAATGCCTTCATCCTTGAGCATCTTCGTAAACTCGGCAGCCATCTCGCTGCCGCGAACAGCCTTGATCTGTATGGCAAATGGCTTCAATGCTTGGGGTCGGGCATTATTTAACGTCGCCTTCTTTGCTTTGACAACCTTTGTTTTTCCTTTCGCGGCGCTTTTCGCCCCTGTTTTTTGCGAAGGCTCGGGCTTGTTCACTTTCTCCGCAGGAATTTCTTTGGCAGTTCCCGGCGAACTGGCGGTAGGGGGACTCTGCTGAGTCTCCGGTTTAGGCGCATCCACTCCCTTAATTTCTCCTGCAGGCGTTACAGCATCGGCATCAGGACTTTGCACGGCCGCCTGTTTAATCACTTCGGCTCCCGTGATTTCTTTAGCAATCTTTGTCGCTTTTGCGGTATCAACACTCTGTGAGGAGGTTATCTCTCTTGCAATCTGTACGCCCGTCTCATGACTTATATGCGCCCAAATGGCACCGGCTTTCTTGCTGTTCATGCGCATCATGATTTCAGCCGCCATCTTTGTATCCATCTTTTCAAATATGGCTGCCGCTTTTTCAGGAGGAGCGACCTCGTATATTCTTGCCAGTGACTGATATCTTTTGTCCCTCTCACCCTTTTGACTTTCCATTGTTGGCGACATTTTTTCCTCAAGAACCCTGAGGGCCTCCATTTTTTCCGCTACATCCTTTTTTAAAGCCTCGATCTTCAGTTCTTCCTCTTTTAACCCCTTCTCCCTGTCATCAAGCTCTTTCTGCTTTTCCAGTAAATTATGCATGAGAGTGCTCTCCTGCGCGGATGGGACCTTGGTCTCTTCTTTGGGAGCCGCAGATTCACTCGGACGAGACTGGGCAAGCACGGAAGTGACAAACCACAAAGACTGGCTGGAGTTACCGACATTTTTTACGGCGGCACTCATATAGAAAAACACGAAAATAATAATAAATAAACAGAATTTTGTGCCACAGAAATTGACTATTCTTTTCATCTTTGTTCCCTTTTCCCAATTGCCCCGGGGAAAAATTTCCGTCAGTTTGCTCATACAGGATTTCACCGTCGTAATCAATGATTTTTCTTGCCTTTTGCAGTGGCAGACTGATGAGGTTGCCTTAGTACTTGAGAATAACGAAAGGATTTTGGTCACAAATGATCCTCATCAGTATTTTGCCTTGACAACTTTTATGTAAGTCATTATGAATATACGTCAATAAATACATCAGATGCTTGGCTGATGCCTTGAAATCTTTTTCTTTTCGCGCCCAGATGCTTCAATCTTTCCGCATAGAGAGGGAACATAATACTGCAAGAAGGAAGCTTGATCCCACGCAGGCGGATTTAGAAGAATTTCTATGTGAAACCTTTCTTAAATGCATGTAGACAAGAGACAAAAGAAGTTTACCATCATTATAGTCCAGGGCGAGAGGCGACTGTGTTCCTTTAAGCTGCCGATGAACTTTTTAACGGTCTGCCTGGTAACGGTTATTGGCCTATGTATTATCTCTTTTGCCGCAGTTCTCCTCCACAACCGGATAGGGGGTTTTAAAGAAGAGCTCACGGCTAATATTGGAACTCACGGTAAGTCTCCGGATATGGCAAAGAGCGCGGTATCAGCCGAAGCGGAAACGGTGATCGCCGTTACACAATCTTACAACTTGTCCATAGAAAATTTCGAAGCCAACTTCGACCTTTCAAGAAAATTATTCCGCTATTCGTTTCTTCTGAAGAACAAGACGTCGAAAAATGCCCCGGCGTCGGGGTACATTTTCCTCATTCTGAAATCGGATGGATCGGGGGCGGAACGTTGGCTCGCCGATCCCCAAACTAATCTGTCCAATGGAGTCCCGCAGAATTTCAGGGACGGTGACCCCTTTTCCATCACCAGACATAAAGTCATAACCAAGGACATATCCATACAACACACTTACGATTCCGCCTCAATATTTGTTTTTTCAGACGACGGCAAACTTGTATTGAGAGAGATTTTCAATTTGAAGACCTGACGAGGGAACAAATTAGAGGAACACCTGAGGGTGAACGCAAGAAACAACAATATCTCTATAGTAAATAGGGATTGCAAAATTGAAGGGATTCTGCATTTCAGAGGTCATCTGATTGTCGAAGGACTCATAGAGGGGACGCTTTTTGCGGAAACTGTTTTCACAGAGAAAGACAGCAATGTGAAAGCGCAAATAAGCGCAACCTCCCTGACCATAGCGGGAAATTTCGAAGGGGAGATTGAAGTCACCGGCACTCTTACACTTATGAAATCCGCGGATGTAAGAGGTAATATCAAATGCCGAAACTTAGTCATTGATGAAGGCGGAATCATAAATGGCAGCGTCAAATTTATATCAGCAGAAACTCCCTGAGAGCAGCCCCACTTGATTGAGCCGCGATATTCTTAAAGCCAAAGCCTTGATAACCTGAGCACAAGCAGCGACCCGGATAAAATAGAGTACGGCTTTAAAGAGCACATAAGGTCTGCACAAGTTAGCAAGAACGAATTGTGCGCGGACACGATCTGAGCCCACAGATAGTGTCGGCTGTTCTATCGTTCTTTCTTACAAAGGCGCGGCGGGTGTTTCCGGCTCCCATATCTCCTGCCTGTCGCAAGAGGCCTCCGCTATGAGACCTGTCACCTTGAAATGCACGTCATGCGTCTGCTTTTGCGGAGTATTCCAAAAAGTTATGGAAAAATGAATAAGAATAGTGCTATCGTGCTTTTAATAATTATCTGATGCGGAACGACGAATCAATGTCCGCAATGGAGGATTGAATGAAGAACTTATTGCCCAAGAAAGTGCTTTTGTCTCTGTGCCTGCTTGCCTGCCTTCTCCTGCTTGGCCTTCAGGGAGATTCTCAAGTATCAGCCGCACTGGAAAGGAGCATATACAAGAACCTCAAGACTTTCAATGAAGTGCTCGACATGGTGCAGAAGAACTACGTCGAGGATGTGGATTCGAAGAAACTGTTGGAGGGGGCAATTAATGGAATGATGAAGTCCCTGGATCCACACAGTACATATATGACCGCCGAAATGTACAAAGATCTGGAGGTGGAAACACGCGGAAGTTTTGGCGGCATCGGTATTGAAATCACCATAAGGAAAGATACCCTGACGGTTGTTTCCCCTATCGAGGACACTCCCGCCTATAATGCGGGCATTAAAGCGGGTGACCATATTATACAGATTGACGGGAAGCCAACAAAGGACATTACTATAATGGAGGCAGTCAAAAAACTGCGGGGGCCAAAAGACTCCAAGGTCACCGTTACCATTATGCGGGAGGATATGACCAAGCCAAAGGATTTTGTGATAACCCGCAGCATCATCAAGATAAAAAGCGTCAAATCCAAGATCTACGATGAGCACATTGGTTATATCCGTGTGTCTTCTTTCCAGGAAAGAACAGCGGACGATTTGAGGAAAGTACTAAAGGATATCAAAGCGAAAAATGGTGTTCTTGAAGGTATTATCCTGGACCTCAGGAATAATCCAGGCGGCTTACTGAATCAGGCGGTGGCAGTGGCCGATGTTTTCCTGAAATCGGGGGTCATCGTCTCAACTAAAGGAAGGACAAGGAGCATGGAAACAAAATCGGTCGCGAAAGACGACGGTGACGAGCCCATGTGTCCTATCGTTGTCTTGGTTAATGAAGGCACGGCCAGTGCCGCTGAGATTGTGTCAGGAGCTCTGCAGGATAACGGAAGGGCGTTGATACTGGGCACCCAGACCTTTGGGAAAGGATCGGTACAGACCGTCATCCCGTTGGAGGACGGGTCTGCCCTGAAACTGACCACGGCAAAATACTATACGCCGAACGGGCGATCGATCCAGGCCGAAGGAATAAAACCGGATATCATTGTAAAATATATCAGGCCTTCTGAGGACAAAGAGATTACGGATGATTTCATCAGGGAACGTGACCTCAAGGGTCACATAGAGCCGAAAAAAGATAATGATACTAACAAAGATGAAGGTGCAAAGAAAGAGCAAGACAATCTAATGCAGGATAATCAGCTAAAGAGCGCCTTGGACATCATAAAGAGCTGGGACATAATGAAAAAGAACCTGAAGAACTGACTCAGAACGTGACCCGGCGGAAGTTTATATTATAATGATCAAGAGGCGAAAATGGGGCTGGACGGTATTTGTCATAATCTCAGCAGCAGCTGTTTCTGTCATGGCTCTGTACCTGCACCATGCCGGGAACCAGGAGGTGAAGGAGCCGAAACATACCCCGAGAAATGAGCCAAGGAATGCTCTCGTAGAAACGCCTACTGGAGGCTCTCAGGGGAAGCATGGGGCAGACAGCATCGCTCCTAAAGATAAAATTCGCCAGGCGAGAAAAAGGGTCGCCATTCTCATAGACGACATTGGCTATGATCTTTCACCGCTCTATGAACTTCTTAAGATTGATGCCTCCCTGACCTTTGCCGTTCTCCCGCACTGTGCACATTCAGTCGATGCGGCAAACATTTTGCATGGGGCGAAAAGAGAAATTCTTCTCCACCTCCCGATGGAACCTCATACCTTCCCGGATGAAAACCCGGGGATGGGAGCACTTCTTACGAGTATGAGTGACCGGCAAATCGAGGAGCAGGTTGATAAGGATCTTGATGCAATTCCCTATCTGTCAGGCGTAAACAATCATATGGGATCGAAGTTCATGGAGGACGAAGCAAAGCTAAATATCGTATTCAGGGAACTTAAGAGAAGGAATCTATTTTTTGTCGACAGCCGAACGACCCCGCTCACCAAGGGTCAGGAGGTTGCAAAGAAGGTGGGACTTCGATTCGCCTCAAGAAAAATATTTATTGATAATGACCATGACTATATGACGATTTTTCGAAACTTGACAACCCGGATCGACGGGGAATTTGCCCATAAATCAGATGCGGTGCTGATGATAGGACATCCCCACCTGAAAACTATTCAGGCTCTCAAGGAGGCAATACCGGTCTTAAAAGCTCGCGGCATCGATGTCGTTCCTGTATCCGCACTCGTTCAATGATTTCCACAAAACACCGGCACCTGTTTCTTTACGGACGTGCGAGTTGTTTGGAGACAAATGAGACGGTATTAATTTATTAATATATGCGAAACTATTTGTACAACAGATATCTTCTGATCCTGATCTTATGCTGCTTTGCCGGATGCGCATCTTCTCCCGTGAAAGGCAGTGCTACGGCCGTCTCGGAGGGCACGGAGCGACCGTCATTCGGCTCGACATATCATTATTCCGTAGGCGTGTTGAATCTCCTTGATGACAACCTTGATAGTGCGATAAAGGAATATGAAAAGGCCCTGAGCCTCGACCCTCAATCCTCCTACCTCAAGACAGAACTTATATCCCTGTATGTCGAACGAGGCGAGATACAAAAGGCCGTCACTCTCAGCAAGGAATATCTCGCAGAACATCCGAATAATGTAAACGCCCATCTTCTCTTGGGCGGGCTGTATCTGAACAGGAAGGATTATAAGAACGCTGAAGGAGAATATGAAAAGGTTATTGAGCTGGATCCGACGAATACATTTTCCCGCGTATACTTAGGCACCATCTATGCGGAAACCAAGAACTACAAGAAGGCCTTGAAGACTTTCCAAGATCTAATCAAAACCAGTCCGGACCATCTCACCGGCAACTACTATCTGGCGAAGATATTAACGGATATGAAACGCTATGAGGAGGCTGAACAAAGCTTCAAGAAGACTCTGGCCGTAAAGCCCTCTTTTGAACCGGCGTTGATTGATTTAGGACTACTCTACGAAAAGGAACAGAAGGTCGATCAGGCGGTAGAATTGTATAGAAGTTTTATTGACCTCTATCCGCCGGGCACAAACGTAAGAACAAAACTGGGAGAAATTTTTCTCAGGGAGCACAAATTTGACGATGCAGAGAGGGAATTCAAGCGAATTCTGGATTTCGATAATGGCAACAGGGAAGCGCTACTGGAGCTCGGCCTCCTTTACCTCGAAAGGGGCGGGCTTGATAATGCTATCGGCGAGTTCACCATTTTATTGGATGGAAATCCGAATGACCCGAGAGCTAGATATTTGCTCGCCTCGACATATGAAGAGAAGAAGATGCACGGCAAGGCGATTGAGGCTTTTAAAATGATTCCCCCGGATTCAGAACTTTACGGAAACGCGCAGATCAATATGGGGATCATCCTGAAGAAGGAAGGTAAGATCGCTGAGGCCACAGAAGTAATGGAAAAGGCCATTCGTAATAATAGAGATATGCCGGGGCTGTATGTTTATCTCTCCACCCTATATGAGGAGGACAAGAAGTTGTCGTCTGCCGAGGGAATATTGAAGGAAGGCCTGGCTGCAATGCCAGAGAGCATTGACCTTCATTATAGTCTTGGTGTCCTCTATGAAAAGACGAACCGCCTTCATGAGAGCATAAATGAAATGGAGTCGGTTCTGAAAATCGACCCGGAGAATGCCGACGCCCTCAACTTCATAGGTTATACGCTTGCAGACAGGGGCATCCGTCTTGGTGAAGCCGAGAAGATGATCAAGAGGGCGCTCACCTTGAAGCCCGGTAATGTCTACATGATTGACAGCCTCGGCTGGGTATATTTCAGACAAAACAGAATGGACTTGGCCATAAAATACCTGAAAGAAGCATCGGATGGACTGCCTAATGATCCCGCTATCGCCGAACACTTGGGAGACGCATATACAAAGGCAGGAAAGGTAAGTGAGGCCGTCGAAATCTACAGACAGGCATTGAAATTGAGCCCTGCCAATGGCGATCTGCAAAAAAAGCTCAATGAACTCATCAAAGGGAAAAAACCCTGATGCGGAAAAGGTTGCCATCGTTTTTTTTCATGATGTCCGTCTTCCTCATTTTTTCCGCGTGCGCCTTCATCCAGACACAGAAGGCCGGTGGGGGCTCGAAACAGAGTTTCTCCTCCCCCCTCATTGCCCTGGAAAAGATCGATAGAGACAATCAACGCAAAGATGGCGTCAAGGCTATTGCGCGCATTGAAGTCAATACGTCTGAGGGCCGTTATCCCTTGAAGGCGGCTTTAGTATTGAAGCCGCCTTCCTCATTGAGATTCGAGTCTATGCCTATCATAGGTCCGGCAGATCTCTTCCTGACCGTCCACGAGAATGTCCTCAAAGTTTTTGTGCCGCAGAAGGGAAAATTCTATATAGGGAAAGCAACGACAAGAAATCTGGCGTATTTTATTCCTATTGCAGCTACAGCGCTCAGGATGGAAGACATGATGCCTATCCTGCTGGGCATGCGTCCTGAGATAAGAGGAAAGACCATTACCTTGGACGGTTCTTCCGATGGGAGCCTTTACAAAGTTGATATCTTTTCTGAAAACAGAAAAATCCAATCTCTCTGGGTAGATCCCGAGGGGGATCATCTCGTCAGGGTCGATTTATTTACAGGCGACAATTCCCGGTTGTACAGCGCCCGGTTCATCGGGCGGGACCGCATAGAAAATATGACCCTCCCAGAGAGCGTTACGATTACATATGGAGATAATGATAAGCCCGATATCATCATCCGTTATGTTGATATCGGGCCCGCGAAGGAAATTGAAGCGTCGATCTTTGATCTCAAACCCCCTCCCGGAGTCATACCTACTTCCCTGGATCGATGAATTAGATATGGCAGGAAGGGATTAATCCCTTTTTTGCTTCTTTACTTAATTTCTACAAGTTTTGCTCTCGCTATTCTTGCCTGGTTGGTGTTGGGATATTCTTTTATTATCTGCTGCAGAATCAGTCTCGCACTCGCTTTGTCGCCGAGATTCAAGAAAGAAAGCCCCTGCTTCAACAGGGCGTATGGAGCCTTACTGCCTTTGGGATAATTCTTAACTACCTTCTCATATTCGAGTATGGCCTTTTCATACTTTTTCTCGAAATAAAAACTCTCCCCTATCCAGAATTGGGCATTATCGGAATACTCCGAGTCGGGGTAATGCTCCAGGAAATTCTGAAACTCTCCTCTGGCTTTTTCATACTTTCCTTCCTTAAAAGTTTCGTAGGCCAATGCATATGCCGATTCCTTGTCCGTTTTCCCCTTGATGGCATTTTTGGGAGCGGCCTTCCCCGCTTTATCACCTTCTGAGTGGTTCTCTCTCTTTCCGATTTCAAGAAAGTTTTCTATAAAACTTATTTTCAGAGATACATTATCAAGTTTTTCCCTTATTGCCGCTATTGCCGCCATTTCCTTTCTTAACCCTTCAGTTATGCCCCTCAGACTTTGGATACCATCCCTCAGTTCAGTGATATCTGCACGCATTTCCGCCTGGCTCTTTTGCAAAGACGCTTGTGTCTCCTTAATCTTGGCAATATCTTTTCGGATGCCCGCATCTTCCTCTTTTAAAGCCGAGACCTGCCTATCAAGATCCCCATGAACGCGCTGCAGATCTTTGGTCGTTGCACAACCTACGGTGCAGATTAGGGATATGAGTAAGAGCAAAAATACAAATCTCTTCAATCTGTAGACCTCCCCATCATAACCCTACTACTTGGACGTGACGACAAAGTGATCTCGCCTGTTTTTTGCCCATGCTTCTTCAGTATGCCCGGGATCAAGAGGTCTTTCTTTGCCATAACTTATCGTTTTTATTCTCTTGCCGTCGACCCCAAGTTCAACGAGGTACTTCATGGCCTCCTTGGCACGTCTTTCTCCAAGGGCAAGGTTGTATTCAGTAGTTCCCCTTTCATCACAGTTGCCTTCAATGAGAACAATGTTATTATTATTGTTCGTCAGCCGTTCTGCAAGCTGTTTGAGAGTGTCCCTGCCTTCAGGTTTGAGATTGAATTTATCAAAATCAAAGAGTACATCCTTAACTGCCGCTTCTTCTTTTGCCGCAGCAGCCTCCGCCTGAGGGGCTACCTTCTCTTCAGTTACCGGTGTCTCCTTTGCTGGAGGTGCTTCCTTCTTGGCAGCCTCTTTCGCCGCTTTCTCAGCTGCAGCCTGTTCTTCAGCTGAAACTGCCTGCTCTTTTACTGCGGATTTTTTTGCACATCCTGTCATGACCATGAATGAAACGCACACTATCAACCCGATAATCCCTATTATTGCAAGGCTCTTCTTCATTGTATTCTCTCCTTTCTTAGCTGTTTTGAAGAAATTGTTTATTTGCTGATTTGAAATCTTGTAAACCACAATCCACCCTAAAGGTCAACCACAAAAATTTCAATTTCTGCTTTCTAAATCTTAACAATTTGTTGAGTATCCCTCCCGCCCGCGACTTCGGAGCTTTTTCGCATCATTAAGGCGAATTGTCGGAAGGTCATTTTATTCTTGGTGACCAAGATGGGCTCATGGAGCCGCTCACATTCTCGTACAATGTTCTCACGTTTAACCCGTTGGCATTCATCACGCAGATTCTGTGTTTGCCGCCGCCCCTTGTACTGAAGACCACGTACCTGCCGTCCGGGGACCACGAAGGGGATTCATGGTCAACGTTGTCAAAGGTAAGTGGCAAGGGGTTGCTGCCATCCTCATTTATGGAAAATATCTGGAAACGTCCATTCACACGCCCTTCATACGCTATTCTGTTGCCCCTCGGCGACCACGACGGGGATGTATTATAGTTTCCGTCATAAGTGAGTCTTTTCACGTCATCCCCATCAGCACCCATCGTGAATATTTGCGGTGAACCGGAACGGTTTGAAACAAAAGCAATTCTTTTATTATCCGGCGACCAGGCGGGCGATACATCAATCGCAAAATTATAGGTGAGACGTTCCAGCTTTCTGCTGCTTAGATCCATTGCATATATTTCTTCATTGCCGTCCTTACTCAGGGTCAGCAAGAGCTTCCTGCCATCCCTCGACCAGGAGCCGGCCAGATTGATCCCGTCAAAATTTGCAATTTTCTCAACCTTTCCAATGCTCATCGACCTGATATAGAGATCGGGATTCCCATTCTTATAAGACGTAAAGGAAATACTTTTCCCGTCGGGAGACCAGCGTGGAGCTAAGGTCAATGACTGGAAGTTTGTAACCCGGAGAAGTTCGGTCCCGTCGAAATTGATTGTGTAGATCTCTGAGTTTTGTCCCTTCTTCAATACAAAAGCGATCTTTGTCCCAAAAACGCCTTCATCCCCCGTCAGGGCAAGAAGAATTTCACCTGCAAACTTGCGCACCATTTCGGTTTTATCTTCTATTTTTCCGCTGTACTGTTTTGCGGTAATGATCTCTCCCTTCATTACATCGAAAAGATGGAATTCGGCAGTGACATCCTTGCCATTGGACTGGAATGCCCCCTTCACCAGGTATTCAGCGCCAATCACAGCCCAGTCCGCAAACCTGATACTTCCCACTGTTAAGCCCGTCTGTTTTTGATCTTCAAGGAAGGCCTTCTTGCTTATGATGTTAAAGAATCCCGTCATCTCCAGATACTTCGCCAAGGTATCTGAAAACCAGCTCGACAGCTCTCCCTGAGAACCCTGTTGACTTATTGCCCTGAAATCGACAATGGCTATGGGAAATTTTTGGAAGGCAGGAGAATCGATGTCAATATAGACCTTAGCTGCGGCGCTATGAGGCAGACATAAAACGGATAGCATGACCACAGTGAGCGCAACCAATTCTATGAAACATCTAATATTGCGGCAATTCATGAATAAAACCATAGCCCCTTCATAAAGCGATTCCCTTTTTCTATCTGAATTCCATGGAATGGAACCTGATGCCGATGTCGATATTGTTATCTCTTATTGAATCCGGAAGAGGAGGGAAAGGGCTTGCCTTCTTTATGGCTTTCATAGCTGACTCATCGAAATATCGATTGCCTGAGCGTTTCTCAAAACTCAAATCCGTAACTGTGCCGTTCCTCAGTATCTTCGCCTGGACAATCGCCTCTACGTTCTCCCTCGGTAATATTCCCTGAGGCAGCGTCCATTTTCCCCTGATCCTGGACCAGATAAGGCTGTAATAGGCATTCATCTTCGCGTTGGATTCAGCATTATCGCCCCTGGCCGCAGGGGCGGGCGGGCTCACTCCCGTATTCACCTTCCTTCTGATATCCTCGACCGCCCTATCAATGCTGCTCGTCTGTTTTCTTTGAGAATCCAGCCTCCTGATGGGAACGGCGGGGAGGGTGTCGGCCTGCTTTTTCAAGACGGCAGAATGCTCACCGGAAATTGTTTGATTGATTTCTCTTGCGATTGCCGATGGCGCTTTCCTATCCTGGAGAACTTCAGAAAGACTTACGAGATTAACCGAATAGACGGGACCGAAAGTCCATCTTGGAGAGGGAAGAGATGGTGCAAAAAAAATGACAGACAGCACTACAGTATGAATTAACAGAGATATCATGATCATACTGTTCATGCTGATATCATTGTCATCTCGCTCCTTTTGCATCCTGTATCATCCTGCGGAACATCACCTTGATTCCTCGGGCGCCTCCGTGATCATGCCCAGCCTATCGACACCGGCTTTTCTGACCTCGGACATAACTTCCACGACAAACCCATAGGGAACGTTCTTATCAGCCCGCATAAAAACTTCTCTATCGATCCTGTTGGCAAAGATGTTTTCCAGCTTTACACTGAGGCCAGTGACAGGGACCTTATTCTTGTTTATAAATATCTCTTTCGCACTGTTAATCGTCAGCACAAGTTTTTCCTCTGTCACATCAATACTCTTCGATTTAACCCGCGGCAGGTTGACGTCAATTCCCATCTGCAGCATGGGGGCCGTCACCATGAAAATTATCAGCAAGACCAGAACGACGTCGACCAGAGGGGTGACGTTGATTTCCGCCAACAGCTTGGTGCCGCTATTTCTTCTTCTTCCGGGTCTCATAAGTAAATCTATTTTCTCACATAATTTCTTTCAATGATATTTAGTATTTCAGAAGCGAAGTTATCCATATCCATGGACATGTTCTTTACTACATTGAGATAATAGTTGTAAAAGATGACGGCAGGTATCGCAGCGGCAAGGCCGGCGGCAGTGGCAATAAGCGCCTCTGAAATTCCCGGCGCCACGACAGCGAGGGTTGCCGAGCCTCTTGTGCCTATGCCCCTGAATGTATCCATAATGCCCCAGACTGTTCCGAAAAGTCCGATAAACGGCGATGCACTCCCTGTCGTCGCGAGGAAACCGAGCGCACTTTCGAGTCTTGTTGCTTCAGAACTGCATGCTCTGTTCAACGCCCTTTCAACATTATCTATGCCCTTCATCTCCATTTGCAGGAGAGTCGATTCATCGGATTCCTTTGGAGATGACGACCCCCTTATGACCTTGGTTATCTTAACCAGTTCCGTATAGCCGGCCTGAAATACCTCAGCCATGGTCGAATATTTGTATTTTTTCGCTTCGGGGAAAATATCGGAGAGCTTACTACTTTTCATATAAGCATCGAAGAACATATTATTTTCCCTTTTTGCCTTCTTGATACTCCTGTATTTCATCAAAATAATAGCCCACGACACAACAGAAAAGATAAGGAGCAATAGCAGGATAAGCTGAACCATCAATCCGGCATCAAGAATCATCTTGAGAATACTGCCCTGGAAATGTCCTCCCAGACCAACTGCGGCAACAGAAGAAATCTCTTTCACTTTTTCACTCCTGAATCACTTATTTGCGGTATTACCTGAGTCTGCGACTTGCTACGGGTGATTACGTGTAATGGAAAAAAATAGCCTTGTCAATACATTTAGGATAACGAGCATGCAAAAGCAAAAGGAATTTCCAAGCTCAAAAGCCGACTGGCATCAATCATCACAAGAACTCCGGCACAAACGATACAACATCATCAATAGCAGATGAATCACAAAAAATCATGGCCAATCTATCAACTCCGAGGGCAATTCCTGCTGCCCGCGGCATGCGTGCCAAGTCCTCAAGAAAACGCTCCGGTACGGGGTAAATTGCTTTACCTACAGAATGACGATATTTGTTCACATTTCGAAATCGTCTGTGATGTTCTTGGGGATCTGTAAGCTCAGAACATGCGTTGGCTATCTCTATCCCTCCCATATACAGTTCAAAACGTTCGGCCAATGCGGAATCATCCTTCTTCTCTTTCGCGAGGGCTGACCCGGAAGCCGGATAATCATAGATGAAGGTAGGTTGCGTGAGTCCCAGGCGAGGTTCGATAGAGGAGACCATGATCTCATCAAAGCAATTTTCCGCTACTGCTTTATCCATGGACATCTGTGCATAGCAGGCGAAAGCCTCTCTTACAGATATACTCTCCCACGGTCTTTGCAACCTAATCGCCCTGCCCCGGTAGCTAATTGCATCCCCGCAACCGAGCTCAGCGGCCACAGAGACAATCAAGTCCTCACATTCTTCCATGAGCCGGCGATAGTCCACGCCCCGGCAATACCACTCTAGCATCGTAAACTCAGGGAGATGGTATGACCCTCTTTCGCCATCGCGGAAACACTTGCAGACTTGAAATATCCTCGGATAACCCTCCGCAAGAAGCCGCTTCATGTGAAGCTCGGGAGATGTGTGCAAGAACGAACAGCCACACGAGACGGCGTCAATATAGGTTTCCGGAATCAGCGCCGGAATCAACTGGGGAGTTTCCACCTCCAGATATTCCCTGGCCGTAAAAAAATCGCGGATCGCGCGAATTATCCTGGCGCGCTTCCATAAAGCTTCCCGCTTGTTTGCCAGCGTCCTATCTTGTTCCACAGTAGAATCAATCCTTGACCCTTGTTAAATACTCGCCGCTTCGTGTATCGACTCTGATCTTCTCACCTTCTTCAACAAAAGGAGGAACCTGAATCTGATAGCCCGTTTGCAGGGTCACCGGCTTGGTCTTGCCTGATACAGAATCACCCTTGGCCCATGGGTCGGCTCGTATGACGACAAGATCAACGAAATTCGGGACGCTCACCTCGAGAGCCTTATCCTCAAAAAACAGGATTTCCACCTCCAGGTTATCAATAAGGAAATTTTTTGCCTCTCCCACTTGATCCTCAGTGAGAAAGACCTGTTCATAATTTTCGTTGTCCATGAAGCAGTATTTCCCCTGCTCCTTATACAGGTACTGCATTTTTTTCTGCTCGAGGTCTGCCGGTTCGAAAGTATCCACGGAACGGAATGTCCGTTCAAACTGCGCTCCCGTAATCATATTGCGCAATTTAGACCTGTATAGAGCCTGACCCTTCCCTGGCTTGACAAAGTTGAACTCGGTAACAATATAAGGCTCATTGTCAATCTTGATCCTTAAACCTTTCTTCAAATCACTCGCAGTATACATGTAATGTCTTTTCTCCTTTCATTCTAAATCACGGACCTACTAATTCACTTCTCCTGTCCTGTCAAAAATATATTCGCCTCTCCCGCTAGCCATCGTGTGAAAAGGAGTCCCGGGGTAAAGAGGACATTTCCCTTTGCCCCCCGGGATATCAAATACATATTGCGGCACACAAAGTCCGGATATATTTTCCCGTATTTTCTCCATGATTCTTATTCCTGACCGCACTTCTGTGCGAAAATGATCCGTACCTTTCACCTGGTCACACTGAAACAAATAATAAGGTTTGACGGATATCCGCTGAAGGCCATAGAAAAGGTCCCGCAGGGTTTCGTAGTTGTCGTTGATGCCCCGAAGCAGGACGGACTGATTTGATACAGGGATTCCCGCCTCAAGTATCATTTCACATGCATGCGCCGCTTCCGGCGTAATTTCATTCGGATGGTTGAATTGCGTATTGAACCAAAGGGGACGATGCTTTCGCAAAGTATCACACAGTTTACGGGTAATCCTCATGGGCATAACGACCGGAACGCGGCTTCCTATACGCAGCACCTCCACATGGGGGATAGAACGCAATGATCCGAGAAACCAATCGAGGATACCCTCTTTCATGGTGAGGGGATCACCTCCCGAAACGATGACTTCACGAATATGCCGCGTCTTGGACACATAATCAACCATGCATTCCATATATGCTTTGGTCTCTTTGATACCGCCATTCCCCCACATCCGCTTGCGATTGCAGTGCCGGCAATATGTTGCACATGTATGCGTGACGATCGTAAGGCAGCGGTCACGATAACGATGCACGAGGCCCGAAACAGGCATGTCCCGTTCTTCTTCGAGAGGGTCGGCCACACCCCCGAGCGAAAAACTTATCTCCCTTTCATCGGGAAAACACTGGCGATGAAGGGGGTCGTTATCATCCTCTGCATTCATCAGAGAAAAATAATACGGCGTGATGCTAAAGGGATAAGACCTTGCGACGGTTTGATACGTCTTGAGGGCCGCAGGCGTCTTCTTCAGGACTGCTGCCAATTGAGGAATAGTGCGTATCCGGTTCCTGTATTGCCACTCCCAGTCATGCCACTCTTTTGACGAAACCCCTCGCCAAGGGCTTACGGAGATAGTACTGTTTCTCGATTCCATGGTTTACAATGCTTCAAATAGATTTATTGAAAGGGTGCCTTACATTATTGAATTTTATAGCATCAAATATTCTTTATTACAAATTAGAATCCCGAAAGCTGTCACTAAGAGATAAAAGTTTGAGAATCAGTACAGGCATAGAATTTCGCCACTCTAAATATTGTACCCTGATCTCCTGCGTTAAGAAATGATTATTCATGATTATTCAAGAGCCACAGCGAATAGAATGAACATACATCGTCTGCTCGCCGTCAGGATAACATGGAAGCTCTCCGCCGCAAGCTGTGGCGAATGCACTCGCTACCGAATTCAACGACTGCTCGGAATGTCATGTCAAATAGGGATTCTCGAACAGCGGTCAGGCGGGCTTCTCTGGTATCAAAGAAACTCCTGCGATACTTATTAGGCATTGCATCTTAATCAGAAATAGGTAATAATTAAGCATATTAATCGCAAAATCGCGGTATGGACTATCCAGACACAATGCGGGCAGTATTGAAAATGGGGAACATCACCATATGTGCAGGCATTGTAGAATGCAGTTATACGAGCAAGCGGCAGAATTCATTAAATCGGCGAGTGATGCCTTCCTGTGAGTAAGAAAGAATCAAAAGGAAAATAATCGAAAGATGCACTTTTGCCAGCCCGAGATTTCTTTTGATCCCCGGGTACTGTCCTTAGTATGGGGATTTCTTTGTTCAAGACCACTAGCGACGCTCCAGCGCCGAGCTGCAGAGCGGTCAACGGGAAAACTCCTGCACTCTCTCTTTCGAAACCCCTTTGATCCGTCATGACGGGAAATATTTTTATAAGGAGATCAATCTATGAAATCGTTATCAAAGGATGAACTGAAAACTTTAATGAACAAACAGAAAGGTCCCTGCATTTCAATGTTCATGCCCGCCTATCGTGCCGGTGCTGAGATCCAGCAAAATCAAATCAGATTCAGAAATTTGCTTCGTGAAGCCGAGGAAAAATTGATCGCCGCCGGTTGCCGCGCCCCGGAGGCGAAGGCTTTGCTTGAACCCGCACAGGGGCTTTCCGGTAATATACCTTTCTGGCGGCAACAGAGCGGCGGTCTCGCTGTATTCATATCTTCAGATGTATTTCGTCATTATGGCCTGCCCATAAATTTTGATGAATTAATAGTCGTCGCTGACCGGTTTCACGTCAAACCTATTCTGCCGGCACTGAGCGGCGACGGGCATTACTACATTTTGACGTTGAGTCAAAAAGGAAGCCGCCTTTATGAAGGCACAAAACAGGACATCAGAGAAATCCTGATTGAAACGATACCCAAAAATCTTGCCGACGCCCTTCAGTACGATGAACTGGAAAGGCAGATCCGTTTCCACAGGGGTACGCCGCGGGGAGGCGAGCGCGGTTCGATGATGTCAGGGGGCGGCGCGCAACTGGACGACGCGAAGGAGAACATTTCAAAATATTTCCGCCAGCTCGATAAGGGCTTACATGACCTCCTGAAAGATGAGCGTGTCCCTCTGGTGCTTGCCGGCGTCGATTATTTATTTCCGATTTACCGAGAGGTAAACACGTATCCTTATCTTATGGAAGGTGGGATTCCTGGAAACCCCAAAGGAATAAGTGCGGACCAGTTGCATAAGCAAGCGCTTGAGATTGCCAGACCTTATTTTCAAAAGGCGGAAAATGACGCCATCGCCCAATACCGGCAGTCTTCCGGCACGGGATTGACCTCCGGCGACATTAAAGAAATTGTCCGTGCCGCGTGTGACGGACGGGTTGGTTTGCTCTTTATAGCCACGGGTCATAAGCAATGGGGTATTTTTGACCCGGAAGCGAAAGACATTCAAATACACCAAAGGATGGAACCGGGCAGTGAGGACCTGTCAGATTTTTCTGCAATCCAGACTCTGTTGAACGGCGGCACTGTTTTTTCGCTTTCCCAGGAAAAAATGCCCGATGATAAACCAATCGCGGCCGTATTTCGTTATTAAATCGAGAAGCATAAAGCCTCCGTTCATTTTAAATATATTTCTCATATGGATTTGCGGGATAGCAAAGTAAATGCGGCACGGCTTTCCGTGTTGTCGAATACATCTCTTGTGGTCATGAAGGCCGCCGTCGGGCTCCTGATCGGATCGGTATCTATCATTTCCGAAGCGATCCATTCCGGAGTAGACCTTATCGCTTCCCTCATCACGACATTCTCCGTCGGCAAATCGAGCATGCCCGCCGACGTCGAGCATCCCTTTGGCCATGGAAAAGTCGAAAATATTTCCGGCACTCTCGAGGCGCTGCTCATCTTTCTCGCGGCCGTCTGGATCATCTATGAGGCAATCAGGAAGCTCCTCAATCCGGAGCCTATTGAATATGTCAGTTGGGGCGTGGCCGTGATGTCAATTTCCGCTCTGGTTAATCTGGTCGTGTCAAGAATGCTTTTCAAAGTCGCAGGAGAAACTGACTCTGTTGCCCTTGCAGCAGACGGCTGGCATCTGCGTACCGATGTATATACCTCTGCCGGCGTGATGGCAAGCCTCGCCCTGATCGGGCTGGGTCACCTTATTTCACCTGCCGCCAATCTGTACTGGCTTGACCCGGTCGCTGCGATCGTGGTGGCTTTGTTTATTATGGGCGCTGCCTACAGGCTGACTCTCCAATCGGCGCAGGATTTGATGGATGTAAAACTTCCCGCGGAAGAGGAGACCTGGATCCGGCAGCTGATAATGACGCAGAAGCCTATTATACACGGCTTTCATCTATTGCGCACGCGCAAGGCGGGAAATTACCGCTTCGTTGACTTCCATATAAAAGTTGATCCTTCCATGTCCGTCGAGGACTCTCACAGGATCACCGATGAGTTATCCAGAAGCATAGAAAGTCATTTCCTCAATACGAGCGTCACTGTTCACATCGAGCCCTGCGACGGCAGATGTGATGACCATTGCCTATCCGGATGCCTTCTGCCGGAGGGGGAGCAGAAGGCCGTGATGCAGAAAAACCGGCGGGTCTGACAAAAATCAGGAATGCTCTGTCAGAAATGTATTCAGCCCTTATATATAAACCTTTCAAACAATTTGTGGAAAGGTGTCCAGTGCGAATCGGGAGCGGTCGTCTGGATGAATTCTTGGAAGGCGTTAACCTTGGCATCAAGATCGTCCATGAAATGCACGACTAATGCCTCAGGCGTCTTCGGACGCTTTGGCGAACCGAATTCCTGGGTGCCGTGATGGCTCAAAATGAGATGGCGGAGCTCCATGGCAAGCTGCTCCGGAAAACCTTCTACGGTGGCAATCCTCGCATCGAGCATCTCCAGACCGATCACGATATGTCCAATCAGTCTGCCCTCATCGCTGTAATCAAACATCCTGTCGTAGGTATATTCATAAATCTTGCCTATGTCATGAAGTATCCCCCCGGATATGACGAGGTCCCTGTTGATACCCTGGTAATGCTTTGTTACAAGATCGAGCAGGCGTATGACCGAGAGCGTGTGTTCAAGGAGGCCTCCGATGTAAACATGATGAAAACTTTTTGCAGCGGGGGCCTTTTTGAATAATTTGACCACCTCATCATCATGGAAAAACAAGTGTAACAGCTCCCTCAAACAGGCTGTTTCGATTTGCTCGACGAAGTCCATTAGATCGGCGAACATCACATCGATGTCTCCTTTTGCAGCAGGCAGATATTCGGCCAGGTCAACGGCGGAGTCATCGACCTTCCTGACACCCGTTATGGAAAGCTGAACGGTGCTTCTGAAGCTGACCGCACCTCCCTGTGCCTTGATCACATCCCCTTTGCTGAAGGCCTTGTCCCACTCGATTGCATTCTCCCAGATCTTTCCGTCAACCTCCCCTGTCCTATCCTTAAGGCGAATGTTCAGGTAAGGTGTCCCCTTCTGAGAGAAAGCGAGATTCTTCTCGATCACAAGAAAGGACTCGTTTATTTTTTCACCCGGCTTTATATCTTTGATATAAACACTCTTGCTCTTCATATTCACACCTGCCGTTGCTTGTCGCCGTTTACTCACTTTTCTCTCAAGATGCGATGATCACCCGCCCTGATAGTAAGCTTTGTTATGTCAAAGTACTCCATCAGCGGTATGATGAATTTTCTTGAAAGACCTGTCAACTCTTTCATGCTTGCCGGTGTAGCCTTTCCCTCCCTCACAAGAAGGGCCTTATAATCTTCCCGCAACCTCGCTAAGACTTCTTTATGAAAGTAGAGATCTTCATTTATCTTTATCAGGGAACCTTCTTTGAGCATCACGTTGATGACGCTTTCTGCCGGACTTCTTTGGCCCGCAAATTTTTCCATAAGCTCCTTGATTGTAGGAGGGGTAAGCCCAGCGGCCACATATGTCTCTGCAATCTTGCCTCGCATATCCTCCAGTTCTCCCTTCAGATCCACGCGGTGCGCCGACAGGCGAATGTTTTCCCTCTCAACGACTATTTCCCCTCTCTTTTCCAGCTCTCTGACAGCCATGTTAAAGAGCCTTTGTCTGGCGAACTGTCCTGCCGTGTTCCTCAACTCTTCTTTCGATATACCTTCCTTCAGGGGATATCTCTCATGATATGCACGCATTTCTAGGAGAATCCTGTCCTGGAGGTTCTGATAAATGGAGGAAGATACTATCCTGGATTCATCAGCATCCACGATGACGACCTGCTTTTTTGAAGACAGAGTTCCGAGAATGTCCTTAAGGATATTGTGGTGAATTCCAGTTCTCATTTCCAACTCAGATATCTCAATGCCTTCAATTCCCGACCGCTCAATGATAATAGCCGCCCTCTCCGTGTCGGTACCATCATGCAGGAGATCAATTTCATGATTTACTTTTTCAGAATTTCTCTTATGCTTCTTAGGCAAAGGGTCAACGATCATCCCGCCGCCGATTGTCGTTATGGGCGAGTAGCTCCTGATGACAAACCTGTCTCTTGCCATGGCGACGATGGGAGACTCAAGGACTACTTGCGCAGAAGCCTTAGCCCCGGGTTCTGCGTCTTCACGGTCGAGGAGTATTATCCTGCCGATTACTTCATTCGTCCCCACATGAAACCGCACCAGGTTCCTATTTTTCAGTCTCCTGCTGTTGTTCGACAAATACTCCATGCACACGTCCAAGCGGATCGAGGCCTTAAGGGTCCCGGGCCTGGCGAGTACATCTCCTCTCACGATCGTATCTTTTTCAACGCCCTGCAGATTTATGGCAGTCCGCTGGCCTGCCTCAGCAATAGTTGCGCTCTGGTTATGGATCTGTATGCCCCGCACCTTGGCGGTAACTCCCGGCGGCAGTATTTCCACCTCTTCGCCCACCTTTATATTTCCAGAGATCAGGGTTCCGGTGACGACTGTCCCGAATCCCTTTATGGTAAATGCCCTATCCACAGGCAAACGGAAGATACCCGCACCCGATTGTCCCTCTATATCCGACGCCACTCTGCCGAGTGCGTCCAGCAATTCCTCGAGCCCTGCACCTGTAATGGAAGAGACGGGTAAAACGGGGGATGCCTCCAGAAAAGTCCCTTTCAAGAATTCACGGACATCGTCCTTCACCAGATCGAGCCATTCCTCTGCTACCATATCGGCCTTGGTGAGGGCAACAAGACCTTTCTTAATGCCGAGGAGCGAGCAGATATGAAGGTGTTCCCTCGTCTGGGGCATGACGCCCTCGTCTGCCGCAATCACCATAATCACCATGTCTATGCCGGAGGCGCCGGACACCATATTTCTTATGAATCTTTCATGGCCGGGAACATCCACAATACCGAATGTCCGGCCGTCCGGAAGGGTTAGCGAGGCAAAGCCAAGTTCAATACTGATCCCCCGCTCCTTCTCTTCTTTGAGCCTGTCCGTGTCGATACCGGTGATGGCTCTTATAAGGGCTGTCTTGCCATGATCGACATGGCCGGCTGTGCCTATGATGAAATGCTTCATGGGCCTTAAATAACAAACTACCTAACGTTTAACAATAACAAAAAAGTGATCCGCATATGGATCACAAGGCAACGTTGATCTATACGTTCACGAACTGAGGGAAAGCGAAGGGCCCCATTCACCGGATAGACGAGTGGCCGTCTGCTCCCGCACCACAAACAAAGGGAACAGATGATTCCATATCGCGGTCATGGGAGAAATACTTGATTGAAAATATCTGGAATAACGATCCCCTGAGCTGCCCGAATGAACCGGGGACCGTGTATCACAGGTGTCATATATTAAGGATATGTCGCAAGTGTTATGAGTAGAGTCCCCTGAGTCGTCTCATGTCACTGCCGCTTCCCAAGGAGAGCTATATATTTGGCGGCCTTGGTTGTCCATTTGGATGCGATTTCTGCGCGACATCCCATTATTTTGACCGCAGACGCATTTTGTTGCTCCCCGACGGCAAGTCTATCATCGACTCTATTAAATGGTTGCGAAAGTCATATCCGCGGATGGCCAGATTCTATCTCTGTGATGAAGATTTTTTTGTCAATCGGAAAAGAGCGATGCAATTCTTGGAGGAAATTCGGAGGTCCGATTTGCCGCCCCTTTCAATGATGGGATATGGAAGCGTTAAGTCTTTGTCCCACTTTTCAGCAGCCGAACTGACGGAGATGGGATTTGATCTCTTATGGATAGGCTTCGAGGGCAAGCGGGCTGAATTCAAGAAAATGGAGGGGAGGTCGTTTGCGGAGCTGTTTGCAAACTTGCGAGACCACGGAATCAGTATAATTGCATCCTTGATAATCGGATTCGATTATCAGACGCCTGAGATCATAGGGGAGGAGTTCCGGGAGCTGATGGGCCTGAAGCCTTCTGTTTGCCAGTTTCTCATTTATGGGCCGGTCTATGGTACTCCGTTATATAATCGGTTAAATGCAGAGGGCAGATTCCTTCCCAAGATACACGTTCCAGAGAGGTGGGACGGCTTTTGGTTGGGCTTTCGGCACCCGCACATAGGCGAAGAAGAGATGTCAAAAATTCAGATAGGGCTGTATCATAAAGAATTTGAGATTATGGGACCTTCCGTTTTCCGCATTCTTGAGAACCGGTTGAAAGGATACGTGACACTCAGGTATCATGCCTCGGAACGAGTAAGGGCAAAGGCACAGGTCTATAAATACAGGGCCCGTAAGGCCTTGATGCTTATTCCTGCGTGCAAGAAATATTTGCATTACAAAGTTAACGACCGACTCGATAACCTCAAGGAATGTATAATTTCAGAAACAGGAGATATGACCTCAACGGAATACCTGCTTTCAAAGTTCGCTCCCCTTTTAATTAAGACTGCAAATCTGAAACTGCGCTTTAATATGGGGATGCAGCCGAGGTTCACAAGACGGGCATACCGGATGTAGTTGCCTTCCTGATTTTTGGGAACCCTTCATAAAGAAAGCAAGTTTGTCCGCTAACCATTCATCTTCCAGATTTCAATGCCTTGGCCCGTAACTTATCATGAGGTGATAATTCTCCGCTTGAAATGTTGAGATTAAATTTGTTAGCATGACTTTTAAAAAAAAGGGGCACGGGGTCTATGAGGATACTTTGTCTCGATTACGGAAGTAAGAGAATAGGCGTCGCCATCTGTGATGAACTTGGCATGACGGCCCAGGGGCTCGCCACCATTACCCGGAAAAAGCGCAGGCATGATCTGGAAGCGGTTGCTGGCTTCATCAGGGACTATAATGTGGAGAAAATTGTGATCGGCTATCCCCTAAGACTCGATGGTACCGAGGGCATCCAGTGCGAAAAAGTCGGCAAATTTGTATCTCTCCTGGAATCCACGTTCTCTCTGCCCGTCATCAAATGGGATGAAACGCTTTCCACAAAGGAGGCGGAAGAAATCCTCATTCGGGCTAACGTGGCCAGAGACAAGAGAAAGAATATAGTTGATAAGCTTGCCGCGAGTTTAATTCTCCAGGGATATCTAGATGCCCAGGAACGCCGCGACAGGTCTCAGTAGTTATCAGACGGACCAATTATATGGAAATCCGAGCTGCAACTCGTAAACATAAAAGAAGCCCCACCGTAATCTTACTGGTCATAATCATCTTTGCTCTGTTGGCCGGTCTCTACTATGCCGTGAGTCCCATTGACCGCCGTAATGAGATCGTCACTGTTGATATCCCGAGAGGGACGAGTTTCCTCCGATCAGTTGACCTGCTTGAAAACGCAGGTATCATCAAGAATAAATATCTGTTTTATGCATTAGTGATTGCAAGGAATGCACAGGGCAACATCAGGGCAGGCGAGTATGAACTGTCAACATCCATGTCACCGCTGGATATCATTAATAAGCTGGTCAAGGGGGATATTATTTCATATAAGGTCACCATTCCCGAGGATTTCACAGTCGCGGAGATTGCGGCTCGCCTCGCCTTTTACAAACTGGTCGACGAAAAGACATTTGTATCCATTGCAGGAGATGCGAAGTTCATTGCCTCATTAGGTATAGAGGGCAGAAGCGCGGAAGGATACCTGTATCCTGATACATATCTATTTGATAAAACGATGGGTGCAAAATACATAATTAAGATCATGGTTGATCAATTCTGGAAGACATTTGATCATAACATGCAGGAAAAGGCGGCAGAACTTGGTATGACGATACCCCAGGTTGTTACGCTTGCTTCCATAATAGGCAAAGAATCGGGGTTTAAAGACGAAAAACCCCTGGTCTCGGCCGTTTTTTACAATAGGCTGAAAAAAAGAATGAGACTGCAAAGTGATCCTACGGCCGTTTATGATCTCAAATCCATCACAAGGGTCATAAAGAGAAAACACCTTCAAAAAAACACGCCCTATAATACATACGTGATCAGTGGATTGCCTCCCGGCCCCATAGCAAATCCAGCCATTGACTCGCTGCAGGCAGCCCTCTACCCTGCCTCGGTCAATTACCTGTACTTCGTTTCCAATAACGATGGTTCTCACAACTTCTCATCCAGCCTCTCCGCTCATAACAGGGCGGTTTTAAAATATCAAATTAATAGAAAAAAAGAATGATTTTTTTCTTGACAAACAAATTTTCCCTCCTTATAGTTAAACCAAGTGGAGTAAAGTGGCTTATTGTGGAGGGAAATCTCTCATGTCCGTCTTCAGGGGTCAGTATCATCATTCGATAGATGCCAAGGGCCGGATCATCTTTCCTGCAAAGTTGCGGGAAGTTTTCACCGAGACATACGACAGCAGACTGGTGATTACAAACTGGGACAATTACCTGATGATCTTTCCCTATGACGAATGGCGTATCCTCGAGGAGAAGGTGAGCCATCAGTCTCTACTGAGAAAAGAAGTACGGGCCTTTCAGCGTTTTTTCATGTCCGGCGCCGTTGATTGCTCCTTCGACAGTCAGGGCAGAGTCCTCATTCCCCCCAACCTTCGAGACTATGCGGGCCTTGAGAAAGATATAGTTCTGGCAGGCATGATTAAGGTCGTAGAGATATGGAGCAAGGAACGTTTTGATGACGAGATGAAGAGAAGCGCAATCGATATCGACAGCTTCAGTAGATATATGGCGGACCTGGGGATATAGAAAAAGGCCCATGGAATGTGCTCCTTTCATATACCGGTCATGCAGAGAGAGGTTATTGAGTCCCTTCGTTGCGGACCGGGGGGGATCTATGTTGATGGAACCGTAGGCGGTGGGGGTCATGCCGGCGAGATTCTTCGTCATAGCGCGCCGGGCGGCTTATTGATAGGCCTGGACATCGATGATGACGCCTTGCGGGAATCGGAAGAGCGCTTAAGACCCTTTGGCAGCAGAAAGATCCTCGTAAAGGGCAATTTCGCAGAAATAGATACAATCCTAGCCTCTTTGAACATCAGGGAAGTTGATGGCATCCTGCTCGATTTGGGGGTTTCTGCTCATCAGCTGAAGACAGCTAACAGGGGTTTTAGCTTTTCCCTGAATGCTGCCCTCGATATGCGCATGGATCAGAGCCGAGGGCTCTCTGCTTACGATATTATCAACACATTTCCGGAAGAAGAGTTGAAGAAGATCATCAAGGACTATGGCGAGGAGATGATGGCAGAAAGGATTGTGAAGAGGATCTCCATGCGAAGAAAGACATCCCCCATCGGAACAACGGCAGAACTTGCCGATGTTATTGTCAAGGCTTTACCGTCCACATTCAAGACGAGAAGAATTCATCCCGCAACCCGAACTTTCCAGGCAATCAGGATATACGTCAATAACGAGCTTCTAAATCTTCATAACGCCGTTAATCGTGGCGTGGATGTGCTCAGAAAGTCGGGGCGCTTTTCTATCATATCGTTTCACTCCCTTGAGGACCGGATTGTTAAAGACGGCTTCCGGTCATGGGAGAAGGCATGTATCTGCCCTCCGGCATTACCGGTGTGCGCCTGTCATAGAAAAGCCAAGTTGAAGATATTGACCAGAAAGCCGATAACGCCTGCGGCTTCTGAAATGGAATGTAATCCGCAGGCAAGAAGCGCGAAGCTTAGAACAGCCGAGAGGATTTAGGAATGCAGTCGGAAGAAGTCATCCAGGGAAATGTCTGCGATGTAGAGAAGGTTTCCAGTCAGATAAAGTATTCGAATTTTATCTTCGTCACCTTGGTACTCATGGCAGTCGCCCTTTTCTATGTGTGGTCACATATTCATATGACTGAGCTCGAGTACATGGTTGCGGCGGAAATGAGTATAAAGGAAAAACTTGTCGAGGAACAGACGAAGTTGAAGGTCGAGATCGCAACCTTAAAATCACCGCAGCGCCTTGAAACAATAGCGAAAGAACAGCTACAGATGACGTATCCTACAAGGGATCAGATCATAATCCTCAATAACGATGATACGGCAAGTGCCAACAAGCAGGTCCCCAATGATCAGGTGGTGCAGCAATGACGGGTGAATCAAAGAAATGGCTGAAACTCAGGATTGTGACGGTACTGGTATTTTTCCTGGTGCTTTTCATTGCTCTCATATCGAGGGCGTTCCAGATTCAGGTGCTTTCCGGAAAACTCCTGAAAACACTTGCCGAGAGGCAACACATAAAGACGCTGCAGATCGAACCGGAAAGGGGCATTATCTTTGACCGCAACGGCGAGAAACTCGCTGCGAGCAGTATGGTGAGCTCCGTATTTGCTGACCCATCGAAGATAAGCAATACCTCTGAGGTCGCCGAAGCATTAGCCCCTATTCTCAATTTAGATAAGGAAACTATTATAAAAAAACTTTCCGGCTCAAAAAATTTCTGCTGGTTAGCGAGAAAAATCCCTGCTGACCAGGCGAGCAGGATAGAGGCCCTGAATATCGATAATGTCTTTCTAGTTAAAGAGCCGAAACGATTTTATCCAAACGGAGAACTGGCCGGCCGCCTTATCGGATTCGTAGGATTGGACTACACCGGCCTCGAAGGATTAGAGCTCAAATATGATAACTACTTGAAGGCAACGCCGGAAAAGCTAATCTGGGCGCGGGATGCAAGAGGGAACCGATTGTATCCGCGGATCGAAAAACCCGTCGTACAGCAGGAAGAAGGATATAATCTCATTTTGACAATCGACAGCCGCATCCAGCACATCGTGGAAACGAATTTGCAGGAGGCGATTACGGCAAAAGGCGCAAAGGGTGGCTTCGTCGTTGTCATGGACCCTAAGACCGGTGAAATACTCGCTCTCGCCGATCAACCCGGCTTCGATCCAAACAAATTTTCCACCTACAATCTGGGCAAAGGAAAAAATAAGGTTATTACAGATTCTTTCGATCCGGGTTCAACCTTCAAGCCTTTTCTCGCGGCGGGAGCCCTTGAGGAAGGCATAGTAAAGGAAACGGACAGGTTTAACTGTGAAAATGGGTCATACGTGGTATCAGACAGGACTTTCCATGAGGCAAACAAAAAGAGGTATGGCTCTCTTACTTTTCACGACGTGCTGAAGTATTCAAGCAATATTGGATGCGTGAAGATCTCCGAAAGGCTGAAGAAAGAAAAATTTTACCATTATATTACACAATTTGGATTCGGCTCAAAGACGGGAATCGATCTTCCCGGGGAGGTAAGCGGACTATTGAGGCCGCAGCAAAACTGGACAAGGGTTGATACGTCGACCATTGCCTTCGGCCAGGGCGTCTCTGTCACTGCCATTCAGCTTATCACGGCCCTTTCCGCCATAGCAAATGAAGGCATGCTGATGAAGCCCCATATCGTGCGTGCGGTTGTCAACAAGCAGGGGCAGATTGTCAAGAAAGTCACGCCCACTCCTGTAAGGCAGGTCGTATCACCGAAGACGGCAAAAAGACTCACGGCCATCCTGACGGATGTAGTCGGGGAAGACGACGGAACCGGCAAGAAAGCCCAGATCCCTAACGTCGCCGTGGCAGGCAAGACGGGAACTTCCCAAAAGTTCGATTTTCCCCGGCGTGCCTATTCTTCTGAAAGGGTTCGCACCTCCTTTATGGGATTCTTCCCCGCCGAAGATCCGCAGGTTGCCATCCTAGTGACACTCGATGAGCCGCAGAGGGACAAGTGGGGTGGAGTGGCTGCAGCTCCTGTTTTCAAGAATATCGGCGAACAGATCTTGACGTGTTTCAAAACAGATATTAAGGAAGCTCCTTTCCCCGTTCTCGAAGAGGAGAAACCAAACGGCATTAAATTAAAGCTCGTGTCTGCACCTCAAATAATAAGCAGGCACAACGATATGGAAAATGACATGGATGAGCCGTTCATGCCAGATTTCACCGGCATGACCATGAGAGACGTTCTGAAGAAGGCAAGGGAAAAAGGGCTTGATGTGAAAATAGCAGGGACCGGCTGGGCAGTGAGTCAGGAGCCCAAGCCCGGGATTCCCATACGCAATCATCGGAACTGCGCTGTTTCTTTCAGCACGGGCTATTGAGGAACCAATGTGCAAATACAGGCTGTGATAAAGGATATCGATATTTTCCAGGTCTCTGGAATCCTTTCAGGAGAAGTCTCAGCCATTTGCTATGATTCAAGGAACTGTGGGAAAGACAGCCTGTTCGTGGCTGTAAGCGGTCTCAAGCTCGACGGTCATGCATATATAAAAGAAGCAATTGACCGGGGCGCAAAATTCGTCGTTCACGAAAAAGATTATTCCCCGCCACCCGGAGTAACGTCTATCAGGGTCTCCAACAGCCGCGCGATCCTCGGCGTCCTCGGAAAGAATTTTTACAACGACCCGTCTTCCCAACTTTGTCTCATAGGCGTCACGGGGACAAACGGAAAGACAACGGTGACCTACTTGCTGGAAGCCATACTCAAGGCAGCGGGATTTTCCGTCGGCATAGTGGGAACGGTCAACTACCGGTTTAATGATAAAGAGATGCCTGCCCCGCATACGACACCGGAGTCATATGAATCGCAGCGCATATTGAGATTTATGGTCGATCAGGGCGTTACCCACGTTGTTATGGAGGTTTCTTCCCACGCACTTGATCTAAGAAGGGTAGATGAATGCTCCTTCGACATGGGCATCTTCACAAACCTCTCGCAGGACCATCTGGATTATCATGAGACTTTGGAAAATTATTTCCAGGCGAAGAAGCGCTTCTTTACGGAGATCATACCGGCGGGCAAAAAAACCTATGCGTACAGAATGATCATTAACGGAGACGACCCTTGGGGGCGGAGAATCGTTGATGAGGTGGGTACAAGGCTCCCTTACCGCACGTACTGCATTGAAAGTAAATGTGACGTGACTGCCGAGAGATATGCATTTTCTCTGGAAGGGACGAGAGCTGAAATAGATGCCAGCGGCAGCCATATTGCCATATTTTCGCCGCTCATCGGAAAATTCAATTTGCATAATATACTGGCTTCCGTAACGGCGGCCTCCTCGCTTGGCGTACCTGAGAGCTTCATTCGCATCGGTGTGGTAGAGTTGAGAAATGTGCCGGGGCGGCTTGAAAAGGTGAGTGTTCCCGGCGACCCTGATGTCTTTGTCGACTATGCGCATACGGAAGATGCCCTGCAGCGGGTGTTGCAGAATCTATCTCCGTTCAAGAAGGGGCGCATCATCACGGTATTCGGCTGCGGCGGCGACAGGGACCGCGGGAAAAGACCCCTCATGGGAAAGGCCGCGACGGCTTGGAGCGACCTGGCCATTCTGACCTCGGACAATCCGAGAACGGAAGACCCGCTCTCCATTATCGCGGAGATAGAAAAGGGTATGGGCGGAAACTCCGCCAGGAAGCTTCTTCCGGGGGAGTTTAAAAAAAACACAAATGAGAAAAGTTATGTAGTGATTCCCGATCGCAGAGAGGCAATCGAAACGGCTGTCGCCCTTGCCGGCAATTCAGATATCGTACTCATCGCGGGAAAGGGACATGAGGATTATCAGATCATCGGAGCAAAGAGGATACCCTTTGACGACAGGCTCGTCGCCAAAGAAGCATTGATGAATAAACGGCATGAGGCAAAACATTGAAACCAGAGCCATCAATTCCCGATTTGGACGTCAATGAAGTCTTAAGTGCCACAGGAGGAACTTTGGCAGGCGAAAGTACAGACACAGTATTTAAGGGAGTATCCACAGATTCAAGGCAGATAATGCCGGGAAGTTTGTTTATCCCCCTCATAGGAGAAAAATTCGACGGTCATGATTTTATCGCCGCCGCAGTAAAGAATGGGGCCCACGGCTTTCTGGTAGAGAGGGGATATGAAAATAAGATAAAAGAGAAGTTTGCAGACAAGACCATCATCCGTGTTGACGATACCCTGAAGGCGCTCGGCGATATAGCCCATTTCTGGCGAAAGAAATTTAGGGTCAGGGTTGTCGCCATCACAGGCAGTTCCGGAAAAACAACGACGAAGGAAATGCTCGCAGGCATTGCCGGACTGACAAAAAAAATTATCCGGGCACAGGGAAATTACAATAACCTCATCGGTCTTCCCATGACCGTCCTCAATATCAACGCCCAACATGAACTGGTCATCCTCGAGATGGGTACAAACACAAGGGGAGAAATCGGCAGGCTGACGGAAATCGCAGAACCTGACATCGGACTTATTACCAATATAGGCCCGGCACATCTCGAAGGCTTCAAATCAGTTGAGGCAGTGCGCGAAGAGAAACTGGACCTTTTTCGGAAAATGCCGGATGCCGGAGTTGCCGTCATAAATCTCGATGATGAAAGACTGCTCGTAACCGACAAAGACTGGCGTGGGAAAAGGGTTACATTCGGCCTCGGAAACGATGCCGACGTCTCAGCGGCAGACATCGAACCTAAGGGTATGAACGGGGTAGGATTTACCATTAGAATAGGTAGTTTGAAGCAGAGAATAATCATGTCAATTGCGGGCAATCACAATGTCTATAATGCCCTTGCTGCCGCTGCATCATCCTGGGCTCTGGATATTGACTTCCCTACGATCTGTCAGGGGTTAATGGCATTTCAACCTATCTCCGGGCGTATGGAGATACATCGGTTGAAAAATGGAGCATTTATTATCAACGATACATACAACGCCAACCCTGCATCGTTCGGAGAGGCCCTCAAGACCCTGAGAGACTTGAAGGGAAATGAGAAGAGCACAGTAATCATGGGTGACATGCTTGAGCTCGGCGACCAGGCGGAGGCGATGCATGAAGGTATCGGGAGTCTTATGGCAGACACTGGGGTGGACACCATTTACCTCAGAGGAAGGCTCTCCCCGGCGACGGCAGCAGGGGCGTTGAAAAGAAAGATGTCAAAGGAAAAGATTATTTTTTTCGAAACCCCTGATGAAATCATAGACCGTCTGTCCGCTGATGTGAAAAAAGGTGACTGGATACTCGTCAAAGGATCGCGACGGACAAGAATGGAACAGGCGGTAGAGAAGATTATTGAAGCCTTTGGCATTGAGGAAAGCCGAGGAAAGAAGTGAGAGGAGCCATAAAATGATCTATCATCTCTTATATCCCCTGCACGATAAATTCTCCTATTTCAATGTCTTTCGATACATCACGTTCAGGACGATATATGCCACGGTCACGGCGCTCTTGATCTGCTTTGTCATCGGCCCTTGGCTGATAAGGAAACTTCAGTCCCTGCAAATCGGGCAGCCCATAAGGAACGATGGGCCGGACACACATCTTGCCAAAAAGGGAACTCCCACTATGGGCGGCCTCCTTATCATTTTTTCTATCGTCATTTCCACCCTCCTCTGGGCCAACCTGACAGTCGATTACGTCTGGCTTGTTGTCATGGTCATCGTCGGCTATGGACTCATTGGATTCATGGACGACTATAAAAAACTCTCACACCAGGACAGCCGGGGAATTCCAGGAAAGGTAAGACTCGCAGGCGAAATCGCTATAGCGCTGTTTGTCAGCACTATCCTCTATCTCAAGCCGGGTTTTACTTCCAGTGTAACGATTCCCTTTTTCAAGACTGCGCTCCCAGACCTTGGATGGGGGTATGTAGTACTCTCGACATTTGTGATTGTCGGGGCCGCCAACGCCGTGAACCTGACAGACGGCCTCGATGGCCTAGCCATTGGTCCTGCGATTACATGTTTCATGACGTATCTCCTGTTTGCTTACTTTGCCGGCAACGTGAGGATTGCAGGCTATCTGCAAATCCCCTATGTCGCGGGAACGGGGGAGCTTGCCATACTATGCGGCGCCACAGTGGGAGCCGGCCTGGGCTTTCTCTGGTACAACTCATATCCCGCGCAGGTATTTATGGGAGACGTGGGTTCTCTAGCCCTCGGTGGCACCTTGGGGACACTTGCGATACTTACAAAACAGGAGATTCTTCTTGCCATAGTCGGTGGAATATTTGTCCTGGAGACCTTTTCTGTTATCTTTCAAGTTGGCTGGTTCAAAATGACCAACGGCAAGCGTATCTTCAGAATGGCGCCGCTTCACCATCACTTCGAGCTCAAGGGCTGGGCGGAACCGAAAGTTATCGTCCGCTTCTGGATAATTTCCATTCTTCTGGCCCTCGTGGCGATAAGCACCTTGAAATTGAGATGAGACAAATCTTATGAACCTCAAAGGGCAAAGGATATTAGTAATAGGGCTGGGAAAGACGGGAATCGCTTCTGTCCGGTTTCTTGTCGAACAAGGCGCCCGCGTCATAGCGACTGATGCAAAGCCGCAAGCGGAGTTGAAGGACGCCGTTCGTGAGCTGGGCAGCTTGCCTGCGGACCTGGAATTCTGCGAGTATAACACTGACATCTTGTCTCGAGTCGATATGATCGTGCCCTCCCCCGGCGTACCGCCTGCCAATATTATCCTCGCCGCAGCGAATAGCAAAAAAATACCGATCCTGAGTGAGATCGAACTCGCCTATAGATTTTTAAAGCCACCGCTGATCGCAATTACCGGCACTAACGGGAAAACGACCACGACCACCCTGATAGGTCATATCCTCGCAAGAGAGGGGAAGAGGGTCTTTGTAGGGGGGAACATCGGAAATCCCCTGGTCGGCTACCTGGAAGGAAAGCAGGACGATGATTATGCGGTTGTCGAGGTGAGCAGTTTCCAGTTGCAGTGGATTCAGTCTTTTCACCCTTTTGTTTCCATCCTTCTCAATACGACCTGTGACCACGTCGATTATCACGGCTCCTTTGAGGCATACCGCGCGACCAAAGAAAGGATTTTCGAGAATCAGAAAGACTCTGATCTTGCCATTCTGAACGCCGATGAACCGAGATCCTTTCTTCTGGCAAAGAACATGGCCGCGAAAGTGCAGCTCTTCGGCACCAGGGCCGAGGTGAAAAAGGGCATCTTCCTCAAAGACAGAACGCTTGTCCATTGTACTGCCGGAGGTACTCGGGAAGAGTACCCGCTCGACATGATCAAGATGCCCGGCCTTCACAATGTGGAAAACGTCATGGCCGCCATAATGGCCGCCAGGTATTGCGAATGCTCGCGCGCGGGCATCATCAGCGCCGTTGCCGATTTCAAGGGCATCCCGCACAGGATAGAATTCACGGAAGAAAAGAATGGCGTGGCATTTTACGACGATTCGAAAGGGACCAACGTAGGCGCCGTGGCGCGAGCACTGGAAACATTTTCCCGACCTATAATTCTGCTTATGGGAGGAAGGGACAAGGAGGGCGATTTCGGAACCCTGTCTCCCCTTCTAAACTCAAAGGTTAAAGAACTTGTTCTTTTCGGCGAGGCGAGAAACAAGATATATGACCTGATCGGCGACGCGGTAAAGACATCAAAAACGACGACAATGCAAGACGCGATTGAGTTGGCCTATCGACATTCACAGCCGGGGGATGTCGTCCTGCTTTCTCCCGGCTGCGCAAGCTTTGATGAGTTTTCTAACTATAAAGAACGGGGAAGATTTTTTAAAGATGTGGTCAAGGGTCTCTAAATCATTAAAAATGCCTCCGCAGGAAAAGGCAATGGACATTATTCTCCTGCTGGTCACGCTGATTTTGGTGACCATAGGTACAGTAATGATCTACAGCTCAAGCTCCATACTCGCCATGAAGAAGTTTAACGACGGGCAGTACTTTCTCAAAAAGCAGATATTCTTTGTGCTCCTTGGCTTAGGCATCATGGTGTTGATGACGAAGATTCCTTACGACCGGCTGAAAAAGCTCGCATATCCTGGCGTTCTTCTATCCACGGTTTTCCTGTCTCTGCTCCTTATACCCCATATCGGAATCCGCGCCGGAGGCGCAACCAGATGGCTTAAGGTGGGCTTCTTTTCGTTCCAAGTTACCGAAATGGTCAAGGTATCCATGGTGCTCTTTCTCGCCCATTTCCTGACAAAGAAATACAGCCAGATAGCCGATTTTAAACGTGCAGTCCTGTTGCCTCTGGTCGTCATACTGTTCATCGTGGGGCTGATTCTTCTGGAACCGGACTTTGGTACGGCGGTCATCATATCTCTGATAATGATGTTGATGTTCTACCTTGCGGGCTGCAAGGTTCTTCATCTTACCGGCATAGTGGCGATTTTCGCACCCGCCGCTGTCTGGCTCCTTGTTCACAAAAGCTACCGGCTGGTAAGGTTGATGAGCTTCCTCGATCCATGGAAGGATCCTCAACGTTCAGGATTTCAAATCATTCAATCTCTTCTATCCTTCGGCTCAGGGGGTACATTCGGCGTGGGAATAGGAGACGGGATGCAGAAACTTTTTTATCTTCCTGAACCGCACACAGACTTTATCCTGTCCATCATCGCCGAAGAGAGCGGCTTTATCGGCGTCCTCATTGTCTTATTTCTCTTCGCTATCCTTATTGTAAGGGGACTCCTGATATCCTTCAGGGCGCCGGACCTTTTCAGCAGCCTTCTTGCCGCAGGATTGACCATGGTCATTGCCCTCGAAGCATTTATCAATATCGCCGGTGTCATGGGATTGATCCCCCTCAAGGGACTGGCGCTTCCACTCGTGAGTTACGGCGGCACATCATTGATCATGTCCCTGGCAACGGTCGGTATACTGCTGAATATCTCCTCCTACCAAAAATGAAAAGATACGGGAACGGGATATGAAAATTATCATAGCAGGCGGCGGAACGGGAGGACACCTTTTCCCAGGAATTGCCATAGCCGAGGAATTTCTGAGAAGGGATCAGACGAGCAGCATCCTTTTTGTAGGAACGCGGAAGGGCCTGGAACAGAGGGTGCTGGACAATATGGGATTTAATCTGCACGCCCTTGATGTGGAAGGAATTAAAGGAAGAGGAATCACAAAAGTCCTCGGTGCTCTCCTGAAGATCCCTCGAAGCATAATTGAGTCCTACAGGCTGATCCAGTCATTTTGCCCGGACATAGTCATCGGAGTGGGAGGCTATGCCTCTGGTCCGGCCGTAATGACGGCACGCCTCATGGGCATCAAGACAGCCATTGCTGAGCAGAACGCACTGCCGGGCATCACCAACAGGATCCTCGGAAAATTCGTCGACAGGATATTCGTGACCTTCCCGGAAACAAAGAAATGGTTTCCCGAAAAAAAGATTATAGCCTCCGGAAACCCTGTCAGGGCGGCCTTTCTTCCCGGAATACGGGAAGCGGAAAAAATAGCGGGCAGGTTTTCGCTTCTTATTTTTGGCGGAAGCCAGGGCGCCCGCGGCATAAATACGGCGGTCCTCGATTCTCTCCCTCATCTTACGAAGATCAAGGACAAGTTAAAGATTATACACCAAACAGGGAGTGCGGATATTGATTCCCTCGCGGCGCATTACCGGTCACACGGGATTGATGCAGACGTCCTGCCTTTTATCATGGACATGGCCAGTGCATTCAGATCTGCGGATCTGATTATCTGCAGGGCCGGCGCCACGTCCATCGCGGAAATCACGGCGAGCGGCAAGGCGGCCATATTGATACCTTTTCCCCATGCCGTAAATGATCACCAGACGAAGAACGCCGAGGCGCTGATCAAAGTGGGGGCAGCCGTGCTGATACCCGAGAAGGGCATCAGCGGCAAGATGCTGGCTGAAACAGTCGAAAACTTTTATCTCCATCCGGAATTGATAAGAGAGATGGAAGCCCGATCAGCTAGCCTCGGTAACGTCAGTGCGGCAGCTGATATCGTAGATGCGTGCATAGGGCTCATAACTTTAAGAAATTTGTAATTTTTTTGTAGATTTCATACAAGATATAGTATATACAGACAAAAGATATACAATATACAGTGAAAAGACCTACATTTTGACGAGGGTAGCGTGGGTTGAATGGGGCGGGTAATGAATAACGGCAACAGAAGAGACACCATGCGGAGGAAAGTCAAACGCATCCACTTTGTGGGCATAGGCGGCATCGGCATGAGTGGCATCGCAGAGGTACTCCTCAACCTGGGTTACACGATCAGCGGATCGGACCTCAGTCAGTCCGATCTGACACACAAACTGACATCGCTAGGCGCAAAAATTTATGCAGGCCATAATGCCTCACAGCTTGGCGATACGGACGTGGTAGTCACCTCAACGGCAGTTAAGCCAGACAACCCGGAGGTCATGGAAGCGCACAGGAAAAATATCCCCGTCATACCCCGGGCGGAAATGCTCGCAGAACTGCTAAAAATGAAGTTCTCCATCGCCGTATCGGGGAGCCATGGAAAAACAACAACTACCTCGATGGTGGCAACAGTTCTCGCATCTGGAGGACTCGATCCGACTATGGTGATCGGCGGCAAATTGGCCAGCATCGGCAGCAATGCAAAGCTCGGGGATGGTGAGGTTATTGTCGCCGAGGCCGATGAAAGTGATGGCTCGTTCCTGAAACTTGCCCCATCTTTGGCTGTGATAACAAACATCGACCGTGAACACCTTGATCACTACAGGGATATTGATGACATCAAGGATGCTTTTCTGCAGTTCGCCAACATCGTTCCCTTCTACGGCTCCACGATCCTTTGCCTCGACGATGATAATGCAAAAGGCATCCTGCCCAGAATAAAGAGGAAGACCGTGACCTACGGCCTTGCAGCGCCTGCCGACTACAAGGCAAGCTCAATATCGTTTTCCGGATCTTCTTCCAGTTACACACTCCATTATAAAGAGAACCCCTGCGGAACAGTGATGCTCAACGTTCCCGGACTTTTCAATGTCTACAATTCCCTCGCGGCGATTGCCGTCGCCAGGGAACTGGATATGGAATATGGACCCATCAAGGAGGGGCTGAAAGGTTTTGCGGGCGTCCAGCGCCGGCTCGAGGTTAAGGGAAAGGTAAGCGGTATCACCGTAGTGGATGACTATGGCCATCACCCGACGGAAATCAGAGAAACGTTGAAGGCTGCCAGGCAGGTATGGAAAAAGAAAATCATCGTGGTATTCCAGCCCCATCGCTATACGAGGACGAAAGCCCTTTTCAATGAATTCCTGGCGGCCTTTCCGGACGCGGATACCCTGATCGTGACGGATATCTACGCAGCAAGCGAGGTTCCCATAGAGGGCGTGAATGCGGCGGCTCTCTGTGAAGGCCTCCGCGGCAAGGGCCACCCCGACGTGGTCTACATCCGCGACTTTGATGCAATCGTGGATCATCTTCTTTCTATTGCGGAACCCTCAGACGTCATAATCACGCAGGGAGCTGGCAGTGTTTGGAAGATCGGCGAGGAATTTTTGAAGAAGGCCTCGGCGAAATGATGTACCCGGAAAAGGCACAATGCTCATGGACGCGACGCGACGCCAAAAGCTGAAGGATATGGTTTCCGGCAAGGTTCTGTTCGATGAGCCCATGTCCCGCCATACGTCGATCGGTGTCGGCGGGATTGCTGATGCGGTGGTTTGGCCGGAACGAAGCGAAGAGCTGAGCCGGATTATCAATTTTTTACGGCAGTTCCAAATACCGTTTATTCCTATCGGCAACGGAACCAATCTGATCGTGAAGGACGGTGGTTATAAGGGCGCCGTAATTTCCATGCTAAGCATGAACAGTATCAGCTTAGCAGAGAGAGGCCGCGAACAGGTACTGCTGCATGCGGGTGCGGGTGCTACACTCTCCGAAATAGTTCTGCTCACGGAAAAGAGAGCTTTTTCAGGCATGGAATTTTGTGCCGGTATTCCCGGCAGTGTCGGAGGGGCAGTCAGGATGAATGCCGGTGCCTACGGCAGCGAGATTAAGGACATCGTCGAATCGGTTAAATTGATGATTACCAAGGGAGAGATATTGGAATCCAGGAAGGATGACCTCAAATTCACATACAGGAATCTCGATATTTCGGAGGGCACGGTTATCGTCGGCGCCTCATTTCTCCTGGCAAAGGGAGATCGGGAACAAATCCATGCCCGGATTAATGAGATTCTCAGAAAACGAAAGAATAAGCACCCTCTGGAATATCGCAACGCGGGCTCCATTTTCAAGAACCCGAATGGAGGTATTCCTGCAGGCCGGATCATCGATGAATCGGGCCTTAAGGGCACGCAGATAGGCGAGGCAAAAATCTCGGAAAAACATGGCAACTTCATTGTCAATTTAGGAAACGCGAAAGCGAGCGACATCATTGCCCTGATTGACATGATAAAGACGAAGGTCAAGAACGAGCGCGGCATTGCGCTGCAGACAGAAGTCATGATCGTCGGGGAAGATGGATGAAAACTCCCGTTAAATCCAGGCTCGAAGCCAAAAAATACAGACTGCAAAGACGCTCAAAACATATTTTGCGCGAATTGTTGAGGACGCTCTTGGTGCTGGTCGTCATTTCGGTAATCGGCGCCGGTATGATCTTCGGATATAACTTTACCATCAGCTCTCCCTACTTCGAGATCAAAGAGATTGTCGTTCGCGGCTGCAAGGAACTCACGGAAAAAGAAATTCTGTCATATGCCGCCATCAAGCCGTCGCAGAATCTCCTCGCGATTAATCTCGGCACAATCGCCCGCAGGATTGAATCAAACCCGTGGGTCAAGGAAGCGTCCATTGGGAGAGAATTTCCCAACCGCTTGATTATTGATCTCCAGGAAAGAACGGCGGTCGCATTGGTCAAGCGCGAGAACGGTTTTAACCTGATGGATCTCGATGGCGTGGCTTTTAAGAAGCTTGAAAAGAACGACGAGGTCGATATCCCGGTGCTTAACGTATATTATTCCGATGGTGACGATTCCGCGCTTTTCACAAAATCCCTCGAACTTTTGAGATACCTGTCGGCTTCGAAGGAGTTCCCCACAATAAGGAACATTGCGGAAATACATGGCAACGAAGTGTTCGGACTCTCTCTTTTCACCGACGGCGGTTTATGCATCAGACTCGGTTTTGACAGTTATGAAAACAAGTTAAAGCGACTGAACGCCGTAATGGCCGACCTGGAAAGGAGAAACATGAAGCTGGGATTTCTGCTCATCGACCTCAACGACCCGGCGAAAATCGCCGTTCAGAAAAAAAACGTATTGAGCCCTATTGTGCCCTTAGTGTCAAAGAAGGGATTGAGGACGTGAGAAACAGCAGTTGCCGGCCGACGGAAACAAGAAGAAGTTATAATTAATTTATCAGCGGTTGCGGTCCAGTAAAGATGAGGAAAGGCGGAGCAAGGATGGTCAAAAAGACACATGTAATTGTCGGCCTGGATTTGGGCACCACTAAGACCTGCGCCATAGTGGCCGAAATCACCGATACTGGCATCGACATTATAGGCATAGGCTCTCATCCCTCGGAGGGTTTGAGGAAAGGTGTAGTCGTTAATATTGAGAGTACCGTGGATGCCATCAGAAAGGCCGTTGAAGAGGCTGAGCACATGTCCGGCTGCGAAATAAGCTCCGTGCACGTGGGCATTGCCGGCGGACACATAAAGGGACAGAACAGTATCGGCATCGTGGCCGTTAAAGGCCGCGAGGTTGACGAGGATGACGTACAGCGGGCGATTGAGGCATCAAAGGCCATTGCCATTCCGCTGGACAGAGAGATCTTGCACACCCTGCCGCAGAACTTTGTCGTTGACGACCAAAACGGCATCAGGGACCCCATCGGCATGTCCGGCGTCCGCCTCGAGGCCAAGGTTCACATCGTGACAGGTTCCGTGACATCCGTGCAGAACATAGTGAAATCGGTGAACCGCGTAGGATTGGAGATTGACGATATTGTCCTCGAACAGCTCGCGTCAAGTGAAGCGGTTCTCAGCGCTGATGAAAAGGACTTAGGGGTTGTCCTCCTGGACATCGGCGGCGGCACGACGGATATCGCCGTTTTCTCCGAGGGCAGCATAAAGCATACGGCCGTATTGCCCGTCGGCGGCAATTACATCACGAGCGATATAGCAACCGGCCTGCGAACGCCCATTACGGAAGCGGAAAAGATCAAACTGAAATACGGTTGTTCCTTCACACCCATCATCCCCAAGGATGAAGTCATAGAGGTTCCCAGTGTGGGCGGCAGAGAGCCGAGAGAAGTCACCCGGCAGATTCTCGGCAGGATCATCGAACCGAGGACGGAGGAAATCCTGAATCTTGCTTACAAGGAAATTATCAAATCCGGGTATGAAGACATACTTGCCGCGGGCGTTGTCCTGACGGGTGGCACGGCCATCATGGACGGCATCACGCAGTTGGCCGAGCATGTCTTTAATATGCCCGTCAGGCGCGGCTGTCCGATCGGCGTGGGGGGACTGATAGACGTGGTGAACTCCCCCATGTATGCAACAGGCGTGGGACTCGTTATCTATGGAAGTAAAACCTTGTCGAAGGACGCCTTAAGAAGGTTTGAAACAAATATATTCAGCATGACAATAAGCAATATGAAAAAATGGTTTCTCGAATTTTTTTAGAGGGGAGGGAAGATTATGTTTCAATTAACGGATCCAAATAACATTAGTTCGGCGAAGATCAAGGTAATCGGCATCGGTGGAGCGGGAGGCAATGCCGTAAATACGATGATTGCGTACGCCCTGAAAGGCGTCGATTTCATCGCGGCAAATACGGATGCCCAAGCCCTGGGCGCATCCAGTTCCCCCATCAAGATTCAGATCGGCGCTGAGGTGACTAAGGGACTCGGAGCTGGTTCAAATCCGGACGTGGGAAGAAAATCAGCCATTGAAACAAAAGATCTGTTGAGGAACTCCGTCGAAGGGGCGGATATGGTGTTCATCACGGCCGGCCTCGGCGGTGGTACAGGCACCGGCGGCGCACCGATAGTTGCGGAAATTTCCAAAGAGATGGAGATTCTGACCGTCGCCGTCGTCACCAAGCCATTCCTCTTCGAAGGAAAGAAAAGGAATCAGCAGGCGGAAGAGGGTATTGAAGAGCTGAGGAAGATCGTGGATACCCTTATTGTCGTTCCCAATCAGAGGCTCCTCAGTCTCGGGGGGAAGACCCTTTCGCTTCTCGAGGCGTTCAAGAAGGCGGACGATATCCTTTATCATGCGGTAAAGGGGATCTCCGATTTGATTATGGTGCCGGGTCTCATCAACCTCGACTTCGCCGACGTCAGAAGCATAATGTCCGAGATGGGGATGGCGCTGATGGGAACAGGAATCGCCAGCGGTGATGGCAGAGCCGTGGAAGCCGCGCAGAGGGCGATATCTTCCCCGCTCCTCGAAGACAATACCATCCAGGGTGCACACGGAATACTCTTGAATATCACGGGTGGCCCGGACATGACCCTCTTTGAAATAAACGAAGCATCATCTCTTATCCAGTCGGAAGCCCATGAGGACGCGAATATCATCTTCGGCACCGTCGTGGATGAAGCTATGGCAGATGAAATACGCATCACCGTTATAGCAACCGGTTTTAACGAGCCGCAGAAACCAAATCAAGTCATGAAGACTATTTCACGCGCGGGCAGCCACAAGAGAGAGGACCTCTCCATGCCCGCATATTTAAGGCATGAAAAGCCGATTGATAATGTCAATGTGGTGAAGATGGGGATGGTGGACGATGTAGACCATCTCGACCTGGAGATACCCACATTTTTAAGAAGACAGGCAGATTAGAGGAGAAAAATTCAAGCTGTAAATGCAAAATCCTAAAGAATTTAATTCGCTCTGTCAGTGAATGAGGAGCAAATACGAAATTCTAAATCCGAAAATCTAAACAATATCAAAATGAGAATGACCAACTCGTTTAGAATTTCGATATTCGAATTTGTTTAGGATTTAGAAATTAGGATTTTGGATTTTATGTCCTGGAAACTGACAAAAAGATATGATGATGTCTTAGCCGATGAAGAAGGATATCAGAAGAAGGTCTGGGGAGAACTCCTCAAAGTGTGCCTTGCCTACCCGAACTATTATCGGACGGGAATGCCCAACCTTGGATTCCAAACCGTCTATTCTCTAATAAATCGCGAAAAATCATTTCTCTGCGAGAGAGTCTTTATTCCTGATCCTGAGGACGAAACAGAGTTCGCTTCTTCATCTCTCCCTCTGTTCAGCCTCGAGTCACATAAGGCCCTCACTGAATTCGATATCATCGCCTTCTCCATCCCCTTTGAAAATGACTATCCCGGCATTCTGAAAATACTGAGCATGGCGGGAATTACACTGTCCGCCCGGCAAAGAAAAGAAATCGAGCCCTTAATCATCGGCGGCGGCGTTTCCGTAACCTTGAATCCGGAACCGCTCGCGGATTTCTTTGACCTGTTTCTCCTCGGGGAGGCGGAAGAGCTGCTCCCCGAATTTCTTCGTGTCTTTGAAAACTCCTGTCGCCTCGGTCACAACCGTAACGAGCTCCTCTTTCGCGTACAGAAAGAAGTAGAAGGGGCCTATGTTCCAAAATATTACACAGTATATTACAAGGCAGATCATCTCATAGAAGATATGCGGCCTCTCGATGCCGCACTGCCTACAAAGATAAAGACGAGACACATTTCCGATATCAACGCCTTCACAACCGATCAATGCATCAGCGCACCTTCCCATGAATTCAAGGAACTGTTCTTAACCGAGGTAAGCCGCGGCTGTCGGCGCGGGTGCCGCTTCTGCGCGGCAGGATTCTTGTATAGGCCCGGAAGATTCAGGAGCTTAAAGACGCTCGAACCGTCGTTTATCAGCGGCATGGGCAAGGGGAAAAAGATCGGTCTACTCGGTACGGCGGTTTCCGACCATCCTGACCTGCCGGCGTTGTGCCGCTTCATCATGGACAGGAATGGAGAAGTCGCCCTCGGCTCCTTCAGGCTGGATCGTCTCGACATAGAATTGGCTTCCCTGCTTCAGGAATCGCGGGTCGAAACTGTGTCCCTTGCGCCGGAGGCGGGGAGTCAACGCTTGAGAGACGTGATCCGCAAAGGCATAACGGAAGAAGATATTTTTCAGGCCGTCGAATTGCTAATCGAGCACGGCATTGCGAATATGAGGCTTTATTTCATGGTCGGACTCCCTACGGAGACAGAGGCTGACATAGACGCCATCATAGACATGGTCAAGAAGATAAGACACCACATAATGAAGATTTCTGCGGGACAAAAAAGGTTCAACCGCATAACCCTCAGCATCAATCAGTTCATCCCGAAACCCGTCACGCCCTTTCAGTGGCTGCCTCTTGAGGACATCAACGTCGTCAGAAAAAGGATGAGGCGGATTGAGAATGCAATCCGCAAGGAGCCGACGGTAAAGGTAATCCACGATCTTCCGAAATGGAACTACATACAGGCCCTGCTCTCCTTAGGAGACAGGCGCGTCAGCGGCATCCTTCTTTCGGCTCACGCAAACAAAGGCAACTGGCCGAAGGCCCTTAAGGAAGTTAATGTTAATCCGGATTTCTATGTATACCGACGCAAGGATGTGGAGGAAATTCTGCCATGGGACTTTATCGACCACGGAATCGATAAAGAGTACCTTATAAACGAATACAGGAAAGCGATGGCGATACATTGACCATGCGTGACATGCGGCTCTATCATCCGCGTCAAGTGCATGCACCCGACACATTGCATATGAATTCAGAGATAAAATAGTTATGCCGTGCATTTGTAGAAACCAACCGCATTGGGGGGGGCATTACATGAAGAGGATGGCCATATACATCATTTGCAGCATCTGTCTTGTCTCTGCGACCGCCTCGGCCGCAGACGTTAAGACTTCAAGCTGGGTGGAAAAGGGTGTGGCCCTCGTCATGGAGGGAAAGTATAACGAAGCGATAGAAGCCTTCAACAAGGCGATAGAGCTGAACCCCAAGGATGAAGTTGCATATAATAACAGAGGCGCCGCCTACGGCCAGACAGGAAACTACAAACAGCAGATTGAAGACAGCACCAAGGCCTTGCAGATAAATCCTAAAGACGCTGTAGCCTTCAATAATCGCGGCGTCGCCTACGGGGAGTTGGGCAACTATGAGCAGGAAATTGAGGACTGCACCAAAGCCATTGAGCTAAACCCCAAGTTGGCCATGGCTTATTACCATCGAGGAATTGCCTATCACAAACTGGGAAACCGCAAACAAGCTATAAAGGATAAGAGCAAAGCCTATGCGCTGAATCCAAGAAAGACGTGGGCCAAGGTGGAAGTCGTAACGTCCGAGGCCGTTGCACATAGTACTGATGAAAATAAGATCAGGGTAATAGGGAATCGGGACAGCAAGCGCTATCATCTTCCGGGAATGAAATTCTATGACAAGGTTCTCGAGCATCACCGCGTCATATTTAACTCGGAAGAGGAGGCCATCAAGGCCGGTTATCACAAGGCGAGCCAATAAAGAGCCGCGGCAAGAGAGATGCGACCCGTTTCATATTGACAGTCGGAACCGTTTTTCTTATACTTGTTTAAACTGTAACTTATCCTTATAAGTAAATACCATGAGAAGTTTCGCAATAGCCACCTATAACGTGAATTCGATTCGATCCCGTCTCCACATCGTCATACCGTGGCTGAAGGCAAATCGCCCGGACGTCTTTTGCATGCAGGAGACCAAGGTTGACGACAAGAATTTCCCCACCCACGAATTTGAAGAAGCTGGCTACCATGTGGTCTTCAAGGGAGGCAAAGGCTACAGCGGTGTGGCCGTGGCATCCCTCGAAAAACCGGAGGCAGTCCATTTCGGCCTCGACGACGGCGGCACACCCGATGATGACCGCCTTATCCAGGGCGTGTTTTCCGGCATACCAGTGTTGAACACGTATGTCCCCCAAGGGCGCGAGCTCGCAAGTGAACACTTTGCTTACAAACTAAAATGGTTCGAACGGCTCACGGCGCTTCTCAAAAAATCTTATTCATCCGCAAAGCCCCTGATCTGGTGCGGAGACCTCAATGTGGCGCCGGAGGCCATAGACGTGCATAATCCCAAGAGGCTCGTGGGCCATGTCTGTTTTGCGCCGGCGGTGCGGGAGGCTTTTGATATCGTGAAGTCATGGGGCCTTCTCGATCTCTTCAGAAAATTCCACCCCGAAGAAGCGAATCAATATACCTTCTTCGATTACCGGGTGCCTAAATCCGTCGAGCGGGGCCTGGGCTGGCGCGTAGACCACATCTTAGCGACAAAGTCCTTGGCCGGAAAATCAACAGATTGCAGAATTGACATGAAACCCAGGCTTGCGGAAAAGCCATCGGATCATACAGTTGTTGTTGCCGAATTCAAGCTATGAGGAAGGAGATGATTTAATGGACGAACATGCCGACATCTTGAAGACAAACGAAGAAATCGCAAAAAAGATAAACAAGATCGAGAAACATCTCCCCACCTTCCTCAACGCCAAAGACCTATTTGAAAAGCTGCTTATACAGATTCATGAAGAATTCAGCATCCCCTTCGTGTGGATCTCCGTTGCGGCGGAAACCGGTTTTGCGAGCCTGATTCAGCTGCTGAGGTCATCGCATATTATCAAGGAGCGTCTCAACATCATAGACCGTGCCACCTTCTTGAATATCATCGGCGAAAGCACAAAGCCTGTACTCGTAAACAACGATCTCAAGCCCTTTTACAAACTCCTCCCGCGCAAGAAGAAATTCTTTATCAAGTCTATCGCCATCGCCCCCATAATCGTCAACGGCGAGATTATCGGCAGCATAAATCTCGGAGACTTCTCCAATCTGCGCTACCAGCCTGGCATGGACACCGGACTGCTTGAACAGCTGGTCGGGAATGTGTCTTCCTGCCTCTCAAACTTCATTACCTGCGAAAAGGAAGCTTCAAAGCAGTAGATGGTGGAGGGAATTCTGAACCAGCGTGATTTTTAGAGCCTTGTGCTCTCAAGCCCTGCCTGTGATTGCTGCGGGTGCATCTTCATTCAAGTTATTTAGTACCGGAGCAACGCGCTCCTCCACCAGCGCCTCTATTTCATCGGTGTCCTCCATAGACAACGCTTCTTCCAAAACCTCTTTCGCATCTGCGAGTCTCACTTGTCTCATGAGGTACTTGATGATCGGCACTGAGGGTGCATTCATACTTAGCTGATCGATACCCATCGCTAAGTAAAGATAAGCGCATTTCGGATTTGCCGCCGCTTCACCGCAAATGACCATCGGCTTATCATTTTTTCTGCACGCGGAAGCAATGTCCATGATGGTGGAAATCACGGCGGGATGCAGCGGATTATATATGGGGGCAACTTTTTGATTATTTCTGTCCACGGCAAGAACAAACTGAGTGAGATCGTTGGTGCCGACGCTGACGAAATCCACGTATCTGAGCAGCTTTTCCAGAATGACCGCGGCTGCCGGCACTTCAAGGAGTAGACCTACACTTATTCCGTCATTAAAGGGTATGTCCTTTCCCCGCAAGCGCAACTTCTCCTCGTCCAAGATCGACAGAGTGTCCCTTATTTCTCTCACTGAGGAGATCATGGGAAACAGGATTTTTAGATTACCGAATGCTGATGCCCGCAAGACAGCGCGTATCTGTTCCCTGAAGACATCCCTGAGCTCAAGAGACACGCGGATAGACCTCCAGCCCAAGAAAGGATTATCCTCCTTGGGATAGTCCAGATAGGACAGGAATTTATCGCCTCCCACATCGAGGGTGCGGATGGTAACGTCCTTCCCGTCAGCTGCTGCAAGCACGCGCCGGTAAAGGTCCACCTGCTCGTTTTCCGAGGGAAAGCGTTCCCTCACAAGAAAGGGGAACTCAGTTCTGTACAGGCCGATATGGTCTGCACCGTATTTGTCCACAAGTTCAAAGTCGGAAAGAAGACTGATATTAGCGCCGAGCCTGACTTCAAAACCATCCGGCGTCTGTGCTTTCACCATCCTTATGGCTTCCAGCCTTCCATACTGCCTTGCCTTTTCGTCTTCGAGCCGCTGATATTCCCGTATGATCATTTCCGACGGCTCGTGATAGATGACGCCCGACCTGCCGTCAATAATCAACAAATCATGCTCCTGTATTTCCTTTAAGAGCGCCCTCGAGACAATGACCATCGGTATCTCGAAGGACCTGGCAAGAATTGCAGCGTGGGATGCCGCACCGCCTTGAGACACGATGATGCCTTTCAGGTTCCCCTGCCGGAGATTGATCAATTCGGCGGGGGATATGCTCGATGCGATGACGATTGTCTTTTCTGCAAATATCTTCGGGTCTTCATCTTCGAAGCCAAGAAGATTTTGCAATATCCTTTTCCCCACGTTTTCAATATCATACCCTCTCTCCCGGAGGTAGGGGTCCTCTATCTTAGAAAACTGCCTCACGTAGTCCAGGATGACTTCCTTCAGTGCAAACTCAGCTGCATTCCTCTCCCTGATCTTGGCGATGATCTTGTTTCTTAGGCCGCGGTCATGGAGATACTTGAGATATGTGCGCAGGATGTCTTCATCCCCCGGGGAAACTTCGGATCTCACATCGCCGCACAAGCGCTCGACCTGCGCTTCGGAGCGTTTGAGGGCATTTTCGAACCTGGTGATCTCATGGTCGACATCGCGCGCCTCATGAAAATACACATCAGAAAATCCGATTGACTCCCGGAGATAGTGGGTGCGCCCTTCCCCGACGCCTGCGGATACAGGCACGCCCCGCAACAGATCCCTTTTAGTAATGCGTTCTGCCTCTCTCTGCTGATCCGGGCCTGCGTCTGTCTCCGCGGGCGCAGGCTCGGTCTTTTTCTTCATATCCCTCAAGAGATTGGCATAAGCCGCCACGCCCGCTATCTGAGACGCGACTGTGGAAAATATGACGATGTCGGATTCATCTATGCCTGCTTCATCGACGGTTTGAATAACCAGGACTCCCAGTGCCTCGCCGTGATAAATAAGGGGAAGGCCCAAATAACTATTATACTTCTCTTCGCCGCTTCCTTCGAAATACTTGTATCTTGGATGGCTTGCGGGATCTTTCACGAAAAGAGCTCTCATCCGCTTGAGAACAAGGCCCGTCAGGCCCTCATCGATGCTCATATATATCTTGCCGACCATGGCCGGGCTCAAACCGACGGTAGCCGCCAAAGACAGGCGATTCTTTGCTGCGTCAAATATATAGATGGAACTGACATCAACATCGAATTTATCGGCAATAAGTTTGACTATCTCGCGAAGTGAATCCGCCGGGTCGCTTGAATTGCTGATGATTCTACCCACATCTTCGATGATGGATATGTCTCTTTGTGCGAATGCGCGTCCTGCCATGCTTCAGATATCCTCAACCGGGTCGCAAAACCCCTGTATTCTTTACAGCGGAAGCTATCATGAATTCTTGTATCTAACAATCACTTTTGAATTGGAAGCCAACTATTAAAGTGTCATATCGACCCCCTCGGTTTACTCGGGGTAAACTCCGGAAGATGTCTTTCAATTTTACTCCCTACTAGTATTTCTCGCACCCCTTCGCGATGCTCAGGGCTTCAGGCTCACCGAAATGACAATAGTTCACGGAAATTCCCGAACTGCTGCGGGGCTTGCGCAACGCCATGCGAACCCATCAAGCAGTCCTTTACCATACGGTTCATTCATGATAAAAAATAGGTGGAGTCCTGAATGGAGAAAGTGACTGACCTCTATGCGGCATCGCCATCCGAAACGGTTCGACAAAAAAGATAGGTATCACAGAAAATCCAAACCCCGTGAGCAGGCAAGATTGCAGGCTGATGCCGAGCCCGTGCTGAAAGGGATATTTGCAAAAATCGGCAGACCCCTCTCCACACTGTTTGCGCCGGACCTCTTTCAGCTCCGCGCACTGGAGGCAGTGAGAAGGACCGACTGCCTTGTAATTGCACCGACCGGCTCCGGGAAGACATGGGTCGCAGAACAGGCGATTATGTCCGTCTTCAGCGGCGGGGGAAGATGCTGGTATGCGTCTCCCCTGAAGGCACTGACCAATGCCAAATGGGTGGAATTCGGACTTCAGTTCGAGAGCCAGAACGTCGGCATACTGACGGGCGATACCAAAGAAAACACGGCCGCCCCCATAATGGTCGGGACTACGGAAATCCTGAGGAACCAACTCTATGATGTAATGCATAGCGGGGAAGACTTAAACTATGATCTTGTCATTCTCGACGAGGCCCACTTCCTCGGGGATGCAGACCGGGGTGTTGTTTGGGAAGAGGTCATGATTTACCTCCCTGCGAGGATAAACCTGCTTCTCCTCTCCGCTACGATAGGTAACGGCGAAGAGATCGCCCAGTGGCTCTCCAAGATAAGGGGAAAGGAATGCGTTGTCATCAGGGAAGAGAAAAGACCGGTTCCTCTCTATCCGCTTTTTTTCCATCCCTCCGGGCGCATCATGCCCTACCTGGAAAAGAAAAGACTCTACGGCAAGGTCAACGAATTTCTCAAAGACAAGCAAAGAAGTATGCCACATCGGGGGCAATCTCCTCCCTTCGGTGAGATCATCAGGATCCTCGGAAAATACCAGCTTCTCCCGGCCATATTTTTTCTCAAGTCCAGATCGGAATGCGATGCAGCCTTGAAAGCCTGCGGGAGGCTCCCGGACGATGGCAGAGATGATTCTTTCCATTACACCCTCGAAGAGACTCTCTCGCGCTTCCCTTATCTGGAGAATCACAGGCAGCTCCACTATCTGACAAGCGCACGGGTCGGTTCCCATCATGCAGGACAACTCTCCTCCTGGAAATTCCTTGTAGAGACGATGATGAAAAGCGGGAACCTCCAGGCCATCTTCGCCACCTCCACTGTGGCGGCCGGAGTTAATTTCCCCGCAAGGACAATCGTGCTTTTCAATTCCGATCTCTTCAACGGCCGCGACTTCAACCCTCTGAAGGGCACCGAATTCCACCAGATGACAGGAAGGGCCGGAAGACGTGGCGTGGACAAGATCGGCTTCCTGCTGGTCGTTCCCGGGAGATTCATGGATCTGGAGCACATCAGGCGCCTTCTCTTCAAGAGGCCGGAAGATATTTTGAGCCAGATTAAGAACGATTTTTCCATGGTCTTGAATCTACTTCTCTCCCAGACCCCGGAAGATATAAGGAAGATTTTTGAAAACTCTTTCGCCATGTATCAGCATGAGCGCATGAAGAAAGTGGGGAGCGCAGAGGACCACAGCTCAGGCCTGTGGGATGACTTCCAGAGGCATCTCAACCTTCTCAAGGCGGAAAATTTTGTTGATGAGAACGACAGGCTCACGGAAAACGGCGTCTGGGCATCCAAGTTGAGGCTGGATCAACCCATTCTCATCGCTGAATCCCTGAAGCGCAATGTATTCCCGACGGATGATGAACACCTCCTCGCGGCGGCGCTCGCGCCTTTTGTTTACGACGGTGACGATAATATAAGAATGACGAGCAAGACCATGCCGCGTAGACTGACGCGGTGTTACAGCCGGATAGTTACGACCTTGCAGCCGCTTGCAGAGCGCATGGAGGCAGCGGGTTTTCGCGTATCTCCGCTCTATCTATGGACATCGTCAGTCATATATGATTGGGCAAGAGGCGTTGACTGGGACGAGATTATTGAATCTGCCGGGATCTCCGATGGCGATATGGCAATGCTTGTCCTCCGGACAGCCGACAACTTATGGCAGCTCAGGAATCTGAAAGAGACGCATCCACAGGTGGCGGCGCTTGCAGCCAAGGCGCGAGAATCAATTCTCAAGGAACCCGTCATCTTCGAATGAGCCAGTGATTGAAACGTAGTGCAGACCTTTAGGTCTGCTTTCTCATCGTTTGTCATTGCGAGAAGCGAACCGCCTCGGCAATCTTATTTCTCTATATCTTATTTGTTGCTTGACTTTTTCGTGAACAATACGATAGAATGTACAATTCATAAACAATCTTTCGGCACTGCACGTCCCCATCGTCTAGAGGCCTAGGACACCGGCCTTTCACGCCGGTAACCCGGGTTCGAATCCCGGTGGGGACG
>CAVSPA010000015.1:0-32548 GCA_963729715.1 uncultured delta proteobacterium
TACCCATAACGGGGCTCTGTTCGTTTAACTTCAAGCCTGCAAACAAGGTCGCCTGGCTTGGTGACAGGAATGATGTAAATTTTTAGGGTTATGCGATTATAGGGCTTAATGCTTGGAACAAAGAATAGGGGGCTCTTTCCCCGGACAAGGCAATCAGTCTGGGACTCCGGCTTCGTCCCCTGAAGGAGACAGGCAGCCTGCCACGCATCCTTACGCTTTATGATGAAAAAAACACCGTACATCTTATGATTTGCCGGGACTTAAAAGGATAATTGCGCCTTTTTCGGACAGGCTCGTCTTATATGCATCTTGTTCGTGATGCGTTGTGCTTGGATGTGTGCGTCCCACGGATAATCGGGGTCTCAATAAAGATAATCATTCCCAAGAGAAGGCATAAACTATTTTCATCGTCTCCTATTTGTGGATAACAAGGAAGTACTGATTTCGAATATATGTGCAATCATCGCACTTCAACAACGAACCAAACTATTAACCAGTCTCGTTTTAAAAGGGAGGCAATACGGTGAAAACCCGATAAATTGATTATAGCGGCTTGTGTCCTGCAACCGTGCCCTGATTAGTACGCCCAATACAACCCATTTCCATCGGCTGTGATCGATGTATAAACGTTGCGTCCGTAGAAGAATGGCAATCCCCAGTCAAAATAGCCGAAAGACGGCGACACGTAGCCTGCCAGCGTGTTTAGCACGGCATCGTTGGGCATGCTGTCCGCGTTACCCACGCTGAAGCACACATTGTTGCTAGCTCCATTGTTTCCCTCGTTGGTTGCAGAGAGACTCAATGTGGAGGAGGGAATGTACCATCCGTTTGCGTCCGTGCGTATCGTTGCATCCGGGAAAAAATATCCGTTCGAGCCGCTATCAATAAAGCTATAAGGCAGGACTGTACCTTTATAAGTCGTGCTAATGCTCGCATTGTTGTTTAGAGTAAGCGCGGTTGCGCTGCCCAACCCGTTATTTGATTGTGTACCGATTCCGAATACGAGCGAGCCGCTCAGGCTCGCAGCCGGGCCCGAAACAGCCGGTAACTCAATAATGACGCCATTGTTATCCGTGGAAAACAGCGCCACTGGATTTTGCACCTGTTGTGACAGAGGTAAAGCCGTTCCTGCACATCCCGAAGCAGTGCACTCATAATAGGGATAACCGTCCGGAAACGACGAAGGGGTGACGCAAGTGCTGCCGCAGTCATACCGAATTGGCCCCACGCCCAATATTCCATTGGCGCCCAAGTCCGCCAGATCATCTACTATACTATAGCCACCACTCGTACAAGTGCTTGGGATCTTACTCGCATAAAAGTTAGGATCAAGAACGTGAACTGGCACTGAGCTTGCCTGTTCACCCGCTACGAAGACATCGAACGTTTGGATGGGTCCCCAAACGTAGGTTAAATCTACAAATTGGACACACTCGCCAAGATTAGTGCCGGCGGTTGGTGTCGCATATAGTCCCGGCGTTGTAAGGGCAGAAGACAACAGCCTCAGCCCAAAAGAACCAGTGTCCACCAAGACGTAATCGATCGTCTGGCATGTGACAGTTCCGTGAAGGCAAACCTTAACGCTTGTAAACGCAGCATTACTATAGATATAGCCAATACCTGGTGGCCCACCGTTCACAGCAATTGTCTGCACATTTGTGGTGGGGGCCGCAATGGTCTGCGCGGCTAAACTTTCGCAAACCGCTCCGCTGCTTCCGCCACTTCCGCTGCTCCCGCTACTACCTCCGCCCCCTCCGCAGCCTACAGGCAACGTCCACGCCGCGAACAATGCTAAGATCAGTATGCAAATACGGACGCTCTTCATTGAATCTCCTCGATGGGGACTCCTTGTGGTACCAGTTCAGGTATGTAAGCTCTGCCGAAATACGCCCGCATATGCCCTCCAGTTTGTACGACCAACCCAGGCTCTTGGATCATGAGTGGCCCACGGCCCCGGGGGTGCTTACTTTTGAGGTTTTGAGCTGATTGCGAAAATTGTTCAAAATGCGAACCGAAGAGTTGGCGCAAGTCCGGTAAAAATGGGCCTTGCCAGACTACAGCAAATATCTTTCCAGCCGCAGAAACATATTCCCTCACGACAGTGCCTGTTTGCGCCTTAATCTCATGCACAGTGTACGCCTTGGTTTGCGTGCTTCGCAGTGTGCCTTTCATGCGAGCTTGATCAGCCTGCACCGTTGTTTCGTCGCCACCTAGAGCTGCTGACGCAGGGCAAGGTGACGCGAGCACAACATGTGCGATGACCACCAGAAGTACCCTCAACATCATACAACGGATTGTTGTTTGAATAACCATGCTCATCTTATTAGCTCTTTATTAACTCTCATAGATGCACTCTGAGCTAAAAATTTTTTGAGTCGAGCAGACCAGATTTCTCGCGATATTCAAAGTTGAGATTTGTATTTTCCGTTTACCGCCTGGTTTTCCGACAGTCCCACAATATTTTAATCGTGAGATCGTAGCACAATTATTTTGGAAAGAATATTAATAATTACGGTTTGAAGTCTCGCGTTTTCATCAAGGTTGATAATATGTGGCAGGAAGAATTCCTCATTGAAACAAGGACCGTGAAAGCGGGTAATTTTCAGCTGCCAAAAGTTATTGTCACTGAATCGAAATCCGTATGACATTGACAACACTTTTGGCAGAATCTCGCTGGTCAAGTTATTGATTTTCTTTTGGTCAGATTGAGAGTAACTCTTAGGCATTGCACACTTTTTGATTAGTTGCCGGATCATACAAAACATTATGGATATTGGCAATCTAAAGCTGGGCAACCCTCGAATTTGAGCTTGATTTTCTGCAAAAAATGCAGTAGACGATAACTGTACAGGGGTGCTGACGAGGCTGAGAATATACCCTTAGAACCTGATCTGGATAATCCCAGCGGAGGAAACGGAATCTGCTAATATTTCTCTCGGGGCATATCCTCAGAAAGGTTATGCCCCGTGTTGTTTATATAGTTCTTATAACAGGAGCGTTACTAAAATGACTCAATTGAAGAGAGCACGAAAAGGTTTAATATCTCAAGAAATGAAGCTGTGCGCTAAAAAGGAAGGGGTATCCCCTGAATTTATCCGTGACGGTGTTGAAAAAGGCACTATCGTGGTGATCCGCAACAAAAGACACACTGCAATAGCGCCCCTTGCCATAGGCAAAGGTCTCAGGACAAAGATCAATGCCAATATCGGTACGTCCAAGGATCGCGTCGAATTGGACATGGAGATAAAGAAAGTGCAAATCTCGGTCGCGGCGGGGGCGGATACGGTCATGGATCTCTCCACAGGGGGAGATATCAGGAAGATCAGGCAGGCGATCATCAAGGCATCAACCGTTCCCGTAGGGACGGTTCCCATATACCAGGCTGCTGCCGAGATGCTAGAGGCAAAGCAAGCTATCCTTGAGATGACTGCTGAAGATATGTTCAGGGTTATAGAGCAAAATGGCGAGGACGGCGTTGACTTCATAACCGTGCACTGCGGCGTGACAAGGAGAAGTGTAGCATGCATAGAGGAGGAAGGACGCATCTTAGGCATTGTCAGTAGAGGCGGCTCCATCATCAGGAACTGGATGTCATTTAATGACGGAGAAAACCCCCTCTATGAGAGATATGACAGGCTGTTGGAAATCGCAAAGCGCTATGACATGGTTCTCAGCCTAGGCGACGGTCTGCGGCCGGGCTGTCTCGCCGACGCAACTGACAGGGGACAGGTGCAGGAACTCATTCTCCTGGGCGAGCTCGCAAAAAGGGCGAGAGGGGAAGGAGTCCAGGTCATGATCGAAGGCCCCGGTCATGTACCCATCAATGAAATCCAGGCCAATATACAGCTACAGAAGAGCTTATGCGACGGCGCACCTTTCTACGTCCTGGGACCACTGCCCACGGACATAGCTCCAGGTTATGATCACATCACTTCGGCGATTGGCGGGGCGATCGCCGGATCCTTTGGCGCAGACTTCCTCTGTTACGTAACTCCCTCAGAGCACCTCCGTCTACCCACTCTTGAAGATGTCAGGGAAGGAGTCATCGCTTCGAAGATTGCGGCGCACATTGCAGACATAGCAAAGGAAATCCCCGGTGCCTTCGAGAAGGACACCATGATGGCACGGTGCAGAAAGGAATTTGACTGGCAGGGTCAGGTGAAGGCCTCTATTGATCCGGAGAAGACTGAAAGACTTCTCGAAACCAGTAAGAGCGCAAAGGATGAAGGTTGTACCATGTGCGGCGAATTCTGCGCCATCAAGCTGGGAAAGGTAAGCAGTCATGGCTGAGAGGCTTCCCGAATAGTGAACAATCACGGTTAGTTTAGGACCGCCCTGCATTAACCTCTTATTACACCTTCACTGTCCCCTTTACCTCGATTCATATTCAAAATGTGGCTCCCAAAACGATTTGCGTTCACACGAGGTCTGTTTTACAAGCCATTCAAGAATCTCACGGTACCTGCGGATTTTAAATCACGGATTTTAAATCATGCTTGACTAATCCCCCAAAAAAATATACTCAAATTTGGTTTATATTAAATTGGATAAGGCATTTATGGAAGACAGCGAACTACTCAGGAAGAAAAAGGAAAAGATAGAGTCACTGAAGGCGGACGGTATCGAACTGTATCCCAATGATGCCCGTGTAACGGATACGGCGACATCTATCATTGAACGCTTTGCCCATATGGACGGCGATGCCTTAGGCAAGATAGACGAGAGATTCTCCATAGCGGGAAGATTGATGGCCATTCGAGACTTTGGAAAAGGCTCTTTTGCCACTGTTCAGGACAGAACTGGAAAGCTCCAAATCTTTGTCAGAAAGGAGAAGGTCGGAGAAATATCCTATTCGCTGTTTAAGAGACTCGATGTGGGCGATATAATTTTTGTCGCAGGGAAGATGTTCAGAACCAGGACTAATGAGCTGACGATTGACTGCGATGTGCTGAGGCTGCTCTCAAAGGCGATACGGCCCATGCCGGAGAAATGGCACGGCCTTACAGATATTGAGACCAGATACCGTCAACGGCATCTGGATCTCATTGTCAATCCTCATACTAAGGATGTCTTTGTCAGGAGGAGTCGCATCATACACCTGATACGTTGCTTCATGGAGGAAAGAGATTTCCTGGAAGTGGAAACCCCCATGATGCAGCCCAAAGCGGGTGGCGCCATGGCACGCCCCTTTAAGACCCATCACAATGCCCTGGGGATGGATTTTTATCTGAGAATAGCCCCTGAACTGTACCTGAAGCGGCTGGTTACAGGCGGTTTCGAACGGGTCTACGAAATAAATAAAAATTTCCGGAATGAAGGCATTTCCACCTTCCATAACCCTGAATTTACTATGATGGAATTTTACCAGGCTTATGCCACATACGAGGATCTGATGGCATTGACCGAAGAGATGTTCAACTTCATCGCCTGTAAACTTTTTGACTCCTCGAAGTTTCAGTATCTGGAAACTGAGATTGACCTGACGCCACCGTGGCCGCGCATTTCAGTAAGAGATGCAATTGTGAAATACGGCAAGATAGCTGCCGAAGTTCTGGACGACGGTGCAAGGATTATCGCTTGCGCAAAGGATCTCGGGCTGAGCATCAAAGACAGTGATGCGCCGGGAATAGCCATGATGGCTATATTTGAAGAACGAGTGGAGGACAAGCTGATACAACCGACTTTTATAACTCACTATCCGGTTGAGGTCTCTCCCCTGGCCAGGAAAACGCCTGATCAGCTTGGGGTCACTGACAGATTTGAACTTTATATTTGTGGGAAAGAAATTGCCAATGCCTTTTCCGAGATTAATGATCCTGTTGACCAGCGGGAAAGATTTTTGATGCAGCTCCGGGCTAGAGAAGCGGGGAATGATGAGGCTCATGAAATGGATGAGGATTATATCCGAACACTCGAATATGGTATGCCGCCTACAGCAGGAGAAGGAATAGGTATAGACAGGCTGGTGATGCTCTTCACGAATTCTGCCTCTATAAGGGATGTTATCCTTTTCCCCCTTTTGAGAAGCAAGGAAGAGTAAAATCTATCATGTCTTTTGAATTGTTTATCAGTCTCCGATACCTCCGGGCCAAGCGAAAGCAGATCTTTGTTTCCATTATAACATTCATATCTATCGCCGGGATATCCTTAGGTGTTGCCGCACTTATAATTGTCCTTGCGGTAATGAACGGTTTTGAGACTGATCTCCGGAATAAAATACTGGGAATAAATTCCCACGTGGTTCTCATGCAGTACACGGGAGCGATGAGAAACTACCAGACGGTTATGAACGAGATCGAACACGTCGAAGGTGTAGTCGCTTCAACGCCATTTATATACAGTCAGGCCATGCTGAGAAATGAAGGGCGCACCAGCGGTGTGATACTGCGAGGAATATCCGTAGATAGTGCCTCCAAAGTTATTAACCTGGGGAAAATGCACGAAGGAAACATTGACTATCTCTCCGAAAAACAGAGGAGCACCCTCGGTTATACCAAGGACACATCGACACTTCCAGGCATTGTAATAGGCAAGGAACTGGCAAAGAATATGGGGCTTCTCCTTTTCGACCCCGTGAGCATAATCTCACCCATGGGCATTTCCACGCCTATGGGAATGGTTCCCAAAATGAAAAAATTTGTTGTCGTGGGCATCTTTGATTCCGGATTCTATGAATACGATTCGACCCTCGCATATATTTCTCTGTCGGACTGCCAGGAATTCCTGAACCTGGGAGAGCGGGTTACTGGCCTTGAGATCAAGGTCAATGACATTTACAAGGCTAATATCATCGCAAAATCCATAGAAAAGAAACTTGGCTTCCCTTTCTGGGCAAGGAACTGGATGGAAATGAACAAGAACTTATTCTCCGCCCTGAAACTGGAGAAGCGGGTCATGTTTATTATTCTTAGTCTCATCGTTCTGGTAGCGGCATTTAACATAATATGCACACTTATCATGATCGTCATGGAAAAAAACAAAGACATTGCCATTTTGAAATCGATGGGGGCGACCTCCGGCAGCATCATGAAGATATTCGTCTTTCAGGGGGTAACGATCGGCGCCATCGGTACTCTTATGGGCTGCCTGGGAGGGCTTGCGGTTGCCTTGAACCTTGAGAAAATTTCTGTATCCGTTGAAAATCTTTTCGGTTTCAAAATACTACCCGGAGATGTATATTACCTGAGCCAGTTGCCTTCCCAGGTCAATTACAGCGATGTCGCGATCATTGTCATAGGGACCATGCTGATATGTTTCCTGTCGACTATTTACCCCTCCCGGAGGGCCTCCAAACTGGACCCGGCGGAAACTTTACGATACGATTGATCGTTGGAAAGCAGAGAGCCCATGCCTTGAATTCCAGATGCTTGAGAAATATGGACCAAGAAATGCCCAAGATGTGGGGACTGAGATCTTAGAATTCAGAATTTTACTTGATGATACAGCTAAATAATTTAAGTAAGACCTTTATCAAGGATGGTAACGCAATTGAAGTCTTGAAAAGTCTCGACTTCACCATCAGTCGAGGCGAGTCTCTTGCCATCCTGGGTGTTTCAGGTGCGGGGAAAAGCACCCTCATCCATATTCTGGGAACACTGGATCACCCCACATCGGGAACTGTGCTCTTTGACGACATCAATGTCTTCCAGTGGGACAAGAAAAAACTGGCAGAGTTCAGAAACAAAACAATCGGCTTTGTTTTCCAATTCCATAATCTGCTGCCGGAGTTTAACAGTCTGGAAAATACGATGATGCCGGCGCTGATTCACGGTCTGCCGTACAAGAAAGCGAGAGAGCGGGCCGCAGCAATATTGCATGAGGTGGGGCTTGGAGACAGGTTAACCCACAAACCCGGCGAACTTTCCGGAGGCGAGCAGCAGAGGGTTGCCGTGGCGAGGGCACTTGTCATGGAACCGGAAATCATTCTCGCTGATGAGCCCACCGGAAATCTTGACAGCGAAACAGGCAAGAAGATAGAAGATATTCTACTGGACCTCAATAGATTGAAAAGAATCACCCTTGTCGTCGTTACCCACAACAGAGCGCTTGCCGACAGGATGTCGAAGAACATAGGATTAAGAGATGGGAAGATTTACGCCTATGAATAATAATAGTGTCCGCATAAGAATCATCATGTTCTTGGCTTCTCTCCTGTTGCTGCATCATTATAATGCTAATGCTCTTGCAGAAGACGGTAAAAAAATTGCCATCCTGCCATTCGAAGTTCACGCCAAGGCAAATACAGCCAATCTCCAGGAAGCCCTATACAAAGGACTCTTCACGGAATTTGCCAAGTCAAAAAGCATCCATATAGTTGAGAGAAGTTCGTTTGCCAAAGCCATAGAGGGCAAGGTGATTGATGAAAAGCTTGCCGTCAACGTCGGAAAGGCTGCAGCGGCCGATTACGTTATCATGGGAAGTCTTTCCGTGTTTGGAGAGCAAATAAGCGTCGACGCGAGAGTCATTGATGTAAGAGAGGGAAGAGTGATACACGCCGCCTTCGCACAGGGCAAGGGCATCGAAGCCATCGGCTCCATCTCTGGCCAATTGCGGACACAGATACTCGTCAAGATAGCCGCAGATATGAGGATAGTAAAGATTGAGTTTAAAGGTAACCGGAAAATTGAAAGCAGTGCTCTTAGCCAGGTCATAAAAAGTGCCAAGGGCAATCTCTTTTCGGAAGCAGAGCTCACCTCCGATATCAAAGCTATTTACAAGATGGGATATTTCGATGACGCGGCAGCGGACGTCACTGTCAGTCCCGAAGGAAAGATCATCACTTTCCTTTTGAAAGAAAAAGCCCTGATCTCAGAGATAAGAATAAAGGGGAATAAGGCCATCGAGAAGAGCGAGCTTGAAGGCGTTATGACATTCAAAGTTCAGCATGTCCTCAACCCGGAAAAAATAGTCGCCAGTGCAGACAAGATTAAAACCCTCTATGATGGCAAAGGATACTACAACGCAGAGATCAAGTATGCGATTGACAAAGAAGGCGATAAGAATGTCATCGTCACCTTCAATATAACCGAGGGTGAGAGGCTGTTTGTCCGGACGATTTCTTTTGAAGGAAACCGTGCATTCACAAGCAAGGAACTGAAAAATATTATGAGCCTGGCCGAGTGGAGCATTTTCCATTTTATAAACGACTCAGGCATCTTAAAGAAAGACCAATTAAAACAGGATACGGATAAACTGACTGCATTTTACCTTAATCATGGCTTTATCAATGCTCAGGTCGGCGAACCTGTAATTACGCACGACAAGAAGGGGATCTATGTAAAAATACCAATCGTGGAGGGAAAACAATTCAAAGTAGGCAAGCTGGACATTACGGGCGATACACTGACCGTTTCCCGCGCTGAACTGCTGAATAAACTGAATATCAGCAAAAAAGAGTTCTATGACAGGGACGCAATCATGAAGGATATGGAGTTTATTACCCAGGCCTGTAATGATGACGGTTATGCATATGCAGACATTACGCCGCGCACTGTCCCGCAGGAGAAAACTCAGACGGTGGATGTGACTTTCAATATCAAGAAAGGTCACGAGGTCTTCTTTAACAGGATAACCATCACAGGCAACACAAAATCCAGAGATAAGGTAATCAGGAGGCAGCTCGCTTTTAGCGAAGGGGATCTTTATAGCAGCAGCAAGCTCAAAAGCAGTTACATGGCTCTCAATCGTCTCAGATACTTTGAAGAGATAAATTTTCAGACGGAAAAGGGCCCTGAAGAAAATTTAACTGACGTCAATATCAACGTCAAGGAAAAACCGACGGGCATGTTCAGTATAGGCGCAGGATACTCGGCCCAGGACCATGCCATCGGCACCGCCCAGGTCTCCCAGCAGAACCTCTTTGGCAGGGGACAGATACTAAGCCTCAAGGGAAGCCTCGGAACTGTATCGAATGTACTAGAACTCTCGTTTACAGAGCCATATCTGTTTGATACTCTCGTGTGGAGTCAATTTTCCCTCTGGAGAGCGCAAAGGCAATATGACACTTACAATCTAAACACGCAAGGGGTTGGAATGACATTTGGTTATCCCCTCTGGCCGCGTGTCAACGGCTATGTGGGATACAAGCTTTTTACAAATGATGTCGCAGATGTCCAGGACACGGCAGCTGATATTATCAAGCAGGAGGCAGGAAAGACGACAGAGAGCGTGGTGACGTTCAACCTCACAAAGGACACTACGGATGACTATATGTTTCCGACGACTGGTTACAAGAACACCGGTACCATTGATTATGCGGGAGGGCCGCTCCAAGGCAGCACAGACTATATCAGATATGGGGCAAAGACTGCATGGTTCCATCCCCTGCCCCTGGACACCGTATTCAGTGTGCGCGCAAGAGCAGGTTTCATAGAACGTACTTCGGATACGGATGTCCCCATATTTGAACGCTACTATCTGGGCGGGATTGATACTCTACGCGGCCTTCGTGACGTGGGGCCAAGAGATCCAGCCACGGGAGACCCTCTCGGCGGCTTCACAATGATGTGTTTCAACTTTGAATACATCTTTCCCTTGATTAAGAACGCCGGGATGAAGGGGCTTGTATTCTTCGATACGGGCAATGCCTGGGACAGCGGCTGGCATATCGACGACATGAGAAAAACGGTGGGACTTGGTATCAGGTGGTACTCGCCTATCGGTCCTCTGAGGCTCGAATGGGGTTATGTCCTTGACCAAAAGGAAAATGAATCGTCCAACCGATTTGAATTCACAATGGGCATGTTTATGTAGACGTGCCAGTTCATTCTAATTAATAAGGGGGAAAAGGATATGAAAAAAAGTGGTTTGCTAATTTCAATGGCATTCGTCATCCTGTCGCTTTTTCTGTGTGGCACATGCGCATTTGCCGCTGAAAAAATAGGCTTTATCGACATGCGAGAAATCATGCTCAAGTCAGATGCCGGAAAAAAGGCCGCCGACGATTTCGGCAAGCTCTACCAACAAGACAAGGACATGATACAGAAACGGGAAGCGGAAATGAGAAAACTCAAGGATGATCTCGAAAAACAGCGATCCGTCCTGACGGAGAGTGCCATGAAAGAAAAAGAGGCGGCATATCAAAAGAAATTCAGGGATTACCAGTTGATGGTCAAGGATGCCAATGAGGAACTTCAGTCAAGAGATCAGGAGCTTTCCAAAAAGCTGGTTCCCGATATTTTGAAGGTAATAACTGCCATCGGTGAGAAGGAAAAATATACACTGATCATCGATGTCGGCAGCATTCCCGTCGCCTACTTTGCCAAAGAAAATAACTTGACCCAGAAAGTTATTGAAGAATTCAACAAGACATTCAAACCGAAAAAGTGAAAAATAGAGATACGAAATTGAAAAAGACGCTCGGTGAAATTGCATCTCTTCTGCTTGGAAAGGTGATAGGAGACCCTCAAGTAGTCATTCACGATATCCGGGGAATCGCTGAGGCCGGAAAGGGCGATTTGACCTTCATCGCAAACCCGAAATATTTGAAGTCCATTGAGACAACGAAAGCCTCTGCCATCCTGGTCTCTCCCCAAATAGAGAGGACAGATAGAAACCTCATCGTTGTTGATGACCCCTATATAGCACTTGGCCGGGTCCTCGGACTTTTTTACCCGGAAGACCATGATCCGCCTGGGGTTAGCACGGAAACCTTCATCGAAGAAGGCGCAAGTGTCTCAAAAGATGCAAATGTCTATCCCGGTGTCTATATCGGACGGGAAGCAAGAGTCGAACGGGGCGTAATTCTTTACCCCGGTGTCTACATCGGTCGTCGTGTCGTAATCGGTGAAGACTCCATTCTGTATCCAAACGTCGTTGTATCACGACGATGCATTATCGGAAAGAGGGTCATCCTGCATGCCGGTGTCGTTGTCGGAAGTGACGGATTTGGTTTTGCCAGGCCGGCGCGGGAAAATATAAAGATTCCCCAGGTAGGCTTTGTGCAAATAGACGATGACGTTGAAGTGGGTGCCAATACCACCATAGACAGGGGCACCATTGAAAGAACCTGGATACAAAAAGGTGTAAAAATCGACAATCTGGTACAAGTGGCCCACAATGTGGTCATTGGTGAATACTCCGTGATCGTGTCCCAGGTCGGCATTTCAGGAAGTACAAGACTCGGAAAGGGCGTTATCCTGGGAGGACAGGCAGGTCTCGTTGGCCACATCGATCTCGGCGATCATGTCATGGTTGGCGCCCAGTCAGGCGTTCATGACGATGTCCCTTCAAACCAAGTTGTGTCTGGATCGCCCCATATGCCCCACAGACAATGGCTGCGCGTAGAGGCATGTGTTACACAACTTCCGGAAATGCGTAAAAGCGTCGCGTCCATATTGAAAAGGCTTGATAATCTGGAGAGAGACACAAAAAATACAACCCAAAGAACCAAACCCTGAGTACTGGACAACGTCAAAATCCAAATACACAGAAGATTTCGTATTTTGAACTTGTTTACAGAGGAAATATCAGGCTTTGTGATTTCAAGGATCTACTATGAATATTCACCCTACAGCAGTTTTATCTACGGAGTCCCATATCGGGGAGGGCGTCGAGATTGGCCCTTATACAGTCATAGGGCCTGATGTGCATATCGGAAGAAACACCATCATCGGACCTCATGTGGTAGTTGACGCCCATACCGACATCGGAGAGGAATGCCGTATCTTTCAATTTAGTTCAATCGGCGCAAGCCCGCAGGACCTGAAATTCAAAGGTGAAAAGACTAGGGTTGTTATCGGAAACAACAATACAATCAGGGAATATGTGACCATCAACCGGGCCACATCGGCCGATATCGGGGTAACCATCATAGGGAATAATAACCTTCTGATGGCTTATTGTCACGTCGCGCACAATTGCAAACTGGGAAACAATATCATTATGGCCAATGCCGCCAATCTTGCCGGCCATATCCATGTGGAAGATTACGCTATCATCGGCGGGTTAACGGGTATCCATCAGTTCACCCGCATAGGGGCGCATTGCATCATCGGAGGCGCTTCCGCCGTGTCCAAGGACGTTCCCCCATTCGTCATGGCTTCCGGCAATTATGCAAAACTCTATGGCCTTAACATAATAGGCCTTAAGCGCAGGGGGTTCAAAGGGGAAACTATACAGGCCCTGAAAAAAGCCTACAGGATTGTATTTAGGTCATCTCTCCTTCTTTCCGTGGCAATCGCAAAAGTGAAAGCCGAGGTTGACGATATTCCGGAAGTAAGGCAGTTTGTAGCGTTTATCGAAACCAGATCGGCAAGAGGGATTTCAAGATAACTATGAAAAAGTGATGGCTTTGAAAGGCTTCTCATCGAGTTCGAAATGGTAGCTTCATATTCGCATCTGTGAAATGGAGCACTGGAATTTATAATCTTATCTGCATATGAAAGAAATCAGGGTCGGCGTGGTAGGTATCGGCCATTTAGGCAACTACCACCTGCAAAAATACCGCGATTTGTCCAGCTGCCGAATTGTCGGCGTGGCCGACATCAAAGAGGAGCGTGCCCAGAAGGCGGCCGAAATGTATGACTGCTTTGCTGTGTCGGATCACCGCAAGCTGATGGGTTCAGTAGATGCAGTCAGTATTGCCGTTCCAACCGGATCTCATTATCGCATCGCAAAAGACTTCTTGGAAGCGGGTATTGACGTCCTGCTGGAAAAACCCATTACAACGACCATCGAAGAGGCTGATGAACTTATAGCCATAGCTGAAGCAAAGGGATTGATATTCCAAATAGGATTGCTTGAACGATTTAATCCGGCAATCGTCGCGCTGCGGGCGGTTATGGAAAAGCCGCTTTTCATTGAGACTCACCGCCTCCACCCTTTTTTCGAACGCGGCACGGATGTGGATGTCATTCTTGATCTCATGATCCATGACCTCGACATAATCCTGCACTTTGTCAAATCGCCCATACTGAATGTGGATGCCGTCGGAGTATCGATCCTGTCCGATAAAGTGGATATTGCCAACGCGAGGATAACCTTCGCTTCCGGTTGCGTTGCCAATGTCACCGCCAGCAGGGTGACGGGAAAGACCATGCAGAAGATTAGATTCTTCGGGTTTGATGGCTATCATGCAGTCGATTACGGGAAGCGCGAATTGGTCTCTCTCTGCAGGAAAAACGGTGCTGAAGGGAAGATTGAAATCAGCGCAAATCCTGTGGAAGTCAAGATACTTGATCCTTTAGGGGAGGAGATTCGCTCGTTCATTGAAGCAGTTATAAGCAGGAATCCACCACCAGTCACAGGCAAGGAAGGGAGAGACGCCTTGGAATTAGCGCTTCTCATCGCTGAAAAGGTCAAGCTATCTCAGGAGCTGCTTCCATGATACCGATGGTTGATCTCAAGAGACAATATCATAATCTTAAAGCCGACATCGATGCAGCTATACAGAATGTACTTGAAGACGGTCAGTTCATTTTGGGACCGAATGTGGCGGAACTGGAAAGAGAAATAGCCGCATATCATGGCGTCTCCCATGGGGTCGGTGTGGCAAGCGGAACCGACGCCCTCCTCCTGTCTCTCCGGGCCTGCGAAATCGGACCTGGGGATGAGGTGATCACCACACCCTTCACTTTCATTGCCACGGCGGATGTCATCTCACTTCTTCATGCGATACCCGTATTTGCGGATATCGTTACGGACACTTTTAATATCGACCCCGGCAAGGTCGAGGAAAAGATTACAAATAAGACCAAGGCGATCATCCCTGTCCATCTCTTCGGCCATCCTGCGGATATGGATCCCATCTGCGCTCTGGCGGCAAAATATAATATCAGAGTCATTGAAGATTGTGCACAGGCCTTCGGTGCGACATACAAAGGGAAAAGGGTTGGGACGCGTGGTGACTGCGGCTGCTTTAGTTTCTTTCCAAGCAAGAACCTGGCCGGCTACGGCGACGGCGGCATGATTATCACCGGCAATGAGGAACTGGCAAAGAATATGAGGCTTCTCCGGAACCACGGGAGCGCCGTCAAATACCATCATACGACTTTAGGTTATAACAGCCGGCTTGATGAGATCCAGGCGGCAATCATACGCGTCAAAATGAAGAAAATCGAAGAATTCAACGACAAGCGCTACATTAATGCAGACATCTACAGAACGCTCATCAAGAGAAATGATATCGCCCTTCCCCTTGAGCTCCCTTTTTGCAAGCATGTATATCATCAGTTTACGATCCGCTCAAGAAACAGGGATAGCATCATGAAAGCCCTGCAAAATGAGAATATCTCTTCCGCTATCTATTACCCCGTGCCTCTTCACAAACAGAAGGTATTCACCGGCCATAATATTCATGCGAAGAGTCTGACGAACAGTGAGATGTGCGCCAAAGAGGTACTGTCCCTACCCATGTTCCCTGAGTTAAAAAAAGAGGAGATTGAACACGTAAGCAATGTGATCAACCATGCATCCTGAAATATCCCTTCTCAAAGGCACGCAAGATAAAGGAAGTGCAAGCAGGAAACAAATTATGATTGTGGCGGGGGAAGCCTCTGGTGACCTTCATGGAGGAAACCTCGTACAGGAAATGCACAAGATCGATCCGGAAATAAGATTCTATGGGGTCGGCGGCAGGAATTTGAAGGAGGCTGGCGTAGAGCTGATAGCGGATGCCGCAGATATGGCTGTCGTAGGACTCACTGAGGTTGTCTTTAAGCTCGCAATGATACTGAAAGTCATGGCTCAACTTAAGGCATCACTGAAAAAAGACAGGCCAGATCTTCTTATCCTCATCGATTACCCGGACTTCAACCTTCCTCTCGCCAAGGCGGCAAAGAAATACGGCGTAAAGGTTTTTTACTATATCAGTCCCCAGGTATGGGCGTGGCGAAGAGGAAGAATCGGGAAGATCAAAAAGATTGTGGACAGAATGGCCGTGATTCTCCCTTTTGAGATGGATCTCTACAAGGATGCCGGCGTTGATGCAACCTTCGTTGGTCATCCTCTGCTGGATGTGGTCAGGACGAAATATCCTCGCAAGGAGGCGCTTCGAAGGTTCGATCTCGATGAAGGGGTAACAACGGTGGGAATTTTGCCGGGAAGCAGGCAATCAGAGGTTACACGACTCCTTCCTGTAATGCTCGGAGCAGCGGAGATCATCAAGGAAAAAATCAAGTCCGTGCAATTTGTGCTGCCTCTTGCCGATACACTTGATGTTGCTTTCGTTTCACAAATAATTGCAGAATATCCGGTAGCCGTGAGACTTATCTCCAGCGAGGTCTACGATGTCATCGGTTGTACAGACATAGCCATGGTTGCATCGGGAACTGCCACCCTGGAAACGGCGCTGATGGAGACGCCCATGATCATTATTTATAGGGTGTCGGTGCCCTCCTATTATATAGGCAAGATGGTTATCGATGTTGACCACATCGGTCTTGTCAACATCATTGCCGGAAAAACCGTTGTTCCTGAGTTAATCCAGTTTGAGGCAACTCCAGAGAAAATAGCGGCAGCGGTCATGGACATTCTGGCGACTAAAGAGCGAATTGAAAGCATTAAAGCGGAGTTGAAAGAAATCAGGAATATGCTCGGAAGCCATGGTGCGGCAGAAAGGGTTGCCCGCCTCGCATATGATATGCTAAACCATAAACACTGACCATGAAACGGATTCAGACGCTGATTCCCTTAAGATACAAATTTTTGCATCCGGGATTTTCTTAAGAAATGGATATTTTTAAACGCCTCTTGCAGCTTGCAAAGCCGCATACATCAAAGTTCATCCTGGCGATGGTCTGCATGCTTGTCGTCGGTGCAACAACATCTGCCCTGGCTTTTCTTGTGAAGCCGGCCTTAGATGAGATATTCCTAAAAAGAAACTCCGACATGCTCATGTGGATCCCTGTCGCAGTTATTGCCATATACCTATTAAAAGGGTTTTGCAATTACACGCAAACGATATTGATGAGTTTCATCGGCCAGCGGGTTGTAGCGGATTTGCGGAATAATCTCTATAGACAGATACAGATGCAATCCCTTTCGTTTTTCACCAAGAATCCGACAGGCATTCTCATGTCGCGGATTACAAGTGATGTGGCATGCGTCCAGGGGGCCGTATCCGAAGCCGTCACAAGTCTCCTTAAAGACTCCTTCACCCTTATCTGTCTCATATTTGTCATCTTTTACCGTGACTGGCAATTGGCAATAATCGCCATGTTCGTATTTCCTCTCACCATCTATCCTATAGCCAAGTTCGGCGCTAAGATGAGAAACATCGCCACGCGCACTCAGGTAACCATAGGCAGTCTTACCACGCTTCTCCAGGAAACAATTTCCGGGACGAGGATCGTCAAGGCCTTCAGCATGGAAGAATATGAAAACGAAAGGTTTGCAAAAGAAAACGAACACCTCTTCAAACTTGCTTTGAAATCCGTGTCTGTGAACGCCGTTTCCAGCCCTTTCATGGAATTCTTAGGGGGTATAGGTATAGCCGCTATTGTCTTCTATGGAGGGTACCAGGTGATTAAAGGCGTCTCCACACCAGGCACTTTTTTTTCTTTCCTGGCGGCGCTGATCATGCTCTATGAACCGGTCAAACGGCTGACGAATGTGAATAACACGATCCAGCAGGGAATTGCCGGCGCCGTGCGGGTTTTCAGTATTATCGATATCGTGCCGGATATAAGAAATGACGCCGACGCCATCGAGCTACCCAAAATATCGCAGGGCATTGATATCCGGAACGTAACCTTTCGTTACGAAGAAACGCCCGTCTTGAAGAATATAAATCTATCTATCACCGCTGGTGAAGTAGTTGCCTTTGTCGGCATGAGTGGCGGAGGCAAGACGACCCTCGTCAATCTGATCCCCCGCTTTTACGATGTCTCAGAGGGGCAGATTCTGGTAGACGGCCATGACATCCGCCACGTCACCATCGAGTCCCTGCGCAGGCAGATCGGCATCGTCACGCAGCAGACCATCCTCTTTAATGACACAGTGCGAAATAACATCGCCTACGGCAGCATCGAAAAGACCGACGAGGATATTATCCATGCAGCAAAGGCAGCCAACGCCCATGACTTCATCATGAATCTACCGAAGGGGTACGATACTGTTATCGGTGAACAGGGGGCAAAACTGTCAGGAGGGGAAAGGCAGAGAATCTCCATTGCAAGAGCACTGCTCAAAGATGCGCCCATTCTAATTCTTGATGAAGCGACATCGTCCCTTGACACAGAAGCGGAAATAGAGGTCCAGGATGCCCTAGAGTATCTTATGAAAGGAAGAACGACCCTTATAATTGCACACCGGCTTTCGACAATCCGTAACGCCAACCGGATATTGGTGCTTGCAAACGGCGAGATTGTAGAAGAAGGAACCCACGAATCTCTTCTGGAAAAAAGAGGAGAATACTCTAAGTTTTACAGCATGCAGTTTAAAGATGAAAACAGGAACAGCTTTGAAAAAACTTCCCACTAAGCTGAGAACAATCTGGTACTCCGAAACTGATGCATCCCTGCTGACCCCCCTGACACTGATTCTATTCTTCCTATCCCTATTCTACCGTTCCGTCATCAACTTGAAAAACCGCATGTATGATTGTGGCATCTTTAAGCAGACTAAGTTCCCCTGCAAGGTCATCAGCATTGGAAACATAACCGTTGGCGGCACCGGTAAGACTCCAACGGTGATTATGTTGGCAAAGTCGCTGAAGGAAAAGGGATACAGGCCGGCCGTATTGAGCAGGGGATATGGGGGAAAGGCCAAATCCCCTGTGAACGTCGTGTCAGACGGTTCAAAAATCCTGATGGAACAGATTGAGGCCGGAGATGAACCGATCCTCATCGCAAAAGCTGCTGAGGGGATACCGGTGCTTACAGGACTGGAAAGGATCGACACAGCGAAGTTCGCCATAGAAAAACTAAAAGCAAATGTCCTGATCCTTGATGATGCATTCCAGCACAGACGTATCTTCAGGGATATGGATATTGTCATACTAAATCGGGAACTACCCTTCGGAAACGGTTTCCTGCTCCCCAGAGGACCACTTCGGGAACCAACAGGAGCATTGAAGCGCGCCCACTTTGTCATATGGAGGGACAGCGCCAGAGATGGCCGTTATCCAAAATACCAGGAGCAGGGCATCGGCTGGTTCCTTCCTGTCCTCTCGGTGTACCTGCGACCGAAGGATATCATATGCGCCGATACGGGAGAGGTATATTCCCTGGAATTCATCAAAGGGAAGAAAGTATGTGCCTTTGCCGGAATTGCGTCGCCGGAGGCATTCAGGAGAACCGCCGAATCTTTAGGTTGGCGCGTGACAAGTTTTATTGACTTCCCCGATCATTACCAATATACCGAAGCAGATATTTCGTATATTCGGAAAAGATGCATCGATTCCTCTTCTGATGTTATTATCACGACAGAAAAGGACGGGGTTCGTTTGACAGGCTTTCCCGATTTTTTGAAAGATGTCTTTCTTCTGCGGGTGGAGATGGAAATGCTCCCCTCCCGGGAGGAATTTGAAGCGCTGCTTTTCGAGAGACTGAAATGAAAAAATCACCGGTGGTGAACATAATACTGAAGTGCTTCAGCGCCATACCCCGGGAATTAAGATGGAGTATCTCAATAGGGATCTTTCGCCTTTTTTACTATCTCTCTCCGAGGCAGAGGTTCATTACTATTCACAATCTCAGGTGCGCCTTCCCGGAGAAGAGCGCAGATGAGGTCATCGCCACCGCTAAAGGAGTATATAGGACACTCGGCATTGTGGCAGCGGATTTCTTTGACATCCCTTCCTTAACTAAGGAAAACATCGGCGATCTGGTTGAGGTCGAAGGACTTGAGCATTTGAAAAAGGCGGTAGAGATGAACAGAGGCGTCCTCATGTTTGGCGCCCACTTTGGCAACTGGGAACTCGGGGCTGCAGCCATACCTATAATATTAAAGCCTTCAGCCGTTATCTATCGTCCTCTGGACAATTCTATCCTTGATAATCTCGTGTTATGGGTGAGGTCCTCAACCGGCAATAAGCCCGTACCTAAAGAACACGCCATGAGACAGATGCTCCGCATCCTAAAAAAAAACGAAATTCTTGGTATCATGATTGATCAGAACATGGCCTGGCAGGAGGGAGTATTTGTGGATTTTTTCGGAAGACCTGCCTGTACCACCAACGGGCTGGCGCATCTTGCCCTTCGCACGGAAGCGCCTGTTATCCCCGGGTATATAGTGAGGCTGGAAAATGGCAATTACAGGCTTGTTTTCAAGGAAGCGATGGAGATCATCCGCACAGGCGACGATGATGAAGACATACTCATCAACACACAGAATTTCACCAGGGTCATAGAAGCCACGATCAGGGAGTACCCGGATCAATGGCTCTGGATCCATCAGAGATGGAAGACCAAACCCTGGCAGGTAGTGAAGAAGTATGTGGAAGAAGGCACCTCCAACAGATGAAAGTCAGAATCTCAACACGCACTCCCTTTGACAGGGCAAGAAATATTCTGATACGTGGAACAAACTGGATCGGAGACGCAATCATGACGCTCCCCGCAGTCCGTGCCATCAGAAGTACCTTTCCCGCTGCGCGGATATCTGTTCTCGCAAAGCCGTGGGTTGCAGAGATATTTCACCTTTGCCCGGACGTTGATGAGGTTATCGTATTTCAAAGCCCCGGCTCTCATTCAGGCATAACCGGAAAACTGAGACTGGCAAAGGAACTGAAAGCCAGGAAATTTGATACCGCAATACTCCTACAGAATGCCATAGAGGCAGCCATCATACCCTGCCTGGCTGGCATTCCTGTGCGGTGCGGATATAACTCCGATGCGAGGGGGTTGCTACTAACACATTCCGTCCAGAGGACAGAGGCCATAAGGAAAGTGCACCAGATCCATTACTACCTGGAGATGGTAAAATCTCTCGGATGCCTTTCGGCAGAAGCAACCGTTCATCTTCATCCCGGAAATGAATATCAGATTTTATCGGAAAAGATATTCGGCGAACATAGTATCGGAAGGGAAAGGTTCCTTATAGGCCTGGCGCCGGGGGCCACTTACGGGCCTGCGAAGAGGTGGCTTCCGGAGAGGTTCGCCGCCGTTGGTGACAGATTGGTTGAAGACCTTTCTGGGCAGGTAATTCTTTTTGGAAGTCGTGAAGACAGGCAAACCACCGCCCTCGTAGAGCGGCTTGCCCATCATCCGATGATCAACCTTGCCGGGAAAACAAATCTGAAGGAGGCTATAGCAGTTATTTCCAGATGCGGCCTTTTTATATCCAACGATTCCGGCCTGATGCATGTTGCCGGGGCTTTAAACGTTCCCACGGTCGCCGTTTTCGGATCGACAAATCCCGTCACCACCTCCCCCGTCGGAGAGAGAAGTGTAGTAATCTACAAAGGTGCATCATGCAGCCCGTGCCTCAAGGAGACGTGCCCTACAGATTTCAGATGCATGGACGTCATCGGTGCTAATGAAGTTTGTGAAATTGCCAGAGGTCTTTTGACACAATGAAAAAGAATACGGCAGTTTTTCTGGATAGGGATGGCACGATCAACGAGGAGGTGGGATACCTGGACAGCATTGACAAACTGAAGCTATTTGCCAATGCAGCAGAAGCAATTAGGCTGATCAATGAAAGCGGCATGAAGACAGTGGTGATTACCAATCAGTCAGGGGTAGCAAAGGGATATTTCACCGAGGAATTTGTCCGAACGGTTCACGCGCACATCCAGGAAGGGCTACGGGAGAGAGGCGCATTCATTGATGCTTTTTACTACTGCCCTCATCACCGGACGGAAGGTATCGGTGTTTATCTGCAGTCCTGTGCATGCAGGAAACCGGAGGCGGGAATGCTTATACAGGCATCGAAAGAGCTCGCGATCGACCTTCGGCGTTCTTACACGGTGGGAGACATGCTCAAGGACGTCCAGGTGGCACGTGCAGTAGGAGCGAAAGGAATCCTTGTCAAGACAGGTTATGGTATAAAAACCATAGAGAAAGACTTAGCGTCGAATTCTTCAAAAATCTGCCGGCCGAATTACATCGCAGAAGATATTCTCGATGCTGTTAAGTGGATCATAAAGGACCAGAAAAAGAGACCCCGGAAAAAGCTTTAGGCTATCATTGTGATTATATGGAGTGATCTCATAAGACATTTTGCATGAATATTCTGATTGTAAAATTAAGCGCCATCGGCGACGTTATCCATACCCTTCCCTCTTTGGCCGCCCTCAGAAGGCTCTATCCTGAAGCACACATCACCTGGGTCATTGAAGATGCCTCTTCAGACCTCATTGCGGGCCACCCATATCTGGACAGAGTCATAGTGTCCCACAGGAAACAATGGGTGAGGAACCTGAAAAAGGGCCGCATCACAAAGCCCCTAAGAGAAATTAGAGCCTTCATCGATGATCTGAGAAGGCGGCCTTACGATCTGGTAATTGATTTTCACGGACTAATCAAGAGCGCCGCAATTGTCCTTCTCAGTTCCGGCAAAAGAAAACTCGGGTATGATAGCATGCAGGAACTCAGCGGTCTCTTTCTAAATGAAAAGATCCCAGAAGACATGCATAAGCACGCCGTTGACCGATACCTTGATTTTCTCCGTTATCTCGGTGCAGATGTCGGAAAGCCGGAATTCTTGATCCCCATCGGGGAAGAAAATATAAACAGGGCTGGAGAGCTCCTGCAAAGAAACGAGATTGACAAGAAGGACTCTTTTGTGGCAGTAAGTCCTGCGGCCCTGTGGGACACCAAACTTTGGGCGGATGAGAGATTCGCCGCATTGAGCGACCGGATTTCAGAAGAGCTGAAGGTCAGTGTTGTCTTTACGGGAAGCGAGCGCGGCAAATTGGAGAACATTCAATCCCTGATGAAGACGCCCTCCGTTAACCTGGGAGGGAAAACGACGCTACGGGACTTGGCCTATCTTTATCAGCGATCCGCGCTCCTGATCACCACAGACTCAGGTCCCATGCACATTGCGGCAGCTGTGGGCACGCCCGTTATCGCCCTTTTCGGTCCTACTGATCCACTTAGAACGGGACCATACGGTAAAGGGCACTTAGTTATACGAAGGGGATTACCCTGCAGCCCCTGTTTCCTGAAGAAGTGCGACTCTATGAAATGCATGTCCGACATTAGCGTTGATGAGGTCTTTCATGCGGTGAAAGAAAAATTATCGGGGCGAGGATGAATACTATGCTGAAAGTGAGACGGTCCGCAAAGCTAAACATTTTTATTGTTGTCGTTATTGTTCTTACTGCAAACTATGCTTATTGTGAAGAAGCGCGGAAAGAAGGTAGTACCAGTGACAGATTCTTTACTGAGATGGGATTTATCGCCGGATTCGGAAGCGGCAACATTCCAGAAGGTACCTATCAGCCTATATTGCTGATCGGCCATTTCGGAGTCGATATGAAAAGATATTTCCAGGGATTGAAAGATCACCGGGGAACGCTCTCCTTTTTTCTCGAACCCCAGTTCAATCCCGTTTTCAGTCCGCGGACTGACTTCGAATTGGGCATTGGTGTTGGCATCCAGTACATGTATCCAATCCTGGACAAATTATCTATTTACGTCCTCGGAAGTGTCGGGCCGCATTATATTTCCTTAGTTACAATTCAACAGGCGAGCGGCTTTATTTTCGCCGACACTGTCGGTGCCGGGTTCTATTACTATCTCACAAAGGACTCAGCCATCAACGTAGGTTACCGGCTGCGGCATATTTCCAATGCAAATCTTTCAGACCCAAATCTCGGCATCAACACCAATTTTGGAGTTATAGGCTACTCGGTCTTTTTTTGATTGATTTCTCCCCGGACGGGGATAAAAAGGTTGATACGGCAGAATTATAAGGGAGGGACGAATTTGGCGATAAGCAAAGAACTGCTGGATATTCTGGTATGCCCCAAGTGCAAGGGTGATATCCGCCTCAACGAATCGGGAGATGGATTGATCTGCGATAAGTGTAAACTGTTATATGAGATCAAAGACGATATCCCGATTATGTTGATTGATGAGGCGAAGAAACTGCCCTAACTAGAGGCATTTGTATATTTCAAGACGTGATCGTATTTTTTTCCTGACTTGCTTTATCCCGTCTGCAATAATCAGCCGCTGATGGAAACTCGAAGCGTTCCGTAAGAACCCCCAGTATCATAAGCTCCATGTTCAATCACGATGGCTCTTGTACCACTCGATGGTTTTCGCCAGTCCCGCCCGGAAATCAGTTCGCGCCTTAAAGCCGAATTCATGATATGCCCGCGCTGTATCAAGCATACGTCTGGGCTGTCCGTCCGGTTTTGTTTCATCCCAGGTGACTTTGCCTTTGAATCCCGTAAGCTCTATGATCAGAGTAACGAGGTCCCGTATGGAGATTTCGAAGCCCGCCCCGATATTCACGGGATCGCTCTTATTATATTTTTCCATGGCAAGGATGATGGCTTCCGCTGCGTCCTCCACATAAAAAAATTCCCGCGTCGCTTTTCCCGTGCCCCAGACGACGATCTCCTGTTCCTTGAAGGCAACGGCATCGACGCATTTTTTGATAAGCGCAGGAATGACATGAGAAGACTGTGGATCGAAATTATCTCCCGGGCCATAGAGGTTAACCGGGAGGATAAATATTGAATTGAAACCGTACTGGTTACGGTATGCCTGCGACTGAACAAGCATCATCTTCTTTGCCAGACCGTAGGGGGCGTTTGTCTCCTCCGGATAGCCGTTCCATATACCGTCTTCTTTAAAGGGCACCGGTGTGAATTTCGGGTAGGCGCAGATAGTGCCCAAAGCCACGAATTTGTCGATCCTCCTAAGGTACCCCTCATGGATCAGTTGTACACCCATCATAATATTGTCATAGAAAAGGGAACCGGGATGTTTCTGGTTAAACCCGATGCCGCCCACCTTTGCTGCGAGATGGATGACGACGTCCGGCTTTGTGGCCTCATACATCCGCTGAATGTCACCAAGATTAACAAGATCATATTCCGGCCGTCCCGCGACGGCAATTTTTTGATAGTCTTTATCCTGGAGTTTCTTTATAAGATGTCCCCCCAAGAACCCCTTGCCACCGGTGACTGTAATGCGCTTGTCTTGCACTATTTTGATGAATCCTTCTTTAATTGTGGATCAGAGGATCTGTCATGCGAACACGCAACTACCGTACGTTATCGGCACGTTTGTAACCTGCATCGCGCAGTGTTTTTTCCTTACTTGCAAGTTCCATGTCCGCCTCCACCATCATGTCCACGAGCTCGTCAAAACCCACCTTCGGTTTCCAACCTAGGGTCTTCCTCGCCTTTGCTGCGTCACCAAGGAGAATATTTACGTCCGTGGGGCGGAAGTATCTTGAATCAATTTCTACGTACTTCTGATAGTCCAGCGCCAGCTTTTGAAAGACCTTTTCCAGGAATTCTCTCACTGAATGAGTTTCTCCCAAAGCAATCACATAATCATCAGGTTTCTCATGCTGGAGAATAAGCCACATGGCTTCCACATAGTCACCCGCAAACCCCCAGTCGCGCTTCGCGTCCAGATTGCCCAGATACAGTTTCTGCTGGAGTCCCAGCTTGATTCTCGTCGCCGCCCTGGTAATCTTCCTTGTCACGAACGTCTCGCCCCGCCGGGGTGATTCATGGTTGAACAGTATCCCGTTGCATACAAAGAGCCCATAGGCATCGCGGTAGTTCTTCACGACGTAATGGGCATACACTTTGGCGGCAGCATAGGGGCTTTGGGGCTGGAAGGGCGTGTCCTCGCTCTGTGGCGGCGGCGCCGCTCCGAACATTTCACTGGAAGAAGCCTGGTAGAACCGGGTTTTTATCCCAGTCTTGCGAATAGCCTCCAGGAGACGTAGCGTCCCCAGGCCGGTAACATCCCCGGTATACTCAGGCATGTCGAAGCTCACCCTCACATGGCTCTGGGCCCCCAGATGATATATCTCGTCAGGCCGGATCGCATGGAGGAGGTCTGTCAGTTGCCCTGAAACGGATAAGTCTCCGTAGTGGAGATGCAAGCGGGCGGAGGGATCGTGCACATCCTTGTAAAGATGTTCGATCCTGTCAGTGTTGAAGGTGCTGGAGCGCCTGATCAGGCCGTGCACAGCATAGCCCTTATCCAAGAGGAATTCCGCCAGGTACGAACCGTCCTGCCCTGTTATGCCTGTAATGAGTGCTGTCTTCATTGTCTTCCCTTTAATAACTTTGAAAAATTCTGCATTTTCATCTTGAGCCCTTAGTATGCATTTAAGGTAAGTTCAGATTTGTGACACGGGATATCCGGTGCTTCGCATCTAAGAGGTGTATCCGTTCAAGAGCGGATACGTTTAGCATGCACGGATGCAAAATATCAAATATCTTTTCATTGACCATCAGGATCGCCCCTGTTATCTGCTCCCGGATGTTCTTACATGCATGGATTGATTTCCTTCATATGAATTTGATTTTCCTCATTGCAAATGCCGTCATTTTCAACAATAGCCAGCCATGCCGGAACCGGTCGATCTGCGTGGATCCGTAGGTCCGCTCCCGGTACCTTATCGGAATCTCGACAATTTGAAAGTTCAGTTTCGCGGCTCCGAAAAGCAGATCAAAGTCACCAAAAGGATCGAAATCGCCGAAGTAGCTTCGTCCTGCGACGATTTTCTCATAATCCCTTCGCCGGAGGACTTTGGTTCCACAAAGTGTATCCCGTATTCGTTGATCGAGGAGGTAGGTGAACATTGTGCTGAAAAACTTATTCCCCAGAAGGTTCAGCGTTCGCATGGCCTCTTTTTCCATTTGATACACAAGGCGACTCCCGATGACGAGCTCTCCCTTGCCCGATACAATCGCTTCAAAAAATTTCGGGAGAGATTCCGGAGGAATGGTCAGATCGGCATCGAGAATCATGAGAACGTCGCCTTTTGCGTGCCGAAATCCCTTGCGAACCGCATCGGCCTTGCCTTTCCCATCCTGAACCAGAACCTGAATGTCCCTGTCGGGATAGGCCTTCTGAACCCTGAAGCACTCGGCTGAGGTATCATCCTTGGAATGTCCTTCAACGAATATAAGTTCCGTGTGCCTTCCCATATCCGGGATGCGCTGTACAGCATTCTCAATATTTCCTTTTTCATTGCGGCAGGGAACTACAACGGAACATGTCGTGTCTTCCGCGTCCCCTCTTTTCTCGCAAATCCTGGCAATGACAATTTCATTCAACGCCAGCTTACGGAAGAAAGGCACTTTCACGATTATCCTGTTTAACAGAGTTGAGATAACAGGAATGTATACAGGCATGAGAATCTGATAATCTGCTTTGACAGTTTCGAAGTCACTGAGTTTCAGGATGTTTCGAATGTCTTGCAGCGGCAGCCAATGCATAATGGGCCTTCGCATCCGCAGGCCGAACCATTCGGCGAATTTCATAAGTGGCTGCCACAGGTAATTAAAGTAGACGATGATTATCCGCGTATCCGGTTTGCAGATCTTCTTCAAGCCGTTAAGAGACGCTTGAATGTCATCTACGTAACCGATAACGTTCACGAGAAGGATATAATCGAATTTCTCGTCCGTTTGCAAAGCCTCTAAATCATCTACCCGGAATTCAACACCTGGAAATTTTTCTCTTGCCACTTCAATCATCTTCGGGCTGAAATCGATTCCGACTTTGCGTGAAGCATTTAATGATGCAATGAGACTACCGATACCGCAGCCGATCTGCAGGATTGATACACGGGCGGGGACAATAAACTTGATATAATTTGCTATGGCCCTGTGATAGTAATCCCCTCTCTTCAGCCATTTCTCTCTTTTTCCGGCGAGGGAGTCAAAATAACTTATTTTATCGTCTTTATTGATAGCAATATCCTCAAGAAGATTTCCCTAAAGTCATCTCTTCTCCAACATCTCACGGATAGCATCCTGCACTGTTCTAACTTCGAGGGTTTCGATGCATAGGCTCCGTTCCGAGCCGTCGCAGCCCTTTTTATAGCACGGCACACAATCCATGCTCGATACGACGACGCGGTGTTTATCGCCTACAGGAGCCCAATCGCGCCAATCAGAAGGACCGTAGATTGTTAACGTCGGCGTGCCCACGGCAGCGGCGATATGCGGAGCCGCGCTGTCAACCCCGAGATGGAAGCTGCTCATACTGAGCGCGCCAGCCAGTTCGGCCAGCGTCGTCTTTCCAGCAAGGTTGTACACAGTGCCGTTACACTTGTTCGCCAGTTCTCCAGCTTTGGCCTCATCCCCTTTACTGCCGACAATAGCGGCAGCAATGCGAAACTCGTCCCACAGCCAATTGATGACACTGACCCATTTATGATCCGCCCATTCCTTGTGCGGCCACCGGGAGAATGGATTAACGGTAATCCACCGATAGGAGGGGTCGGATGCTACTGGTTTCATGTTGCACTCGGCGAGCACCTCGTAGACCCGCGCCATCACCTGATCGGAAACCCAGAGTTTGGGGACTGTCGTTTTCCCGGTAATGCCAAAACCCCTGACTATACTCAGGGATTGTTCTGCGGCGCCTAATATGCGCTCTTTGGGAGTGGGAAGCCCAATGAGAAGATGCGTAAACAGCCGGTTTCGCCAGAAGGGAACTGCGGTGTAATGGAGCGAGCCTCTTATGGCAGCGCCGGTCAGGCGTGCCATGATCGCCCCTCGATCGCCGGAACGAAGATCAAATACTAGGTCAAATTGCTCATTACGCAACTTTTTGACCAACTGCAGTTGATAAGTAATATTTGAGAGAAGATTACCCTGGGTGCTTTTTACCTCAAAAATTTTATGGATCGACGGATCTGCCTCCAGAAGGCATCCGAAGCTTTCCCGAAGAAGAACCGATACATTGGCCTGTGGATAGGATTCCTTAACAGCCCACAATGTCGGCGTCGTCCAGACTACATCCCCGATATCGCCCAGTTGGATCACAAGGATGTTTTTGATGTCTCCCTTAACTTTAAAATATTCCTTAATAAGCATATTGGCTTAACCGAATTAATCAATTCAAGAACTTTGAAAAATTACAAAACCTTTGCACAACGCTGATTAGCTTTTCATGCATACTTTTATATTTTGTATCGACATCGCAGAGTTAGTTTACTCATCTTGCCGGATATATGGCGAATGTTCGAGGCGCCATAGTATGGCCATCATGGCAACAGACCTTTGCACAACTGGCTTCCCGTCATTGCCAGGCACCCATGCGCCGTGGCAATCTCTTTAATAATCAATGCTGTATAAGATTGCTTCGTCGGCCCCAGGCCTCCTCGCAATGACAAATAGGACGTTATGCAAAGCTTGGCAAATACGTCTCTAATCATCATCATTACCGAAATATTTCTTTATTCAATGGTCACTTTATATTCCCGGAATTGTCAAACTCCGGGAGTTCCCCCGCAGCGCCGGGGGTTTTACCAGGATTAATAACCCAGACGACCAGCCGCATAGAGTGGGACATAATGAACGATATTTCTCTGGCTTATATTGTTGGCGCTCAGTATGTACGCCCTTGGGGGGCGATAGCGCTCTATGTAAACCTTCAGGCTCTTCGATTGGGTCACCCAACCGGATTTAACCTCCACGGGCACGACTTCCCCCTCCCGTTCAAGAAGAAATTCCACTTCCGCCGTGCGCCCCTGCCAGCAGAAGAGCGTCTTATCTCCCGCGGCTCGCAGTTCCTGAGCCACGAAATTCTCCGCGGCGTAACCCTGGTAGCTGCCGAAGTCATAGTTCAGGAACGTGGCAGGGGCGATGCCGCTTGCGGCTCCCAGCAGGCCCACATCAAAGAAGTAGAGTTTGAAGCGGTTTTCCTTCACATACCCGGAAAGGGGAACGCCGACGGCGTCGATAATGGGCGTCCGGATGACCAGATTGGCGCATTCCAGCCAGTCCAGAGGAGCGGACAATCTCTCGTAACCCCGGATTCCGGGGATCCCTTCGCGAAGCTTGAATTTTCCGGCTGATCCGTTTTGCGCCCGCGCCAGTTGCGTGGGCACGTTCCGCCATAGTTTCTCGATATGCAAGGCGTTGCTCTTCCCACTATGCTTCGCCATATCGGCCAAATAGGCCTCTATAAGGTCCCGCTGCGCCCCGCGAATTGCCTGAACGGCGTCGTATAAATTTTCCTGCCGTTCGCGATAATGGTTTACTGCATCGGGCAGACCACCGATAACCAGGTAGTGCTTCCACAATCCCCAGAGTTGTTCGTGCGCCGTCTCTGGGAAGGGTTGGGTCAAGTCATGTTTCCGGAGCAATTCGGCCAGCCGTTCCTTTCCCACGCCATCGAGAAATTCATCGAACGAAAGGGGGTACATATCCAGAAATTGAATCTTTCCGACGGGGAAAGAGTCCGGTTGCAGCGCCACGCCCAAGAGGGAACCGGCGGCGCACAGGGCCATCTCAGGCATCTCCTCGGAGAAATATTTCAGGCTGGTCAGCGCCCTGGGGCTGCGCTGGATCTCATCGAAGATGACAAGATCGAGGCGGCGGTCGATGGGCCGATCTAGGTAAAACTGTAATTCGTCGAAGATGCGATCCGGTTTCAGATCCTGCTCGAATATCCGCCCGAGCCTTTCATCCTTTTCAAAATTGACATAATGATACCGGGGAAAGGCCGCTCCCCCGAATTCCTTCAGGATGTAAGTCTTGCCGACCTGCCGGGCGCCTCTGAGAATAAGGGGTTTGCGGTTTACAGACGTTTTCCAGCGGTTTAAAAAATCGGTGACAGTGCGTTTCATGTAGATATAAATACACTATGCGTGTATTTTGTGCAATGACTATTTTCGAGTGGCCCTTGTCCCCACCACGGCAAACGAGAGCTTTGCATAATTCAATGCTTCGAGGAGTTTAACACGAGTAAACGTAAAGGGTTCACAATGACACAGTGAAAATTTTTCAAGTAAAAAAAGAGACGGCCACTTTTTATTGCGGTTCCCGCTTGCGGACACTTGCAAAATAGCCTGTCCATTTATCTAAAGATGCTCTCTGTCTCCTGCGGCGAATATTCGGGAACAATCTCCTGAAGCTTTCTCTTTATAGCCTGGGAATCATGGCGCAGCGATAGTTCATATAACTGTTTGAGTTCTGAATTCAGCCAATCATGCAGCTCTGCAGCACTCTTCAAACCATTAGAGAAACCATCTTATCGAAGCACCATTATCTTCTCGTGCTTCGTCGGTCCTATCCCTTCTCCCACAGTAATGAGTTCTTCGTAAAGTTTTTCCCCTTCCCGAAGTCCCGTAAAGACGATCTTAATATCTTTGTCCGGCTCTTTACCAGATAGCCTTATCAGGTCTCTTGCCATGTCCAGAATCTTGACTGGCGTGCCCATCCTCAGGATGAAAACTTCACTGCCCTCTCCCATGGCCCCTGCCTGAATGATCATCTGCGCCGCCTCAGGTATGGTCATGAAATAGCGATTGACATCCGGATGGGTCACAGTGACAGGCCCGCCCTGCTCTATCTGCCGCCGGAAGAGAGGAATCACGGACCCTGAAGAGCCAACAACATTTCCAAATCGCACAGCCATGAACTTTGTGCCATTCCCCTGAAAGGACTGGAGGAGCAATTCTGCCACGCGTTTGCTCGCCCCCATGACATTGGTGGGCTTCACCGCCTTGTCAGTGGATACAAGGACGAAACGCCTCACCCCATATCGAGGGCCAATTCCATCACTATCTGGGTCCCCACAATATTATTTGTAACCGCCTCCCAGGGATTTTTCTCCAGCATAGGCACATGCTTATAGGCAGCAGCGTGAAATACAACCTGCGGACGGAATTTCTTGAAAACAGAGGTCATGAGCTCCCTATCCTGCACATGCCCGAGGATAGTCGTACAATTTTGATAATAGAGTTCATGCTGGAGTTCCATCTGTATGTGAAAAAGATTAGCCTCACTTGCATCCACTAAAATGAGCGAATGCGGCTGATATTTGATAACCTGCCGGCACAGCTCCGATCCGATGGAACCGCCGCAGCCAGTAATAAGAATTGTTCGTCCATCCAGATAACTCCTGATTCCTGTTGTATCCAAATGCACAGGCGGCCGACCCAGCAGATCCTCATATCTCACGTCCCTGAGAACCTTGACGCTGACTCGTCCATCAATAATTTCACCGATGCCCGGCAGCGTCTTATAAAAAATATTGCACCCCTTACAGATATCTATTATCCGCCGCATCTCTTCGCCGCTGGCCGAGGGGATGGCAATGAGAATCTCATCAATATTTTTGCCGCGATAATCTTATGCATATCATCCAGATGTCCCAGGACAGGAACCCCATGGATGGACCGCCCCTGCTTGACAGGATCATCATCGATAAAACCCACCACTTCATAATGAATCTGGTAATTCTCGAAAATCTCGCGGAGTATCTTTTCACCCGCAGCGCCAGCCCCTACAATGAGCACTCGCGTCTGATGTTTCGGCTGATAAAAAGACCTCCTGTTTTCCTGGAAACGCGTCTGCGATGCGAAGTACAAACGGATAGCCATCCGCAGCCCGCCCGCCAGAAAAAATGTTAATCCCCCGTCTAAAATAAATACGGCACGGGAAAAGCCCGAAAATCTGTAAATGAAAAGGATTATAGCCATGATTAAAAGCATTGAT
>CAVSPA010000016.1:0-92063 GCA_963729715.1 uncultured delta proteobacterium
CCGTTTTACTCTGAAGACAGCCATACTCAGTCCCGATCATGCCCGATAATTTTGAAGCCCGCTGACATTGGGGATTCGGCGGTCACGATCCAATTTTGCGGAGTATAATTAACTGACCTTGAGATGTCGATTAATCTCACAGGAACGTCCATGTTATCCTGCGAAAATCGATCTTGTCATGGATTTTAATTTCTGATAGCCGCCTCCATCCCGTATATCATTTGTTCAATTTCTCTTTTTGCGAGGGCATCGGCATCCAATGAAAGAAAGTCAATCAATGAAGTGGGCCAAAGAGGTTCTGAAGAGAGAAGCAGCGAGCATTTTGGATCTTGTCGACAAAGTGGGCGCCAGCTTTGATAAAGCAGTAAAAATTATTTACAGATCAAAAGGCCGGGTTATCGTTACCGGTATAGGCAAATCCGGATTGATCGGCAAGAAGATTGTTGCCACCCTTACGAGCACAGGCACACCTGCCCTCTTCCTCCATCCCGTAGAAGGCATGCATGGAGATCTCGGCATTGTCACTAAGGATGATGTCATGCTGGCAATTTCAAACAGTGGTGAAACCGATGAACTCAATATGATCATCGGCAGCATCAGAAAGATCGGCGCGCACCTCATTTCCTTTACCGGCAACCTCTCCTCAACGCTTGCAAGGGCAAGTCATGTCGTCATCGATGTCGGTGTGGAAAGAGAGGCCTGCCCATTCGGCTTGGCCCCGACTTCAAGCACCACGGCGTGTTTAGCTATGGGAGACGCTCTGGCGGCTGTCCTGATTGAGAAAAGAAAATTTAACGAGAAGGATTTTCACAGATTTCATCCTGCCGGAAATCTCGGACAGCGCCTGAGGGCCAAGGTAAGAGATGTCATGATAACAGGCGCACAGATCTCCAAAGTTCGTTCCGGTGCATCAGCCGTTAAGGCAATTGAAGAAATGGACAGAGGCAACCTGGGATTCGTTCTCATCACGGGCAGGGAGAATTCTTTGCAGGGAATTTTGACGGACGGTGATTTGCGACGTCTGGTACGGCGGGGACGGATTTTAGAGACAAAACTATCGATGATGTAATGACTTCATCACCAAAAACGATCGAGGAAAACGCATCTCTTGCCCGCACCATAGAATATATGCAAAAGGAGGAGATAACTACCCTTGCTGTTGTGAACGGGAAGAACCGACTCAAAGGATATATACATCTTCACGACATCCTCGGCAGGGGGGGAACTCTGAAAATTTCCGTCGCTTGACGAAGGTACCTTCAAGCAAGGCATACAGTCATGTGAAGAACTGCCGCGTCTGGATGTTTAGGATGACTCTTGAATTCTAAATGATCAAGGGCGATGAAGGATAACTTATAGCAGGCTCACATCAGATCATAATCGCGGGCTTTCCATCTTCCGAGTTTCTCGAATGCGTCCTTGGCCGCCTTTAGGAGCAATTTGACGGGTACGGGCTTGACAAAAAAATCGTCAAACCCGGCAGCGCGGCATTCGAGGAGGCCATAAAAAGTGCTGTATCCCGTAAAGGCATAGACGATGGAGATCTTATCCTTCTCCCGGATCTTCCAGCAGAGGTCTATACCGTTCATTCCCGGCAGTCTGAGGTCTAAGAACATAACCATGATCGTCTCTGTTTTAAGAATCTTAAGCGCCTCTTCCGCATTTTTGGCTGCTCGCACCTTGTAGCCTGCCATACTGAGAGTATCCTTCAGCATGGCGAGAATTGACGCTTCATCATCTACAATGAGAATCTTCTTATCGCCTGCAACGGCCATGACGACACCTCTTAAACTTTCAGCATGGAGCTTTGAAAATATCTGTCGGAATTACAAAGCGAAACAAGAAAGGCGCCCCGGGCGGCAAAGCCCGGCATACGACATGACTTTACAGGCAGCCCGGATACAGTATTTACATAAATTGCAAGAAGCATGAATCCAAACTGCCTCTTCCGGAGCCGGAAAACGCAATTCTTATGGAACTGGTCAGATTTTATTTATGAATAAAGATTAACCGAGCATGGTTAACCGTTTGATATCATTGGTAGGCGGTACTGGATTTGAACCAGTGACTTCTACCGTGTGAAGGTAGCACTCTCCCCCTGAGTTAACCGCCCTTTAGGTGCTTTCTATATCCTAAAGAAAGATCATTATCAAGAGAAAAAGCCACAAGAAAATGCGTGATTTCACCTCATCCGGACGTTTCAGATTTTATTTCTCTCGCCATTCGTTTTTGGTTATAATAGCGTGAGCAGTGGCGTATAACATTTAGCGAATAAGCGGTGCTGATTTATGGCAATGAAGAAAAAATTGATTCGCTATACCGTATGGTTCGTGATTTTTCTCGCGGTATACCTTACCTACTCCTTGTTGAAAGTAAGGTCTGGCTCCTCTGTCTCAGTCAAGAGGCCTGACACGACTCTTATCGGCGATACCCGTAAGCTGCACAGGCATGTAAAATATTTGACCGTCGATATCGGTTCAAGAAGCGCACGGGAATATGACAAAATAGAAGAGACAAAAGAGTATATCGTCGACTGCCTCAAGGCCTTCGGCTATGTACCCAGCCTTCATACGTTCACCTACAATGGGAAAAAATACAGCAACATCATCGCTTCAAGGAAGGGAGTAAAACTTCCCGGTGAAACCGTAATTATCGGCGCTCATTATGACACCGTGCGCGGAACACCCGGCGCTGATGACAACGCCAGCGCCGTTGCCATTCTTCTCGAGATCGCCAGGGCATTGAAGGACCTTTCACCTGACAGGACGTTGAAGTTGATTTTTTTCGTAATTGAAGAACCTCCTATATTTAAATCCGAACAAATGGGAAGTTATATCTACGCAAGGGAGGCTAAAGCGAGGAATGAAAACATAACGTCTATGATTTGCCTTGAGATGCTCGGATATTATACCAATGAAAAGGACGGCCAGACGTACCCGTTTCCCATGACGAGCCTGTTTTATCCATCCACCCCGAATTTCATAGCCATAGTCGGCAATCTAAAGTCGGCAAGCCTCGTTGGGAAGGTCAAGGATTCCCTGAGGGCAAGCTCGCCCATCCCCGTCGAAACCTTGTCTGCGCTCAGTTCTGTTCCCGGCGTAGATTTTTCCGACCACCAATCCTTCTGGAAAATGGGGTATCCTGCCATCATGGTAACAGATACCGCCTTTTTCAGAAATCCGAATTACCACACGGAAACAGACACCATTGACACGCTGGACTTTGATAAGATGTCTGATCTGTTAAAAGGCCTGATACAGGCGGCCAAAGACCTTACGGCTTCTTCACTGCCGTAATACAAAAAATCCCCCCGTCACTCCTTTTTGGAAAAGGCTCAGGGGGGATTTTGTTTTTAGTAGTCATAATCTCCCATGTCGGGTGGCATTCCTCCCGGCATAGGCGGCGCCGTCTTCTTCTTGGGTTTCTCAGCAATCATGGCTTCTGTCGTCAAAAGCAGCGAAGCCACGGAAGCGGCGTTCTGAAGGGCAAAACGGGATACCTTCGTGGGATCGATAATCCCTGCCTTTGTCATATTCGCATACTTGCCCGTATCCGCATCGAATCCAAAATCATCCTTGCCCGCCTTAATCTTCTCCGCGACAACGGAACCTTCATACCCCGCATTTATGGCAATCTGCCTCGTTGGTTCTTCGATGGCCCGTTTAACGATATCCATCCCATACTTTTCATCGTCAGCGACCTTGGCCTTTGCCAGGGCAGGCAAACTCCGCAGATATGCAACTCCACCGCCCGGTACGATGCCTTCCTCAACAGCGGCGCGTGTTGCATTCAATGCATCCTCTACGCGCGCCTTTTTTTCCTTCATCTCAAATTCCGTTGCTGCGCCGACCTTGATAACCGCAACACCGCCGACCAATTTCGCCAGGCGTTCCTGCAATTTTTCCTTGTCGTAGGTCGACGTGGTTTCCTCAATCTGAGTACGGATCTGCTTCACCCTTCCTTCGATGTCGGATTTCTTCCCACCTCCGTCGATGATGGTCGTGTTATCCTTGTCTATGTGCAGGCGTTTGCATGTTCCCATGTCTTTTAAGGTAATACTTTCCAACTTGATGCCGAGGTCCTCTGAAATGACCTTCCCCCCTGTCAAAATAGCTACGTCCTCGAGCATGGCTTTTCTCCTGTCGCCAAAACCGGGGGCTTTCACCGCCACACATTTCAGGGTGCCGCGGATCTTGTTGACGACGAGCGTTGCCAGGGCCTCGCCTTCCACATCCTCCGCGATTATTACGAGAGGCTTACCCGTTTTGGCAATCTGCTCCAATATGGGCAGCATATCCTTCATGTTGCTTATCTTTTTCTCGTTAAGAAGAATATATGGACTCTCCATGTTTACTTCCATCTTTTCCGGGTCCGTTACAAAATAGGGCGAGATGTAACCGCGGTCAAATTGCATCCCTTCAACGACTTCCAAGGCCGTCTCAATTGATTTCGCTTCCTCAACTGTAATGACGCCTTCCTTGCCCACCTTTTCCATTGACTCGGAAATGATCTCACCAATGGTCGCATCGTTATTGGCGGAGATTGTGCCGACCTGGGTAATCTCTTTCTTGTCCTTTATCGGCTTGGACATCTTCTTCAATTCGTTGACAACAATCTGCACCGCTTTATCGATACCCCTTTTGAGTGCCATGGGATTCATTCCGGCGGCTACGAGTTTCGATCCTTCACGGTATATAGCTTCTGCCAGAATAGTGGCAGTCGTGGTGCCGTCTCCGGCCACATCAGAGGTCTTGGAGGCCACTTCCTTCACCATCTGCGCCCCCATGTTTTCAAATTTATCCTCCAGCTCTATTTCCTTTGCCACAGTTACTCCGTCCTTGGTAATCGTCGGGGCGCCCCAGGATTTTGCGATAACAACATTCCGTCCCTTCGGCCCAAGCGTCACTTTTACAGCGCCGGCCAGAGTTTCTACGCCTTTCATAATCCTTTCACGGGCGACCGCGTCATATTTGATTTCTTTCGCTGCCATACTTATATCCTCCTTTCATCAGCCAATAATGCAAAATACATCATCTTCTTTCATAATGACCTGCTCAACGCCGTCTATCTTGATCTCTGTTCCGGCAAACTTGCCAAATAAAATCCGGTCTCCCGCCTTCAATTCCGTAGCAATGCGATTGCCGTCACGGTCCCGCCTGCCGGGGCCCACAGCGATTACCTTTCCTTCCTGCGGCTTTTCTTTTGCCGCATCGGGAATGATAATGCCGCCTGACGTCTTTTCCTCGGCTTTCACATGGGAAACCAGCACGTAATCATTTAATGGTTTGAATTTCATGATTTCTTGACCTCCTCGCTGATAATGATAAGTTTCCTAATTAATAGTCACTAAATTGAAATTGTCAAGGCATCGACAGGACATTATGATTATTTTTCTTGTTATTTCACCTCCGGATAAATTAGCAGCCGATCACCTGGTTTCACCTGCTTCTTAGGGCCCAGATGGTTCCAGATGAGCAAGGCCGGGAGCGGCACGCCGAAATCGGCGCTTATCGAAGAAAGATTTTCCCCCTTCTTGACAACATAGACATGATCTTTGCGCTCTCCCTGCCATTTCTTCACGACGTCTTCATACCTCGCCTGAAATCCGGAAGCGGCACCCTTCGGAACCAGCATGTCATATTTCCCTTTGGATAAATAATGCCCCTTGATTTCAGGGTTCATATCCTTAATCACCTTGAAGTATGTCTTCGCAGCCTGAGCAACCAGATAAATAGGCGTTTCCTGATCACATACAAGTTCAACGCGGTCAAACTGCAGGGGCGGATAAATATCTTCCTTTGACAGCTTGAATCCATATCTGTCGGGATTGGACAGTATCTCCTTTGCAGAAATCGCCCGCAGGATATATTGCTGCGTCTCCATGGGGAGATACAGATAATAATAATTGTTCGTATTCTGAAGGAGCATCTCCGTTTTCAGACCCTCTTCACCCATATTATAGGCGGCAGCCGCAAGCGTCCACGAACCGAATTTCTCGTGAAGTTTTTTCAGATAATTGATGGCGGCCTTAGTCGAAGAAAAAAAATTTCTCCGCTCATCGACGTCTGAGTCAATCTTGAGGCCATACTTTTTACCCGTCCCCTCCATAAACTGCCAGCTGCCCTTCGCTCCCTTTGAGGAACTCATATGGAACGTGAGTGAACTTTCTATGACAGCCACATATTTAAGGTCCATGGGCATATTATTCTGTTTCAGCATTTCTTCGATATAGGGCATGTAGCGTCCCGAGCGTTTCATCCAGAGAATAACCTGGGGACGATTCCAGAGACTAACCAGAAATTCCTTTTCCAGTCGCTCCCGGACTTCCGGATTATCAAGCGGCACAGGCTCTCCGCAGAAATCCAAGGGGCCCGTCATCTTAAATAGCGCAATCATCGACGATGAAGAAGGCGGATCGATCATATGGGGCAGATCGCACCAGGCAGGTGTCACTGTGAGAAACGTCATGCACAAAGCCAAAAGAAAAATCCTTGAGCTTCTTCTAAAAAAGTTTGCATCTTCAAAATCTTCCGACATGTTCATCTCCTTGTCGTTTCTTCGCATTAATAATCAGCGTATATTACATATGCACCCCCAGTCAAGAAAAGTTCGTTTGCATATCCGATGAACGTGGTCAGCATCTCCTGCCATAAAGGGGTTTACAAACAGATTTGATTCCTTTAATATAATAAAAGACAAATCGTAGACATCTTTTGCACCCCTAAGTGTGTGATGCCTTAGTGTCACATCGTCTCAGACGATTTGCGGAATACTAATATCCCAGCAGTTAAGAAATATGGCCGTTAAACCGAAAGACGCCGCAACGGTAATCATCCTCCGTCAATCACTGAGGGACCCGGGAGCATTTGATGTCCTCATGGTCTTAAGACACATGGACAGCAAATTCGTCCCGGGCTCGTATGTGTTCCCCGGAGGCTGTCTCGATCAGGAAGATTATTCACCAGACATGGAAAGCCTCTGCGCAGGCATGGACGCGAAGAAGGCGCAGGCCATCTTTCACGACATGTCGTCGTCAGAGAAGGCCTTGGGTGCATGGGTGGCAGGCATCAGGGAGACGTTTGAAGAAGTCGGCCTGCTCATGGCCTATCATAGGGATAAAAAATTGATGTCCTTCGATTCGGACGATGTCCGGAGCCGCTTCCGCTCTTATCGCGAGAAATTGCAGACGGGAGAAATCACTCTAAGAACCATACTCCTCACGGAAGGACTGACGCTCGCCACAGATCGTCTTCACTATTTTTCCCACTGGATCACACCAGAATTCCTGCCGCACCGGTATGATGTCAGGTTCTTTGTTGCCGAGGCGCCGGCAAACCAGGAGGCCCTTCACGACGGCATTGAATTAACGAGACACGTCTGGCTTACCCCGAACAAGATTCTCGAAGGCTTCCGCAGGAGAGAATTTGATATGGTGGTTCCTACGCTGGTGACAATCGAGGAGCTCTCCCGCTACAAGACGATACAGGAAGTTATCGCCTCCGCGAGGAAAAAGAAAGTCAATTCCATTCTCACCGTCATGATCGAGGAAAACGGCGAGATTGTCGAGTACTCGCCGGACGGGCGCGTATTCAAAAATATGCCACCTTCCGTAGTGTAGAAGCTCAGGGAGTTGTTAAGAAGGAGCGCGGGGTGACATCATGGATGTCACCTCTTCCTGATTTATGGGGAATAATTTGGAGAAAGAAATTAAAACGATTTGCATAATGGTGGAGATGTTCTGCAAGCATCACCATCATAGATGCGAACTTTGCGAAGGGTGCAAGAAGTTATCCGCTTATGCCCAGGACAGGATAAGAAAATGCACGTTCGGAGTCAATAAACCTGTTTGCGCTGAATGCACAGTTCACTGCTTCAAGCCGGGCATGCGATCTCAAATAAGAGATGTGATGCGATTTGCGAGGCCGAGGATGACTTTCAAACATCCAGTGCTTGCGGCACATCATCTATTCCGCAAATACCGCACGTAGGGTGTGACACACCGGTCTAAGGCACAAATTTTCTCTTGCCGCCTCGCAGAGGACTAAGATTGACAGTTGACTGAGAATACAGGACGTATCCACCAGGAAGAACCAAGTACTTTTGGGAGGTGTAGTTAGAGTGTTACGCAATACACAAGTGATTGAGTCATCAATCTGGCAAAATGAGCTTCATATGTTGCGGAAATTAAAACCTTAATCGATACGCTCTATCAAACATGCAACTTCCATTTCGTGTAAATGATCTCTTGCTTCTCATCGTAGTCCTTTCCTCCATGGCGGCAGGGATCATTTTCCCCCACTTAAGTTCTCTTTTCCAATCCCTGCCTATTTATTGTCTGATGGTCCTTTTTGCTCTCAGTTACCTTTCCATGGAACTGGATGCTGTGTGGAGGATGCTGAAAGACCATAGCAAGACGATCTTGACTTTTACCGTTCTGAAAAGCCTGATTCTGCCTGTGGTCGTATTTTATATATTTAAGGTTTTTGCCCCGACCTATGCCCTGTCCTCATTGCTTTTGATAGGTGTTTCCACGGGGGTTGTGGCCCCTTTCATATCTAACCTGATAAAAGGCAATAGCCCTCTTGTCTTGGTGGTCGTCGTGATCACATCGGTCTTTGTGCCCATCACTTTACCGGCTCTCATCCATATTGTTGCAGCGAAGCATGCGGAGCTGTCGCTAATCGCCATGGTCCGCATGCTTATGCTGGTAATCTTCGTCCCCATTTTAGTCGTTGAAGGCCTGAGACGCCTTACCCCGGGACTGTTGAAGCATTTGATGAGACGGCAGTTTCCCATTTCTCTTGTGCTTTTTGCCATAATAAATCTGGGGATTTTTTGCCGGTATTCACCTCTTTTTAAAAAAGAGCCCATCATCATTATCATGGCATTTGCAGTAGCCGTGGTGCTGTCGGCGATCTGCTGCACCGTCGGGATTCTCTTCTTTTGGAAAAGTTCTGTGGAGAATCAACTGGCCGGTGCAGTCATGTTAGGCAACATGAATAATGTTTTGGTGATTGTTTTTTCCTCTGAGTTTTTCGGCCCTATCGAACCCATAGTGGCTGCCATGTATATCATCCCCTTCTTTGGTCTTGTTATGCCCCTCAGATATTATTCCCATTGGCGCACCAGAGCAGCTGATGGAATCATGAGAAATCAAGACAAGGAGCCATTTAGTAGATGACCAGGTGAAACAAAATAGAAGCAGAGGGTCGCATAATCAGGGTCGGACCAAGTTAAGTATTCTAAATATCGTAAATTATGTTTCATAAGAACGTATTTTCAAACCTTAGAGCATTGTTTTGTGTATCAAAATGGGTTGCAGTAAGGAAATGATGTCACGCGAAGTTCATAGGCGCTGTTGGACATAGGTTCAACTTTTAGAAGTACATTTTCAGGGTCAAATCTGACTGTTTAAAGCCAATAGCAGATTACTTATTGATGCGACTCTTCATGATACCAAATGCTTAACTTGATCAGACCCCATTGGAAACCCTCGACCTGTCTATAGTTTCTGGAGCAACTATATCTACGCCTGTCGAGGCACCGAGTTCTTTGAATTTCCGCGCCGTAACCCACACGCGCTGTTCGAGAGAGCCGACTTTTACTTCAAATGATATATAGGATGGTCCTTCCCAAAATCTATGATGTGGGGTGTCTGGCTGTGGCCGATTTCCCTGGAGATTGCCGAAGTCTTCTGTTTTGAGTATGCACCCAGTTCCACTATACTCACCTCCCCATCATGATTCGTATCGGCGACACGTTTGTCGTTCAGTCCGTCCAGCAGCACATGTGTGAACAGCCCATTGCCTCTGTATCCATCCATGGCGGCCTGTTTGTCACTCGCCGATGCATAAATATGAAGCCCCATCTTCTTTGCAAGTACTGACATCCGGGCGTCATATAGACCGGATATGATATAGTCCACACCGCCTGCATGGCACGTGTCGAAGATAAACAACTGACTAAGGGATTTTATCTTCTTGGATATTTCCACGATTTCATTGGAGCTGATCATATTGTTCCCATTTATTTGGCCGTCGTAGTCATGGGTAAGCATATAATATTGGTTCTGTAAAAGAAGCCCGTGTCCCGCTACAAAGAGGATGAAACTGTCCGGGGGCTTCATTGTTTTGGAAAATTCATCGATCTTATTCGCAATGTTTTTCTTGATCGCCATGCCGTCGGTCAGCAGCGCGTAGTGGATATTCCGGGGCTTATATATTGTCGCGGATTGTGCCTTGAGTTTCCCCTCCAGTTCTGCCGCATCCTTTACAGCGTATTTCAGATTGACAGTACCGTCTTTATACCGGTCGATACCAACGGCAAGGATATAGAGATGAGGGTCTTCACGTTTTACTTTTGAATTGAAGCTGATCGTCTTCATAAAACTCTGAACGGTATTGCTTCTATTGAACGCAGAAACGCTCACCTCGTTCTCCCCGGGAACTGGTTCTATCTCTCCACAGTCCTCCAAGACATCTCCTTTGGCTTTGCTTGATGTCGGAGCGGAATCAATTTTGCCTTTAACAGTTATGCTTCGCATATCCTCGTAAATAGTCTTACTGTCCAATGCTGCCAATTGAGTTTTATCAGCAGTGGATCTTACAATCTCTTTATAATATCCGTCAGACTGGACAAGCTTTCCGTTATGGAATAGCCTGACCTCTCCGATACCGCAACCGGTACTGTTGACCTTGTAGCAGACCTTTATCTTCGGCTGGTCCGTGCCAGTAAGCCGGGAAGTGAATTCCGTGACAGGCGGTGGGCACGCGATAGCGTTGTCGAGCGTGACCGTCTCCAGTCCGCTGATGTCTTCCCCTTTCAGTCTTGCTGCCACTATATCGGGACGGTAAAAGACATCATAGAATTGATCAATGCCATAGACCTGTCTTTCTTTTCTCACATTGATATGCTTATGCGCGTTTTGAGAGGCGTTGTAGTAACCATCGGGAAGCATTACAACCCACTCACCGTCAGCAAACATAAAGAATTTGGCAATGGACGCACCACTGGCAGCATCATACAGGTAGACCTGACTTCCTTCGCCGACACCCGTCCTCGATGATAATGATGCAGCAACTATATATCGCCCGTCCTTAGTCAATCTGAAATTTCCAGCTCCTGATTCAAGGGGGATGACCTTAATTAGTTTCCTTGATGGAATGTCCAGCAGCACCAATTTGTTTCCCCACTCCACAAGAATGCGGCGACTGTCCGCTGAAAAAGTGCAATGAGGCGTAAGATCAAAAAATACGGATGTTGTGTAAATTATGGTATCATTACGCGATTCGTCCGTGACCCTCTTCTCATGAGGGGCAATAAGAACGTCCTGAAAAGAACGAAAAAGAAAACCTACTTGCTTGCCTGTTGCAACTTCTCTCAAGTCAAGGTTGCGCAAATTGTCCAAACCAAAGAACAGATATCTTCCATCGGGAGAAAAAGCGGGCAGGTGGGGAGATGATCCCCCACGATGCATATCGTACTTAGCGACTTCCTTGCCTGTCGCTATATCAAATAGCGTACAGGTCTTATCATGGTTAACAGTAAGGAAGTGCTTATTGTCAGGAGAAAAAATGGTACTCGAAAACAATCCGCCAGGCGCGTTAGAGGTATAAGACTGGACGACACGCCCTCTGTCAAGATTCCACAGGTCAATCCTGTTGCCGCCGATTCTTTGAAAACTCCTCATGTCAATTCTGTTCTCGCCGCCGGCGAGGGCGTAACGGCCATCTTGTGAAAACGAAACGGAGCTTCCCAACACATTCGAAACTTTTTTCAGTACCTTGCCTGTAGAAATCTGCCAAATATAGACGGAACCACCCACTCTGGAAAGCACCTTGTCGCCGTCGTCCATGATCACCATGTCCTTCATCGGCGCTCCCATTAGATCTCTCGGCAGGTCCGTAAATGTCGTTTGCAGTGTTCCTGAGGTCAGGTCCCAAAGCCGAGGCGGGCTTAACCGGCTTGTGGATAACAGACGATTGCCATCCGGCGTAAAGGCAATATCAGCAATATAATCCAGGTTTCTCTGGATCACTCTTACAACCTGCCCTGTTGAAATCTTCCACATTACAATACCAAAATCGTCTCTACATCCGGCAACAATATACCGGCCGTCGTTTGAAAGGGCGACGGCTGTCACCCCGCCTGATGGGGTACGGAATGTCTTTATTTCATTTCCCGATTTCACATCCCACAGCTTTACGACACCATTCCAACTTCCTGATACGATATGCTTCCCGTCCTGTGAAAAGGCCAATGAAAATATGCAGTCGTCCCGAACTCTCAATCTCCGCAACTCCTTGCCCGTTGAGACATCCCATATAATTATATCGGGGTCTTTTGTATCGCACATTACGTAAGCTCTTGTTGTCCTCGTCTGCGTCCCTGTCGATACGAGGTAACGGAGATCAGGAGAAAAAACAACCGCATTAATGCCGGCTGAGTGACCAACAAACGTTCTTATTACTCTGCCGGTGGATAGGTCCCACATCTTGATAGTCTTGTCGGAACCGTCGCCTCCCGTCACAGCGTACCTTGAATCCGGCGAAAAGGCGGCAGTAACAACAGCTCCCTGATGGCCGCCAAGACGCCATATCTCTTTCCCTGTTGCATAATCATACAACGTTGCATGATCAATAGCCGGATTCAAATAGTAACGTAAGTCTTTGGAGATGAATCTGGCAGCTTCGACCCCTCCGAGCCCCATCTTTTTTATCACTTCTCCGCTGCTGATGCTCAGAAGCTTGCCATCCACAATTACATCAGAGCTATCAGAAGCAAATTGGGCGTTGAAACCATAGAAAGTCCTGAACTCTCTGCCGGATTCCACATCCCAGATCTTCGCATTACCATTGCCCGTGGCTAACAAGAAACGTCCGTCGGACGAAAACTCTACGGCGTTTATCTCTGGTTGAGGGCCGGCTTGCATGAATATCGCTATCGATGATTGAGATGCATCTCTTACGGTGGGAAAATCCGGCGTAGATTGATAAAGAAAAGCCTCTTCTTTTGCTGAGCACACTGAGATGGCAATTAATTAAGATCACCGGAATTAGACTGAATGTCGATTTTTTCATCTTCACCTCCAGCAATTGCCATTCACGTTTCAAGAGTTAGCGGGATAAGAACCTCCTTCGAATTAATCTTTGCTATCATCCAACTCAACCGGGTCAACGGACATTTCGGGTGATTGCAGCGATCGGGTGGACCTGTCTATATTTTCCGGAGCAACGATATCTGCGCCTGTCGAGGCTCCGAGTTCTTTGAACTTCCGCGCCGTAACAAGCACTCTCCCTTCAAGAGAGCCGACGGCTTTGTTGTAAAGCTCCACCGTCTGATCGAGACTCTTTCCCATCTTGAAAAAATGTTCGGCCAATACACCGATGCGATCATACAGCGTCTTGGCTAAACTGCTTATCTCCTCTGCATTCTCAGCAATCTTCTCCTGACGCCAGCCGTAGGCAACTGCCTTCAGAAGCGCGATCAAGGTGGTAGGCGTTGCCAGGATAACACGCTGATCGACGCCGAACTCGATCAAGGCCGGGTCATGTTCGAGGGCCGCGCTGAAGAATGTTTCGCCGGGCAGAAACAAAACGGCAAACTCGGGAGTAGGCTTGAATTGGTCCCAGTATGTCTTCGCCCCCAGGTTCGTGAGGTGCGTGCGTATCTGCCGCGCGTGTTCCTTTAATTTTACGACACGGCCAGCCTCATCCTGACATTCCAGCGATTCGAGGTAAGCCTGCAGCGGGGCCTTTGCATCCACCACGATGTTCTTCATATTGGGAAGCTTGATGATCATATCCGGCCTGAGGCGACCGTCTTCAGTTGTAACAGATTCCTGCTGCAGGAAATCGCAGTATTCGAGCATGCCGGCAATTTCCACAACCCTCTTCAATTGGATTTCACCCCAGCGCCCGCGCACGGTAGGGGCACGGAGGGCCCTGGCCAAGTTCGTCGTCTCCAACTGAAGCAGGTTCTGGGTAGAGGCGAGCGATTTTATCTGCTCCGTGAGAGAAACATAGGAGGTAGTGCGTGCATGCTCGATTTCCATGATCTTGTTATCGACTTTTTCCAGAGACTCCTTCAAGGGTTTAACGAGATCATCAATGGCCTTCTGCCTTGTCATGAGATCGGTTCTGGCGGAATCCTGAAATCTTTCCAGGGTCTCCCTTGCCAGTTCGAGAAAGGATTGATTGTTGCTCTTGAGTGCATCTGAAGAGAGCGCCTTGAATGCATCGGACAATTTCTCCCGCGCCTCATCAAGAAGCTTGAGCTTTTCCTCTCCCGCCTTTCGTTCTTCTACAAGTCGCGTCTCCAGTTCTGAGAGCTTTATCTTTAGATCCGCATTCTCTGCCTCTATCTCCGTGAGCCTCTTTTCCTTGAGCAGCATTGCAGACTCCATCTCAGGTATGCGTGTGCACTTCTCCTCCACAGCTGAGCGTCTGTCCGACTGAAGTTTAACCTCCTCGCGGAGACCGGCAACCTCTTCCTTTGTCTTATCGAGAGAAGACTGCAATTCCTGCACTTGCGTCTCCCTGTTTCTGAGTCGCTCCGCGAGAGTGGCTCCTTTCGATCTCAGCAGTAGATAAACGCCAACTGCACCCAGACAGGCCCCCGGCAGGAAAAAAATAACTTCGGTAAGGTAATTCATAAGGCAGATCCCCAATTCATATCGTTTTGGTTCAAGGAAGAGAATTTAACAAACAAAGGGCATAACATTATTTCTTACTGTTCTATTTACCATCTCTTGCGATTTATCTCAATGTAAAGGAAGACAGGGTAGTGGGTCAGTTTCATTTTATTAGCTATTGACATTGCTTGACCGCTTTAGTATGCTCAGGCCATGAAGAAAACTAAAAGACCACGAGACATAAGCCAACTTGCCGCTTCCATCGTTAAAGAAGCTACAGGCGAAGATCAACCAAAACAACCCACCAAAGAAAAGAATCCTGCCGCCGTCGCCCTTGGTCGTTTAGGTGGATTAAAGGGCGGGCCTGCCAGATCAAAAAATCTCACAAAGAAAAAACGTATTGAAATCGCCCGCAAAGCCGCACAGGCAAGGTGGGGAAAATAATGCTTGACACTTGGTTTAGTTATAACTAAACTATGCAGAACAAAGTTTCTTATGAAATTACTGAGCTTGAAACTTCACAACACCCCAGACGCGGCGTTGCCTTTCTTATTTCTGGTAATAAAAGAGTTACGGCAAAGGATGCCTTTGATGGATTGAATCAAAATACCAGAAGTTTTTTCAGCACAAGATTTGATCAATGGGTACAAGGTAAACAAAATGATAAATGGTATCATGGATGGTCGAGGTCAGAATTTGGAGGCATATATACGAATTGTTATGTTTTCAAATCTAAAGAGAAAAAATTAGAACAAAGGCTGTATGGTTTTTTATGTCATCCAATAGCATCAAACCAAAGATACCTTGCTTGCATATTGATAAATCATGCCGTGAAAAAACAACATGAAACGGATACAGTGAACTTAAAAGACGTAGAAGAAATTAGAACGAACATTGATGCACGAAAAGCTGTTAATGCTTTTTTTGAGGAGATCAAAGATGCATTGGACGGAACGAAATACTAAAGATTATATATTTAGGATTGCGGTAGATTTTATCGATCAATTGGAAAAGAACATGGGCGATATTACTCAAGATAAACTTGCCACTATTCTTGGAAAAACCAAAGGATATATTTCTCAAGTAATAAATCATCCCGGAAATATTACACTGAACACTATGGTAAAGTTTGCCAGGGCGCTTGGGATGAAAATATCGATAGTAGCTTATTCGGATGGTGACCCGGAAAATAGAAGGGGTCCCATTGATTCAGAGATATTTAAAATTTGTTGGGAAAGACAAGGCAAGCCCAGTGATTTTTGGTCTATTAAAGAGGCTGATCAAACAGCGAAGACCGCAAATAGCAACGCAGGTAATATATATATCTATCCAAAGGCATTTAAAGACATCATCATATCAAATACAGCCACTCCGGAAAGTTTAGCATTTCAAACCAAAGAGACATTGAGTGTTGCAGTAAAATAGGAGGATAATGCTATGTCAGAAACATCAGGTTATAATTTCAACCACAAAGAGATTGCCGAAGCATTAATTAAATATCAAGGTCTGCATGAAGGTCAATGGCAGATAAGCGTTGAATTTGGAATATCCGCCGCCAACATCCAAACCGGAGAAAATCAATATTCTCCCGCCGCGATCGTGCCTATTATTAATATCGGCATTGTGAAAGTCCCCCAAGAAATGCCCTTGTCTGTTGATGCATCAAAGGTAAATCCAGCATAATTTGGCGCAAACTATTTTTTTGATTCCATGTGATATTTTACTTGACAATGCTTGAGCGCTCAAGTATAAAGGTCAGTAAGGAACATACTTGAGGGGGCACACCATGAACAAACTAAGCGTAGAAAAAAGGGTACAAGTTATAAGCTGCCTTGTTGAGGGAAACAGCATCCGCGCCACAGTACGCATGACAGGAGTTGCAAAGAATACGATTGTCAAGCTACTGGCAGAAGTAGGCGAAGCCTGTTCAAACTATCAAGACAAGGTTCTTAAGAATCTACCTTGCAAGAATATTCAGTGTGATGAAATCTGGTCTTTCTGCTATGCGAAAGAAAAGAATGTGCCGAAAGATAAACGCGGCAAGTTTGGATATGGTGATGTTTGGACATGGACAGCCATTTGTGCTGATACAAAACTTATTCCCTCATGGTTTATTGGAAATCGTGATACTGCTACCGCAAAGGCTTTCATCAATGACTTAGCCTCTCGCCTTGCTCACAGAATCCAATTAACAACGGACGGCCATAGACCTTATTTAACTGCGGTTGAAGATGCTTTTGCCGGAGACATAGACTATGCAATGCTTCACAAGCTGTACGAATCGACCCAAGAACAAACTCGCTACAGTCCGGCAAAATGCAATGGCGCGGAGAAAAAATTAATAACAGGATTTCCCGACCCCAAGAAGGTTTCGACAAGTTATGCGGAAAGGCAGAATCTAACAATGAGAATGGGAATGAGAAGATTTACAAGACTTACAAATGCCTTTTCAAAAAAGGTAGAGAACCTTGCCCATGCTGTGTCTCTGCATTTCATGTACTATAACTTTTGCAGAATTCATCAGACGTTAAGGGTAACCCCTGCAATGGAAGCGGGCATTACCGATCATGTATGGAACATTAAAGATATTATAGAGTTAGTCTAATAGTAAGATTTTTATTGACACGATATAGCAAAGGAGTATCATCAAATCAGCGAGAAGGTGAAATAGAATCAAGAACCGGAACGGGGCGCGTGGCACTAGGGCAAGTCACAAACCCCGTTCTCATTTTGTGCCCCCGTAGCTTAATGGATAAAGCACCTTCTCGCTAAGTTGGTTATCTTGGTTCGAATCCTAGCGGGGGCACACCTATGTTTAACGAAGCTCAGCCCAACCGGTTAACGTTGGGTTGCCATTATTGGGTAAAACAAGATAAGCCGAACCAGGAGGAACGTCAAAGGCAATTTGACTTTGCCCTGAGGCAGAAGACGATGCTGCACTGCATAGATTTCCATTAACCAGTGCGGCTACACCCGTAGCTCTTATAGACACAATCATTGTCCTACTTGTCGTGTTGTAATATGTCACGCGTAGCGCTCTGCTTGCTGTGACGTTTTGCCAGGTCTGTAGATGCTCAATTTGTGCTTTTTGTTCAGGAGGTTTGGCGGAATCGCCCTGTGCTGATGGTTGATCTTTCTTTGGGTGTTCTTCATTATATTTATCAATTGCCCTAACCCATAAAGCGGTCGCTATAATTAATACGACAACAAAAGTAATACAAACGAACACTGCCCATCCTCTATATGGATGGTTTAGAAAAAATCTTCCATAAAACCACGCAAGCCAATCAACTGGATTCAAAAATTTTCTCCATTGCACAGGGTTAAAATTTCTTCTCATAATTTCACCCCCGTGTCAACCTTCCAAACTGACCCACTACCGAAGACAGGTCTCATTCAATCCGGCAGCGAGCGCTTGGGGAATATTATTATTCCTTAAGGATCGAAGATCCTCCGCAGTTTACTGCGGAGAGCCTCAATTTAGCATTGCGGAATTGGGATATATTGAATAATATAATTGTCGGCTGATGCAGCGCTGGTTCAATTACATAGCGAGATATTTGTGATATGAAGAATTCAGAAATCGCCAGAGTGTTTCACGATATGGCCGACCTTCTCGAACTGAAGGGGGAAAACGTATTTAAGATACGTGCCTACAGGCGTGCCGCCCAGGTTATCGAGCACCTTCCCAAAGAGATGGCAGTCATGCTGGAACAGGGAGAGGACTTTCAGAAAATACCCGGCGTGGGTGACGCAATAGCAAAAAAGAGCACTGAACTGATAGAGACGGGAAAGCTCGGGGCCTACGAAAGCCTCAAACACGAATTTCCCGAAGGCATAACGCGGCTTCTGGAGATTCCCGGCATCGGCCCCAAGACGGCGCACCGTCTTTCGTCGGAGCTGAAGATAACATCCGCAGACCAACTCGAAGAAGCGATCAAGGAGGGAAAGGTTGCCGATCTCTTCCGGATGGGGGACAAGACCGCTCAAAACATACTCCACAAGATTGAGGCCATGCGCCGCAAGGATCAGCGCATCCCTATCGGTCAAGCCCTGCCTATAGTCGAAGACATCTTAAATAGTCTCAGCAAACTCCCGGGGGTGAAGAACATGATCCCCGCCGGGAGCCTCCGGCGCTTCCGGGAAACAGTCGGGGATATAGATATCATGGGGACAGCCGACAATCCGGAGAATGTGATCAATAAATTTGTCGCCCTCCCCGTTGTAAACGAAGTCCTCGCGAAAGGGCCGACCAAGGCGAGCGTCATCCTCTCACCCGGCCTCCAGGCGGATTTAAGGATGGTGGAGCATGACTCGTTCGGATCTCTTCTGCAATATTTTACGGGGAGCAAACAGCACAACATCACCCTGCGGACGAAGTGCCAGAAGAAGGGGCTCAAGCTCAGCGAATACGGAATCACGGATGTCGCGCATGACAAGCTGGAAAAATTCACCACGGAAGAGGCCTTCTACAAGCGCCTCGGGATGCAATACATCCCTCCGGAGATCAGGGAGGATCAGGGGGAAATCGAACTGTCGGAAAAACACGAAATCCCCCGCCTCGTCGATCTCCGGGATATTAAGGGAGACTTTCATGCACACTCGAAGTGGAGCGACGGCAACAATACGATCGAAGAAATGGCCATGGCTGCTAAGAATGAAGGTTACAAGTATATGGCGATTACCGACCATTCCAAAGGACTGGGCATTGCGCGCGGCCTGACGGAAGAACGTCTGAAGGAACAGATTCAGGAAATTCGCAGGCTCAATCAGAAATTAAAAGGCTTTCGCATCCTCTCCGGCATGGAGGTTGATATAAGAGCGGACGGTTCCATCGATATGCCTGACAGCATGTTGGCGGAGCTTGATTGCGTCATCGGCGCAATTCACTCATCTTTCAATCAGAGCGAGGAGCGCGTCACCCGGCGCATTATAAGGGCGATTGAAAATCCCCAAATTGATATCATTGCACACCCGACGAGCCGCCTCATAGGCGAGCGGGAGTCGACAGCCGTCGATATGGAAGCCGTTTTCAAGGCAGCAGTGAAACACAAAAAGGCGCTGGAGATCAACGCCATGCCGAGCCGCCTCGACCTCAAGGACATCCACATCCACCGCGCCCGGGAGCTGGGCATTATGCTTGCCATCGGAACGGATTCCCACATCGCAGGCCAGTTGAAACTGATGCGCTTCGGTACCGGCCTCGCCCGCCGCGGCGGCTGCGAGCCCAGGCATATCCTGAACTGCCTCTCTCTCGATAAGGTTCTGGCTTACTTCAGAAGATGAGTCAGATGAGACCCTTTGCACCCAGCCGGGAGATAATCATGGACATGAATCTCGGGCAGTGACGCTGAAGGAAGACTGCGATCTTGCCGTGACCGGTAATAATCCTCTCACGCTCACGCCTGTACATCGCCCGTGCGATCTGGCGCGCAGCCTCTTCGCGCGATATCTGTAGCCATGCGGGAACGCGGTCCTTCATTTCAGGATGATGCACACCCAATTTATCAACCTGACGGATCTCTGTTTGCACATAACCGGGAACAATCAGGACCACGCCTACGCCCTGTCGCCGGAACTCGTGCCGGAGCGATGCGGCAAGCCCATGGAGCGCAAATTTACTCATTGAATACGCTGACAGGCGCGGAGTTGCGATATAGCCGTTAATGCTGCCGATGATTACGAGACATCCGTGAGAGGCAGTGAGGTGTTCCCGCGTCGCGTAAACGGTTTTCAGCACGCCGAAGACATTCGTCTCAAACTGACGCCGGAAATCTTCAACCGTCAGCTTTTCAAAGCGTCCCCCAACACCGAACCCGGCATTGGCAACAACATAGTTGATGCGGCCAAATTGATCTACAGCTTCTTCTACTGCAGCCTGAAGATCATCATCATTGCTGACGTCGCAGGGAACCACGAGCGCCTGCCGTCCCATTGCCGCAATCTCCCGGGCAAGCTTATGCAATCGTTCCTCGCGACGTGCAACCAGCGCCACATCACCGCCCTGACGCGCAACCTCGAGGGCCAACGCTGCCCCTATACCTGACGAGGCTCCAGTAATAAATGTTACCGTATCGGAAAATTTTGCCATGTTGAATGAGAGCTCCCTCTAATTGTTTACACTATACATTCTCCCGGCCCTTTTCGTCAATATGATTGGCTGTCGTTTCCCCCCATTGACTTACCGCACTCATTTCTCTTATACTCATATTAGGTCGGTATGGTGCTTTGTACTACACGGAGAAATCTCTTAGAGACATCATGATATCAAGGCGTGATTTTTTGACAAACTGCGTGAGGCTTGCCCCCATCATTGGCGGCGCAGGCATAGTTCTCTCAGATCCTTTCTGGCAGGGGCTTTTGTCAGGCGGTGAACTGGGCGTCGCTCTCGCAGGCAATTCCACAGATGCGATAGATGCGCTGGTGCAGTCGGCACCCAGGGCGCGTTACTGGACTTCGCTGCACAAAGACAACACCGTGAGATGTTTCCTGTGCCCCCACAACTGTGTTATCGCTGACGGCGAACGGGGCAAATGCCACACGCGCGTGAACGTTAAGGGGGGGCTGAGGAGTCTTGTCTATGGCCGCCCTGTCAGCATCCATGTCGATCCGATAGAGAAGAAACCCTTTTATCACTTCCTCCCCGGCGCCCAAGCGTATTCCCTTGCTACAGCCGGATGCCCGCTGAAGTGCAAGTGCTGCCAGAACTGGGAAATCTCTCAGGCGAGGCCGGAGGATTATCAGAGTGCTTATGTCCCACCGGAGAAGATCGCCAGATCAGCGTCTGCCAGCAAGGCGCGTGTCATAGCCTTTACATATAACGAGCCAACGGTCTTTGCCGAATACATGCTGGACATCGCCAAGGATGCGAAGAAACAAGGCCTCCGCTGTGCATTGATAAGCTGCGGATTCGTGAATGAGGCGCCTCTTGCGGAAATGTGCAAGGTTCTCGACGCGATCAAGATAGACCTGAAGGGTTACAGCGAAGATTTTTATCGCAACGTTTGCGGCGCGGAGCTGAAGCCTGTGCTTGCGGGCATCAAACAGATAGCCAAGAGCCGCGCCCACCTCGAAATCGTTAACCTCGTGGTTCCCACATTAAACGATTCCGACAAGATGCTCCTGGAGTTGATGGAATGGGTATTGGGAGAGTGCGGCCCCGATGTGCCTTTGCACTTCTCCCGCTTCCATCCCGCATACCAGATGCTCAATCTCCCACCCACGCCTGTAGCCACTCTCGAGCGTGCTCGTGACATGGCTCTCAGCAAGGGCATTCACTATCCGTACGTGGGAAATGTTCCGAGTCATCCGGGGGATAACACTTATTGTCCGAGCTGTAAAAAAGTCTTGATACAGAGGCAGGGCTTTTTTGTCACGGAGATGAGTATAAGAAATGGGCGCTGCAAATTCTGCAGCCGGAAAATCGCGGGCGTTTGGGTATAGAAAGAGGTCATCGAGATATGAAAATACTAAGATGGTGTATTCTATTATTCGTCATTAGTCTTGGTTTTGCTCTTGCGTGTCAGGCCACGAAAGCGCCGGACGCCGATGTTCGCGAACCTGCAGTGGCGGGAAAGTTCTACCCGGAATCCGCATCCAAACTGAAGCTCGCTATTGAAAAATTCCTGGAGGACGCCCGACCGGCCAAGACCAAAGATGTCGTAGCCATTATTGTCCCGCATGCGGGCTACATCTATTCCGGCCAGATATGCGCCGACGCATTTGCGCAGGTTAAGGACAAACAGTATGACGTGATCGTCATCCTGGGAACAAATCACACAACGCCGGGGTTTGAAAAAATTTCTCTCCATCCGGGGACAGGATTCCGCACGCCGCTTGGCATCGCTACGATAGAGAGAGAAGTCGTAGCCCAACTCATGACGGCTGATCCCGGCGATTGCGTGTTGGATAAATCCATCCACGCGCGTGAACACTCCGTGGAAGTGATAGTGCCGTTTGTCCAGGTCGTCTTTCCTGAGGCAAAGATCGTCCCTGTTGTTCTTGGCTCTCCGGATGTAGGCATGTGCACGCGCTTCGGCCAGGCCCTGGCACAAGTTGTGAAGAACAGGCGCGCATTGATAGTCGCCAGTTCCGACCTTTCCCACTATCCGGCGGTGGATGATGCCGTCGCAGTAGACAGGGAGACTCTCAAGGCGATTACAACGCTTGACCCTGCCTTATTCCAATCAGTGATTCAATCGCAGATGGATAGACGCATTCCCAAGCTTTATACGTGCGCCTGTGGTGAGGCGCCCGTCATGGCAGCGATGGCAGCGGCGAAATCTTTGGGCGCGACACGCGGCGTAATTGTCAGCTATGCCAACTCGGGGGATGTTTCCATCGGTGATCGGTCGGAGGTCGTCGGCTATGGCGCCGTTGTCCTGACAAAGAACGCTAACGGAAAGGACATAAGTAAAATAGATGCTCCCTCGCCTGCCCCTTTTTCCGAATTGCTTAGCCCCTCCGACAAGAAGGCCCTGCTTGCCTTTGCGAGGGAAACCATATCCAGAACATTTTCGACTGATACAGTTCCACTCGCCAGGGGCTTCAGTACGAGTCTGCAACAGCCACGGGGCGTTTTTGTAACCCTCAAGAAGAGAAATGAACTACGCGGTTGCATAGGCCGGATAATAGGAGATGAACCGCTCGGGAACCTCACAGGTGCCATGGCTTGGCACGCAGCATTCGATGACAGTCGCTTCAACCCGGTGACTGCCGATGAACTCCGTGAAATCGAAATTGAAATATCGGTACTTACTCCGTTGAAAGAGGTGTCCGGTGCTGCGGAAATAGTCGTCGGGCGGGACGGTGTTCTCCTCGTTAAACAGGGACATTCGGCGGTCTTCCTTCCCCAGGTGGCTACGGAACAGAAATGGAACCGTGAAGAAACGCTCGATAACCTCTGTGCAAAAGCGGGTCTCCCCCGGGGATGCTGGAAACAGGGTGCGCAATTGTTAACCTTCCAAGCAGTGGTCTTCAGCGAGGCAGACTTCAAGTAATCTCCATGATCATCTCACTTTTTTCCATTGGGCTCGTTTCTATCCTGGGTCAGATCGTACTGCTCAGGGAATTAAACGTCTCCTTCTACGGAGTCGAGTTGATTTACCTCTTGGCACTCGGCGTCTGGCTCTTTTGGACAGCCATCGGAGCGCTTGCCGGCCGCCGCACTGCTTTTCCATCAGGTAAAGCCTTGGCGCTCCTTTTTATCATCTTCGGAATTATTCTTCCCCTGGATATCGTATTCATCCGCGCTAGCCGTCTCCTCGTGGGGGGCGTGCCCGGCGCATACCTCAGCTTTCTCCAGCAATTTACGATTGCGGTCATTTCACTCATGCCTGCGGGGATGCTGTCCGGCATTCTATTCCAGTTCACCGCAAAGTTGTACGTCGCGAAAGGGAAAACGCTGGCCATTGCCTACGCCATCGAAAGTCTCGGCGGGTTGATGGGCGGCCTCGCCGCAACCCTTTTCCTCAAATGGGGAATGCAGAACTTTGCCATTGCCTTTGCATGCGGTTTCGCTTCAGTCATCACCCCCCTTGTGTTTCTAAAACTAAAGAGAAGATCCCCATTGCAATGGACGGCAGCAGTCTTGGCATGTATCCTTCTCTTGCTCCTGTGGAAGGGATCTCCCCTCGATCATCTTATGGTTGCCTGGAACCATCCGAATCTGCTCGCAAGCAAGGATTCTCCTTATGGCAGGATCACAGTAGCCCAATCGTATGGGCAAATCTCCGTTTTCGAAAATGACGCCCTTGCCTTTGATACAGAGGGAACGGAAGCTGAATACTTCACACATCTGGCGGCCCTCCAGCATGCAAATCCCGAGCAGGTCTTGATCTTAGGAGGAGGGATCGAAGGGATCGTCGGAGAGATGCAGAAATACAAACCAAAGAGAATCGATTACGTCGAACTGAATCCTGTCATGCTCGATATGGTCATGCGGCATCTTCCAGATGACATTCAGAAGTCTCTCAAGGAACCAAATGTCCGCATTACCCTTGCCGATCCCCGACGATTTCTCAAGGACAGCGGTAGATACGATCTCATACTCGTCGGCATGCCGGAACCAACGTCAGGCCAAGCAGACCGTTTTTATACAAAGGAGTTCTTCGAACTTTGCGCAGCGAAACTGAATCCCGGAGGCATTCTTGCCTTCCGGCTCCGCTCGGCCGAAAACATCTGGACATTGCCCTTGACGCGGCGCACGGTGAGCATCTGCCGCGCCCTCGAAACTGTTTTTCCTGAGATATTATTTCTTCCGGGGCAGACGAATGTTGTCACTGCATCCCATGCGCAGTTGCCGCGGACGCCGGAAATCATGTCCCGGCGTCTCTTGGATCAAAAAATTGCCACGCGGCTGGTTTCACCGAATTACATCAGATACCTCTTTACCAATGACAGGTTTGGTGAAATTAGAAATCTCCTCCGGACAGATTCAGCACCTGCGAACACCGATGTCAGGCCTGTCTGCTACCAGTATGCCTTAACGATCTGGCTCTCAAAGTTCTTCCCCGGCATTGCCCTTATCGATTTTTCTTCCCTTCCGGACAAGCTCGCTGCAAAGCCTGCCCTGCCGCTGCTGTTGTGGATCAGCCTACCTCTTCTATTTCTGCTCTCCCGCTTCGTGCCTGCCTGCCGCCGTATCCTGCTGGTCGCTGCCGCAGGCTTTCTCGGCATGGTTCTCGAAACAATCCTCATTCTTTATTACCAGGTGAAATACGGAGTCCTCTATCAGGATATCGGGCTCCTGCTTATGAGCTTCATGGCGGGGCTTGCTCTCGGTGCAATGAGCATCGAGAGATTGATGGCCCGGTTTGCCAATCGGCCGAGATTGGTCAGATGGTATGGCGTCGCACTGCTCGCCGGATTCTGCTTCCTGTGCGTCGTTACGGCAACCAGACTGACGATGAGCGCCGCAACGGGCCTGCTCTCGACTTCATGGCTCCTTATGGGGACGGGGTTTCTTGTTGCCGGCATCTTTGCATATGCAACCCTTTACGAAATAAAAGACCAGCGAATGGTAATCTCTCCCCTCTACGCGGCGGACCTGCTGGGCGGATGCGTCGGTTCTCTTCTCGGCAGCCTTCTTTTGATTCCGGTGCTGGGTATGGATATCACAACACAAGGGATGCTTCTCCTTGCCGCTTTTTCTATTCTCCTTGTTTGAAGTTAATCGTTTGACACATGGAGTCCATTTTCCTATAATCCCATTGAAAATATACATTACGTCAGGAGGAAAAGCTCGATGGCAAAGATTACGGGCGGGCAACTGGCAGCGAAAACACTGAAGCAGATAGGTGTTACAACCGTATTCACCCTTTCCGGCGGCCACATTATCGATATCTATAATGGCTTTGTGGATGAGGGGATCAGGATAATCGACGTGCGGCATGAGCAAACAGCAGCCCATGCCGCTGAGGCGTGGACGAGGCTTACGGGCGTTCCCGGCGTGGCTGTGGTGACGGCCGGTCCCGGCGTGACCGATGCTATAACCGGCATAGCCAATGCCTTCCGGAACCAGGTGCCCATGCTCGTAATCGGCGGTCAGGCCCCGCGGAAGCAGCTTCTGAAGGGCGGGCTGCAGGAGCTCGACCATGTTGCGCTCACGAAGCCCATAACCAAGCTTTCCATATCTATTTCCGATACCGAACGCATTCCCGAATTAATTGCCACTGCCTTAAGAGAGGCGTATAACGGCCGGCCGGGACCGTCTTTTGTCGAAATTCCCATAGACGTGCTGGATAACGCTATAGATCTGGATACGGTCACCTTCCCTTCATACATCCGTTCGCAGGGACGTAAGTACGGCGACCCCGCTCTCATCAAACAGGCGGCGGAGCTGTTGGAAAAGGCCACGCGGCCGGCCATCATCGCGGGCACGCAGGTATGGTACTGCCGCGCCGATGACGAGCTTTCGACATTTGTAGACAAGGCCTGCATCCCCACCTATCTCAACGGCGCTGCGAGGGGATGCCTTTCCGGAGATTGTCCCTCTTTTATGGTTCGCTCGCGAAGGCACGCTCTTTCCAAGGCCGATGTGGTCATGGTCATCGGCACACCCTTTGATTTCAGGCTGGCATACGGCAACCGCATCGCGAAAAATGCAAAGGTAATTCAAATCGATTTGGACTACGGTGAACTTGGACACAACAGGGAAATCGCAATCGGCATCGAGGGCAATATAAAGGCGGTACTCTCGCAGCTCACGGAAGCGTTCACGACTTCTCGGCGCGGCGGAGGATGGCTCGATGAACTTTGTCAGCTCGAAAAAAAATTACTCGATAAAGACAAGCCGTACCTTGAATCCGATGCCGTGCCCATCCATCCCCTGCGTCTCGCGAGCGAGATTAAGGCATTCATGCCGGAAGACACAATCTTCATCGCCGACGGCGGGGACGTAGTAACAATGTCCGCGAGCATCGTCACACCGTGTATACCGGGGCGCTGGCTCGATCCGGGCCCCTTAGGCACCCTCGGTGTGGGGACGCCGTTTGCCATCGCCGCCAAAGCGGCCATGCCTGATACCGAAGTTATTGTCCTCTTCGGTGATGGGGCCTTCGGCCTGACCGGCTTTGACTATGATACACTCATACGCTTCAATATGCCGGTAATCGGTATCGTGGCAAACAATGCCGCCTGGAATCAGGTTCGCTACGGACAGATGGAAAGATACGGCCGGGCGCGTGGCGAAGTGGCGAATGTTCTCAGTTCGCTTCGTTATGACCGCGTGGTCGAGGCCATGGGTGGCTACGGCGAGCATGTCACCGACCCCGCACAGATCCGCCCTGCCCTGGAGCGGGCACGCAGGTCCGGAAAGCCATCTTTGATAAATGTCATGGTGGACCCCAATGTATTCAGTTCCGGAACGATGACACAATCCATGTTCAAATAGCCGGTACAAATGCCGCATTGATCAAAGACCCTTGTTTCCTTTCAACGAAAGTTTTGAGGCGGGTGTATGAACGATTTGCTTGCTTTCAAGAAAGCACGACTCATTTTTTGTATGCCTGTTGTTATCCTGTGCCTATTCTTTATTGGATCTAACTCCGTCTACGCCTTATCTGATCACAACATGCAGAACGCGGCAAATCTCGCAGATCAAGGTTGGAAGTGCATAGAGGCCGGTACGTGCAGTTATGAAAAAGCGGAAGACTTTTTTCAAAAAGCAATCAGTCTTGACAGTCGCAACGCTGAAGCCTATGTAGGGATCGGCTACGTCACTCGAATGAGGGGCTATATTTCACGTTTTAAATTCGAGGAGGCTGCTTGCAGAACAGCCTTGTCTTTCATCGGAAAAGCAATTCTATTGGATGCCAGTAATTCCAGAGCCCATTATAACAAAGGCGAGGTGCTTCTATGTCTCGAAAATTATGACGGAGCTTTGCGAGAGGCGGAAATATTCGAAGGCACAGGCTACAAAGGATGCTTGACACATCTGATAAAAGCCAGGGCATATAAGGGGAAGATAGAGACGAAGAAGAATCCTTCTGACCAGCAAATGGCAATACTTGAGGCGACTGACAATTTGGAATGCACCCAAAAAACTGCATACGCCTATCAGAAAGATGAGGCGCTGAAGTTACTTGAGGAAATATTAGTGACCACGAAGGACTACGATTCGACAGTCGAGTATTTCAAAAGTAATGTTGAATCAAGGCCAGATACCGGGTCGTCTTACACCAACTACGTTTGGATCCTGCTTTTGAGAAACGATGGAGATGATTTGGACGAGGCCGAAAGAACCGTAAAGAAAGCAAAAGACGTAATTAATAACGAAATAGTCCTGTCGGTAATTCACAATATGCGTGGAGACAAATATGTCGCACAGGGACAATATGAGAAAGCACGGGACCAATATATCCAATGCCTTGTCGAAAACCCGTATGAGCAAGATGCAAAACGCAAGATGGCAAATATATGCTCTCAACTTGGTGATATGAATTGCATTAAGACATGGCGGAAACTCATCCAAGCATATTTGGATCATGGAGATTGCGATATTGCAGCAAATGAGTTCGAGGTCTTTTCCATCGGTTACCCCCAAGCCCTCGAGCCATTGAAAGAAACCGTTTCACATTGCAATAAGAAAGGGAAAATAAGAACCAGATAATCGCTTCACTGAAACTTAGAAAGGCAGGAGGACAAAATGAAAGAAAATATATCTGCTGCGATATTCAAGTCTATTTGGAGCTACTTTTTATTAATATCATTCTTGCTCGCAATCAACACCACCGTGTCTTCAGCCGAAATAAAAGATGGGCCGGTCGCAAGGGACAAAGTAACTGCAGACGTGCAAACGCTCCTCCATCAGGAAAAATATGATGCCCTGGAGAAGATGGCGAATCGGTTTCGCAAAGACAAGGCGCGATTCACAGATGGGAGCTGGAAACTTTCTGCCTTCTACGATGCGTTTAGACCGGCGAAATATGGATGGAATGAGCTGTTTGGAAATATTGACGGGTGGCTGAAGAAGTGCCCCGATTCTATAACTGCACGAGTTGCCGCCGGTGAATCATGGCACAATTTTGCTTGGGAGGCACGTGGCGGTGGCTACGGAAAGACCGTCACCGATGAGGGATGGAAATTGATGCGCGAACGGACGGTGAAGGCATATGACTTTGTAAAAAAACGGCCGGATGATCCATCCAAAGATTGCATGCATCGTTATAACCTTCTTCTCCGTATTGCCGTCTCACAAGGTTGGGAGAGGGAGAGATACGAAGCACTCTTCCGACAAGCCGTATCATTTGAACCGTCATACTACGACTATTATTTTAGGAAAGCCATTTATTTACTGCCCCGCTGGCATGGCGAAGAAGGTGAATGGCAGCGGTTTGCGGATGAAGCAGTGAAACTTACTCCCGCATCGGAGGGGATGGGAATTTACACACGCATTCTATGGACGCTCTGGGGGCATGGCGTATTCAAGACATTCAGGGAACCGGACATCTCTTGGCAAAAGACGAAACAGGGTTTTATAGACATTGAAAGGAGTTATCCTAATTCTCCATACACGCTTAATTTTTTCTGCAGGTTTGCTTGTGTTGCGGGAGACAAGAAGACCGCAAGAGCGCTTTTTCAGAGAATCGGCAATATACCATATACCGAGGTCTGGGAAGGACGGGCAAATTTTGAGAAGTGGCGGAGATGGGCAAACGCCGGTGAATAGCTCGTCGCCGGTTATTTTCATTTTCTTAGTTCTGAATTTCAACCATCCATTTGTTGTATCGGAGAAGGAGCAGCAAGCCGGGAACGGCGAGGGCCGTGCAGATGACAAAGAACATCACCCAGCCCACGGCGTCGGCAAGGTAACCTGTCGGCGCCCCCGTCACGTTGCGGCCCACGGCCATGAGGCTGCTGAGTAAGGCGTATTGGGTTGCAGTAAACTTTCTGTTGCAAAGCCCCATGAGGAATGCCGTATATGCCGACGTTCCCATCCCGCCGCAGAAATTCTCAATACCGATGACCGTGGCCAGTGCCCATATCTCGCGGCCCGTAAATTCGAGCAGAATAAATGCGAGGATTGATACCCCCTGCAGCACACCAAAGACAAAGAGAGATCTTTTCAGCGGCCACCTGGACATGATGCCGCCTCCCAGGAGGGCACCCACGATCGTCGCCGCCATGCCGAAGCCCTTGTAAATAGTCCCCAGCTCTGTTCGAGAAAAACCAACATACTTCAGGATATACGGCGTTGTCATCTGGGCTGCGGCAATATCTCCCAGCTTGTATAGGATGATAAAAAGGAGAATCTCGAGGGAGCCGGGTCTCCTGAAGAATTCCAGAAACGGCGCAACTGCCGCTTCATAGAGACTCCCTGGGGCCTCGACCGTCTCGCCCCCAGGATTTATCTTGAGAGGTTCGGGAGCGAGGAGCGTGGCGATGCAGCCGATGACCATCAAAAGGCCCATGATCAAATAAACCATCTTCCAGGACACATAATCGGAGAGTATGAGAGCCGCGGCGCCACCCACCAGAAGGGCAATCCTGTAGCCCATGATCCATACACCGACCCCGGCGCCCCGTTCTTCAGGTTTCAGATACTCCGTCCGATACGCGTCGAGGACAATGTCCTGGCTGGCGCTGAAAAAAGCAAGACTGAGCGCTGCGGCGGCGACAAGCAGTGGCATGGAAGCAGGGTTGAAAAACCCCAGTGCGGAAATTGCGAAGATGAGCGCCAGTTGGGTGATGATCATCCAGCCCCGCCTCCTCCCGAGGAAGGGCGGCACGATGCGATCCATCAACGGCGACCACAGGAACTTGAAGGCGTAAGGCAACCCTACGAGAGAATACAGTCCGATGGTTTTTATATCCACTCCCTCCGCCACCAGCCACGCGGAAAGAGTCGACCCCGTGAGTGCGAGAGGCATCCCGGAGGAAAACCCGAGGACCAGCATGAGGAGCATCTTCCCGCTCAGGTAAACCTTGAACCAGTTGAAAGGGTTTCGCTTCATTGTTCAATCACTGATAAGTGTCAAAGGAATTATTTTTTCCGCGCCGCCTCAATGAGGGCGCGAAAGATATTCTGATGCGGTTCTTCATCCTGCATCTGTTCCGGATGCCATTGGACGCCCAGGATGAACCTGCGCGAGAGGGCCCAGGGCGAGCCTTCCACGGGCTCGATCGCTTCGATCACACCATCCTGTGACCAGGCGGAGGCGCGCAGATATTGGCCGACCCTCTGAGGCTGGACCGCCTGATGGTGGCTCGAATTTGTCATGAGCACGCCGCCCGCGGGCATGTTTACTGCCCGGGCAGCGAGGCTGTCCTTCTCAAGACGCACGGAGTGGCGGAAGTTCGGCTCTTCAACGCCCCTCTCTTTCTTTGAATGCGGAATACGGGGGCTTCCCGAAGAGACATCCCACTCTGTTCTGATATCCTGTATCAGCGCGCCCCCCAGCGCTATGCTGACAAGCTGATGGCCGCCGCAGATACCGAGAATGGGGAGGGCGGTCTTATGCAGCGCCCATTTCGCCAGCTCCATGTCAAAGCGGTCACGGCGTTTCGGCATCAGTTCATCTTCCGGCTGCTTATGCCCCCCGAAGTGACCCGGCCAGTAGTCGTCGCCTCCGATGAGGACTATACCGTCAATAATCGACATGAGGGCGTGCATAGCAGAAAAATCTTCGCAGGGCGGCAGGCAAAGCGGCACGCCGCCTGCGCCTGCCACGGCATCCACATAACTGATGGGGACCAGAAGTCCGAATTTTTCATATTTGTCTATGAGATCCATAGACATGTTGAGCCCGATTACAGGACGCCTCAGCATGAGATTTCTGTTTTCTCCTGTACTAAGAAATGTTCCGTCAATGTCGCGCCACTATAGGAGAAACGGGCTTATGTGTCAACTGCCCGATGTTTGTATCAATGACGCTTTCCCTTTGACATATAATCAGCTTTCCCGTATAGTTGCCCGGAAATGCATATTTCGTAACCAAAAATCAAGAAAGGTGGGGAACTTCTCATGAAAGTAAGCATTGACAAGGATCTTTGTTCAGGATGCGGATTGTGTGTTGATACTGTCCCGGATGTTTTCGAGCTGGTGGACGATCTCGCCTCTGTAAAGGTGGCAACAGTGAAGAAGACTCTCTATGATGCCGTGAGAGAAGCGGCTGACGATTGTCCTTCAGAAGCAATTATTGTAGAAGAGTAAGAAGCCATGGTGCATTACGAAGAATTAGGCTTGGTAAATACCAGAGGTTTGTTCGATAAAGCCATGCGCGGAGGCTACGCCATACCCGCATTCAACTTCAACAACATGGAGCAATTGCAGGCCATAGTAACTGCCAGCGTCGAAACGAAATCTCCGGTTATACTGCAGGTCTCAAAAGGCGCCCGTCAATATGCAAACCAGACCCTGCTGCAATACATGGCCAAAGGCGCCGTGGAACTGGCGCAACAAATGGGTCACGCAATCCCCATAGCCCTCCATCTGGACCACGGCGATTCCTTTGACCTCGCGAAATCCTGCATTGAGACCGGCTTCTCCTCGGTGATGATCGACGGGTCCCATCTTCCCTACGAAGAGAACATAAAACTTACCAAACGCGTTGTTGAACTGTCCCACGGTTACAGAGTAACGGTTGAAGGGGAGCTGGGTGTGCTCGCAGGTGTCGAAGACGAAGTCTCTTCCCAGCACAGCCATTACACCAAACCGGAAGAAGTGGAAGACTTTGTGAAACGCACGGGTGTAGATTCGCTGGCAATATCCATCGGAACGTCCCACGGTGCATTCAAATTCAAGGTGAAACGCGGCGAGACCCCGCCGCCGCTCCGGTTTGACATACTTGATGAAGTGGAAAGGCGTATACCGGGTTTCCCGATAGTCCTGCACGGCGCCTCTTCCATACCGCAAAATATAGTCGATGAGATCAATAAATACGGCGGCAAGCTCGATGATACCGCGGGGATTTCCGAGGACCAGTTGCGGAGGGCCGCGAAGTCCGCAGTCTGCAAGATAAACATTGACTCCGATGGAAGATTAGCCATGACAGCGGCGATCAGAAAAGTCTTCTATGAAAAGCCGGACGAATTCGACCCGAGAAAATATCTCGGTCCCGCCCGTGATGCGTTGAAGGAACTCTACAAACATAAGATCATCAATGTCTTGGGAAGTGACGGCAAGGCCTGACACTTTCAACTGTCGCTGAAATAAGACAGAAAATTTATGCGCGACAAGACGGGAACCAGCAATGATAAAAGTTACGCCTGATAAGCTCCAGCCGGGAATGCGGCTTGCCAAGCCGATCATGAACAAAGCCGGTATGGCCCTCCTCGGTGAAGGTACAGAACTTACGGAGACGTGGATAGCGAGAATTCAGGATATGGAGCTGGAGGGAGCGATCTACGTGGAAGGAAAACTGGAACTGGAGGTTCCTATGGATGAAATGCTCGCCGCTCTGGAAAAACGCTTCCAGTCTACTCATGGAAATCCGAGAATGGAATTGATAAAGGGGGCCGCTGAAAAGCACATCAGGAAACTTTATGAGTGAAGTCATAGAATCTAAGATCCTGCGCCACCGCATTGAAAACATAGGCAGTCTCCCCACGGTGCCCGATACCCTGAGGAAGCTCTCCCGCATCATGGAAAAGCCGAACGTCTCTCTGACTGAAGTTGCCTCTTTTGTTCAATCAGATCCTGCCCTCACATTCCGCATTCTCAAGATGGTAAACTCCGCAGTCTACGGCTTTCCCGGACGCATCGCCTCCGTATCCCACGCGATCATGCTCCTCGGACTCAATGTCGTCAAGGGACTGCTTCTCGGCGTCTCGGTTTTCGAACTTATGCAAAAGGCGATGACCGGTCTCTACGAGCATTCAATGGGATGTGCAGCCGCAGCAAGGATAATCGCCCAGAAAAAAGGGCTGAGAGAGCCGGAGGAAGCGTATGTTGCCGGCCTCATCCACGACATAGGTAAAGTCGTTATGGCCCTTGAATTCACCAAGGCATACGAGGGCGCACTGGCCTTCGCAGAAACGGAGCATATCGCAATCATGCAGGCGGAGAAAAGATTCTTTGCCGACAACCACGCGGCTCTCGGCGGTGCCCTGTCGGAGAAGTGGCGTTTCCCGAAGAAACTTACCGAAGCGATTCTTTACCACCACCAGCCGCGATCTGCCGTGCTTTTCCCTCTCGAAACTGCCATAGTGCACCTCGCGGACATCCTGACGAAGGCCAGGGGGCTCGGTTTTTCGGGTGACCAGATAGTCCCCATCGTGGATGATACAGCCTTTGACAGGCTTGAGCTTTCAGAAGAAGATATTATCGACGTATTCCGGGAGCTGGAAGAGTCTATTGAGGCGATGCAGGAGGTCTTGCAGCAATAATGGAAGCGGTCGCTATTATCAGCAAAGACCAGTCTTTTCAGGCGATGTCGAACCGGATACTGCAAGACCATTTCCGGATGGTATCTTTCGGCGACTTTAAGCCCGCCTTGGACTACATCTACAATGACACGCCCGCGCTTGTGGTAGTCGATATTCCCAAGGGCGATGATGCCACTATCTCTTTCATCAACCTCATCAAAGAAGACCCTCTTTTCAGCCGGTTACCGATCCTCGTCGTCTTTGACGGCGACATCGATCCGCGAGGCTGGGAAAATATTCTCTGCGAAGACTATCTCCGGAAGGTGGATGTGGAAAGAGACATTCTCCCAAGGGTCAAATTAGGCATCATGCGTTTTGAAAGAGTGGTGGAGATTAATCCGCTGACGCGCCTGCCGGGCAATCTCGCCATTACCAGGCAGATACAGAGAAGGCTGGACAACAATGAGATTTTCGCCCTCGCCTATGCGGATCTCGATAACTTCAAGCCCTTCAATGACCGTTACGGGTTCGGCCGGGGCGACGAACTGATCAAAATGACGGGGCGAATCATCCTTAACGTCGTCAAGGAGACCCAGTCACAGGGATGCTTCATAGGACACATAGGGGGCGACGATTTTGTCGTAATCATGACGCCCGACCTCATTGAAAAGGCAGCGGAGAACATCATTGAACGCTTCGACACGATGGTTGCAAGGTTTTACGACGCCGCAGACTGGGATGTCGGTTATATCTTCGCCGCTGACAGAAAAGGCGTCTGGTCGAAACTACCGGTTACGAGTATCTCCATAGGCATAACGGATACGGAGAGACGCACTTTTAGCCATCCCGTTGAACTGATGCAGAGGGCTTCGGAAATGAAAGGATACGCAAAGAAATTCGCGGGAAGCTGCTATAAGATGGATCAGCGGGAAAAAAAGACAAATCCGGCTTGATCATGCTGATAGATTTTCAGGCAATTGCCCTCTATGTCGGTATCGGGACCATCGTTGGAGCCGCTTAATAATTACAAAGAGGAGCGAGCATTTATGCCGGGAGTCTTTGAAATCTCCGTAGCAACCGAATTTTCCGCGGCCCACTCCCTGCATGGTTATCCGGGCAACTGCTCTCAGATGCATGGACATAACTGGACCGTGGAGGTTTTTGTGAGATGCCGGGCTTTGAATGACATAGGCATCGGCATCGATTTCCGGGAAGTGAAGCGGGCCATAAAAGAATCCATAGAAAATCTTGACCACTCCTGCCTGAATGAACATCCAGAATTCGAACGTATGAATCCCTCTTCCGAGAATATCGCCAAATTTTTATACAAGGATCTCGGCGAGAGAATCAATTCGGAGAATGCAAAGATTTCCAAGGTGAGGGTCTCCGAAACTCCGAAGACGGGGGCATGTTACTGGGAGGAATAGTTGCTGAAGGTAAATGAGGTTTTCTACAGCATCCAGGGCGAGTCTTCCTATGCCGGACAGCCCTGCGTTTTCGTCAGGCTTACCGGATGCAACCTCAGGTGTTCATACTGCGACACCCGGTATGCATATGAAGAAGGTGAAGATCTCGAGATCGGGGAGATCATCAACAGGATAACATCCCACCGGTGCGCGCTGGTTGAAATCACGGGCGGCGAACCCCTGATGCAGAAAGACACGCCCCTTCTCATACGGAAGCTGCTCGATATGGGCTTTGAGGTGCTCCTCGAGACCAACGGCAGCAGAGATATAAGCACAATCGACGACCGCTGCGTGAAGATCTTAGACATCAAATGCCCCTCAAGCGGAGAGGCAGCGAAAAACGATCTCGAAAATCTCAAGAGGCTCCAGACAAAGGGCGAAATCAAGTTTGCCATAGGAAGCAGGGAGGACTATGATTACGCGAAAAACATCCTGTCTCTCATAAACAGAGCAAAGGGAAATATCAAGCCGCCTCTCTTTTCTCCTGTCTACGAAAAAATGACCCCGGAACTTTTGGCACGATGGATCCTCGCGGATCATCTCGATGTGAGAATGCAGGTCCAACTCCACAAAGTCATCTGGGGCTCTGAAACGAGAGGGGTTTAGAAGAAGATTTATGAACCAACACAAGAAGGCCATCGTTCTTTCCAGCGGCGGCATCGACTCCACGACGGCAATGGCTATGGCCAAAGCGGAAGGTTACGAGATTTACAGTCTGAGTTTTCTCTACGGGCAGCGCCATTCTCTCGAGATGGAAGCGGCAAAGAGGGTTGCCCGTTTCCTCAGCGCCAGGAAACACCTCGTCGTCAATATCGATCTGAGAGCGTTCGGGGGATCGGCCCTGACCGACGATATCGAAGTTCCCAAAGGCCGGGATGAAAAAGACATGCGGGTGAGCATCCCTGTCACCTACGTCCCCGCGAGAAACACTATCTTCCTATCGTACGCACTGGCGTGGGCTGAGGTTCTCCACGTCTCGGACATATTCATCGGTGTTACCGCCATTGATTACAGCGGTTATCCTGACTGCCGGCCCGAATACATTGCTGCATTCGAGAACATGGCTAATCTCGCAACCAAGGCCGGTGTGGAGGGAAAGACCAGAGTAAAAATAAGAACGCCCCTTATCGCAATGTCAAAGGCCGATATTATCAGGCGCGGCAGTGAGCTGGGAGTGCACTATGGAATCACCCACAGCTGCTACGATCCTTCGCCGGACGGAAAAGCGTGCGGCCGGTGCGACAGCTGCATTCTGCGGAAGAAGGGGTTTGCCGAGGCCGGCATTGCCGACCCCACGATCTATATCGACTGAGAATAATTTCGATGCAAAAAAAGCCGTGGTATCGAAAACCACGGCTTTTTTCATTACAGCCCGACGGGCGGAAGACTACAGCATCTCGAAGATGCCCGCTGCTCCCATTCCTCCCGCAATGCACATGGAAACTATGCCTCTTTTTCCCATGCGTCGCTTCAATTCATAGAGGAGCTGTGCCGTCAGCTTGCCGCCCGTGGCCCCGAGTGGATGCCCGAGGGCAATGGCGCCGCCGTTAGGATTGATATCACCTGCGGCCAGCCTGTCCTCAATCCCTACAACCTTTATAGAGTAAAGGGCCTGGCATGCGAAGGCCTCATTAATTTCGAAAACGTCAATGTCCTTCGTTGTCAATCCTGCCATCTTCAGAACCTTGGGTATCGCGAGGGCCGGCCCGATACCCATCTCTTCCGGCTTGCAGCCGGCAACAGCGAAGTGGGTCAGCCTCGCGATCGGCTTCAATCCGTATGCCCTTGCCTTTTCGTCGCTCATTAACAGGGTAAACCCGGCGCCGTCGGTCATCTGCGATGAATTACCCGCAGTAACGGAACCTCCCTGTTTGAAAGGCGACTTCAATCGTCCGAGATTCTCCATCGTAGTCGGCCATCTCACGCCGTCATCCATGTCAAATACGAACTGTTCCCTGACCCTCTTGCCGCTCTTTGATTTCGCATAGCGATAGGCGGTAATCGGAATGATCTCTTCTTTGAACTTGCCCGCCTTTATCGCCTCGTTCGCCTTGCGGTTGCTCTCCAGACCGAACCTGTCCTGTTCCTCGCGCGGCACCTTGTAATTGGCGGCAACGTTCTCAGCAGTAATGCCCATGGACACATAGACGTTCGGCAGGTCTCCCCAGTCGGGATGAGGACGGTAAACGTTCCCTCCCATAGGGACGTGGGACATGCTCTCACAGCCCCCGGCGATGATCACGGACGACCAGCCCGCCCGGATCTTCGCTGTTGCATCGGCAATCGCCTGCAGCCCCGAAGAACAGAAACGGTTGATTGTCATAGCGGAGACGGTAACCGGAATGCCCGCTCCCATCGCTATGACCATTGCCAAGTTCATGCCCTGCTCTGCTTCCGGAAAGGCACACCCGCAAATTACGTCGTCCACGTCTTCCAGCTTCAGTTGCGGAACTCGCGCTATCAGTCCCTTCATCACCTGGATACCTATTTCATCACTCCGGGTATACGCAAGCCCGCCTCTCTTGTAGCGACCGCCCGGGCTTCTCACAGATTCGACGATAACAGCATCACTCATAATATTCCTCCTTCGTTAACGAAGCCGCTCAGCTAAACCCCGTTTCAGATTATTTAAGATGTCTTCCCTCTAATCAGTTGCGCAAAGGCTTGCCCGTATTCAGCAAATGCATGATCCTGTCCTGCGTCTTTTGTTCGCCGCAGAGGCTCAAGAACGCCTCTCTTTCCAGGTTCAGGATTTCCTGTTCCGTAACGAGCGTGCCTTCCGCACAGTCGCCGCCGGAGAGGATATAGGCGAGTTTTCCGGCAATATGGACGTCATAGTCTGATATGAAATTCCCCTGTCTCATATTATATACAACGGAGCTGCACATGCCCCGCAGGTTCTCGCCCATGACTGGAATAAGCGCAGGCGCGGATTTCTTGTAGAATTTTGAGAGACCTAAGACCACCTGTTTCGCATCCCAGATCTGCTGATCCCTGTTCATGCTGATGTTATCCGTCTTCCTGACGTACCCCAGCTCCATGGCTTCGGCGGCGCTCGTCGCGACCTTTGCCATGGCTATATTTTCGAATGCCTTGGAATAGAAGTGCTGAAGGTTCAATCCCGCTTCAATGGTGCCGTCGGGAATCCCCTCGGTGACCCTCACCATTATTTCTTTGCAACCGCCTCCCGCCGGAATCACACCGACGCCGACTTCTACAAGGCCTATATATGTTTCTCCACAAGGCTGACATTTTGCGGCGTGCATGGCGATCTCGCATCCCCCACCCAGGGCCATGCCTGCAGGGGCCGTGACAACGGGCTTCCCGAGATACTTCATTCTCATGTTGGCATTCTGGAAATCCTCCACCATCTTCTCCAGAACGTCCCAGTCGCCTTTCTGGGCGCCCACAAGCACCATGAATACATTTGCCCCGACGGAGAAGTTCACGGCATGGTTGCCAACAACCATACCTGCAAAATCCTTTTCCACGATATCGCAGCCCTCCATCATCATCTGCACGATGTACTGATCCACGGAATTCATCTTGGTATGGAATTCGAGACAAAGAACTCCGTCACCTATGTCAATGAGGCTTGCACCCGGATTCTGCTTCACAATTTTCTTTCTGTCCTTAAGGGCGGGGAGAACTATGATCTTCGCATTTTCCTTCAGCTTCACGTAACTCTTCGTTCCGAAATCATAGTAATAAAGCTCATCATTCTTTTTTGCGTAGAATGACTCAAAGCCGGCCTCAAGCATTTCCTCGATCTTCTTGGGCACCTGTTTACCCAGTTTCTTCATCACGTCAACCGCCACCCGGACGCCCACGGCATCCCAGGTCTCGAACGGGCCAAGCTCATGATTGTAACCCCATTTCATTGCATTGTCTATGGCCACGATGCTGTCGCAAATCTCCGGCACGCGGTTGGCGGCGTAGATAAAATTGTTGCAGAGGTATTCGCGGGCGAGATCCGCCGCCTTGTCCGTCCCGTTAAATACGGTCCTGATCATCTTGGGAACATCATCTTCCATCTTCTTCGCCTGCGAAATAGAATCAAACTTCGGTCTGGTCGCAGGCATGTACTCCATGGTGGTATAGTCGAGAACCAGTTTTTCCTTCTTGCCTTTGCCGCCCGGCGCCCGTTTATAAAACCCCTGCCTTGTCTTGTTCCCGAGCCATTTGCGTTCCATCATCGCGTTCATGACATCCGAAGGAATAAACATATCCCGCATCTCGTCGTCGGGTACCGCGTCATAGAGGTTCTTCATGACGTGGTGGCCTGTGTCCAGACCCACCAAGTCGAGGGTTCCAAAGATCGCCGAACCAGGTCTCCCCAGAGCCTTGCCTATGACTGCGTCGATTTCATCAATCCGCATCTTCTTTTCCGCCATCAACCGCACGGCATTCGATATGTCGAAGACACCGATACGGTTTCCGACAAAATTAGGAACGTCCTTGCAGATCACAACACCCTTGCCCAGCACACGTTCGCAGAACTCCACCATGTAATCCACGATCTCTTTCTTCGTCTCCGCACCGGGAATGACCTCCAGGAGTCTCATATACCGGGGCGGATTGAAAAAATGCGTTCCCAGGAAATTCTTCTTCAGGCTTGGACCAAAATTAGCAGAAATGTCCTTGATGGGTATGCCCGACGTATTTGTTGTTACAATGCAGTTCGGCTTTACCACTTTCTCGACCTTTGCAAACAACTCCTGCTTTATCTTGAGGTTCTCGATGACAACCTCAATAACCCAATCCACATCAGAGAGCCATGTCAGATTGTCTTCGAAATTTCCGACTTTAATCATTGAGGCGTTCTTCTTCGTATAGAAGGAAGCAGGTTTGGATTTCACGGCGGCACTTAGCCCGTTTGCAGCAAACCTGTTGCGCCACTCGGGACTCCTTTCGGTCAAACCCTTCAGCTTGTCAGCTTCCGTAAGCTCGAAGGGAATTATATCGAGCAACACACACCCGATCCCCGCATTGGTCAGATGCGCCGCTATGGAAGCACCCATGACCCCTGCGCCCAAAACTGCAGCTTTTTTAATATTGTAAGACATGTTTCTCCTCCTTGCTTAATAGGTAAAAGACTCTTCCGCCATTTCAATGGGAACTCTCTCGCCGAATTTGATGGCTTCGCACCTGGACTTTACGGTGGAAAGAACGTCGACTGCAAAAAACCGAGCAGCCGCATTCTTGCCGTAATAAAACGCAACATCAGGATCTTCGTGGACCAATGCACGCTTCTTCGCTTTTGATTCTTCCACACCTCTTTCCCTGTAAATTGCATTCAGCTTCTCATCGGCAATGCCGGCAGCCTGCATCAGGAAATGCCCGATTACGACATCACCAAGAATCTCAAGGTATGGGGTCGCATTCAAAACCGGCATGAGAAAACCCGCACTCTTCCCGAGCTGGGCAAAATGCATGGTGAGGTCGATCAGAGCATTGTAGGCCTCTTCCAGATAGGCGACATGTTTTCTGAGCTCTTCTATCCGTTTCAATTGCGATATAGATGCATTAATCTCACGGAACATATTCATGACGTCCGCACCTTTGCGCTGGCCAAGCTTCCTGCCAACCAGGTCGAGAGACTGAATACCGTTTGTCCCCTCATAGATGCTGGCTATTTTACAGTCCCTGAAGTACTGCTCGACCGGATACTCGGAACAGTAGCCGTAACCGCCATAGACATCGATGGCATAGGAGCAGATCAACTGCGCTTTTTCCGAAGAATATGCCTTGCAAACAGGTGTAAGAAGATCAACCAGTCCATGCCATTTCTCCCTCTCCTCTGCCGTTGTTGATACCCTTACCAGATCCATGCAGAACCAAGTGAAGTAGAGGAGTGCCCTCATGCCCTCTAAGTGGGCCTTCATCCAGAGAAGCTTTCTCCTAATGTCAGGATGCTGTATAATAGGGACGGCCTTAGCATCGGGATTTTTCATATCCCACACGGGCACCCCCTGGATCCTGTCCTTGGCGTATTGAACGGCATGTTCATATGCAGCCGTTGCATGACCAAGGCTTTGCATGCCCACGTCCATCCTCGATGCATTCATCATGAGGAACATTATTCTCATGCCCTGACACGCTTTTCCGAGAAGTTCACCGACGCACTTCCCCTCGTCGCCAAAATTAAGAGTACAGGTTGCAGACCCCTTGATTCCCATCTTATGCTCCACATTGCCTGTCCGCACGTCGTTGAATTCGCCGAGAGTGCCGTCTTCCTTGACCCTGTATTTTGGAACGAGAAAAATGGAAATGCCCCTCGTTCCCGGAGGATCTCCTTCGATCCTGGCCAGGACAGGGTGGACTATATTTTCTACAAGGTCATGGTCACCGCAAGAGATAAATATCTTTGTGCCCGTAATGCTGAATGTTCCATCGGGCAGTCTCTTTGCAGATGTCCTCAAGGCGCCGACGTCGCTCCCCGCACCCGGTTCAGTTAAACACATCGTGCCTGTCCACTTGCCTGCATACATATTGTACATGTATTTCTTCTTTTGTTCCTCTGTGCCGTACTGTTCAATCAAATGGGCAGCCCCGTGGGTGAGTCCTGTATAAGTAAGAAAGGCGTAATTGGCTGCAAACATAGACTCCAAGCAGGCTGATCTCACAACAAGCGGAAGCCCCTGACCTCCCACATCGGGGGATTCAGTCGAGCAGAGCCATCCGGCTTCAACATATTTCTTATAAACATCATGAAAGCTTGCAGGTGCATAAACCTTCCCGTCTTTAAGGGTGCATCCTTCTTTGTCCCCAAGAGCGTATGCGGGAAGGAGGACATTCACTGCCATCTTCTCCGCCTCACTATGCATCATTAGCACCATTTCCTTTGAAAAATCCGCATAATCGTCATATTCGAACAATTTTTCTATGCCCAGCTGCTCAAAGAGAACAAATTGCTGATCTCTCGCGTTACTTAGTAAATTGCTCATAAGAAACCTCCCTTCAATTACATCCGTTTATATTTCTCGCAAAAAGTACAGTAGCTCACTTCTGATACCGGCAAGAATAATCAAGCCCATAGGCTCCCGGTCAACTATTCTTTAGGCCTCTGATGAAGATGTCCATGCTCGCATTGACGGTCGACCTGATCAGGTCATCTCTCTTCGATTCTGACCCGACAAATATATATAATGAGATGATGCCGTTGAGCAGCCCCCAGAGGGCATTTCTGCATTGTCGCACGTTTATGGAAGGCGGAAATTCCCCCGTGTCAATTCCATACTGAAATATTTTCTCCATGAAGATAGTTTTATTGGTGGATTTAATGATATGGTTCTGCAGATCCTCTGGCAAATTGCTGTGGTTCGCATGGAGCATAAAGGTTATGAGGATCCTGAAGAGTTCCCTGTCCCGGAGGAAAAAGTCTACGTAAGTGGATGAGAGGCGGCTGAGCATATCCGAGGCCTTGCCCCCGTCCTCAAATAGATCGGCTACCCTTTTGTGAAACTTGTCGATGTCGTTAAGAAGAATCTGACTGTATATTTCTTCCTTACTCTTGAAATAAATGTAGACTGCGCCTTTGCTCAGTTCAGCCTTCCTGGCAATGCTTTCGACGGTCACGGACTTGAAGCCCTTCTCAAAAAACAGTTTCCTCGCCGCTTTGAGGATGGCGCTCTTCCTGTTTTCCTTCTCCCGACTTCTTCTTTTCTCAAATGCCAAGATGGTGGGACCTTCCTTCATGAAACTAAAAGAAAACTGCTTATGACGGTTGCCTGAGGCCTTGATTTGTATCCTTGATTTGTATAATGAACTGCAGTCATTATATGACTGCTGGTCAGCAATAACACCATAATCCAAGTGATGTCAAGAAAAATAAGCTAAAATAATTACCCATGGCCTCTCGAGAGGGCGTGCAAGGATGCCGCCATTTGATTTCACATTTGAATAACGGGACGGGCGACAGCAAGCACGGGAAGCGATGGTCTTCGGGTGAATTCACCGACTCCGGGGAAATAATTTTGATGTCGTTATCCCGGCCTTTGCGAGACGAAATGTAAAAGCCGTCAAAAGACATTCAAGACCATACTTCATGCTCCGCCTGAAGTTGATCGAAGAAGCTTCCGCAAAGTATTTTGTGGGGCAGCTGACTTCGGCTATGGTATGTCCGAACCAGATGATCTGAGCCAGCATCTGATTGTCAAACACAAAATCGTCGGAATTTGCGTCTATCGGCAGCTCCTCCAACAGCTGCCGCGAAAAGGCCCGATAGCCTGTATGGTATTCAGAGAGCTTCGCACCCATGAGAATGTTTTCCGCAAGCGTCAAAAATCGATTGGCAACATATTTCCAGGGCGGCATCCCGCCCTTCAGGGCATAACCTCCAAGTATCCTCGAACCCAAGACACAGGAATAGAGACCATTCCCGATCAAAGCTGCGAGAGCCGGAATCAGCATAGGCGTATACTGATAATCAGGATGCACCATGATGATAATATCGCCTCCCCTTTCAAGCGCCAGTCGATAACATGTCTTCTGATTTGCACCGTAACCCCGGTTGCAATCATGAACACACACCTCCACATTTGGGAGGCTCTTCGCAATTTCGGCAGTATCATCCTGGCTGGCATCATCGACAAGTATAATCATATCCACGATTCCCTCGGCCATTACTTCGTTATAGGTTTTTTGGAGGGTCTGCGCAGCATTATATGCGGGCATGACAACTATGACTTTTTTCCCTTTAAACATTGCGTTCTGGCCACCTTTAATATTTTGTGCAGGTTATGCTGACTACCAATCTTTCATCTGCCAGGATCTGCCGCTACCCGGCGCATAGTCGACACGGGAAATACTGCGATTTCATATCAGCGATAAATGGCCTTCCCCTGGACAGACTTCAGATTATTAGCGGCAGCAGCATAAGAGGGATTGATTTTCAGTGCCTCTTGAAAATGTCCCATTGCCTCCTCAGTCCGCCCCACGCTTGCCAATGCCAGGCCCAGATTGTTATGGGTCACGGCGTTGTCGCTGTCAATTTTCAGGGCTTTTTCGTAATAGCCTATGGCTTCTTCCATCTTCCCCAGCCCGGCCAAAGCGCCGCCCATATTGCGGTTGGCGTATACATAGTCAGGTCTAATTCGCAAAGCCTCCTGAAAATGTAAAATCGCCTCATCAAACTTCCCTTTGCCGGCCAAAGCTACGCCCAGATTGTTGTGCGTTGTCTCATCATCTTCTTTTATTTTCAATGCTTCATGATAATAAATTATCGCTTCATCTGTCTTCCCCTGCCCTGCCAGGGCAACACCCATATAAGAATAGGGCCCCGCGTATTCAGGCTCTAAGCTTATAGCATATTTAAATTGATAAATGGCCTCTTCATATTTCCCCAAGCCTGTCAAAGAGATTCCGAGATTGTAATGGGCACGGGAGTTCATTCCGGTCACCCGCAAGGCATGTTCGAAGAGCGTTACACTGTTCTGCCAGTAGTGAACCTGTACGACACTACAAATCATTAAACCCACGATCACTGCGCCTGATGATATGGCGAAGATAATCTTCCGCCGCGGCAATCCCCGGAGGAGATCAGGAATGCCCCAGGCAATAATAATAAAAAGACCGATCATGGGAATATAGGCATAACGGTCGGCCATAGCCTGCTTGCCCACCTGTATCAGCCCGATGACAGGCACAAGGGTTCCCAGATACCAGAGCCATCCCGTGAGTGCATACCGGTATTTGCGGATCCCAAGGACCGCAAGGCTGGATAGAACGAAGAGCAGCAAGACAGCTCCAATTATCGGCAACGCACCAAATTTCTTCGAATACGGATAAAAGACGGCGAGGTTCTCGGGCCAGAACATCATCCAGAGATATTTTGCATAGGATACTACTGCATTGGCCATGCGGTCTGGGAGAGGCAATTTATCAATGGAAATAGTTACGTCCCCGCGAAAGCTCGAGAGGAATGTCGCTATACCGACGACGGCTGCGAGAATGAAGAGCGGTATCTTTTCAAAGACGAGACGTGGAAACATCTTCCACCCAGTGAGACGTCCCAACGGCCAGTAATCCAAGAGCAGCAAAGTAAAGGGAAATGTGACAATCATCGGTTTGGACATTAATCCTAAGGAAAATGCCATGAGGATGAGAAAGTACCTGTATCGCGTCGGACGCTCCAGGTAATAAGTATACGACCACATACCGGCAAACCAGAAGAACGTGCATAATACATTCTTCCGTTCCGAAATCCAGGCAACAGATTCCACATTCAGGGGATGAACAGCAAAGAGCGCTGCCACAAGCGCACTCTTCCATACAGCACCGCTCATGCGCTTCATTACTATATAGAGCAGTATGGAATTCGCGATATGGAAGATCACGCTCGTCCAATGATGCCCGCCCACCCTCGAACCGAAGAACTGATAATCCAACATGTGCGAAACCCATGTCAGGGGATGCCAGTAGCCCGTATGGACATCTTGCAGCGCCCACGAAAGACTGCCCCACGTCAATCCGGCTTTGACATAAGGGTTTCCCGATATATAGTCTATGTCATCGAGGGAAATGAGGCCGTAATGCTGCACCGGCCAGTATGCAACAAGAACAGCAACCGCAACCAAGATACATATGAATAGATCCTGATATTCGCTGAAATAATTATCTGCGTGTCCAGCCCTGGTTGACGGCATCTCTATTCCACTACGGTTATTAATCCTGCCACCATATACTAAATTACGGGCACGATGGCGAGGGTTTTTGCTCTCTGCCTCCGTCCACGGCACAGTAGACGGAGCCGCAGGAACGATGTTCAAGGATCATAATCTTATGAATTTCGATTGTAAATCATGGATTGGATATGCTACATATCCAGTGCAAATTGAATTCGGTAGCGAGCGCATCCTCCGCAGCTTGCTGCGGGGTAAGCGAGCGAATGACGAACGATAGTGTTCCTTAAGAATCGAAGATTCTCCGCAGCTTGCTGCGGAGGGCTTCAAATTACCATTCTTTAATAACAGAGCCATTCCTAAGAGAAATCCCTGCGAGGATGGTTGCACTATGCTGAACAATAAGACCGTTGCCGTTGTTATCCCTGCCTACAATGAAGAAAAACAGATCATTCACGTGATATCGACGATGCCGGATTTCGTAGATCGCATCATAGTGGTCAATGACTGTTCCACGGACAAGACCGCCGCAGCTGTTTCTGATTATATGACAAAACATGATACTTCCGCAGAAACCGTGTTTAAGAGACATAGGCCCGCGCATACCAAGTATAACCAGGCGGAGGTCGTCCTTCATGAGATGGCGGAAAAAGAGATTGAATATTATATTCCTTCCGAAGTGGCAAACAGCAAACCCGAATCCGACAGGATCATACTCATTAACAATTTGATAAATGGCGGCGTAGGCGCCGCCATCGCAAGAGGATACAAATGGTGTCTTGACCATCAGATTTTTTGTACTGCCGTAATGGCCGGCGACGGACAAATGGATCCCGCGGAACTGGACTCCATCTGCCGTCCCGTGATTGATGACGGCATCGACTACGTAAAAGGGAATCGCCTCATCCACCGGAGTGCATGGCTGGTCGTACCGAAGACAAGATATATCGGAAATGCCGTTCTTTCGATACTGACAAAGATAGCCTCAGGATACTGGCACGTCTCAGATACCCAATGCGGATATACCGCCATTTCATTAAACGCCCTACAGGCCATCAGGATTCACGATATCTATCGCACTTACGGCGTGCCGAATGATATCCTGGTCAAACTGAATATCGCTCACTGCACGGCCAAAGAGGTAGGCATCAAGCCCATCTATAACGTAGGCGAGCAATCAAAGATGAAGGTCTCCAAGGTTATTCCGAAAATCTCCTGGCTCTTGCTTAAATCATTCTTCAAGCGGCTGTGGATCAAGTACCTACTGAAAGATTTTCACCCACTTTTTCTATTGTATCATTTTGCCTTTTTGCTCGGCATCATCGCAATTCCCTACGCAATCAAAATCGCCGGCATCGTTCTTTTCACCACAGATAGTGTGTCTCCGCTGACGATGCTGGCTTTTGCTTTTCTCTTTATCAGCTCTTTTCAGTCCCTCCTCTTTGCCATGTGGATGGACATTCAAGATAATGAAAGGTTGTATAAGTGATGCTATGAAGAACCGTAAAGATACTGCTTTTCCAAATGTGGCGGTCATAGGCACAGGCTACTGGGGCAAGAATCTTGTCAGAAACTATGCAGAACTCGGCGCACTCAGGCTGATCTGCGACAAGAGCGAAACACTGCTCGCCGAGTTTAGGAAACGGCATCCTCAAATCGAGACATGCCTGGCTCTCAATGACGTCCTCGGCAGAGCAGATATTGCAGGAATCGCCATTGCCACACCGGCGGAGACCCATTTCACTCTGGCAAGGGAAGCTCTCCTCGCGGGAAAGCACGTCTATGTTGAAAAGCCCCTTGTCCTCCTCGAGAGCCAAGCCGTCGAGCTGATCAATCTCGCAGCAGAACAGAGACTCACACTGATGGTCGGACACCTTCTCCAGTATCATCCTGCTTTCGTCAGGCTAAAAGAACTTGCTGCTGCAGGGGATCTCGGCAGGATCAACTATATCTATTCCCACCGTTTAAATCTCGGGAAGATCAGGCGGGAGGAAAACATCCTTTGGTCTTTTGCACCTCATGACATATCCATGATTCTCGCCTTGGCCGGAGAAGAGCCCGAAGGCGTCTTGGCAACCGGCGGAAACTACCTTCACAGAAAAATTGCCGATGTAACCACGACCCACCTTGAATTCCCGTCCGGCTTAAAGGCCCATATCTTTGTATCATGGCTTCACCCTTTCAAGGAACAGAAGCTTGTTGTAGTGGGCGAGCGGAAAATGGCGGTTTTCGATGACACGAGACCCTGGAATGAAAAGCTTCTCATCTATCCGCATGAGATTAAGTGGCGAAACTACATCCCTGTGCCGTCTACTGCCACCCCGGAATATGTCGATGTGACGGAGATGGAGCCCCTGAAGCTGGAATGTGAACATTTTCTCAATTGTATTACGACGGGCCAGACGCCTCTCACGGACGGACGGGAAGGACTGCGAGTGCTCATGGTTCTCAATGCCGGCCAGCGGTCTTTGAACGACTGCGGCAGAAAGGTTGAGATCAAACCTTCATCGGCAGGGAATGATGTTGCGCCATCCGGCCATATCGGGGACAACAGGAAGTACCAAGTCCATCCTACTGCGATTATCGACGATAATGTCTATATCGGAGAAGGCACCAGGGTATGGCATTTCTCCCACGTTCTTCCGGGGGCTGCCATCGGCAGCAATTGCAACATCGGCCAGAACGTTGTCATCGGCCAGGATGTGGTCATAGGAAACTCCTGTAAAGTCCAGAACAATGTTTCCATATACAAAGGCGTCACTCTTGAGGACAACGTCTTCTGCGGACCGAGCATGGTGTTTACGAATGTCTTTAACCCCCGCGCCCATATCAGCCGCATGAGAGAATTGAAACCCACGCTGATCAAGAGAGGCGTTACACTGGGGGCCAACTGCACTATTGTGTGCGGTCATACTGTCGGTCGATCCGCATTTGTGGGCGCCGGCGCCGTCGTAACTAAGGATGTGCCCGATTATGCCCTCATGATGGGCAACCCGGCCAGACAAACCGGGTGGATGTGCGAATGCGGAGAAAAGCTTCCTAAAAATCTGAAATGCCCCGCCTGTAAGAAAAGATATTCGGTATCGAAGAAGGGACTGCGGGTCGCGTGAAAAGGTTTTCATCGATGAAGGTGCCGTTTGTAGATTTGCAGGCACAATACACAGCCATCAAGAATGAGATAGACCAGGCCATAGCCGATGTCATCGGCAAGGTGGCATTCATTGGCGGTCCTTGCGTAAGTCGATTTGAAGAGGATTTTGCATCCTACTGCAGCGCCCGGTACTGCATAGGGGTGGGTAACGGCACAGATGCCCTGTATATCGCTCTCCGCGCTTTGGGTATAGAGCGGGGCGACGAGGTTATCACTGTTGCGAATTCCTTCATAGCCACCTCAGAGGCGATCACCATGACCGGTGCCAAGGTCGTCTTTGCGGACTGCGATCCGGAGACGTACAACATCGATACGGAACACGCATCCCGTCTCGTGTCACCGCGTACTAAGGCTATCGTCCCGGTCCATCTTTACGGGAGACCTGCAGATATGTCGTCCATTACCAATCTTGCCGGCAAGCACGGATTATTTATTGTCGAGGACGCCGCCCAAGCCCACGGGGCGGAGATCAATGGCCGGCGCGTCGGCGCCATAGGACATGCGGGATGCTTCAGTTTTTATCCTGCCAAGAATCTGGGGGCGTACGGTGATGGGGGCGCGATCGTCACCAACGACGAAGCATTAGCAACCAAATGCCGGATGATTGCCAACCACGGGCGGCTCAGCAAGTATGACCATGAGCTCGAAGGCGTGAACAGCCGGCTCGATACTCTGCAGGCAGCCATCCTGAAAGCAAAACTGAAACATCTCGAAATATGGACGGAGGGCCGCAGGGCCGCAGCAGACTGCTACTGTGATCTACTGAAAGACAGCCCGGTCGTAACGCCCGTCGTGAGCCAAGGCGCAAGACACGTCTATCACCTTTTCGTTGTCCGTGTTAAGAACCGGGAAGCTGTCATGCGGGAACTAAAGAGCCGTGGAATCGAAACGGGCATCCATTATCCTATAGCATTGCCCAACCTTATGGCCTACCGGCATCTGGGGCACAGGTCGGAGGATTTTCCCGTTGCCACCGCATATTCACAGGAGATCCTCAGCCTCCCCATGTTTCCGGAAATCAGCAAAGATCAGCTTGAGTACGTCTGCAGTCAACTGAGGCATGCTACAGGCGGCTGAGGAGAAGGACTTGTATGTTGAAGATCGCCCAAATAGGTGTGGGTTACTGGGGACCGAACATTCTCAGAAATCTCGCGGAAAATAAGAGATGCCGTGTAACAGCCGCGGTCGACCTTGACCCCGAGAGGCGTGACTACGTCCACAGGCTGTATCCTGCAATAAAGGTCACCAACAGTATAGAAGATGTCCTAAGAGATCCGGAAACAGACGCTGTCGTCATTGCCACACCGGTAGCTTCCCATTTTGATCTTGCCGTGAAGGCACTGGAAGCTGGAAAGCACATCCTGGTGGAGAAGCCGATGGCAAGAAGTGTGGCCGAAGTCGAAGAGATCGGGAAAATAGCAGACAGGAAAAAGCGGGTGGCTATGGCAGGGCATACCTTTCTTTTCAATGCAGCCGTCCGTTACGTGAAAGGCTTGATCGATTCCGGCGGTCTCGGAAATATCCGTTACATATACAGCCACAGGCTGAACCTGGGACGCATCCGGACAGACGTCGACGCCTTGTGGAACTTCGCACCCCACGACATCAGCATCATCCAGTATTGGCTGGACAATGCAACACCTGTATCCGTTGTAAAGCGCGGCGTCGATTTCATACAGAAAGGGATCGACGACGTGGTCTTTATGAACATACTTTATCCGGACAGGGTCATGGCAAACATCCATGTGAGCTGGCTTGACCCCAATAAGATCCGTTCCATAACCGTTGTGGGTTCAAAAAAAATGGTGGTCTATGATGACGTTGCCGACAACAAAGTCGCTATTTATGACAAAGGAATAGACCGTATGGCAGTCCTCGGCAAGGACATGGACTATGATAACCAGCGTTTTCCCGCTTTCAATTACCGGTCCGGAGACGTTCTTTTGCCGAAGATAGATTTTCAGGAACCTTTAAAGGTAGAGATAGATCACTTCATCGATTGTATAGAAAAGGGAATCCCCTGTATCACCGGCATCGAACATACAAAGAAGGTCGTCGCCATCCTCGCGTCATAAGAGCGGGCGCAGGCCTGCATAGAGATCATTATCTCGACGGTTTCTGCAGATAGTGTTCCAATTCAAAAACAGGCGCTGACAGGTCGCCTTCAATAAACATCCGGAACCATATTTCCATGCCGAGCGCCAGCCAGAGAAAGAAATAGTGCCACCGCAGCCGCGGATGGGGCGGATGATCCATGATGCTCTTCAGGTAGTCGTAATTCAGTATCCCTCTCTCTTCCACGCGTTTCCTCGTCAGGACCCGCTCGGCAACTGTCTTCAAATCCTTCTGGAACTGATAGTAGGGATTGAAGCTGAAGCCCCATTTCTTTTTTCTTAATGTATGTTCCGGCAAGACCCCTTCCATCGCATTTCGGAAAAGGTCCTTGAGCCGGTTCCCTTTCATTTTCAACTCTGCTGGTATGGACATGGCAAATTGCACCAGATCTCTGTCAAGGAATGGTACGCGAACTTCCAGACCGTTTGCCATGGAAGTGCGATCTTCATTCATCAGAAAATCTTCCTGCATTTTGGTATTAAACTCCGCCCATAGCACCTTATCTAGGACGCTTCCACAATTTGGAGAAAAGAAATGGTCGAATTGTGTGTGGGTCTTCTTGAGGTTCTGTCTCAAAAGCACGGGTCCATAAATATTTTCATAAGCTCTCTCATCGTAATCCCAGACATTTCTCAGAATCAGATAGTACCGGGCTGGGTCGCCGAGGGAAAGAAGCATCTGCAAGCCCCGGCGGTACTCATCAAGGGACAATGATCCCCATGCATTCTCGGCAGAGAAGATGAACCTGCTGAGCGGCTGGAATAGCCATGAGTCCAGAGCTCTCGGCACCGCGGGATAGATAAGGCTTGCAGGATAGATGTATCTGTGAAGCTCGTAGCCCGCAAAGAGCTCGTCCCCGCCCAGCCCGCTGAGACAGACCTTCACGTGACTCTTGGCAAATCTGGACAGGAGAAACCCCTGCAGGATGTTTTCCTTTGGCTCTTCCGCATGCCAGATAACCTCCGGAAACTGACGCAGGGGGTCAGGTGATATGCTTATTTCATGATGATCCGTCTTGAAATGATCTGATATGATACGGGCATCCTCCAATTCATCCGTAGGCTCATTGAATCCCATAGAAAATGTCTTGACGGGTTCACTGGAAAGTTCGCTCATGTACTTAACCAAGGCGCTCGAATCAAGCCCACCTGAAAGATACACCCCGAGGGGCACATCGCTTATTTTTTGTTTCCGGACTGCTTCGCGAAGATAATGCCTTATTCCCTCCACACAGTGGTTCTCATCTGCGGGAACATTCTTCGCCCTTTCGAGATTGAAATAACGATGTGTCGAAATGGCGCCATTCTCATATAGCATGTAATGGGCAGGCAAAAGTCTCTTGACGCCTTTAAAAAGTGTCCCCTCGCCCGGAATGAAACGCAGATTAAAAAAATAATGGATGGACTGGTAATCAGGCTCCCGCAACACTGCGGGGTCCTGAAGGATCGCCTTGATTTCGGAAGCGAAGCGCAGCGTCCGGCCGTCAAAATGATAATGCAGGGGCTTTATGCCGAAATAATCCCTGACCAAGAGAAGTCTCTTATTCCTTACATCCCAGAGGGCAAAGGCGAAGATGCCATCCAGCCTTATCAAGAATTCAGGCCCGTACTCCTCGTATCCGTGAATCAGCACCTCGGTATCACTCTTGGTCGCAAAGATGTGTCCGCGCTCCTGAAGCTCCCGGCGCAGATCCTCAAAGTTATATATCTCTCCATTGAAGACTACCCAGATCGTCCGATCCTCGTTCGTCATGGGCTGATCGCCCGTCGCAAGATCGATGATAGACAGGCGGCGATGCCCCAGTATAACTCCCTCTCCCCGATAGACGCCTTCACCATCCGGCCCGCGGTGCGCGAGGGAACGGTTCATTCTTTCAATCGTGGCGGGGTCGGCGCCCGGGCCGATTATGCCGCAAATACCGCACATCAAAGACTCCTTTCGTTTCCCGAGGGCTTGATCCAGATGTGGACGTGGGTCGGTGATAGACGGTAAGAAACAGCACTTAACACCGCAAAAGGGAGGACTCCGGAAAATGGAAATTTCCCGCGGATGACAAAGGGGGTGAGATGAACATAGCGCCAGCCGGCAAGGGCGGGAATATTAAAGCCTCTCTCAAACCAGGCTGAGACGAGAGGTAAGCTGGCCCTGGCATAGGCCCACCAGCTTTCGCGAATATCCCTCCCGGCAAATTCTGCAAGGGCATAGACCTTTTTCAAAAGCGGCCCATTTGTTATGGTGATGCACAAAAGGCCCCCCGGCGCTACACACCTCGTCATATCGGTTATGGCAGCCTCGTAATCAGGCAGCTCTTCAATGACGCTGAGACACGTGACCAGGTCGAAACTGCCTGCGGAAAAAGGGAGGTGCGAGGCTTCGGCCTGTATGAATCTGACAAGCCCCGTACGATCGCGCGCCCGGAGATAGAGTTCTGATCGGATATCACAGCCGATCCGCAGGCTGTTATCATCTCCGAGATAAGCTAATTTCAAGCCTGAGCCGCATCCTACGTCAAGAATCCGCGGGTGTGCCGGCCATACACCTGCATTCTTCATGGCTTGATGCAGCCGCCCCGCCAGTTTCCTGCGCTGATCAACATCCATCAATTCCTGATCATATTCGGCGCGCAAGTCCTCCTCGAAATATCTATCAGGCATACATCTCTCCTACCACCTCTCTTACGGAACCAACAACTGCCCGGACCTGCTTTTCCGTCATCGCGGGATGATTGGGAAGATTAATGACGCTCGCCGCCCAGTGTCCGGCATGAGGAAAGAGGTTGGGAGAATAGCCCTTCTCGCGGTAACACTCAAGTCCAGGGATCACATAATCCAAGATTGTGCTTCCCTGAATACCCCGTTTCCGTAATGACGCCAGAATGCGGACGCGATCCTCCGGTCGTTTCAATCGTATGCTGTAAATGGTATACGTCGATCCTTCCGTCCACGGCAGCAGCTGGATTTCCGGCAATCCCGCAAATTCCCGTTCATAAATCTCGGCAATCTCCTTCCGTCTGCTCATGAACGCGGAAACCCGGCGGAGCTGCTCCTTGCCGATCGCTGCTTCGAGAGGGAGCATCATTGTCTCACTATCTGCAGGAAGGCGTACGGCTTCACGGGACCTGAGCGTCATCAGGTAGCTCTTTAGGGGGGTATCGGTATTCACCAGAGCGTCGGTGAGACGAACAAAAGGAACGGATAAGGCAGCCCAGGAGGCGACAAAATATAGCCAGCGCATTACTCCCGCCATACCGGATCGTCTCGTGAATGTCGCGTTGCGGTATCTGCGGACGGATTGGGCCAGGCTTTCCCGGTTTGTCAGAAATGCCCCCCCGTAAAGAGACGTCATAGGCTTTCCGATCCCGAAAGCAAGAAAGGCGCCATCACCGCATCCGGCAAGCATCTCGCGATTCCACCTCGCATCAAAACACTGGCAGCAGTCGATAAAGATGATGGCATTTTTGTTGCGGCGGCGTATTGCCTCGGATAAACTGGCAGCGTCAAAACTCATTCCGAAAATACTCGTCGGAATAACCGCAGCCGTCCGGGACGTAGCTCTGTCAATCATCTGCCCGGCGTCCTGGTTAGGTGAATCAGGCAATGTATCGACAAAGACGGGATTGTACTCTGCCACAAACGAAGCATGGGCAACCACGACGCAATTGTACGCAGGCTGGATCACTTCACCCCCAGGCCTGTCGATGGCCTTAAGGGCCGCGTACAAGGCGCTGCGGCCGTAAGGAAACACAATCGCGTGTCGGAGGCCGAAATATGCCGCCAGTTCTTTTTCAAACTCTTCCATGGCGCCGCTGTCATGGAAAACGGACGCCCTCAGCTCACGGTAACCGTAATTTGGTCTGCTTGCAGGAATCATCTCAGTTTGTCTATAGCTTCTTATATGAATCGCAACTTCTAAAGAGGCACTCCGCATTTCTGCAATCGTTTGACTGCAATGACTACTCCCCATATAGCCGCGGTCAATAATGACCAGATAATGATATAAACGCGTTGGTAAAACAGTCCAGCCAGGACCTGCTCACGATTCAAACCCAATGCTTCAAAAAGAACCAGTCCGCCTCCCTCATAGATGCCCAGGCCACTTAGGCTCACGGGAATATGTGTAAGAATGGAAAGGGAGTTGGTTATACATATCGTGGTGAAGAAAGGTGGGCTCACGTTGGCTGCCATGAGGGCGAAGATTAGGGTAAGACCTGAAATGATACTCCTGAAGCCGCCTATTAGAATATTCGCATAAAGGTCTTTTCGATCTCCCCTGAAATATAGGGTGAAAGACGCCCAGAACCTTTTCGTTGCCGAGAACTTGTCAAACAGCGACGGGCCAAATCGCACAGCAACCCAGATCAAACATCCAAGAAGCAACGCCATTATCCCCATGAGAGCCGCTACGAATAAAGGCTTTACAGGCAGGACGCAGATCAGCGTAAAGGGCGTAAATATAAACAGAGCGATCACCATTGTAATAAATCTATCCATAAGGATTGCGGAGACGCTCGTATGAACCGGTATCAGACTCTGCCTCGCAAGACCGACCATCGTAAAATCGCCGAAAATTGCCGGGGCGAGAGACCCGACTGATCCTGCCAAAAAGAAATAGCCCGTAAAAAGCCGGAGGCTTATCGGGCTGAACCCTCGAAAAAGGACCCACAATTTAAGACCGCCCAAAAAGACATAAAACAGGCTGAAGCCGATCATGGCTATGATAGGAAGAATTTTGGGCGATACAACAACTTCCTCAAAAATGCCCAAATCAACAGATTTGAAAATCCACAAGAGAAGAAGAACGCTGACCGCAAAACGAAAGATAAAGGAGAAGATTTTTTGCCATCTGGGCTTCGCTCGCTGAACTTCCTTGCTGTCAATGCCCCCGTTTTCGGCTCCTTCGTCACGCCTCATAGGCTGCCCGGCATCTTCCTTATTGTCGTGGCTGCGACCCTCACCAGATTCCGTATAATCGCTCATGTCGCATTATAATGTTTTTACTGTTTCTTGGCCAACAATATAAACCAGGGCATCCAGTATCTATTTATTTTCGTCGTCGGCATTGTGTCCGCAATGATATTCTGAATCGTCTGAAGTATTGACGGCTTTTTGAAGTAGATGTTTACAAATCTAAAGTACTTGATTTCGAAGTTCAGCTCTTTTAGCATGGCTGTCAATTTCCTCGGATGGACGGGGACGTCGTTGGTGCTTCGATACCGTCGATACAGGAAGGCATATCTCATGAAGAAATATCTCTGGGGGTGATAGTAATTCGGCTCCATGCAGTAGAAATAGCCGCCCGGAACAATAATTCTACTCAATTCACTGAGCGAGTTCGCAAACGGAAATAAATGATGCAGTGTGGCAGGAAGGCAAATCATGTCAAAGCTTGCGGTCTTCAATGGCACCGCGAAGGCACTGCCGCATATCTTTTCATAGGGATAAAGAGAGAGTACCTGCGATGCAATGTCCAGACCGAAGAGAGAAATATGATTATGCACGTACCTTGCCGCCAACGCCTGCGAGAATTGGCCAGAGGCGCAGCCGACCTCACAGATATGGGCTTTCCCGAATTGACCGATCACGGAATCAATCGGTTGGAGCATGGCGTCGAGGTCCTTTTCCAGATAGGGGGAATAACCGGAAGTGAACCTGTTGAAATATGCGAGATCTTTTTCCGAATATGATTTTTCCTGCACCGATTACTCCTCCCTGGACATTCTCCACAACTCATCCAATGCCGGCAGAAGCCTTTGCCCGCTGGTCAGCCTTATCCCGCGCTCCCTGATCCCTTTCAACAAAGTCCAGTAGATACCGTCGAAGCCGGGATCTAACAAGCCGCTTAGCTGTTCCTGATGCCAGATAAGCGAAACACAGCCTCCCGATTTTTCCACAGGCCGAATTTGCTCCATACAATGATCCAATGCTTCACCGGATGAAAAGCGGTAGGTTGTAGCGAGCGTTGTGTCCATCAGGATAAAAGGTATTTCCCACAGAGAAAAGGGCTTAGCCTTCTCGATGTCATAAGGTCTAAACGGAAATAATGTGCCCGCGCGAGGACCACTCATGTCATTGTAACCTACCGACATGTCATATTCCAACCCTGCCCTTTCCAATTCGGGGAAGAATGTGGCAGGATGAAAATTGAGGTAATGCTGTCGATGTCCGGAAATATTCGTCCCAAGAATTTTTTCCAGTTCGCATCTTTCCTCGGCTATTCCTCCCTGCATTCTTCCCGCCTTATAGCTTCCATGGAGACAGATTTCAAATCCTCTGTGAAGGAGATTTCTCAAATCGTCCGCTGTGCTGTAATATCTCGAGAGATCATAGACAGGATCGCTCCTGTGCCTTCGCTTGACGGTAAATTGAAAAGAAGAAATTGCCCCCAGCGTGGTTTCCGCATCGGCAATGGTTTCTATTGCATTATAAGGCACGGGCTGGAAGAAGGCTTTCCTGTATTTACCCATGACCTGCCATGCCTGAGTCGCGCTTCTCCTCGTCCACAGTTGTCTTAACACTGCCCGAAGAAACCGCCGCATACCACGATTAGCACGTGTCGGCATATAGTCGACATCATGAGTGAGAACGACCGTCCCCGGGGCAAGAATCGGTGCATCTTTCCCCTGCCCTTCGACGCGAGGCCATCCAATTTTTTCCGCCTCAAGAGCAATACTGTTTAGCCAGAGATCCGCTAGGGGTTCCGGTTTGGGAAAACCCGCCCCCGTCCACCAGTCTTCCGCAAAACATATCCACCCGTCTTCTTTTTCAGGACGGTTCTTTCTTTCAAAAAGAAGGTTAAGGAGGGCATGCGCCCCCGCAATGACATCCGCCTTAATCCATCCCCGTTTATTGAAATCATCTCCCCTTGGGTGATAAAACGGCAATCGTCCGGCATGCTCTCCTCTAAGGAGAATCCCCGCCCGGCTGTCGGTCATATGCCTCTTGACACCAGGTGAAGATAAGATGACGAGATCGCCTTCCTTGACCGATATCTCTGTCGGATTTTCCGTTGTAGAGTATATGATCCGGCGCTCCGCCCGCGGACGGAGAGTCCACCCCACGCGCATGGCCAGATGGCGCAATGTATGAATTACGGCCTCTCTATCAAATGGCTCTCCAAAGAAAACCACTTCCACCGGCAGTCTTTCAGACATCCTTTCTCCCCACCAGGTCCCGTATATGACCCTCAATCATCTCCGGAATATAAGATAAACTTTCGACGAGCCTGTCCTTCTGCCCTCGCATATGTTCCTTGGACGGCGGCGTATCGGCCATGGCAAGCGCTGCCGCAACAGCATCAGCGCCATAACCATAAACCTGCATTAGTCTGAACTCATCCGACAGAACCTTCATATTTCCGCATTCACCGGCCCATGTCGACGCCAGCACCGATGGCACACCCATTAGCGCCGCCTCAGCACACATACTGGGGCTTTCTCCCACGACCAGCCGCGCAAAGGCCATAACATGATGCATCCTGTCTATCCTGATGGCGATTGCGAATCTTCTGAGCGCCTCCGGAGGTGTAGTTTCCGTCGTCAAGACCACCTTCATTCTCAAAGAGAGCTGCTCTATCAATCGAGTAGCGTCCTCCACACTGAATCCTTTTTCTCCCTGATCGTGGACGGCATCCCAGCGGACGAAGCGCACCACGGCATAAGGCTCCCCAGGATCAATCCCTTCGCCTCTTACGAGTTCGGGATCCGGGGTAAATTCATCAGGATGCAAATAGCTCCATTCGTGAAAGCTGCGATAGCGGTAGTGACGCCTGCCAAAGTCTCTGGCAAACCACTCCGGCGTGAGAACCCTGTCGGCAAAGGGAAAGGCTATCCTGTTACTGAGTTCCGCCGTTTCTGTATCGGTCAGGGCAATGTTGGGAATGCCGAGCATACGAGATGGAAGTGACGTCGTTATACCGCCGATGGATAGGACAATATCCGGACGATAGTCCCGGAGAATCATTGTGAATTTAAACCAGCGTTTTAATAACTCCTGCGCAAGGCCGATGCCCCTCTTCTGTTTAGATAAGCAGATATAGGGAATGCTGAAGAGATCAAGGAGCTGATGCGTAATATCTTTATCACGCGTGACAATCATAAGCTCGTGGCCGTGTTCCTGCCACCTCTTAATCAACGGCCGGAAGAAATGCACATGCTTGGGATGCAGTATATCTATCAAAAATTTCACGGGAGCTACGTCTCCTTCACAGCCAATGCTACGAGACCCGAGCCGCTTTTCCGCGCTCGGTAAAATGAACCCAAGAAGCTGAGAAATAGCAGCAAAGGAAAAACCAATGCATAAAGACCCTTATTTCTTTCCTTCGCACCTGTTATCAGCTTGCTTATATCATTAGCCAACGTCTCCATAGTATTATAATTATAGATACATGTTTTAACATGAAGCCCCCCTCCGATAAGAAGACGCGTCAATTCATCCTTTGTGTAACCCGCTCTCACATGCCCGTCAATATCCATCCAGTTTTCTCTTTTCCAGCCGAAGATGTTCCGTGTCAGATGCGGCACGTGCACAAGCAGATGGCCACCCGGTTCAAGGGCTTCATAAAACATTTTCACGGCGCCGAGATCGTCATCCAGATGTTCAAGCATATCCATTGAGATGACCAAATCAAATCTGCCTAATTCAGGAATTCTCATAGCGTCCATGGTAATAAATTGCATCTTCTTGAATCCCACTTTCTCGGCAATTTCGCTATTGACCCTGTTTTGATTTTCATCGAGATCGACACCAAAAACTTCAGCGGCGGGAAAGCGTCTTGCACAGGCAAGGGTAATCATACCCCGGCCGCATCCCGCATCGGCGATTCTGCGGGGCTCGGGAATTTGTTCCAGAAAAGGAAGGGTGGTGCGAGCGCGTACACGAAGCCCTAAGATAGGCGCGCCAAAAAGTTTCACGTATATTCGTTCCAGCGGAGACAATCCCGGAGTCAGCGCTATTTCTGAACCAAATGGCATTAATGCCCTCCCATAACTTCCGTTCTTCTTAACAGTGAGAGTAACACTCCGAGCCCACGGACCATCCAGCCGTTACACCAATGGAGCAGGGTGAACCGCTTGCTCAGGAATCGGCCTTTCTGATAGGTAAATTCTCCATCTCCTTTATAGAAATTCTGAAGACCCCAGAATGCTATGCGAAGAGCCATATCCCGGTCATCAGCCTTGGCAAAGGTCAGAATACCCTGGGCGGAACCGTGAACGTCATGTGGCATGACCTTATCGCTCGCCCACTTCGGAGCGCCGTTTGCGAGAAACAGGTTTTTCCTATAGAATTTCAGGCCGTGTTCATAGTAGTTCCGGAAGCGCCCGTCCCCTGTCGCATTTTCATAATCCAGATATGCATCCAGAATCATGCCCGTATGATAGTTGTCATGGGCCACCAGGCTCTGCCTGGGATTCGTGGTATAATACCATGCTCCGTAGGAAGTTTGCAGGCGAGACACGAAGGAGAGAAGCTTTTGCGCCTGATCCAGAAGGAAAGTCTCACCCGTCAACGCGCCCACCTGAGCCATAAATGCCGCAGCCTGAGCATTAATATTTATCACGGCAAACCCTGTTTTCATCTTTGGAACGTATGAGATGCATTTTTCCTCTTCAGTTTCGTGCAGCACTTCTAAATCAGATAGAATAAAATCAACAGCGCTCCGGGCAGTCATGAGGTAAGCCTCATTGCCAAGCAGGCGAAAGCCGTGTAAGAGAGCACCCCCGGCGATGACGGTAATGTAGCAATTGGGATAACCCGGCGGCTGGAAGAAGCCCGGGCTCTGCCAGGGATGATGGTAGCCCCAACAGCTGCCGTGATAATTTCCTTTCTCTGCCGAAGTATTTTCCATCAACCATCGCAGACAACTTTCCGCCCTTTGCCGGAAAGGCTGGACGGCATTCATGGAAAGCATATCCAAATTGGCCCTGGCAAATAGCGCCGGACTTTCCGAATTAATGCCCTTCCTTACAAGGAGAACGGGCCGCAGATTCATAGGCGCCCGCATGACCGCCTGTGTCCAGATGAGGCGGAGCAGCCAGCTATTGAAAGATAAAGCGCGAACCAGCGGACTGTGAAGACCGTCAAATTTGGAATAACCTACGTAACCCAAAAATTGAGCCCGGTCTAAGGCGACGGACAGAATTTTTTCAATTTCCCTGATATCGATCATTGATGATCACCCATAGATGGGAACATAATATTTTCTCGAACATGATGCAAGGAAAGTAAGAACAGCGGGAACTCAAATATTTCGACCGCCCGCCTCGACTACGGACATCGTCTCTTGGTGAGTCCGGAACGGGATGCCACTCTGCTAAAATGATCGGATGTCCTGTAATCATTCTTCGCCCTGAAGGCTTCTGACAGCAACGAATAAGCGTTTAAAGTGTCTCCGCCTAAACGTATTGCACTTCGGGCCTGTTTGATGGCTGCAGCAGGATCTCCTTCGCGAAGGCAGATATGGCCAAGATTGACATAGAAAAAGGCGGTGTCACGCTTGAGGGATATTGCTTTTTTCATTGCCAGCTCAGCCTCAGACGGCTTCTTTTTGAGCATCAGCAAGGCAGCTTTATTGTTGTAAAGATCGGTGTTATCAGGGAGGCCTGCCAAGGCTTTTTCAACGTAGATAATGGCATTCTCGTAATCGCCGCTTAAGAGATAATATTCCCCCAGCAGTTGATAGATTTTGAATTTCATCCTGACGTCCCATGACGGGGGTGAATTAAGCGCCTTCGTCAATTCGACATACGCCTCCGGAAAACGGCCGGCTTTCGACAGGGCCGCTCCGAGATTACCATGAGCCATCTCAAGACCAGGTGCTTTGCGGGCATTGTCCGTCCACAGGGATATTTCATTCTTAAGGACATCATTGTAGAAATAAACATTCATGCCCATGATAATAATGATTGCCGTAACCGCAGACGATAGAACGAGAATAATCCTTCTTCTCTTTTCAAAGTAGGTCAGGGCGTAAACGATGAGGATAGACAAAGGGACGAAAAAAAGCATCGCAGGAAGGTAATTCCGATGCTCGTAAATAATGCCAAGGGAAATAAACGATCCTTCAATTAAATGGTTCACGAAAAAGAAAATGATGCAATAGGAGATGAGGGGTCTCTTCCGGGAGATCAATACAGCCGCGGCCAGGATCAGCAATAGCACAATAACGGCAGCAATGGTCGTCCAGGGGTCAAAGAGCGATTTTGAAATCTCCATATCATGAATCAACATCATCCTCGACGTGATGGGGTAAAGCAAAAGAGAAATATAAAAAATTATCACCCGCGGCTGGGTCAACACCCTTTCCCACATCGTGAAGGGCCTGAATTCATCATAGCTTCCCGTGATCGTAGAAAAATCATAATACATAAGTCCAATCGCCGGAACTAGAACCAGGGCGAAAAGGCATACCGCCCAATTCTTCTTTATGTGCTCAATTGTCACACCCTGAATGAGAAAAAGATCAAAAAGAAAGAGGCTTACGGGCAGCATGGCCGCGTTCTCTTTAGAGCCAAGAGACAATATGGCACAAAAAGCAGTTAAGACAAAAAAACCGACGCACTTCCATGTCCTGTCCGCCCTCCTCCCTTTCAGGTAGAAGTACATGGCCATGATGTAAAACATCGCCACCATGCTAGCCATCCTCTGCACAATGTAGGTGACGGCCATGACCTCTACAGGATTAATCGCCCAGAACAGCGTGGCCAGAAGTGCTATAGAATAAGCATTCCGCTCATAGCGTCCTTCAAGAATGGGAAGCTTAATGGTATTGTAAATGAAAAGGAATAGAAAAACGGAAGTTACATAATGAATGAAGAAGTTGACGACATGATACCAGAAAACATTCAACCCGTCGAAATAGTAGTTCACCGCAAACGTAAAATATGAAACAGGCCTCTGCCACCTGCCGCCACCGGCTATACCGTAAAGGCTCTTCCCTATATCCTGCCAGGACAGGGTCTTTATCTGCACGCCGGCATTCTCAACTATATTTACATAATCGTCAAAATGCCATGAACAATCAAAACTGTTCGCATAGATCACTGCCAATATGAAAAACAGAAGCCCGGCGGCAAACAGGGAGGGCCGCCATTTCGAGAGCGACAGTTTCATGTTCAGTTCAAAATCGTTTTCGTTATTCACGACATCTTCTCACACACACAGAAAATAGGAGAATTGAAAGACCAAAAATCCGGTTATACACCGGTATGCAATGTCAATAATGGTTTATCACCTTCGCACGAAGAATCAGGCGCCTGCAGACTATTTGCGAGTCTGTAGAAATGATCTGCCGCTTTACGATCCTTTTTCATCCTGAATGCCTCGGAAAAGAGGCTATAAGGTTTTGAAGAATCTCCGCCGAGCATGAGGGCCTTTTGCGCCGCCTTGATAGCCTGGTCCGGCCGTCCCTCCTTTAACAAAATGCGGGCCAGGGTCAGGTGAAAGGCATATGAATTAGGCATCAGGGCAATCCCGATCCCGATGAATTGTTCGGCATCGTTGAGGTGATTCTCTCTCACCTTGATCTCTGCCAGCCTGTTATAAACCGGGTGAAAGGACGGATCTATTTTCAGGGCTTCAAGATAGTGCATCATGGCTTTTTTATCATCGCCGTTTAGTATATAGTACTCTCCCAACAAACCATGGGTTTTGACTTTCGCCTTGATTTGATCAGCTAACGGAGATTCAAGCGCCCGCGTCAATTCCACAAAGGCATCAGACATACGGCCGTCAATAAAATAGGCCACCCCCAAATTTTGGCGCACGCGATGCAGCCGCGGCGTTTTTTCTAAATTGTCGCTCCACAGGGATATCTCATCCTTTAGAATATTATTCTGGATAAAGACCGACACCCCCATGATAATCATGACGGCCGTAATCACAGACGATAGGATCACAATCATCCTCTTTCTCTTTTCAAAGTAGGTCAGGGCGTAAACGATGAGGATAGACAAAGGGACGAAAAAAAGCATCGCAGGAAGATAATTCCGATGCTCGTAAACAAGCTCCAGAGAAACGAACGATCCTTCAATTAAATGGTTCACGAAAAAGAAAATGATGCAATAGGAGATGAGGGGTCTCTTCCGGGAGATCAATACAGCCGCGGCCAGGATCAGCAATAGCACAATAACGGCAGCAATGGTCGTCCAGGGGTCAAAGAGCGATTTTGAAATCTCCATATCATGAATCAACATCATCCTCGACGTGATGGGGTAAAGCAAAAGAGAAATATAAAAAATTATCACCCGCGGCTGGGTCAACACCCTTTCCCACATCGTGAAGGGCCTGAATTCATCATAGCTTCCCGTGATCGTAGAAAAATCATAATACATAAGTCCAATCGCCGGAACTAGAACCAGGGCGAAAAGGCATACCGCCCAATTCTTCTTTATGTGCTCAATTGTCACACCCTGAATGAGAAAAAGATCAAAAAGAAAGAGGCTTACGGGCAGCATGGCCGCGTTCTCTTTAGAGCCAAGAGACAATATGGCACAAAAAGCAGTTAAGACAAAAAAACCGACGCACTTCCATGTCCTGTCCGCCCTCCTCCCTTTCAGGTAGAAGTACATGGCCATGATGTAAAACATCGCCACCATGCTAGCCATCCTCTGCACAATGTAGGTGACGGCCATGACCTCTACAGGATTAATCGCCCAGAACAGCGTGGCCAGAAGTGCTATAGAATAAGCATTCCGCTCATAGCGTCCTTCAAGAATGGGAAGCTTAATGGTATTGTAAATGAAAAGGAATAGAAAAACGGAAGTTACATAATGAATGAAGAAGTTGACGACATGATACCAGAAAACATTCAACCCGTCGAAATAGTAGTTCACCGCAAACGTAAAATATGAAACAGGCCTCTGCCACCTGCCGCCACCGGCTATACCGTAAAGGCTCTTCCCTATATCCTGCCAGGACAGGGTCTTTATCTGCACGCCGGCATTCTCAACTATATTTACATAATCGTCAAAATGCCATGAACAATCAAAACTGTTCGCATAGATCAGTATCAGTATGACAAACAGAAGAAGAGAGGAAGAGACATATCGCCTCGCGCCCCCCATCTTCCATCTCATAGTTAAGGTAAAGTCTTTATCGTGACCATTAATGAGCATCTATTTTAAATGACAAAAAAGGGGTGAGGTATAACCCCCACCCCCTCGAGACATGGAAAGCATATTAACAGTTAACTTCTTGTAATTCCGCCGTTCGCGTCAACAGTGAAGGTTGAACCGCCGCCGGAATGCTGCGTCGACATTTGAATACTGTTTATGGTACCAGTTACCACGGTTATCGGCGTGTTACTGCTGAGTCTATAACCATAGGCCGATAAATCCGCTTCAGCAGCAATCGTTCCGCCTGGTGAATCGCTGTAAAAAGCCTGTGACGCCGTGTATGCATTCCTAACCGCTGAGTTTGCCGATGCGCTGAAACCCCTTGCCCTGTATGCAACGAACTGCGGGATGGCAATGGCTGCCAAGATACCGATGATAGCAATAACGATCATCAATTCGATCAGCGTAAAGCCCTTCTGTCCTCTTTTCTTGTAAAATGCACGAATCATCTTCATCTCTCCTTTCAATTTGCGCTTAGCATAAATATTTTAATGAGTCAATTTCAGTTTTTGGTGTAATCTGTTGCGATAAACTGATCTGTACTACCACCTCCTTTGTCACAAAAATTATATTGTTCCCTTAATCATTGCATTGGAAATATCTGAATTACGTTTGCAAATTATATAGCAATTACCATACCAAGTTGTCACTTCTATCAAATTCTAAACAAAACAACTTTTTCGTCTTTTATTATCATCTCTTAGATATAGATTTCCATTAACCCAACATTTTGCATTTGATATTATTTAAATCATAATTAGTAATTTTCACCAATCTTCTGTGAATTTCGCCTTTCTGCGATTAATCAATAATTTGTGGCTACCAATTTTCTCTATTGATCAAAAAATGGAATTAGCCATTTTGGGGAGATATTTCTTGCCTTGACACCTATGTCTTATTTTCACTATATTATGAGGCGATATTGGGACGGGAGGTCCGGTGTACGAAGTTACGATAAGGCAATCGTTTTCTGCCGCTCACACGTTGAAGGAAGCAGGCGGTGCGTGCGAGAAACTCCATGGTCATAATTTTATCGTTGAAGTCTCCATATGCTCTGCTGCACTGAGCGATGCCGGCATTCTCATTGATTTCAGAATATTAAGGCAGTGGACAGATGAAGTACTGAAGGAATTTGATCATAAATATCTAAACGACATAAGTCATTTCAAGGATACAAGCGCCTCGTCAGAAAATATTGCCAGATATATCTATGACAGAATTTCGGAAAAAATAAAAGAAAGCAATTTTGCAGTATCCCTTGTTACCGTATGGGAATCAGAGGATGCGAGAGCTTCTTATTGCGGAAACAGCAATGATCGACATCCAAAATCAAAAAGATGACAGGAATATAGATATACAAAAAGTGGGCGTAAAGGGAATTAAGTACCCCATTGTGGTCCTGGATCGCGCGAACGGCACGCAGCATGTCAATGCAACCATCAACATCTACGTCGCCCTGCCTCACCGCTTTAAGGGGACGCATATGAGCCGTTTTGTGGAAATATTGAATGAATTCAGGGGGCAGATAAACATAAAAACCTTTCATAAAATTCTTCAAGAGGTCAAGGATAAACTTCATGCGGAATCCGCACACATGGAAATTGAGTTTCCCTACTTTGTCGAGAAAACCGCTCCCGTATCGGGGGCGAAAAGTCTCATGGAATACACGTGCTCGTTCAGCGGACAAAACAGCATCAGCACGAAAGATTTTCTCGTGGGAGTGGTCGTACCGGTCACTACTGTATGCCCCTGTTCTAAGGAAATCAGCAATCTTGGCGCTCATAACCAGAGAAGTATGGTAACTGCGAAGGTGAGGTTCAAGAAATTTTTCTGGATTGAGGATCTTATCAGGCTGGTTGAAGATTCTGCGAGCGGCGAAGTGTATTCCCTCCTGAAAAGGGTTGATGAAAAATTTGTTACCGAAAAGGCACATGAGAACCCGATGTTCGTCGAGGATGTAGTAAGAAATGTAGCCCAGGAGCTAAACAGAAATGATAATTTCACGTGGTACAGCGTGGAGGCGGAGAATTTCGAGAGTATCCACAATCACAGTGCTTACGCATGTGTGGAAAAGACTGGCTGACATCCCTCATGTTGCATTATCTGTCATTTTTCTTTGACAAAACCGCTCTAATCATTTACAAAATTCATGAGGCATGAATAAAATATCGATTTAAAATATGAGCCCGGAAATATCCGGCTGATTGCAAATAAGTAAAAAGGGAAGTTGCTGTACACCATGGAATCGAGCGAAGAACGCCAGTATTTTAATTTGTACAATCATGGATTTGTCAGGGTCGCCGTCTGCATACCGGAACTGAAGGTAGCTGATGCCCCGTTCAATGCCGCCAGTACAATCAAACTGGTTAAACAAGCTTCAGCCAATAATGCCATCCTTGCCCTCTTCCCTGAACTCGGCATATCAGCATACTCGAACGAGGATCTCTTCCACCAGGATGCCCTTCTCACAGGCGTAATGGACGGACTCAAAGAAATTCTCCACGCCACAAGAGAACTTAATACAATCTTAGTGATTGGCGCCCCCTTGCGGGTCGATTTCCGGCTTTTTAACTGCGGCATTGTCCTGTATCGAGGCCGTATCCTTGGCATTGCAGTCAAGTCTTATCTGCCCAACTATCGCGAGTTTTATGAGGGCCGCCAATTCAGTCCCGCTGAAGGCGCCCGGTCAAAGGTTATTGACATTTGCGGTCAGGAAAACGTTCCTTTCGGAGCTGACGTGCTGTTTAATGTGAAGAATATAGATAATTTTACTTTCTTTATAGAAATATGTGAAGATGTCTGGGTACCCATTCCACCTTCCAGCTATGCAGCCATGGCGGGGGCGACCGTTATCGGAAACCTCTCGGCATCCAACATAACCGTTGGAAAATCGGACTATCGCCAATCTCTCGCGGCAAACCAGTCCGCACGCTGTATATCTGCATACCTCTATGCGGCCGCAGGTCCCGGAGAATCCACCACTGATCTCGCGTGGGATGGACACGCCATGATCTATGAAAACGGTAATCTGCTGGCGGAATCGGAACGTTTCTCATGGCAGTCACAATTGATTTACGGAGATGTGGATCTCGACCGCTTAGCACAGGACAGGATGCGTATGAACAGCTTCGGACAGAATGCCAGTACGCACAGAGAGCAACTGGAAAAATTCCGGAAAGTTTCATTCAACATCATCCCCATTGAAGAACGGATACTGCTGGACAGGGAATATCCCAGATTCCCATATATACCTGCTGATCCCAGCAAGCGTGATCAGCGCTGCTATGAAGCATACAACATACAAGTGCATGGGCTTGCCCAACGTCTAAAATCATCGGAGATCGAGAACGTGGTGATCGGTATATCCGGCGGCTTGGACTCAACCCATGCCCTGATTGTCGCGGCAAGGACTATGGATCTCTTGGGTCTGCCGAGGTCCAACGTCAAGGCCTACACCATGCCCGGATTTGCGACCTCAGAAAAAACATACACCAATGCGCTGAAATTGATGAAGGCCATAGGTGTAGAGGCCAATGAGATTGATATAAAACCAAGCTGCATGCAAATGCTGAGGGATGTAGGTCACCCATTTGCAGAAGGGAAAAAACTCTACGACATCACTTTCGAAAACATTCAGGCCGGGGACCGTACCTCCCATCTGTTTCGCATAGCCAACATGAAGAAAGCCCTTGTTGTCGGTACCGGGGATCTAAGTGAACTGGCGTTAGGCTGGTGCACTTACGGAGTGGGCGATCACATGTCCCATTACAGCGTAAATGCTAGTGTACCGAAAACCTTTATTCAGCATCTGATACGTTGGGTCGCACATTCCTCGCTGTTTGAGAAGGAAACCTCGGAGGTCTTGCTCGATATACTTGAGACCGAGATCAGCCCTGAATTAATTCCGGGAATAAACGGCGGCCAGCCGGCGCAGAAGACTGAGTCCGTAGTAGGCCCTTACGATTTGCAGGATTTTAACAATTTCTTTATTACGAGATTCGGCTATCTCCCTACCAAAGTAGCATTCATGGCCTATTGCACCTGGAGAGATAAGACCAAAGGCCAGTGGCCGGATGTCCCGAAAAAGAAGAGAAACCAATACACGATCGGCGAAATAAAACAGTGGCTGATGATATATCTACATCGTTTCTTCAAGCTGAGCCAGTATAAGCGCTCATGTATACCTAATGGGCCAAAGGTAGGGTCCGGTGGTTCTCTGTCTCCCAGGGGAGATTATCGGGCGCCAAGCGACAGCGAAGCTACGGTCTGGCTGGAAAATGCGAAAAATATACCCGAAAGGGACGACAGATCAAGATGAGCCGGGAAACTTATAAGGACTTTGATGCCACAGAGCTTCTCTGCCCTAAATGTAAAAGGGCCGTCCCGGTAAGAAAGAGGCTCTTGTTGATTCTCTCTGATGGGGAAAAGTATGATTATATGTGTGTATACTGCGGAACTTCAGTGGGAGATAAGATTATCAAACAGAAAAATAATCTCGGGATTATTAAATGACAGGCATCAGCTACTGACCTTTTTCTCCATGGCCTTCTTTAATTTATCGGCCAGAGACCCCAGCTTGACTTGAGGGGCGCCTTTCACGTTCAAATCCTCATAAGCAAAACTGCTGTCAGATCGACCTGATGAACCTCCCAGATATTCTCCAAGAATTCCCCGGCTATGAACATCCTCATGACAATAGACGCAGAGGTTTTCCCAGTTACTCCCATCCAGTGGGTTGTTATCATGATTGCCGTCCTTGTGATGGACGGTGAGTAAATGCCGTGTAGAGTCATCAAACTCCCTTCCGCATCGGGCACATATAAGGCCATAAAGAGTGAGTGATCTATCGCGGTAATCTTCGCCCGGCATTTTCTGTTGTTCTCTTTTCAGATCACGGACGACGTCTTCCGCGGATCTCATATCTTGAGATTTATCCTTAACGGTCATCGTACGGACGCGCCCCCCTTTTTTTCCATAGGTTACACGGGGCATAATGCATACCTCCACGATTCCGGGCAGAATATAGATAATATTAGTTTGATACGACGGCTATTCGCATCTGCGTGAAGACAGGAATACTTTCAGAAATACTTTCACGCCTGTCAGGACTGCGAAGGCATTTCTGACTGTTTTGAAAACAGGAAGACGCGCTCCCACATGCAAGACATTTTCAATGTCCGATACGATGCCCAGCAACCCCTGAATGCGCTTGGCAACGAGTGACAGTCCCTCAATCTGTTCATTCACTGTACGAGTTGCCTTGTTGATATTCGTGCTGATTTCTTCCAGGTTCTTGAGGATGCCGGGCAAACTTTCATTGAGCATCTGCAGCGTTTCGGTCATACTCTTTGCGGTCCGCCAAATCTGCAGCAGGAAAGGAACGGATAACACCGCGATGAGAAGAAACACAAAGCTCAAAATTACGACGCTGATTTCGAGAAACATGGATATCTCCCGCTCCTTGTGCTCACGTGCTTGATATTACGCCTTTTCTTTTTCTTCCTTGAATGCCTCGACTCCCGCATCTATTGCTTTCTTCAGGCGCCCTTTCGTCTCCAGAACCGTCTCTTTTCCCCGATCGGCCAGACCCTCGACCTTTGCCTCCATCTCTCCGACCTTGTCTTTCGCGGCGGATTCCAGCAGCTTCAGACGCTGAATGGCGGTTTCATAGGCCTTCTTGCTCTTTTCCAGCGCCAATTCATATTCTACTTTGGCCTTCTCTATCAATTCCTCAGCCTTCCTGCTGAGATCCTCGCGCGTCTCTTTACCGCTCTTGGGTGCATAGAGAATCCCAATTGCCGCACCAATCAAGCCTCCCACAAGCAACCCTTTAATGAAATCATCTACTCTGTTTGACATACTCGAACCTCCTTAATACTGAACGTCCATTTAGTCGAGCCGGATTATTACATGTCCAAGGACATATGCTCTCCATATGGCAACAAACAATAAATGATGATTGTTCTTAGTATTTTATACATACTAACAGTGGAACATGCAACAACAAAATTGAGAATTTCAGATAAATTTCCAAAAGATTTTCCATCCCCGGAAAAAAGGTTCTCTTTCCCGACCCTTCAAAATAATATTTCACTGTATCTTCCTGAGCTCAGCGTCCGTTTGTTATCCCTGAAAAGATATCTGTGATTGTAACACCCTCATAAAGATGTTAATAATACACACAGGTTAAATCTTTGCAGTGAGGAAAATGAAAGAAACGTGCCCCCAAACTGAAGCCTGTTTCAAGAGGCTTCTCCAGACTATTCAAAAGCTGCGATCCAAAGACGGGTGTCTCTGGGATAGAAAACAGAAAAAAGAGGATATGGCAAAATATATACTGGAAGAAACCTACGAACTGATTGACGCCATAGAAGACGGTTCACCGGAGGCTATTAAAGAGGAAATGGGTGATCTTCTCTTTCAGATTTTGTTTTTGGCGCATATTTCAGAGGAAGCGGAAAACTTCAAGCTCCCCGATATTATGAATGATGTGAATGAAAAGATGATAAGAAGGCATCCCCATGTCTTTGGTAATACCAGCGTCAAGAACATTGAAGAGATCAAGAACAATTGGGAAGATATCAAAAATAATAAGGAAAAGAGGAATGTGAAAGGCCGCGGGCTTTTTGAGAACATTCCGCGCTCCATGCCGGCCTTAAGGCGGGCACAAAAAGTGACCGAGGCGGCCTCCAAGGTTGGTTTTGACTGGGCGAGAACGGAGGAAGTCTTCGCTAAAATTGAAGAGGAACTTGCTGAATTCAAGTCGTCCCTGACAGCCGCTGACAGCAAATGTATCAGGGAAGAAATTGGCGACCTTCTCTTTTCCCTGGTAAATATATCAAGGTTTGTGAATGTAAACGCCGAGGAATCGCTCACGGCCTCCATTGCGAAATTTATTGACAGATTCTCCTACATCCAGGAGAAACTTGCAGAGCGGGGCAAGGATCCTGCCGGTGCATCACTCAGAGAAATGGATGATCTGTGGAATGAATCGAAGTTGAAGGAATAATCATGTAATGGAATATTTCTTGTGTGTCTTGGGAATGGTTTTCATCATCGAAGGCCTCCCTTACTTCGCTTTCCCGGAGAAGGTTAAGTCTTACATTATGAAACTGCAGGAAATGCCCGACTCCGTCCTGAGGGTCCTGGGGCTCTCCGCAATTATAGCAGGTTTGATTCTCATATATTTCGGAAGAAGTTGAAGGATGAAATTAGAGGATTTCGGTTACCATCTTCCCGAGGAGCTTATCGCTCAAACCCCAAGTAATCTAAGAGACGAATCTCGGATGATGGTTGTTAAGAGAAGGACTGGCGAGATTGAATGCAGAACTTTTCGTGACTTGCCGGAATTTGCAGAAAAGGGCAATGTACTCGTCATTAATGACACAAAGGTAATTCCGGCAAGGCTAATGGGAAAGAAGTCAACCGGAGGGATGATCGAGATACTCCTTCTGTCCAGAATGTCCAAAGATTCAAATTCACCAGAAACTTGGCAGGTATTATTAAGACCTGCTAAAAGAGTCCGTGTGGGAGAGAGAATATTATTCGATACGGACGGTGAGGCTAAGGTCATTGATCGCGTATCGGAGAAGAAATGGATCGTGACATTTGCCACAGGCTTGGCATTCGATGCTTTCCTAAAACAATACGGGAGAACGCCCCTCCCACCATACATTAGACGGCATAAGGACTCTCTCGATTCTGCCGCGGATATGGACAGGTATCAGACAATATATGCCCGGTTTCCCGGTTCAGTTGCAGCACCGACGGCGGGTTTGCATTTCTCTCAAAATATTTTCGACACCCTAAAAAAAAATGGTGTATACGTCGTGCCCGTTACATTGCATGTAGGTTACGGAACATTTCTCCCCATAGAAACAGATGACGTCGAAGACCATGTGATGGAAGAGGAGTTTTTTGAAATAACGCCTGAAGCAGCAAAGGTAATAAACGGCGCCAAAAAGGTTATTGCCGTGGGAACGACATCCACAAGGGTGCTTGAAGCGGCTACAGACGAGGCGGGAAAGATTAAACCCTGCTCCGCTTATACCAAACTCTTTATCTATCCCGGTTACCGATTTAGGAGGGTCGATACATTAATAACTAATTTTCATCTTCCCAGGTCCTCCCTTTTCTTACTTGTGTGTGCCTTTGCCGGTAAACACCTGACAGAACACGCCTACAAAGATGCTGTAAAAAATAGATTCCGCTTTTACAGTTATGGAGATTGCATGCTCATTCTATAGGCTGGGATCAACGAAATATTGCTGGGCCTGGCATTTCGTCAGTTCAAAATCACCTCGATGCCAAAATGCTGCTCGGGCTGCACGGAGAAATCCTTAGAATAAGCCTTGTAATTCAAGATTCTCTATATATTATAGTTATGAATCATGTATCAATTTAAACTGCTCAGGAAAGATCCATCATCGGGAGCCCGTCTCGGAAGAATCCAAACAATCCACGGCGAGGTCGACACACCCGCTTTCATGCCGGTGGCCACACAAGGGACTGTAAAGTCTCTCATTCCCGAAACTGTACGGAACCTTGGCGCGCAAATGATCCTCGCAAATACCTATCACCTGTATCTGAGGCCGGGGCATGAAATTATCAAGAAGCTGGGCGGTCTCCACAAATTTATGAACTGGGGCTCTCCTATACTTACTGATAGCGGCGGTTTCCAGGTATACAGCTTGGGCGCCCTCAGGAAAATAATGGATGACGGGGTAATCTTTAAATCCCACATCGATGGCTCGATGCATTTCATTAGTCCGGAATTCGCGATTGAGATTCAGGAGGCTCTCGGTTCGGATATCATGATGTGCCTCGATGAATGCACGGCATATCCCGCCAGTTTCCAAGAGGCAGAAAAATCTCTGGCACTAACTCTAAATTGGGCTCGTAGATCCAAAGCCGCCAAGAAAAATCACTGGCAGGCCTTATTCGGCATCGTGCAGGGTGGGATCTATCCGGAACTCAGGGTGCGGGCTGCGGAAGATATATCGAAGAATATTGGCTTTGATGGCTACGCCATAGGCGGGTTGAGCGTGGGAGAGCCCAAGGAAGAGATGCTGAGCATCACCTCATTGACCACTCCCCTCCTTCCCGACGACAAGCCGAGGTATCTGATGGGTGCGGGAACGCCCGAGGATATTGTGACATGCGTGGATTATGGCATTGATATGTTCGACTGCGTAATACCCACCCGTTGCGCCAGACACGGATTATTATTTACAAATCATGAAAAGGTTGTTATAAAACACGCCCAATACCGGGATGACGATTCGCCTTTGGACGACACATGCGACTGTTATACTTGCAGAAACTACTCAAGGGCATACTTGAGACACCTATATATGGCCAAAGAAATTTTGGCTATGGTTCTAAATACTATTCACAATGTCAGGTATTTCATGCGCCTGATGGACCGCATTAGGGCAGCGATAAAAGATGGCAAATACAAAGAATTCAAAAATTCTTTTTTAGCTGGTTCAAATACAGCAATCAGTCAACGGACTTCGTTTGAATAGTTCTTGGATCTGATAGCTGACAGTCAAACTACAAAGAGGAGGACTTGAAATTGACAGACATTGCTCATGCTATGGGTGGTTTTGGCGGAGGAGGCGGCGCCGGAGGAGGAGGCGATATTAGTTTTATAATAATGATGGCTGTTGTGTTTGCCATCTTCTACTTTCTCATGATACGGCCTCAGCAACAGAAGCAAAAAGAAATTAAGAAAATGCGTGAAAGCCTCACCCATGGAGATATGGTCGTAACCGCGGGAGGGATTCACGGAAAAGTGATGGCTTTGACAGATACGATCGTTACGCTTGAAGTTGCTGAAAAAGTGAGGATAAAGGTCTCACGAGAATATATAGGTACTGTTACACAAAAAGCTACATAAGAATAAAATTGAACCTGTAACAAGTCCCAGACTGGATCAAGGGACAGTATTGCGAAAGAGATAAGTCACGCGGAATTTTTAGTGTTGCCTGAAATGCGTCATCGCACGGAAAAAATGATATAATGGTATTTTCCTTTTTTTTTGCGTCGCATATGTGCGGGGTTGAAGGGAAGCCCGGTTCCTCGAACTGAAAGATTTCGGCACGTAAATCACGACGGTGTGTAATAGAGTGCAACTCCGGTTTTCGCACTTTACAAATTCGTCAATTAGGTTGAAAGGGGTAAAACATGCTCAAAGGTATCAAAATAAGGGCTGCAATGGCATTGACTGTTTGCCTTTTGGGATTATTTTATCTTGCGCCTTCCCTGACAGCAGACCTTCCGGACGTTTGGAAAAAACACTTGCCCATGGACAAGATCCACTTAGGCCTGGATCTTCAGGGAGGAACCCATCTGGTGCTGGAAGTCGACACAGAGAAAGCGCTGGAAAACACAACTGAACGCCTGTCGAATGAAGTGAAAGAGACTCTCATGAACAACAAAGTCCGCTTCATGTATCTTGAGGGCGAGAGAAAAACGGGCGCCATAGCCTTTGAATTGCCCGATAGTGCATCGAAGGGTGCATTTGAAAAAACCATCAAAGACAATTATCCGGACCTGGAAACGGTTTCATCGGAAATTCGGGGTGGCAGAGAAGTTGTTACCCTTAAGATCAAGAAGAAACGAGCTGAAGAGATCAAAAAAATGGTCATCGAACAGAGTCTTGAGACCATCCGTAACAGGGTCGATCAATTCGGTATTACTGAACCGGAAATCATTCCCGAACGAAATGACCGCATAGTCATACAGCTTCCCGGCATCAAGGATACGGAACGCGCCAAGAATCTCATTGGAAAGACGGCTCTTCTGGAATTCAAGCTTGTTGATGAAGAACAGGGCATAGATAACGCATTGAAAGGCAATGTGCCCCAGGGCGATTACATTGCCTATGAAACCCGACTGGATCGACAAACGGGACGGAGAACAAATATCCCGATCCTGCTGAAGAGCAGAACCCTCCTCACTGGTGGCGACCTCGAAAGTGCACAGGTAAAAATAAGCGACAGGTTCGGTGAGCCGTATGTGGCCATAAAGTTCAATACCCAGGGTGCGAAGGTATTTGACAGGATAACAGGAGAAAATGTGAAAAAGCGCCTCGCAATTATTCTCGATGGCTCCGTTTACTCGGCCCCGGTAATTCAGGAGAGAATTTCAGGCGGCGAGGCCCAGATCACTGGATCGTTTACCATGGATGAAGCCAAAGACCTCGCAATAGTCCTGCGTGCGGGGGCTCTCCCTGCACCAGTGAATATCCTGGAGGAAAGGACTGTGGGACCTTCCTTGGGCCAGGATTCCATCGACAAGGGAATATGGTCCGCCATTCTGGGAGGCATTCTGGTAGGCGTGTTCATGATTGTCTATTACAGGTTCTCCGGGATTGTCGCGAACATTGCCCTTCTGATGAATATATTCATCATTCTCGGAGCTTTGGCGGCTTTCAAGGCGACACTGACCCTTCCCGGTATAGCGGGCATTGTCTTGATTATCGGTATGTCCGTGGATGCCAACGTCCTTATATTTGAAAGAATTCGTGAAGAGATTCGTGGAGGTAAGACTCCGAGGGCATCCATCGAAACGGGATATGCCAAGGCCTTCATGACTATTTTTGATACGAATGTTAACGCTTTGATTGCTTCTCTGTTCCTCTTTGGTTTCGGTACAGGACCCGTTAAGGGTTTCGCCGTTACCCTGAGCATAGGCATAATCTCGAGCCTATTCACCGCCGTCTTTGTGACAAGAATTATTTTTGATTACTTCATCTGGTATAGAAAGATTGAATCCGTCAGTGTTTGACACAATCATTTCAGAACCTGCTTTGGAGCTTGATATAACTTTTGACCCTTAGGAGACACAAATGGAACTTGTAAAACCGGGAATCAATATCAATTTTGTCGGTCGGTTAAAATACGCAGTTATCTTCTCGGTGGTGCTAACCATTATCTGCATAATTTCTATCGCATGGAGGGGACTAAACTACGGGATCGATTTCGCCGGCGGCACGCTCGTCCAGATTAAATTTCACAAAGCGGTGTCAGCCGACGACATCAGAAAGGTTCTGGTTCAGATCGGCATCGATGACAGCGTTATCCAAACGTTTGGCGCCGATGAGGTAATAATCAGAACTGCAAAGTCCTCGTCGGAGATCAAGGGGCTTTCCGCCAAGATTGAGGAATCATTGAATGCTACGTACGGGAAAGACGCTTTCCAGGTGCAGCGGGTCGAGGTGGTGGGACCAAAGGTCGGCAAGGATTTAACGCAAAAAGCGATCCTGGCCGTTATTTTTTCCTGGGTCGGTATGCTCATCTATATAGCCATACGGTTTGAATTCCGTCATGCTGTGGGCGGCATTGTAGGCGTAATTCATGACGTAACCATAGTGGTAGGAATTTTTTCCATCTTCGCCATAGAATTTACACTCACCGTTGTTGCCGCCCTCTTGACTATTATCGGTTACTCCATTCACGATACAATTGTGGTTTTTGACCGGGTCAGAGAAAACGTAAGAAAGAATACCAGAAAAGACCTTCCCACAGTCATGAACGAGAGCATAAATCAGACGTTGAGCCGGACCATTCTGACATCCTTTACAGTGGCCATCGTCGTTGCCATTCTATATGTATTTGGCGGCGCCGTTATTCATGATTTCGCCTTTGCGCTTCTTATAGGTGTCATCTTCGGTACGTACTCCTCCGTCTTTATCGCGGCTCCCGTAGTTCTTGCATGGGAGAGATATATGCCCTCGACGCTGAAGAGGAGAAAATAAGCGGTGACTCCTCTTGAGATTGCTGGCTTGACCGTCTTTGTCCTCGTGCTGTTTATGGGAATTTTTTCCATAGTATTCGGCATTCCCGGGACGGCCGTAATACTCATTGATGTCATCCTTTATGCCCTGATCACCGGTTTCGAAAGAGTCAGTATCAAGATCATCCTGATCCTGCTGGTCATCTCTATAATTGCAGAGGCTGTCGATTTTTCTTTTGGAATGGCAGGGGCGGCAAGATTTGGAATATCCAGGAGAGCAATTTGGATATCCGCAATCAGCGGCTTCATCGGTGCCGTGGCAATGACCCCTTTTTTTCTCGGCTTGGGCACCGTCGCAGGAATTTTTCTCGGTGGATTTGCCGGTGTGCTCGCGATCGAGCTGATCCATCAAGCCAAGTTAAAACCTGCGCTGAGGGCAGGCTATGGTGCTATCCTGGGAAGGATTGCCGGGACCCTCATAAAAGGATTTTGTGCTCTAGTAATGATAGTTATCACAATGTCAAATATATATTCATGAACGGTTAGTTTTCTTCATATGAATCGCAAGCTCCTGCGGGAGAATGACACGTGCGGGGGATACCGCTTGTGAGTCCGCACTTAAGCAGACAGGGCGATCTTCTGCAAAGGCTCCGAAAGGTTGAATCATGACCAAAAACAAATCGAAATTACAAGAATATGCTGAAGCGATTGTCATTGCCATCCTTATAGCGCTTTTTATAAGGACATTCGTAATTCAGGCCTTTAAAATCCCTTCGGGATCCATGAAGCCGACATTTGAAATCGGAGATCATATACTGGTAAATAAATTCATCTACGGCATAAAGATACCATTTATCAGAAATACACTGATTCCCATCAGCGAACCAAAACGCGGTGATATAGTGGTATTTATATACCCTGAAGACCGATCCAAGGATTTCATCAAACGTGTCATCGGTGTCAGTGGTGATACCATAGAAATCAGAAACAAAAAAATTTACTTAAATGGCCTGCCATACAACGATTCCTATGGGATTTATACTGATGATTTCATAATACCCGGCTCTATACAGCCACGAGATAACTTCGGGCCGATGACGGTTCGTCCTGATGCCATTTTTGTGATGGGTGATAACAGAGACCAGAGCTATGACAGCAGATTCTGGGGTTTGGTTGACCTGAAAGATGTTATGGGAAAGGCCTTTATCATATACTGGTCAATTGCGCCTTATGATGAAAAAGACGGTTCTTTCTGGGGCAGATTCTCGAGTGTGATCAGCAGAATCAGGTGGAAGAGAATCGCTCAATTGCCCCGTTAGCGCCGCATCTAAAACGAAGACGCGGATAGATGGCCCGGAGTACTATTGAAGGTATAAAAAAGCTTTTTTTCTCTCCCTCGATATGATATGAAGTAATAAATTGCTCGGCAAGGCGACAATCAAAACTGAGATATTGCACGCCGAGGCGGCCTTTTAATTTAATCCGGAGAGATTGAAAAAGGATATGGACAAAAAAACAGTCATCAGCTTTCTCACCGGCCTTCTCATCAATAATGGGAAGGCTTTTTTGTAGCTATTTTCAGAGGTGAAACACGGCAATGGAACAGAAGAAAGTCGTCATGGATGCAGATGGCATAGACAGGTCTCTCACAAGAATCGCCTACGAAATTCTGGAAAAAAATAAAGGCACTGAAGAATTATGTCTGGTAGGCATCAGGACAGGAGGCGTTTTCCTTGCAGAAAGGCTGAAGAAGAAATTAACCAAGATTGAAGAAGTTGATTTACCGATAGGCATTCTGGACATCACACTTTATCGCGATGACCTGCGTCTGACCGACAAGAAGCCCATGTTGGGCAAAACAGACATACCGTTTTCCCTGGATAATAGGAAAGTCGTCTTAGTTGACGACGTCCTCTTCACAGGCAGGACAATAAGGGCCGCCATGGATGCCCTTATTGATTTCGGCAGACCCAAGCTCATAGAGCTTGCGGTTCTCATTGACAGGGGACACCGCGAGCTTCCGATCCGTGCGGATTTCGTGGGCAAGAATCTGCCGTCGTCGTTATGGGAATCGGTGGTCGTGAAACTCGTGGAGAAGAACGGTGTAGACGAAGTCGTCATCCAGGACGACAACCAATAAAAAGAGAATGCTTAAGAGACTAGACCAACATCGAGTCAATCCATTGTTTGAGGTTCCCTCATGAAGCTAACGAAAAAAGATATCCTCGGCATCAAAGACCTGTCCGTTGATGAGATAAATCTGATTCTCGATACCGCAGAATCATTTATCGAAGTCTCCACCCGGGAAATTAAAAAGGTGCCAACCTTGAGAGGCAAGACGGTCGTAAATTTCTTCTTCGAAGCCAGCACAAGGACCAGAACCTCCTTTGAAATAGCAGGAAAAAGACTAAGCGCCGATACCATCAATATTTCTGCAACGACAAGCAGTGTCGTAAAGGGCGAGACCCTTATCGACACTGCCCGGAACCTGGAAGCCATGAATCCGGATGCCATTGTTATCAGACACAGTGCGGCAGGTGCACCCCACATGCTGGCAAGAATGGTCAAACAATCCATAATCAATGCTGGTGATGGAGCCCATGAGCACCCAACCCAGGCATTATTAGACATGATGACCATAAAGGAAAAAAAGGGGACGCTTTCTGGTCTCAGGGTGGCTATTGTGGGTGACATTGCACACAGCCGGGTGGCCCGTTCCAACATCTATGGCCTCACAAAGATGGGGTCCCATGTGATTGTGGCTGGGCCGGCGATGATGATCCCCAGGGATGTCGGCCGCATGGGGGTGACTGTTTATAATAATCTGCCAGAAGCGATTAAAGATGTTGATATAATCATGATGCTCAGAATTCAGCTGGAAAGACAGCAGCAGAAAATTTTCCCATCGCTTAGAGAATATTCGAGCTACTTCTGTCTGAACAGACAGAATATCAAGCTGGCTAAGGAAGACGTCCTGGTTATGCACCCCGGACCAATCAACAGGGGCATTGAAATTTCGTCTGATATTGCCGATGGCCCTTATTCCATAATACTTGACCAGGTGACAAATGGCGTGGCCGTTCGCATGGCACTGCTGTATCTGCTCATAGGAGGCCAACGATGAAATTACTGCTCACAGGCGGAAGGATAATTGACCCCTCACAGGGTCTGGATGCGCACCTGGACATCCTGATAGCAAATGGAAAGATCGCCGAGATCGGGAAAAGCACACAAAAGCCCAAGACTGATTCCCGTAAATCAGCGTCCCGGGAAATTAATATCGTCGATATCAACGGTATGGTTGCAGTGCCAGGATTAATCGACATACATACCCATCTGCGCGAACCGGGATTTGAATACAAAGAAACTATTCAGACGGGAAGCGAAGCCGGCGCTGCGGGAGGATTCACGTCTGTGGCCTGCATGCCCAACACCAATCCCGTCAACGACACCCGCTCCGTAACGGAGTATATTAGAAGAAAAGCGGCTTCCTGCGACCTCGTTAACATATACCCCATTGCATCCATCAGCATGGGATCAGAAGGAGCCTCCCTCACGGAATTCATGGACCTGAAGGATGCCGGTGCCATTGCATTCTCAGATGACGGGAAACCGGTGACAAACAGCGCTCTGATGAGAAGGGCGCTTGAATATGCATCTTCACTCGGCATGCCAATCATCTCACACTGCGAAGACACCTGCCTGTCTCACGGGGGATCTATGAATGAAGGGTTTGTGTCCACCGAACTCGGTCTTCAGGGAATTCCCAATATAGCGGAAGACGCAATCGTTGCCAGAGATATAATCATAGCCGATTACACAGGGGCGCTTCTCCATATCGCCCACGTGAGCACTGCGGGTGCCGTGAGACTGATCAGGGATGCCAAAGCGAGAGGCCTCAGGGTAACGGCGGAAACCGCTCCCCACTACTTCACTCTCACCGACGAGGCATTGAGGGAATTCGATACGTGCGCCAAGGTCAATCCCCCCTTGCGCACAATCGAAGACGTCAAAGCTGTAAGAGAGGGACTCCAGGATGGAACCATCGACGTCATCGCAAGTGACCACGCTCCGCATGCGTCAACAGACAAAGAGGTGGAATTCGAATATGCCTCATTCGGTATCACAGGATTGGAAACCTCGTTTGCTCTCAGCCTCAGGCTTGTTGACGACGGCATTCTCACGCTCAGCCAGTTGATACTAAGTATGAGTACAAATCCCGCGCGGATCCTCAACATTCCCAAAGGAACCCTGAAGACAGGCGGAGATGCTGATATCACTGTGATCGATCCCAATAGAAATTGGACGGTTGACCGCAGCAAGCTGCGATCAAAAGGGAAAAACACACCCTTTCATGGACAGACAATGAAAGGAAGGGCCATAATGACAATTATGGGCGGGGAAATAAAATATCGAGACCTGCCATGAATACAAGAGTCGTGCATAAGACCTCAGCAATCGTCATACATTCCCTCGATTATGGAGAATCGGACCGTATTGTAACCTTTTACTCGAGCGATTTCGGTAAGATTAAAGGAATCGCAAAAGGCGCAAGGCGAAGCAAGATAAGATTCTCCAATGCCCTTGAACCTTCATCTTACTGCAACATCATTTTTTCCAAGAAGGGACGGGGGACGCTCGCTCTTATCGAAGGGTGTGACGTCATAGACCACCACGCAAATATTAGGGAAGACCTTCATAGGACGCTGCTCTCTTCATATATTGCAGAGCTAATTGACAAATTCACGCTGGAAGGCAAAAAAAATATTGGCCTATTTGACTTATTGCTGAACTTCCTCCGCCTCATTGACGATGGAGCCTGCTCGGAAGCGTTGATACGTTTTTTTGAGATACGCCTCCTGAGACTTGCAGGATATGAACCGGTCTTAGACAGGTGCATGACTTGTAAGAAGCCGGTCGGCGGAGATACCCTCTATTATTTTATCGTGAGCGATGGCGGCCTCAGATGCAATGAGTGCCACCGGAACAACTCCGGTTCTCTTTACGTTTCTTTGGGAACCATAAGAACGCTTCTCATGGGAAAAGAGATAGATATCGCAAGAATCAACATAATTACCTTTTCGGAGCAGACGGCCAAAGAAAGCAAGGATGTCCTTGTCGGCTTCATTCAGTACCTCCTCGGGAAAGAAATTAAATCATTCATGGTTCTTAATGACGTCCAAAAAATGGGAATCTTATCTTCGCAGTAGCCTGCCACCGGTTTTTCATGTTGACACGCATCCACACCCATGTTAGTTAACTGCGGTTAAACGCCTATAAAATCAAAGCGGAAGCCACTAAGCAACCGAGGAGGGTCAGGTGAACTTTCAAGAATTAATATTCGCCCTTGATAAATACTGGGCTGACTATGGGTGTGTCATTCAACAGCCTTACGACCTTGAAGTGGGAGCCGGCACATTCAATCCCGCGACATTTCTCAGGGCTCTGGGACCGGAACCCTGGAATGTGGCCTACGTCGAACCGTCGCGAAGGCCCACTGACGGCAGGTATGGAGACAATCCAAACAGGTTGCAACACTATTACCAGTATCAGGTGATATTGAAGCCCTCCCCCCTGGACATCCAGAGTCTTTACCTCGACTCACTGAAGAATTTCGGCATAGACCCCCTCGATCACGACATCAGGTTTGTTGAAGACGACTGGGAATCGCCCACGCTCGGCGCCTGGGGACTGGGATGGGAAGTCTGGCTAGACGGTATGGAGATAACGCAGTTCACCTACTTCCAGCAGTGCGGAGGCATCGACCTCAATCCCATATGCGGCGAACTCACTTACGGCATCGAGCGCATTGCCATGTATATACAGGAGATAGACAATGTATACGACCTTAAGTGGAATGACCGGGTCACATATGGCGACGTACACCATAAAGGCGAGGTGGAATGGTCATTCTATAATTTCGAATATGCAGATGTCGGGATGCTGAGGAAATTTTTCGATATGTGCGAGGCTGAATCCATCAGGATGTCTGAAAAAGAGTTGATCCTTCCCACTTACGATTACTGCCTCAAGTGCTCCCACATATTCAACCTGCTGAACGCACGTGGCGCCATAAGTGTGGCGGAACGTACGAGCTACATAGGCAGGGTGAGAAATCTGGCCAGGATAAGCGCCGAAGGTTATCTCAAGCAAAGAGAAAAGATGGGGTTTCCCCTCCTAAAGAGAAGTAAAGAAAATAGCAACGGGTAAATAAAATATCAATACTTGACTTTCTGAATGCTTTTGCATTTTTGATGGTCATATTTAGAATCTGAAATTGGAGATGATGAATGGGCAAGGAACTTCTACTTGAGATAGGAACAGAGGAAATACCCGCGGCCTTTCTGCCGAAAGCTATTAGAGATATGGAAGAAATTATACGGAGGGAACTCTCCAGCAAGCGCATCCAGCACGATGAAATCAAGGCAATGGCAACGCCCCGGAGGCTTTGTCTTTTTGTTATAAACGTAGCAGGCAGGCAGGAAGATCAGATTATTGAAAAGATCGGTCCCGCCAAGAGAGTTGCTTTTGATGAGCATGGAAATCCAACCAAGGCAGCCACGGGCTTTGCAACAGGTCAGGGAATAGACATTTCGGAACTCGATGTAGTTGCGACCGAGAAGGGCGAGTATATCTGTGCGCGAAAGAAGATTACCGGTGAAGATACGATGGCACTGTTACCGGAGATCATGACAAAATTCATAATATCCATCCCCTTCAGAAAATCCATGCGCTGGTCTGACCTGCAAATTCGCTTCGTAAGGCCGATTCATTGGATACTGGCCATATACGGCGGTGAAACGATACCGTTTGTGATCGGAAATATAGAGAGCGGAGATAGAAGTTACGGCCATCGCTTCATGAGCACGAAATCATTTAAGGTAAAAAAAATAAAAGAATATGTGACAAATTGCAAGAATCACTTTGTCATTGTTGATCCTGAAGAACGGAAGAGTATTATACTTGTGGAAGCTGAAAAAGCCGCGGACACTGTAGGCGGCAAGATCTTTTACACGGAAGATCTTCTTGAAACAGTTACCTATCTTGTTGAATATCCGACTGCCGTCTGCGGAAGCTTTGATAAGGACTATCTGAAGCTGCCCAAAGAGGTTCTTACGACTTCCATGATTTCACATCAAAAATATTTTCCTGTAGTCGATGATGAAAGAAAATTGCTGCCATATTTTATAACTATAAATAACACTTCTGCCCGAGATCCACAGGTCGTGGCGAGAGGTAATGAAAAAGTAATTCGGGCAAGGTTGGCAGATGCAAAATTCTTCTTCGAAGAAGATCAAAAAACCTCCCTCGATCAGCACTTTGAGAAGTTAAGGCAGGTTGTATTTCACACGCAGCTGGGAACTTCATACGAAAAGGTCATGCACATGAGAGAGCTTGCCCTGTATATAACAGGGCAGATCGATCCTTCCCTTAAAGATACAGTTGATCGAACTGCCATCCTCGCCAAGGCCGATCTGGAAACGCAGATGGTCTGCGAGTTCACCGAACTTCAGGGCATCATGGGAAGGGAATATGCATTGATAGCCGGTGAAAATCCTGTCGTCGCAAAAGCGATCTATGAACACTACCTCCCCATAGCCGCAGGAGGCGACCTCCCGGAAACGCATGAAGGCGCCATAGTCAGTATCGCGGACAAGCTCGACACTATCGTCGGATTCTTCGGTGTTAATCTGATCCCCACAGGCACGGCGGACCCGTATGCGTTACGGCGGCAGGCGATCGGGATCATCAACATAATCATAAACAAGCGCTATCCCCTGAATCTGAAAATCATGATCGAAAAGAGCATCACGATCATAGGTGGTAAGCTCAAGAGAGCTCCCGACGAGATAACGGCCAATGTGCTTGAGTTCTTCAAGGGCAGATTTGAAAATCTGCTCACCTCTCAGGGACATCCCTATGATGTAGTTGACGCCGTACTTGAAACGGGCGCCGCGGATATTATCCGGTCATTTGAGAAAATCAAGGCAATGGAAACTTTCAAGTCCCACGCGGATTTCGAGCCGCTCGCGATCGCTTTTAAACGTGTAGGCAATATCATTAAAGACTTTAAGAATGGCTCAGTTGATCCCTCAAAATTCGAATCTGAAGAAGAAAGAACTCTGTGCGCCGCTTTCTTACGTACAAAGGAGAAAGCTATTAAGCATATCGAGAGGGATGACTATCTATCCGCCCTGATCGAACTGGCCACTTTGAGAAAACCTGTCGATGATTTTTTTAATAATGTCCTCGTTATGGCGAAAGACGATGCAGTGCGGTTCAACCGTCTTTCCCTTCTCAAAGAGATCTCAGGAGTATTCCATATGATCGCCGACTTTTCGAAAATTGTCACAGGATCCTGATTATCTTTGCTGATTAGTCCATGTGTTTCTATTTCCTTTGTGATATTTGTCACTTTCATCCATGTTCTAAGGCAATCCTCAAGAAATAAGTTTATATTGAATTTTTTTTTATTCTGATTTAATATGCGGAGGAAATTGATTCCTTTAAAGAATATATAAATATAGCGTAATGATTAATATATGGCAATGAAAACGGACGTTCTGCAAGCAGAAAAGAAAATGATGGACGGCAATCTGACGTTTAATCAGCAGGCCGATCTCGAGGAGCAACTGCGCCTCCGTAAGGCATTGCAGGATATCACAAACCGCATTCACTCTGCACACAACACAAGGCAAATCCTCGTCGACCTGAAGGACGGCATTCTAAACCTCTTCGATGCCCATTCAATCACCATCTACATGGTGGACAAACTGAAGAATGAAATATATTCCATGTTTCTCGTAGGCTCTCAGCTTAAAGAAATCAGGGTGCCGGTCAATAACAAAAGCATCGCCGGTTATGTGGCAAACACGGGTAAGCCGATTAACATAGCCGACGTCTATGATATTGAGGAGCTCAAGAACATTGATAAAGACCTGGCCTTTGATTATAGGTGGGATAAAAAATCAGGCTTTAGAACCAAGCAGGTTCTGGCAGCCCCTATCTTTTATGAAAAGACTCTCAAGGGTGTTGTCCAGATATTGAACAGAAAAAATGAGGGTAAATTTACCGAAGATGAACAGGGGTTCTTGCTGGAGATTGCCGATGTTTTGGGAATCGCCATCAACAATCAGGAGATATACGGAAGAAGGAGGAAGACAAGATTCGATTACCTCGTCACCCGCGGATTTCTCAAGGAGTACGAACTGGACAGCGCCTGGGATAGAGCGAGGGAAGAAAAGGAATCGATGGAAACCTTCCTGATGAGTAAGTATAAGATCTCGAGGAGTGATATCGCCAGATCTTATGAAGAATACTTCCACTGCAAGGTCATTTCGTTCAACGAGAAATTCCCCATCCCGGGAGACTTGTTGAAGAATTTGAAGAGAGAATTTCTCCGCCGTGAGATGTGGGTTCCACTGCAAAGAGTGGATGGAAGCATCCATGTCATCATGGATGACCCATACAATATCCTCAAGCGCGATACGATCGAAAGCATCCTAAAAACGAAGGCAGTCAAATATGATGTCGCGCTCCCGGACGACATCATTAAGTACATCAATCTGTTCTACTCAACGAATGAAGACGACCAGTCGATATCTGACATTCTCGGAAAGCTCGTTTCCGACGACGAAGCTGAAGATGATGAAGGCGAAGTCATTACAGAATCTGACAGCGTCATCATGCAAATCGTGAACAAGATTATCAACGACGCATATGCAAGGCGCTCATCCGACATTCACGTCGAACCGAATGTTGCGAAGAAAAATGTGGAAATCCGTTACAGGGTTGACGGGGAATGTATGCTCTATCAGACCCTTCCTTACAACTACCGCGCCGCTATCGTTTCGAGAATAAAGATCATGTCCAATCTCGACATAACGGTTAAGAGACTCCCGCAGGACGGCAAGATAAAGTTCAGGCGCGCGGGCGGCGAAGAAATCGAGCTCCGCGTGGCTACACTTCCTACCCAGGGCGGCGTGGAGGACGTGGTCATGCGAATACTCGCCAAGGGTACGACCATGCCGCTCGAAGAAATGGGGTTATTGGACAGAAACTACAAAGGGCTCATCAGCATCAGCGAAAAACCGTACGGCCTGATCCTGTGCGTTGGCCCCACTGGTTCCGGAAAAACCACCACCCTGCATGCGGCGTTGCACCATATAAATACACCGGACAAGAAGATCTGGACGGCAGAAGATCCCGTCGAAATTACCCAGTACGGGCTGCGTCAGGTTCAGGTGCACCCCAAGATCGGATTGGATTTTGCCGCCGTTACGCGCGCCTTCCTTCGCGCTGATCCGGATGTTATCATGGTCGGCGAAATGAGAGATTTTGAAACGGCGAGAACCGGCATCGAAGCATCACTGACAGGGCACTTGGTCTTCAGCACCCTGCACACGAACAGCGCCCCTGAGACGGTAGTCAGGCTTCTCGATATGGGGATAGACCCCCTGAACTTTGCGGACTCCCTCCTGGGAATCCTTGCACAGCGTCTGGTGAGAACCCTCTGCACAGTCTGCAAAGAGGCATATAATCCATCAATCGATGAATATAACGAACTGGTGGAAGGTTACGGTCATGATCTTTTTGAGAAACTGAACCTGCCCTACTCAGATGACCTGATCCTCTATCGCCCAAAGGGTTGTGAGGCTTGCGTCAAGACCGGGTACAAGGGAAGAATGGGTATCCATGAACTCCTCATTAATACGGATACGATCAAGAGATTGATTCAGAAACATGCATCTGTCGAGGAGATTCGTGACGCGGCAATCGCGGAAGGGATGACCACCCTGCTCCAAGATGGACTGCAGAAAGCCCTCCGGGGCGTGACGGACGCAAAGCAGGTTCGCAGAGTCTGTATTAAATAATAAGAAGATAATCGAAAAATTTGCACAGGTGACTGATCTCTTATAAGAGTTTGTCCTTCCAGGAACTGAGCTTCTGCAGGGCCTCAAGGGGGGTCATATTCGGGATATCCAGCGACTTCAGCTCATTTGCAATTATTTCCTCACTGTCCATAAAGAGGCTTAACTGCGCCTTATCCTTCGGAGGCGATCTCCTGCCCCGGGCGATCTTGGGCATGCCTACCTCATCGAATTCACCCTTTTCCAGGTTATTCAAAATCTCTCTGGCCCTGACAATGACTTCCTCGGGAACTCCCGCTATTCTCGCCACCTGAATGCCGTAGCTCCGATTTGTTCCGCCTTCCACGATCCTTCTGAGAAAGATGATCCTGTCTCCCCACTCCTTGACGGCAATATTGAAATTCTTTACTCCTTGCTTCGTCAAGGCGAGGTCAGTCAACTGGTGATAATGGGTCGCAAAGAGCGTGCGCGCCCCAATGAGTTTCGCATCGTGAATGTATTCCGCCGTTGCCCAGGCAATGCTGAGCCCGTCAAATGTACTGGTGCCCCTGCCAACCTCATCGAGGATGATCAGGCTTCTCCTTGTGGCATTCTTCAGGATATTCGCCACTTCATTCATCTCGATCATGAAGGTGCTCTGTCCTTTCGCCAAGCTGTCCGCCGCCCCGATACGCGTAAACACGCGGTCGACAACACCGATACGCGCCTCCTGCGCGGGCACAAAACTTCCCGTCTGGGCGAGGATCACGATGAGGGCGATCTGCCTGATGTATGTCGATTTTCCCGCCATATTCGGACCGGTGATAATGAGCAGGCGGTTTTCATCGAGATCGAGACGGACATCATTGGGCACAAACCCGTCCGGCAGCGGCATCCTTTCCACGACAGGATGCCTGCCGTCCTTTATTTCAATCCTGTCTTCACAATCGATAACGGGACAGCAGTAGTTGTAGCGCTCCGCCGTCTCAGCGAGAGATGCAAGGCCGTCGAGGTCGGCAATATGCGAAGCCGTGGTCTGAATCCGTTTTATCTCCTTTGATATCTCTCCCCTGATCCGGACGAAGAGATCATATTCCCGCTCCTTCCGGCGGTCCTCCGCGGTAAGAACGGTATGCTCGTATCCTTTCAGCTCCTCATTGATATACCGCTCCGCATTTATGAGGGTCTGTTTCCGGATGTAATCCTGGGGTACGAGATCCGTATTCGCCTTGGTGACTTCAATATAATATCCGAAGACACTGTTAAATCCCACTTTCAGAGAATTGATCCCCGTTCGCTTTCTCTCCCTCTGTTCAAGGGCGGCGATCCACTTTTTTCCGTCTCTGCTCGCGGAAATCAGCTCGTCGAGGTCATGATCATAACCCTCCTTGATGACTCCACCTTCCCTGATTGTCATCGGAGGGTCTTCGACAATGGCTCGCTCAATGGCGGCACAGATATCCGGCATCTCATCAATTCCGGCATAGACGGACGTGAGCAGTGCGGATCAAGGCCCCAAATGAATGCCCTTATTTGCGGGAGCGCATTCAGGGATGTTTTCAGGGCAATCAGGTCGCGGCCATTGGCGACACCCATAGAAACCCTGCTTGCCAGCCTTTCCAAGTCATAGACTTTGGAGAGGGCATCCCTCAAATCCCCTCTCAGTATATGGTGCTCCTTAATTTCAGATACCGCCGCCAGTCTTTCTCTGATCCCTCTGTATCGACTAGAGGATAGTTCATTCTCCACCGGAGCCTCCTTGTGCCCATGGATGTGATTGTCTCGTCGAGGATATGAAAGAGTGACCCTTCCTTTCTGTTTTCGGTTATGGTTGCAAATAATTCAAGATTTCGCTTGGCTATTTCATCCATGACAAGGTAGCTGTCGGTCTCGTACCAATGAATGGCGTTAATGTGTCCCGGGTGGTCCTTCTGCGTTTCTTCCACGTAGCGGAGGATGGCGCCAGCTGCGGCTATCGTAGCCGGATGTCTTAATATGCCTTCCTTAGTCAGCAAGTTTTTCAGAAAAGTATTCTCTTAAGCGGTCGCAAGCGGCATCATAATCAAAATATTCCGCCGTGAAAAAATTTATTCTGGGCCTCGGGATTCTTCTGCGACAGCATCTTTACAACAGCTTTTTCACGAAAGTCCTCCTCGATGATGACTTCGCGAAAATCGAGACCGCTTATTTCCGCTATGAAAATATCCCTGTTCTGAGACTCCGTGACCAGAAATTCCCCTGTAGATATGTCGAGGAAAGCAAGGCCGAACTTGTCGTCCCGGAGCGCAAGAGCCATCAGGAATGCATTTTCCTTGATGTTCGTGTTATCTTCGTTTACAAAGAGAGCAGGTGTGATGATGCGTACCACGTCTCTTTTCACAACGCCTTTTGCTTCTCTTGGATCTTCGGTCTGCTCACAGATTGCTACTTTGAAACCCTTCTCGATAAGCTTTGCGATATACGTTGACGCTGCATGGTAGGGTATGCCGCAGAAGGAGGAATACTGTCTTCCTTTCCCCTGTTCCGAGACGTGAGAGTAATCTCCAGAATTTTGGAAGCGGTAATTGCAT
>CAVSPA010000017.1:0-25909 GCA_963729715.1 uncultured delta proteobacterium
CACCACGTAACCTTCGGTTACTTTCTCGGAAATTCAATCACCATTTACAACGGCAAGCACCCTGAAATCATATGTTCTCAGTGCGGCCATTAACGTCAATTTACATCATTTAACATCAAATAACATCGGAAGGAGAAAAGCACATGACGATAGAGCTTAATAAAAAAGGCGATCCTATAGGAACCGAACGAGGCTTGAAAGTGACGGCAGTAATTACTTCCCGAAAAGGAAAGGCTGTCAAGTTCGAAGGGCTCAAAGGACTCTTCACTCTTTCAGGCGCCCTCAGGCTGATAAAAACGGAATGCATTGAAAAATGCATTGTGACCCTCGACCTGGCGCGTATGAAAGTTGTTGGAGTACGCCTCTAAATCGGGACCTGATAGGTATCCCCGCCACACAAATACTCAACAAATACTCCGAGACCATCCTGGAGTAAAATTCACACTACATAACTGAATAAAGAAAAAACAGGAGGATTTTATGAACGAGGGCATTTTATGCTTACACAAAGGGGCAAAGGCATGTACCAGAGACGAATTGGACCTCATTCCCGTCCCCCCGGAAACAGAAACTTATCAGCCCGTGAGCCATTATGGGTTGACATCCAAGCTATTGACCATCGCCCGGGACATTCTGACAGGCTTCACCCTGTCAAAAGAATCCTATGGGCTTGCCAGGGAGGGACACCAGCTTTTCGGGGTTCTTCAGTTTAAGAACACCATTGAGGATATCGGCCTTGCCATCGGCTTTCGCAATTCATACGACAAGTCGATGAGTGTCGGCCTTGCGTGCGGTGCGAGTGTGTTTGTGTGTGACAACCTCGCCCTTTCCGGTTCAATTACCATCATGAGGAAACATACCAAAATGGTATGGGTGGAGTTGGAGGAAAAGGCTATAACCACATGCTACAGAGCACAGCTCAACTATGCGCAGATCCTCGATGATGTGGATAAGTTCAAGGCCTTCCCTTTTAACGACAACGATGCGGGATTCTCCCACATGGGGGTGCTTTACGGAAAAGACATCATCAGTCCCAGGCAAATGGCGGTTGCCAAGACCCAATGGCTCAGGCCTCAATACCCGGAATTCAAACCCCGGAATGCCTGGAGCCTTTACAACTGCATTACGGAATCACTCAAAACAAGCCCACCCCAGGAAATCATGGAAAAGCATATCGAGCTCCATGATTACTTTAAGAACTTTGTGGGAAGCTCCTAGAGAAATGGCTGCGCCACGTACAAAACCGCGAGTAAAAGAGAGAGCCGACAGTGTTCCGGCAGTGCAAAACGTCCATCACGTCATAGATGTCCTGGATAAAGAGACGGAAAGACTTGAGACCAGATTCAACAAACACTTTGGCGACCATGCAATCGGCGACATTCGGTTCAGATATCTCTCCATCCTGGCAATATGCCGGGCAGGACTGTTATGCAGGTCAATCAGAGCGATTTCGGACGAAAAGCAGATCGGTGAAATGACACATGAGTTCTGTAACATCAGGGACGTCCTCGACAGGTTCTTTGATTTCATGGAATCACAAAAAGGGAATAAAGGAGACAAACGCCATGGCAACACCAAAGACAGACAGAGTCTTGCTGCCGGAGGATAACCTCATAGAGGATACGCCGGCAAAAGACGATGAGGAGATCTGCGAGAACTGCGGCAATGTCTTCAGGATCGAGTTGTTGAAAATCGGAGACGACTACAACGATTTCGGACACAGATATTGTCCTTACTGCGGTCTTCTGACCAATGAATGTTAATTTTCATCAAAAGAAAGGTGATCGTATGCAGAACATATCCGATCGACCAGCCGTGCCGTGTTGCAAATATCAGGACGTAGCAATAGGTCTGGGACACGGACGCGGCAGAAGGATAACCGAGCACGATGTAAAGTATGTCGAAAACCGCGAAGACCAACCTCCTGCAGGATACCCTTTTGCATACAGCCTCAGGGGATCCGATTATGATTTCGGGAAACCGGTCACCGTTGAGAGAAGGGTTGTCGTCAACTTCTGCGGACGGATTTTTTCAAAAGAGGAAATCCTGAAGCCCGAGGAAGACTTCTTACCCATAAAGTACTTCTGTTACGAGTAAGAGATACATCTTAATGTTAGCCAACGTTCTACACGCCATAAACGGCGTTGACCCGCAGGAAATTCCCTATAAGCCGCACCCGTCGTTCGTCGGTGCTAAAAACAGATGCCTGCGAGCGACTGTATACTGGCGTATGGGAATCCCGCGAACACTCGCCGATCGGGCACAGAGTCTTTCATGCGAGCACAAAGCGCTGAGAGAGCTCACCCTGCGGACGATACGCGAGAAATCAGCTTATCGTCTATCGTGTGAGAATACGCGGGTACTCTGCGGCCTGGTCGAATTTATGGGCAATAAGGAATATCCGCTGGAAGCCGATATCGACGGCGTCCTGACGGATATGATGAACAGACGCTACCTGCTGCAGATTGAGCCGGTTGTACAGAAAGCCTTTGAAGAACTATTGGAAGGCGAAACGTACCTCGAAGAATTGATAAAGTGCTGTTTCCTGATGAAAGGGGCCGGATTGACGCAATGTGTTCTTCTCTTCAAGAACAAGAACACGTCCGCGTACCTGGATTTCCTGCTTGGCTACGACTGCAAGGCGGATTTCCTGGAAATTCTGTCAGCTTCATCTTCACAGGGAGACCTGATTACACCTCTTGAAAACCAGTTCACCGGATTATACAGAGCCGGCATTGAATGGTTTGAAAAAGTGGAGGAATTCGCAAATTCTTCCATACTGCCGCCGCGCTCTTTCTCCCGTACTTCCTGGCAGTGCTCCTACTGTTCCTATGGCAACTTATGCCGGCAGGATGAGGGTAAATTCACAAACCCGCTGCCCATGCCATGGTCTTCTCTGATCCGGCGGGTATCAAACGGGATGTCAACATGTATCAGGCAAGAATAAAGGAAGAATTGTGGAGACGCGGTCATGGAGATATCGATCCCCGGCATATCGAAGCATACATGAGACTTGAATATGGCACGTTGGATCATCTGACCGCCGAGAAATTTCGCCACGAAATCGGCGTCTGCATTGCATGTGTATTGCAGGATGGTGTTATCAATGCCGAAAGCCTGGCCAGATCTTTTGGCCTAAACCCAAAAAAACGAGGTCTATGAATACTGTTGATAATGCAATTGCCGAGGTAATTGAACTCGACGAACAGGACAAGTTTATCCAAGACAACATTGGAAAAGACGGATTGCTGATGGGTAAAGACGGCATAGAGGTTGTGACGATGCATTTTGATTACCCAGAGGTAAAGGGAACTGTTGCTTTGCGAAGATCAGGATCCGGTGCCGAAATATGGGTAAACGGAAAGTGCATCGGGCTTCTCGATCTTTTTCATCTGTCCGACGTATCCGAGGAAACAGGGGAAAACCCCTATTTCCAAATCGCGGTGGACGATCCCTTTGGCATCGGCGAAAACGTTGCGTTCTTAAAATTTAAGGAAGCAAAGATTGAATTTTTGTCAGAGTGGCCCTTTGCATCGGAAAAACCGCTTTGGGTCTGTAAAGATGAGTAACTATGCTGAATTTCAACAGCGAAAACCACCTCTATACGTGGAACGGTTCACCGGTCCCGTCCGTGACGCAAGTCATCGGCACGTGGACGAAGATCACCATTGGCAGGAGAGAGTATTATTATTCTCCTTATACCGGCGACATCGTTGAACCGGAGATAATGGAAAAAGCGTCCGACTGGGGTATAGCCGTTCATCAGGTTGTCGCGATTGTTTTGAGCGGCGACGACATTGACGAAACCGAAGCGCCCCCGGAGCTCGTGGAAGTAAGGAACGAAGTCAGGAAGTGGCAGGATATATATAAGCCGGAAATAGTCTCTGTAGAACAACCTTGCTACTCCGCCAGGTACCGTTATGCCGGAACCCCCGACATCGTTTGTCGGATAGGCGTTTCCGAAGGCATAGTCGATATCAAAACCGGCGGGAGCGAGACCGTTGGAATACAGACTGCGGCGTACTGTCAGATGGTGTACGGCAGATACGTCAGGAGATGGCTTATGAAGATATCCAAGCCGCGAGACCCGATAAGATTGGAATTCACGGAGATCAAGTCTCATTTCGTGTCAGACTGGTCCGTGTTTCTATCCCTGTTAAACGTCTACAACTACAGGCTCGCCTCAGCAGCGTAATAAAAATTAATCAAATTCAGAGGCTCCTATTTCCATGTCGGATGATCTTCATCTGCATGGAACGGTATGCCTCGAACAAAATGAAAGGTGGAATCATGTGCAAAGCAATAAAAGAAGAGGGTTTATGGGAAGGTGCGGAGATTATTTTCTCTTACACAAGGGCCCAGGCAATAGAAGACGGAGTCCTTGTCGACCTGTCAGGGCCGTTCCCAATCGACACCCGGGTTTTCAAGTATCCGGTAGCCTGTACCTCCGCGGTATGGCAGCTCATCGAGGATGCCCATGAAAAATCGGGACAGGAATACGGGGCAACCGTATGGGATATCTGCTTCATGGCCGTCAACTGCCAAATAAAGCAGATAGATCCTTCGACAGTATTGTTCAGAGTCGGTATCCCTCTAGGCGGGAAAGAGCATACATTGAAGATCGTATGCGGCCCCGGAGATGACGGAAAACCCGTAATGACGGTAATGCTGCCTTACGAAGATTGAGCGGTTCAAGATGGAAAACAGAATAATCGTTGTTGTCCGCGGCGGTCTTGTCCAAGCCATATACGCGAGTAATCCGCATGACGTTAATATTGACGTGCTGGATTACGACAATATGCAAGTGGAAGACGACCCGGATGAAATTCAACGCATGAAGAGCCTGGAAATAGAAACCGAAAGCCTGACTGCAATCTATTAACGATTTCACGTCCGGCTGGACTGTGTTTCTGTCTATTTCAAAAAAACAATCAAATACATCTAAAGGCGCCTGTTTCGATTATGGGGATTTCCCTGCCTGAACGAAGCGGTCGCCTGAAAGGAGAACATCATGAAAGCATGGATAGGCTATCGCAAAAATGGCCCCCAAGAGGGATCGCTGTGCATATACGCGGAGACACGCGGGAAAGCAAGAGCCATTGCTGCATCTATGATGTCGATTAGTTTCATCGATGCATTGGTCTCAAGATTTTCCAGCTGCGACCGCTATTACGAAAACTGAGACAGTAAGGTGAATTTATGCAAAGCACTTCAAATCAATCAGCTCTGCCAACCCTGAATGAGCGTCTGGAAGAAAAGCCTATCGGCAGATTGCCGGTTGTGAAAAGCTTCCGGAAAGTAATCGAGTCCCGCAACATGGAAGAAATGACCAAAGAGCTTTACGATTTCCTGAACCTCTACTGCGGTTTTATCGCCCATTACAATATCCATGGGTTTCGTCAGGCGTATGCGGCTCCGAGGGATTTCACCGATGTGTTCATAAGGCATTTTGACAGGGAGCACCGGTATTTTAACGCCGCCTATCGCTGTCATGAAGAGCCTTATCGGGACACGGGGTTTACCAAGGCAGAGATTAAACAGGAGTTCTCCCGCATCGTGGAGAAGCATAAGGAAGCAATATCAAGGTGGGCCGACGGAGTGGAAAAGGACCGCCGCTATGCCGCATTCCTTGTGCTGAAAAACGAATTCGAGGGAAATGAAAGAAATGTCCGCATGGAATGCGAACTGTGCGGGGAAAACATCGACGTTTTGATCAGACAAAAGAGCGAGGCCAATCGCGCCCTGGAAAACCTGTGTTGCATATTCTGCGGGGAGCCCGTTCACATAAAGGGAGAAGTCAATGGATAATTCACAACAGGATCTGCTCGGTGCGGCAGGCCAGGGAAAGAATGATCTGCAGCAACAACTCGTACCCGTAATAACGCGAGCAAAGACAATAATAGTCAGTTCTGACGCAGAACTTGTTATTGCGAAAGAAGTTGTGCAGACAATCAAGACTTTCCAGAAAGAAGTCGACTCGACGTTCGATCCGATCATCGAAAGGGCTCACGTTACGCATAAAGAGGCCCTGGCGCAGAAAAAGAAACACATGGATCCGCTGGCGGAGGCGGAAAAACGCATCAAGCAGCTTATCGGCGATTATCTCACTTTCGTTGAAAACGAAAGGAAGAAGGAAGCCGAGAGGCTGGCCGGGATTGCCAGGAAAGAGCGAGAGATCGAACTCCAGAGGATCCAGTCGGAGATTGATGAAAAACTTACTCAATATACCGGGATAGAGGAAAAGATCGGGGCGCTTCAAGAGGCTTTAGCCGATGCCGATCATGACAAGTTCGCGCTGGTCAATGCAAAACTTGCAGCCCTGTATGCAGAGCAGGAAAAGCTCACAAGCGAGGCTGCGGAGAAGCAGGAATCGGTAAACGTCCTTAATCTCATTCCCTCTCCGGTCATAAATGTACAGGCGCCGAAGGTCAAGGGCCTCAGTTCCAAAGTGAATCTGATCCCGCAGGTAGTCAATGCGATGGCGCTGATAAAAGCGGTAGCAGAAGGGAATGTACCTCCATCTGTTATAGACTTCAACATGTCTAACATAAAGAAACTGGTCAACGCAGGCATGAAGCTGCCCGGTGTAACGGTTACCGAACAGCGGAATGTATCGGTACGCAGCGCCGGCTAAATAAAGTTGGAGTAGCTTGCATGGCAAGACTGCATCACATGGAATTGGAAGAACGGAGATAGCCTATGTTTGGAAATAGGGGGCTTACGTCTATCCTATCGGGAAAATGTAATGGCAGGAGTATCCATGATCATCTGATGAATGGCAGAATCACCATAAGTGGTACTGATGAAAATAACAAACCATTCCAGAGAATTGTAATGATCAAAAACGGAGAGGTCTGGGACAATAAATTGCAACATGACGGTAAAAGTGTTCATCATATCGTTTATGGTGCATTTGAGTCTAAGCGAGGGGAAAAGGGGCGAGAAATTGTCCATTTCAAAAAAGGCAGTGGAACCGGCAGACACGGAAAAGCCCGAAGGCATGAGAAAATATTCGGCATGAAGGGAGTATGCCATAGCTGGTATAAAAACGGACGCTTAGTACGACAGAAATTCATTTACGACAACAAAAAGACTGCCTATGATTACAACGCTTTTCGTAAAACTTGCACAATAAGGGACAATGCCGGCAAAATCCTCTATGAAATAACAGGCGTTCTCAATGGAAGAATGAACGCTTATTTCGGTGGTCATTCAGTATTCCATAAGAGTATGACCGATTGGTTTTGTGACGCTCATCCCTTTGTGGTCAAGAAAAACGGAGTCATCATTTATGCAGGGCAGATTAAAAATCAGCAGCGAGTCGGCAAGTGGGTCGAAAATGGGAAAATCTTTTTCTATGAACGCGGCGTAGCCATACCTAAAAAATTGTATGAAACGCCCCCTGATAAGCTCGATCCCCTTAAAATCCTACAACTCTCCAATGCTCAACTCCGTATGGCTCTTATGGCGAAAATTAGTCCAGAAAGAATTGCTGAAATAGGAACAGTAATACACAAAAATCGGGAAATGTGCCTTTATGACATACCGAAATATGAGGTGCGTATCCTGCGGGTGCAATGCCCGACAACAAAAAGCTACTATTTTCTAAAAGTGCCAAAGGATTCCCAAAAGTGTGAACAAGCCCGACAATGGACATTTCATGTCGGCATAGATTTTGAGAAACCGATCAAGTTCGCGGTAGAAACATAGGGGGATATAAAATGATTATATACGAAAAGGCATACCGGCAGGGGGAAATCCTGATTTTCAAGGTTAAGAAACTTCCTGCGAGTTACGCCTATAACGCCAGGCCAATCCCAAATGGGGTGATCCGCGAAGGTGAAAAGGAAGGACATGAACATAAGGTTGAGGGTGGAAGCGCTCAACTTTCCCTGTTTGGTGATGGTGAAACAGGAACGCTAAAGGTGGATAAAGCTACGACCATCACGCATCCGGAACACAAAAGCATCAAACTTCCAAAGGGTGAATATGTCGTAAAAGTTCAGAAAGAAGCAACAGGAAAACACACCCATTCTTCTGTGAAGGATTAAAAAAGGGGTGAAGAAAAAGGACAGTAGCATGCTGTATCACATGGAGTTGGAAGAGCGGAACGGCGAGCAGGAATATTCCTACGACTTTCTGATCTACGCAAAAGACGAGGAAGAAGCCTGGGAGATCGCGAGAAATTATGCGCGCACGTTTTACGGCGAAGATGATTATGCCGGCAACGAAACGGAAAATAACGTGTTTGAATTCATGTGCGGCTGCATAATCGTTGAGATCAAAGGTCTCTATGAAACGACGAAAGACATGTTCATTGAACATATGCTCTCTCGTTACACTTTAAACCCCAACTAAAGAAAAGAAAGGAGGATCTACATGGTAAACCAGATAATTTTAATTGGCAGGCTCGGCGGCGATCCGGAACTTAAGTATCTGCCGTCAGGGACATCCGTAACCAACTTTTCACTCGCCACGTCTGAGAAGTACAAGAAGGATGGCGAGATGCAAGAGGTAACGACATGGCATCGCGCGGCGGCTTACGGCCGTCTTGCGGAAGTATGCTCAAAGTATTTGAGAAAAGGGTCGCTGACTTTCATACAGGGAAAGCTCCGCAACAACACGTGGGAAGATGGTGAAGGTAAAAAACATTCGGACCTGCGTGTCATCATTGAAAAAATAGCTTTCCTGGATCCCAAAAAGGTCCATGAACGCAGCCCCGACGACAGTATACCGGATGATGAAGTGCCCTTCTGAGGCATCACAGCATAAACATCCACGTCTCATCTCCTGAAAGAACCCGCAAATTCCTCCAGACAACACTTCATTCCTAGAGCGGTAACACGACCGCAAGGGAAGGCTTTGTCTGGAGGAAAGGAAGGATCAAAATGCATTACAGAAAAGAGAAGACGGTATACAAAGGAGAAAGTAATGATTAAAGGAATATCGGAGATCCGGAGGCTTCCCCGCCTGGGGAAAATCCGGCTGGGCGAAAAGAAAACGGCGGAATCAGGCAAGGAGTACCCTGTAGAGACGAGTCACTTCGTCGTTCCCGGCGAAGTGGCCAGAATTTACGGAGACAAACCCAATTCACTGGATATACTTCTCCCGGTGGAAAACCTGGGAGTCGTCTTTCCGCAGGCCATGAAGCTGTACAGCACAAGAGGTTTAATCTGTGCCGGCAATGGAGAAACAGCCACGTTCTACAACCCTGCCAGCCGTAACATGGAAGCAAAGACCTGTCCCTGCGATAAGGCCGATGAAGATTGTAAACGTCTCGGCAGCCTGATGGTGATTCTGCCCAGGGTATGTCTGGGCGGGATTTATCAGATAGATACGAGCAGCTTCAATTCCATCGTTAATATCAACAGCAATCTTGCTGACGATGGCTACATCAAAGCACTCTGCGGACGGATATCTTTTATCCCGTTGACACTCAAGCGTGTAGCTCAAGAGATGCAGTACGAGGATAAGAAAGGTGAACTGAAAAAGTCCACGCATTATCCAATGACGATCACGTTTGAAGGGACCTTGGCTGACGTAGACGCAATACCGGCAGGATTTCGAGATCCCCTTTAAAAGATTGTATGGGGATGAGTATATGCTTGAGGCACCAGCGGCCCTGTCAAAAAAGGTATTGCCCGAAAATGTAAAGGATCATGAGGAAGAAATCGCAAACAGGACTACGGACCTGGCTCCGACTACAAGGGTCTTACACATTGCAATCTGACAAAGGTTCGGAAGATACTGCTGACGCGTCTGCAAATCAAAAAAAGGATCCGGAACCTCGGAAGAAACCAGCCACACCCAGTCAGCTGGCGGCTATCGGCAACATGGCCAAGAAGCTGGGCGTGGAAACCCTTCAGGCAATAAGGACCTATGCCGACATCGTTGTAAACAGTCTTGAGAGTCTGACATTTGTTCAGGCGGAGTCCGTAATCAGGGCCTTCAACGGCAAGGTGGCGGAAAAGAATAAGCCGAACCAGCCGTTGCAAAACGGCAAATTGTTCAAGCCTCCAAAGAATTGCACGGAAGACCCCCTTAACTGCCCAAAAGTGTTTTACACCGGGTCAGGCAAGGACGCAAAGTACCACTGCGGCGACATAGTTGGACCGGAGTGCCCGTATGGGAGTCAGAAGCACAAGGCGGCATAAAATGGAATTATTCAACTTCATGTCGGATATGACCAAAGCACAGCGGGACGTCATTGTCTTGGAAGCTCAATGCAGTTTGGAGTCTGGAGACTGCGCCTGCCGCGAGGACAACGCTTGTCTCTGCAACGGGGATCATTTGCGATCTCCGCTTTTGCAGGATTCGGCAAGAAGCGCGATAAGGATATATCAATGCCAGGACAAAAAATCACGGCGAGGGGACGAAACGGTTATTTCCGCGTCTCCGAAATCGATGCGATTGTCTGTATGGATGAATCCGCGCAAATCTCCGTGTATTCATCCCGGCATGGGAAAACACCGCCTGTCGTTATCACAGGCCCCCTGGAACATATGCTCAGTATGCTTGATAAAACCAGAGATGCGCTTTCTTCCACGAAGCAGGGCAACTCCAAGACAATCAAGCTGTCGAGCGAATGCGGGCCTGGGGGAGAACGATCAATGGTTCAACTTTCTCCGGAAGACTGGATCGAGATCTACTATGCTTTACAAACGAAGCTGAATGCCCTTGAATCAGGCAACTACGGCGAGGGTGACGTGGATTGTGATATCGAAAAATGGAAGTCACATCTCGGCTCCGTCATCAAAGAAATCGGTGACGACGCTGAACACGCCATCAGGCTCGGTATCGCACCGGTAGAAAATACCATAAGATCGAACGCGCGGGAAGACTGTTGCCCTGAGTGCGGGAGCGACGATATCACCGGCTCGGGAAGTACGGAAACTGACGGCCATTATTACTGGACTGATCCATCGTGCAACAAATGCGGATCGGTCTGGCGGCAGACTTATGTCCTTTCCTTCGAAGGAAGTGAAATTCTGGAAAGGAGAAAAACACTAAAATGATGTCACAAACAGAAATAATCGAACAGTTGAAAAAACTGGACGGCAAAAAAAGCAATGAACGGCAGAGAATCCTCACACGTATAAACGCGTGGAAGGGCGTTCATGAAGAAGTACAAATTAACTCTGACATGTTTAATGAAATCAATGGAAGAGGAGGTAAATGAAAGCAAGGGTACATGTAGATGCCGTTCGCAGAGACGGCAAAGCGGTCAAGCTTTTCAGCAGAGAGATCAATCCCGAAGGCCTTTGGTACAATATTAATGTGAATACAAAAGGAGTTGATCTACTGGAAGAAGGTGCGCAAGTCTTTGCGTACCTGAAACCGCCAGTTCAAAGCAGTAAAAATGGCCACCTCATTGCCGCGTATCCCGTCAGAAACCCGTCTAATTAAAAAATCCGGAGCGTTCTTAAGAGGAAATAGTATGGGAGAATTTCTCGTTATTTGGGAAATAGATATATCTGCCGATACATCGGCAGAAGCCGCAGCGGAAGCTCTCCGTATACAACGAGACCCATTTTCAGAGGCTACGTTCTTTACCGTTGTCGATAAAAAGACCGGAGAAAAAGCAACTGTGGATTTGGAATATCTCGATGAAAGCCAGGGTAGTGATCATGGCGAAAACCACCAGGAAATATAATCCGACCGGGGAAGAGCTTAAGACCGTCCGCGATCTTTACGACGGCACTACCGTGAAGATCAATGTCATCATGATGCGCCTCAAGCGGAAATATCCCCGCTGGTATATACGGAGGCTCGCACAGAAAATGGGGCTTGCAAGGACCAAAGAGCCCGACTGGAGCAGGCAGGAGATCACGTATCTTCTCGATCATTACCACATCTGCGGCTATGCGGCCCTGCGGAGCGCCCTAAAGAGAATCAACGGCGGTTTCGCCAGGTCTACAACCGCGATCTATCTGAAGGCCAAGCGTCTCATGATCTGTAAATCCGATCAGGGTTATACGATGCTCGGTGTCTGCGCTCTTCTTGGCGTCGATCACCACAAAGTCAGGAAGTGGGTTTCCAAAGGTTATCTAAAAGGCAAACCCAGGGGGACAAAGCGTAAGAAGTGCCAAGGCGGCGATATATGGTTCTTCGATTCCGCCTGGTTAAGGTCGTTCATCATCAGGCATCCGGAAGAGATTGACCTCCGAAGGGTCGATAAAGAAGCCTTCATCGGGATCCTCGCATGCAATATCGAGGATCTCATGACTATCTGCCGTTGCCCGAACTGCGGTGATGAATACCAGAGAATGATGAACTGGACTGGTAAAGGCACTCCGCGGATCAGGTGCGATAGCTGCCGGGAGCTCGAAAACATCCATATTCTGGACTATGAACTCGGTAGAATGGAGGTAACAAATATCACATGGAGTTGGAAGAGCGAAACGGCGAGCAGGAATATTCCTACGACTTTCTGATCTACGCAAAAGACGAGGAAGAAGCCTGGGAGATCGCGAGAAACTATGCGCGTACGTTTTACGGCGAAGATGATCATGCCGGCAACGAAACGGAAAACAATGTGTTTGAATTCATGTGCGGCTGCATAATCGTTGAGATCAAAGGTCTCTATGAAACGACGAAAGACATGTTCATTGAACATATGCTCTTTCGTTACACTTTAAATTCACAACTAAAGAAAGAAAGGAGGATCAACATGGTAAACCAGATAATTTTAATTGGCAGGCTCGGCGGCGATCCGGAACTCAAGTATCTGCCGTCAGGGACATCCGTAACCAACTTTTCTCTCGCCACGTCTGAGAAGTACAAGAAGGATGGCGAGATGAAAGAGGTAACGACATGGCATCGCGCGGCGGCTTACGGCCGTCTTGCGGAAGTATGCTCAAAGTATTTGAGAAAAGGGTCGCTGACTTTCATACAGGGAAAGCTGCGCAACAACACGTGGGAAGATGGTGAAGGCAAAAAACATTCGGACTTGCGTGTCATCATTGAAAAAATAGCTTTCCTGGATCCCAAAAAGGTCCATGAACGCAGCCCCGACGACAGTATACCGGATGATGAAGTGCCCTTCTGAGGCAGCACAGCACAAACATCCACGTCTCATCACCTGAAATAACCCACAAATTCCTCCAGACAATACTTCATTCCTGGAGCGGTAACATGACCGCAAGGGAAGGCTTTGTCTGGAGGAAAGGGAAGGATCAAAATGCATTACAGAAAAGAGAAGACGGTATACAAAGGAGAAAGTAATGATTAAAGGAATATCGGAGATCCGGAGGCTTCCCCGCCTGGGGAAAATCCGGCTGGGCGAAAAGAAAACGGCGGAATCAGGCAAGGAGTACCCTGTAGAGACGAGTCACTTCGTCGTTCCCGGCGAAGTGGCCAGAATTTACGGAGACAAACCCAATTCACTGGATATACTTCTCCCCGTGGAAAACCTGGGAGTCGTCTTTCCGCAGGCCATGAAGCTGTACAGCACAAGAGGTTTAATCTGTGCCGGCAATAGAGAAACAGCGACGTTCTACAACCCTGCCAGCCGTAACATGGAAGCAAAGACCTGTCCCTGCGATAAGGCCGATGAAGATTGTAAACGTCTCGGCAGCCTGATGGTGATTCTGCCCAGGGTATGTCTGGGCGGGATTTATCAGATAGATACGAGCAGCTTCAATTCCATCGTTAATATCAACAGCAATCTTGCTGACGATGGCTACATCAAAGCACTCTGCGGACGGATATCTTTTATCCCGTTGACACTCAAGCGTGTAGCTCAAGAGATGCAGTACGAGGATAAGAAAGGTGAACTGAAAAAGTCCACGCATTATCCAATGACGATCACGTTTGAAGGGACCTTGGCTGACGTAGCGCAATACCGGCAGGATTTCGAGATCCCCTTTAAAAGAATGTATGGGGATGAGTATATGCTTGAGGCACCAGCTGCCCTGTCAAAAAAGGTATTGCCCGAAAATGTAAAGGATCATGAGGAAGAAATCGCAAACAGGACTACGGACCTGGCTCCGACTACAAGGGTTTATACATTGCAATCTGACAAAGGTTCGGAAGATACTGCTGACGCGTCTGCAAATCAAAAAAAGGATCCGGAACCTCGGAAGAAACCAGCCACACCCAGTCAGCTGGCGGCTATCGGCAACATGGCCAAAAAGCTGGGCGTGGAAACCCTTCAGGCAATAAGGACCTATGCCGACATCGTTGTAAACAGTCTTGAGAGTCTGACATTTGTTCAGGCGGAGTCCGTAATCAGGGCCTTCAACGGCAAGGTGGCGGAAAAAAATAAGCCGAACCAGCCTTTGCAAAATGGCAAATTGTTCAAGCCTCCAAAGAATTGCACGGAAGACCCCCTTAACTGCCCAAAAGTGTTTTACACCGGGTCAGGCAAGGACGCAAAGTACCACTGCGGCGACATAGTTGGACCGGAGTGCCCGTATGGGAGTCAGAAGCACAAGGCGGCATAAAATGGAATTATTCAACTTCATGTCGGATATGACCAAAGCACAGCGGGACGTCATTGTCTTGGAAGCTCAATGCAGTTTGGAGTCTGGAGACTGCGCCTGCCGCGAGGACAACGCTTGTCTCTGCAACGGGGATCATTTGCGATCTCCGCTTCTGCAGGATTCGGCAGGAAGGCGATAAGGATATATCAATGCCAGGACAAAAAATCACGGCGAGGGGACGAAACGGTTATTTCCGCGTCTCCGAAATCGATGCGATTGTCTGTATGGATGAATCCGCGCAAATCTCCGTGTATTCATCCCGGCATGGGAAAACACCGCCTGTCGTTATCACAGGCCCCCTGGAACATATGCTCAGTATGCTTGATAAAACCAGAGATGCGCTTTCTTCCACGAAGCAGGGCAACTCCAAGACAATCAAGCTGTCGAGCGAATGCGGGCCTGGGGGAGAATGATCAATGGTTCAACTTTCTCCGGACGACTGGATCGAGATCTACTATGCTTTACAAACGAAGCTGAATGCCGTTGAATCAGGCAACTACGGCGAGGGTGACGTGGATTGTGATATCGAAAAATGGAAGTCACATCTCGGCTCCGTCATCAAAGAAATCGGTGACGACGCTGAACACGCCATCAGGCTCGGTATCGCACCGGTAGAAAATACCATAAGATCGAACGCGCGGGAAGACTGTTGCCCTGAGTGCGGGAGCGACGATATCACCGGCTCGGGAAGTACGGAAACTGACGGCCATTATTACTGGACTGATCCATCCTGCAACAAATGCGGATCGGTCTGGCGGCAGACTTATGTCCTTTCCTTCGAAGGAAGTGAAATTCTGGAAAGGAGAAAAACACTAAAATGATGTCACAAACAGAAATAATCGAACAGTTGAAAAAACTGGACGGCAAAAAAAGCAATGAACGGCAGAGAATCCTCACACGTATAAATGCGTGGAAGGGCGTTCATGAAGAAGTACAAATTAACTCTGACATGTTTAATGAAATCAATGGAAGAGGAGGTAAATGAAAGCAAGAGTACATGTAGATGCCGTTCGCAGAGACGGCAAAGCGGTCAAGCTTTTCAGCAGAGAGATCAATCCCGAAGGCCTTTGGTACAATATTAATGGGAATACAAAAGGAGTTGATCTACTGGAAGAAGGTGCGCAAGTCTTTGCGTACCTGAAACCGCCAGTTCAAAGCAGTAAAAACGGCCACCTCATTGCCGCGTATCCCGTCAGAAACCCGTCTAATTAAAAAATCCCGAGCGTTCTTAAGAGGAAATAGTATGGGAGAATTTCTCGTTATTTGGGAAATAGATATCTCTGCCGATACGTCGGCAGAAGCCGCAGCGGAAGCTCTCCGTATACAACGAGACCCATTTTCAGAGGCTACGTTCTTTACCGTTGTCGATAAAAAGACCGGAGAAAAAGCGACTGTGGATTTGGAATATCTCGATGAAAGCCAGGGTAGTGATCATGGCGAAAACCACCCGGAAATATAATCCGACCGGGGAAGAGCTTAAGACCGTCCGCGATCTTTACGACGGCACTACCGTGAAGATCAATGTCATCATGATGCGCCTCAAGCGGAAATATCCCCGCTGGTATATACGGAGGCTCGCACAGAAAATGGGGCTTGCAAGGACCAAAGAACCCGACTGGAGCAGGCAGGAGATCACGTATCTTCTCGATCATTACCACATCTGCGGCTATGCGGCCCTGCGGAACGCCCTAAAGAGAATCAACGGCGGTTTTGCCAGGTCTACGACCGCGATTTATCTGAAGGCCAAGCGTCTCATGATCTGTAAATCCGATGAGGGTTATACGATGCTCGGTGTTTGCGCTCTTCTTGGCGTCGATCACCACAAAGTCAGGAAGTGGGTTTCCAAAGGTTATTTAAAAGGCAAACCCAGAGGGACGAAGCGTAAGAAGTGCCAAGGCGGCGATATATGGTTCTTCGATTCCGCCTGGTTAAGGTCGTTCATCATCAGGCATCCGGAAGAGATTGACCTCAGAAGGGTCGATAAAGAAGCCTTCATCGGGATCCTTGCATGCAATATCGAGGATCTCATGACTATCTGCCGTTGCCCGAACTGCGGTGATGAATACCAGAGAATGATGAACTGGACCGGTAAAGGCACTCCGCGGATCAGGTGCGACAGCTGCCGGGAGCTCGAAGACATCCATATTCCGGACTATGAACTCGGTAGAATGGAGGTAACAAATGCGAGTTTCTAAACTGGGAGACCTCATGCTCGATGTCGGGATTGCGGTGAGGGTTCTTAACCGGTGGTCTTTGACCGAGGTGGAACCTGACCTTTCTCCAAGACAGGCAGAGGAAATAAGGGCAATGAAGGCGGAACTGTATCGCAATACGGTGACCGAAATTGCCGGCTTTCTTAAAGACGAGGGATACATCGTCTTTCCGGGCGAACTGTCCCTCCCCTGTGAACGGAGCGCTCCGGCCCCGGTAAATGGATAACACAAAAAAGATCAGCGTCAACGAGCTTTTGAACCAGGTCATTGACGCGTTCAAGGAGCCGGGGAAGCTGGCGGCAACGATGGCGGAAACCCAGAAATGGGTCACGCCGTCATCGAAATGGTCCATATCCAACCAGATGCTGCTGGCGCTTGCGAACACAAGGGATGCCCGCGGTATCCAGCAATGGAACGAAGCCGAACGGAGAGTTAAAAAGGGAACTAAGGCCGTCTATATCCTTGCTCCCATCACCGTCAAGAAGGAAGTGGAAGAAGTTATCGACAATCATGACGGCACAAAGGACACAAGAATTTCCGAAGTTCCTGTAGCCACCGCGTTTCGTCCGGTCCCTGTGTTCAGGGTTGAGGACACGTTGGGGTGGAACTCGGAGAAACAATGCTGGGAGGAGATGCCGCTTTCGTATAATCCCAGAACGCTGCCTTCTCTTATGGGCAAGGCCGAGGAATGGGGTCTCCAGGTGCATTACACGGCCATGGAGAACGGGCTATTAGGCGCATACTCGCCAAACAGCCAGAAAATACGGCTGTCGAGCGAGGAGCCAACGGTATTCTACCATGAGCTTTCTCACGCCGCGCACCACAGGCTGACAGGAGACGAGTTCAAGGGCATTCCAAAATGGAAACAGGAGGCGGTAGCCGAATTGGCGGCGACCGTGCTTGCGATCCTTTATGAAAAGGATTATCCCACGCCTTCCAAGGCGTCCTACAATTACATCAGCGGATACGCCGAGGACTGCACCAACATCCCTAAGCTCTGCATGAGTATTCTCAAAGACACCGAAAAAGTTCTCCGCGAGATACTCGATCTGCCAAGGGATTCACAGGAACTTACATCCGTATCAGGATAAAGGAGATGCAATGGGAATGATTGATTTTCTCAAGGGACAGGTGCGCGAAATGGGATTGGCAAAGGTGGCGCTGCTGATGTTGCGCGATCTTACAGTATTGTTTCTCATTATAGCGGTCGCCTGGATCGCCTTAACGGGAGCTTTGTTGAAATAGAATCAAAGAGCGGGCTCACGGCTAAGATATATATCAGGAGGGTAGGCTCAACTACCCTCCTGCCCGCAAGAAAGGAGAAATTTAAAATTGAGGTTTGCTGGCCAAGCTAAGATGGGATACTACCCGACACCCGGGCAGGTCATCCCTTTAATAGCAAGCTACTTGAAACGAGAGTGTGAAGGTTTGATCAGGGTACTTGATCCTTGCGCCGGTACCGGTGTCGCTGTGAAAAAAATCGGAGACGCCCTGCAGGCGGAAACCTGCGGTATAGAAATCGACCAGGAACGCGGCGACTTTGCAAAGGGCATCCTGGATCGTTGTCTTGTCACCGATTACCAGAACACCAGGATCAGTCACGGGTCATTCAGCCTGCTTTGGCTCAATCCGCCTTATGACTGGGCAGCCCGTGACAATGACATCGAGAAGTCTGAACGGTATGAGAGGACATTTCTGCGCGACTGCGTTCCATATCTCTGCCCCAGGGGGATCCTGGTTTACCTGATCCCTCAGGGACGGCTGGACGGCCGTATCGCGGGCATGCTCTCTTACCGTTTCGAGCAGATCGGCGTATATCGCTTTCCGGAAGATGCTTACAAAGCCTACCGTCAACTTGTCATCATGGGCGTATTGAAGAATATGCCTGATAAGGACGATGCCATGGCGGAGTACCTGAAAAACTGCGGAAGCTTCAAAGTAACTGTTCCTTACCTTCCGGAAAATCCACCTCATGTTTACGAGGTCCCCCTGACACCGTCGAGAACTGATTTTGTGTTCCGTGCCAGAGACATCGATCCACAGGAACTGGGGGAAGAAATCCAGCGCTATGGTTTGTTTGATCACATCCGGGACATAACAACACCTTTGAGAATGACCGAGAAGATCAGACCGATCATGCCTCTGCGTCATGGGCATCTTGCCCAGATCCTGGCATGCGGCTTGATGAACGGCATTGTCTGGGACAGGAAAAAGAAGAAGCCTCTTCTGATCAAAGGAATCACCAAAAAAGAGGTGGAGCACACGTTCGAAAGTGCGGGCAATTACGAAAAGCACATCGAAACGGACAGGATCAAGATCACCATCAATGCCTTCAACCGGCGAGGTGATATGTTTACCATCCAGTAACAAACACCATTATAAAACAGAAAGAATAGAATAGAAAAAACAGAAAGGAGGCATCGGATACGCTCTATTGTATACGTGCCACAGGCATCAAAGCATATTGTTCGGACTTAATCGTCGACCAGGACATGGAAACAGTCTGTTTCATGTCTGTATGCGGTTACCAGGTTGCGGTAAAAGGGATTATCGCCAATTTTTTGGGGAATAAAGGCATTGCCCTGGATGTTGATGGCGTTGCTCATTACCTCAAGTGTTCACATACGAGCTACAAGGTCCAGATGAAGAAACTTCCATCCGGCCTGGTTCATGCCGTGCTAATCCTTAAGCTGGCTCTTCCTTCAAACACAAACAACGACGGAAAGCAGAACCGCTTTCTTGTCATCACAAAAGACGATCGGGATATCCGTCCCCTCTTCTTCCGGCACCTCGATGAGATAACAGAGATCCCCCTGCATCCTTCATGGACAGGCTGGCTCTGGAATGCATTCAAAGAGCAGGAAGACTGGTTAACAGAACAGCAGACCCTGGCGGGCGACTTCAAAGGTTACCTCTTTGATTTTCATCCGACAAATCTTCAGGACCTCATATCAGGGGCCATCAGGAGAAAAGTGCCGGAGATCGTGAAGTGCATGAAATATAACGGAGGAAACGGCGATGGAACAAGCAATCGCGCTTAGGGACTTCTTGAACGAGTACGGGGAAAGCATGGCCGAAAAAGTTACAAAGGAATTGACGGTCATTCATGACCCGGCAGTAGATAAGGAAGAGGCTATAGCCGAGCTTCTTGCCGACATGACAAAAGTGCCTTTCCCTTCCCAGGCGGAGATAATCAAGGCTTGCTACAAGTCATTAATAGCGGGTAACAAAGCCAATTACGTCGTCTGTGAAATGGGGACTGGGCAAGACCCTGCAATCTATCGCTGTTGCTCATATTCTCCATAAGATGAAAGGCAGTCGCAGGGTGCTGGTTATCTGCCCGCCCCACCTGGTGCTGAAATGGATCGATGAAATCAAAAACAGCCTCCCTGAAGCGAAGGCTTATAACTTCAACGGCAGGGATGTCATCACGCGGCTTAAGGATCTGAGAAGACAGCCCCGGCCTGCACGGCTGGAGTTCTACGTCATGGGACGTGAACGGGCCAAAACCGGCTTTCTCTGGAGGCCTGCGGTAGTGAGAAGGCGGGGAAAATACTTCTGCCCGAAATGCGGCCAGGAATTGCTCGATAAAGACGGGTATCCGGTACCGGTCTTTGAAAAGAACACTCAAGGACGATACAAGAAACGCTATGCCTGTGAAAACAGGATATGGAAATGGCGTTACGACCCGGACACCCACCGGCATTACGAGCATCCTGCCGTCTGCAACGAGCAGCTCTGGCAGCCGGATATCGAACAGAAACAGTACCGCAAGGCGATACCGGCGAAATTCATCAAGACAAAGATGAAGGGATTTTTTGATCTCCTTGTCACCGATGAGATCCATCAGTTTAAAAACGAATCCGGCCAGGGATATGCCTTCGGCGCTCTGGCATGCGCCTGCCGATACGTCCTCTGTCTGACCGGCACTCTTGCCGGCGGTTATGCCTCGGATGTGTACTATCTGCTTTTCCGTACCCACCCGCAGCTCATGATCGAGGATAAGCATACATGGGGCAATCCCAAGGCGTTCATCGAACGCTACGGTGTTTTGGAAAAGATCACCACGGTGAAAGAAGAGGACGGCTCGACTACGATGGCGAAGCGACGCACTTCCATCAGGGAAAAACCGGGGATCAGCCCGTTGTTGCTGGGCAGAATGCTTCTGTCCAACGCGGTATTCATGAGGTTGTCGGACTGCATCGAGTATCTGCAGCCCTATGAAGAGGACGTGATCGAGCTCGCCATGCATCCCCGGATGGCCGAGTATTACAGGGATTTCGAGCATACCCTGAAAGACGCTCTGAGAGAAGCCCTGAACAAGGGAGACAATTCCCTGCTGGGTGCTTATCTCCATGCCCTTCTTTCCTATCCGGAAAGGATTTATCAGGGTCTGGAGGTCGTTCATCCCCATACAAAGGAACTGGTGGCCTACGGCCCTCCCCTGGAAGGCGAGATGCCCAAGGAGCAGGAATTGATTTCGATCATCAAGCGGGAACTGTCAGAGGGAAGGAAGGTGCTTGTATATATCCAGAACTCTGATACCACGGATATCAGCCCGAGGCTGGTCCCGATGATGGAAAAGGAACGGATCAAGGTTAAAGTGCTCCGTTCCGGCGATACGGAAGGCAGGGCAAGGATAATCGACAACTGGGTGAAAAACGGCATGGACGTCCTCATCACGAATCCTAAAAAAGTTGAGGTGGGGATGGACCTGATAGATTTTCCGACCATCATTTTTTATCAACTGCCTTTCAGCACCTATACTCTCAGACAGGCTTCCCGGAGATCCTGGCGGATTACCCAGGAAAGGCCGGTGAAGGTGTATTTTCTGGCCTATGCGGAGACCATGCAGACCCGACTTATGCAGCTCATGGCGGACAAGCTGACAACCAGCCTCGCAATCGAAGGTGAACTCAGCGACAAGGGCCTTGCGGCATTATCGGAAACTTCCGACAGCATGGCTAAGGAATTGGCTAAATGCCTTGTTGAAAACTCCGGAGATAACAGAAGCCTGAAGGACATCTGGGCGGATTACCGGAAGAAAGAAGTCTATCTCGGAATTAAAGATTGCGACGCTCGTGAAGGACCCGTTGCCTAAACAAAAGCCCCTATCCCGAGAAGAGAGGCAAAATCCAACACCTGAAATCGGTAAGGCGAGCTGCGAAATCGAGCAGATCGGCGATACTGTTGTAAAAGTCGAATTTGTTGAATACATCGGGAGAAGGAAAAAGAAGGTGACGCATATAGAAGTCAAGCATTCCGAGATCGATCAGGCCATCGAACAGTCAGGTCATCGTGGTATGGTTCAATTCACAATGTTCTGAAATAAAGGACAGGCAAAAAACAACATCGAGGATGTAAAGCCATCCTCAAAGCGCGTCGGGGTCGTGTGGGCCCACGTCGCGCACTATATCATTTAACTTGAATATCATTTAACTTCTTAGGAGGGCAGCGAAAGCTTCCCTCCTTTTTTTATTGGACCCGTGCCTAAACAAAAGCCCCTATCCCGAGAAGAAAGGCAAAATCCAACACCTGAAATCGGTAAGGCCAGCTGCGAAATCGACAGGTACGGCGATATACTGTTATAAAGGTTGAATTTGTTGAATACATCGGGAGAAGGAAAAGAAGGTGACGATAGAGCAGTTAGGCATTCTGATATTGATCAGGCCATTGAACAGTCAGGTCATCGTGCAATGGTCCAATTCACAACGTCTAAAACAAAAAAATAACATCGAGGGCGCAAAGCCATCCTCAAAGCGCGTCGGGGTCGTGTGGGCCCACGTCGCGCACTATATCATTTAACTTGAATATCATTTAACTTCTTAGGAGGGCAGCGAAGCTTCCTCCTTTTTTTATTTTCTCAGGAAAATTGTCAAGAAATGGCGCACGGATGTTATCTTCAGTTAATATTCTGGAACACCCATCCTTTTCTCCTCACTTTAGGGAATTGTTATCACAAACAAACGGCATGCAATACTTGGAGTAACTGAAGATTATCAGATAGAAATCATGACATCAAGATCAGCCAGAGTCGGATTTATCGGCGATTGGTTGGGTCACGTTGTTAGCTCCAACCTATTCATATGTTGCATAAACGGTAATAGGTTCTAAAATCTCAAGGTGCTCATCAGTAGATAGATGTGCATTAGGTTGATCGACAACAGAATAGTTACCGCTTGTCATATTTTTCACATCTACCTCTACAACTCGTGCCACTCCTTTACCTACTATAATCACAGTGTTGACATGCGTTTTCTCCACTACGTTTTTCGTGTAGTTCGACCAAGAAGTTCTGATGGCCTTTGACATCACAATATTATTCGGTTTCTTCCCGCTGGCGTATAGAGCACAAATACATGCATCAACAAGCCACACACCCCTCTCTTTCAAGGTCATCAGCAGTCCTACTCGTTTAAGATCCGCTCCTTCAGTGTAGTTCTTGATTTGAGAATGGATGCGAAATCAGCGTTTGAGTTCACAAATTTGATACAACTTAAAAAAATCTTCCAAAACTGTGGCGTTCCATCTTGCTCTGGGTGGTTAGAGTTTTTCGTAAGACCACTTTCTCCGTATCCGAGACAATAGACGAACTTTGCGTATTCTCTCGGGTATCCGGTGAGACTTGAAATTGGGGGGATACCAATCTTTCTGTCCTGATCTGTCGTAAAGACGTGTGATTCGGCGAGAAGAATGACCTTTACTTTCTCGGGATTTCCAGGAACTGTTCGATATTTTTCAACAAGTCGTACGGACTCAAAGGACTCTATGCCGTTACCGAGAATATCTTTCATTTTGTTATAGCAGTATCGCAAGTCGTTCATACTTTTTAGAGCTAACGCCGAGGCTGAGGCGCGCTGTCAAGCGTCACCTCCAGCCGGTTGATCCACTTTCCTCAGGTGTTTTATTGAATTTCAGACACTGGCCGTAGAAAAATGCCTAACTGGTCTGCCCCTGGGGCCCGCTCGGCAAGAAATACAATGAGATCCTCCCAACTGATTGCTCTGATGTCCAGTCGTTCGTGCACTGGGAGGAACCATTCCGAAAACCACTTATCTCGTTTGCCTCCATATTCTCTAACTCTCCGTTCAACCACGCTTCGCAACGAATCCTTGGACAAGTGTTCATCGAACAAGCGCTGCCGTATCTGGCTAGCTGGAGCCAAGACGTAGAATCCGAGAGCTGTGAATTCTGTCGCCGGGCTCAGCACGCTTCAGGATTTCCGCGATACATGCTACATTGCGTGCGGCTTGGTTGAAATAAGAGGGCATTCTTAACGCCTGCCGATAACTTGCTGAACATCTTCGCTTCAAGAACCACGAAATGCTTCGCGTCTGAGTGAAGAGTTCAGGTTCCCTTTAGCACCTTTTCCGATGCCGAAATGACCGATGACGCCATCCGCGTGCGTCCATGATTCAGCTCGAGAGTCCCCCCTTAACTCCGGGAGAAATGCCGATGGAAGTAGTGCCTCGGAATACCATCTGCACCCCTCCGGGAACAGCCAGCAGGTCGGCTCGTTCTCCAGATCAAGCGATGCATCGGTCCACCGTCAGCCTGAGCATCCAGCCTTCATTGTAGAGTTGCGTTGGCGGTATGACCGGGAACTCTGTCTCGCAACTCTTGAGAAGTGATTCAATCCGCTTGAATATCATTTCAATTGCCTTTCGCTCATCACTGAGCTTAAGGATGGCCCCCTAAAATTTTTTCTGCCTACCCATCTTTTATTGCCTTCAGTTTCTTCTCTCTGGGTAAACGCTTGATCCTGTATTCCAACCGAAAAGCGTCTTCTTTCTCAATCACTCGACTTGTGGCCAACAGCGTTACGGGCAATCTCGCACGGGTAAATTTGAAGCATTTCCTTCATTGTGGGCTTCTAATCTCTTCTCTAAATCATTCGTAACTCCCGTGAAATTTTCCCATCAGAACAACAGACAAGATATACAATCCATGATTTGCTCATAAGGAAGTCGGGTAATCCGGTTGTTTTATCAAAGCTCATTTCTCAGCTTCGTCGAACTCTTGAACGTCACCACTCTTCTGGCAGCAATGGTCATATCTTCTCCGGTCTTAGGGTTTCTGCCGACTCTCGCATTCTTCTTTTTGACAGACCATTTACCGAATTCCGGAATCAAAACCTCGTTGCCTTTGGAAACTTCTTCTTTGATGATGTCAATAACACTTTCGACGATAGGGACGATTCTTTCTTGGTAAATTCCAGTTTTTCATAGAGCAAATCAGCTATTTCTTTTGTTCTTAATGCCATATCGTTTTACCTCTTGATTCGTATAATTCTATTTCTTTTCTTTAATTCCAGCCATTTCCATAGCATCTTTTTTGAATTTATCTATATTTTGCATGAGCGATTGCTGGATGAAAATCTTCTGGGCCTGAGGCGATCCTGCGCCATGCGTTGATTCCATAGGAACAACTGAGCCCTGTCCAGTTAGATACTCAATAAGCCTCATCATCCTGATACGATTTTCCGTTGGAACCCCCTCTTTGGCTTTGAAATATTTCTCCACAAACTTGCCAATCTGATCGTTTTTTAAATCCTTGGCAGTAGGGACAGTGCAGCAAGACCACCGGCAATATCACCCGTGATGTAATTCCCGTTCCAGATCGCGTTGACGCCCTGAAGCTTGGCGATGTTGATATATAGGGGGTCGGGGAAGAATACACCTGAAGGGCTCTTTCGTGCGCTATAAACGGCCGCCAGGGCGCAACCGGCGGAAAGCTCACTCTGGAAGTAAAGATCCGTCAACTTATCGCGGATGTGTTTGGCATTGCCTGAACCATTATAGTCAGCAACAGTCGCGGCAGCGCCGATAAGAAGATCTCTATGACCTGTCTTGCATCCGGAAGTGGCTAATCTTTGCAAAAGGGCAAAGTAATTCACGTAACTACCGGCATACTTGCTCTCACCACATAGAAACACCCGGTCCCAGGGGACAAAAACATCATCGAAGATCAAATGGGTCGACCCATGTGCGCCGTACTTGGCATTCCCATAATCCATCTCATCGCCAATAAACCTTCTCGCATTGGAGGCAGGAGCTTCCGCTATGTGAAGTAATCCAGGTGTGTCAGATGGCACGGCAAAGCAGACAGCATATTCCTCTTCTCCCTGTTTCAGGGCGGTACAGGGTAAAACTACAACCTCGTCAGCAATGACCGCGCCGGAAATACTTGATTTGGCTCCTCTGACGACAATCC
>CAVSPA010000018.1:0-90941 GCA_963729715.1 uncultured delta proteobacterium
TTGCCTGTTTCGAGCCGCCACTGCGGGCAGAGTTATTCAGCGCCGATCAAATGGAGCAGCATGGCAGGACTCTCGCAGGCTCACATACGTTAAGCCCGAGACACGCTCCGGATCGGCTTCTGACACGGCTGGCTGAAAATGAAGTCCTCCTGATTGGAGTCCAGAATTTACTGACGGAGGCGGTAAAGGCAAACCGCCGGATTACACCTGCCGGGGAATGGCTGCTCGACAACTTCTATCTGATTGAAGAGCAGATACGCACCGCCCGGAGGCATTTGCCAAAGGGGTACAGCCGGGAACTCCCCCGCCTGATGAATGGCCCTTCGGCTGCTCTGCCGCGCGTCTATGACATTGCGCTGGAGATGATTTCACATGGCGATGGGCGGGTCGATCCGGAGATTCTCAGCAGATTTGCCGCAGCTTACCAGACTGTCACTCCACTGAAGTTAGGCGAATTGTGGGCAATACCCATCATGCTGCGCCTGGCGCTGATCGAGAATCTCCGACGCATTGCCGCCCGGATCGCTACTGATAGAATCGACCGCAACCTGGCCGATTATTGGGCAGACCAGATGACAGAGAGCGCCGAGAAGGACCCGAAGAGCCTGATTCTGGTGATCGCAGACATGGCACGATCAAACCCGCCGATGGTGAGCTCTTTTATCGCGGAAATTACACGCCGTCTGCAGGGACAAGGCCCTGCTCTGTCATTGCCGCTTACCTGGCTTGAGCAGCGGCTTTCCGAGTGCGGCCAGACGATCCAGCAAATGGTGCAGGCGGAGAACCAACAACAGGCTGCCGATCAGGTATCCATGAGCAACAGCATCGGCAGCCTTCGTTTCCTGGGCGCGATGGACTGGCGCGAATTCGTCGAGACGATGAGCGTTGTCGACCAAGTGCTGCGCGAGGACCCTGGCGGCGTTTACGGCACAATGGATTTTTCTACCCGTGACCGTTACCGCCATGTCGTGGAAAAGATAGCGAGACACAGCCGGTTTTCCGAGAGCGAGGTGGCGCGCACGGCGATCGGGCTGGCGCATGAGGGTGCGAACGGGAAAGACGGCAATGATCGCGCGGCACATGTCGGCTTTTACCTGATCGACAAGGGATTGCCCCAACTTGAACTGGCGCTGGAGGTACGCCTTTCCCCATCTGAGTACCTTCAGAGATGGAGCCGCCGGTTTCCTTTGCTCCTCTATCTGGGTACAATCACACTGATGACGGCAATCTTCGCCGGGGGCTTACTGGCGAAGGCGCATGTCGGTGCGTTGCCGGGATGGGCAATTGTTCTGATCGTACTCCTCTCAGTTCTAAGCGTAAGTCAGCTGGCCGTTGCCCTGGTGAACTTGCTGGCGACGCTGTTGGCGACACCCCATCCGTTGCCGCGAATGGACTTCTCCAAAGGGATACCGCCGGAATTCTGCACACTGGCCGTGGTTCCGACGATGCTCACAAGCAGGCAGAATATAGAGGACCTGATCGAGGCGCTTGAAGTGCGGTTCCTGGCAAATCAGGACGCTAACCTCCACTTCGGCCTATTGACCGATTTTCGGGACGCACAGGAGGAAAGGCTGGCTGAGGACGAACCGCTGTTGAGGCTTGCCCGGCAAAGGATCGAAGAGCTGAATATCAAGTACGGTCATTCCCGGGGCGACACCTTCTTCCTTTTCCATCGTCCGCGTCGATGGAATACTCAGGAGCGGATATGGATGGGTTATGAGCGCAAACGGGGGAAACTGGCGGAATTAAATGCTCTCCTGCGCGGCGGGGAAAATGCGGAGGATCGTTTTTCCCTCATCATCGGTGACCTGACAGTCCTATCGAACGTGAAGTATGTGATCACGCTGGATACGGATACGCAACTGTCGCGCGACACGGCATGGCAGTTTGTGGGCGCCATGGCGCACCCTCTGAATCGTACACGGTACGACGAAGATAAGCAGCGTGTCTGTGAAGGTTACGGCATCCTTCAGCCACGGGTCGCCGTAAGCCTGCCTGGCATGAACCGGTCGCGGTATGCGGCAATGTGGGGAAGCGAGCCTGGCATCGATCCCTATACGCGTGCAGTTTCCGATGTTTACCAGGACCTGTTTGGCGAAGGCTCGTTCATCGGCAAGGGCATTTACGAGATTGATGCCTTTGAGCGAACGCTCAAAGGACGTTTCCCCGAGAACCGGATCCTCAGCCACGATCTTCTGGAAGGGTGTTATGCGCGGGCGGGGTTGTTGAGCGATGTAATGCTCTATGAGGAATATCCGCATCGCTACAATGCAGACGTGAACCGTCGGCATCGCTGGATTCGCGGTGATTGGCAGCTCCTGCGATGGCTGCTGTCGGGTGTTCCCGGCCCTGATGCGCATCTTCAAAAGAATCCGCTCTCATGGCTGTCCCAATGGAAGATATTCGACAACCTGCGGCGCAGTCTCGTGCCAACGGCGTTGACAATCCTTTTACTGCTGGGCTGGACGGTCTTGTCAGCTGCCTGGTTCTGGACCCTGTCGGTGCTCGGAATCATCCTGATCCCTTCTCTGATTATCTCTCTCCTGCAAACGCTTCGGAAGCCGGACGATGTGCTTCTGAGTCAGCACCTTGATGCCAATCTGCACTCCGCCGGCCGGCACTTCGCTCAGGCGGCATTTACGCTCATCTGCCTTCCCTACGAGGCGTTTTTCAGTCTTGATGCGATTGTACGCACGGGCTGGCGGATGCTGATCACCCACAAGCGGCTTCTCGAATGGAATACGTCGGCCGAACGAAATGGCAGTGACCGCACGGGCCTTGGTTCTTTTTGCCGATCCATGTGGATCGCCCCGGTTCTTGCCGTTTTCGCGGTTATCGATCTGACGCTTTCGAGGCCGGCGACATTAGCGGTGGCCGGGCCCATACTGGGACTCTGGTTTGTCTCTCCTTTTGTCGCCTGGTGGATCAGCCGGCCGCTTGCTCGTCGCGAAGCAAGGCTGACGGATGACCAGATCACCTTTCTCCGGAAACTTTCCCGCAAGACCTGGGCGTTTTTCGAAACCTTCGTCGGCCCGGAAGATCATTGGCTGCCCCCTGACAATTTTCAGGAGCATCCCGTTGCCGTAATTGCACATCGCACGTCACCGACCAACATGGGCCTGGCCCTTCTCGCAAATTTGTCCGCCTACGACTTCGGCTACATCTCGGCGGGACAATTCATCGAGCGTACGGCAAATGCACTCCATACAATGGAATCATTGGAACGTTACCGAGGCCACTTCTATAACTGGTACGACACGCAATCCCTGCAACCTCTGCGGCCTACCTACATCTCGACGGTGGACAGCGGAAACCTTGCCGGCCATTTGCTGACACTGCGGCAGGGACTGCTCGCACTTCCCGACGACCGGATTCTGGGATCGCAGGTGCTTGAGGGAATCAGCGACACCATCCGTATCCTCGAGGACATGGATGGTAAAATTGCTTCGGACCAACTCGTGCAACTGCAAAAACTGCTGAAGTCCGCAATCGATTCCCCGCCCACCACGCTTTCGGCGACGCGGCTGTGCCTTGATCAGTTGGCAGCGTCCGCCGCGGAAGTGGTCACCGACGTCGATGTTCTCGATGCGGACCCCGAGAGCCAGGCGCAGTGGTGGGCGCATGCCCTTGCCGGGCAATGCCGGGCCGCCCTCGATGATCTGACGTTTCTCGCGGCCTGGACATCATTGCCGGCATCGCCGGACAGGCTCCGCGAGATGCCGGATATCGACGAAATCCCGACGCTGCGCCAATTGGCCAACCTTGAGGCGGAATTCCTGCAAGCAATCGAAGGACGGCCAAACTCTGACGAGACATCGGAGAGCGTATGGCCTGGCGAACTTCGTCATCTCATTAAGGAGGCAAGCCGACGCGCTGGAGAGAGGATTATGGTAATCGAAGGGCTGGCACGGCAAATCGACGAACTCACCCATATGGAATACGACTTTCTGTTCGACGAGCCATGCAATCTCCTGGCTATCGGGTACAACGTTGGTGAACGTCGGCGGGACCCGAGTTACTACGATCTACTGGCTTCGGAAGCAAGATTTTGCAGTTTCATTGCGATTGCGCAGGGACAGCTGCCGCAGGAGAGCTGGTTTGCTCTGGGACGTTTGCTGACCACAGCCGGTGGAGAACAGGTCCTCCTTTCGTGGAGCGGTTCGATGTTCGAATACCTCATGCCGCTCCTGGTGATGCCGACGTACGAACACACACTGCTCGATCAGACCTACAAGGCGGCGGTGGCCCGGCAGATCGAGTATGGGAGGAAACGCGCGGTGCCCTGGGGCAGTTCGGAATCCGGCTACAACGCAATCGACGTTCATCTCAACTACCAGTACCGCGCCTTTGGCGTACCTGGCCTGGGTCTCAAACGCGGGCTCGCCGAGGATCTGGTCATTGCGCCCTATGCCTCTGCGCTGGCGCTGATGGTAGCGCCCGAAGAGGCATGCCTGAATCTCGAGCGTCTTGCGTCTGAAGGCGTTATGGGAACGTATGGTTTTTATGAGGCAATCGACTACACTCCTTCCCGTCTGCCGCGCGGACAATCAAGCGCTGTGGTCCGGTCCTTCATGGAACATCATCAGGGCATGAGCTTCCTCTCTCTGGCCTATGCGCTCCTGGACCGTCCGATGCAGAAGCGATTTGAGTCGGAACCCATGTTCCAGGCGACCATGCTGTTACTCCAGGAGCGAATCCCCAAGGCGACGGCATTCTATGCACGCACCGCCGAGCTCTCCGACCGCCATGCAGCAGCCATGGGCACTGAGGCGCCGGTGCGCGTGTTCGGCAGCCCGAACACGCCAAAACCGGAAGTGCACTTGTTGTCAAACGGCAGATACCACGTGATGATCACGAACGCAGGCGGCGGGTACAGCCGCTGGAAGGACATGGCCGTCACCCGCTGGCGCGAAGATAGCACCTGCGATAATTGGGGCACCTTCTGTTACATCCGCGACGTGACGAGTGGGGAATTCTGGTCAACGGCCTATCAGCCGGCGCTCAAACAAGCGGATACTTATGAAACGATCTTTTCGGAGGCGAAAGCGGAGTTCCGTTGCCGCGACCACGACCTCGACACGCATACGGAAATTGCGGTTTCGCCCGAGGATGACATCGAGTTGCGCCGCATCACCATCATCAACCGTTCCGGGAAACGCAGAGCGATTGATGTCACGAGTTATGCGGAGGTCGTCCTCGCCTCGCCGGCCGCGGATGCACTGCATCCGGCGTTTAGCAATCTCTTTGTTCAGACCGAGATCCTCCGCCGGCAACGGGCGATTCTCTGCACGCGCCGGCCGCGCTCCCAGGGCGAGCACGCTCCTTGGATGTTTCATCTGATGGCCGTGCACGGCGCGAATATCGGAGAAATCTCTTATGAGACCGACCGCCTGCGGTTCATCGGCCGCGGAAATACAGTTGCCTACCCGCAAGCGATGAGTGATGCATCGGCCCTCTCCGGCAGCGAGGGCTCCGTGCTGGATCCGATCGTCTCGATCCGTTATCGAATCACGCTCGATGCGGAAGAAACGGCAATGGTCAATATTGTCTCAGGCATCGGCGAGACTCGCGACTCAGCCTTAAGCCTGGTCGGGAAATACCAGGACCGGCGTCTCGCAGATCGAGTCTTCTATCTGGCGTGGACACACAGCGATGTCTTTTTGCGGCAGATCAATGCCACGGAGGCCGACGCGCAGCTCTACGGAAGCCTCGCCGGCTCGATGATCTATGCCAATGCTTTGCTACGCGCCGACGCGAGCGTCATCATCAAGAATCACCGCGGGCAATCCGGTCTCTGGGGCTACGCCATTTCCGGCGATTTGCCGATCCTACTCCTGCGGATTGAAGATCCGGCCAATATTGACCTGGTGCGTCAACTCATACAAGCCCATACGTACTGGCGCTTAAAAGGACTGGCGGTAGACCTGGTGATCTGGAACGAAGATCACGCCGGTTACCGGCAGCTACTCCACGATCAGATTATGGGGCTCATTGCCGTAGGCGTCGGAACCAACGTGACGGATCAACCGGGCGGTATTTTCGTAAGGCCTGCGGACCAGATATCGAACGAGGAACGCATCCTGCTCCAAACGGTCGCTCGCGCCGTCGTCACCGACAGCCGGGGGACGCTGGCGGACCAGATCAACCGTAGGAGCCTCGTGGAATTAACTATGCCGCTCCTTACGCCGACCCGGACTCACCGTGGCGCTCTCCCAGCAGTTGACGCCTTGCCTCGCCACGATCTGCTGTTTTTCAACGGACTCGGTGGATTCACCCCTGATGGCCGCGAGTACATCATTACAACCACGCATGATCAAGTGACGCCGGCGCCATGGGTGAATGTCCTGGCAAATCCGCACTTCGGAACCGTCATCTCGGAGAGCGGCTCTGCGTACACCTGGGCCGAGAATGCCCACGAGTTTCGCCTCACTCCCTGGTATAATGATCCCGTGAGTGATACGAGTGGGGAAGCGTTCTACCTCCGGGATGAAGAGCGCGGCCATTTCTGGTCTCCCATGCCGCTGCCCAGCCGCGGGACAACGCCTTACGTTACCAGGCACGGATTTGGCTACACCGTCTTCGAGCACACAGAGCGCGGCATCCGCTCCGAGGTATGGGTTTACGTGGCCATGGACGCATCAATCAAGTTTACGGTATTGAAGGTAAGAAACGAGTCAGGCAGATCACGCCGGCTCTCTGCTACCGGATATGCGGAATGGGTTCTGGGAGATCTGCGGCCCAAAACGACCATGCATGTGATCACCGAAATTGACCCCGTGAGCGGGGCGCTTTTCGCGCGGAACCCTTACAATACGGAATTCCCCAACCGGACTGCCTTTTTCGACGTGGAAGAAGCGACCCGGACGGTGAGCGGCGACCGGACTGAATTCTTGGGGCGCAACGGCACGCTCGCGAGTCCGGCCGCGATGACCCGGTTGCGGCTCTCCGGCAGAGTAGGGGCGGCCCTGGACCCCTGCGCCGCGATTCAGGTTTCTTTTGAACTGGCCGATGGGCAAGAACGTGAAATCGCCTTCAGGCTCGGCGTAGGGAGGGATACCGATGACGCCGGCAACCTGGTGCATCGATTCCGGGGATCTGCCGCTGCGCGTGGCGCGCTCGAAACGGTCTGGCAATACTGGCAGCATACGCTCGGTGCAGTGAACGTGGAAACACCCGACCAGTCCCTTAACATGTTGACCAACGGCTGGCTCTTGTACCAGACGCTGGCATGCCGCCTGTGGGCACGCAGTGGCTGCTACCAGTCCGGGGGCGCCTTCGGTTTTCGCGATCAGTTGCAGGACGTAATGGCGCTCATCCACACCGAGCCGCGCCTCGTGCGTGAGCACCTCCTTCTTGCCGCAGAGCGTCAGTTCCCCGAGGGAGATGTACAGCACTGGTGGCATTCTCCTACGGGCCGCGGTATGCGGACACACTGTTCCGACGATTACCTCTGGCTGCCGTTGGCGATGTGCCGCTACGTCCGGAGCACCGGGGATTACGGTGTATTGGATGAGACCAGCCACTTCCTTCAGGGCCGCCCGATAAACGCGGATGAGGATTCCTATTACGATCTGCCCGGCCGGTCTCAAGAAACGGCCAGTTTGTATGAACACTGTGTAAGAGCCATCCTGAGAGGTCTCAACTATGGCGAGCACAGATTGCCGCTCATGGGCTCCGGCGACTGGAACGATGCCATGAACATGGTAGGTGCAGATGGGAAAGGCGAAAGCGTCTGGCTGGGCTTTTTCCTGTATGATGTGCTTATGCAATTCACTGAAGTTGCCCGCAGGCGTGGCGATCTACCCTTCGCCGAACGGTGCGAGGCAGAGGCGGCTCAAATACGCCGGAACATCGAGCAGCATGGCTGGGATGGCGGGTGGTACCGCCGCGCTTACTTCGACGACGGCTCGCCGCTTGGCTCGATGAGCAGCCCCGAATGCCGGATTGATTCGATTGCGCAAAGCTGGTCTGTTCTCTCCGGCGCAGGTGATGCCGAACGCGCGCGCATGTCCATGGAGGCGGCGGATCAGCGCCTTATCCACCGAAACCAGGCGCTGATCCAGCTCCTGGACCCGCCCTTCGACAAGTCTGATTTGAATCCCGGCTACATAAAGGGATACGTCCCCGGCGTACGAGAGAATGGCGGGCAATACAACCATGCCGCGATCTGGATGGCGATGGCCTTCGCTCAATTGGGCGACAGCCGGCGCGCCTGGGAACTGATGGCCATGGTCAATCCGGTGAACCGTGCGAGGTCTCCTGAGTCGATTGCGACTTACAAGGTGGAACCCTACGCCATCGCGGCTGACGTTTATGCGCTCTCACCGCACACCGGCCGTGGCGGATGGACGTGGTACACAGGTTCGGCTGGCTGGATGTACCGGCTGATCGTGGAATCACTCCTGGGGCTGAGGCTGGAGGTGGATAGACTGAGTTTCGCACCCCTCCTCCCGGCGGATTGGGAGGGCTTCACGGTGCACTACCGTTATCGGGAAACGGTCTACCACATCGCCGTTCTGCGCAGGCAGCTTGGCGATGGCGCAACGGGTCTGACCATCGACGGCGTCCCGCAAATGGATGAGACGATTCCCCTTGTTGACGACCATCAGGAACACGCAGTCGAGGTGAGAATACCCGCCGACGGAATTGATTGATAAGAACTACCTTTTTTGTGGTTGGAGTAGAAAAAAGGCTTTGTGTCAATGAAATAATGACCACAAGGTGTTACTCCCTTTCTATCAGTAATCAAAAAATGGATATTCATCGGCTGCTGAACAGTAGTAGGTGCTCAATAACCGGAACATCCCCCTTTTTCTTTGATCATCACTGCGCACTACATGGTGAAAGTTGCTGCTGTCCAGGTCTCTATTCTCTTCCCGGTCCGGAACACAAATCCCGTTTCAACGACTTTACCGTTTCTTCGGCTTTGCTTTCGCATCAGATTGTTCCTTATGCAGCATAGCCCGGATAGCATCCTCAAGCAGTTCGGATAAGGTCACTTCCTTTTCCACGGCAAGTATTCTAAGTGCTTTCATGACATCCGGCTGGACCCTTACCGAATAAGTCTTCCTTTCCCCCATAATGCCACACCCAAAATTTTGAAGCCCATATTCTATTGACACGCCAAGTTGGGGTTCATATACTTGCCTTATGATTGAATTGAACACCGCAACCAAACGATATGGTTCCCTTGCGGCCGTCGACAATGTCTCATTTGCTGTCAAGGCGGGTGAGTATTTTGCTCTTCTTGGACCCAATGGGGCAGGAAAGACGACAATCGTTAAGATGCTTCTTGACTTTACACGACCTACATCGGGAGCTTTGTTGTTAAACGGCCTTCCAAGCACACTTGCAGCAAGCCGCACCGCAGTCGGTTATCTGGCTGAAAACCTCCATATTCCACCGTACCTTTCAGGATGGCAGTATCTACAACGCTGTGCGGAGCTATTGTATATCAGCCGGTCCGATGCCATTGATCAATGCAGGCGCATCATCGATCTCATCGGCATACAAGGCAGGGAACACACAAAGGTGAACACCTATTCCAAGGGCATGATTCAGCGGTTCGGACTCGGAGCTGCACTCCTGGGAAATCCGAAGGTGTTAATTCTCGACGAGCCCACTGCTGGTCTTGATCCCATCGGCATCAGAGAAACACGCCAGTTTTTAGAGTCGCTTAAACATCAAGGGATGACTATCTTCCTAAATTCACACCTGCTATCGGAAGTTGAAAAAATATGCGATACTGCTGGAATCATCAACCGCGGTAAGCTTCTGGTAAAAGACGCAATTTCCAATATTGTTAAGGACGGTGATACGCTGGAAGATGTGTTTGTAAGGCTTGTGAAGGGTTGACATGAAAACGCAGAAGGCGCTTCCCCCCATCATCAGGATTGCGAAATATACGCTTACCGATGAAGTACGGCAGAAAAGCTTCGTCATCATGTTTGTTATCTACGCCATCTTCATATTTTTTATTCGTGGTTGTTATCAAGGCAATTACATGGTGAATGGACAGTTGCTGGATGCCGGGACCGTTGTAAAGACAGTGTCGAAAGTGACCTTCCACTTCATTGCTGCAGGCGTGATGCTCATAGCGGCTTTACTTTCGATGCGTGTATTTAGGCGCGACCGGGACGATGGGATGCAAGCGTGTATTTTGTCCAAACCGATAGCTCGGTGGCAGTATGTTACGGGTAAGATAATCGGATTGTGGGCTTTATCGGTACTATTCATGTTTATCCTGCACAGTATTGTGTTTTTAATTACATCCATAAATTTGAAGATTGTCATGCCGGAATACCTCATTGCCTCACTGCTATGCTCTTTCAACCTCCTCTTTGTGGTTGTTGCCGCACTTTTTTTATCGCTCTTGATATCCGATATTGTCTCTTTTCTTTGTGTTATGGGCATCGGCATCGTGAGCTTTGTGGCCGACGGGATATCAGCTATAAGCCACAGTCAGATGGCACAGGCGATGATGCAGCAACCGGGTGCCCACCCGCATTCGGACTTCACTTGGTGGAAAGTTATCTACTATTTATGGCCAAAGCTCTCAGGTACGCAGCAGTTGGCTTCTTCGTTGATTGGCAGCGAAGCCCTCCATGGGTTCGGGTCCATATATCCGCTCATCAATGTCGTTCTTTATTGTCTTATCCTCGGTGTATTGCTATTCTGGTATTTTGGCAATGAAGACATAATTTGACCAGCACGATATTTCTTGCGAGAATAGTGGTGAGCGTCAAGGAAAAGGCAGAGCATGACCTTGTCAGGTGTGGTCTACGAGATGGTGATTGCCCTCCGCGGCAAGTTCCCATCTACCCCTGGCGTATAGAGGAATGATGAGGAATCTATGGACGCTGTAAAGGGGATCTTTGTTACCCTAGGGCTTCTCCTATTCTTATGCTCCGGCACAACGGTTCAGGCACAGGCAAAAATAGCTGTGTATCCTCCCTTTGCCAGCGGCTATATTTCCATCAAGGTCTTCGACAGCCAGGCGCGATTCGTAGGTCGGATCCTGCCCGAGAAAAGATACTGGGCCTCCATCGACCAAATTCCCATCTTCTTACAAAATGCCCTAGTAGCCATCGAAGATTCCCGTTTTTACGAACATGGAGCAATCGATCTGCGCGGCATGACCCGCGCCCTAGTCAAGGACATGCTCAAAAGGAGAATGGCCGAAGGGGGATCGACGATCACCCAGCAGTTGATCAAGAACAAATATTATTCCGGTAAAAAAACCATAAACCGGAAGCTGAGGGAAATCCGCCTGGCCATTGATTATGAAGGTAAATACACCAAAAAGCAGATTCTGGAGATGTATTTTAACGAAGTCTACTTCGGGAATGGGGCCTGGGGCATAGTCCAAGCCGCTCGTCTTTATTTTGACAAGTACCCGCATGAATTAACCGAGGCCGAGTGCGCCCTTCTGGCCGGGGTTCCCAAATCTCCGTCTCGCTACAACCCACTGGGGAGACCCGCGATTACCCGCGATCGGAAAAACCTAGTTCTCAAGCGCATGGCGGAACTCAAGATTATTACTTCCGCCCAGGAAAAACGGCTGCGGATTCAGCCCATATCCGTGGTGCAACCGGGGCAAGCCCCGTATTACCTGGCCCATATCCGCAACAAATTGATGGAACGGTATGGAGCGGAAATCATCGAACATGGGGGACTGGAAGTCATTGCGGCCATGGATCTGAAGCTGCAAACGCTTGCTGAGCGGGTCTTGCGCGAAGGCATCGGACGGATTCCCCCTCAGCTCCAGGGCTCATTATTGTCTCTGGATCCTCATACAGGGGATGTTCTGGCGGTCGTAGGGGGAACCGATTTCAAGCGGAGCCCCTATAACCGCGCCTTTTTTGCCAAGCGTCAGCCAGGATCAACTATCAAACCCTTGATTTATGCCGCCGCCCTGGACAAAGGGATTACAGCCGGCGACATCTGGAATGACGAACCGGTCACCTACCCGCGAAACGAGCATGAAACCTGGAAACCCCAGAACTACGAGAAAAAGCATTATGGGAATATTTCCCTCCGGCAGGCCCTGGCCTACTCGGACAACATCATCACGGTCAAATTGTTGGAGGCCATCGGGGTCCCATATTTCGTTCATTTTGCCGGAACGCTGGGGCTCTCCCTCCGCTCGCCGAACGACCTCTCACTGGCCCTGGGAACCGATGAAGTCACCCTGAGCGACCTGATGCTTGCATACGCTCCCCTGGCCAATGGCGGCGCGCGTCCCGAACCCAGGACCATCATCCGCATTTATGATCTATACCGAAATAACTGGACGGAGATTCCCCAGGCAGTCAACCCGGTCATTTCCCCGGCCATCGCCTACATCACGACCTCTATGCTCAAGGATGTCCTGATCTACGGCACCGCCAAATCACTTCACAGCTTCAGTCGTAAACGTCCGGCCGCCGGGAAGACCGGGACCACCGATGATTACCGGGACGCTTGGTTCATCGGCTACACTCCCCAGCTGATCACCGGCATCTGGGCTGGTTATGACAAACCCACAACCATGGGAAGAGGTTTCACCGGAGGGGCGATCTGTGCGCCCATCTGGGGCCGGTTCATGCTCTCTGCCCTCGCCGATAAACCGACTGTTGATTTTCCGAAGCCCGATTCGGTTATATCCGTCCAGATTGACCCTGCGACGGGCGATCTGGCCACGCCAGACTGTCCGAAAAAGCAGGAGGAATTCTATGTCGCGGGGACACAGCCGACCGTGTACAGCCCGAACCATGGGGGACCCAACCTTGCGCCCACATCACCGGCGACGGCCCCTGAGCTGCAGCCGACAAACGACCGTTCTCTTCCACCCCATCAGCAATAGATAAATTGAGAGTTGAGCATGAGAGCCTGCAGCAATCTCGGCAAGAAATTGGCGACCATCCTGTAGTCTACAAGCAGGTTCTTATACACCATTGCCACCGCCCTAGCCCATCGGCACCGCAAATTCTTCATCCTCGCTTTTCGCTGCCGAAACAAATAATCACTTCTTCTGCTATCTTTGAGACTAGTTGTTTACAGAGAATAGAAGCTTACTATCTGATAATCATCGCCATAATTCCAAAGTGAAACTTGAGAATAAGGTCGACACGAGAGCCGGTATATTTTACATTCCCATTGGCCGATCTTACACAGTATCGGTTGAAACGTACAGATTTAAAATTTCCATTTCTATACTGATGACAAAAATAAATATCTTCCTCCAGTCTTCAGTCTTCAGTCTTAAGATTTCTGTAAAAATGCAACACTTCAACTGGTAATGGTTAAAATATCTCTTTGCCCATTCAGCCAAAAGAATCTCTTGACAAACAATTAAACGGACAACATACTTTAACTAGATATGGAATGGTTCCGAATAGAATATGATAACAAAAGAATCATTTATCCGAAATCTAAAAGATAGAGGGCTAAGAATCACTCCTCAAAGACTCGCTATTATTGATGTGTTAGTTGAGAAAGGGCATCTTCATCCCGGGGTGTACTATATCCAAAGGGAGGCAAGGAAGAAAAGCAAGGGCCTCTGTGTATCTACTACCTATGCAACTATAAATGAATTTTCCAGGCATGGCATGATCAAGACGCTTCAGTTCGAAGGAATTCAGAACCGCTGCGAGGTGAATCTTGACGAGCACATCAATCTGATCTGTGAAACATGCGGAAAGATCGTGGATTACAAAGCCCCCCTCGCCGTTGAGCAGAATGATGTGAGAAGGAAAACTGGTTTTATCATCACTAACAACAGATTGGAGTATTACGGATACTGTCGAGACTGTAGCCAAGATAAAAGACGCCGCCAAGTTTTGTGACAAAGGTTGTGCTATTAAATTTTTTTGCAATTAAATCTGGAATGATTCCGGATTTGTTTAAAAAAGGTAAATTAAAGTCTAAAATGATTTGAAATAAAAATGAATGGAAATTAATCGGAAAAAACGAAGTTCGTATATTAATTGTTAGCTAGATGGGCAGCGAAACACCATTATTCATAGCAGCGCTGTTCAACAATTCACACAACGAAAGGAGGAAATATTATGAATGAAGAAAGCAAGTCCCCGGTAACGGGCAGGGCTCACAAACACACTGCCGGCGGCGGCACGACGAACCGAGACTGGTGGCCGAACCAGTTGAAGCTCGATATCCTGCACCAGCATTCCTCCAAGTCCAATCCGATGGGCGAGGGTTTCAACTACGCTAAAGAGTTCAAGAGTCTCGACTTGGAGGCCGTGAAGAAGGACCTCCGTGAACTGATGACGAAGTCGCAGGACTGGTGGCCGGCGGACTTCGGCCACTACGGACCTTTGTTCATCCGTATGGCGTGGCACAGCGCCGGCACCTACCGCACCGGCGACGGCCGCGGCGGCGCAGGCAACGGCAGCCAGCGCTTTGCGCCCCTCAACAGCTGGCCCGACAATGTGAACCTCGACAAGGCGCGCCGACTGCTCTGGCCGATCAAGCAGAAGTACGGCCGGAAAATTTCCTGGGCCGACCTGATGATCCTCACCGGCAACGTCGCCTTGGAATCGATGGGTTTCAAGACCTTCGGTTTCGGCGGCGGGCGCGAGGACATCTGGGAACCGGAAAAGGACATCTACTGGGGCTCCGAGGACAAGTGGCTGGGTGACAAGCGCTACTCCGGCGACCGGGACCTCGAAAATCCGCTCGCTGCCGTGCAGATGGGCCTGATTTACGTCAACCCGGAAGGCCCGAACGGCAACCCGGACCCGATCGCTGCGGCGCGGGATATCCGCGAGACCTTCGCTCGCATGGCGATGAACGACGAGGAGACGGTGGCGCTCATCGCGGGCGGCCACACCTTCGGCAAGACCCACGGCGCCGGCGATGCGAAACATGTTGGGCCTGAGCCCGAAGCGGCCGGCATCGAGGAGCAGGGCCTGGGCTGGAAGAGCAGCTTTGGCACGGGCAAAGGCGGCGACACGATCACCAGCGGCCTGGAAGTCATCTGGACCAACACGCCCACGAAGTGGAGCAACAACTTCTTCCGGATCCTGTTCGGCTACGAATGGGAACTGACGAAGAGCCCGGCCGGTGCGCACCAGTGGAAGCCGAAGGGTGGCGCAGGCGCCGGTACCGTGCCGGATGCGCACGACCCGTCAAAGCGTCACGCGCCATCCATGCTGACCACGGACCTCGCTCTGCGGTTCGACCCTGTCTACGAAAAGATTTCACGGCGCTTCATGGAGAATCCGGATCAGTTCGCGGACGCGTTCGCCCGGGCGTGGTTCAAGCTGACGCACCGCGACATGGGCCCGCGCGCACGCTATCTCGGCCCGGAGGTTCCGGCCGAAGAGCTCATCTGGCAAGACCCCATCCCTGCCGTCAATCACAAACTGATTGATGCACAGGACATCGCCTCCCTCAAGGGCAAGATCCTGGCTTCCGGCCTGTCTGTGTCGGAGCTGGTTTCGACCGCCTGGGCGTCGGCGTCCACCTTCCGTGGCTCCGACAAGCGCGGCGGTGCCAACGGCGCCCGCATTCGTCTGGCGCCGCAGAAGGATTGGGAAGTCAACCAGCCTGCCCAGCTGGCGAAGGTGCTCAAGACCCTGGAGGGCATCCAGAGCGCGTTCAACAGCGCGCAGTCCGGCGGCAAGAAGGTATCGCTGGCTGACCTGATCGTTCTGGCCGGTTGCGCGGGCGTCGAGCAGGCTGCGAAGAATGCCGGTCACAAGGTGACGGTTCCCTTCACGCCGGGACGCATGGACGCCTCGCAGGAGCAAACCGATGCGGCCTCCTTCGCCGTGCTCGAGCCGATCGCGGACGGCTTCCGCAACTACCAGAAGACCCGCTATGCCGTATCGGCCGAGGAGTTGCTGGTTGACAAGGCGCAATTGCTGACCCTGACCGCACCCGAAATGACGGTGCTCGTGGGCGGCATGCGCGTCCTGAAGACCAACTTCGGAGGGTCCCAGCACGGCGTCTTCACCAAGCGGCCAGAGACGCTCACCAATGACTTCTTCGTGAATCTGCTCGACATGAGCACGACGTGGAAGGCAACCGCGGAAGACGATGACGTATTCGAGGGTCGTGATCGCGCAACGGGCGCACTCAAGTGGACCGGCACCCGTGTCGACCTAATCTTCGGTTCGAACTCCCAACTCCGGGCCTTGGCGGAAGTCTACGGATGTGAGGACTCCCAGGAGAAGTTCCTGCACGACTTTGTAGCGGTGTGGAACAAAGTCATGAACCTTGACCGTTTCGACCTCGCCTGATCGTAGCATAAACGTCTTCGAGGGCTTCTGACAGGATGGGATCCATACGTTGTATGGGGCAGATGGGAAAATACCGACTGTTCCAGAACCGTCATCTTTTCTACTCATTGGTCTTGGTTTAGCAGGATTGGCAGGTGTGAGGAGAAAGTTTAAAAAATAGAAAAGAAACTGATTTTTACCATAGCAAGGCAGAGTCAATTGGCTCTGCCTTTTTTTACCAGTTACGAATGGTAATCTTCATTTCAAGCCCAAACCAAAAACCAGTATTATCTTAAAAAATTCCCGAGATGAACGGGTCACCTGCTTTATAAACTTGAGATTACGATCTCCTCAGACCACGCGTCTTCGACCTTGTTTATCTCTTACCGAGAACAAGTCGCGAAGCCCCTTCCCCGGCGGAATAGAACCAGATATCTTAAAAAGACTTATAGACGACGATCTCTTGCCGGTGCACGTAATCTATCTCATCTTTTCTGCGAACCCTTCGAAGTAGCCCGATCTTCAAAACATGCCTCCCCTCTTTCCACATCATCAACATCATTTGTTTCGCAGAGACCATCGTCAAATGTCCCATGTAAATCCTTGTAAACTTCTGTGCTTTCTTTCGGAACTAATGCTTCAGGTTACCCTTTGCACCTCCCTCCAGCTACGTGGGCGAACTACCGAACTCCCACGGTCGGACTTTAACCGACAAGTCATACGTTTTACACGGCATACCCTACGAGCCAGCAACTTCAAAGAGAATTTGTCCTGATGATTACGGCTCGAAATGCATAACAAAAATACCATGCCGACTAGTGTGACGTCTCACTTATAATTTGTATTTATTGTAATAGTAGCCAGCAGATATCATTCGGCAATTGCCGTATAACTAATTAAACTTATTTCTGGGACAAAACACTAGCTGCTAGATGGTGGACCCGCTCACTTTCATTAACCTTGACCGTCCGATAAATAAGTTCGGGAAGTCCCAGGCTGTGAATGAACTCATCTCGGATAATACCTCCACCGACACTGACCACGGTATCGTTTCCTTCTACGAGGATAATCTTCTTCCTATAGGCAACTTTCATTTTCACCTCTTGGGTGACCAAGATTATGTTATTCTAATAGGACGAAAACCCTTTGTCTCTATGAATTTCAAAGAACTTGGTACATTTTTACCAGTGCATTAGCGCTGGATCTGGAATTTTATAATGCTAATCATCGGCAATCGGCATAATAGCTGTTACCGATTAGATCCTGGCATCGCCTTAGCCTTAGATTTTGAATATTCCAGTATAGTCACTTTTTCGGTCCGAAGATTTCCAATGAAATGATTCTCCCGTTCTCCCAACCAACCCTGTAGACTTGGATGATATCGGCTGGTATTTCGCTAGATGTTGAGCTCGTAATACCCTCGACGGTGTAATAAATTTTGTTGTCGACCTTCTCTGTCTTGATAACATAAGGATCTCTAACTATCAAAAGACCCATGGCCTTGCGTATAATATCCGAGTTTGCGTATTTGCTGATGACTGCCCTGTATCTTTTCTGCGATGTATGAGCCTGCATGCATTCCTTCATTTCAGGAATAATATCGGCGACAGCAATCCCCTTTTTTGCACCCAGGGGAGTGAAGGATACAATCCTTCTATTTTCCCAGCACACCTTATATGTCTGGACGATATCACGCGGAATTTCAGATGCTGTTTCCACCGTGACACCCTCTACAGTGTAACAGATTTTCTGCCCTTCTCGATCCGCATTCGTGATATAGGGCTCCTTGATGATCAGAAGTCCCATGGCCTGATTGACAATGGCTGGGTCGGCATATTTCTGTATAACGGACTTGTACTCTTTCTGCGATCCGTGGGAACGCATGCACTCCCTCATCTCGGGGATAACCTCCATCGCGAAGGCATGACCCCACATTCCAAAGAAAAGATACATTATGAAGCAAATCGTAGTTCTCTTCATCTTCGTCCACCTCCACTTAATTCCGTTCATCCAAAATCTTCACTCAGCGACTTTTATCTTCCTCATTGAGTTTCTTCAAATAATCCAAGATTTCCTCATAGTTTGGCGAGCCATCCTTGGCGTAACGTACGACACCTTTTTTGTCGATGATCACCGTGCGCCGGTTGAAGACGAAGAGCGATCCCGGGGGTATCACGCCAAAAAAATCACCGAGATAACCGGAAATATTAGAGAGTATCGGAAAGGTCAGTTTCAGGGATTTGGCCCAGTATTTTAGAGTGACAACATCATCGCGGCTGACGCCCGTGACCCGGGCGTTGAGGGACTCATAGAGGGGAAAGTGCCTCTGATGACCCATCATTTCACCCGATCAGATCGGTGTGAAAGCCGCAGGGAAAAATGTCATAATCAGATAATACCTCCCATAGTAATCCTGATTGTAGCCGACCAGCCGATCCTCTGTAGAAGACAGGTAAAAGTTTAGTGTCTGCTTGTCTAGGAGGCTTTCCACCTTGAAAGCGGCTTGGGCATTAGACAGAGTCAGAATACTGCAGACGAGGGTTGCAAGAACAAGAATTGTTTTAGTCTGCTTTTTCATAAAAATCTCCTCATTGAAAAGAAACAATGATGCCGTTCCCTGCATCATTAGAATCGCGGGATGATGGAAATGTTTTCAGGAAAAGCCGGGGACTCCTGATTCAGAAAATTTACGAGGTCGATGCCTTCACCCGACCACACTTAACCCGGAATCGCTCATCCCGAAAATCTCCCCGCTCATTTCACGGGTGTCGGACGCCCACGAACGTGGAAGCCCCCCTCTATCAGGGCCTTTAAGATGCTGTCGACGTTAGTCACCTTGTCGTCAAAACTTACGACAAAGACCTCTTTCCGGGCGTCATAATCGGTGCCTGTCACTCCGTCGACATTTTCCAGGATAACACCTACCCTGGTTTTCTGCACTCAGGTCTTGCAATCGGCAATTTTGATCTCCACCTTGCTCTCGGCGCCATGTGCGGGTTGAGAAACAGTAAAAGCGATCAGTAAAATCAGTAAAAGGGGGGAAACAAAGACCGGTTTTAATCTCATGACTTAATCCGTCGGGCCGATCCCTTTCAAGCCCAGTCATCCAAATCAATATCCGGGCAAAGCCCCATCATGTTGTCGACCCATTCCTCGTTGTCCTTGATCCACTGCCTGGCATCGGCCCGTGAAATCATGTTCTCCTTGACCAGGTTCATGGCGGACTCAAGTTTGCCTCCGCATAAGCAGAATTGCTTGACGAGTGTCGTAAGCGCTGGTCTCTTCTTCTGCAGACCGCTACGAGCTATGGTATGAATCGTTTTCTTTTCGTCTATCCAGTTTGGACCGAGGTCTTCGACCTTCTTGGCATATTTGGTGTAGTAAGCTTTCTGTTCCGGTAATGTCGCGCTTAATGTGGCGTCGTACTTCCCCTCAACTATGCCTTTCCACATGTCATCAACGGTGGTCTTAACAAGATTGACCTTTATGCCTAACTTGTCCTCGAGGATGTACTTCAGCATGTATGATTTTGCAATGGAATCCTTTGTATCGATATAAGCCACGGTGACCTGCGGTGCCGCCGCAATTGCGGCGGAGACCGTCATGACAATCATGAACGCGGCAACTATGCTTATCTTCAATAGATAACGCCTCATAATAACCTCCTTTCCAAAATATTTTTCTTTCGGTTGAGAAATCCAACCGGACATCCCACCTAGGAAGTAAATTTAGGTTGCCCTGAACTCGATGGTATCGCCATTGCCGAGGTAAGCCTTGTCCTTTGACCGGAAACGGGCCGTTCCCTGGACGATGGGGTATCCCGCTTCGATGAACTTCTTGGCGCAGGTGATCCCTGTGCAGTGGTTGCAGCCAACCTTCTCGAACTCGTACTTCCTCATGGAAAGGACCAGGTCATCGTATTTGGGATCCCAGTCCTCGAAGGGCGAGATGTGCAGCCCGCCGTAGATGCCGTAGTTTTTCTTGTACTTGATGGTGTCCTTGGCCGTAGCGGCGAACTGGATAATCCCCTGGTGGCAGCAGCCCGTCACGGAGACCATCCCCGCGTCCTTGACATTGAAGTACCACGATTGTTCACCATAGACCCGGCATATGATGGGAATGGCGAAGTTGTAAATAGCGCAACCCGAGAAGAGAGGAGTCAGTCCCGGCTTGGTAACCACTAGCTTACCCCGATGACCGCTGTCCTTGATATACTGCATGCCCTCCTGGTAGAACCCTTCAGGAATGTAAGTAATTATCTCCGGGTTATACTTATACACCACGGGCAGACCCCAGAAGTGGTCGAAGTGTTCATGGGTTACCATGAATAAATCTATTTCCTTACGCTCAAGCATCCGGTCAATCCCCTCGCGCTTATAAGCCTGATCCATCCAGTTGTAAGACCATCCAGCATCCTGGAGTATCTTCTTCTTCGTGCCGTCCAGGAGTTCTACTTCGATGAGGCAGGAAAACCCTCCGGCGTTCTCAGGATGAACGGCATTTTCGATTTGAAACTGCCAGGCCTTGTCTAAATCACGGGGCAGCCACCGCTTGATCTCCTTGATACCCTTCTCGTAGGAACCCTTCCCAAGTTGCCCTTTCGGTTCTGCAAAAGGCGGCCAATTATACGTGTACTGGTTGACCAGCAATCCCCCGGATCCCTTGATGTCACCCATGAGTACTTTATTCTCGAACCAACTCGTCTCTGAAACATTCGTTACCTTAACGCTCCTGCATTCCCCAATATCAATATTTTTGGGCGCGACTCTCGCGAAATGACTCTTACGCCAGGGGCTGTAAGAGTATATGCCCATGGCCCCAATAGTGCCTGTAACTCCTCCCACGATAAGACCCTTGACAAAATCGCGCCGGTTCAGGCCTTTCTTTTCTTCTTCTGCCATAATTAGTCCTCCTTCAGTTTAGGAGAAATTTTCCCGAAGAGGGGAAAATCTGTTTTAAAATTCAGCTTATTTTGGTTAGCATCCAGTTCCATTTTGCCATGATGGGCAGGGCCCATACAACGGCAAAATAAACCAGAATGCCGAGAACGATGCCCACAAAAATGCCAAACTTATATTCTGTGCTCATTTCATCTCCTCCTTATGTAATGGCGGTTTCTGATGTCTTGACCTTCTTCCATCCCGGCCAGTTGTCCATAAACCAGTGATTGATGAGCATGATGTTGATAAACCAGATGGTGGGAATCATAGGGAATTGCTGGGGATGTGAGTAGCCCTTCTGGGTGCCCAAGACCAGGTGGCTGGTGTTGTAGTAAAGCCAGTAGACAAAAAGTCCGCCCATGATGGCGATCAGGGTCCGGATAAGCCAATTAACAGGAATACTGTACTTCCTCGGCCAGTTATTGCAGTAGAACTTGACAAAGAGTGCCGGAATGAGGAAGAAGACAATCGTTTCACCCACATGGAGCCAGCGCCAGTCCGGGGCTGCATCCCGCCTGGTTCCCCGGATAGCTGGGCCCCACCACAATTCCTGTGCAAAGTAAAGAAACAGAAAACAGCACCAGGCAATAGCGATGATGCCGAAGAACGCCACAAGCCGACGGGTCCAATCATGCTTAATGACCCGGAAGGGGTAACGATCCCAGATGCTTTCGTACATCCAGACAATAACGGTGCAGCACATGATCCAAGCCACGTGGAAATTGCCGCTTACCGTGTCGGCGAAATTCTCCCAGTAGGGCGGCGCGATGGAGCAGAAGTACTGCCAGGGATAATAGAGGATGCCCATGTGGGGGTGCATGGTGCAGAAATAGACAATGGTACTTATAAAGAAGGTGACAATGAGAACGGTCGTACCCAGGACCGGTTGTTTAAGGTTCTGCCAGGGGGCCATCTCCATCGCCACCGGCCACGCGGGGCTCAGCCAGGAGGCAATGGCAGCAAACATGAGGCAGGCCAGGGCCGAGTACTCGATAGCGAAGAACTCCGTGATCCCCGGCAGCTTCATCAATTGGTGAGAATTAAAGTAGGCCATCGACAAGTTTCCCAGAAGTCCTTCAAAGAAACCCTTGATGAGTATCATAAGAATGATCACGGAAACAGCCGTCATCGCGACTCCTTTCAAAACAGGGTGCCAGTTTTCCAACTGTTGTCTCCTGAAAGGCCAGTAATGATAAATATATACCATCCAGATTAACATGATCAGGAGCCAACGTGTGTACATGTAGCCCACGTAAGGGGTATACATCCGCAGCCATCCTCTTGGATCTTGAAAGATCCACCATGTAACGTAAAAAATAGCGAGAATAAAAATTGTGTTCACAATCTGCGGTATTGGTGCAGGCCATCTGGGGACGAGCGTCCGCTCTTCAAGATATCCTTCACCATAACGCTCCTCGACTTTTCCCTCCATACCAAACCTCCTTTCTCTTTTTATGAAGTTGGACGATTGCCAAGAATGGTTATCTTTTGTCAGTTACCTTTTGTCTCCTCCCGTGAGAAGATCTCCCTGGCAATATCCATTTTACTTTTTTCCTTGACATCAATTCCTCTTTTAAGAGCCTCTTCCATAAGTAACTCACCGGATTCCGAAAGCAGGGGATAGCAGGTCTCAAAGGAATTGAAATAGTTGTATTCACTTTCTTCTCGAAAATCAGTGCGCGTGCCATCAGCTATTAAGTCGGCGATCTCTCTGATCAGATCTTTCGTCAAAAAGTTCCTTCTCCTTTTATCGAATGTTATCAACTTTTCCCCTTCTTTAATCTTTGGTGGAGATAGACCGTGCCATACTATCAATCCACTATATCTCCACGGTTCAATTTACGCATAATGTATCGATGAAAAACCGCGTCAACACCGCCAATGACGTTATCAATGAACCGGACGTTATATTTTCTCATCAACTCCTGGCAATCATCCTGGGTGCCCCCGCATATGACTACCTCAACACGCATGCGGCTGAGGAGGGCGGTTTGATCCTCCAGTTGTAAGTCCCCTATGGGAATAACCCCCCTCTCTTCAATAGTCCCGATGTTATTGACGGTGAACACGACTATTTCAGAAGAGTGATCATATCTGGGTGCGACTCTTCCCTTTATCTGGCAAATGGCAATTTTCCTCATGGTTCAGGATTTTGCACAGTATATGCCATGTGCTACGAATTAAATAATTCACAATAAAGTCAGCTATTTGAGAATATGAGACAATTTAGAGAAGCATAAAACGACATTGCAAAATGTTGCAGGATGAAACATCAGAAAGAGTGCCTATGAGCAGAGGCTTATAAGGGTGGGCATTGGAACGTTTCAGACACAATGCAACAATGTTGCATTGTGCAACATCAGTTGCTTTGTTTTGAAAAGAGGTTATGCTTTTTCATCTTCCGCCAGAGAGTTGTTCTGTTCATTTGGAGTGCTCTGGAGGTTTCGCCCCGTCTCCACCCATGTGCTTTGAGCGCCACGAGGAGCTTCTCTTTTTCATTGAAGGAGGCCCCTTGCTTGGAGACAATATCCACATTGGATGATGAAAACAGCGGGGATGAATTATTTTTCTCAAAAAGATAGAGTGGGAGAAGGTCTTTATCCATTTTTCCGCCTCGGTAAAGGATCATGGCGTGTTCAATGATGTTTTTGAGTTCCCGGACATTGCCGGGGTAGGGGTAATTAAGAAGAAGTACCATGAAATCGGATGTAACAATCTTAATTTCCTTTCCAAGAAGTCTCGCCTGCTCTGCCAAAAAATGATCCACAAGCAGAGGGATGTCCGTAGATCTTTCCCTCAGAGGCGGGATTTCGACCTCGACCACCCTCAGACGATAATATAAGTCCTGCCGGAAGATCTTTTCCCGGGTCATGTCGGGAAGCTTGCGATTTGTGGAGGTGATGACCCTCACGTCGACAATAACAGGACGGGTAGACCCAAGGGGATAGAATTCTTTTTCATCCAGGACCTGTAGAAGCTTGGCTTGGAGGTCGTTGGGAAGCTCACCAATTTCGTCGAGGAAGATGGTTCCCCCTTCAGCCGTCTGGAATCTTCCAAGCTTATCATGCTTCGCATCGGTAAAGGCACCTTTTTTGTATCCGAAAAGTTCTGATTCGAGTAGTTGCGATGGAAGAGCAGCACAGTTGACTTTGATAAAAGGACCATCTCGGCGATGACTGGCATTGTGAACGGCCTTGGCAAAGATGTCTTTGCCGGTCCCCGTTTCACCGAGAAGAAGAACAGGGGCATCCGTCGGGGCGACTGTGTTCAGGAGATCGAAGATTCTTAGGATCTTTTCGTCCTTGCCGATGATATCTCCGAAAGAGTGCAACCCCCGAATCTCCTTTTCTAGGGTGACACGGATCGAGTCATCTTGAAAAGACTCGACACCGCCGATGATCCGCCCCTGATCATCCTGAAGAATCGCAACAGTGATATCAACGGGGATCTCTTTGTTGTGCCTGTTCAAAATCCTATTCCGGACCTTGACAATCTTGGAGCCGGTCTCCATAGCCATCCTGAGATAGCACCCCCTCTGGCAGAGTTCGGTCCGGAAGATCTCATAACATTTACGGCCCAAAGCCTCTTTCTTCGAAAAGCCGGTGATCTTCTCCGCTTCTTCGTTGAAGCAGTTGATATTCCAGCCCATGTCCACGGTGAATATTCCCAAGGCCACACTATTCAGTATTTTCCTGCTATCGAATTCTCTTTTCATAAACACGTAAACTTGCCGAAACCCAAAGTATAATAACAGTCAAGCCATCTAAAGTCAAACGGATACCCCGGGGTTCTGCGTTCTTGACTTAACCCGTGAGTTGTGACACAGAAAAACCGGGAGGTAGAATGACCTTGGCGACCTTGCGTGACCTTCAGCCGTCGGGCATCGTAAATTATCCTGGAATCGGTTTCCCAAATTTCATCGAAAACATTTTAATCAGGATTTCCTTCGAGCCTGTAATCAAGGAAAACATCGGGTGGATCGGTACAGCGTACCGCACGGGCCGCAAGAGAAGCTGGACATTCCGGATCCGGGGTTTCAAAGGGATCTACTGCCTGACTTTTCAGGGTTTCGAGGAGGAAGCAGCGGGTTGGCATCATGGCGTCTTTGAGCTTCAGTATTTCCCGAAGTCCGATGAGGCCATTCTGGATACTTTTTCCGTCCGGGAAAATCTTCTGCGCCTGGATCCGTTTTTTGATAAATTGGTCCGGCGTGCTCCGGAAGAGGAAGATCCTCTGGTGTCACAATTCATGGTGGGGAACATAATCTTGACCTGCGATGCCGGCGAGAAAAACCTCTTTCTTTCTCTCTGGGCACCGGTCAGATGGCGTGAGATCCGGCGGGCAGGCCTCTACATGAACGCACATGACGGGTCGCCGGTGGAGGCCGTTCCTCCGGGGGGCACTGACAGAAATGTTCCCTCTTTCGCCCTTGCTTGGCCATTCTTCGACAGACTCGTTTTGACCCTTGCCTGCCAAATGAGGCGACCTCCCCTTTGTGTAATACTGAAGCGCAGAAACTGGCCCGTTTGGATCATAGCCGGAGGCAATGATTGCGTGCCGTCTGAGGAAAATTTTACACTACAGAATTTTCTTTCCGTTGGATTCGGTCCGTGGTCCAAGAATAAGACCGAAGATCCACGTGTCAAATGGGCAATGGACTTTTTCCCGGCGGATACCGGTTTCTCCGCATCGTCTAAAACAAGAGTCGTTTGGTCCGTGACACCTTGGAATCCTTTACCTAAAAGGGGGAATTCACTATGGTGGAAAGCACCCTTCTGGAAGGAAAAGGGCAGAATGAGAGGATTTCAAACCTTGGGGATTCATTATAGACCCCCGCTTCTGGTGATCACGGGATTCTTGGGGAGCGGCAAGACGACACTGCTCAACCAGATCGTCGAGTATAAAGCCCTTTCGTCTTACAAGTTCATAGCCGTTATCCAGAATGAGGTGGGTGATGTCGATGTAGACAGCAAGCTTATGGACAGCGCTTATTGCATCACGTCCTTGGATGAAGGTTGCGTCTGCTGCACCCTGCTTGGAGAGTTCCGTCAGGCAGTCCGGAAGATCTGCATCGAATATGAACCGGACTTAATCATTATCGAGACCACAGGTGTGGCCGATCCCCACAGCATCCTTGCCGCGATCCCTGACCTCGAACCATTTGTCCGCTTTGATACTGTTGTATGTGTTGTGGACGGTCCGAATCTTGAATATATCTTGAAAGACTATCCTGTTGCACGATCTCAAATTGAATATGCCAGCTTGATCCTCCTCAATAAGAAGGATCTTATGGATGCAGAAACCCTGGCAAAAGCGGAGAGGATCATCTGTGCAATCAATCCTCATGCAACTATTCTTCATACGATCTATGCCCGTGTGAATCCAGGCCTTTTTTTCGCCATTGAGGAAAATATTGGTTTGCCAATGATGAAGAGAGATCGGATATCACTTGAAGCAACAGATTTGGACGCCCAGCAGGTTCGTGCTTTTACACTCATATTACCCGGGGACCTGAAGGAACCTTGTTTCATGCAGTTTCTGGATGATCTTCCCGATTCGGTATACCGCCTGAAAGGCGTCATTAAAATAAAGGGCCGGGAGCAACCGCAGCTGCTTCAATACGTGGTCCACCGCTATGAAATCTCCAACTTTTTGGAAAAGAACATGGAGCCCAACACTCTCGTCTTTATCGGCCGGAATCTCGACGAAAATGCCTTGAGGAAAGATTTCCTGAGATGTCTTGCTGAAGAGTGAAGGATGTTGGCTATCGTATCTGTATCCGTAATAAAAATGCGCATTTACACGGCAAGTTACATAAAATTAACAAAACCCTGCTTATGAAAAAAGACCAGCAATGAGCATAATCGCATATGCAGTTATGCATACCATTTGGCATAATTAAAAAAGGATGAGCTTATATCTATTTTGCAGATTTCAAAGGAAAGTGGATAGATTGCGGGATAGGACTAAGAGAGGATTTTCGATTCCAATAAATTTTGGACAGGAAAGAAGCAATTGACGATCCTCAATCGACGGTCACATTTCCAACTCTTTTTTCATGCACTGATATCTACAAATTTGCATGGCTTCAGACTCGTAGGCTGTGCCGTGTAAAACGTTCTCGGTTAAAGTCTGACCCCGTGGGTTCGGTGGTTCGCCTACATAGCTGGAAGGAAGTGTCAATGGCAGAATTCTAAGTTAACATGCGGTGCGAGAATCGAGAGCACGTCAAATTCGTGCGTCTCATATGAAACATAAAACGTCGTGCCCCTATAAACTCCTATCCTAATCTATTGGCGGATTATTCGAATGACCTGGCCCTATCAGATCGAATAAATCCCCTGCGGACCACTCAGAATACTATTTAAAGGAAAGCAAGCCTGATCTGAGATTTGACTTCTTGTATCTCATTCCCAATTTATTTCGAATGTTGAATCTGTGAAAATCGACCGTCTGTTGCGAACAGCCCAACAACTCGGCAATATCTTTTGTTCTCTTTCCCTCTTTTACGAGGATAGCAATCTCGATTTCTCTAGGAGTGAAATTAAAATATCTGGATCTTAAATTGTGCAGGAATGGCGAAACGATATCGCTTAGATGGGATTCTAATATATTTACATAATCCATTTGAGCATTGCTCAACCGCATCTTCTTGAATTTTTTAATATACGGCATCACAATTTCTTTAACGTTAGATAATATCTTTTCTTCAAGTTCAACTTTGTCGTCTTCCCTGCGCTTTAATAGAACCGATAATGCAATATTAACTCTTTCGAGATTTTCTGATTTCTTACTTATTTCCCTATCTCTTTTTCGCAGTGCGGCGGCGATTTTCTTGCGTTCTATAATTTCTTGCTTCAGAAGTTTATTCGCTCTGGAGAGATCGGCAGTCCGATTGTTGACTTGCCGCTCAAGCTCTTCTTCTAGGCGCTTTTGATCCGTTACATTTATGACCGTTGCAATGGCTGCCGGCTTCCCCTCGTATGTAAAATAGCTTGGTCTAACCTGTATCCACCGCTCCTTTCCCTTTTTTGTCAAGATCTTGTATGCCCAAGATGAAGGAAGAGTCTTGTCTCCTTTTTGCCGGGCAAGACCCCTTTCTTTGACTAATGCCTTGAAATCGGGATGAGCATAATCCCAGAAGTTCATTGTGACGAGTTCCTTTGCGCTGTAACCGGTAAGCAACTCGTGGCTGGGATTCACATACTTAAATTTATTGCCTTGGAAAATGACTATTGAAGCGGTAGCGGATTCTACAAACGTCCTGAATGGTGCTTCATTTACAGACATTTCATCCGGGTGCTTGCTCACAGTATTTGCGAATATATCCCCCTCAGATGATAGATAATCGCTGTTGCGTGATAGCTTTTGTTTCTGTTTTGAATTTTTTCTCATTGCGGGACACGCCTCTGCTCTATGATTTACACGACATAGTTTATATTAGGTTTTACCTAAAAATAACCTAAAAATTATTAAATATTTTCATATTCATGATTTCAATATAAACGTTTGCGAAAGATTTGCAAGAGATTTCAGGAGGCGGACAGTGTCACAGATTCTTTATAAGAAGGAAGATCATATCGCTTATATTTCTTTAAATAACCCTGACAGTTTAAATGCATTGAATCTGGAAATGGCGAAAGAATTTGAAGCTATCTGGGTGGATTTTCGGGATGACAAAGAAATGTGGGTGGCCATTTTAAGTGGCGAAGGCAAGTCTTTTTGTGCCGGTGCGGATGTAAAAAAGATGGAAAGGGGCCGATGGCAGTTCCGGCAGTCCCTCATTTTAGGGGATTACAGTGTATCCTCCAGACGTCATAACATATGGAAGCCTATCATCGCCGCAGTCCATCGCCACGTCTATGGGGCAGGACTTTTATTGGCCCTGGAATCAGATATCAGAATTGCATGCGATGATGCCTTATTTGGAATACCGGAAGGGAAGGTGAATGTGCCCACATTATTTGCGCCGTTTGCTTCCAGATATATGCCGAGAGCGATAGCTTGCGAGTTATTGTACACAGGAAGGCCAATAGATGCACAACGTGCATATCAGGTGGGTCTGGTGAACAAGGTTGTATCCAGAGACCAGCTGATACCCACTGCCACAGAAATAGGAAAACAAATTTGTGAAAATGGGCCATTATCAATTTGGGCTACCAAGGAACTATTCTGCAGGGGTGAGGATATGAGCTATGAGTGTGCTCTGGCCCTCATTGAACATATCGTGCCGCCCATCTTCAACTCTGAGGATTCCGTCGAGGCTAAACGAGCATTTCTTGAAAAAAGAAAACCTGTATGGAAATTAAAGTAAGGAAGAGACATGGACGGAGTTTCAAATCTTCAGGGTCACGAATTGGTATAACGACGCTGAAAATCTTCACCGTCCTTAAATGCAGCCAGCAAGGAGATAATCATCATGTACACTATTAGACCACTCTTACTCTCCACCGTGGAAACCAATCGAAGTATGATGACGTACACTTTGTACTTCAACAAGACCGATTCCAATCCGATGGTATGTTGGTACATCAATGCCGATGGAAAACATATATTGGTGGATACGGGAATATCCGTCGAGGAACACAAAAAGATAGCAAATGTTCCTATGACTGATGTCCAGTCCTTTGAGGCGGCGCTTCAGAGTATCGGATTAAAGCCTGAAGACATCGATATTGTCATACAAACGCATTTACATTATGACCACTGCGCCAACACGGCAAAATGTACGAATGCCAAGGTTGTTGTGCAAGAGAAAGAATTAATGTTCGCATATTCCCATGATCCGGTATTTCATCATTTATACGTGAGGAAATATTTTGAGGGGCTGAATTATTGGCTGATTGACGGAAAAATGGAAATTGTGCCCGGGATCGAGGTTATTCCAATGACGGGACATACCCCGGGATGCCAGGCAGTATCGGTAAAGACGCCGCAAGGGTTAGCGGTTATCAGCGGTGTTTGTGCAATTAAAGAAAATTTTTTCCCCCCGCCCAAACTCGCAAGCATCTGGCCTGTGTTGATTCCTACATTTCATATAGATGCGAAAAAATCATTCTATGACTTGTTGTATATAAAACACTTGGCAGACATTTTAATCCCTCAGCATGATATCGGCTTTGCATCCATGAAAGAGATACCTGCTAACAAATAATCTACAATCTTAGGAGGCTGAAGGTGAACAAAGTACATACAAATGTGATGGATGCGATCACTGATATCACAGACGGAAGTTCAGTTATGATGCAAAGCTTCATCGGTCCGCTGGGAGTGGCGCAAACCTTAATAGAAAATTTAACAAAATTAGGCTCGAAGGATTTGACACTCATTGTAACCGCTAACATCAGTCATGCCGGAGGCTATACAATCCATCCACAGTTTAAGCCTTTCATTGCGCCGAGAATTCTTATTGAAGCTGAGCGGGTGAGAAAAGTTATTCTGGGCTGGGGAGTGGGCGCCCAGTTTCCAGGAGAAGAAAGGTCCCCCTGGATAGGTAGAGAGGAAAAACTCGATTATGAATATTTGCCAATAGGAGTAATGGCACACCGTATACGTGCTGCCGGAACCGGGATGGGAGCCTTTTACAGTCCTGTTGGACCCGGCACTTGGTTTGCGAAAGGCAAAGAAGTGCGAGTGATTAATGGACAGGAATACCTCTTGGAATTTCCACTCGGAGCTGACTTTGGATTTGTCAGGGCCAGTAAGGCAGACAAGCTGGGAAATCTTTACTACAAGCTCTCAGAACGCATGTACTCTCCGCTGATTGCCAAAGCATGCAAAACGACCATAGCTGAAGTCGATGAAATTGTTGAACCCGGCGAAATTGCTCCTGACCAGATTATTACACCCGGTATTTATATAGATAGAATTGTGCTTACTGATAGAAAGGTGGTGCCCCAGTGAAAAAGACCCTTGATAAACATGAAATGGCCAGACGTATGGCACAAGAATTAAAGGATGGGGACGTAGTAAACTTAGGAATAGGAATACCATCTCTGGCTTCCAGTTATTTGCCAAAAGACATACAGATAATATTTCATGTAGAGAACGGCATTATTGGTTTTGGAAGAGTGCTTGGCAAGCAAGAGGTAGAATCGATGGATTATTATCTGGCAAATGCCGGGGGCCAGTTCATTGCCCCGATACCCGGTATGTGTATAGTCGATTTTGCCGAGTCTTTTGACGCTGTCCGGACGGGAAGAGTAAATATCACCATGTTAGGCGCTTATCAAGTCTCAAAAAGTGGTGATATAGCAAGCTGGACAGTTAGTCAAACGGTGGATGAGGTCTCTCCCTCGTCTCTAACGCTCGGCGGCGCCATGGATATGCCGATCGGGCCTAAGAAGGTCATTATTGGGATGAAACATTTAACCAATGATGGAAAACCCAGGATAGTAAATAAATGTGATTTGCCATTGACAGCAGTGGGTAAGGCTAAACTGATAATTACAGATGTGGCTGTTATTCAGGTTACACCCGCGGGATTGGAATTGTTGGAAATAGCACCAGACTGGGATCCGGAAGACGTTCAAGCGATAACTGAACCACCTTTGATAATTTCACAAAAAATAAAAAAGATGTTTTAGAAAATTATCCTTATCTTAAATTTCAAGCTATTGGTGGGTACAATCCGTCGATTGCATATTGTGCGACAGAAAATCTTGCCGACGATTTATAGGGATGCATGGGAATGAATTCGCCATTCATATGTATTTAGAAGAAGCAAACTGTTGCTTCTTATCCCCTTGGGGACTTCACGGCGGATTTTTGACAATCTTCACTATGGAAGCTAATTGGTACTCTGATTAATATCGGAGAAGACGTTAACATAAAAAACAGACGAAATCGGATTGCTAAACAGTACTATCTGAAAGGGGGTGTTACTGTGTTGTCAGGTGCTCAATTGATAGCCATTTTACACGGCCTTATATTAGTTGCAGCTGGAGTGATCGGTCTATGGATAAAGAAGCGTTTGTAACTTAAGGAGGTGAATTGAAAAATGGTCATTGCCATATTTTTTGGAATTCTTATATCGTACTTGGTGATAGGGTTCATCGCCTCGCGCCACACTAAAGGAGCCGATGAATTCTATGTAACAGGGAGACGATCCGGAATAATTCTTGTTCTCGGAGGATTTGCCGGAACTTGGATCAGCGCTCTGGGCACTCTTGGGTATCCTGGCATGTCCTATTCACAGGGTATAGGATTAGTGGCTATTTGGGGAGCTCTCCCGGGATTCTTGTTGGCGGCTTTCCTTATTGTGCCTCAATTGTATAGGAGCGGTTCCTGGACGCTTTTTGATTTCTTTGAATCTCGTTGGCAGGACAAGAGGTTAGCCGCTGTCGGCGTCTGCGTCATGTTTTTCGGCATGTTTCCTTATTTTGTTGCGCAAATTATGGGGGCTGCAACTTTATTATCGACACTTACAGGGTTAAGCTATCAAACTATGCTCTATATAGTGTGCGCAACATTTTTCCTCTTAACAATTGTAGGAGGCGCCTGGTCTGTAACGGTTACAGACACTGCCATGCTGCTCGTCAAATTAAGTCTTGTAGCATTCATTCTTCCTGCTGCACTTGCTTTTTTTGGCGGCATTAATAAAGTCACCGTCGATATGTATGCTTCCTCGCCACAGCGTTTTAGTCTCACTGGTTCTCTGCCTCCTCTTTATGTTTTGTCCTCATGTCTAATCTGGTTCTTTGGCATGTTCGCTGCGCCACACCAGGCGTCACGTATTATGATTGCGAAAGATACGAGAACAGCCGTCGCCGGAGCTATATTAGCGTTGACTTTAGGAACTGTTATTGTCTGGGCCTTGCATTTCATGGCAAGCGGTTTATGGGTCATTACACACGACGTTAAGCCGTCTTCCAGTGCCCTCCCTTATCTCTTTGCGCATTTGCCAAGCACGGCAATAGGCGCTTTAGGAATATCGGCCTTATTTGCTGCTGCTTTGTCAAGTGCAACGGGGATGCTATTGACTTTGAGCATGGGAGTCGGGAGAGATGTGGTAAAGCGTTTTTTTAAATCAGACTTGCCTGATAAAAAGCTATTGAGCATTACTCGCTGGGCAGTACTGGGGTTCACTCTCGCTGTATTGGCCACATGCTTGGCTCAACCGGAAGCAATTGTCAAATTTGCAGAGTTAGGGGGTTCGATATTCGCGTGCACGTTCTTTGCTCCATTGTTTTTCGGTGCCAACTGGCGGCGTGTTACAAAAAATGCAGTATTCTGGTCGATGATTTTGGGTGGCGGGATAGACATAATCCTCTGGATTGGGTGGCGCTTTATGGGTATGCCGTTGCTGTTTGGAATTCAGCCCGTTCTTTATGGCATCACGGCCTCGATTTTGACACTCGTCATAATAACCTTAAAATCTGATCCCACGCCTGCGGAAATTAAGGAGTTTGAACGAATCACGACGAGAATGGAAGTAGCTACAGTTGCAGTAGGCGCCAACCAATCGAATGCAGTAATTAAGACGAGGCGGATTGACGGCTATGATTGGACGTGTATTCTGTCCATTGTCATAGGATTGACTTTAGCCATAGGAGGTACGGTTATTCTTCCACCCTAATGTTATGACAATATTACTTGAAAAAGTTCGGGGCCCCTCGGACCTGTTTTTCAATGGAGAAACACGAAGGAGCAGAAAGATGCATATACAGAAGATCATGGTCGTGGGTTCAGGTTTCATGGGCTCCGGTATCGCGCAGGTTGCGGCTGCTGCAGGCTTTACGGTGACAATGCAGGACATAAAGGATGAACTCGTTCAGAAGGGCATGGCGACCATCGAGAAAAACCTTAAGAACAGCGTTGCCACAGGGAAGCTCAGCGAGGAGGACATGAGGGCCACCCTCGGTAGGATTACCCCGACCCTTGATTTATCTCTCGCTAAAGACTGCGACGCAGTAATCGAAGTCATATTCGAAAAAAAGCAGGCTAAAACGGAGCTCTTCAAGAAACTGGATGAGCTTTGCCCGCCGGAGGTCATATTCGCAAGCAACACTTCCTCTATCCCTATCACGGAACTGGCCGCCACCACCAGGCGGCCAGCCAGGTTTGCCGGTATGCATTTCTTCAGCCCCGTCCCGGTCATGAAGCTCGTTGAAGTTATCAGGGGCTTGAAAACATCCGAAGAAACTGCCACGATCATTAATGATCTGGCGATAAAGTTCGGCAAGGTTCCGGTTTATGTAAAGGACGGCCCCGGTTTCTTGGTCAACCGGGTCAACGCGGCGCTTCGCAATGAGGTTTACAGATGTTTGGCGGAGGGCGTCGCAACCATTGAAGACATCGACAAGGCCCTGAAGTTCGGCCTCAACCATCCCATGGGTCCGTTCGAGCTCAATGATTTCGTCGGCCTCGAGATCGGACTGGCCGTCTTTGAAACCCTCTGGGAGAATTTCAAAGACCCGAAATGGGCGCCCTCGCTGATTCTGAAGAAGATGGTCGCTTCCGGCGACCTAGGCCGCAAGACCGGCAAGGGCTGGTATGACTATACATCCGGCGAGAAGAAGCCGCGGACAGACCTTAACTTCTAATCAGACTTTCTGAAAAAATTACGGGGTGACAAAAAATGGAAGATGTAGTTATTCTGAGCTGTGTCCGCACACCGATAGGCGCTTACGGCGGAGCCATGAAAGATATCCCGGTCTATAGGCTGGGAAGCCTAGTCTTAAACGAGGTCGTCAAGAGGGTTGGCATCGAAGCCTCTGCGGTTGATGATGTGATCATGGGAACATCCTACCAGAACGGAGAGTGCGCCAACGGCGCCCGGATGGCCGTTCTTGATGCGGGCTGGCCGGATACTGTGCCGGGCGTCGTGATCGACCGTCGCTGCTGCTCTGGGTTGGAATCAATCTTTTATGGTGCTTTACAGATTCAAACGGGAAATGCAGAAATCATCGTCGCCGGCGGTATGGACAGCATGAGCCAGGCGGAACTTTATATACCGGGTGATATCAAGTGGGGTCTCGGTGGTAAGAGCCATGAAAAGTACGGTTTCATGCCCAGAGGTCACGGCGCCCTCGCCATGTGGGGGATACCTCTCTATGACAGGCTTCAGCGTGGGAGGGTGATGTCTCAGCCCATCCACCGTTACGGAGAGTTGAACTCGATGATGTCCTGGGCGGAGATGGCGGCCAAGAGGGAAAAAATAACCCGTGAAGAGGCGGACAAGTGGGCGTATCGCAGCCACAAGAGAGCCATTGCGGCATGGGATGCCGGGAAATTCGCGAATGAGATAGTCCCCGTTCCTGTCGGAAAGGGGAAAGACGGGGACATGATCTTTTTTAATACAGATGAGGGACCGCGTCGCAAAACGACAATGGAAAAGCTTGCCAAGCTCCGGCCCGTTTATCCGGACGGGGTGTGTACTGCCGGTAATTCCTCTTCAGAGAATGACGGCGCCTCCGTCGTTGTCCTCGCATCGGAAAGAAAAGCAACAGAACTCGGTATCAAACCGATGGCATATTTTCGTTCGTGTGCTATTGCCGCCACGGATCCGACATTGACATATCCGGCGGTGCCTGTCGCCGTTTCCAGGGCTCTCAGTAAGGCCGCTTTGAAGATCGATCAGATAGATCTCATAGAAGTGCAGGAGGCCTTTGCAGTCCAGGCCTTGGCCGATGCAAGGCTCTGCGGGCTCAGTGAAAAAGATATGGAAGAGAAAGTGAATGTGAATGGATCGGGCATTTCCCTCGGCCATCCGGTAGGCGCAACCGGCACGATGAGATTGACAACGCTTCTCCATGAAATGAAGAGGCGTAGTGTCCGTTACGGGCTTGAGACCATCTGCGGCGGCGGCGGACAGGGCATCTGCATGATCGTTGAGAGAAAATCATAAATCAGCAAGGAGAACAAGATGGATTTTGCACAAACGCAAGAACAGCAAATGATTCGAGAAAATGCTCGAACTGGGCTTCTTCGGTTTCTGGATTGACGAGAAATACGGCGGCAACAGCATTGTGTTCTTCGAGGGGTCCTGGTGATTGAGCAGCTTTACCGCCCCGGGTTAAAACTCACCACTGTTTCAGATCATTATTCTCCTACACGCTTAGATGTCGATAAATTATTCATAAAAACATTGCAACATAATCTCGGTTTTTTCAATCATTGTCTATGAGGAAAAGGTCAGCTTCGTTCCAGACATGTTGAGGATGAACTGATCGGGCATTTCTTCTTTAATATGCATCATCGCATTTCTTCCTGTACAGTGAGTTGGTATAATATAGCCGGGATTAATTTTGTGCAGTTCTTCTATTGTCCTTTCGATGATTGATTCAAAAAGAGGGCCGCTCAGGTGAAACCCACCCATGATTGCACGCACGTCTTTAATTCCTGTAACCTTCATAGCATGATAAACTGTATTGATGATACCCGAATGGGCACACCCGGATAGAATAACCAAGCCCTTGCCCTTAACGTTCATAGCAATTGATGTGTCATCTTCAATAGCATCAAACTTCTCTCGACCATCCTCCAAAAGGCGGGCAATCGGATAACCTTTTTCAAAGTCTGTGGAGCGCTCGATCTCTCCCAGAAATAGGGCATCACCATCAAGCATAAGCCGAGGCTCTCTTGTTTCCACAACTCTAATTTCGAGTTTTTCAAGAGCATCTCTGGTGATTGCAGGAAAGAAGATTTTTTGTTCTTCATTGTACTTCAGATAACGTGGGGCTTTAAATACGGATGGGTGAACAAACAGTTCGATACCCGGTTTCCCAATCATCTTGACAAACCTCTCCAGGCCGCCCGCGTGGTCATCGTGCCCGTGTGAAAGGGCAAGAACTTCGATTTGCGATGTGTTCACGCCAAGAGCTTCGGCATTGAAAACGGCTCCGATCTCCGAAAATCCGAAATCAAAAAGCATAGTTCTCGTCTGGCTTCCCGTTGTTGCCCTGATAATCGAGGAAAAGCCGTGCTCGGACAGGATGGATTTTCTAAATCCCCCCTCTTTCATCGGCATGGCTCGTGTAACCATTTCGCTGTTGTCTCTTATCGTCAAGTCTATGTAGTTATCCTGTAAGGTTAAAATTTCTGCCTTATCTACTGCGTTCAAGATAACTTTTCCCATGACATTTCCTCCGAACATCCTATCTCGATGTATTCATACTTTGAATTTTATATGCGAGATCCCGTACCTACAAAATGTATTGCTTCTGGATTTCCATTATTGAAGCGCCTTCTTGCATAGTTCCGTTATGAATATCGGATTGATTGAATCATCCTTGCATAGCTTCCGAAGATTGAGATAGCACATGGGGCAGAGGAAGACCATGGCATCCGCATTCACTTTTTTTGCATCGTCTATATTCCACTTTTTTACAATCGCCGCCCGTTCTTTGTCGCGGGCCATGAGCGGCGCGCCACAGCAAAGTGCGTTTATTCTTTCGTACTTCCGTGCCGGCCTCTCCACTCCGAGGAGTTCAAAAATCTTATCGAGATAGATATCCTTCCCCTGTGTGTAGCGCGAGGCGCAGGGGGACTGGTAGGCAACGCGGATGGGAACCGCCTTGAGACGGCCCTCGCGCTTCTTGAGTTCCCGGTAGAGATATTCAAAGATATGGACAGGGTGGAAAGGCACTTTCAAGCCATACTCCTGGGCCAGCGTGGTCAGCATAGTGTAACAGTCGTCGTGGAAACAGATAACTTCTTTGGCTCCCAAGGCTGCGAGGTTCTCGATGAATCTCTTTGCCTCCTTCTTAGCGGAGCTCGGTTTCCCGAGGTGAATATGTCCAACAGTACAGAAATAGTCCGCGCCTTCGACAATCGTCAAATCATCGAAAAGAGGATTGTCCAGAAGTTCACGGACCATATCTCCCACAATGCACAGATTCAGCACGGGTTTGCCCTCTTTGCCTTTTTTTACGATGGTCGGCAGATTATAGAGCTTAGCGAAATTCTGCATGGCCTGCTCGGGAATGCCGAGGGCACCCGTTTCTTCCTGACGCTGGTTCAGCAAATCGAATGGATTGGCTTGGGTCGGGCAGACCAAATTGCACGATGCGCAAGTAACGCATAGACCCACAATCGGCGGTGTTCCTCCCGATACAAGCTCCTTCATTTCCTCTTGGGCCCGATTGAGGTCGTATTCCACATAAGGACAAAACTCCAGGCAGTTTCCACATAAATTGCATTTTTCTTGGTAAAACATTGATTCCTCCTTGGCTTTTATATTTGGCCGTTTATGTCAGTATGCTTTTTTACTACAATTCAAAAGAATTCGCGTCACTTTGCCGGAAGCTGCACCGGCACTGCTTCTCCTTTCGCGCGGATCTCACCTTCCGCAGATAACGTGACGCTCACAATGATTTTTCGTTTTCCCGTTCCATTTGAACAATGCCGGCTGGACGCTTAGAGATGCTCATTTCCGCCGTTTCACCGCGTTCAGGGACCGATAATAGCTGTCCATTGTATAAACTGCGGCCAGGGGATTGTGGCCCAGCAGGCGGTCCTTGACGGCAAGTACGGTGCAGGGGGCCTCGGCATATTTCATGAACAGCGAATCGTGACCAACGCACAATCCCATCATGATGTTAAACTCAGTCTTTTCATGATTGAGCAATAAGGCCTGGGCGATCGGATTGCACATGGATTCAAAACATCCTATCCTGACTTTTTGATTTTCCAGGATTCCGATCACTTCTTTCGGGACGCGACCAATTTTGCATACACCCGAGACGACATCAAAACCGTAGGAAGAAAGAAACCCTTCCACAGCTCTGGCCTCTTTCCTGAGGCCGAGACAGAAGGCAAACCCCAATTTCTTGTAGTTCATCTTTCCTGCAAATTCTACAATCTCAAGAATCCGGGGTTTGACCGGTTTTGCTTGCGCAAATCCGAGTTCCCTGTCCGCATACCCTTCTCCTTCCTGAATAGACGCCTGTCTGGCAAATTCCAGGACCTCGCCTTTTTTGAGTTCTTCCAGTGCCTTTTCGATAACAGTTGCTTTATGTACCGTAGGACAGAAAGGTGGCGCTTTACCGTTTTCTTCCTGGCAGATACGCTCCTGACGTTCAAAAGGGCAGCGGGCGCATTGCGGATGGTTGTGTTCCATCAGGTCTCTCCTTGAACATTATAATATTTCTCTATAGGCGGCACTGAACGGGTACCGGTGTAATCTTGGCGTGATTCTTCTCTCTTTCCGGGGGTGATCCCGGACGATTTGAGACTGCTTATAATGCCGTATCCCCCTTGAATATCATACACCACACCGTTAGACTGATCAGCGTTTCCTCTTACATCATTTATCCTTTTTCCCGACGGCGAAGTCCCTCAATGCTCTATGCAGTGTCGTGGCGGCGAGAAGGGCACAATGCCTGGCTTCTTCCGGCATCCCTCCCAGATGCTCCAGGATGGCATTCTGGTTGATCCTGATGCAGTCCTTCGGGGCTTTCCCCTTAGCCATCACTGTGGCAGCCGAGACAGCGGCATGGGATGTCATGCAACCATCTGTGGTATATCGGACGTCTTCAATTCTGCCGCTTTTCACCCGTAGAAATATTTCTACCGTATCCCCGCATGGTCCGGTTATCTTTGCATAGCCGTCCGGCTTTTTTATTGTACCGCAATTTCTCGGGTTAGTCCCGTAATCAATGACTCTTCCGGAAAAAAGATTCTTGGTTTTTTCCAAGAGCAAATCCATCATTTCTTTTTTGATCTCGTCTTCTTCCACTTCCTTAATCCTGCCTGCGATTCCTCTGCGGGGCGCTTATTTGTGACATGCCGCCCCCTGCGCACACGGCGCCGTGTCGCACCGCTCCTCTCTGCCGCAGCAGGTCCTGCCTCCTCGAGAACCCATTATCTGACCTATTCTCGATGTGACCCCCTTCGACAGGATTCTCTTTAAGTCTTCATTTCCGCAGACACGGCACCTCCTCGCGGTTTGCTCCTCCGTCATACCTTCAAGCAACTCGGAGATTCCGCCGCATGCGGTGCATTCATACTCATAAATCGGCATAGTGCAAAAGACCTCTCTATTTCTTTGTCATTCCTAAAATCGGTTTGACGGCTTTGACAAAGGCCTTGGCCGCAGAGGTTTTCCCGTAATGATAGATAAATGGTTTCCCGTTGTCCGAAGCCTCCACGATCAGCGGTTCTATGGGAATGCGCCCGAGAAAGGGAACTCCCATTTCGCCTGCCATTTTTTCGCCACCTCCACGCTTAAAGACATCGACGCCTTTCCCGCAGTGCGGGCAGACGAGACCGCTCATGTTTTCAATCACCCCCAGGACGGGAACTTTCAACTGTTTACAGAAATCTATGGATTTTCGCACGTCGATGAGAGACAAATCCTGGGGCGTGGTCACAATAACGGCGCCGTCTGCGTCAGGAATCATTTGAGCCACGGAAAGGGGTTCATCTCCCGTGCCCGGAGGAAAGTCAATAACGAGGTAATCGAGATGACCCCAATTCACCTCCGTCAAAAGCTGTTTTATGACATTGACCTTCATGGGGCCTCTCCAGATCACGGCCCTGTTCTGTTCAGGCATAAAGAATCCTATGGACATTACTTTTATTCCTTCCACAAAATCCACAGGGTTAATGCCTTCATCGCCGGTTTTCACCGACTTCCCATTGAGATGGAGCAGAGTGGGGATACTGGGACCATGCAAGTCTACATCCAGAATTCCCACCTGTTTTCCTTGCATGGCCAGGGCAACGGCGATATTAACCGCCACAGTGCTCTTGCCGACGCCGCCCTTCCCGGACAGCACCATGATCTTATGATCGATCTGCGCCATACGATTTGCCAGTGTTACATCTTCGGTACTGTCATTTAATCTATTATCAGGTTCCTTGTATTTGCCTTGACAACCCTGGTCTTCACCACCACTGTGTTTTTCACAATCCATCATCGCTCACCTTTAGTTGCTTGGTTTCGTATCCTGCATTATGGGCTCCATTTTATTCCAAATGGAAATTATTTCACCCGCCACCTTGTCCTGCGCATATTCAATTCGCTTAAGCCTCATTATTTCTTTTTCTTTTCCGGTTCTGGAATCTCCTCAGTTATGCCGGCAATTTTTCTGGCGTATTCGGCAAACTGGTCAATTGGGGTAAGAGCCCTGACAACCAGTTTTGCACCATCAGGAGAACCGCCGCCGTGCATACATCCAGGAACGCCTGCGCCGAGCGTCAGCCATTCAGAAAGCCTTGCTGCGCGCGCCCTTGATTCAGCGCTGAACTTACCGGAGGCTTTCAGGGCCGATTGAACCATGGCTCCTAATTTTGGGTCATTAAAGTCTTTCGAAGACGGGAAACATCCTGTTTCAACGATACCGCCGCCGATGTCCTGGCAGATACGCTTTGTTTCATAAGGGAGAGTTGCCACATGTACTTTATTGGCATGAGCGGTCAAGGGATCTGAAACCCACATACCACCGGGACCTTTCTTTCCAAGGGCCATCGCACCAATTCCCATGCAGTATGTTGTCTCATTGTTGACAGCCATCTCTACCAGCTTGTTTGCAAACGTGCTGGCTGCCAATCCGTTCGTCCTTGCCATAAGCGCCGCAGCGCCGATCATCACGTCTCCCTGACCGGCGACACATGCGCCGATGCACGCACGGTAGTTAGCTGTGAAATATCCAATTATATTGCCTGTATATTTGAATTCTTTACACATAAAAACCCTGTCATTGGGAACAAAGCAGTCCTTGAAAAACAGGAAAGACTGGGTGATGCCTGAGTCGGGAATGTCGAATCCGCCTTCCATTTCTCTCGTATCGCTCGGCCTCCGGGCCTCCACGATTGTAAGACCTTTTATATCCCGCGGCACAACGCAGCTCACTGCATAGTCCTGATCCTCTTCCCTGTAGGCGCCTCCCGGCAAAAGAAATATTTCGTTAGAGGCGGCCACACCGCAGATCATCGCCTTCATTCCACTGATTATGATGCCGTCTTCGCGGACTTCTGTAATATGCAGATTGCTGTCGGGATTCGCCTGCTGTGATGGTCTCAGGCTGCGATCCCCTTTGGCATCTGTAAGAGCCCCCGCTACGAGAAGGCCGTTTTTCTGAGAATTGATAATCCATTTTTTGAGCCGCTCCTGATATTTCGTGCCTAATTCCTTGTCCATAAGCGACGTGATATTCCACATAACGTTCTGGGCGTTCCAGCCTACGCACACTCCGCCGCTGCAGCTTCCTGTCAAGCGATACATCCACCTCTTCATCCTGGAATTGGCCATAATATCTTCAAGGGTTTCCATCATGGAATTCCATCTGTGGATCTTTTCACCGCTTATGAAGGTGGAGGTAGTAGTGAAATCATCTGCTAATTTTGGGTCATGCGATGCGTCAATTGCCCGTGCATGGCTTTCTACGACTCTTTTTGTTGCCGGATGAATTGTTACGTCTTCAATCAGCTCTCCAAATTTGTAAATGTTCGGCCTCATTGCCTTTAATGATTTCTTGTATTCCTCTCTCGTCTTCAAAGCCATTTTGTTGTCCTCCTTAAATAAATTATTTTTTGTACCTTTCATAAAATTCATAACCAATTGTAATTACCGTTTTATTTGGCATACCATTTTTCCCCATAGAAATGGCCTTTTATCTGCCCAATAACAGGCTCTAAAAAGTTCGCAAAGTAAGTCTGCGTCTGCCTCTGGTGGCATCCTAAATTCCTCAACGGTTCAGCATGCATCATTGGTCACCGTCACAAAATCCGATTCGTTAAAACCCTCTTCCAAATCTCTAATTTTGTGAAGCCCTATAATCATAATCTGTCCCTTGTGCTCTATGCCAATAACAAGTATTTCAAAAATAGGCTCTTGTCGATGAAGACAATTCTTAATTACAGTAAATGTCATATTTCTGGAGTCACTTGGCAGAACCGGGGATTTAGAAGCCTTTTATGCAGACATATTGGCAAATATGTATTTCCTATCAATGACCACAGCATCCCTGATGGCCGCTGCATGTGTGATGTAGAGTCAGTTCGGGCAGCCTGTTGTCTTTTAGTAATTCAAGGTTCTCTTTTACTGTCTCGCTTGCCGATTTATATACCTTAATATCGTCCGCATTGAGTTTCCTCAGAGCCCCTGCGCCGATCCCACCGACAACTACCGCGTCAATCCTATGCCCTCCCACAGCCATGACAGGATTGCACGCCCCATGGACGTGGTCCAGGTCTTTGTTGCCGACCGTTATCGTGCTCTGGAGTTCCGTGTTAACAACAATGAATTCAGGTGCTGAACCAAAATGATCATACACCTTGCTGTTGACGCCTTCATCTTTATAAACTGGGAAACATACTTTCACGCTTCAATCTCCTTTTCAAATTAATATTATTTTCTTTTTACGTTATTTTTGATGAATCCCGCGACATCCGCAGCCCTGACCCATACGTCTGCGTCCACCCGCAGCGAATCCTCTGTCTTCTTCCGCCCTGTGTATATTTACACTCTGGCAGGAAGGACAACCTCTAATTCTCCCTGTTCCATGTGGTACTTCCCAAGTATGCTGACAATCGTAACATTTAAATTTTCTCATGGCGTTCATTTCAAAATTACCTCCTTCAATCTTCAACGTTTTTCCTTGAACCAATGTCTCCGCCACCTTATGTCGCGCCGCTTCAATAATCCTTCCGAAAGTCGGCCGTGAGACATTCATCTGTTCTGCCGCCTTATCGTGGTAAAGCCGGTCAAGATCCGCCAAGCGGATTGCCTCAAACTCATCCATGGATAAGACCACGTGATCAAGCGCGGATGCTGGCACACCGGCCGGCTTGAAAATTTGGCATACCGGTTCTCCTGCTACTCTCCGACAACATTTTGGCCTCCCCATTCTTCTTTCTCCTGGACGCATTATAAGCATATGCCCATAACTTGTCAAGTGAAAAAGTAATATTATTGTAAGGTATGCCGTGTAAAACGTATGACTAGTCGGTTAAAGTCCGACGGTGGGAGTTCTGTAGTTCGCCCACGTAGCTGGAGGGAAGTGTTAAGGGTAACCTGAAGCATTAAGTTCCCTGACAAAGGTTCCTATAGGGAGTCGAGCAAACCTGCGGGTCGCAGCGTGAGCGAACCTAGATGTAGCCTCAAAAATCACAATGGAGTTGTCGACCCTCTCCTACACAGGGGAAGACCGGAGCATCTATCCTGACGAAAACCACCAGAACCGATAGATGGACTTCCGTGGTAACAGGGGTGACACGCAGGGGCAGCCAGACGAGAATGAACGCGGGAGACCCTTGTCGATGCTGCGAGAGCGGCAACTGGTGGATATAAGGAAACGAAGTTTCACTGGGTCGGCACGGGAGTCGGAGTTGCCCATAGTACCGCTTGTATCTCAAGGACAGCATAACCTTGAGAGAGGAAAGGGGCAATACCTTCATCATGCTTCTAAAGGAGAGAAGGAAAGGAGATTGCGGTAACGCTATCAACTCCAAAGATTCCAGGAACTCCGGTGGAAGCTATACTGGAAGGCCAAGTGAAAGCGAAAGCCTCTGGAAGAAGATGATTGGAAAGCCGTGTGCGGGAAAACTGCATGCACGGTTGTGTGTCCAGCGAAGGCTGGTCTGTTCAGTAGGAGTCAAACCTGCCAGGGTAAAAGCCAGAGCCCTGTAGCTTGGATAGCAGGGTGGAGGAAAACCAAAATCTTGGAGCCTATTGACACACCCATCAAAAGGAAGGGAGCGAGTTACCAGGCCGTAACGAGAGTGAACGCAGAGGTGGCCCCGAAAGTTCGAAGCCTCGGAAGCAGAGCTGGAGCTCACTATCAGTGGAACCACGCTTATTTGGAGGTTTCGTTTTACATGGGCCTCACCTGAGGTACAAATGCCTCGCCCGATCGCGACATGGAAGGAATTTGACCCTTCGCAAATCATAGGACGCGAAGCTACCAGTAGAACATCCGGACATAGCAAATTTACTATCAGCGAAGACGGCAGCAGCATAACCGAGAATGGTGCAGACGGCACTTTCACGTACTACCGTCAGTAAAGGCAAGGGTTTCGGAGTCTGTGCTTGGGGCCGAACTTTGCGTTGGTTTGAAATGGCAATGCCCTGTGTTCAGCCCCATGGCTGACACAATAGTTGTGGGTGCCACTATTAACGGATCTCTTTCATATTTTGATTCATCTTTCTCACGCAGTACGGGTTGAAACACGCGAAGGCTCGAAAGCTTATTTTCAGTTCGCATAAAATCCGGCTGCCTTCCTTGTTTGACATGCCTATCAGGACATTGTAGAGTTTAAGTCATAATACTTCCATGGAGGTGCCACGGTGGAATTATCAGAAGTTATCGCTTCACGGCGAAGCATTCGTAAATTCAGACAGCAGGATATTTCGGCTGACACTATCCGCCTGCTGCTCGAGGCTGCGCGGCTTGCCCCTTCGGGATCAAACCTCCAGCCCTGGCGCTTTATCATTGCTCAATCACCTGCCGCCAAAGAGGCCCTTGGCCGATGTACGCCCTATAAGTTTATAGTCAAGGCAGCGGCTATTTTTGTATGCTGCGCCGACCTGACGGCCATGACAACAAGAGAGCGTCGTCTCGGAGAACTGGTGCAAGAAGGCGCCTTCGAAGGTGTGGATATAGATATGAATGATGCATCAATCACAGCCAGCCCTATCGTGGACGCGGAAACGGTTAAGGCCTATCTTTCCATGAATGTGGCGATAGCTGTAGAGCACATCGCCCTTAAGACCGTCGATCTGGGTCTGGGCAGTTGCTGGCTTGCAAGGTTTGATCGCGATAAGGTAAAGGAATATCTGGCGCTAAACGAAAGTATCCACCCGGTAGTGCTTTTGCCCGTAGGTCATCCCGATCAGTCACCCAAAGCAAGACCGCGCTTTGCTTTGGACAAGTTGGTGCTGAAGATAATCTAAGCAAGTACCGAGCTTCGGGGACATCATCCGGGCATGCTTCTCCCAGGAATGATGAATAGGGGATAACTATTATGAAAAAGATTACTTGTTTCGTCCTTTGGATTACGTGTCTTTGCCTTTCGCTTTCCGGAAATGTATGTTTAGCTCAACGCACAGCAGGTATAAAAGGAACCGCCGACTTTCCGCAATCAACCATCCTTGAATTAAAGAATATCGGCGTGATGATCGGGGAAGGTGAACCTCAGGAGAGATATCTGGCAGCCTGGAAACAGTTGGCAGGTAAATCAAAGAACATGGATATTGGTCGGGCAGTCAATATCGTCATTGAAGAGGCTAAACAGGAAATCAACCGAAATGTGAATCAACATCGTTTCAAGGTACAAAAGTATGTTGAGATAAAAAGAAATATAGCTCAGGAAATAAACGTTAACCGCTCAATTTTAAGCCGGTCAGCAGGCAGGATTCAGCCGATTCAGAAGAGTATATATGTGATAGAGCGCGGCAACCCGGACAAATTCACAATCCAGAAAGGAAATGTAATTAATACGAGAAGTGAGCTGGAAAAATATACTAAAGATTTGGAAGATCAATTGAACTCAGTGGGAGACGACGCGCAATTAGCAAACGTTGACTTACAAAATGTCCTACAAAAACAGCAACAGACCATGCAGATGATGTCAAATATTTCGAAACTGCTCAGTGATACCGCAATGGCTGTTATCCGGAAAATAGGCGGATAAGTTCATAGAATTTTTTCGCGGCCGTGTACAAATTTCTATGAACATAATCAGACCGTCTGCATATCAGTCAGTTTCATAACAAGCCAGCACTTCACCAAAATAAAGGGTATGGTAATCCTTCTTGGGATACAGGGATGAATCATAACCCTTGTCAAGATGGGCCGGGTTCATAGCAGACTTGTAGATGATTTTGCACTCGTAATGGCGCCCTCGGGTTTTAATAATCGGCGAAGCGACCTTGCGGCCATTGGTCGTTTCCAGGTTACACATCTTAAACTTGTCCACGTTCCGGCCGGATTTTGAGCCGCAATAGGCAGTCTCTTTATGCATGTCGCCCGCCGGGACCGTAACGGTAAAATCCTTGGCCGCCTCGATGATTCCAAAGGTGTGCCGGCTCAACCGCACTGCCACCATCATGATCGGTTTGCTCCAGACGACTCCGAAGGTAGCCCAACCGATGGTCATGGTGTTAAGTGCCTTCCCGGACTTAACGGTTAAGAAAGCGCCCTCTTTGATCTTTTCGATGCTGTCCTGGGCAACGCTCATGTAGTCCACATCTTTCATAGGAAGCTCCTTTTGTTATTTAGAATTCTTACGCGCGGCTGCACGAAGAAAGAGATCACTCACTGTATGGACATGTATTACACTCCTGCGAGTAGGTTGATCAGCCACACGAGAAAATGCTAATAGTAAAGACCTGACCCTTCTACTCCCTATAACCATTATACCTTATCACTCGACGGCAAAGATATTCTCAAAGCGTTCCTTAAATTTGTTTATTGCGTCTATTTAAACCAAGAACGTCATCGGTTTTATGCAATATAAAAAGAAACAAGTAAATGCTCGTTTCAAGCACTTCTCTGTGCCGTTTATCACTCGTCTAGAAGTTGCCGGATTGTTTTGTAGTCGCTTACATCCATCAAGTAAGGCCTGTTCATCTGCCATATGCATTAGGGGTATATGTGGATAGAAAAATAAAGGCCCTAAATGCTGCATGGCGAAATTGATTGAGTCGGTATACCGGTTTCTCTCTGATATACCTGTGATGCTTGTTTTCTCTATTTACCGCCTGTTTTCCAATCTTGCCACAGTACTTCAAGAATTACTGATTATACTCTTGCATAATTATCACAATCCGTCCATCACGGATTCGAGAAGTAAGTTGGTCGTGAATATAGTCGGGACTTAACCGATATTAAGCGGTTTAGATAGGTTTCAAAAAACAATAAAATGGGACTAAGGCTTTTCCTTATAGCTTTCACGTTAACCTCCTTACTGTTGACGTGCCTCCGGCTGCTTTTTCAGCAAGTACTTGTCAAAGAAATTGAGAGTCCTGTTCCAGCTATCCTGCATTGCAGAATAATTGTAACCACGAACTCTGTCATACTCATGCCCGGCATTAGGGTATATATGCTTCTCATAGGGAACCTGCTTCTGATCCAGAAGAGCAGACAACCTGTCGGCTCCGGCGGCGGGCTGGGTCATATCATTTGATCCATGGAGGATGAGAACGGGGGAACTCTTTTCATCAAAGATATTCTCGAATCTGTACCTCATCTTGCCACGCTTTCCCCTTCCTCCCGAGAGGACACCGTAATAGGAAACGCCCGCTTGAACCTTTCCCTGTGCAGCAAGCACCATGGCCCAATATCCGCCCATCGAGAAACCGACGGCGCCCAGTTTGTTCTTGTCTATCTTCGGGTTCTTCTTCAGGTACTCCAGTGCATCCAAAAGATCGGCAAGTATCTCTTCTGCATGATCCGTAAGAGCATATCCTCTTGATCCATACGAAATGCCGTGAGCCTCGAAATAATGAGGAATCAGAGAGGCATAACCCTTCTTGGCCAGTTCTTCGCCATAGCTGGATTCCGCGCCGAATATCCCGCCGCTCGTGTGGAGGATAATGACGGCGGGAAAGGGGCCGTTACCGTCAGGCAGGATGAAATCCGCCTTCATGTTCTTCTCAATGCCCAGATCATTGACAATCACATGTTCTGTTGCATGGGCAAAAGAGGAAAACAAAAAGCAGATAATGAAAATGGCGATTAATTTTTTGAAAGTGTTCTTCATTGTAGTCTCTCCTTGAGCGAAAGATGTAGTACGCGATAAGGTTCTCGTCTAACTGGAATTCTACGGCATGATGCCGAATTTATATTTCTCCATGCAGCATGTCAAATATGCACTTAAGTGAGTAAAGAATTCTATCTGTAATTGATAGTGCGTGACCGTAAAACAGAATTGCGGATATGGGTCTGCCTTTTCGTAATGGTAGTTTTAGCTTACCACTATACGTACATTAAACCACTATTGAGATATGGAACGAATGCGTTAATATATGTTTTAAGATGTCATTTTATCACGAACCTTAAGCAAACCATTTATTAGACAGCAGGGAAACTAAAATCAGTAGGTAAAGAAAAGAGGGTGGGTTTAAACAATCTAATCTTAACTAAGTTTAAGGAGGAAACTATGCGAAAGTTGGCAATAGGGGTTGTGTTAGTTGTGGCGATCAGTATGATGTTTATGCCGGTGGCATTTGCCCAGAAATCACAGGCAGCAGGGGCCGGTGTATCAACAGGTGCATGGACTCTGGGACTTCCCGGGACAATTTCCGTCGATTCAGGCTTTACTGGAACCGAGGCTATTGTGGTTGAATCCGGCAAGATTGTGAAAATGGAGAAGATGGCCGGTGTAAAAAACGGTATGCAGATGAAATTCAAAAATGATCAGGGTAATGCTTATACTGTTTACATGGGGCCCAAGTGGTTCATTGAAAATCAGAAGATTAAATTTATGGCCGGTGACAGCGTTATGGTCAGAGGCAAGAAATTTGGTTCCTCTATCATAGCTACAGAAATCAGCAAGGGCGATTGGACCATGAAACTCCGTAATGAAGAAGATGGCCAGCCAAAGTGGGAATGCTGTTTTCCCGGACCAGTGAAAATGCAGTAATAATCGGAGACCCACCCAATTTCTTTAGCTGGTTTTAAACTTTACCCAGTCTGCAGATTTGTTTTTGATATGCGTTGCTTGTTGGTTACAGGAAAAGATTAGTCAGAATAATAAGAGGCAAAAAGGTATTTTAACGATAGCTTCCTCCCTCCGTTGTTCTCTCATCCCGGAGAGAGGTTGTTCTAAGGGAAGCCCAAGGCGGATATTGTCAGCTCAATCGCTTTGGGTTTTCCTGTTCTTATCACGCCCGACGATGACCAGTCCTTGCACCCTTTCCTAATCCTCGGCGGCGGAATAGGCTTATATTCCGTTTTGTCGCTTACGCCCCAAACGTATACTTGGTTCCAGCCGTATTAATAATGAATTCGTTCGGCATCTCCCTGCTGAAGGATACGATTGCTTCGAATCCCGTGCAATGGGTCGGTACGATGTAGTCCGGCTTCATTGCCTTGATATCGGCTACCGTATTCTGAATAACCTCAGGTTTCGCATTGATGAGGCGAAATCTTCCCATCACTGCGTCGATATTGTCTGTGCCTGAAACCTTCTGCGCATGCTTGACGGCGTTGACTATGCCGACGTGTGCACAACCGGAAAGGACCACCAGCCCTTTCCCTTTCACGTTAAAGAATAGCGCAATCAGGATCACGGCGCGGATCCGGTTCAGGACTTTATCCTGCTGAAATAGGGGATTTGAAACAGAGAAGTAAGGGGCTGCCTGATTGAATACATTTTCTATTTGCAATATATTTTCATCGTCGCAGTCGGGTCTGGTCAAGGGATGTGTGATAGAAGATGTCATGCAACTACAATGAGAAAGACTGAAGGAGGAATTTTATGGAATCGATGAGACACAACATCAGTACCAAGAGGCACTTTGTCCTACTCTTTACAGTTATGATAGTAACTCTCTTCTCCATCACCTGCCCTGTTTACGGGCAGCAGGCAAAGCCAAGTGAAAAAGGAACCTTTTTATTGACGATATTCCTGAAGCACGACCAGTCGAAGACATTGGGTGAGCTTCACGACCAGCTTACGAAAAGCGAATTCGTGAAGAACTTCCCTCCGGAAGGGGTAGAGATCGTATCGTGGTACGTCATGATGGGGATCGGTCAAGTAGTCACGCTGCGGGTGCCGGCGGAAAAGCTGCGGGCCGTGAACCGGGTCATCGAGCAGAGGGCATGGGGCGCATTTCGGACAGAGTTCTACCCAACCTATGACTACAAGCATATCTGGGAAGCGGAGCGGCAAAAGGCGCACTGAAAGCGGACCCGTTGCCATCTTTTCTCATAACTATCTGCAACAGCCGTAGACAGGATGTGCTGGTTTGTGCGGCGATGGATACAGAGATCGCCTGCCGGATCAACAGGACTCACTTGAGAAGTGAATCGCTGCTTACTGCCTGCCATGAGGCTTCGTAATGACGTCCTGCTGTTGTAATATTTTCCGGTTGCTCCGGGTCGCCCTCATTCTTTAACAGGCGTCCAGGTTGCATCGGGATTGTATGATTTCATCTCTGAGGCGATCTTCGCTGTGTCCGGCCCGAGATTCTTCTGGTACACTTTCCCCTGCTGATTGACAATAAAAGTCATGACCCCTGATTTTCCCCAGTTTGAGGGAAAAGCGACCAAGGCGAAGCCCCCAACCATGTTACCGTTGATGACATAGTTGTATTTTCCTCCCGGCGCTTTCTTCCCCTGCCTTGTTAATATCTTGAAATAGTAGCCGTGAAAAGGTACCGGCTGCTCTTCCTTGAAGGCGGCCTTTTCCTTCTTGTATCCCTCATGCCAGGCTCGTGCCAAGAGCTCACCTAGGGGGCTTGACTCTTCTCCCGGCGCGCTTCTCCAGAAGAGGCCGTTTCTCTTCCCGGAATCGCTCCGGAGTTTCTGCGCGTATGCAAATATCCCGTCGCCACCGCAGTCTTTAAGCGCGTACTCGCGTTGCGCCTTCACATAGGCGCGGCTGACCAGTATGGCGGTGAGTTCATTTTCTCCGATCCGGCGGTTCAGTATCTCTTCCTTGCCTGCCTCCGTGTCAAAGAACCATTGGTTATCTTTTTTTACAATGGGAATAGGAAAGGGCCAGTTCTCATTTCCTACGTGAAGGATAACTTTTGTATCGCCTTCTTTCACGAGGCTGGTTTTTTCAGCGAGGTGCTTGGCAAGCTCTTCAAACTCTGCGGCGTCCTGCACCCTGTCGCCAGAGCGCAGGTCTTTTCCGGAGGGCCCGAAGATCTGATCGAGTGCGGCTTTGTCCTTTGTCTTGACGGCATCTGCAAGATTTTTCACGGCGTCTTCGGGAGAGGAAAAGAGCCTCTGCGATGGCGCCCCGAATACCGGTATAGTCCAGGTAAAGACAAGGACCGCAATCAACAGGATCAAAGCGGTGAAGGCCATTCCCTGCGATGGGCGACATGCGGGTTTCTCTTCTATTGTACCCATAGTTTCCTTCCTTTCCATATTCATTAATTCTCCGTTGCCAAAAAATATTTAACGCAAACCTGCATTTGTTACCGCCCCGGTCTGCCCCCGGAGGAACTCCTGCCCGCTGGCGCGCTCCCTCTGCTCGCAGGAGGGGCAGAGGGTCGTGTTACGGTGCTGCTCTGACGACTCTCCTGGCCGCGAAGGCTCTGCGACCTTGCCTCGCTGCCTCCCCTGTAACCGCCAAAGGTAACTGATGGCGTCCTCGCGGGCTGCATTATTCCCACTGCAGGACGGAGCGGCGGGGAAACGCTGCTGATATGAGGGGCCGGCATGGACGGCTGTCGGCTGAGAGCGGCAGCCGGTGGCGCCTGCCGCTGGTTGATTGTACCGAGGCTCTGCCTGCCGCGATTGCTGAACGAGCTCGTGTCGCCCCTCGGGCCGAAAACTACTCCCGGGACATTCATCTGCGTTGTCCCTCTTCCCCTGACTTCAGGTGTGTGCGCAACCGTGCCTCTGCTGACGCGGCCGGGCTGTGATGCACGGAACCTTTCAGGGTCGCCGTGTGACATATCATGTCTCCAGGTCTCGTTTATGAAAGGCCTGCTTCTGTTGACGTAAACATTCGGTACGTGGACATAGGGCCTCGCATGATTGACCCAACCCGGCCGATTCCAGCCATGATAGATTACGTGATGCTGGCGCCAGTCAAAGTCCATGCTCAGCCAGCCCCCGATTGCCAGACCGGAGCCGTACGTGACGAAGGGCGGCGAGCCCGGAACCCAACTATTGTCATATACGACCAAATCATCATACTCGGGAACGTACATATAGTCTGCTTGAGTCGGAATGATCTCGATGTTGTCGCCGTCGATAATGACTTGCTCTTTATCGTTGCTCTCCAGATTACCGGCGTCTCTGGCCTCCCACCTGAGCCGCTGGATCGCTCTCGTCACATCTTCCGGCTGATTGAGAAACGCATCTCCGAGGTCGGCAATCCAGCCCAAATTTCCAGCCATCATTTTAAGAATCTCGGGATAGTAGGAAATTGCCTTGACGGATTCATCCCAACTCTGTCCGTCAATACCCGATACGGTCCCGCCTCTTTTAAACCATGCATCCGCATCGGCAATTTCCGCCGGATACGTCGAGGCCGGCAACATCACGGCAAGCAGGGGGTCGGGATAGAGGGCGATGGGTGCGAGGAGATCATCAAGCTCTTGATCAGAAGATGCGCTTGCGGGTGAGCCGGCACCTTCAGCCTGCGCGAAGAAAGCGCCGAAGAGAAAAATAAAAACAATGAATGTGCGTACTGTTTTTTTCATACTGCCTGATCAGAATAACGTTATATTAAGATTATAGGCCATCTGAAAACAAAGTCAAGCAACAGCATAAAGGACCAAGTCCTGAGAACAGAACTTGGTCCCGTGGCACTTCTTCCCAGGGCCGCTTTCAGCCGCAGAGCTTCTTCGCCATCCAGGCGATCTTTTGCCCGAGGGCCTGCGCGCTCTGCACGCCTTCCTTATCTTTGTCCACCTCTCCTTTATCTCTCGCTACGCTAATTGAGCGACCGGCGATGATAAGCTCATTAGCGAAGAAGAAATGGTTCATGGTTTCGATTGTATGCATCCCTCCGCTGCGGCGGAAACAGGATACGGAAGCCCCGATCTTGTTCTTGTACATCCTCCCATTTGCCAATCCGACGAAGCCGGCCCGGTCGACCAAGGCCTTCATCTCCGCTGTTACATCCTGAAAATAGGAAGGAGATCCCAAAACGATACCCTGAGCCATCGTCATTTTTTCGATATACTCATTCGCCGCATCTTTCTTAACGGCGCACCGCTGGTCCTTATTCTCGAAACACTTGTAACAGGCGATGCACCCGTGAATTGCCTTTGCAGAAAGCTGAACGATTTCCGTTTCTATGCCCTCTTTCTCGACCTCCCGTAAGAGATGGCCTAACAACGTGTTGGTGTTGCCGTCTTGCCTTGGACTGCCATTGAAACCGATAACCTTCATATCCGTCCTCCTCTCCGTTATGATATCTACTTATTCCTTTCGGTCTGCTTCAATTTTTTCTTTTATAAAATTTACCAGGGACCCTTCCGCACGCCATGTCCAACAGGTGTTGAGAAGCATATTGAACATATCTGATGTGAATTTGGGGGACTCCTGCAATTTGTAGGCAGCGTATCCCTGAATGGTTGAGGAACCCATTGCTGTCAACAGCGCCACGAGATGGTTGCACCCTTTACCACTGCCTGCGAGAGCCTTTACCCTTGACGTAAATCCACGTGTAATCCTTAATCCCTTGACAGGCTCCAGGCTGTTGATGGTCTCCAGACACTCTTCTCGCGGAACGGCAGGCATTTCGACATGCAGATCCTCAATCTCAAGCGTTGTCTTGTTAACGAGCATATGGATGATCATCTGATGCAATAGGCCGGGCGATCTTTTTTCACCTGTGGCCAAATGATATTCCTGCAATCGATGATCTGTCAAGCACCCCTCTACGACTAATCTCTGTTCGTCATATTCATAGGTATTCACCTCTATGGTTCTTGTGTGATATTTTTTTCCGTTCGGTTTTTCAAAGAAGCTCATCGCGCTCTTTCTCCCATACCTTTAATATTAAGATACTCTGACGAAATATCATATAAAGATAACGGCCCTGTATGTCAATGCAATACCAGCGACAGATTACGGCTTGAAGTGTTCTGTGATTGAGAAATCCATTGGGTCATTGATAACTGGAAGACAGGCTGCCGATGCCACCTACACTTCTTGACGCCTTGGTGTCACGATTCAACATTTTCATTTGAAATCCTTACCCTGCGGAGTCTGTATCTCATCAATTTGTCTTAACTGGTTTAAAAGCGATAACCTGGCCCGACCATGATCACGTCGGTATCGCGGTTGTAATCTGTGGTAATGCGATTCCAGGAGAGACGTACCAACCAGTTCGGGTTGAATCGATAGCTTGCGGACAACGTGATAACACCCGCCACAGCATACCTATCTTCATTGCCGTATGTGTCAACAAGGAAGTAGGGACCTAAGCCGACTCCAAGGGCTAGATGCTCATCAAGAAAAGCACGGGCCAGCCAGGCTTGAGAAAGGATGCCGTTGCGGCGGATGAGATGATTATCACCCTCGTTGAGCCATGCAATAGTCCAGTCTATGTATCGTGCAATACCGTGGCGGTATTCGATGCTTTGAGCCATTGATTGCGGGGAATTTGCGCTGTTGACGGTGGTTTGACCGATCATCACTGTTATCTCGTTATCCGTCGTTTTCACACGCGGGGGCCCTGCTCCGGACGATGGATCACGTGCTGATGAATAATCGAGTTGATACCCCACCCCGACCATGGCAGAATATGTATCGATATTGTTAGTTTTAACTAAATTGCTGCGTAACTGGATGACCCACGGGCTTTCCGTGTACCAAAAACCGGCAAGGCTGAAGACCCCTCCCACGCCGTGTTCGTCGGAGAAACGGCGTCCTCTTCTTGCCAATTCGGTATCATAGAAATAGTAAGGTCCGACCCCAGCGGCTAAGACGAACTGCTTGTCTATAGGCTTGGTATGTGCCCAGAATTGTACTGTCGGGCCGTCGCGGTGGTTATTTGGCAAATGGCCCTCATTCAGCCACGAGACACTAAATGCTGAATATTCTCCCAACGCCTGCATGTATTCGACAGACCAGCTATATGAGCGGTCCGTGCTCGCTGTATCTCCGAGTGGTCCGCCAAGCAGATAAAGCTCCTGCGCATGTACAGGGGTACAGCAAATCAATAGCCCACACAAAAGAGTAAGAACCCTACGCATTGGAATTTTTCGCTATGAATATTTACTTTGGGCTCTGAACTGAATTACCCTCGACTATAAGTCGAGGGGTTTAAGAGGGGGCGATTTCAAATCGACTGTCATCAGTCACCGGCTCCCCTTCTTGCTCTTGAATATAGTGCTGGATCATTTCATCCGTTATGTTGCCGGAACTTACGGCCAGATACCCTCGCGCCCAGAGATGTCTGCCCCAAAATTGCTTTTTTAAATGGGAAAATTCAGATAGCAAAATTCGCGAGCTTATCCCTTTTAACCATTGAACGGTTTTGCTAACATCATGGCTGGGTCTATATGAAATGAACATGTGAACATGATCGCTCGCTACTTTGCCGGTAATTATATCAAGTTCATGTTCCAAGGCAATTTGGCGCAAGACATCTCGTGCGTGAACCGCCACTGGCCCTACCAATACTTTTTTACGGTATTTCGGTATCCAGATTAAGTGAACCTTGAGGTCACTCGTTCTATGTGCTCCTAGTTGATAACGTCGCATAGCGACAGTATATAAACTTTTCTTCGCCCAAAGGCGAGGGGTTTCCACCATCCCCGAAAGGGACACTAAACGTTTTCATGTTTTGAATTATTTTTCCCCGAACTCTCAACAGCCATCAAACCGGCATCACAATCTCCCGCTATTTCACGGTATACCCGCGGGCATCGAGACAGGCACCCATCGCTCGTTGATAGTCCGCGCGCTTCTGGTTCATTTGAACTGCGGACATACCAACAGGCGGCTGGGTAGGGTCATAATGTGTCTGGCCCACAGCCCAGCTGTGGCACTCATAGCGATCTTTTGCCTGTTGCTGTTCGCTCTGGCCCTGGCGGGGATAGATGAACGATTGGTCTGACGGCATTTGGCCTGTAGATGGGTGTGCCTGCATGGGTGGTGCCTGCATGGGTGGTGCCTGCGTGACTCCAGCCGGCGGCTCAACAACCATGTAGCCACTTGGATTTTGAACGTAATATACATCATTGGCATAATAGTAAGGGAAACCACCTATCATGATTGTCGTGTAATAGGGAGGCAACAGGGGAACTACGATTCCGAACGGAGGCGCAACGATGACGAATCGCGGGCCGTACGGGCGGTACCAGACACCTCCGTGGAAATAATATGGTGAGCCGCCATGAAACACCTCCCGGTAGCCGTTTGGCAACCTTTCAACATACTGACCGCGCACCGGGTAGATACCGTCATGGCCATGACGCATATCCATGAACTCTTCGTGATGGCCGAAGCCGCGCTCTTCCGCACATACCACCTGCGTTAACCCGAATGGCATGATTCCTGACAACATTGCTAACATAAGCCCAATCGTAAGGTACCGACTCGTATTTCGAATGTGTGACATGGCTATTGCCTCCTTAAAATCAAATATAGATCCCCCGTTTTTCTCACTGTACGGTATACCCGCGGCCTTCGAGGCAGGCAGACATCGCACGCCGGAAGTCACGTGCCTTTCCTTCTTCATGGCGGGCATCGAGCGCCTGATCGCGGTTGACATAAGCTTCCTGCATTTGCTGGGCCTGCTGCTGCCGGGACAAATCTGATGCACCACCTACAACAGCCCCGCTGCCTGCGCCGATCAATGCGCCGGCCCCGGCGTGCCTCGGTCCGGCTATTAACGCGCCCAGAACCGCACCGGTGATAGCCAAAACAGCTGTATCATGGCCTGGTGGGGGCATAGGCACCACTTTTACGCGACGCTCGGGCGGAATCGATGATTGACTCGGATCGAAGCCGGTCTGTTGCATCGCCCAGTTGTAACATTCATAGTGGTCTCGCGACTGCTGCTCGGTCGTCTGGCCGGCTTTCGGGTAAAAATAAACTTGGGTAATGGGAGCACTTGGGCTTGGGCCTGCGCTTGGGACCTCGCGATAAGTCGCAGGATAACACGCAGCCAGGGCAAGTATTAATAAGAGAAGCAAAAGCCGAAGACCTGCTTGTGATAACCGCCGTTTCAGTATATATGTTCCTGTCGTCATTTTCCAGATTGACACCATCATTTATGTCCTCCTTCGTAATTAAACACTTGAGAAACCATCGTCACAAAAAGATGGCTTTCGTTGTTGATTATTCTTTTTCTTTTCATGGGTTTTACATCTGTTTTATGCATACACAGCAACCGGATCGCATGAATTATGCTTACATCTTCTCCATGTGTCTCAGGATCCCCCAACTCTTTAGAAGTTCTATTGCACTCTTTAATTGGTTATCCTTCATAGCATCTAAATCTCCTTTTGCCTGAATCGATGCCTGCGCGGTTCAAACATGACAATTGATCATAACCTTGCCCACTTCTTTTTTGCAAGCCTAGGATATAGTATATCATTACATTCCGGACAAATACTATGGCGAAATTCCGCATTTGTATTATCACTGATAAAGAGCTCTATCTGCTTCCAGTGACCATTATCGTCACGAATTTTTTTGCAGGAAGAACAAACGGGTAACAGGCCGCTTAAGGTCTTTATCTCATCAAGTGCCTTCTGAAGCTTGAGAACAAGTATTTCGTTCTCATCTGAACTCATTCTCTCTTGATGTATCAAGTAAACAACAATTGTAAAAAAGCTGAAGTGGATAAAAAGATTCCAAGAGTCGATGAAATAATTCTGAATGACTTTTCCCGCCAAAATATCTGTAGAGATTATTGTTACAGTGCTAATTACCGACATAATAATCCCGGCTTTTCTATTGATAAGCCGAGATAAAAGGCCGATAGGCATTAAATAAAAAGGGTCTTCTGGGTTTGTTGTGCATAAATTTAATTCTATTTCGGTTCTTTGATAAAGGAAGTTATAACTTTGAGCATCAGGTATTCCTGATCCTTAATGCCGTATGCTCTGCGCTGGATGACGCGGATCTTGTTATTCAAGCCTTCCATGAATCCAAGTGAAACCTTGTGATCAGGATGGCAGTAACTGATGATTCCGTCCCAGTGACGCTCAATGAGAGCAGCAAACTTCTCAAAGGGTTTAAGCCGCTGCCAGCGCAACTGGTCTTTCCAGCTTTCAAAGAACTTTCGTGCCCATGTTGGGTTGTTATAATCCCAGAGTTGCCCGAACGATTCTTTCAACAGATAGGCTTTATGAAGCCGTTTGTTTGCTTTTAACAGCATTTGCAAGGCCCGTCGGCCTTCAATATCTAAATTGGCTTTATGGGACAGCAACGTATAGCGCTGCCCCTTGATGAACCGACGTTCTTTCTCATTGACACGTTTGTACTCGCTGCGTCTGACCTGATCAAGGGCGTCTGCCAGATGACGCGTGATGTGAAACTTGTCATAGACAATCTGTGCGTTGGGAGCATGACTCAGCGTTGCTTTACGAAATGGCTTCCACATATCCATGACCGCCAGTTCGATTGTCTTGCAGCGCTCAGGCCCCATGGTGTCGAAGAACAACTGTAAATCCTGTTCGGTGCGACCCTGTCCACCCAGCCAGATCGGTCGTCTCTGGTCAAGATCGGCGACAACGATGGCATAGGTGTGGCCCTTACGGGTCGATATTTCATCGATGCCAATGGTCCGAAGCTGTGCGGAAGGCGGATGCTGCTCCAGCAGGCGACGCATGTAACCCTTCTCCATGCGACATACCTGGTCCCAGCTCAGGTTGTTAAGCTCTGCAACACGTTTGATGCTCATCTCGCGACAGAGCAGTCCAATGCGGTCTTCGAACCGCTGAGTGAACCGGGACGACTTGGCCAGCATTGAAAGAGTCTCGCGTTTCACGGCTTTGCAATGCGGGCAGGCAACCCTGCGATACTCGAAGTCAAGATAGATGCGGGTTGCTCCGGCATCCAGGTCTCGCACCCTATGAGTTCGCCGGTCCCGATAGCTTGATGCCGTTGTACCGCAGCCGGAACAGACTGTTTTTTTTGGCGGCGCTCCAGGGTAACAATGCATCCTTCAGGATCTTCCGGGTGTGGCTTCAGCGTGGCACGGGCACGGAATCCAGGAAATTTATACAGGTCTCGGAGTGTATTTTTCGTTTTCATCTAACTACTCTATCCGAGATTAGAAAACGTGTCAATTTTCAAAGAACATTTATAAAAGCGTTACAGGTACTTATGCCTGTTTCTTTGTACAAAAAAGTCAGATGATCCAATAAAAAAAGCCCATTCCAATTTCGTAACCCGTTAAATAATCAATAAGCCCTATAATCAAATTCAACAGGAGACCGATAACCCAAATAAATGATCTTGGCTTTCTTTCAAAATAGTCAACGAGGTACATATTCACCCTTTAGAAGCCTGGCAGGTTATTACGAATTTCTGTTTGCAGTCCTATCTATATCCTTAGTCAACGAAAGGGCTCAGGAGAAAGACATTTCTTAGTATTTTCCTGCTGTGCTATGACTCCTTTCGGAAGAATATTTGATCATATGAACAGCAACATATATGCCGACCAGAATGACGCATACCAAGCATTTAATATTACTAAATGTTTGCTAATGGATACCGGAATGTCTTAAGCGCTAGTGGATAAAATGTATCCAATCTAAAGTATCCAGTTGATTAAAAAATATCCACACCTGAATATACCCTATCGAATGAAATTTGACTCCTTTTCAAATGATAGGTCAATTTGATTAGTCACGCGTGTTCAATGGATATACGGTTGCGTCAGGCAGACTTCTTAATGTATTAATAATATACGAATGGAGTCAATCCGGTATAAGCCTTAGCGGAACGGAAGCTATTTTCACTGTGGTAATTTGATGATAGAAATTAAAGGACTGACAAAAACATACGGGAACGTAAAGGCGGTTGACAATATAACCTTTTCCGTCAGCAAGGGAGAGGTATTCGGCCTTCTCGGCCCGAACGGCGCGGGAAAAACAACGACCATCAAGATGCTAACTGCCCTGAGCAGGCCCGATTCGGGCAGATGCACGATCAATGGCTTTGATGTCGCAGCAAACCTCCATGAAATAAAAAAGCACATCGGTGTCGTGCCCCAGGAAAACAACCTCGACCGCGAGCTTACGGCTTACGAAAACCTGCTCATCTATGGAATGCTGCATCGCGTGAAGGACAAAGAAAGAAAGATCCGCAAACATTTAAAAATGGTTGATTTGTCTGACAGAAGGGATTCACTCGTAGCGTGGTTTTCCGGAGGCATGCAGAGGAGGCTCCTCCTGGCAAGGGCACTGCTGCCGGAACCGGCCGTTCTCTTCCTCGACGAACCGTCCATCGGTCTGGACCCGCAGATCAGGCGACAGCTCTGGGACATCATCAGGAAGACCAGGATAGAAGGCCGGACCGTCGTCATCACCACACACTACATCGAGGAGGCGGAGGCGTTGTGTGACAGGGTGGGCATTCTTGCAAGGGGCGCGCTGATCGCCCTCGATACCCCTCATCACCTCAAGGGCAGTGTGGGCGATTACATTGTCGAGTATATCGATGCGGAAGGAAAGCTCATACAGCACATCTGCAAGACTCGGGGCGAGGCGCATGATATCGCAAAACACCAGCCGAACAGCGTTACCGTGAGAAAGTCAAATCTCGAGGATGTATTCATAAGACTTACGGGAGAGCGCATAGAATGATCACACCCGCGTGGTATCCGATCTTCTTAAAGGAAATGCTTCATTTCAAGAGAAGGCTCCTCAAACTCGGCTATATCTTTTCCGCGATGGTCGTGCCGATAATCTATCTCGTCGCCTTCGGCTTCGGACTCGGCAAGAGCGTCCGCATCGAAGGCGCCGATTATCTCACCTTCCTCCTCCCGGGACTCGTGGCCATGAGTTCCATGAACAACTCCTATACCTGGGTCTCGACCTCCCTGAATCTCAACAGGCTCTATTTCAAGACATTCCAGATCTACGTGCAGGCTCCTATCAGCCCTTCTTCGATCATGACCGGGGAAGTGTTGGCGGGCATGGCAAAGGGGATATTTGCATCATCTTTAATCATCATCGTCGGTTTTATATCTTCGCCGGATTTTTCACTCACCCCATGGTTTGTGATCGCCCTGCTTCTGAACTGCTTTCTCTTTGCCAATTTGGGCGTGATCGTCGGGATGGTCACGAAGTCCCACGAGGACACGGCCACGTATTCCAACTTCTTTGTCATACCCATGGCGTTTTTCAGCGGTACATTTTTCCCAGTGGATAAATTGCCTGTTTACTTCAAGGCGGTTATCTATGTGCTGCCCCTCACCCATGCAAGCATCCTGATAAGAAAGACGTCCATGGATGCAGATGGGTTGCTTTCTCTCTGTGTGATGTTTGTCTATGCGGCGGTGTTTTTTATCTACGGCTCGAAGCTGATCAAGGATTACAGCGAATGATTATACGGGGAGCGAGCGACAAACTGAAACCCTACGATAACGCCGCGTCAAATACGACCTGACCCGGAATACTTGGCATAATACAGATCCGTTTTATTTTTATATCCTGCAGAAAACATTTTGGCAATAAAATCAGCGAGCGGATCCTCTCGAAGCGGCTTTTCCCCGAAAAAGCAGGAGACCGGCAGTACGTATTTCGAGATTCCCAAGCACGAAGCAGAGACTCGTGCCCGCGGCCGTTTCATCACTATGTGACCTTCATCCTGCTGATAACTTCAAAGAGCTTCTCGGCCGTCACCTCTGCGGCATGAAGGGGCGTGCCGAATTCGAGGGAGATACGCGACCATTTTCTTCTGAAGGGCCGCCGGTCTTCACCATGGTACATCCTGCTAAAGTAACTGCCCCAGAGACCGTTCAGACAGGCGGGCACCACCGGGACAGGAGTCCTCTGCACTATCTTTTCTATTCCCGGCTGAAACGCATGTATTTTGCCGTCGTTTGTGAGCATGCCTTCGGGAAAGATGCAAACCACTTCATCATTCTGCAGCCCTTCTGCAATTTTATCGAAAGCGGCGTTCAGCACATCCGGGGCTTCATCTGCGCCAGCCATGGGAATAACCCTGCCGTCTTTGAATATGCGGCCGAAGAACGGTATTTCAAAGTATTTGTAGTACATCGCGAAGAGCGTGGGTCTGGGGCAGCCGCTTTCGACGATCAAGCCATCGATGTAGGTGACGTGGTTGCACGCGATGATGAAAGGGCCATCGAGAGGAAGGTTCTCACGTCCGATAACTTTGAGACGGTATATTATATTGGCGATGCCCCAGGCCGTAAGCCTCAGCAAGAACTCCGGTATCTGGGTGTATATATATGCGGCGACAAGGATGTTCATTAGGGAAAAAATCAGGAATATCTGTGAGTAGCTGAATTTATAAATATAGAGTACTGTAAGAAAAAGAGAGGAAACGACCATGAAAAGTGCGTTTATGATGTTGTTGCCGGCTATGATACGCGATCTGATTTTCCTGCGCGACCCCTGCTGGATGAAGGTGTAGAGCGGCACGGTAAAGAAACCGCCCGACACAGCAAGAAGAAAAACATCCAGGGATATCCTCTTCCCATGATCAGTATTTAAGAAATCCATAACTGATACAAGTCCACCGGATGAAAGCACCGAAGGCTGCCCCACCAGAAAGAGGTCAAAGGTGAACAGCGAGATACCGAGTGAGCCGATCGGGACGAGCCCCAGTTCCGTCCTCCTGAAACTCAGTTTCTCGCAGAGTATGGAACCCACGCCGATACCGATGGAAAAAAGTACTAAAAACAGCATGACGACCGATTCTCTTGCCTGCAGGTAATCCTTGCAATACACGGGAATGATCGACAGCAGAGCAATGCCTATAAACCAGAACCAGGCGATTCCGAGGACGGAGTTGAAGATGATATTCACTTTTTTCGTGATTCCCAAAATTTCAGCGGTCGTGGTGATCGGATTCATATTGATCTTGAGCTCCGGCATCACTGGTTTGATGGATCTTATTGTCAAACTGATAAGAAATCCTATCATGGCAATCGCAACTACCACTATCCCCGTCGCCCATGTACCGCTCTCTATGGAGATTAGTTGTACCCCCAGGATTGAGCCGAGGAGAATAGCTATGAATGTGCCGGTCTCAACATACGCGTTGCCCCTGACAAGCTCATCACTGTGGAGGAGATGGGGCAGGATGCTGTATTTCACCGGGCCGAAGAGAGTTGAATGAAGCCCCATGAAGAAGAGCGCAGTCAGGAGAAGAACGATATTTTCATATATGAAACCGAGCATACCCACGAACATAATCACCACCTCGAACGCTTTGACGATGCGTATGATCTTGGTCTTGGAAAATTTGTCGGCAAGCTGCCCGGAAATTGCGGAGAATAGAAAGAAAGGCAGTATAAATATGCCGCCGGAGAGCGACACCATCTGCTCGGGAGATATGCTGCCTATGGAATATGCCTTGTAGGCGATCAGTATGCCTATAGCATTCTTGAACGCGTTGTCGTTGAATGCGCCAAAGAACTGGGTATAGAAGAAAGGCCAGAAGCCTCGATCTCTGAATATCTGCGCCGTCATTAATTCTCCATACCCGTAACTTTCCGCATCCGTCACGCTTCCTTAGATCGACTGCCCGACGCTACAGTTTACGGCACTTTACTGCTCTGCCGCTCCCTGAATTCGGCTATTGAAAGGTTTGGAGGAAGACGCAATACTGTCCTACAGTCGATATATATTTAATAGAATTACCAAAAGAAATCCAGCATAAAGAGAATGCAGAGGCGGCGCGAGTCCCCGGAAGTTGCGGGCCAGTTTGTAGTCCCGAAGCTGCCTGTATCCTCTTTTCCTTGACACTTTGTCATGTTACGGCTATATGACGAAGTCAAGTCGCCTTCCTAAGGGTTTCTTGTGCCCCCGCATATAACAGAGCTGTTTTGCGACGGCACCTGATGATCCTTCTGAAGGCAATTTGCGGCAGGTTTAGGATATCTTGTAACTGAACGAAAAAAATTACGGAGTTGACTTATGAGATCATATGTCGTCTTTTCATCCATGGGGCCGGACCGTCCCGGTCTGGTGAGAGAAATCGCGGAATTTTTTTCGGCGCGGGGCATCAATATCGAGCGCTCGCGTGGCTGCGTGCTCGGAAATGAATTCGGCATGGTCATCCTGACATCGGGCAACAGCGAAAATATCGAAGGGCTGATCAAGGATATGGACAGTCTCCGTCAGAATACCGGGCTGGACATTTACATCCGGAAGACGAAGGCGCCTCTCCACAGGGAAGTCCTCCCATCGATCCCGTACAAGCTCATCGCCATATCCATCGACCGTCCGGGAATCATCCATCAAATATGTAAGGTGCTTCATGAGCGGGGGATCAATATCGAAGAGATATCGACCAATGTCGACCATGATCCCGCGACGGGCGCCAATGTCTTTCAAATGTTCTGCTATTTTTCTCTGCCGCCGGCCGTCAAGATTATCGACCTCAAGAACGCCATCACGCGTATCAGTGACGAGTACAATATCGACATACGGTTCGACGCGATGATCAATAAGTAGCTATGAAAAAAGTGAAAGCAAAACGTGCCGCCACTTGCATGAAGCCGATCAGCGAAATTGCCGCATCCATCGGCTTGGCGGAAGATGATCTGGAATGTTATGGGCGCTACAAGGCCAAGGTCAGGATCGAGGCAATCAAGCGCTTCGAACGCAGGGCGAATGCCTCACTGATCCTCGTCTCCGCGATGACCCCTACCCCCGCAGGTGAGGGAAAGACCACCGTCTCCATCGGCCTCGCGCAGGCCTTAGCCAGGCTCGGAAAGCAGACGATTGTCACGCTCCGCGAGCCGTCCCTCGGGCCTGTCTTCGGCATCAAGGGCGGCGCTACCGGCGGAGGACTCTCATGCGTACTTCCCGCGGATGATATTAATCTTCACTTTACGAATGACTTTCCGGCGGTGGAGAGCGCCCACAATCTTTTGTCTGCCCTCGTTGACAACTCGGTTTTCCACGGTAACCCCCTGAACATCGATCCGCGCAAGATCACGTGGCGTCGCGTGATGGACATGAACGACCGTTCCCTCCGGGATATAGTCATCGGCCTCGGCGGTTCCACAAACGGCGTACCCCGCGAGAGCGGCTTCGACATCGTTCCTTCGAGCGAAATCATGGCAATTCTCTGCCTCTCGCAGTCTTATGCGGAATTGAAAGAAAAGATACGAAAGATCCTCGTTGGCTTTACATACGAAGATAAGCCGGTCTTCACAAAGGATTTGAAAATCGAGGGTGCTGTCACATCCCTCTTGAAGCATGCCCTTCTTCCCAATCTGGTGCAGACCACAGAGGGTGTGCCGGCCATCGTTCACGGCGGCCCTTTTGCCAACATCGCCCAGGGAACAAACAGCGTTATAGGCACTGACCTTGCGCTCCGTCTCGCCGATTATGTGGTGACCGAAGCTGGGTTCGGTTTTGACCTGGGCGCGGAAAAATATTTCGACATCGTGGCGCTGTACGGAAACTTCAATCCTCGCATCGTTGTCCTGGTGGCAACGGTTCGCGCCCTGAAATATCATGCCGGCGTGTCCGCCGATGCCCTAAGCGAGTCCAACCCCCGTGTGGCTGTCCTAGGAATGGCCAATCTGAGGAAACACTATGAAAACATCGATAAGTTCAACGTCCCCTGTATCATAGCCCTGAACCGTTTCCCCTCCGATACGGACGCGGAGATACAAGCAGTCGTGAAGGCAGCGGAGAATGAAGGGATGAATATCGCACCTGTCGACATCTTCCGTCTCGGCGGCGAGGGAGGCCTGGAACTCGCGGAGAAGACGGCGGAGATCATCGCGCGAGCCTCCGGCGCTTTCCGGTCCCTCTATAGATGGGATCAGCCGGTGGAAGACAAGATCTTCACCGTAGCGAGCAAGATATACGGTGCAGTTTCCATCGACTACCAGCCACTTGCGAAGCGGAATCTCGACCTCATCAAGAAATTCGGCTTCGATAAGCTCCCGATATGCATCGCCAAGACGCAGCAGTCCCTATCGGACAATCCCAGCCTCCTGGGACTGCCCAGCGACTTCATTGTCACCGTTCGGGAAATCAATATCGCATCAGGCGCCGGCTTCCTTATCCCCATCACCGGCGAGATCCTGCGCATGCCGGGTCTCTCGAAAGCGCCGGCAGCTTATCACATCGATATCGACGACGACGGGAATGTCACGGGTATCACTACCCCGGGAGATGCGTGACGTCCTTAACTGATCAGATACGATGGACGCCGAAGATCCAAAAATTTGGCCCGCAGCACCAATGGAATTGCCCGCCCTTCCCGCTCCATCCCGTATCAAGATTGTTTTGACAGACAATGCCGGTTTTCCTATACTACCCCCATATGAGAAGCAACAATTATAAATGCAAAATGTAAAATGCAAAAAGCAAAGTGCAAAATTATAAAGGAGTTAGCTTGCAATGCTCGTTAAACCGAAGTTTCTGGCGACCGCCATCGGCAGCATGCCCTTTGATGATCCGATGCGCGCCGTCGACCTGATCCTTTCCAAGCTGCCCGCTGCTTCGCACTGGCCACAGTTGCCGAGGCTCGGCATAAATGAGCAGATGGAAATCCAGTATTCCGAACATATGCCGTGCGCAGTTATCGATCAGGAAAAGAACCGCCTCTATTTCGATACATCAGGCGATTATTCTGAAGCCTTTGCCGAATTCTACGAAACCTACCTCCTGGCAATGGACCCCGAAGAGGGAAGCGGCGACTGCTCGGCGGCAGCCGTCAGCCCGGCCTTTTCCCGGGGGATCTATGCACTCGAAGAGAAACTGCGAACCCGCGGCACGAAGCTGCCTTTTGTAAAATGTCAGGTTACGGGACCGTGCAGCTTTGCGCTTGCGGTCGTGGACGAAAAAAAGCGTGCGATATATTATAACGAAGAATTCCGGGACATGATCGTCAAGACGCTGGCAATGGTCTGCCGCTGGCAGGTCCAGCTGTTCAAGCCATTTGCGCAGCAGGTGATATGTTTTATCGATGAGCCGATCCTCTCGGCCTTTGGCAGTTCCACTTATGTGTCCGTCCGCCGTGATGATGTGATTCATCTGCTGAAAGACATGGTCGATGCGGCGCATGCCGACGGGGCCATCGCAGGCATGCACTGCTGCGGCAATACGGAATGGAGCATCCCTATAGACGCCGGTGTGGATATCATCAGCTTCGACGCATTTCAGTACGGAGCAACAATGGCCATGTATGCCGAGGCCGTCAAGAATTTTCTCACAAAAGGCGGCGCACTTGCCTGGGGAATCGTGCCCACCTCAACGCTCATAAGGGAACAGACCGTGGATGGTCTTGCTCTTCGCCTTGAGGGCATGATGGACCACCTCACTTCCAAGGGTATCGAGAAAAGCCTCATTGCCGATCAGGCCATTTTAACGCCTTCCTGCGGCACGGGTTCCCTGACACCTGAGGAAGCGGAGTTGGTATATGACAGGCTCGCGGCGCTCTCCGTTTTTATGAAAGAAAAATATAAATAATACAAAGTGCAAAAGTTAAAATGCAAAATTAAACAGTATGAATAATTTTACAATTTGCATTTTGACTTTTGAATTGGATTTTCCCTTTTGCATTTGAGTTGACCTATGAAGCTTGCTATCTCCGGAAAAGGGGGCGCCGGCAAATCCACGCTGGCCGCCGCCCTGGTCCTCCTCATGGCACGCCGTGGCCGGAAGGTCTTGGCTGTGGACGCCGACCCGGACGCCAATCTCGCGGCCGCCATGGGGATCCCCTCTTCCGAACAGGAAAAGATTGTCCCCATATCCCGTCAGGCTGCCTTGATCTCGGAGCGGACTGGTGCTGAAGTCCGCCAGTACGGGCAGATATTTAAACTCAATCCGGAAGTCTCCGACATTGCCGATACTTTTGCATACCATCATCAGGGTGCGGCGCTCCTCGTCCTTGGCGCCGTTGACCGCGGCGGCGGCGGCTGCGCCTGCCCGGAAAATGTATTGATGCGTGCCCTCGTTACAGATCTCGTTCTGTACAAGGATGACGCCCTCGTTATGGATATGGAGGCCGGTGTGGAGCATCTCGGCCGGGCCACGGCGAGCGGTGTGGACAGGATGATAATCGTGATCGAGCCGGGCCAGCGTGCCGTAGACAGCACCCGGCGCATTCTCCGCCTGGCTCATGATATCGACATCAAGGATATCCGCCTTGTGGCCAATAAAATAACAGGTCCGGACGATGAGCGATTCCTGCGGGACGCCTTTCCTGAAAATAGATTTATCGGCATTATTCCCTACCGGGAGGAATTCCGCCGTGCCGACCGGGAGGGCCACTCCGTGCTCGACGGCCTTCCGGACGAGTTGCTTCGCCGCTTCGAAGATATCCTGAAGAACCTTGAGGACCCGTTATGAGCAGGCTGATTGCTGTTGCGGGTAAAGGCGGTGTCGGAAAGACCACCGTGGCGGCCCTCCTGGTAATGCGCCTTCTTCAGCGTGGGTGTCGGCCGGTGCTGGTCGTTGATGCCGATCCCAATACCTGTCTTGACGCAGCCCTGGGTGTCAACGTAGTTAAGACTGTGGGCGGCGTCCGTGAGGATGCCCGAAAATTCACCCAAGATGGCACAGTGCGGGGCATGGATAAAAAACGTTTTCTCGAACTCCGCATCGCCGAGAGCCTGGTCGAGAGTGATGATTTCGATCTCATTGCCATGGGGCGTTCCGAGGGGCCGGGCTGTTACTGTTATGCCAATAATGTGCTGAAGGCGGTTCTGAACGCGATGGTAAACAAGTATCCCTTTGTGGTCCTCGATAATGAAGCAGGCCTGGAAAACCTCTCGAGACGCATTGTCAATAAAGTAAGTCTCCTCGTCATGATTACCGATCCGAGCATCCGCGGCCTTGAGACTGTAAAGAGGCTCCATGCTTTGGCAGGCGAGATGGAGATCGCCTATGACCGCCTCGCCATTGTCGTTAACCGCCTGCGGCGTAAAGAGTTGCCCGCTGGTGCAGATGAGCTCAGAATAGCCACGGGGGCCGATATCATCGTGGGTATCCCGGAGGATGAAGACATCTATGCAATAGCTGAGAAAAACGGAAATCTCAGACTCCTTTCACCGGACAATCCGGTCTTGACTGGACTGGACAAGATATTGGAAATGATATAATTCACAATTTAAAATACAAAATATAACAATTGATGAAAAAACATTTTTCCGAAATATGTTTTGTTTCTTCATTTTAACTTTTACATTTTGACTTAGCACGGGCTCTCGATGACCAAGAAAATAATAAAACCTAAGGATCGCGTCTGGGATAAGGCGTCGTTGGAAACCCTGATCAAGGCGGAGCGGGACTGCATAGACACCTGCTTCACCCGCCTGGATGCGCAGCAGAGTCCCTGCCGGTTTGGAACCGAAGGCCTCTGCTGCCGGATCTGCTATATGGGCCCCTGCCGGATTACAAGCAAGGCTCCACGCGGAGTCTGCGGAGCAGATGCCGACACGATTGTGGCCCGCAATTTTCTCCGTGAGGTCGCAGGCGGCACGGCTGCCCACTCTGATCACGGCCGCCATCTTGTCCTCCTCTTGAAACATGCGGCGGAAGGCCAAATAGCTGATTATGTAATCAGGGATGAAAAAGCGCTCCGACGTATAGCGAAAAGCTATGGCATAGAGGAAACGGAACGCACAAAAGAGGCGGTTGCCCTCGATCTTGCCGACTTGTTTTTGAAGGAATTCATGCTTCAGGAAGATACTCTTTCGACGCTGCGTCTTTCCCCGGTCAGGCAGCAGGCCATCTGGCGCGGCCAGTCCGTAGCGCCGCTCGGCATCGACCGGATGGTCGTCGAATCTCTCCACCGCACGCACATGGGCGTAGACCACGATTACCGGAACATCCTTCTCCAGGCCTTTCGCACGTCCCTCGCCGACGGCTGGGGCGGATCGCGCATCGCCACGCAGATTTCCGATATCCTCTTCGGCACACCCTCGCCGGTGCGGAGCGACGCTAACCTCGGCGTGCTCGGGAAAGATACGGTCAATATAGTCGTACATGGCCATGAGCCGGACCTGCCGGAGATGCTCGCTATCGCTGCACGTGATCCCGCCACGCAGGCTTATGCGCGAGAGGCCGGCGCCACCGGGATTACGCTCGCCGGCATTTGCTGCACGGCAAATGAAATACTCATGCGGCACGGCATCCCCGTGGCGGGAAGCTTCCTCCAGCAGGAACTCGCCCTTGTGACGGGCGCTGTTGAAATGATGCTTGTCGATGTGCAATGCTGCATGCCGAGCCTTCCGGATGTCGCCCGGAGTTACCATACGGAAATCGTCTCCACGGCGGATATCGCCAAGACCGTCGGGACGACACATATCACGCTCAACCGGGACAACCCGCTCGCCACGGCAAGGGTCCTGATCCGCCGCGCCGTCGACAATTTCAAGAACCGCGATCCTGAGAAAGTTTCCATCCCGGACATCAAAACGCCGCTCGTCGCGGGTTTCAGCGTGGACGCTATTAAGTATATGTTGGGCGGCCGCTTCCGTGCGTCCTTCCGTCCGCTCAACGACGCAGTTATCCAGGGAAGGATCAGGGGCATCGTCGGCATTGTCGGCTGCAATAATCCGCGGACGCGCGTGGATGCCTACATCAACACCATGACGCGAGCGCTGATCGGGCAAAACGTACTCGTCCTCAAGACCGGCTGCGCGGCCATTGCTTCCGCAAAAGAAGGGATGCTCAGGCCGGAGGCGGCGCTCGAAGCAGCGGGCGCGGGGCTCCGCGAGGTCTGCGAGGCAATCGGAATGCCGCCTGTCCTTCACATGGGAAGCTGCGTGGACAACTCCCGCATCCTCGAGGCGGGCACGGAAGTAGTTCTCGAGGGCGGCCTGGGCGACGACCTCTCGCAAATCCCCGCTGTGGGCGTGGCCCCCGAATGGATGAGCGAAAAAGCAGTGGCCATCGCCTGCTATTTTGTGGCTTCGGGCATTGACGTTGTCCTGGGACATCCCTTCCATGTAGGCGGTTCAGATAATGTGACACGCTTCCTCAATGAGGAAACACGGGAACTTTTTAACGCCTCCTTCCACGTCTGCGAAGACCCCCTCCGGGCCGTGGACATGGTGATCGATCTTCTCGATAAAAAGCGCGAGCGCCTCGGAATTAACCGCAAGGCCGAGCGGAAGCTCTACGACATGGAGGACCGGAGGAAGCTCGATGTCTAAGATCATCTGCGCAAGCGCCATTGACGGGGCCAGAGACTGGATCGCCAAAGCGGAAGACCGCCTGAATCATGCTATCAGCAAACGAGGCGAGACGTGGCCCGCTGCCTTTCCCGGTACTGCCTACTTCCTGCCTGTTATCTATTCCTTCACCGGTGAGCCTGTCCGCACACTCGGAGACCTGCGGCCGATCCTTCGCCAGGCCAAGCAACTCCTGCCGCTCCGCCCTGCCGATGCAGTATGGCTTCCCTACTTGGGGAGCGCCCTCGATGCAGGTATGGCGTCCCTCTTCGCCTGTGAAATAATCGAGGCGTGCAAGTATGCCGTCGGACCCGATCCTGTGGATGGGATCTGGTTGAGTGCGGCCAATGACGTCATCCTGCGGGAACGAGGCATCGAATTCGTGGACGGCACGGCCCCCGGCTTCGCCGCGATCACCGGCGCGGCGCCGACAAATAAAATCGCAGTCACTATCGCGCGGCAGCTCCAGGAAAAAAACCTCTATGTCTTCATGGCGGGCGGCACCGACGGTAGGCAATTTGCCGAACAGTTGGCCGAAGAAGGCGTGCAGTTGGGATGGCCGACGCGCCTGATTCCGTTTGGTCCCGATGTCTCCGCCCTGATCTATGCTTTGGGATTCGCCAACCGCGTAGCCCTTTCCTTCGGCGGCGTACAGCCCGGCGACTACGAACGGAATCTTAAGTACAACAAGACTCGCATCTTTGCCTTCGTCCTTGCCCTGGGCGAGGTAACGCCCGACAAGTACGCCATAGCCGCAGGCGCAATCAACTACGGCTTTCCCATCATCGCCGATACGGACATCCCCGAGATTCTGCCGACGGGCGTCTGCACTTACGAGCATGTCGTCTCCTCCGTGCCCTACGACACAATGGTGGAGAGGGCCCTCGAGGTGCGGGGCTGCAAGATCAAGGTCACCAAAGTGCCCATCCCCGTGCCCTACGGGCCGGCCTTCGAGGGTGAACTGATACGCAGGGCCGATGCCCACGTGGAGTTCGGTGGAAATTTGACCACCGCCTTTGAATTCGTCACCAGCGTGGATATGGATCAGATCAACGACGGCGAGATAGAAATCATTGGTCCCCATATAGATGAGGTCGAGCCCGGCAGCACACTGCCGCTTGCCATCTGGGCGGAGGTTGCGGGCCGGAAGATGCAGTCTGATTTTGAACCTATCCTCGAAAGGCAGATCCATCACCTTGTCAACGGTGCCGAGGGGATCTGGCATATGGGTCAACGGGATATTGTCTGGACGCGCGTTTCGAAGAGCGGCTTTGCACGTGGACTGGGGCTTCGCCACTACGGAGAGATCATCCACGCAAAGTTCATCTCCGACTACCCGGCCATTGTCGACAAGGTGAAGGTGACAATCATTACGGATGCGGCGGAGGTGGAACGGCGTCTCGCAGTCGCACGAAGAATCTATGACGAGCGAAACCGCCGCCTCGAGGCCATGACGGATGAAGCCGTGGATACCTTTTATTCCTGTCTCCTCTGCCAGTCCTTCGCCCCCAATCATGTCTGCATCATCACGCCGGAGCGGCTCGGGCTCTGCGGCGCCTACAATTGGCTGGATGGCAAGGCGGCCTACGAGATCAACGAGACCGGCCCGAACCAGCCCGTAAAAAAAGGCGAAGCCATCGATCCTGTGAAAGGCATTTTTCGGGGCATCAACGAATACGTCTATCTAAGCAGCCACAAGAGCGTGCCGGAGTTCTGCTGCTATTCCCTCATGGACAGGCCCATGACGAGCTGCGGCTGTTTCGAGGCGATCCTTGCCTATCTTCCCGAATGCAACGGCGTCATGGTCGTCAACCGGGAATATCAGGGCGAAACGCCTGTGGGGCTGACCTTCTCGAGCCTCGCCGGCAATGTGGGCGGCGGACAGCAGACCCCAGGCTTTATGGGCGTGGGCAAGGTCTTCCTGACCTCGAAGAAATTCCTCGCTGCGGAAGGCGGATTTAAACGCATCGTCTGGATGCCGAAGGCCCTTAAGGAACTCCTCGCTCCCGATCTCTCAAAACGCTTCGCCGAACAGGGAGCTCCGGATCTTTTAGAAAAAATTGCCGATGAGGAAGTGGGTGTCGATGCGCATGCAATCCGCGCGTTCATGGAAAACGTGCAACATCCCGCACTTTCGATGGACGATATGGCCATCTATGCACTGCTGACCCCAACACCGACGCCGATAGAGCGTCCTCCATCCGAGGCGCATCCCGTTGAGGTACAGGAAGCCCCGCCATCACCTGTGGAGACGAAGGAAGAGAGAGTTGCACCCGCCGAGGAAACGATCATTGGGCCTGCCGCAATCGGCCTCCTCGAAGCAGTCACCGCTTTTCCGGTCCGCCGGCAAACCTGCGATGTCCCCATCTGGCAGGTCACGCTCGGTGCTACAAAGAAAACAGGAGGAACCCGCGGCCATACCCTGAAAGTCGGCGGCGCAAACTGCATGCCCTTCCATTTCTGGGAAGGTGCAATGCCGAGCCGTCCCCTTGTGGCCATGGAAGTCTTTGATGTGATCTCGGAGAAGTATCCCTCCGTCCTGAGAAACATCTATGGCGATCTCTTGATCCGGCCGGCGGAGATGGCACGTCTCTGCGTGGAAAAATACGGCGCAGATCTCATCAGCGTCCGTCTCGACGGAACGCATCCCGAGAAGGGAAATCGCACTCCCGAGGAAGCCGTGAAGCTCGTCAAAGAGGTACTGGTCACGGTCGACGTGCCCCTGATCGTCACGGGCCACAGCCATTACGAGAAGAACAACGAAGTCCTGAAGTCCGTAGCCCAGGCCTGCGCCGGGGAGAACCTGCTCTTCAACTGGGTGGAGCAGGACAACTACCGCACCATCGCCGGGGCGGCCATCGCCTACGGCCACTGCATTGTCGCTCAGAGCCCTATCGATGTGAACATCGGCAAGCAGTTGAACATCCTCCTCATAAATATGGATATCAAGCCGGAGCGGATTATCATGGACCCAATGACGGGCGCAACCGGCTATGGAATCGAATACACGTATTCAGTCATGGAGCGCATACGCCTGACGGGACTGGAAGGAGACCGCATGCTTGCGGCGCCGATGATAGTCTCACCCGGACAGGAGTGCGCGAGGGTCAAGGAGTACCGGGCTGCCGAGGCAAATTTCCCGGCATGGGGCAATCTCAAGAGACGCACAGCCCTCTGGGAACTCTCCACGGCGCTGAGCCTTCTTTACGCAGGCGCCGACCTCCTGATCATGTATCATCCCGACGCAGCGATGGCGCTGAAGAAGACGATCCTTGAATTGATGCAGAAGGAAGTATAAAGATTAAGAGACCGGATTCCCGTTTTCACGGGAATGACAAAATGTGTTTTCATTTTTACTTTTGCCTTTTGACTTTTCTATTGTCCTGAGGTTTCTATGGCTCTGACGGGTTTACAAATTCAGAAACTGCTTCCCAAGACCAATTGCAGGGAATGCGGTTCCAATACGTGTATGGCCTTTGCGATGAAGCTTGCAACAAAGAAGGCTGAGATTGCCGCATGCCCTTATGCCTCCGAAGAGGCCATCCAGGTGCTGGGCGCGGCGAGCGAGCCTCCCGTACGCGGGATTGTGCTGGGGCCGGACCGGACGCTGACTCTCGGCGAGGAAACCGTCCTTTACCGGCACGAAAAGACCTTTTTCCACCAGACTGCTCTTGCCGTCAATATCAATGATACCGATTCCTCCGGCATGATTGAAGACACGCTCGCGGCCGTCCGTGATTATCGGCTGGAGCGGGTCGGCGAGACCATTCGGATCGATATGGCGGCAGTGACTCAGAGAGGTACAAACGTAAATGCTTTTGCGGAGCTTGCAGCGAAAGCCTGGAGCACAACCGGCCTGCCCCTCGTGCTCCGGAGCGAGAGTCCTGCAGCATTGAAGGCCGCGGCAATCGCCGTAAAAGGCTCACGCAGCGTGCTTGCCGCAGCCACGCAGGAAACATTGGATGAGCTGCACAACATCGCCAGAGATAATGACCACGCCCTCGGTGTCACTGCACCGGACCTGGACAGCCTTTTTCGCGCCGCCGCGAAGCTCCGTGAGGCCGGCTTCCAAGATATGCTGCTCCAGTTTCAGACGTCGTCTCTCGCCGAACAATTTCAGACAAACTCTGCAATTCGTCGCGCCGCCCTGAAAGACACCGTCAAGCCCCTCGGTTATCCGTTCTTGCGCTTCCTTCACAATGTCGACGATCTCCTCACAATAGCTGCCGGGGCAATCACGGAAATCAACAAATACGGCGGCATCTGCGTTCTGCCCGTTTTCGAGCCCGAACTCCTGGCAGCACTCATGACGCTCCGCCTCAATATCTACACCGACCCGCAGAAACCCATCCAAGTTGAGCCCAAGGTCTATCCCATCGGGGAACCGCGTCCCGACTCTCCGGTTTTCGTAACCACCAATTTCTCCCTTACTTATTTCACTGTCTCGGGAGAAATCGAAAACAGCGGCACCAGCGCGTGGCTGGTCGTCCCGGAATGCGAGGGAATGAGCGTGCTAACCGCTTGGGCGGCTGGAAAGTTTTCCGGCGCTTCCATCGCGAAATTCGTGAAGCAAGTGGGTTTGGAGAAGCAAGTATCTACGCGCGAGATCGTCATTCCCGGCTATGTCGCCCAGATCAGCGGTGAGTTGGAGGAAAACCTGCCGGGCTGGAAGGTGCTCGTCGGCCCCCAGGACGCTGCGGATATAGAAAGCTTTGTGAGAATGCAAAAGACAAAGAACAAAATGTAGATTGAACTCTTTAATGTCATTTCGAGCGCACGCGAGAAATCCTTGTCCCGATCGAAAGGAGGAGTTTTAAAGATTCCTCGTCGCACGCTTCTCGGAATGACAGAGGGATTGAATATATGCCGCACATAACTTTTCAACCATCCGGGATTGTAATCAACGTTAAGGCGAATACGATGCTCCTCGACGCGGCGCGCCTCGCCGGCGTGGAGATAGACGCCCCCTGCGGCGGCAAGGGTACCTGCGGCAACTGCTCTGTGCGCATCGTCTCCGGACAGGTTCTCTGCGAAAGCCTCGACGTGTTGACTCAGGCGGAAATCGATCAGGGCTTTGTTCCAACCTGCCACACATCTGTACTGGATTCCGATGTTGTTGTTGATGTGCCAGATCAGGCGGGACGTCTCGGCGGTCAGTTCAGCGACCATGACGGTATAAGGCTTATCGATGCGGCGCTGCTCCCCACTCCGGAAGACTGCCAGCCCTTGACCGAAAAGATAAGCATCTCCGTTCCGCCCCCGCAGAAGGCCGACGGCCTGTCGGATATTGACCGTCTCATATGTACACTTCGGCAGCGGCTTGGCAAGGACGAGTTCATTGTTCCCCTTGCTGTCATCCGTAATTTAGCCGACGCCCTGCGCGCAGCCGGCGGGAATATAACCGTCACCCTGATCGCGCAAACCCCATCAGAGTCTAATTCCACCAATATCAGAAGATACCGCGTCACGGCTCTCGAAGCGAATAACGGCACGGACAGGCACTATGGGATCGCCGTTGACGTGGGCACGACGACAGTTGCGGCGCAGCTGGTCGATCTCTCCGATATGAAAGTCATCTCCACGCGCACCGATTATAACGGCCAGCTCGCCTGTGGTCTCGACGTCATCAGCCGTATTGATTATGCACGCCGGCCGGACCGCCGGTGGGAGCTCCGCACACGCGTACTTCGGACTATCAACCGTCTCATAGAGCAGTCGGCCCATCACGACCAGATCGAACATTCTGAAATCGCATGCGCCGTGGTATCCGGCAACACGACTATGATGCATCTCCTCCTCGGTCTGAACCCCGAATACATCCGGCTCGCACCATATACGCCGACGGTTCTCGACGTGCCCTTCTTCACCGCGTCGGAGGTGGGGATCGCCATAACTCCCTCCGCACCTGTGATGATCTCGCCCGCCGTGGGAAGCTATGTAGGCGGAGACATCACCGCGGGTATTCTCTGCACGGATTTATGCAACGACAGCGACGGAGTCTGCCTCTTTATGGATGTCGGCACGAATGGCGAGGTCGTCATAGGCAATAGGGATTTTCTTCTGACATGCGCCTGCTCTGTCGGCCCTGCCTTCGAAGGCGGCGGGATCAAATGCGGGATGAGGGCGGCTCACGGGGCTATCGAAAAAGTGGATGTAGATCCGGCAACAGGACTGGCGACATGCCGGACTATCGGCCAGGTCAGGCCCCGCGGCGTCTGCGGCTCCGGCATGATATCGCTTCTCGCTCAACTTTTGGAAACAGGCTGGATCGACGCTGCCGGAAAATTGAAACGCTCCGCACCATCAGAAGCCATTCAAATCAATGGTCGCCAGGCAGCCTATACCTTGGTCTCAGCAAAGGAGAGCGCCACCGGCCGCGCAATCACTCTCGAAGAGAAGGACATCGAAAACATCATCCGTGCGAAGGCCGCGTTATATGCCGCCTGTGCGCTCATGCTGACGCAGATAGATATGGAATATCACAATCTCCGGAAGGTCTATATCGCCGGCGGGTTCGGCAGATTTCTCGACCTCGATGCGGCCATAACGATCGGCCTCCTTCCGAATCTGCCGCGGGACCGTTTTCATTTTATCGGCAACTCTTCTCTTGCGGGGAGCCGCATGGTCCTCGTATCGGAGAAGCACCGGAAACTGCAGCGCCTGCATGCCCGACGGATGACATATCTGGAACTCACAACGGACCCGTCCTATATGAATGAGTATACTGCGGCCCTTTTTCTTCCCCATACCAACCCGAAGCGCTTCCACCAGAAAGATATCGTGTAATAAAGATTACTTTCCTTTCACCTCCTTCTCATGCCCTGCAATTTTTCCATGAAGAGCCACAATATGAGCATCACGGAGCAGGACGTGAAGAAGATGATCAAGCCCGCATGACACACCTGCGACAATACCGGACAAATCCTATTCCATATCGCGGTGACAAACTTTCTGCCCTGCCGAGCAGGTCAACGTTTAACTCCGGCGCCTTTGGTGTAGGCTTGCCGCTCCGTGAGGAAGCGGTTCACATAGTCCCTCGGGTCTTGCGGAGGGGCCGTCTCCGTGTCCCTGCTGACCAAGGCGAGTGAGCGGGTCGGGCACTCGTAGGCGCACACGCCGCAGCCGAGGCAGCGATCCGCATCGCGGCCACTCGCCTTTCCTTTCTTGTTTTTCGCCTCTGGAGATTCCTGCAGCGACAAGGCATCCATCGGACATCGTTTCACGCAGAGACCGCAGGCCTTGCATGTTTCCGCCTTTACCGACATGATGAAATTGGACGCGTCCATGCTCTTGCCGTGTTTCAGGACATGGAAGGATTCGAACCACATACAGCAGCAATTGCAGCAGTTGCAGCAGTTGCAGATTGTATCAACACCCGTGCGCCAGTTGGAGATGCCATGAACAAGACCTTCCTCGGCGGCCTGTTTGAGAATATTCCTGGCTTCCTGTATGGTAATTGATTGTCCCAGGCCATTCTCCACCATGTAGCGAGTAAGGGTGCCGAAGTGCAGACAGTTTTCCGTTGAGTATTTGCAGTCCGGCGCTGCCGGGTCGAGGTTCTTTCGGTGCCTGCAGGGGCAGACCGCCACGCAGAATTCGCTTTGCTCCTCCAGAACCTTTGCGACATCTTCATAGGGAAGAATCTTCTTACCCGCCTCGACGTCAAGGGCTGTCTCCACAGGAATGGCGCGGAGTCCTCTCGTCCGGACGCCCTCGTAAGGGTCAAGCAAACCGGCGTGGAAATAGGCGTTCACTCTCGGAGCCACGCGCCAGCTGTGTTCATCCATCCTGCCAGGCCAGAAGGAGCTGCGAAGGAAGACTAAAAATGCATCATTCAAGCCGTAGAATAACTCTTCCCCCTTCTTCATCCGGAAGACGAGGCCTTTCTGCTCCATGGCGTCGAGTGCGCGCGCAAGTCCGGCCGCGGCCATCCCCTTCTGGGCCGCAAGTTCCCCTACATTCTTCGGCGAAAAGGGCATACCGGTCAGCAGGGTCGCCTCCTCTTCGGAATAACGGGACTTGACGGCAGTCAGAAGTTCTTCGGAGTCCGGCAAGCCGTACCAGGACCTTTTTAGTCAGGCGATGAATTCATTGTAAACGGACTTATTCTCCAGACCATCCTCTTTCATACGAGACTAAATTTTAATTCACCGAGGTTTTCTATAACTGTGGTGAGCTTGTCGCCGGCCTTGAGCCACACCTGCTTGTCAGGTGGCTTGCCGAAGATCACACCCTCCGGCGTGCCGGTGAAAAATATATCGCCAGGCTTCAGAGTGAAGTGCTGCGAGGCGTAGCTGATAATCGTTTTCACATTGAAGATCATATCGCTCGTGTTGTTGGACTGACGCCGCTGGCCGTTCACGTAGCACTCCAGTTTGAGTTTGTTAGGGTCAGGAATCTGGTCCGCCGTCACCAGGTACGGGCCAATGGGGGCAAAGCCATCACTGGTTTTTCCAAGCAGGAATTGGCTGGTCTTGCGCTGGAGGTCACGCGCGCTGAAATCGTTGCCTGTACAGTAGCCGAATACATAAGAGAGTGCGTCCTCCTCGCTCACCCGATACGCAGTTTTTCCCATGACCACCACCAGTTCCACTTCGTGATCGAACTTCGTGGCTACATGAGTCGGCAGCTTGATCACGCCGTTATGGCCATTGAGCGTGTTATTGCACTTCGTGAAGAGCACGGGCGAGGTGGGAATCGGCGTGCCCGTCTCCATTGCATGCTTCCGATAGTTAAAGCCCAGGCACAGGATTTTTTCCGGGTTCGTCACACAGGGGCCAAACTCTATCTTGCTTTCGTCCAGGAAAATACCTGGCGCTTTATCGCCGCTGACTGCCGCCTGCACCAACGCGGTCAACCCGTGATCCCCAAAGCGGAGCACGTCATTGATAGTCGTCGGCACTCTCTTTTGAAAGACCCTTGCTGCGGCCTTGACGTCGAGAATGCCTTTCGGGCTCTTCACCCCGAGGCTGTATTCGCCATTTTTGCTGATGGTGAGAAAGGTCATACCCTTCGGCATTTCGCCGGGCGCCGCCTTCACTCCGGCCCCGAGGCCTGCACCCGCATAGACATCGCTTCCTACCAACGTGCCCACTGTGCCTGCCACGATAGCTGCACCTGTAGTTTTCAAAAAATTTCTGCGACTCGTTTTCATCACCTAACTCCTTGATCGTGGTTTTCTGTAAGTGGAATCTGACAACAATTGCCTTCCGGCATCATGGAGTATAGGGGAAGGCATTACTGCATGTCAAGGCGATTTAACTTGCATGTACTCGCGTGATCTTAGCGGGTGAGGATTGTCTCGACAAACGGCGCTGACTACTGCACTGTCAAATATCTTTTTTGGGCAATTATTGAACTGAGGGTGTAAATCTTTTTTGTCAGTGCGGATGGCCTTCCGTCATCAGCCTTGCATGCACAAATGTGATATGCCCGCGCAGACCGTAGAACTGATCCGCGAACGAGGCAGGCACCTTCATCCTGTTCACCTCTGCCTCGATGTTGTCGAGCTTTTCATGCAGCTCATTACGCTTGTCGGGCGCCAGTTCCGTTAGGAGATCCCGCTCTATTACCAGCAGCGCACGATACCATTTGAAGATGCGGGATCTGAAACGCCACTTGTATATGGCGGGTATGAGGCGCATTCCAGGCAGCAACAGAACAATCATTGGAACCAGCACCGCAATGATACGGTTCACGATACTGGCGAACCAGAAGGGAAGGTACCGGTAGAAGAAACTCTTGCCGGACTTATAAAAGCGGTTCGCGTCATCGCTTATACGGATCTCCTGCTCGATGGGCGCCGGGAATTCGCCTTTGCTCCTGAAAAGCCCCGGTCCCGAGTGTACCTCGGTCGCAGCTTCAAGCAATACGTCAGAAAGGGCCGGATGCAGATTCTTCCGCGCAATCAGCTCAACCGCCGGCGCGAGCAGGAAGACATCATTCGCAGGAGTGCCTTTTCCGAAATCTATCGATCCCTTCGGGAGTATAATCTTGTTGAGGTATGCGATGCGGCGGGTAAAGGCGTCGGCCTGCGTAAAATCGAAGAGGCGAATACCGTCAGCATGCAGAAGCCGGCGTATGAGATCTGTGGAGACAGAATCTCCCATCAAAAATACCGCGTCAACCTTGCCGCTTAGAATTGCTTTCGCGGCTTCGTCCGAGTCCATCTCCAGCAGTTTTGTCGGCCCTCCCGGTTCGATCCCATTGGCAGCCAGCAGCACGAGGGAAAGGGTGTGCGACCCGCTTCCAACCTCGCCAACAGCTATACGCTGGCCGGACAGTTGGGAGAGGCGCTCTATATTGGACCCGCTCTTGTAGAAAACAAAAAGCGGCATATAAGCGACGCTGCCCAGCGACACAAGATTATCGGTCTTTATGTCTTTATTCACACCGCCCTGCACAAATCCTATATCGACTTTTGATGAAGGGTCAGCCAACCTCTTGATGTTTTCCACAGAACCCTCAGACGGAAGTACCTTGAGAGTCACGCCTTGCCGCTTAAGTATCTTTGCATATTTTTCTGCAATTTTTTCGAATGAGCTGCCCTGCGGACCGCCCGTCATAATAATCGTATTCGGGGGCGCAAAATAAAAAAACAGAAATATGCTGAGTGCGATTACTGCAAGTATCAGCAGCGCCGCGCTTAACATTGCTGCCCGGCCGAGACCGAAGAACTCCGTGAACATAGATTGAAGCTTGCTGAATCCCCATTTTTTATCCAGTCCCATAGCTGATACCTCATCCTAAGATCATTTCGTAATCGCGCCCATACGAAGCGCTTTCGCATTAGAGATAATTAGTTCCGTGGAACATGTAACAACCGGCATCAGGATAGCCGGCATAAATGCTGCGCGGAAATTTCTTATCCAATAAGACTTTACTCAAGACCTTGTAAAGAATAAAGGATGCAGCGCCTGTATGTCAAGAGAGTTTTGCAGCATTGAGATAACCATTGCAGCCGCGAAAGTCGGTAGATGATATTTCTTATATGCCTCACAAGCAGGACGCCTGCGGACGTCTATTACCACTCAGCTTTTTCGAAGGCCATAATCATGAATTTCGAACTCATCAATCGGGATTTTACCGATTGAAAGGCCTCCCGTCATGTCCTATTCTGGTATCAAGGAAATTTGTAATGCGTTGTACACAGATTATGACATGCAGGAGGATATTATGAAAATAATATTGTTGATCATCATGATTTATGCATTTCTTGTCGGATGCGGAGCAGCAGCCAAGGAATCGGGCTTTTGCGAACATAGAGCCATGTATGCAGGCTGGGACCACCTCTCGTTCAGCTGGTATGGCTACAGGAATTGAAGTGACAAATATATTAGAGAATCAAAAGCGGAAGCGTGGTGGGGAATCCCTAAGGAATATTCATCCGCCTAATGTACTGCGAAAGGCACAGGAGTCGTGGGGTTTGAGCAGCCGGCAGAAGGGGCATCCGGTAAGACTGCTCTCGTCAGCACCGAGTAGTGAGGTGTCTGTTACATTTTCATCTCGGACTGACCCTATACTGTCGGATGTGAAATAGGCGACGGGAAGGCATCAGCCGGACAAGTGCTCTCGCGCCTGAAATCCCTGTTCGAGGTGGGACGGCCTCTCCCCAAATTGTGGTGAAAGGCATGATAACCGATAGAATACGCCGTCTCGCTGCTTTCTTGAGTGGCTTCGTCTAAGGGACGTATCCTCGCAGCGAGACGTGCTGCCAAATCCCCTCGCCCATTTCATTTGGGATAAGTTCTTGAAACTCCGGGAGCGGGCGGCTCAGGCTGCGGATTGAGATTAGGACTGAGGTCTGTTTTATCTGAACCTTGGGGCGTGCGATTGACCCCATCTTCACCATATTTATACATTATAATCTTACCATTCTCGACAGAGACCTTATCGCCAACGTTAAGCTTTGTAATACCACCGTCGTTTATGCTGATAGTCCTCAATTTTCCCATGTCGTCTTTTACCGTAGCCTTGTTGCCGCTTATCTTGGTAATTGTCCCTCTGTAAAATTCATAGGCAGCCAAGCAGAAACTCGTCACACTGAGAATAAAAGCCGTAGCAACGATCAAAACAAGAATCTTTTTCATATCACCTTGTCTCCTTTCCTACGTCATGTCGGCCTGTTTTTACGCTGTGTCCCGATCTCTCAATCGGGATCATCCGCACTGTTGATTACGTTGATGGGAACTTGCTCCTGTTTCTGTGGGAGATAACGAAAAACGTTCCCGTATGTCAAGACAGATTTAGCTACAGAATCTGCCGGATGCTGCCGTTTGGCCGCCGTGCTTATTCATTTGTTGCTCTTGACTTAACTTTTTCAATCAGGATAGAGTAGCGGGCGCTTAACGGAAGTGGATTTGAAACACAATGCATGAGACCCGCAAATTATTGACCTTTGAGTTCTTAGGCCTGTGTGTGGTCATCTTTCTCGCCTTATGCAATGTCACCGTCTTCTACAATCTCTTCAATCACCTGCAGACGCTCGGGATACCCGCTGATCTGCGCGGGCTGGTGATCGGCTCCTACTCGCTCACCACCATGTTGCTATTCCTGCTGGTAAGCCCCTTTCTTACTCCCGCCAACGCAACACGGGCCATGCTGCTCGGAATAGTGGTGTTGATCGTGTGCGGCCTGAGTTACTTCTTCGTCTATTCCTTCTGGGGCCTGCTCGGGTTGCGCATTATAAACGGCTTGGGGCAGTTCCTCATGAGTGCGGGAGCGATGGCGCTTTTAGTATCCGTTATCCCCAAGGAAAAAAGCGGGCAGGCCTTTGCCATTTACTCCACTGCCATTCTTTTGCCGTATGCCGTGGTGCCCGCAGTGATGGATGCCCTGGTTTCCTATATACCCACTCCGCCGCACGGTTATGCAGGCGCCACGCTGACGCTGATTCCAGCGGTATGGATTGTCCTGCATCTCCGCCGACGCCGCCTCGAACAGTCACGCGCCGCGGAAAGAAGACATCTTCCCGCCTGGTCGGACATCCGCGCCAATGTAACGCGGCTGCCGGTCGCGCTGCTGCTTCTGCTGACCACAATTTATTTAAGCATCTGGAGCAGCATTTTCTTCCTGATCAAGGGATTTGCGGATGAACAGGGAATCACTAATGTGGGGTCTTTTTTCGCAGTGCAGACGGGACTGATGATTGCGTTTCGTCTTTTGGGCGGGCGGCTGCTCGATGCGTTCGACAAAGTCCGTATAGTGATGGCCACGTTTGTTATCATCGCCATCGGATATCTGGCACTGGACAACCTGCCCGGCGCGTGGGCGATATCACTGGTCGCGATAATCTTCGGGATTGGCATGGGAATGGGACAGCCTACATTCCATGGGTTGATGTTTGAGGTCTCACCTCCCCGCTTCCGCCCCTTGAATGCAAACCTGATTCTCTTTGCCACGCATGCGGGATTTTTTCTCGGTCCCGTGCTGGGCGGCGCGCTCGTCGCCCGCTGGGGCTATCACGGCTACTTCCTATGCAGCGTGGGGCTGGTGCTCGCGGCTGCAGCGATCAGCATTCTCCTCACCGGCAGGCGTCAAGAATATTCTGTTTGAAGCCTGCTCCTCTGCAAGGCTACAGCTATCATTCCCGATGTCCTGCACAGCAATTGAAGCGTGCAGTTTTATTTTCTTGTTGCATGTTGGAGCTGGGTGGCATTCCGTGTTTTGGAATGCCTTGTGCGCGTCGTCTAAAAATATTCTTTCAATTTCATCCTAATTCGACAAACCTTTCATGGTTGTCAGATTGGGACTGATTGTTAACTTTGCCTGTGTTTTGGCAACAACATCCTCCGCTGTAACGCCGGGAGCGGTTTCTTCCAGAATTAGACCAAGGCCCTCTGGTATCACACGAATTACGGCCAGTTCAGTTACAATCACGTTGACAACGCCTTTTCCTGTAAGCGGCAGATCACAAGTCACAAGGATTTTTGGTCCGCCGTCTTTCGAGGTATGCTCCATGCCCACGATAACTTTTTTGGCGCCTGATACCAGGTCCATCGCACCACCCATGCCCGGAACCATCTTGCCCGGAACCATCCAGTTAGCAAGGTTTCCCTTGCTGTCCACTTGCAGCCCGCCTAAGACAGTAACATCGACATGGCCTCCGCGGATCAACATGAAGGAAGTGCAACTATCAAACATCGCTGCGCCCGGAACCAGTCCTACAGGCTGTGCCCCGGCATTGACCAAATCCGGATCAACATCTTTCAATGGCCCGATACCAATAAAACCATTTTCTGATTGCAGCATGATATTAACGCCTTTAGGCAGATAATTGGATACCATCGTGGGAAGCCCGATACCGAGATTGACGACGTCCCCATCCTTGAGCTCTAAAGCGATTCTTCTTGCGATAATTTCTTTGCTATTCATTATCGATTTCCTCCTTTACCCTCTACAATCCAATCTACAACAACTCCGGTAACCATTACTTCATCGGGGTCAATTCCCCCTATTTCCACGATATGTTTCGCTTCGACAATAACTACATCTGCAGCAAAAGCCATAATGGGATTGAAATTACGGGTGCTGCGCCGGAAAACTAAATTGCCGAATTTGTCAGCTTTGTGCGCGGACAACAAAGCAACATCGGCGCGTAAAGGCAATTCCAGCAAATATGCCTTGCCGCCTATTACTAATCTTTGCTTGCCTTCGTCGACAATTGTCCCTACACCCGTGGGTGTAAGAAATCCTCCCAGTCCTGCTCCGCCGCAGCGAATGCGTTCTGCCAGCGTGCCCTGAGGTATGAGTTCGACATTTAATTCCCCGGTAATCATTTGCCGACCTGTTTCCGGGTTTGTCCCGATATGCGACACGATCGCTTTTTTCAATTGCTTATTAATTACGAATTTACCAATGCCCACTTGTGGTGTTGCCGTGTCATTAGCAATAAGGGTTAAATTTCGCACGCCCTTATCTACTAATGCATCTACCATAGCCAGGGGGTTTCCTACTCCCAGGAAACCACCGACCATAATGGTCATTCCATCTTTGACCATCTCTGTCGCTTTTTCCATGCTTATTGTCTTTTCCACTTTGCTTGCCCTCCTCGTATTTCGGTGTCGATCTTATATTTTTTCCCCTCATTACATTGAAGCGAAGATTACTTTATTCTTTTCAGTGTAGTGACACAATTGGTTACCGCGGAATCGCCTACATTAAAGGCAACCCCGATTTCCGGCTGGCCCTTGGTGGGTTTGGCTCCAATAGGCTCCCCAACAAGCTGCTTATAAATAAGCGCGTTCATGGACACTCCGGTTGCTCCTACAGGGTGGCCTTTCGACTTGAGACCGCCGGAAAGATTTATCGGGCATGTATCGTCGCGGGTGAATCTTCCTTCCATATAATCAAATCCGGCCCGACCATCTTCAGAAAGCCCGAGTGCCTCTGTGCTGAGCAGCTGATTGATCGTAAAGCAGTCATGGACTTCGGCAAAGTTTACGTCGTTTATTGTAATTCCCGCTTCCGCAAAAGATTGCTTTATTGCCAGTTTACCGGCAGAAAGCTCATACATGTTCGGACGGACACTTTCCGCTATTCTTTCCGTTTTGGAACCAATTCCGGCAATTTCTACAACCTTCTTACTTATTGCCCTGGCGTCGCTCGTCGGCGCAAGCACGAGCGCCGCAGCGCCGTCCGATATCAGAGAACAATCATGAAGCCTCAAGGGATCGGCAACTATTGGATTGCTTCCTTTTCCTTCTAAAGGCATGTTAAGAATCGCTTGAGCGGTGAAGAGCTGCATCTTATCCAGTGGAGAACCTTTGCCGAAATGCGCCAATGGATTTTCTACGCCATTTTTGTACATGAGGGCGGCAACAGTCGCCATCATCTTTCTCAATTCCTCGAGGGAATAATTGTAGTGTTTCATGTATCCTTTTGCATATTCTGCAAAGAGACCCGGGAAGGTCATGCCCCTTGCACCTTCGGTCGGCCAATGAGAAGAACAGGCTAAGGCGTGAGTCGTCCCCTTTGTATCCAGAAGATTCATTTTTTCAACACCGATAACCAGGACTCTCTTGAATCTTCCTGATTCAATCCCGAAAATAGCATTGTACAACGCTATCGAAGATGAAGCACAAGCGCCCTCAGTTCTTGTCGTATGGACAAATCTAAGGTCGTTAGGAGCTACCTCCAATGCCAAAGGACCGGCGTGTTCCTGATTAGCGAACATTGACGGGGAACAGGTGCCCAGCCAGATGCCATCAATATCTTTAGCCTCTACACCTGCATCTTTAAGAGCGCCCTGTCCTGCTTCTATGATAAGATCATAGTAGCTTTTAAGATCTTTGATTTCACAGGTTTCTCTGTTTTTTTCGACGAAGGAACCAAACTTTGTGTTATAGGCACCGATTATACTGACTTTACTCATGATTGTTTTCTCCTCCCTTTAGATTTTCCCTATCTCGTTGCCAGTTGGCACCTCAGCGCCCCGGATGGCAGTATGATTTCCAATAAATGATGTGCCGAGACCACTCATATTTATTTTCCTCTTGAATCTGTAAAGAGGCACAGAACATGCCAAAACTTAATTGCAACACAATTAGGCACTTACAAAAGGCAGGGATTAAAAATTGCGAATATTCGCAATAGTCTTTGTTTTATTTCGCAATGGCGTGATCGATAGCGAAATATAACGATCACCGAGAAGAGCGACACGGACGAAGAAGACTCTGGCTGAGTTACAGTAACCCTTCACCATTCATTTCCATTTGTGATCTTCACAATCTTAATCAATAACTAAAATCACGAGTGCAGGAAGTTATGTGTTTCCTCTTCCTTCTCGACAAAAAATCAAAGATGGCTTATTGTTTATATAATAATTCTTCTAGAAGAAACCAGCAGGAGCGCAGAGAAACCATGAAAATTAATTTCAGCAGAAGCAACGGCCCCGTTGACGAAATCATTGAACAATTGATGGAGACCACCGGGGGCATCAAGAGGCCAGAATACATCCGCGAGATGATTATCGCCTCACTCAAGGCCGGGCAGGAGGACGACGAGAGCGCGGACCTCAAGCTCATGAACTCGACGCTCAAGGAGATGCGATTCACTTCCAAAGTCTTCGGTCCCTACCGGGACGTGCGCAAGGTCACGGTCTTCGGCTCGGCGCGCACGGAGCCGGGTGATCCTTTATACGAGCTCGCAAAGCTCTTCGGGAAAAAGCTCGCTGAGGCGGGATATATGATCATCACCGGCGGGGGAGGAGGAATCATGCAGGCCGCAAACGAAGGCGCCGGCTCCGAGCATTCCTTCGCTGTGAACATCCGCCTGCCGTTCGAAGAGAAAGCGAATCCTGTGGTCGAAGGCAACCCGCGGCAAATCAATTACAAATATTTTTTTAACCGCAAAGTCGCATTCCTTAAAGAAGCCGACGCCGTGGCGCTCTTCCCGGGCGGCTTCGGCACACTCGACGAGGCAATGGAGACACTCACCCTGGTGCAGACCGGCAAACGCAATCCCATGCCGCTTGTGCTCGTGGATGATCCGGATTGTTCATACTGGATACACCTGATCAAGCTCCTCGAGGAAGAGCTTCTGGCTCGCGGCTATATCTGCCAGTCGGACTTTGCGCTTTTCGAACGGGTCTGCTCCGTGGATGAAGCGGTAGAGAAGATCAAGCATTTCTATCGCCGCTATCACAGCATGCGGTATGTGCACGGCCGGCTTGTGATACGACTCACCTCTCAGCTCGGCTCCCATGACATCGGGGAACTGAGGGATCGGTTTCATGACATCATTACGCCCGAGGGCGATATCGAGCCATCCGCGGCGTTGGAAGCTGAGATGGATGACACGGAAATTATTCATCTGCCTCGGCTTTTAGTAGACTTCAACCGCAGAGACTTCGGCAAGCTCAGAAATCTTATTGACGCGATCAATGATTTTTAGACTTTGACAAAAATGCCGGCCATGATCTCATCTTGATAAAATTCATTGATTATGCAAGATTGCACGCGACGATTGTTCCGCGGCTTTTGACTGAATGGGAGCCGTTGTTTCATTACATGATCATTTCGATATCAAGGGCAGGTGAAGAATGAAAAGAATCATATTGGCGTTATGCTGTTTATTTCTTGTGTCGGGTTGCTCAACATTAAACGGTTCCGTGCCTTTCCGCTACGTTCCCTCTTTGAGCACGATGCAGCAGAATGACACCGTTATAGGTATGGACAAATTCGTTGACAGCCGGCCCGCGGACGATCAGGAGGTGACCAAGGCCATCCCTGATATTGATGAAAAGGTCACCTCGAAAGTGCTGGAAGATTTTCGATCTTCGGAGATGTTCGCCCGCGTTGATTTCCCCGCGCACGGTAACAAGGATGACTTGATTCTCAAGGGTGAGATCAAGCGGTTTTACTGGAAGACAAAACACAACCCCATCAAGTTCATCCCGGTTGTCAATCTGTTGCTCCTTTTGGGAATCACTTCTTACAATATTGAAGCGGTCGTTGATTTAAAGGTTCAGGTGTTGGACGCTAAGACAGGCAAAGTGTTATCGGAATATGACAAAACCTCCACCAAAACGGATAGCGCGACGCTGTATGACAACAAGTCCGGTGAGTCGGGCGCCGAGCTGGCAGAGGCGTTCAGAGACGTTGTGAAACAGATCAAGGATGGCATAGCAGGCGACATTAAAAACGGGAAGATCCGGATTGGATAAAAGGAACAGCCGGTTTTGGAGATACTAATTTATCGACTGTGCTTATCAATAATAGAGATTTGATCATCAGTAACTAAGATTAGTGATTTTTTTCTAAATCGCAAGACCGATGGTAGTGCTGACTGCACCTACTTGTCCTCAACTTTCCATGTAGAATAAAAGGATTACCACTTGCAACAGGTGACGTTTGTTAGAGTGACAAAAACATTCGTGGGGCTTGGAATCGAG
>CAVSPA010000019.1:0-13336 GCA_963729715.1 uncultured delta proteobacterium
AGGGCAGAGCAAAGGCCTTCTTGATCCGAATATCGCTACTGAATTCATGTTCGATATACTTTATGGAATAATTCATCGTTTTGTCTATATGTGGTTATATTTGAAAAGAAAAGACAGCTTGACGTCCTATACCAACATGTACTTTGATATTATATGGCGTGCTATCGAAAATCCCACTGCCGGAAAGAAATTGCAGGGATAATATTCTTCTTATCTCACACCGTTTAATCAAGTTAAAAAACCCCGATCGATTTTCTAAATCCTTTATGTGGCCGGGAAGAAAAGACTCGGACAAACCCGGATGTTTTAAAGGCTTGTTGCATTGTATTTCTGATTTTACAGGCCTGTGGAATATTTCACAGGGAGATGACCACTTTAAAAATAATTGACATACAAACGGAATTTTCCTATATCGCACATTTAGATAAACAATGTTTTATCAGAATTTCTTCCATACGGAACGATTGATTACATCTACCGATCTTGATTAGCGGATACTATGGAGAATGACCATGCCCCAAGCGGTGATTATAACCACAAAGAATTTCAAGATCATTGATGCAAGTTCGGGCTGTACGATCCTGCCCAAAGACGCCCGCCTCAATGCCGAGGGCAGTCTTTTGGATATATTGCCTGAACTGAGGCAGTATATCGGAAATGAAACACTCCATGAACCCCTTGTATGCCGGAGTGTGGCGCTTGGCAACAGGAACTATACGATGCGGTCCATCCCCGCCGAGAATCTCATCGCTTTTTTTTTCCATGAACAGGATGAGCCTGCAGCTGATACAGCGTCCCTTGACGAGATTAACAAACTCAGAGAGCGAACAAGTTTGCTCGAGACCATCATTGAAGAGGCCCCTATAGGTTTTATGTTGTTCAGTGAGGACGGCACCATCATTTACGTGAACAAGAAACAGGAGCAGAATACCCGCAAAAAGAGACAGGAGATCATCGGTCACAACACCATGGAGATATATAAGAAGTTTCAAGATTATCCACAAGGCCTGGAGTTTTATAACAAGGTCGTGAACAGCACGGACGATGATTTCTCAATCACCATCGATCACTACTACCCCCAGTTCTACAAGCGAGACATGATCATCAGGTTCCTGGCAAAGAGGCTCAAGGAGCATAAGATGATCGCTACGTTCGTGGAGATTGAGGAAGATCTCTACCGAGAGAAGCGCAAGGCAGAGAAGGCAGGCGAAGAGTTGAGGATGTCCCAGAGCTACTTGGCCCAGTTGCTCGATGCGTCGCCTAATATGGTCATCTCGGTTGACAGTAAACGCAGGGTCGTCAGCTTCAACAAGACCGCAGAGCGGCTGCTGGGATTCAAGGCGGGTGAGGTGTACAACTCCCCCGTGGACCGGTTTTTCCCCAAAGAGGAGTTCCCCAAGATCGACGCCGCGGTCTCCTCCAAGGTCCTCTGGTACGACACTTTGCATATCTACCGTTCCGACAAATCCAGCTTTGCCATCGAGCTCTACAGCACCAAAATCAAGGATGAAAAGACTGGCAAGGATATTGCAACCCTGTTCCTGGCTGCGGACATAGAGAAGGCGAATCAGCTCAGGAAGAACCTCATTCAGTCGCAGAAGATGAACTTCATTGGTGAGTTGGTTAGCGGTCTTGCTCACCAGCTCAATAACCCGCTGGTTGGCGTGGTGAATATTGCCGATGTCCTTCTGGAAAAGATAAGTAAGGATGATGAAAAATACCCTTATGTGAAGATGATCAAGGATGCAGGCGTTAACTGCAAAGAAGTTATCTCCAGACTGCTGCGTTTCTCCCGGAAGCAGCAGGACGTGCCCAAGGTGGATATAGACGTGAGGAAAGTACTCGACACGGGCATCGACATGCTCATAAAGCAGCATCCGATGTTCAAGAACATCCGTGTTGAGCGAATCTATCGATCCACGCCCATCATCAGCGGCGACCCGGTACTGCTGCAGCAGGCCTTTATGAACATGCTTCTCAACAGCGCACAGGCCTCAGGCGACAAAGGTGTCATCACGGTTACGTGCGGGTCTGACCGCTTTCGGGGAAGGCAGGTTGTCGTGGCCATAACCGATACCGGCTGCGGGATACCGGAGGAAGACATTCCCAGAGTGTTCGAGCCGTTTTTCAGCACGAAGGAGGCGGATGACGGTACGGGTATCGGACTGAGCCTCGCTTACTGGATCATCCATGACCACGGGGGGAGGATTAGTGTAGAGAGTGCACCAGGCAAGGGAGCTACCTTTACCACCTACTTGCCGGCAACAAGATGAGGATGCAATGGAAAAAAATCTACCCAACATACTCGTAGTGGACGACGAGGAATACACGAGGGCTTACTTCAAGGGGATTCTACCCAAGGACGAGTACCGCGTGAGTTTCGCAAAAGACGGGGCTGAGGCGCTCAAAAAATGGGCGAACGAGGCCTTTGACCTCATCATTATGGATATACGTATGCCCGGCATAGACGGCATGGAAGTCCTAAAGCGAATTCGTATTCTGGATGAGGTTACCATGATTATCATGATCTCGGCTTACGGCGACATGGATTCTGTCATCGAAGCCATGAGGCTCGGCGCTAACGATTTCTTTGCCAAACCGTTTGGCAGTATCGATAAAATCAAGCTGGACATCAAAAACTGTCTCGAGCGCAGGATGCTTATCCGCGAGAATGAGCGGCTGAAACAGGAAATCATCTCCGGGACCGCCGGTCAGGAAATGGTGTATGCCTGCAAAGCCATGGAAACAACCATCGAGCAGGCCGCGAGGGCTGCTCAGTTGAATCTTCCGGTGCTTGTCCTGGGTGAAAGCGGGACAGGCAAGGAGTTGATTGCCCGGTATATCCATGCCCACAGTCCCCGCGCAAATGAGCCGTTTTTTGCCGTGAACTGCGGGGCCTTGAGCGAGACTCTCCTGGAACCCACTCTGTTCGGCCATGAAAAGGGGGCGTTTACCGGTGCCAATGCCACGGTGAAGGGATATTTTGAGGCGGCGCGGGGCGGGACTATTTTTCTCGATGAAATCGGAGAAACATCGCCATCATTCCAGGTAAAGCTGCTGAGAGTTCTTCAGGAATGCGAGATCATGCGAGTCGGAGGGGCCAAGTCCATCAAGGTGGATTTCAGACTCATCTCCGCAACAAATACCGACCTCGCGAATCTCATCAGGCAGGGTGATTTCAGGAAGGACCTCTTCTATCGCATCAACGTCATCCGGATCGAGGTCCCGCCTCTGCGGGAAAGGAGCGAAGACATACCGTTATTGCTGGATCACTTCATGCATCAGGTATGCGAGCGAAACGCAATCAAAAAAAAGCGGTTTCCGCCGGAGGTGCTTGCCTGTCTCATGCAGTACCCATGGGAGGGCAATGTGCGCGAACTGCGCAATCTTGTGGAGAGGATAGCCGTCTTTTCCAGAAGGCCGATGATAACGCTGGAAGACCTTCCCCATGAATACCGCAATGGTTGTAATGACCCGCGGGAGGCAAAAGACATGCCGCATAACTATGAACAGGCAAAGGCTCTGTTTGAGTCACGGTACATGAAGAACCTGATGGCCGATACAGGGGATGACCTTAAACAGGCATCCATCCTGTCCGGGCTTGATCTGTCAACGCTCTACAGAAAAAAGAACCGCCTCACCGAATAATACCATTTCTAAATCCAGGATGAAATTGCGGCGCAAGGCTTAAAGCAGCGAGGCGTATGTGATCTACGCCATTTTGGCGCAGATCATCGGTAAGGAAATAATCTGTTTATATCGTGTCCCCTTCGGATCACTCCCGTATTTACAAACGTTTAGGGAAGCCGACATCGACGCCTGGAATTAGTATGAGTCGTTCGCATTCGCGCAAAAGATTGGACGAAATGCGAAACCGTTTAACAAGTTGATTTAAATTGGATATTAAAAAGTTACCTCTCTATCATATGCATAGATGCAAAATCGGTCCCTTGCCTGCCATTGCATTCTAAACAGCAAAGAAAACCCATAGTCCTTTCAAAACGCGGGTCTTGACGCGATGATTCACGCGTGTGCGTTGTTTGGCACATTTGTTGCTATTTTAGAACGTAATACAAAAATGCATATGACTTCATGCTTCATATGCTCCGGTATTAAAAAGACGAAAGAGGAGGATAGCTATGGCGATTTTTAAGAATACGGAATATCTCTATGAAGTACTCGGCGGTTTCTGGAAGGCACTCTACGATAAGCCTGAGTTCAGCACGTTATTAAAAGAATCCGGTGTCCAAATCAAATTTGAGATCTCTGATCCCAGCGCCATCCTCTGGGTCGGTCCGGATGGGGTTGAGTTTGGAGAGCAGAACCTCAAGGCCGACGTTACCATGCAGCTTGCCGGCGATGTCTGCCACGCTTACTGGAAAAAAGAGCTGAGTCTTCCTGTGGCGCTCGCTACGCGCAAGATCAAGTCGAGGGGCAACATTGCCAAGGTTATGAAGCTCCTGCCGGTGTTGAAACCCGCTTACGAGATGTATCCCGAGTATATGAAGAAACACGGCATATAGCAATCCGTATGCCGCGTGCAGTACTGTAATATATGAACAAGGAGTTACTATGTCTGAAGACTATGTAAAAGGGCTATTTTCTGATGAGGTAGCGCAAAAGTGCGAGAAAATGCCGGACTTCCCGGTGATTACTTTTGAGAACGGAGAGAAACTCTCAGACGAGATCGTTACATATAAAGATTTGTTTGTAAACGGGTGCAAGGTAGCCAAAGCCCTTCAATCAGCGGGAATCGGCAAGGGTGACCGCTTTAGTCTGGTCATGCGCAATCATCCGGAATTTCTCTATACTCTGCTTGCGGCATCCATCACGGGCGCGGTAGTCGTCCCCATTGATCCGCGTTCCAAAGGGAGCAAACTGAGTTACCAGATCAAGGATTCGAATTCAAAGGGGATCATCTTTACCAACGAGTTTGCTCCTGATGTGGAAAAATCGCTCGCGGAGCTTAAAGACGTGAAGGTGATAGGTGTAGCGTACAAGGAAGGCTTTGAAAAGCCTATCCTCAATCAGTTCCCGTCATTGAACGAAATACTCGAAGGTCCGGAAGCCGGCCTGCCGGCCAACATGAACAGGGAACTGAACACGCCGTTTGAAATTATCTATACCTCCGGTACAACGGGCGACCCCAAGGGTGTGGTCATCAAAGCGCACAGGATGCCCCAGTTCACAATGCTTGCCCAGTTCATCTGGCAATACGCCGCTGACGACAAGCTCTACACCGGTCTTTCGCTCACCCACGGCAACGCCCAGTCGGTCACTCTGGTACCCGCTCTCATGCTGAATATCCCCGCGGTCATCAGCCGCAAGTTCACCAAGAGCAGGCTATGGGACGTCTGCCGCAAGCATGGTTGCACCACCTTCTCGCTGTTGGGCGGAATGATGATGGGCATCTACAGCGAACCCAGAGCGGCAAACGACGCGGATAATCCCGTACGCAAAGTATTAAGCGCCGGGACGCCGCTAAGTATTTGGGCGGACTTCGAGAAACGCTTCAATGTGAAGATTCATGAGTGGTACGGAGCGGTGGAGGGCGGATTCGCGCACAATCCTCCGGGGGAGGGCCCCATCGGTTCCTTTGGAAAGCCCATAGAAGGGCTTATGGAGATGAAGATCGTACGCGACGACGATTCCGAATGCGCGCCCGGTGAGATCGGGGAGTTGGTCGTGGCCCAGAAACAGGGCAAAGTGGAAGTGGAGTATCTGGGGAAAAACAAGGCTTCCGAAGAAAAAACAAGAGGCGGGGTGCTCCGGACCGGCGATATGTGCCACAAGGATGAGAACGGCTGGCTGTTCTTCGATTTCCGCAAGGGCGGAGGATTGCGCCGCCAGGGGGATTTCATTCTGCCTGAGTATGTAGAGAAGGCTTTAGCCGATCTGGCCTATGTGAGCGACGTCTGCGTGTACGGCATTCCGGCGGAATCAGGTTCGCCGGGCGAGAGCGACATCGTGGCTGCCGTGGTTTTAGCGCCCGGTGCGAAACTGGATATGAAGAAGATTTCCAAAGAGTTGAATAAGTCCCTGGAGAAGAGCTATATACCGCAGTTTCTCCAGGTCGTGAACGACATTCCAAAAACCGCTTCCGAGAAAAATCTCGATCGCGTGTTACGTGATGAATTCAGCAAGGACGCGGCCAATGTCTACAGGTTTTAAAAATTACACAAATTCGGCAATAAGGAGAGAATACAATGGCATACGATTATCTTGACCTGCACGCGGCAAACCCGATACAGTTGACGGAAGAGCACGAGGCTCTCAAGAAGGCTGTAAGGAAATTCGCCACAGAAGTGGTGAGACCGGCCTCTATCGAGCTCGACAAAATGAGCGCTGAAGACGTGGCTAAGAAAGATTCACCTTACTGGACCTGTATGAGGAAGGCTCATGAACTCGGGTACCATACAATCTTCATCCCTCAGGAGAGCGGAGGTATCGGACTCGATCCCCTGGGGCTCCACATCTTTTTTGAGGAGATGGCGGTAGCCAGCATAGGCATTGCCGTTTCCTGCGGCGTTGACGTCTTCCCCACATTTTTTGCAAACATGATCATGGCGGAATATCCTCAGCTTGAGGATATCGTTCTCAAACCTTACGTGGCGGATACGGACTGCTCGATGCTGGGATGCTGGGCTATCACAGAGTCGGAACATGGTTCGGACATACTCACGCCCTTTCAACCCCACTTTCACAATCCCAAAATAACCCATCAACTCGTGGGCAAAAAGGACGGCGACGACTGGATATTAAACGGACAGAAGGCTGCATGGGTATCCAATGGAACCGTGGCATCCATGTCGCTGCTTTTCTTCGGCACCGATCCCTCTATGGGATTGGCAGGCGGAGGTATCGCCATTGCCGACCTCACGGACAAGGGCGTTACCAGGGGGAAACCATTAGAGAAGATCGGACAAAGGGACCTCCCCCAGGGCGAGATCTACTTCGATGATGTGCGGGTGCCCAAGGAGCGTATCTTCTCGCTGTCAGATTCCTACGAACAAATGACCGACCTCGTGCTGGGAGCGGCCAATGCCCACATGGCCATTATGTGCGTGGGAGGCGCCAGAGCCGCTTTTGAAGAGACACTCAAGTACACCCAGGAAAGGGTTCAGGGCGGCAAGCTCTTGTGCGAGCACCAGGACGTGAAAAGAAGGCTTGCCGAGATGTTCATCAGCATCGAAGCGGCCCGTCAGCTTTCACGTAACGTGATGATGTACAACCTCTGGGATTTTCCGCCTAACACTACATACTCCATGGCCGCCAAAGTGTACTGCTCGAGAGTTGCTTTTGACGTGGCCCAGAACTGCCTCCAGATTTTCGGCGGTAACGGTCTGACCAAGGAGTATGTCATTGAAAAGTTATTCCGCGACATCACTTCCACCAGGATCGAGGACGGCTCCAATGAGAGTCTGACGCTTGCTATCGGCAACGAACTCCTCCACGGAGAAAGACCTTATGGAGGCTGACGGACAGCCATCGTTGAAAATGGTATTGGCCGTTTTGATTTTACAGGAAGAAATTCGCGCACAAAATTGAGAAGGAGTTGTTCATGAAAAGTGTTTATGTAATCGGCGCCGGTATGATCAGATTTAACAAGTATCCCGATAAGACAGTTCAGAGTATGGCGCATGAGGCCATTGAACTGGTTTTAAAAGATGCCGGTCTTACTAAAGAAGATATGGAAGCGGTATTTTTTGCCAATTCATTTTGGGGGATGTTTGATAATCAGCATTCCATCCGGGGTGAAGTGGTCATGCGCAATATGGGAGTCGGCAATATTCCTATTACCAATGTGGAGAATGCCTGTGCCGGCGGTTCCACCGCCCTCCATCTGGCGTATACGGGGATTCGGGCGGGTATGTACGATGTGGCGCTGGCCATCGGGTCGGAAAAGATCACTAATCCCAATAAAGCCTTGTCCCTGGGCGCTTACGCGACCTGCATGGATGTGGGTAATTTCGCAAAGCATATAGAAAATATAATGGAATTAAGTAAAACTTTTACCGTTAAGATTCCTGAAGACCAATCTGCTCCGGGGGAAGGGCGCAGCATTTTTATGGATGCTTATGCCATGGGCGCCCGGTGGCACATGAGCCGTTTCAATTCAACACAGCGCCAGCTGGCGGTGATATGTTCAAAAAATCATTTCCATGGATCTCTTAATCCTTTGTCCCAGTATCAGGAGGTCATGACTGTGGAAGAAGTTCTGGCCGCAAAACCTGTAGCCTATCCCTTAACGCGGCCCATGTGCGCCCCTGTTGGCGACGGCGCCGCGGCAGCCATCATTTGTTCGGAGAAATTTCTTAAAAAATTGACAAATGCGCGGCCTGTGCGGATCAGAGCGTCCATTCTCGGGACGGGCGCCGACCGCGACATCAACGCGCCCGATATCGGAGAGCGCCTTGCGCATAAGGCCTATAACGCGGCGGGAGTTGATCCCAGGGATATCAATTTCGCGGAAGTTCATGATGCCACGTCGTGGGGGGAACTCCATCAGACGGAATCCATGGGGCTCTGTCCCATGGGTGAGGGCGGACCTTTTGCGGAATCGGGAGCGACGAGGCTGGGAGGCAAAATGCCTGTCAATGTCAGCGGCGGATTGGAATGCAAGGGACATCCCATTGGCGCTTCAGGCCTTTCCCAGATTCATGAGCTTGTTACACAACTCCGGGGAGAAGCCGGAAAAAGACAGATAGATGGGGCAAGGTTGGGACTCGCGGAAAACGGCGGCGGTAATATCGGCGTCGAAGAAGCAGCCATGGGCATTCACATATTGGAAAAGGTTTGAGTAAAGAACGAACAGAGAATATTTGAACCTTAGTTTATGTCAAAGTGGCTGTCCTGCGTGTGGGATCAGGATTTTTATGGTGTGTAATGGCCCCTCATCATTCAGGGCAGGCTCCTCCTAGTGGTTGCCCCGGAAATGTAATAATAGTTTTGAGGGGCGTTATGATCTGATTCATACGGGGCGGCCACCCCTCCATTAAAGGTTCTGTCGCGAACAAACATTTGTTTGCGGAAAAGAGATGGTATAAGAATAAATTGATAACATACGGATCAATACTTAGGGAAAGGAGTATGAGCAATGACAGGATCATTTCAACCGAGTAAGTTCACTTACATGAACGATCCGCCGGTAACCAACCGGCCGTTTTCCGTCAAGGTGGACCTGGACAAGTGCATTGGGTGTGGTGTTTGCATCAAGCAGTGTCCATGCCAGACCATAGAGATGGTTCAACGGAAAGAGGCTTCCTCAAAGCAAGAGGCCGCATGCCAGTACCGCTGTCCGGCGGGGACAGACATCAGAGGTTATATGCAGCTTCTATCCAAAGGCGGTTCGTATGAAGATGCCTGGAAGATGATCACAGCGACAAATCCCATGCCTGCAATCACAGGAAGAGTTTGTCCGCATTTATGTGAAGATTCCTGTAACCGGTCGGGGGTGGACAGTCCGCTCAATATCCACAACATGGAACGTTTTATCGGAGACTATGCTATCAATAAGGGTCTCGCTTTTGAAAAACCTGACAGGATCATCAAGGAAAAAGTCGCGGTTGTCGGTTCCGGTCCTTCGGGAATGTCATGTGCCTATCAGTTGGCAAAACTCGGGTATCAGGTAACAGTGTTTGAATCAGCGGCAAAACCCGGAGGTATGCTCACCTATGCCATTCCCCGCTACCGGCTTCCGGAGGCGGTTGTTGACAGCGAACTGAAACGGATCATCGACATCGGCATCACCATGAAACTGAATGTCACGATTGGCAGGGATATATCGCTCAATGATCTGAAGAAAGAGTTTAAAGCAATTTATGTGGCTTTGGGGGCACAGAACAGTACCGCCCTGGCTGTAAAGTGCGAAGATGCAAATAATGTTTATTCCGGGTCTGGCCTTTCTGAAGTCCGTAAAGGAGAATAAGCCATTCAAACCGGGGAAAAAGGTTGTCGTCGCAGGCGGCGGTAACACGGCCATTGACGCGGCCCGGACGGCCCGGAGGATGGGTTCGGAAGTAACTATTCTCTATCGCAGGACTGTCGCCGAGATGCCGGCACATAAAGAAGAGGTTGATGCAGCCATACAAGAAGGCGTGAAGATCAAATTCCTGTGCGCTCCAGTTGCAATATCGAATAATGGAAAAGAATCCACAGTGACCTGTCAGGGGATGGCGCTTGGAGAACCGGATGAATCAGGCAGACCAAGGCCGGTTCCCGTTAAAGGGAAGCAAGTTTGACATTGTTTTTGACGCGTTCATTCCTGCCATCGGGCAGGACCTTAATGCCGAAGGAGTTCGAAAATCTTATAGGCTCAACCTGGTTTTCGGTTGATAATCTGGGGCATACATCTGAAAAAGGAATCTTTTCAGGCGGCGATTCCGCAACAGGTCCTGGCCAGGTATCAGAGGCCATCGGCGCGGGGCGGAAGGCAGCCGCGGCCATAGACGCTTTTATCAGGGGAAGGGAAGCGGTATTGCCCGAGAAGAAAGAAATCAATTACAAGGATGTGCCGCTAAGTGACCTCAAGAGAATGATCCGGAATGATACTGCCGCGATTCCGGTAGAAAAGAGGCTCAGCCAGCCTGATGCGGAGGTGTGTGTTGCATTGGACGATTCTCAGGCATCTGCGGAATGTAAGAGGTGCCTTGGCTGCGGATTGCAGGAGCCGAAATTCAGCGGAATGCCGTATTTCGGCAAAGTTTGTCTGGCGTGCCACAACTGTGAGGCTGTTTGCCCCCAGGGCGCGCTCGAATTTCCGTATTACTATCAGGTAAGCAAGGGCAGGTTTGCCTATGATTTTGATTATCCCAAGGCCGTCGGCCTGGGCATGCCGAATCCGCTCATGCTGACTATGCCCGCACCCTTATCAGAGATCGAAGATCATATAACCGATGTGGAGAAGGTGATTTACCGGAGGCGTTCCGTACGCGTCTACAAGAAGGACCCGGTCCCGAGGGAGATGATCCAGCGGGTATTGGAGGCAGGCAGGTTTGCGCCTTCAGCCGGAAACTGCCAGGGTTGGAAGTTTGTAGTCGTTACCGATAAAAATCTGATGCACGAGATGTCGGCATCAACCATAAAATTCCTGAGCATCTTTACAAAGCTCTATCAGGGTAAGGGTCCGGGCAGGACCGCCTTAAAAAAGATGCTTGCCGTTGTGAAGCCCAACGCCATCGACCAACGGCCCATGGTAGCTATCCAGGCCCTTATGACACCCAAATTCGGCGAAGGTCAGTTAGACTGCTTTTTCGGCGCGCCGGTTGCCATCTTCATCTTAAAACATAAGCTTCATATCTCAGATCCTGATCTGGGTATCGGGATCTGCGCACAAAACATGGTTCTTGCCGCACATTCGCTGGGGCTAGGCACCTGCTATGTGGGATTCGTTGCCACTTTGTTGAACATGGATCCGGGATCAAAGAAAAAGTTCGGGAAAAAGCTTGGCATGGAGTGGCCTTATAATACCATAGGCACGGTTCTTACCATGGGTTACCCGGCTGTTCACCTGGATAAGCCGGTGGACAGGGAATTTCCCAAGATCACATGGGTGGAGTAGATTTTATCCCTGTGAGATTTCATCCTTCAGTCAGTGGGAGGGATTATTGATAAGATAGAAAATAAGCAGTCCTCCGGGCTTCAGGGGTGCGCAATGATCTTTTTCATCAACATCTCTGAAGCCAGGGAATGTTTATACGATCTCCGGAGAGGGAATTTCACTTTTTGAAATCGATGGGAAAGGGGTCTTTTATGGAGCATATCCTCATCACCGGTGCTTCCGGATATTTCGGGCAGAGGCTCGTGAGGCTTTTTGAAGAAAAGCCTGAAGTTAAGCGAATCACCGGGATTGACATCAGGCCTGCACAATTTATTTCAAAAAAGTACAGAGTTCATGAAATATGATGTCAGAGATGACCTCAAAGAAGTCTTCTCCGGCAGGAACATCGACTGCGTCATCCATACCGCCTATATCCTGCCGCCCATCCACAACATTGCCCTCATGGAAGATATCAATGTGAATGGAACAAAGAATGTCCTGAATGCGTCTGCGGCTTACGGCGTCAAACAGATTCTTGACTGCTCGTCGAGCACGGCATACGGGTTCCATCCCGACAACCCGGAGCTCCTCACCGAGGAAAGCCCATTGAGAGGAAATGACAACTTCACCTATGCAAAGAACAAGAAGGAGTTGGAGATATGGTCTGGGGAGTTTAAAAAGACGCACCCCGATATTCTCATGACAGTCATACGTCCCTGCTTTGTGGCAGGTCCCGGATTCAACAATCCACTGTCCCGGCATCTGCGCAAAAAAATTTGCATTCTTCCGCTTCCAACCGCCCCGTTCCAGTACATCCACGAAGACGATCTGGTAGAGATCATGTACCTCCTGCTGAAGAATAAAAAGACAGGGGTGTATAACCTCGCAGCCGACGGCACCATGACCTTTGATGAGATGCTCCGCATCCTGGGCGGATGGCCTTTGAAAATACCCGTATGGCTTCTGTGGCCTATGAACAATCTCATGTGGCGTCTGCGTGTTAGATTCATGACCGAGTTCCCCAGCTCGAGCCTCAATCTTATTCGCTATCCCTGGATAGCAAGCAATGACAAGGTCAAGAAGGAGCTTGGATATAAATTTAAGTATACAACACGGTCGGCCTTTGAAGATTTCGCCATGCATGTGAAGGCAAATGGCAAAAGCCGATAAGCGAGAAAACGAAAAATAGCCCTTCTCGCCGGGAGAAGGGGAGTAACTGTTGAAGGCAGACCTGATCTGCCGGCAGGGATGATAAAATTACCCGATATTGAAGATAAGAAAATATTTGAAAGGAGAAATAAAGGAGAAGCATTATGAAGACGGGAATAAAAATTCTGACAGGTATTGGAATTCTGATTGTTGCGATACTTATCCTGACGGGCATCAACATCCTTCAAAACGGTATCGGCGGACAAGATGGCCGGAGTGTGGAGAAGATCCTGGGGGTGCCTCCGGAAAAAGCAACTCTGGCCGACATAGAAAAACTTTCGAAGTCTGATGTCATGCAACTCTTTTACGCGGCTTCGCCACCTGAGTTCTCAAAAGTCAACGGCGAATACAAAGCCAAAATACTTCAACTTGGTGTCATGGGACCGATCGCTCCATTTTATACAAAATATCTTCTCGGTCCCGGTGACTGGAAGGGCAAGGCGTTTTATCCATTCGAAAAGAATGGCGGATGGGGCTACAACCTTTGGGGAATCAAGAAAAACGGACAGCCGAAGATCATTCGCACACTCAAGATGAAAACATTTATCGGGAAATCACGGCTTGATGACAGGGATTCCTTTCAGCTTG